>NZ_POWM01000003.1:0-703296 GCF_002928365.1 Pantoea sp. ICBG 985
ATCTACGAAGCAGGCTTTATGCCCAGGGGGCGCCCCCATCTCACCAGCAACTTCCCGATGATCAGTCGGGGATCATCATACCCGGAGGAGAATGATCGGGATATAAGGGGCGCCATTCATGGCGACCAAAAAAAGCAGGGAGAAATTCCACAAACCCGCTGCCGCACATTGTATCACCGGGCCGACGGATTTTCCCCCACCGAGCCGCGCACCACCATCCAGCTGTCAAACGCGGGTAAGGCGCCGGGGGATTGCTGGCGGATATGGCAAATCAACCGGCGCGCGGCTTCGCGCCCCATTTCATACACCGGCTGGGCGACCACGGTCAGCGGCGGTGACATCAGCTCGGTCCAGGGAAAATCGTCGTACATCACAAAAGAGATATCTTCGGGTACGCGCAGGCCGCGTTTGGCCAGACCGCGCAGGATGCCCATCGCAATCAGGTTATCGGAGGCAATCAGCGCGCTGGGTGGTTCGGCGAGCGCCAGCAGTTCAGTCAGGATCTGCTCAATGATGGCTTCGCTTAGTGCATTAAGCCGAATCAGCGCTGGATCCAGTTCCTTACCTGCGGCCCGGTAGGCATCAATCATTCCACTAACACGTTGCGCCACCGGCGTGGGGCCCAGCGTGATTGCCGGCGAATACGGTGCAGCGCTGCGCATGCTGGAGAGATAAGCAATACGCTGATGCCCGGCCGCCAGTAATAGCTCCGTCGCCTGTTTGGCCACTGCGACAAAGTTCGCCTGGATGGTCTCCACTTCCATCCCCTGCACTGCCCGGTCGAACATCATTAATGAACGCCCTTCTGCCAGCACCTGGCGCAGATGTTCATTATCCTCAAACAATGAGCTGCATGGCGCGACGATGATGCCATCGACGCGCTTATCCAGCATCACGCGCACGGCTTCCCGTTCCTCGTCCAGCGTTTCATCGCTGTTACTCAGCAGCAGGTGAAAACCCGCCTGGCGCGCGACGTCGGCCATGCCGCGCAGCGCGAGGCCAAAGTGCGGGTTTTCAATGTCGCCGACAATCACCCCGATAGTATTGGAGCGGCCGGTGTTCATGCTGCGCGCCAGCTCGTTCGGTCGGTATCCCAGCGCTTCAGCAGCCTGATTCACCCGCATCTGCACGTCTTCACTGACGGAACCATACCCGCCCAGCGCGCGTGCCGCCTGAGCTTTTGAAACATTGGCGGCGCGGGCGACGTCGGCGACGGTCGGACCGCGTGAACGAGCATTTTCATTGGTCATAATTATTTCGAATCACAAGTTGATAACAACATAATTGACGCTGCTGATAGCGTGTGCTTAATATCAGTATATCCGAATGAGACCGGTCTCACAACCAGAGCCGGTTTCATTTTGCCCCGCGTTGAGACCGGTCTCAATAACAATAAACCGGCTTGGCGAACTCTGAAGTTTCACCTGCACAGACGGAAGAGCCTTATGACATCGCACAAACGTTTCAATCACCTGACCGCCGCCCTGTTCGGCACGGCAATGCTGGTTTCCGCCAGCTGGAGCGCCCACGCCGCCAGCGACAGTAATCCCTGGGGTTTGATCGAACCCGGTCATCTCCGCGTTGCCAGCCTCGGCGACGCGAAGCCCTACACCTTCACCGATAAAAACGGCAACTTCACCGGCTTTGACGTCGAATTCTTCAAAAATGTGGCGCATCGCATGGGCATCGATCAGGTGGATTTTATCGGTCAGGACTTCTCCGCCATTTTGCCGGCGGTGGCAAATGGCCAGTATGATGCCGGCGTCGCCGCGATTGGCATCACCCCGCTGCGCGAAAAAACCGTCGATTTCTCCACCGGCTATCTTGCGGGCTATCTGACGGTGCTGACCCGCAGCGATTCCGGGGTGAAAAACGTTGAAACCCTGGCGCATAAACGGCTGGGGGTGATTCAGGGCACGCTGCAGGAGAACTATGCGCTGCAGCACTTCAAACAGACCGATCTGGTGCGTTTCCCCGATAACAACGCAGCGGTGTCCGCGCTGAATAACGGCACGCTCGATGCCATGTTCCTCGACTACGAAGCCGCCAAAGATTATGCCACCCGCTTTAAGCTGGTCACGGCGGCGAACATCCCTTCATTTGACGCGCCTGCGGGTGTCGCCATCGCCAAAGGCAAGCCCGAGTTCAAAGCAGCGCTGGATAAAGCCATCAAAGCGGCGATGCAGGATGGGACCTGGAAACAGCTGTACCAGAAGTGGTTCCCGGGTTCGCCAATGCCGCAACAGTATCTGCCCGGCGGCCAATAACCCTGCGCATCGTTATGCGTGAGACTGCATCCGGTGACGGCGCATGTCCGTCACCCGCAACCGAGAATCGGCTATGGATCTGATCACTATTCTTTCCCGTACGTTTTTTGATATTCCATCGATGATGGACGTCCTGCCACAACTGCTGGCAACCGGACTGGTGAACACCATCATTATCTCCGTGGCGGCCACCGTGCTGGGCACGTTATTCGGCCTGATACTGGCGCTGATGGGCATCTCGCCCTCGCGCTGGCTGCGCGTGCCCGCGCGGCTGTATACCGATCTGTTTCGCGGCTTGCCTTCCATCCTCACCATTCTGTTGATTGGTCAGGGCCTGGCGCGTTTCAGCTATCAGCTATTTGGTCCGACGCCGTATCCGCTCGGCATTTTTGCCCTGAGCCTGATTGCCAGCGCTTACATGGGCGAGATTTTCCGCTCCGGTATCCAGAGCGTGGAACAGGGGCAGATGGAAGCCTGCCGGGCGCTGGGAATGAGCTATGGCCGGGCGATGCGCCTGGTGATCATTCCGCAGGGCATCCGCCGCGTGTTGCCTGCGATAGTCAATCAGTTCATCGCCATCATCAAAGACTCGTCGCTGGTTTATCTGCTGGGCCTGATGACCGGTCAGCGTGAGCTGTTCCGCGTCGGCCAGGATGCCGCCGTGCTAAGCGGCAACCTGTCACCCCTGATGCTGGCCGGGCTGTTCTATCTGGTGATCACCGTGCCGCTCACCCACGCCGTGAACTACATCGACGTCCGCTACCGTACCGGACGTCGCCGCGCCACCGCGCCACAAAGCGGCCTGAAGGAGCTCGATGAAGTGCAGCAAAAGCGCAACGTGGTTCCGGCGGTCTCACTTACCAGCGAGCGAGGACATTAATATGGCCATGCCATCTGCATTTCACGGCGCCAGCCTCGAGCTGCGCAATCTGACGCTGGCGTACGGCCCGATTGAGGTGCTGCGCAACGTGTCGCTGAGCATCGAACCGGGCACCACCACCTGCATCATCGGTCCCTCGGGATCGGGAAAATCCACCTTACTGCGCGGCATCAATCGCCTGCATGAGCCGAAGAACGGCGATGTCTTACTGGCCGGGCGTTCTGTGCTCAAGGACAAGCCCGATGCGCTGCGGCTGAGAATTGGCATGGTATTTCAGCATTTCAACCTGTTTCCCGATCACAGCGCGCTGGAAAACGTGGCGCTGGCACCGTGGAAAGTGAAAGGCCGCCCGAAAGCCGAAGCGCTGGAGATTGCCCGTCAGCGGCTGGCTGAAGTGGGACTTGCTCAGCGAGCCGATCACCGGCCGCGCGATCTCTCCGGTGGCCAGCAGCAGCGCGTGGCAATAGCGCGCGCGCTGGCAATGGAGCCGGAAGTGATGCTGTTCGATGAAGCCACCTCGGCACTCGATCCTGAGCTGGTGAAAGGCGTTCTGACGCTAATGGCCGATCTATGCCAGCGCGGCATGACCATGGTGGTCGTGACTCATGAGATGGGCTTTGCCCGGCGCGTGGCCGACCAGGTAGTGTTTATGGATGAAGGCGAAATCGTGGAAGCCGGCACGCCGGAACAAATCTTTGACCGTCCGCAGTCCGCGCGCCTGCAGCGTTTTCTGTCGGAGGTGCTGTAATGACACATCTTCAGGTTAGCGGCCCAGTCCGCACGGCGCTGGTGGGATTTGGTGTCGCCGGCAGCGTGTTTCATGCACCGCTGATTGCCCATAACGACGACTATCGTCTCGACGTTATCGTTACCGGCGATGCCCAACGCGTAGCGGCGGCGCAGCAACGTTACCCCCAGGCGCGCGTGCTGCCGGACTGGCCAGCGCTGCTTAAGGCCATTGATGGCGGCGAGATCGGCATCGATCTCATCGTGCTGGCCACGCCGCCGGCGCAACACGCGGAGCAGGCTGTACAGGCCAGCCAGCGCGCGATCCATCTGGTGGTGGATAAACCGTTCGCACCAGACGTGCAGGCGGCAGAAATGATGATCGCTGCCGCGCAGCAGGCCAATACCTTGCTCACCGTGTTTCATAACCGACGCTGGGACGGTGACTTTCTGACATTACAGCGCCTGGTGCACCAGGAAGCCTTCGGCACCGTAAGGAGTTTTGAGTCGCGTTTCGAATGGTGGCGACCGCAGGGATTCGGCAACTGGCGTGACAGCGTCACGCTGGCACAGGGCGGTGGTTTGCTGCTGGATCTCGGCAGCCATCTGATTGACCAGGCCATCCAGCTCTTTGGCCCGGTAGAACACGCCACGGCAGAGCTGGCGCGCCATTCCGGCCCGCAATCGGACAGCGACGAGGACTGTTTTGTCTCATTGCTGCACCACTGCGGCGTGCGCTCGCGGCTGTGGATGAATGGCCAGGCGGCACTGAATGCGCCGCGCTTTCACCTGCTAGGCAGCAAAGGCGCTTTCACCCACTGGGGGCTGGACAATCAGGAGCCGCAGCTGGCGGCTGGCATGTCGCCCGGCGATAGCCAGTACGGCGTCACGCCGGCAGAAAACTCTGCCCGGGCCGGCACGGTCGGGGCAACCACAACGGTGCCGATTGAACGTGGCCACTACCCCGCTTTCTATCAACTGTTAGCCAACGCCCTGATACATGGCGGGCCGCCGCCGGTTGATGCGCGTGAAGCGCTCGGCGTTTTACAGCTTATTGAGCAGCTCCATCGGCAGCATCGCGTACGTATTGCCTGAAGGGCGAACATTTTTTTAACAGAAGGAATGAATGATGTCTGACAAAACCGTGGCAAAAACCGTCATCGTGCTGGGTGGCGGCATCCTCGGCGTCTCAACCGCCTGGCAGCTGGCGCAGGCGGGCGCGCAGGTCACGCTGGTGACGGAAGCGGCACTCTGCTCCGGCGCCACCGGCCGATCCCTCTCCTGGCTCAACTCCGCGGGCGAGCGTTCGCAGCCTTACCATGCGCTGCGCATGGCGGGCATTGACCGCTATCGCACGCTGTTTGCCCGCCATCCGCAGCTCGACTGGCTGCGCTTCGATGGCGCGATTTACTGGGCCGCTGACGATGACGCGGGCACCAAAGCGCGCCATCACTATGAAAAAGCGCAGGGCTACGACTCAAAGCTGATCAATCGCACCACGGTCGGTGATGTCGATGCGCAGGTGAATCCGGCCAGCCTGAGTCAGGTGGCGATTGCCAACCCCGGTGAAGGCTGGGTCAGCCTGCCGCACCTGGTTGAGCATCTGGTTCAGGCATTGCGCGCGCTGGGCGGAGAGATCGTTGAGCACGCCGGTAAAGCCAGCGTGATCACCAAAGATGGCCGGGCCAGCGGCATTCGCAGCGAAAAACGCGGTGAGCTGCTGGCCGATCGCGTACTGGTAGCGTGTGGCCCGTGGACGCCGGAAGTGGTTGCCCCGCTCGGCGTGCACATCCCCAACGGTTCTCCGGTCTCTATGCTGGTAACCAGCCAGCCCGGCGATCACCGGCTGCAGGTGGTAATGAATACGCCGCGCGCGGCGGTCCGGCCTAATCCCGGCAACACCATCGCCGTCGATCACGACTGGTATGAAGAGCACATCGTCGCGCAGGCCGACGGGCAGTACAGCATTGATACCGCAGTCATTAACCAGCTGATGGCGGAAGCGGGTAACCTGATCGCTGACGGCGCGCCGCTGCAAGCCAGCAGCTGGAAAATCGGTCTCAAGCCGATTCCCGGCGATGGCGAACCGGTGGTCGGTGAGCTGCAGCAGGTTCCCGGCTGTTTTGTTGTCTTCACCCATTCCGGCGCCACGCTGGCGTTGATCCTCGGTGAGATACTGACGCAGGAGATGCTCACCGGCGTTAAACACCCGATGCTGGCGACCTTCCGCCCGGAAAGATTCAGCTAACGTCAGGACCAGCGCCACGAAGAAAGTGGCGCTGGCTACACGCCCTGTTGTCTGTCACACACCGCGACTTTGCCCGATCCCATCGCCTCATCCACGCGCCCTTTCCGCTTCCCTGCTGGTCTGATATCCGCGTATTGCCGGTTTCTTTTCCGATGACAACCGCCAGGGCCAGATAAAATAAGAGTCCGCTATTGAGGCCATAAAGCTACAGCGGCGGAAAATGTCACATTTTTCACGCAAATCACGACAATCTGAACACAGGAAAACCCATATGCGTATCGCCATACTCGCCCTGGAAGGCAGCGTACTGTCCGCCGTTGCCGGAATGACCGACCTTTTCTGGATAACCAACAAAGCGATTGCCTCTTCCTCCGTGCACGCCGCACGCTTTCCCGATAAAGCTTTTGAAACGCTGATTGTCAGCGCCAACGGTGACCCGGTGTGGGATACGGAAGGCCGCCTGATTCACATCGACAGCTCGTTTCAGGGGGCCGGTGCGGTTGATGTGGTGATTGCGCCCGGCATGTTGCTGGGTCCCGATCTGCAACCGATCAACCTCGACAGTATCCGTCAGGCTGCCGGCTGGTTTAACAAACTCTATCAGCAGGGTGTCTGGGTTGCTGCTGCGGGCACCGGTGGCGTGATCCTTGGCGAGGCGGGTTTGCTGAATAACCGTTCCTTTACCACCACCTGGTGGGTCAGCCATATGCTGCAGGCGCGCTATCCGCAGGCGCGACTGGCGAAAGGCAAGACGCTGGAGGAAGACGATCGCGTCATTACCAGCGGTGGCTGTTTTTCGTGGATATCGCTGGCCCTGTATATCATTGAAAAAAGCGCCGGCAAGGCGGTGGCGGACCTTACCCGGGAGATGTCGCTGGCCGATAACCCTGTGCTGCACACCCACCTTCCCGGCTCGCCGGGTACGGGGAAAAGCAGCACGCCGTTTCTGGTGCGGGCGCAGGAGATCATCCGCCTGGAAAATCCAGCCATCAATGCCGCGCAACTGGCTGCCGCGCTGAACGTTACCGGGCGTACTCTGCAGCGCAGAATGAAAGCCCTGTCGCAGGAGACGCCAAAAGAGTTTATTACCCGCATCCGCATTGAACTGGCCTGTACCATTCTGGCCAGCACCGACGTCAGCGTGCGTCAGACCGCCATGCAGTGCGGCTACAGCGAAGACACCGCCTTCCGTAAAGCCTTCCATCAGGTGATGGCGATGACGCCGGCCCAGTATCGTGAGTGGATAGCACACCGTAAGGCGCAGGTAATTAGCGCCAAATAATACGCCACGCATTTTGAAAGTTTTTTAATTACTTCAAAATTAATGATCCTGAGAAGTTAATTTATTCATATTTTTTGAAATAACCTTTTGTGATGTGATGCCGATTAACGCTGAGTTGTTGTGTTCTTCCTTTTAAACTTTTTTCCAGGTAAACAGATGATGAATATTACTCAAAGACTTACCCTGGCTTTCATTTTGCTCTCAGCTTCACTGGTGGTGACGGGTATTATTTCTGTGCGACTGCTGGGCGGTTTTCAGGACCGTTTTGAATACGTACAGGCTAACGCAATTCCTTCTATTCGCGATTTATCCGAGCTGATCGATCGCAGCAATAAACTCTCTCTGTCGCTATATAAGCATCAAAGCCAGACTGACAATGCGCGCATGCCGCCGGTCGAGAAAGAGATCGCCCAGCGCCTGGCCGATATTAAAACGCTGGCAGAATATTATTTAGCCAATGATATCTCCAGCGACGAAGACAAGCAGATCACCATTAAAGGCCTGGCGACGCTGCGGCTGGTGGAGTCGCGGTTGCCGGCGTTTCTTGCTGCTTCACATGCTCATCAGGATGACGTCACGCTCGGCATGCTGGAAGCCGAAAGCGGTATTGGCGGCGCCATCAGTCAGTTAAAAAATGATTATCGCCAGCAGATGGCGCTTAATTTGTCGCTGGGTGACGGCTTGCGCGTGGTGAACCAGGAGATCTATCACCGCACATTCTGGGGATTGAGTGCCGGGGTAACGCTGACACTGCTGTTACTGGGTACGCTCACCGCGTTAACCCTGATGCGCATTCGTCAGAGCCTGAAAGCAATTGGGCAGGTAATGGATCACGTTGGCAGCAGCCTTGACCTGAGCGTCACCGCCGATGACAGCAAAAAAGACGAAGTCGGCAACATGGCCCGCGCCTTTAACCAGCTGCTTGACCGGGTTGGCAGCGCGCTGGCGCAGGTCAGTACCGCTTCTCACGCCGTCAGTTCGGCGTCGGCACAAATCGCCGCCGGCAACGAGGATCTCTCCTCGCGGACGGAACAGCAGGCCGCCTCGCTGGAACAGACGGCGGCCAGTATGGCGGAACTGAGCGAAACCGTGCGTCAGACGGCCGACAATACCCGCCAGGCCAATCGTCTGGCCGGTAACGCGACAGAACTTTCAGACGCCAGCGCGGTGTCGCTGGGCAATATGCTCAGCACCATGGCGGAGATCCGCTCCAGCTCGAAAAAAATCGCCGAAATTGTCACGCTGATCGAAGGCATTGCCTTCCAGACCAATATCCTGGCGCTTAACGCTGCTGTCGAAGCGGCACGCGCCGGTGAACACGGTAAGGGCTTTGCGGTCGTCGCGGGTGAAGTGCGCAACCTCTCACAGCGTTCGACCCAGGCGGCCAGAGAGATCAAACAGCTGATCGATACCTCTTACAGCCTGGTGGAATCGGGTGCGGTACAGGCCGAAGCAGTGGAAGAGAACATGGCCGGACTGAAAACCGCGTTCCGCCAGGTGAATGATTTAGTCAGCGAAATTGCGGCGGCTGCGGAAGAGCAAAACACCGGCATCTCGCAGGTGCACCTGGCGATCAATCAGATGGATGATGTGACGCAGCAGAATGCGGCGCTGGTAGAGGAGGCCTCTGCCGCATCGGCGTCATTGCAGGATCAGGCGCAAACCCTGTCCGGCCTGGTGAATCAGTTTTCACTGGCCGGGTCCGCGCGACCTGCTGAGCGCCCGAAAACGGTCTCCGCGCTGAAACGTCCGGCTGCTGTACCCGTGGCCGCCGGTCACGGCATGGACGCGGACTGGCAGAGCTTTTAACCCCATCCGGCCAGCCTGGCGCTAAATAGCGCATTATTCCGGACCGCCGTGACGTTGACGGCCGGTCCGGACTGACTCAGGTGACAGCCGATCAAAGCAGCTGGCTGAGGTGCAGCTGCCCCATCAGCAGCGGGTTATCGCTGTAATCTACCGGGATGGCCACCACGGCCGGTCCTTCCACCTCCATCGCCCGCCGCAACGTGGGTTCCAGCTCAGCTGCGCTGTTCACCGAAAATCCAGCGGCACCAAACGCCTGCGCGTAAGCTTTGAAATCCACCGGCCCGAAGTTCACACCGGAGACGCGCTGGTATTTCTTCTCTTCCTGAATCGCCACCATGTTATAGCCATTGTCGACCCAGATGATGTGCAGAATATTGGCCTTTAACCTGACGGCGGTTTCCAGCTCCATGCTGGATTGCAGAAAGCCGCCGTCGCCCGACACCGAAACCACTTTACGGGACGGATCGACCAGCCAGGCGCCAATCGCCCACGGCAGCGCCACGCCCATGGTTTGCTGCCCGTTGGAAATCATGATTTGCCGGGCTCGGAAGCTGTAGAGATAACGGGCAATCCAGATATGAAAACTGCCCATGTCGACCGTCAGGCTGACGTCACTGTTAATGATGTCCTGCATCGCCCGGACGATACGCAGCGGATGCAGGGCGAACTGATCGAGGCTGGCACCCTGCATCGCCAGCAGCTGACGCTGTTGCTGACGATCCTGCAGAATGGTGGCGGCAGCGTCGCTGAGCTGCAGCGGCGACGTGATTTGCGCGGCGATTTTGCGTACTGTCCCGGCGATATCGCCCACCAGTTCAGCGTCGGGTTGGTAGTGGTTATCGGTCTCGGCGGGCAGCACGTCGATGTGCACCAGCAAGGCGTTGCTGCGGTTCCACATGGCCGGTTCATACTCGACCGGGCTGTAACCGATGGTGATAATCAAATCCGCCTGCTGGAGCAATCGGTCACCGGCCTGATTGTTAAACAGGCCAACCCGCCCGGCAAAGCGTGAGAAGTGATCCTGCCGCACCGCGCCCGCCGCCTGATAGGTGCTGGTCACCGGAATACGGCTTTTGGTTAACAATTCATGAATCGCCGCGCTGTTTTCCGGCTGGCTGGCCATCAGGCCCAGCAGGATCACCGGATTTTTCGCCCGCGCAATCTCGCGGCTTACGGCATTCACCAGCGCGTCTGGCGCAGCGCCCAGCGTGATGTGTCCTGAACGCTGTAACAGGCTGCCTGACACCGGCTGGTCAACAATGTCCTGCGGCAGACTGAGGAACGATGCGCCGCCGCGCCCGTTTTCGGCATGGCGAAACGCGTTCGATACGCACTCCGCGAGCGCCGAGGCATCAGTGACTTCGACGGCAAATTTGGTCACCGGGCGAAACATCGCCACCGTGTCCATGCTTTGATGCACCTGTTTGGCACTGTCAGAGCGCTTAACCGCCCCGCCGATCGCCACCACCGGATCGCCTTCGCTGGTGGCGGTGGCCATGCCGGTCACCAGGTTTGAGCAGCCGGGCCCGGAAGTCACCAGCGCTACGCCGGCGTGGCCGGTCAGGCGGCCCATTGCCGCGGCCATAAACGCCGCGTTAGCCTCATGACGCACCGGAATCAGCTGAATGGAAGAATCTACCAGCGAATCAAACACCTTGTCGATTTTGGCACCGGGAATGCCAAAAATATGGTTTACGCCCTGCGCTTCCAGCTGAGCGACAACCAGGTCTGCGCCACTGTTCCACAGCGTCTGGGTTTTAAGCTGTTTCATGATCACCTCTGCGATTAACTTTCGACGGAACGGATCGCGGCATCGAGATCCTGAGGATTGAGATCGGCCTGTAAAAACTCGCGATCCTGCGGCAGGTCGACCACCAGCTTGCTGATGGCACCAAACGTCAGCGTGCCCTGCTCCAGCACATAGTCGAGGATATGCCCGCCGCCCTGACGATCGTCGGTGATGAAGTGCTCGTGATAGCCGGCGACGTTAATACCCTGCATATATTGCGGCGTGCGGAATCCAATCAGCTCACCGTCACGCTGGCGAAAATCGAAGGTGGGCTGATTGCCCAGCACTTCCGGCATAGAGCGATACGGACGGCACTGGCAGGGCACGGTGCGCGTCTGCACTGAGGCAAAGCGACCGCTCAGGCGCAGCGCGCAGAAATGGTTATCGGAAGTTATGATGCGATCAATCACCTGATGGACGTCATCGCGCGTGGCGGTATGCGCAAAGCGGTGCTGATGTTCCGGTTTGAAGAAGGTCATCACGGCGAACGGGGTTTGTTGTTCAGGCCGTGCCGGGCTGGCGCTGCCATCGGCGCGCAGCTGATAAATCTGCCGGTCAAATGCCACCAGTTCACCATCCAGCTGATTGAACGTGCCGAGGCCAAAATCGCCCTTCTGCAACAGCTGCGCGACGGTGGTTGAACCGTCATAGACGCCGTTGAGCAGCGCACTCATCAGGGAGGTCTGATAGATAACCTTTTCTGGTGATTGCTGTCCCAGTTGAGTGACGGATGCCTTTAGCTGATCTTCGCATGAACAATCAGATACAAAGTTACACATTTGCTGCCTCACAATCAGATAGTTAAGCCGTGTTAATATCATGGTGGGCTACATGGCTCACAGAATCCAATAGTGAAAACTGCCAACTTCGAGACGTTTTTGATATGGAACTTCGCCACCTGCGTTATTTCGTTGCCGTTGCTGAAACGCAGCACTTTACCCGCGCCGCCGAGTTGCTGGGCATATCGCAGCCACCGCTCAGCCAGCAAATCCAGCGGCTGGAGCACGAGATCGGCACGCCGCTGCTGAAACGCCTGACGCGCGGCGTGGAACTGACCGATGCTGGCCGCGCGTTTCTGCCCGATGCGATAGCGATTGTGCAGCTGGCCGATATGGCGCTGGAAAAGGCGCGCGGCGTGGCGCGCGGAATGAGCGGCCAGATGTCACTGGGTTTTGCCAGCTCGGTGGCGTTTGGCGCGCCGGTGTTTGAGCTGATTCGCGCCTTCAAAACGCGCTACCCGGCGATGGAGCTCATCACCCGGGAAGAGAACATGGCGCTGCTGATGCAGGACTTAGGGGAAGGTTTGCTGGATGCGGCGTTCATTCGTCTGCCGTGTGAGAGCAGTAAGGCGTTTAACCTGAAAGTGATCGCCACGGAGGAGATGAAAGTGGCGCTGCCAGCCAGCCATGCGCTGAGCCAGCAGCAAAGTGTTGCGCTAACGAAGCTGGCCGAAGAATCACTGATTATTTTCCCGCGCGAGGTGGCGCCCAGCCTGTACGAATTAATCGTCAGTGCCTGTCTGCGCGCCGGCTTTGCCGCAAGTCGCTTTCAGCAGGCACCGCAGATTACCTCCTCGCTCGGGATGGTGGGCGCAGGCTGCGGGATTGCGCTGGTGCCGGCTTCGCTGTGCTGCGTCAACAATCCACAGCTGGTATTTCGTGACATTGAAAACAATACGCTGTTCACCGACATTGCCTTTGCCTGGCGGCGTAATCATCCGGCCAAAACGGTGTTACACCTGCTGAGTTTGATTAACGGGGAATAATTTGAGGGGGAAATCTGATGTCTGTGGTGACAGAGCGGACTGAACAATACGCTTATATAACATTAGCCAGGATAATAAATATACCGGCAGGTGCGTTTTTTATCAGGATAATAATACGCAGTGATACTATTATTTTGCTCATCAATCACTAAAAGCCAGTATTATTACCTGATTCATCCCTGCCAGAAATTAATAATTCCTTCATTCTCAGTGATTAATGTCTGCTCGTTCTACTTAATTAGAGTTAGCAGTAAGGACGCGTAACCTGTTATCAATCAGACTGATAAAAATATTACGATAAATTATCAGAATCGTCGCTGCTTAAAAATTTCGTTAAAGAAAATAAAAATGACAGATGCCGGTGTTAAGCCTACCATGAGAAAGACCATTATAATATTTACGCTTATTAACCACGCCAGCGGCAGGGTGTTGCAGGCCTCACACTGTACTTTTTGCTGTTAAATTTCGCACCGGAACCAGGCCGGCGCGGAGGAAATTATGCTGATGAATTTCAACGGTGACGACGATCGCCGTGCGCGGGCATTGAAAGCGCTGCGCAGTCGCGACGAAAGCCGTGACGACGTATTACAAAACTTTGTCCGGCTGACCAGTCAGGCACTGGGTATTCCAGGTAGCTTTGTCTCCGTTCTGGATGATGAACATCAGCATATCTGCGCCGCCCATAATTTTGCGTTGAAGCACTCGTCCCGTGACGACTCGCTGTGCCGCCACGCCGTGGACAGTGACGGCGCGGTAGTTATCTCCGACACCCTGCTGGATGCGCGTTTTGCCCGCCATCCGCTGATCATCGGTGCCCCTTTTATCCGCTTTTACGCCGGTGTGCCGCTCAGGCATCGCGATGGCTATGTGCTGGGCACGCTGTGCGTCACGGACGTCGCGCCACACGCGTTCAGCGCTGATCAGGTGAAGGTATTACAGCTGCTGGCCGATCTGGTGATGTCCTTCCTCGAAGCGTGGCACTGTGCCGGCTTCACCGATCCGGTCACGGCACTGCCTAACCGCCAGCGCCTGATTCGCGACCTGCAGCGGCTGGCCTCCATCGGGGACCGGACGCCGCAGCGGCTGATCCTGATCGACTGCATTGATATGCCGCGCGCCTACGAGCTGGCGCGCTCAATGGGCATGGGGCCGGTGGAAAGCCTGCTGAAGCACGTCACCACGTTACTGCCTTTGCGCCTGCAGCCCGGTGCGGACGACATCATTTATACCGTCGCCACCGGGCGCTTTGCGATTCTCACCATGGATAACAGCCCGCTGACCGCCGCATCGGTGGCGGAAAACCTGGCAGGGATCAGCGCGGATTTGGACGCGGGCATCTCTGTCGCCCTCAGCTGCTTTACCGGCGAGGTCATTTTCATTCCAGCAGAACTTCGCGCGCAGGAAGTGCTGCGCCGTGCGGTAAGTGCCCTGCATGAGGCGATCGGCAACCGGGTGCCCGCCATGAGCTTCAGCCTGGTAGCCGATCAGCGCCGCACTCAGGACTTTCTGTTGATGAACGATCTGGCTGCGGCATTGCAACAGGATCAGGGCCTGTGGCTGGCGTTCCAGCCCAAGATCTGCCTGAACAGTGGCCGGCCCATTGGACTGGAGGCACTGGTGCGCTGGCGGCATCCGCAGCGCGGCGAACTCGCTCCCGATCTGTTTATCCCGCTGGCGGAACAGACCGAGCTGCTCAGCACCTTAACCAGCTGGGTGACCGACAAGGCGATCGCCAGGTTAAAACGCCTGCAGCACAGCCCTCTCCAGCTGCCGGTGACTATCAATATCAGCAGCCGCGACTTCTCTGATCCCGGCTTTGCCGATGCGCTGGAAATGAAGATGCTGCAGGCCCGCCTGCCGACCTCGCTGCTGGGCATTGAATGTCTGGAGACCGAGCAGATTATTAACAGTCCCGCCGCGCTACAGGGGCTGGAGATGCTCAAGCTGCGTGGGTTTGGCATCTCGCTGGATGACTTTGGCACCG
This sequence comes from Pantoea sp. ICBG 985, assembly GCF_002928365.1. Classification (NCBI taxonomy): domain Bacteria; kingdom Pseudomonadati; phylum Pseudomonadota; class Gammaproteobacteria; order Enterobacterales; family Erwiniaceae; genus Pantoea; species Pantoea sp. ICBG 985. The sequence goes on from NZ_POWM01000003.1 coordinate 14,751, forward strand.
GCTACAGCAATATCGGCTATCTGCGACGGATGCCGCTGGATGTGATCAAGCTTGATCGCGCGCTGATCAGCGAAATCGCCTCAGATACCGCGTCGCGGATTATCGCGCGCAGCATCATTACCATGCTGAAACAGCTGGATTACACCGTACTGGCTGAAGGCGTAGAGAATGTCGACACCGTTGCCGCGCTGGCGGAGTACGGCTGCGATCAGGCGCAGGGTTACTTCTATGCGCGCCCGCTGCCGGAAAGCGAGCTGGATGCGTGGCTGACGCGCCAGCTCGCGGCACAACGCTGAGGTGTGGTTCAGTGTACGCCGGGGAGCGTCTGGAGCAGAGTCAGTGGCAATACGATGAGTCTGTTAGCTTAAAGCAGAATGATACTTCAAAGGTGAAACAGAAATACCCGGCTTAGTTTTAGAGAATGCGCTTCACGGCCTCGTTATAAACCTCCGCGCGTTCTCTTTTACCAACCGAAATCACGAAAACCACCACCTTCTCGTCTATCACCTGATAGACAAGGCGATAACCTGAAGACCTGAGTTTTATTTTGTAGCAGTCAGGCATACCGCGAAGCTTGTTCGCTTCAATACGGGGTGCCTCAAGTACTTCAGCCAGCTTTTTTTTTAATTGTTCACGTACCGTCGAGCCCAGCTTTCGCCATTCCTTTAGTGCCCGCTCGTCAAAATCCAGAAAATAGGCCATCAAAGGTCATCCAGCGTCACACGAACTGGCTTAGGATTGCGAAGCCGCTCTTTCACTATTTCGACCAGCTCAGCATCTTCGTCGCTCAGCAGTGTCTGTTTGAACGGTAAACGTTCATTTTCGGCGATATACTCAAGCATGAGACGAAGCGCTTCAGAGGGAGTCACCCCCATTTTTTCAAGCGCAGCGTAAGAACGTGCTTTGAGTTCATCATCAATACGCAGGTTGATGCTGCCCATGTCCTACACCTCTTGTACATACAAATGTCATTACAAGTATTTCACTCCCTCATGCATATATCAAGTCCTGCCCAGCGTTATACGCGCTCTGCAGGTAATGAGATTCACCGCAACACGACTTCTGCCTTAAACGTAGCCCATCAGTTTCAGCATTGACTGTGCCTGGTGCATCGCTTCGGCGCGATGGGTGACGCCCAGCTTCTGGTACAGATTACGGATATGGGTTTTGATGGTGGTTGCCGCGACGTCCAGCTCGCCGGCGATCTGATCGTTGCTGTAGCCGGAGTAGATCAACCCCAGCACCTGCCATTCGCGCTGGGTCAGCGGACTGGTGCGAATCAGCTCCGGCACATCCGGGTGGTTCAACAGCCGGCTGACGAAGCCCTCATCGAAATGGGCAAACTTATGCCGGTGATACTTGTTGATCTCATTGAGAATGCGCCGGGCCCTATGCTGATCGAGTTCGCTCAGCGTATTGAGCTGAATTAACTGGCGCAGCTGCTGCGCCATCATTTCGCCCTCAATCACGAAGTGGCTGACGAAGCCGGTGCTGCGTGCCAGCTTCAGCGCTTCGATCAGCGCCTGCTGCGCCTCCGCTTTGCGCGCGGTTTGCCAGTAGATTTGATTTAGCAGCAGCAGGTTACGGTTTAAATCACTCATCAGCCGCAGCGCATGCGCATTTTCATTCAGCTCATCGAGGATCACTTCGGCCTGGCTTAGATTGCCCAGCAGGATCTGCGCCCGCGCCACATTGCGCCACTGGCCCTGCAAAAAATGATTGTTGGCAAAGGCGGGTTTATCGGTTTGGCGCATCCAGTGGCTGGCGCTCTGCGCATCGCCCGTCATCTGCCAGTAGATCAGCCGCACTTTGTCGGCGTTAGCAATCCAGTCGCTGTGCAGCACGCCGTTATTCATCAGGTTTTCCAGCCGGCTGAGATAGCTGCGCGCATTATCCAGATTGCCGCGTGCCAGCGAGCACTGAATCAATAGCCCAAGGCACTGGATTTGCTGCTGGGGCGGATAGCCTTTCAGGACTTTGATGCCCGCGCGCGCGGCGTGTTCGGCCTCATCCAGCCGGCCCCACGCCCACATCAGCTGCGCACGGATGCGCAGTAAAAACTCGTGCAGCGGGATGTTAGCCAGATGCTGTTCACTTACCAGCACAAACGCTTTCTCCTGAATCTCCCACGCTGATTGTAAAAAGCCCTGCGCGAACAGGATTTCGCTCTGCTGAATCAAACTCCACAGCGCGTAGTGCCAGGCTTCATCGCGGCGCGCCATCTGTTCGGTTTGCCGCATCAGCGCCAGCGAGTTGGTCAGATCGCCTTTGCAATGCATCACTTCGCCGTGCACTGAAGTGGCCACAATGCGGCTGTAGCGACGCGTTTCCGGCAGCGTTTCCAGCGCCAGCCGTGCCAGCCGCTCTGCTTCGTCGGCGTTGCCGTGATTGATGGCCACCTGAGCGCGCACCGCATTGAATTCGCCCTGCAGCGCGGCGTCAATTTCGCAGTCGCAGCCTTCCTCAAAGCGCGCCAGCAGCCGGTTAACTTCAGAAAAGCGATGCTGGCTCTGCATCAGCCAGGCCTGCAGCAGTACCAGTTTCGGACTGGCCAGCAGCGTGCGCCACGGCAGCGCATTCAGCGACTGCTCCAGCAGTGCCAGTTCGCTGCGGTTGAACAGCGTCCACGCATGCTGCAGCAGCACGTCGCGCAGCATATCGGTATCGCCGGACGCCAGCGCATGATGAATCGCTTCGCCGGGAAAACCCTGCGCCATCCAGCTTTGCGCAGCCGCGCGGTGAATGGCCGGTAGCTCGCTGGCCAGCTCCCATTCGCAGCGCTGACGCAAAAAGCTGCCGAACAGCGGGTGATAGCTGAACCACTGCCCTGAATCATCCATGCGCTGAATAAACAGCCCCTGACGTTCAATTTCTTCCAGCCGCATGCGCCCGTTGTCTTCACCGGTCACGCAGGCGACCAGCGCATCATTCATCGACTGCAATAACGCGCTCTTCAGCAAAAAATGGCGCGTGGCGGCATCGACGTTATCCAGCACTTCCTCGACCAGATAATCGGAAAGGTGGCTGGCATTAATACCGGAGAGCCGGCGAGCGGAGTCCTGCGCCGATGCCGCGCCCTGACGGGTGGACAGTGCGATCAGCTGTAACGCGGTCGCCCAACCTGCTACATCATCACACAAACGGTTGCTCTCATCCGGCGCGAGCGGCGCACTCAGGCGGCAGTCGAAGAACTGTTTCGCCTCCTGATGGGTGAAGGCCAGCTGCTGGCTACCCAGCTCCAGCAGTTGTTCACGCACGCGCAGGTTAGCAATACCCAATTGCGGCAGATTGCGGGACAGCACCACCAGCGTCAGGTTATCCGGCTGATGGCGCAGGAAAAAGCGCATCGCTTCATGCACGGCGGGATTAGTGATGTGATGATAATCATCGATGATCAGCCACAGCGGCTGCTGCCACGCTGCCAGCTCATTGAACAGCTGGGCGAACAGCGCATTGAGGTTCACGTACTGACGCTTTTGCGCCAGCGTCTCGCTGCGGCTGCATGCGCCGCGGGTAGCCTGCTGCAGCGCGGCGATCAGGTAATCGGCGAAGCGCTCCGGCTGATTGTCGCCCTCGTCTAATGAATACCAGCCCAGCTCGCTTTTATCAGCCGCCCACTGCGATACCAGCGTGGTTTTGCCGTAGCCCGCCGGGCTGGCAATCAGCACCAGCCGGTAATTCGCCGCTGCGCTGAGCTTTTGCAGCAGACGATCGCGGGTAACCGTGCTTTCAGGACGAACGGGACGACTCAGTTTTGAGGGTATCAACATGGGCGCACGCTTCTCCGTTAACGTTCAGCGCATCATTTTTTTACGCTTCGTAATTAATAGTCATACACGTTCGGAGATTCGGTTACCGAATGCAAGCGAACTGATTAGTTACGCTTTACAAAAGCGAGTGTTATCACACTCCTGCCGCGCTTTCAGATTTACCTCAGCCTCTCCACCCTCCCTGTCCTCCCCGTGGAATTTTTTGCAGGAGGAGGTAGCCGCCTGGCGGCAGCGTCACACTGCCTGTAACCCTATTTATTCGACTGGAGTTTCCCTATGGCACTGCCCACATTTGACCCTGACCGTTTTTCTGCCGCGCTGGTGCGCCAGTGGCAACGTTTTGGCCTGCCGGATGCGCAGGAAATGAGCCCCGACCAGTGGTGGCAGGCGCTGAGCGGCGCGCTGGCCGAACTGCTGGCGGATATACCGGTGCAGCCGGCCGCTGGCGGACAGCGCCACGTTAATTATCTGTCAATGGAGTTTCTGCTGGGCAGGCTGACCGGCAACAATCTGCTCAATCTCGGCTGGTACGACGGCGTCAAAGCGACGCTGGCCGCAGCAGGCGTGACGCTGAGTGATGTGCTGGAGCGTGAAACCGATCCGGCACTGGGCAACGGCGGTCTGGGACGGCTGGCCGCTTGTTTTCTCGATGCGATGGCGACCACCGGCCAGCCTGCGATCGGCTATGGTCTGAACTACCAGTACGGCCTGTTTCGCCAGCATTTTGTCGGGGGCGCGCAGCACGAACAGCCGGATGACTGGCAGCGCGATCGTTATCCCTGGTTTCGCCACAACGCGGCGCTTGACGTGCAGGTCGGACTGGGCGGCAGCGTGACCACCATTGACGGCGTGACGCACTGGCAGCCTGCTTTGGTGGTGCAGGGTGAAGCCTGGGATCTGCCGGTGGTTGGTTTCCGCAACGGCATCACGCAGCCCTTGCGTCTGTGGCAGGCAAAGCATGCCCGACCGTTTGATCTCCAGCGTTTCAATAACGGCGATTTTCTGCGTGCAGAACAGCAAGGCATTGAGGCGGAAAAACTGACCAAAGTGCTCTACCCGAATGACAACCATCAGGCCGGCAAAAAACTGCGTCTGATGCAGCAGTATTTCCAGTGTGCCTGTACGCTGGCGGATATTCTGCGCCGTCATCAGGCGGCGGGACGATCCATCGAAACGTTAGCGGATTATGAAGTGATCCAGCTGAACGATACGCATCCGACGCTGGCCATCCCGGAGCTGTTGCGCCTGCTGCTGGATGAGCACCGGCTCAGCTGGCAGGACGCATGGCGCATTACCCAGCGAACCTTCGCCTATACTAACCACACGCTGATGCCGGAAGCGCTGGAGTGCTGGAACCTGCGCCTGGTGCGCAGCCTGCTGCCGCGCCATGTGATGATTATCAATACGCTCAATGCGCAGCTAAAACAGCAGGTTGAGGCGCGCTGGCCGGGTAATCAGGCGATCTGGTCAAAACTGGCGCTGGTGCACGATCAGCAACTGCGCATGGCAAATCTGTGCGTGGTCGGCAGCTTTGCAGTCAACGGCGTGGCGGCGCTGCACTCGCGGCTGGTGGTACAGGACCTGTTCCCCGAGTATCACGCGCTGTGGCCGGAGAAGTTTCACAATGTCACCAACGGCATCACACCGCGTCGCTGGATCAACCAGTGCAATCCGGCGCTAGCGGCGCTGATCAACAAAACGCTGCAGCGTCCGTGGCTTAACGATCTCGATGCGCTGCAGGATCTGACGCCGTTCGCCGATGATGCCGCCTTACGCGCCGAATATCGCGCCATTAAGCAGCACAACAAGCAGGCACTGACAGAGTGGATCGCCGCCCGAACCGGCATTGTGGTGCAGCCTGATGCGCTGTTTGACGTCCAAATCAAGCGGCTGCACGAATACAAACGGCAGCACCTGATGCTGCTGCACATGATTGCGCTGTGGCAAACGCTGGTCAGCGATCCGCAGGCCAATCTGGCTCCGCGCGTGATGCTGTTTGGTGCCAAAGCGGCGCCGGGCTATGCGCTGGCAAAAAACATCATCTACGCCATCAATAAAGTGGCGGAAACCATCAACCACGATGCGCGGGTCGGCGACCGGCTGAAAATTGTTTTTATCCCTGATTACAACGTGTCGGTTGCCGAGCGCCTGATCCCGGCCGCCGATCTATCAGAACAGATCTCTACTGCGGGCAAAGAAGCATCCGGTACCGGCAATATGAAGCTGGCGCTGAACGGCGCACTCACCATCGGTACGCTGGATGGGGCCAACGTTGAAATCGCGCAGCAGGTCGGTGAAGAGAATATCTTTATCTTTGGCCATACCGTAGAGCAGGTCAGCGCGCTGAAACAGGCCGGTTACTCGCCCTTGAACTGGCGCAGTAAGGATGCGCAGCTGGATCGCGCGCTGACCGCGCTGGAAGATGGCACCTTCAGTAACGGCGACCGCACGGCGTTTAGCGATCTGGTCAACAGCCTGGGCGCGCAAGGCGGCGATCCTTATCTGGTACTGGCTGATTTTCGCCACTACCTCAACGCACAGCAGCAGGTTGAAGCGCTGTGGGCCGATCCTGAGGCCTGGACGCGCGCCGCAATCCTCAATACCGCGCGTTGCGGCATGTTCAGTGCCGATCGCGCCATTCGTGACTATCAGCAACGTATCTGGCAGGCCAGCCGCTAAGGAACGCCATGAAACCCAAAGATGCTCTTGATCGCCGTGCTGACGCGCTTATTGCTGCGGAATATATTGATGCGCACGGAAAACCGCGGCAGATTTCTGCTCTTACCCATCAGCGTCTCGCCGCGCTGATGCAGGCCCCTGCGAACGGCTCCGCATCGCTGCCGCCGGTGGTGATTTTTTATGTCGGACAGCCACTAAGTCTGGCACCGGCGCTCAGCGCCGATGCGGAATGGCAGCTGACGAGCGAAAGCGGCGAAAGCTGGTCCGGGTGCTGCCAGCCGGGTGAAGCATTGGTGTTGCCCGCGCTGCCCGCCGGTTATCACCAGCTAACACTAACTCAGGCGTTACAGTGTCACCGCTGCCCGATTATAGTGGCACCCCGGCGCTGTTACGAACCTGCGGAACTGCTGGCGGGCGAATCGCTGTGGGGCAGCTGTATTCAGCTGTATACGCTGCGCTCTGCGGCAAACTGGGGTATCGGTGATTTCGGCGATTTGCGGCAGATGATCGCTGAAACCGCGCGGCGCGGCGGCGCGTTTGTCGGGCTCAATCCGCTGCACGCGCTGTTTCCTGCCGCACCGGAGAGCGCCAGCCCTTACAGTCCCTCGTCCCGGCGCTGGCTCAACATCCTCTATATCGACGTGGGCGCTGTGGCAGATTTTGGCCTCAGCGACGCGGCGCAGGCCTGGTGGCAAGCTGAGGAGACGCAGCAGGCTATTCGGGCAACGCGTGATGCCGCGTGGGTGGATTACACTGCCGTCACCCGGCTTAAGTTGCAGGGACTGCGGCTTGCCTGGCAGCAGTTTCGCCGGCGCACGGCAGATGATGGACAGGCGCAGGCGTTTGCGGAGTTTGTGCGTGCCGGGGGCGACAGCCTGCTGCATCAGGGACTGTTTGATGCGCTGCACGCGGCGCGCAGCGCCCAGGATGGCACGGGTTATGGCTGGCAACACTGGCCGGGCGAATGGCAGCAGGCCAACAGTGCGACAGTGCTGGCGTTTCGCATTGAGCACAGCGACGAGGTGCGTTTCTACATGTGGCTGCAGTGGCTGGCGGCAGAGCAATTCGCCGCCTGCTGGCAGCTGTGTCAGCAGCAGCAGATGGCGATCGGGCTGTATCGCGACCTGGCGGTGGGCGTGGCGGCGGATGGCGCGGAAACCTGGCGCGATCGGCAGCTTTACTGCCTGGACGCCAGCATTGGCGCGCCGCCGGATATCCTCGGTCCGCTCGGTCAGAACTGGGGATTGCCGCCGATGGACCCGCAGGTGATGGCCGCGCGCGGCTACGAGCCGTGGATCGCCCTGCTGCGCGCCAGCATGCGCGACTGCGGCGCGCTGCGCATTGACCATGTGATGGCGCTGCTGCGTTTATGGTGGATACCGAAGGACGAAAGCGCGGCGCACGGTGCCTATGTGCACTATCCGGTGGATGATTTGCTGGCGATTCTGGCACTGGAGAGCCAGCGCCATCGTTGCATGGTGATTGGCGAGGATCTGGGCACCGTGCCGGAAGCCATTGTTGATAAACTGCGCGACGCCGGTGTGTACTCCTACAAAGTGCTCTACTTTGAGCAGGAATCGCAGCGCCACTTCCGCGCGCCAGCGACGTGGCCGCGTCAGGCGATGGCAGTTACCACCACCCATGATATGCCGACGCTGCGCGGCTGGTGGCAAAGTGACGATTTGCGGCTGGGCAGCGCGCTGGGGCTTTACCCCGATCGGGCGATTCTCGCTGGCCTGTATCGCGATCGGCGCCTGGCCAAACAGGCGTTGCTGCGTACGCTGTTGCGCAGCGGTGATTTGCCGCCGCGCCGCCGCTTCCGGCGGGCCAGCGTCCGCATGAGTCATCAGCTTAGTCAGGCGATCCATCGCTATCTGGCCCGCAGCCAGTGTGCACTGCTCGGTTTGCAGCCGGAAGAGTGGCTGGATATGGCACTGCCGGTCAACGTGCCGGGCACCGTCGATCAATATCCCAACTGGCGACGTAAGCTAAGCGTAACGCTGGAAGCGATGGCGGAGGATGACAGAATCGATGCGTTGCTGACGGCGGTACAATCACGTCAGCGTCAGCGTAACTAGCACGAAACCGACCTGCTGCGTGCAGGTCGGAGTGCCATAAAAAAGGTGCGCCGAAGCGCACCAGGTGGGGCAACTCAGCACTGTCGGGGCAGTTTCACCCCTTGCCTTTAACACTGCTGATAAAGGTTTGCCGCGCCGATGTCGATCCCAGACGCTCTGCTTCATCCAGCAGCTTCAGCGCTTTATCGATATTGCCCTGTTGCACCGCCTGACGAATGCTCTGATTGAAATAGCTTTCCGTCTCATTCACCAGCGGTGCCAATTCAGGCGCTGGCGCGCGCGCCGTCGTGGCGGCCATGGCCGGCCGGGTGCTGCCAACGGTGACAGCGGCAGGCGCGGCTGAGCCAAACAACGGGCCAACCAGAATCGACGAGCCGGAACTGGTTGCTACTTTCAGTTTGATTTTGCCGTCGCGACTGTGACGCGCCACCGGATCGGGAATATCCGGTACCGCATGGCCGGTGCCTTTGGCATAAGCTTTGGCCGGATCCAGCAGCGTCGTGGTCTGGGTTAAATCCTGGTCGGTGGTGAACACCAGCAAATAGATCTTCTGCTGGCCCGGCACCGGCGTCAGCTTCATCACCCCTTCCAGCCGATCGGCGCTCATCACGCCGGGCTGCTGATAGCTAAAGAAGCGGCTCGGAAACCACGCGGCCGGCTGCAGGTTTTCGTCCAGTACCAGCACATTAGGGGCAAAGACTTGATTGTGTACCACCTCGCTGCTCAGCGTAACCGTCAGCTCGCCCTGATTAGCAGGCAGGCTGTAAGCCGCGATGGCCCCCGTGACGCCACGCACATCCAGCGGCGTTGCGCTTTGCGTCAGCGTGGTGGTTTGTGCACGCGTTGCATCTACCGGCTGCCAGCTGAGCTGCTGCAGCCGCGCGGTGGGAATGGCGGGTGCAGCGGAAAGATCCTGCGGTACCAGATTGATGTCGGCCTGGACTGGCGCAATGACGCCGGTCAGCAGCGCGCTGCTCAGGCAGAGGGCGATAAGATGTTTTTTCATTGTGATATCCCAACAAGCTGTCAGGCAGCGGCGTGGGCCAGGCAATGGCTGCCGCTGTCCGAAAACGCCGTGCGTCTGACGCACGGCGGGTGTTTGCTTAACCTGTGCAGCGCCTTACCACCAGATTTCCATCTGTGCGCCGAAGGTCCACTCATCGTTGTCGCCACGGCTGTTGGTGAACAGACCGTTGCCGCTGCTGTCCGCCGCGGCCAGCGACGTGATATCGCCGGAGGCGTCTTTGCTGTAGCCCCACTTCTCATCCCATTTGGCGTAGGTGGCGAACAGGCGCAGCGCCGGACGTGACCAGATGCTGTCGCCAGCCTGCCACTGCTGCGCCAGGGTGATTTTGTACTGACCGTTGCGTTCGCTGACCTGCTGTGACTTGACGTTGTCATAGCCTACTTCCAGCAGGGTGCTCATGATCGGCGTCCATTTGTACATAGGACGTACGCCGACGGTGTACCACTCGGTTCCGCGGTTGTTATCCAGATCGACGTTCTGGTACATCGCCACGTACATCAGATCCCAGCGATCGGCCAGCGAGATCGCACCGTGATCGAGGATGCGGTACATCTTGCCGTTGTTATTGATGTTGCTGCCCTGCGGCAGGCCTTTGCCCTGCGAGGTCAGCGCATCAGTGGCGTACTGCAGCACAAACTTGTTGTAGCCTTTCAGCATGCTCTGCGTGTGTTCCGCGGTGAACATCCAGCCATCTTTCGACGCGCCGTCATCTAAGCGATAACCGTCACGCGCGTTGGCGCGGCCATAGTCGACACCCAGTTCCAGCACGCCATTGGGGTTAGTTTCCATGCCGGCGAGACGCACATCAAAAACGTCATTGGCGGTACTGGTGGCGTAATCACGGATCTGGTCACTGGAGAAGGTGTAAGAGCCGCCCGCTTCAGAAGAGCGCGTCGCGGCGAACGAGAGCTTACCAAACCCGAGATCGACATCTTCCAGACCGGCGCCCGGACCGGAGATATCCCAGTAGTAGAAGTCGATCATGTGAACATCGTGACGCTGATAAAAGCGTTTACCGGCCCAGATGGTGGAACCCGGCAGCGCATCGATCAGGTTTTTTCCTTTCACGTTGGCTTCACGGAAGGCCGGTGAGGTCGCTTCCCAGTCATTCTGCTGGGAGACGGAATAGGCGACGTTAGTATCGAAATAGAAACTTTTATCGCCCTCTTTCCACACTTCCTGGCCCAGTTTCAGTTCAGCATAGGTTTCACATTCGTTGCCCAGACGGTATTTGCTTTGCGCGCCGGTAGCCTGAAAGCACTGTTGCTCGCCGCCGCTGCCGGTCCAGCCGATACCCGAACGGGCGTAACCCGTAAAATCGACCGCCATGGCTTGAGCGGAGAGCGTACCCGCTGCGATGGCAATCGCGACGGGAAGTTTGCGCAGAGTTAACATTTTCTATCTCCTGAGGTCATTGCTTTTATTGTTTTGCAGGGCTAAACACCGGGTTCCTGATGCAGCCTGCGGCAGGCGCTCCCGTCCTCGCGGAACAGGTGACAACGCTCCGGCGGCAGGCCAATACCCATCAGGGCGCCCTCTTCTACCAGCACCACGTCCTCCTGGCGGTACACCAGGTTCTGACGAATGGCGGGGATCTGGATATGGATCTGCGTCTCGTGGCCGAGCTGCTCAACCACCTGCACTTCGCCCTCCAGCGTGACATCGGCGATGTCGCTGGAGAGCAGATGTTCCGGACGAATACCCAGCGACATGTTGCTGCCGACCTGGACGCCGGCGCTCTCCACCGGCAGCCATACAAGCTGATCGTTGGGAAAACGCACCTGCACCTGATCGATGGCGGTGGCGGTCACTTTGACGGGCAGAAAATTCATGCGCGGCGAGCCGATAAAGCCGGCAACGAAGCGGTTAGCGGGATAGTGATAGAGTTCGAGCGGCTTACCGACCTGGGCGATGCGACCGGCGTCCAGCACCACGATCTTGTCGGCCAGCGTCATCGCTTCGATTTGATCGTGCGTAACGTAAATCATGGTGCGCTTCAGGCGCTTGTGCAGGCGTGAGATTTCAATGCGCATCTGTACGCGCAGCGCGGCATCGAGATTGGACAATGGCTCGTCGAGCAGAAACACACGCGGTTCGGCCACCAGCGTGCGCCCGATGGCCACGCGCTGCCGCTGTCCGCCCGATAGGGCTTTGGGCCGCCGTTCCAGCAGGTGCGCCAGCTGTAACACCTCCGCAACCTGATTGACGCGCTGCTGGATTTCAGCGCGCTTTACGCCAGCCAGCTTCAGGCCAAACGACATGTTTTCGGCCACCGAAAGGTGTGGATAAAGGGCGTAAGACTGAAACACCATGCCGATACCGCGCTCAGCGGGCGGAACATCGTTCATACGCTGACCGCCAATCAGCAGATCGCCGCGGGTGATGGTTTCCAGGCCGGCGATCATGCGCAGCAGCGTTGATTTGCCGCAGCCGGAGGGACCGACGAACACCACAAATTCCCCTTCGCCGATCTCCAGATTGATGTCTTTTGATACCTCGGTATCGCCCCAGGCCTTGGTGACATGGTGTAACGCAACGCTCGCCATGATGCTTTCCTCTTCGCAGGCTCATGCTTGCCTGCAGCACCGCAGGCAGACTCCGGCGACCACTATGGGCAGGCGCAGACGGCGCAGCATCCTCCACCGTGTGGGTTTTTACTGGGGGATGAGGCGGGAGGAGGAGTACGCGCACGCCAGCCGCGCCGGCGCGACGTTCACGGCAATTTTGTGAGCTGTCACGCAGAGCTGACGCGTCAATAGTGTGCGCCAGCGCGTATTAAGGCGCTGTTTTGCAAGCGCGATCACGGCTTAGTGCCGTTGGGCGTAGAGCGCAGGAGGATGAGGAAATGGCATAACGCCGCACAATGATGCCACTAATGATTTCCGCTTCCGCTAACAGGATGGAGTTATGACAATGAAAACCGGCGCACGCGTTCTGGCCCTTTCCGCCCTTACGGCCGTACTGTTTTCGGCTTCGGCCGTGGCCAAAATTGAAGAAGGTAAACTGGTCATCTGGATCAATGGTGATAAGGGCTATAACGGCCTCGCCGAGGTAGGCAAAAAATTCGAGCAGGACACCGGTATCAGCGTGACGGTCGAACACCCGGACAAAATGGAAGAGAAATATCCGCAGGTTGCCGCCACGGGTGACGGTCCGGACATTATCTTCTGGGCGCACGATCGCTTTGGCGGCTATGCCCAGTCAGGGCTGCTCGCCGAAGTCACGCCGGATCAAAACTTCCAGCAAAAGCTGTTTCCGTTTACCTGGGATGCAGTGCGCTTCAACGGCAAGCTGATTGGCTATCCGGTGTCTGTGGAGTCGCTGTCGCTGATTTACAACAAAGATCTGCTTCCCACCCCACCGAAAAGCTGGGAAGAGATGGCGGCGCTGGATAAGCAGCTGCGCGCCAAAGGCAAGAGCGCCATCATGTTTAACCTGCAGGAACCCTATTTCACCTGGCCGCTGCTGGCCGCCGGTGGCGCCTATGCTTTCAAAAAGACCGATAGCGGCTATGACGTGAAAGATACCGGCGTCGACAACGCCGGCGCGAAAGCAGGCATGCAGTTCCTCGTCGATCAGGTGAAAGCCAAAATCCTTAATGCCGATACCGACTATTCGATTGCCGAAGCGGCCTTCAATAAAGGACAAACCGCGATGACCATCAACGGTCCGTGGGCGTGGAGCAATATCGACAAAAGCGGCATCAACTACGGCGTTACGCTGTTACCGACGCTGAACGGCAAGCCGACCAAAACCTTTGTCGGCGTACTGAGCGCGGGCATCAACGCGGCCAGTCCTAATAAAGAGCTGGCCAAAGAGTTTCTGGAAAATTACCTGCTGACTGACGCCGGTCTCAACGCGGTTAACAAGGACAAGCCGCTGGGCGCGGTCACCCTGAAGTCATTCCAGCAAACGCTGGAGAAAGACGCGCGCATCGCCGCCACCATGAGCAATGCGCGTAATGGCGACATCATGCCTAACATCCCGCAGATGGCGGCCTTCTGGTATGCGATGCGCACCGCGACGCTGAATGCGCTGAGTGGTCGTCAAAACGTCGATGCGGCGCTGAAGGATGCGCAGGCGCGTCTCAATAAGTAATGCTGTTACGGAGCCGACGGCTGTCGGCTCGCCACTGGCTGTTAAGGAACACCGTATCATGTCAGGAATACCGCAAAAGAGACGGCACAGCCTGGTGCTGCGCAGCCTGCTGGTCGGGATCGGCTGTCTGCTGGTCGGCTACCTTCTGGTGCTGATGTATGCTCAGGGTGAATACCTGTTTGCGCTGGTCACGCTGGTAGTCAGCGCGGCAGGCCTGTGGATTTACACCAACCGGCGTGCCTATGCCTGGCGCTATGTGTATCCGGGACTGGCCGGCATGGCGCTGTTCGTGCTGTTTCCACTGGCCTGTACCGTCGCCATTGCCTTCACCAACTACAGCAGCACCAACCAGCTCAGTGAGGCGCGCGCGCAGCAGGTGCTGCTGAGTCGACAGTATCAGGCCGGGGACGCGATGAACTTCGCGCTCTATCCGCAGGGCGATCGCTGGCAGCTGGCGCTCAGCACAGGCGAAAACAGCTTTCTGTCTGCGCCGTTTACGCTGGGTGGTGAACAGCAGCTCAGCCTCACGCCAGCCGCGCTGCCCGCCACCGCGCGCGCCAGCTTAAAAATCATTACCCAAAACCGTCAGGCGCTGAGTCAGTTAACTGCCCGACTGCCGGACGGTCGCGAGCTGGTGATGAGTTCGCTGCGCCAGTTTTCCGGCACGCGGCCGCTGTATGTGCTTGACGCACCGGGACAGCTGAGAAATCAGCAAAACGGCGCCCGCTATCAGGCCAACCGGGACACGGGGTTCTATCAGCAGATCAACGCCGATGGCAGCTGGGCCAGCGAACAGCTCAGCCCCGGCTTTACCGTTGGCGCGGGCTGGAAAAACTTTGCCCGCGTGTTCACCGACGAGGGCATTCAGAAACCGTTCCTGGCGATATTTGGCTGGACGCTGCTGTTTTCGCTGTTGACCGTGCTGCTGACGGTCGCGGTGGGCATGGTGCTGGCGTGTCTGGTGCAGTGGGAAGCGCTGCGGGGCAAGGCCATCTATCGCGTGATGCTGATTCTTCCCTACGCGGTACCGGCATTCATTTCGATACTGATTTTCAAGGGGCTGTTTAACCAGAGTTTTGGCGAAATCAACGTCATGCTCAATGCGCTGTTGGGCTTTAAGCCAGCGTGGTTCAGCGATCCGACGCTGGCGCGCGCCATGCTGGTGATCGTCAATACCTGGCTGGGTTATCCCTACATGATGATCCTGTGCATGGGCTTGCTCAAGGCGATCCCGGACGATCTGTATGAAGCGTCCGCGATGGATGGCGCCGGGCCGCTGCAGAATTTCTTTTTGATTACGCTGCCGCTGCTGCTGAAACCGCTATTGCCGCTGATGATCGCCAGCTTTGCTTTTAACTTCAATAACTTCGTACTGGTGCAGCTGCTGACTAATGGTGGCCCCGATCGACTCGGCACCACTACGCCGGCGGGTTACACCGATCTGCTGGTCAACTACACCTGGCGCATCGCCTTTGAGGGCGGCGGCGGTCAGGACTTCGGCCTGGCGGCAGCCATCGCCACGCTGATCTTCCTGCTGGTCGGTGCGCTGGCGGTGATTAACCTGAAAGCGCTACGCATGAAGTTTGATTAAGGAGGCGTTATGGCCATGGTACAACCGAAATCGCAGAAGCTGCGTCTGCTGCTGACGCATCTGCTGCTGCTGCTGTTTATCGCGGCAATTCTGTTCCCGCTGCTGATGGTGATTGCCATCTCGTTGCGCAGCGGCAATTTCGCCACCGGCAGTCTGATCCCGGAACAGATTTCCTGGGAACACTGGCGGCTGGCGCTCGGGTTCAGCGTTACCCATGCCGATGGTCGCGTGACGCCGCCGCCCTTCCCGGTGCTGCTGTGGCTGTGGAATTCGGTGAAGATCGCCGCTATCAGCGCACTGGGGATTGTGGCGCTCTCTACCACCTGCGCCTACGCGTTTGCCCGCATGCGCTTCGCCGGTCGCGCCAGTTTGCTTAAGGGCATGCTGATTTTTCAGATGTTCCCGGCGGTGCTATCGCTGGTGGCGCTCTATGCGCTGTTTGACCGGCTGGGGCAATATCTGCCGTTTCTCGGCCTCAATACCCACGGCGGCGTGATCTTCGCCTATCTGGGCGGTATCGCGCTGCACGTCTGGACCATTAAGGGCTATTTCGAAACCATTGATGGTTCGCTGGAGGAAGCGGCGGCGCTGGATGGTGCCACGCCGTGGCAGGCGTTTCGTCTGGTATTGCTGCCGCTTTCGGTGCCAATCCTCGCGGTGGTGTTTATCCTGGCGTTTATCGCTGCGGTCACCGAAGTACCGGTCGCCTCGCTGCTGCTGCGCGACGTCAACAGCTCTACCCTCGCGGTCGGGATGCAGCAGTATCTTAATCCGCAGAACTATCTGTGGGGCGATTTCGCCGCGGCGGCCGTGCTGTCCGCTATTCCCATCACGCTGGTGTTTTTACTGGCGCAGCGCTGGCTGGTGAGCGGCCTGACGGCAGGCGGTGTAAAAGGTTAAAGATTCATCAGTACCACTGCTTCCTCAACGGCAACCACCTGTTGAGGTTTTGGCGGCCAATGGCCGCCGTTTTTATTGCGGGCATAAAAAAAGTGGGGCACCGTGGCCCCACTTTGTTGGTTTACTGCGCTGGGTTATTCCGGCAGTGCGTAAACCACCACCTGATCGCCCACCTGATCCTTCAGGATGGTGTTACCACCGGCGACAAAGGCAACATACTGCCGGCCTTTGTATTCATACACCGAGGGGTTGGCAACCGCGGGCGCTTCGACCTGATCGGACCACAGCTCTTCGCCGCTATCCAGTGAATAGGCGCGTACTTTGGCATCCATTGAGGCACCGATAAAGATCACGCCGCCGGCGGTGACTGCCGGACCGCCAATGGTTGGCGAGCCCCAGCTTTCCGGCATGAAGAAGCCGTACTGCTGCGACGCGCCGACCGGACGACGCCATTTCACATCACCGGTGTGCATATCCAGCGCCACGATCTCGCCAAACGGCGGCTGCCAGCACGGCATGCCGAGCCAGTTATTCGCCACCATCAGGCGCAGGCCGTAAGGCGCACCTTCCTGCGGGGCGAAACCACTCTCGTTGCCCGAGCCGTTGTCGGCCTTGTCGTAATCGGCGCGGCTGTACAGTTTCACGTATTGCACAATGTGCGAGGTATTCACGATGGCGATCTGTTTTTGCGGATCGAACGCCACACCGCCCCACTGCACGCCGCCCGCGCTGTCCGGATAGGTCAGTGCGCCTTCGCCTTTGGTGGTCGGCGGCGTGTACATGCCGTCATAGCTCAGTTTATCCCACAGGCGTGAGCACTGACCGGCACCAACAATATCAGCCAGTTTCCAGATTGCCGGTTTTTTGGACTGATCCAGCAGCGGTGCCGGTTTGGTCGGAAACGGCTGGGTCGGCGACAGTTTCTCGCCCTGCACCGAACCATCGCCCTGCGGCACCGGACGCTCCTCAATCGGCCAGACATCTTCACCGGTCAGGCGATTGACCACAAACAGGAAGCCCTGCTTGGTGGCCTGAATCAGCGCCGGAATCTGCTTGCCGTTCACGGTAATGTCCATCAGCGTCGGTGCTGAGTTGATGTCGTAATCCCACACATCATGATGCACCCACTGTCGCGACCACACCACTTTGCCGGTACTCACATCCAGCGCAGTCGTGGAGGTGCCGAGCGGAATTGGATCGACGCGGTTGCCGCCCCAGTAGTTTGGCGAAGGTGATGACACTGGCAGATAAACCAGGCCATGCGCTTCATCGGCCGACATGTGGGTCCAGACGTTAGCCGTGCCGGTGCGCGGGCGAATGCTGGCCGGGATGGCGTCAAAGGTCCATTCACGTGCCCCGGTCTGCGCGTTGATTGAAAACACCGTGCCCGGCGGCGCTTCTGCGTAAGCCCAGTCTTTGCCCGCCCAGCCAACGATCAGGTGATCACCCACCACCGTCGGCGGCTGGAGCAGAGACAGCGGGAATTTAGCGTTAACCGTATTCCACTGGTTGACGTTGAGCACGCCTTTATCCGCAAAGTTTTCGCACGGCTTGCCGGAATCAGCATCCAGGGCATACAGCTTGCCGTCAACGGTGCCCATATAAACGATTTTCTGGCAGGCCTGACCTGCCTGCGGATTTTTCGCCTGCCAGTAGGAGACGCCACGATTTTTCAGCACCGGCTGCGTCAGCGCTTGGCGTGGCGCTTTAGTATCGTAGTGCCACTTCTCCTTGCCGGTGCCCGGATCCAGCGCAATCAGCCGATCAAATGGCGTGCCGATGTACAGCGTATCGTTGGCAAAAATTGGCGTGGCGGACCAGACGGTCGCTGGCGTGTCGCCCTTGCCATCCGAAACGTCACCGGTGTGAAACTCCCAGATTTTTTTCAGCTTGCTGACGTTGTCAGCGGTGATTTGTTTCAGCGGGCTGTATTTCTGCGCGTTGAGCTGGCCGTGAAAACTGTCCCACGTCGCCGTGGAGGGCACCAGCGGCGTGGCCGGCTGGCTGGCGGAGGCCACTTTCTCGCCGTCGCGCTTGCCGCTGGAGACATCATCGGTGGCGTGCGTGGTGCCGGGCGCCTGCTGATCGGCCGCATCCACGTTGAGTTTCTCCTGCGTACCCATCGACGCCTCAGCGGCTTTATCTTCGGCGCGTAGCGTGGCAGGTGCCATCAGCAGCGCCAGGGCGGTCATGCCGACTTTGAGCAGCGGAATGTATTTTTCATTATGCACGGTTAGCTCCTTGTGCAGTGGCGTGGCGAACGCGATGCGCCGGGTTGCGCGCCAGCATAATCAGACCAATCAGGCCGATGACCATCGCCAGCGTAATGATCCCCTGATGCAGCAGCGCGGCAGCAAAACCGATCGCGCATAGCAGCAGCAGCGTGATGACGATCAGGAAAATGCGCCCGGCACGGCCGGTAGCCGCGCGCAGCAGGAAGGTCAGCACCGCCAGCACGACGCTGGCAATGGCGACGCCCAGCGCGCCAATGGTGCCGGTGACACCGGTGAGTGGCGTGAGCCAGGCATACAGCGCGACAGCAAAGCCGATGAGTGCCGCCAGCAGCAGCAGTAAACTGCCCAAACGGGAGGATTGAGATTGCAACATACCAGGAAGTCCCTTAAGGATGAAAGCACGGAAAACAGCGTGTACTGATGAGTCAATGCGGCTGTTGTTCGCGCGGGCTAATCAAATTAACGCCAGCGCAGCGTGAAAAGCAGCGGCATATATCACTTCGCGTTGCTGAGTATAGACGATGATATTCAGGCTGCCCGCCGGATTAGAGGCAGAGAATGAATCCGGTATAAATGGGGGATTTATGACCGTCGCCGCCGGGTGTTTTACAGGATTATTTAGCGAGGCCAGCGAGTCAGGCAGGGAAGTTAATTACAAACGCTCAGTCCGCAGGATATTTAAACCCTGCGGACTGAGTAAGAGACCAATAAGGCGTTACGTGTTAGCCCAGCAGTTCTTTACGCACAATTTCTGCACCGGCACTTAATGCCTGCAGCTTGCCGTAAGCCACATGACGTGACAGTGGCGTCATGCCACAGTTGGTGCTTGGATAAAGTTTATCGGCATCAACAAACTGCAGCGCTTTACGCAGCGTGGCAGCCACTTCTTCCGGTGTTTCGATGGTGTTGGTGGCGACGTCAATCGCGCCAACCATCACTTTTTTACCACGAATCAGTTCAATCAAATCCATCGGCACGCGTGAGTTCTGACACTCAAGCGATACAATATCAATGCCGGAACTCTGCAGTTTCGGGAAGATCTCTTCATACTGACGCCACTCGGTACCCAGCGTTTTCTTCCAGTCGGTGTTAGCTTTGATGCCGTAGCCGTAGCAAATATGCACCGCGGTCTCACATTTAAGCCCTTCGATGGCGCGTTCTAAGGCGGCAATGCCCCAGTCATTCACCTCGTCGAAAAAGACGTTAAAGGCGGGTTCGTCAAACTGAATAATATCAACGCCAGCAGCTTCTAATTCGCGCGCTTCCTGGTTGAGAATTTTAGCGAATTCCCAGGCCAGCTTCTCACGGCTTTTATAGTGATCGTCATACAGCGTGTCGATCATGGTCATCGGGCCAGGCAACGCCCATTTGATTGGACGCTGCGTCAGCTGACGCAGGTATTTGGCATCATCGACAAAGACCGGTTTCTGCCGGCTCACTTCGCCCACCACGCCGGGTACACTGGCATCATAACGATTACGGATGCGCACCGTTTTGCGATTTTCAAAGTCAACGCCGTTAAGGTGTTCGATAAAGGTGGTGACGAAGTGCTGGCGCGTTTGCTCGCCGTCGCTGACGATATCAATACCGGCCTGCTGCTGGTCGTCCAGACATAAACGCAGCGCATCCTGTTTGCCCTGAATCAGCTCATCGCCCTGCAATTTCCACGGCGACCATAATGTTTCTGGCTGCGCCAGCCAGGAAGGTTTTGGTAAGCTGCCAGCCGTTGACGTCGGTAATAATGTTTTCATTAATCAATAACCTTATTTATTCGTTAATCAAAGAGCGAAATGATCAGACCACTGTTTCAGAATGCTGTGGTAAGGCTTAATAAACTGCTCTTCGGTAAATTTGCCCTGCTCAATCGCCAGGCGGGTACGCTCTTCGCGATCGTAAACAATTTTGGTCAGCGAGTGATCCTGATGATACAGGTCTGGCTGATATTCAATGCCCGCCGGTGAGTTCGCATTGTAAATCTCCGGGCGGTAAATCTTCTGGAAGGTTTCCATGGTACTGATGGTGCTGATCAGCTCCAGGTTACTGTAATCACTGAGCAAATCACCGGCGAAGTAGAAGGCGAACGGCGCCACGCTGTTGGCCGGCATGAAATAGCGCGCCCTGAGTCCCATTTTGGCGAAATAGAGGTCGGTTAATGAGGATTCATTTTGCTGATATTCAATGCCCAGCACCGGATGCTGGTTACCGGTACGACGGTAAATATTTTTGCTGGAGACGCTGAGGCAAATGACCGGCGCTTTGCGGAAGTTGGCCTTATATGTCTCCGAGTTGACAAAATGGCGGAAAATATTGCCGTGCAGCACGCCAAAGTCATCCGGAATACTGAAACTGGAACGGCCTTTATTATGCTCGGACAGCAGAACGCTGAAATCATAATCACGCACGTATGAAGAGAAATTGTTGCCGGTGATGCCTTCAATGCGCTCACTGGTTTTTTTATCAACAATATTGGTTTTCAGGATCTCAATCGCCGGAAAGCTTTTGCCCTCGCCGCCTGCACCCAGATTCATTTCCACAGAGATGATATCCAGTTCAATCGCATAACGATCGCCTTTCGGGTTGTCCCAGTTTGCCAGCGAATTGAAACGGTTGTTCATCATGATCAACGCGTTGCGCAGATTCTCTTCGCGATTGCTGCCGCGCGCCAGGTTGGCAAAATTGGTGGTAATGCGCGTATCTTTGGAGGGATTGTAATTCTCATCGAAGCGCGTGCTTTTTATACTAAAGGTAAAATCATTTTTCATCGCGAGCGGGCATCCTGATTTCTGCTTGCAACCTGAAGCGGTTCTCTCCTTTGCAGGATTTCCCAAATCGTTTACAGGATTGCAAATTCAGCAGTGGTCATATTGTCGAAAATATTTAACATGACCTTAGTTATGCCAGAGTCCCTGCGAGAGGAAAAGTGATTAAATTTCAAAGCAAGATGAGCTAACTTCATGTTGCCTGCACCAGGCTCGCGCTGAAGTAAAACAGGCCGCGCTTGCGCAAAAAACCTGCAAAATCAAGCGCTAATCTGCGCTATCACACTGTCGATCCTTAGCCTGACAGCTGACGGGGCGTTTGTCAGTTGAAAAAACTTCACCATCACCGTTTTCCATCCCCCTTTAGCGCTGTCCATCCAGATTTTCAGCGGCTAGAATAGCTGACTTCATATAATTGGCATTATATGAAGTCAGGATCCGCAGGATCATCACCTTTGGTTAACATGATGCAGTGTGTCAGCGCCACGCCGTGCATAAAAAACCGGCACTGCTACGTTAAATCTGGCGGGTGATGACCCTGCAACATGCACAGAATTCACGTAGCGACGTCATAAATTAATGAGTAAAACGGACACCCTGCCCGGGATTACCGCCAGCCCGGCCCTGATGCACAGTACTGATGAGGATATTGCTGAACGCCTGAGAGAATTTGTCAGTGATAAAGAAGCGTTTTCTGATAACACGTGGCGACAGTTGCTGAGCGTTATGCGCATCGGCAGCCGCTGGGCGACTGAACATGGCCGGCAATTTTTGCCGATGGATCCTGCCGATCTGCGTGATTATCTGCTATGGCTTCAGGCATCGGGACGCGCCTCTTCGACCATCGCGACTCATGCGGCGTTAATTTCCATGTTACACCGTAACGCCGGTCTGGTGCCGCCCAATGTTTCGCCGCTGGTGTTCCGCGCCGTGAAAAAAATCAATCGCAGCGCGGTGATAGCCGGTGAACGTGCCGGTCAGGCTATCCCCTTTCGCATTCGCGATTTACTTAAGCTGGATCAGCGCTGGGCGGGCTCTGACCGCCTGCAACAGCAGCGCGATCTGGCATTTTTGCATGTGGCTTACGCCACGCTGTTACGCATCAGTGAACTGAGCCGCCTGCGGGTGCGTGACATTTCGCGCTCGGCCGATGGCCGTATCATTCTCGATGTCGCCTGGACCAAAACCATTGTGATGACCGGGGGACTAATTAAGGCACTCGGGGATCTCTCATCACAACGTCTGACCGAATGGCTGGTTGCATCCGGGCTGATCGCTGAACCCGACGCGTTCATTTTTGGCCCGGTGCACCGCGCCAACCAGGCGCAGATTGTCTGCGATAAACCGCTCTCGACCCGCGCGCTGGAGGATATTTTCGTCCGTGCGTGGCGTGAAGCGGGACCGGGCACCGGCTTGCAACCCAATAAGAATCGCTATCGCGGCTGGTCGGGACATAGCACCCGGGTCGGTGCCGCCATCGACATGGCCAGCAATAAGTACAGCACCGCGCAGATCATGCAGGAAGGCACCTGGAAGAAGCCGGAAACGGTGATGCGCTACATTCGCCACGTTGATGCCCATGCCGGGGCGATGGTGGATTTGATGAATGGGCACCTTTAATCACGCGGCTTTGCTTCATAGCCATACCTTTTAGGGTATCAAACAGGCCAATCTTAGTATTGGAATCAACGCTCACCCTGCTTCTAAGATAAATTCAGCCCGGAAACTGGCGGATTATTAACCGATAGTCAGAGGTGAACAACGATGAATAAACCCATTGCAAAATTAAACGACACCCCGGTACGCCGCGGTGGTGATGTCCTGCTGGAAGTGTTAGAGAGCGAAGGCGTTGAGTATGTGTTCGGTAACCCAGGTACGACTGAATTACCGTTCATGGACGCCCTGCTCAGAAATCCCAACATCAACTATGTGCTTGCCTTGCAGGAAGCCAGTGCGGTTGCGATGGCCGATGGTTACGCGCAGGCCGCCGGTAAGCCCGGTTTTCTCAATCTGCACACGGCCGGTGGTCTGGGTCACGGCATGGGCAATCTGCACAATGCGGTTTGCTCGCAAACGCCATTAGTAGTGACGGCTGGCCAGCAGGATTTACGCCACAGCATCACCGATCCCCTGCTGTTGGGGGATTTAGTGAGTATGGGTAAGATTTTTTCCAAATGGTCGAAGGAAGTCACCAGCGTTGACCAGCTGCCAATCCTGGTTCGCCGTGCTTTTCATGATGCGGATGCCGCGCCCAAAGGCCCGGTTTTCCTCTCTTTGCCGATGGATGTGATGGAAGCCATGAGCGCCGTTGACATCGGCGCGCCGTCTAACGTTGATCGTAAAGCGGTCGCAGGTTCACTGCCGCTGTTAGCCAAAAAATTAGCCGCCTTTACCCCCGGCAAGGTCGCGATTATTGCCGGCGATGAGATTCATCAAAGCGGCGCGGCTGCGGAAGTTGTCGCACTGGCTGAGTTGCTGGCCGCTGACGTTTATGGCTCAACCTGGCCGAATCGGATTCCGTATCCCACCGCGCATCCTCTGTGGCGAGGCAATCTCTCTACTCAGGCGATAGACATTGCCAAAGCGCTTGATCAATACGATGCAATCTTTGCGCTCGGCGGTAAATCGCTCATCACCATCCTCTACACCGAGGGGCGTGCCGTGCCGGAGCATTGTAAAGTGTTCCAGCTCTCAGCTGATGCCGGCGATTTGGGACGAACTTATCGTAGCGAGCTCTCAACTCTCGGCGATATTAAATTATCGCTGGCGGTGCTGCTACCTGAGCTGAAAGAGGCTACCGCGCATAATCGCCCGGATTATCAGCGTCGTTTCTCGGCTGCGGCAGCACAGTTCGAACAAACTAAAGAGAACTTATTACAGTCGGTACAAGAGCAGCAGTCGGCCACGAAGATCACGCCATTGATTGCCGCATTTGAGGCCGCGCGCGCTATTGGTCCGGATATAACAATTGTTGACGAGGCCATTGCGACCTCACAATCGCTGCGTAGATCGCTGTCGAGTAACAGAGCAGATCAATATGCTTTTATGCGCGGTGGCGGTCTGGGCTGGGGCATGCCTGCTGCAGTGGGGTATTCCCTCGGACTGGGCAAAGCCCCTGTTGTCTGTTTTGTTGGGGATGGTGCGGCAATGTATTCGCCTCAGTCGCTGTGGACCGCCGCCCATGAGCAATTGCCGGTAACCTTTATTGTGATGAACAATACTGAATATAATGTTCTTAAGAACTTTATGCGGTCTAAAGACGATTATACCTCGGCGCAAACCAATCGCTTTATCGCCATGGATTTGATAGATCCTGTGATTGATTATCAGGCACTTGGCACCGCGCTGGGGCTGAAAACGCGTAAGATTGAGGTGGCTTCACAGATCGCTGCGGCTGTCGAGGAGGCTATCGCCAGCGGTAAACCCAGCCTGATCGAAATCGTGATTGCTAAGAACTGATGCGGGTATCCGATGCCGTGCTTAACTCCTCTGCGAGGGCACGGCATTGGTTAATAAAGTGTTCCAGCGCTGGATTTTTATTATTAGAAGACCACATCAGGATATTTTCGATGGTATTTGCGTCCGCAATTCTCCGATAATTAATGCCTCTTATCTGCGCCGTCGCCATACTTGCCGGGATGATGGCCACCCCTAATCCATGAGCGACGAAATTAACGATGGTTTGCTGGACCGAAACCTCAACGCCAATATGTGGACTAAAACCGGCTTTCAGGCACTGATTAAAAATCCTGTCATAAAGCAGCGGCGACATAGGGCGAGGCACAATGATAAACGGGTCATTGGCCAACGTTTCCAGGGCGAAATTTTCGACATTAGCCTGGGGATGATCCGCAGGAAGCGCGACAATTAACGGTTCACGCAATAACACCAGCGAGTTAATCGCGGAGCTGGTGACTTCCGAAAAGCTGATCGCAACGTCCAGCCGCCCATCCTCCAGCGCAGCGTTTAACCCGGTCGGGATCATTTCCTGAAATTGCAGATCAATACTGGGATAATTCATTCTGTGTTTCATGACCAGTTGCGGCACCACACTGTACGATGCGTACATGGTTGCGCCCAGCTTAATCAATCCCATTTGCCCTTCTGAAACAGCCTGCACATTACTACACGCCTGCTGCATCATTCTTAATACGGCGTAAGCATCTTTCAGGAATTGCTCGCCGGCAAAGGTAAGTTTCATGCCTTTGGCATTACGGGTAAACAGTTTCGCACCCACATCACGTTCGAGCTGGGCTATTTGTCTGCTTAGCGGGGGCTGCGAAATATTCAGCTTGTCTGCTGCCCGGCCTATATTCCCCACTTCTGCCACGGTACAAAAACTCATTAGCTGATTCAGTGTTGGCTTCATGACTGCGCTTCTCACGCATAATCTGACAATAGATACGTCAGTGAATCACAATTTAGCCGATATGGCATAGCAATTCGCCATATTGATCCCCATAACGCCGCTGAGGCTGGAATACCCGCCTGATTACGCAGCGGGTTCCTCACCATAGTGTGACTGCGCGTACCCGGTAAAGCGCCGGATCTCCGGGTTAGCAGCGCCGGTTTTCCAGCACAGGTAGAGTGCCGTCGTGACATCCTGCTGCGCCAGCGGCAGCAGTGCCACATCCTGCCGCAAAAATCTCTCCGGGGCGTGGGGGATGAAGGTCACGCCCAGCCCCAGCGCAGCGAGGTCAACGGCGGTGGCCACATCGCGCGCGCGGAGCACGCTGGCGGGAATCTGCCTGGCGGCCGCATAGAGATTAAGCACCGCGCCACCCAGCCCGATGCCTTCCGGATCTTCCTGCAAAATCAGTGGCTCCACCGCTAAATCAGCCAGCGAGACGCAGGCCTGCTTCGCCAGCGGATGGTCGTCGGCCAGCACCGCACACAGTGAGGTTTGATGCAGAATTTGCCGGCTAATCTGGCGACGTTCCGGCAGCGGCCCGCGCAGGATGCCGATATCCAAATCGCCGCTCTCCAGCAGGCTTAGCTGTTGGTTGACGCTGTACTCCACGGGTTGCAGCGCGATCTGGGGAAAATCACGTCTGAAGGCACGGATAATTTTGACCAGCGCCGGCTCCAGCATGGACGTGCCCACATAGCCAATGCGTAACATGCCGCGTCGTCCGGCGGCCACCTGCTTAATCGTGTCCTGCAGATGCTCCACACGCTGCACCGTCTGCTGGACTTCCCCGAGCAGCAATAAGCCTTCGCGCGTCAGACTCACCTTACGCTTGTCGCGCGCAAATAACTTCACGCCCCACTGCTGCTCCAGTGCCTGAATATGCTGAGACAACGCCGGTTGCGTCAGGTTAACCGCCGCCGCCGCTCGCGCGAAATGCAGCGTATCGGCGAGTGCCAGAAAAGAACGCAGCTTACGGTAATCCATGCCACACCTGATAAGGATTCGTTATTAATGAAAGCATAATACCAATTAGACCCTGATTAGCGAGCGCATTATCTTTGCCTGCAGGACGGCGACGGCAGGAACGCGCCGGAAATATTTTGCCTTTCACAGGAGGCCTTATGCGCATCATTGTCGGCGTAACCGGCGCTACCGGTGCCCCACTCGCGCTGCGATTACTGCGGCAGCTGGCGGACATTCCGCACATCGAAACGCATCTCATTTTGTCACGCTGGGGAAAAGTGACGCTGGAACATGAAACCAACTGTTCTCTCAACGACATCAAACAGCTGGCCGATGTGTTTCATCCCGCCGGTGACCAGGCCGCGACTATCTCTTCGGGCTCATTTGTCACCGACGGGATGGTGATTATTCCCTGCAGCATGAAAACGCTGGCCGGTATCCGCAGCGGGTATGCGGAAGGGCTGATTGGCCGCGCGGCGGATGTCGTCCTGAAAGAGCAGCGCAAACTGATTCTGGTACCGCGCGAAACCCCGCTCAACACCATTCATCTGGAAAACATGCTGGCGCTGTCACGCATGGGCGTCAGCCTGATTCCCCCTGTGCCGGCCTGGTACAACCATCCGGCCACGATCGCCGATGTGGAAAATCATATCGTGGGTCGCGTGCTGGATCAGCTTGGTATCGACACTGCTGGCGCCACGCGCTGGCAGGGTTTGCATCCCGCCAGTGATGACCTGACACTCTCAAACTAAGGAACAGCCTATGTCAAACACATCTCCCTCTTCGCACAGCAGTGAGGTTTACGATCTGCGTTCTGCCATCGAACTGCTGAAGCAATTTGATGGTGAGTATATTGAGACCGATGAACCGGTGAATCCCGAAGCGGAACTGTCCGGTGTCTATCGTTACGTTGGCGCGGGCGGCACCGTGATGCGTCCCACACAGACCGGACCGGCGATGGTGTTTAATCACATCAAAGGTTACGCCAACTTTCGCGTACTGATTGGCTTGCTGGCTTCACGGCAGCGCGTGGCGCGCCTGTTAGGGGTGCCGAAAGAAAAGCTGGCGCATCTGCTGCGTTCATCGGTACATAACGCCATAGCACCGGTGGAAATAAGCCAGCAGCAGGCAGTTTGTCAGGAAGTGGTGCACCTCGCCACGGATGACGGTTTTGATATCCGCCGCCTGCTGCCCGCGCCAACCAACACGCCTGAAGATGCCGGCCCCTATTTCACCATGGGGATGTGTTATGCCGCCGATCCGGAAACCGGCGAACATGACGTCACTATTCACCGCTTGTGTGTTCAGGGCAAAGATGAGATCTCGATGTACTTTGTGCCAGGCCGCCATCTTGATCAGTTCCGCATTAAGGCTGAGCAGGCGGGCAAAGCGTTGCCGATTACCATCAGTATTGGCGTCGATCCGGCCATCGAAATTGGTGCCTGTTTCGAGCCGCCGACCACGCCGCTCGGTTTTGATGAGCTGGCGATAGCCGGGGGCTTGCGCGGTCGGGCGGTTGAGCTGGTTAAGGGTGTCGCCGTTGATGCCCGCGCCATTGCCCATGCAGAGATCGTGATTGAGGGTGAACTGGTGCCGGATTATCGCGTACAGGAAGATCAGCATACCCATAGCGGTAAAGCGATGCCGGAATTCCCGGGTTATACCGGTGAAGCGCAGGCGGCAGTGCCGGTGATTAAAGTCAAAGCCGTGACGCACCGCAAAAACCCCATCCTGCAAACCTGCATCGGACCGAGCGACGAGCACACCAATCTGGCCGGAATCCCGACCGAAGCCAGCATTCTCGATATGGTTGAGCGTGCGTTACCGGGTCTGGTGAAGAATGTACATTGCCCGTCGCCAGGCACCGGGAAATATGTTGCGGTGCTGCAAATCAATAAGCGCGGCCCGCAGGATGAGGGACGCCAGCGTCAGGCTGCCCTGCTGGCTTTCTCGGCCTTTTCAGAGCTGAAGCACGTGTTCCTGGTCGATGAGGATGTTGATGTGTTCGATTTAAATGACGTGATTTGGGCAATGACCACGCGTTATCAGGGCGACGCGGATACCATCTTTATTCCCGGCGTGCGCTGTCACCCGCTCGATCCTTCACAGGATCCGGCCTTCAGCAACTCGATTCGCGCCCATGGCATTACCTGTAAAACCATTTTTGACTGTACGGTGCCGTATGACCTGAAACACAACTTCCAGCGCTCGCAGTTTATGGAAGTCGATGTTTCACGCTTCATTCCTGGTTTTAACCGTTAATCACTCACTGCCCGCCAGGCCTGCGCCTGATTGCGTCCGCTATGCTTGGCCTGGTACAACGCCGCATCAGCATGCTCGATCAGGTTGCCGGCCTGATCGTCATGCCAGGTGGTCGCACAGCCCGCGCTGAGCGTCACCTGCGCATCGGGCAGTGCGGAGGCGGCGTGAGGCAGATGCAGGTCAGCAATCACCTGTACTGCCTGACGCGCAATATTCAGCGCCGCCTGCTGATCGGCACCGGCGAGGATGATGGCAAACTCCTCGCCGCCATAGCGCGCGACCATGTCGCTCTGCCGTAGCTTAAGGCGTTTGAGCGCGTCGGCCACCTGGCGTAAACAGTGATCGCCTGCCACGTGCCCGTAGCGATCGTTGTAGTGTTTGAAGTAGTCAATATCCATTAATATCAGTGACACCGGTGCTGATTTTTCCCGCAGATTATGCAAAGCATTCTGCAAAAAGCGGTCAAACTGTCTGCGGTTAGCCAGACCGGTCAGCCCATCGAAAAACGCCAGCTGATCAAGATGATGATTGGCATCGGCGAGGTCGTTTTTTAGTTTGAGCAGCGCTTCCTGATAATGCTGGCTATGCCGAGCCTGACGAATGACAAACAGTCCCAGCAGGATAATCGCGACCAGCAGCGCCACGTTCAGGGAAATATCCTGCAGTCTTCCTTTCACCCAGCGCAGATACAGATTGCGTTTGTCGTAACCCGCCGCGACGACCAGCGGATAGCGTTCTGAGCTGGCGAAGCCGAAGATGCGCACCTGGCCATCCAGCGCCGCGTTCCACTCGCCGCTGCCGCGATCGGCTTTCACCAGCATCTGCTGGAACAGATGGCTGGCGGAGAGACTCTTGCCGATATAGCTGTCGGGCATCGGACGGGCATAAAGCACCGTGCTGTCTGCCAGCATCAGAACCAGCACGTCGCGCGGCCCCAGCTCGTAGTAACTGTAAAAACGGCGGAAATAATCCACTTTAATGGTGGCTAACAGGATGCCTTTGAAATCACGCACGGCATCGCTGACGCGCAGGGAAACCGGAATAACCAGATCGCCAGTGCTGCGGCTGCGAATCACCGGGCCGATGTGCAAGCTGTCACGGCTGTTGTTGCGGTGATAGCGGAAATATTCACGGTCAGAGTTGTTGGTGCCCACCGGCACGCTGCGCGTGGAGGTGGCGATCCAGCGTCCCTGCTCATCATAGTAAAACAGCCCGTGCAACTGCGGCAGACGGCTTTGCAGATCGCGCATAATCTGGCTCAGGTTGGCGGCGTTGAGCTTTTCCAGCGGCTGCGCCTGCAGGTCGCGCTGCACTTCACGCAGGGCCAGTTCGGTCTGGAGCACGGTATCTTCCGCCTGACGTGACTGTGACAGGGAAAGATTGACCGCCATCTCTTCCGTCTGGCGCACCGCGCCGTGCCAGTCTTCGCGCAGCGTCCACAGGGTGAGCGCAATGATCGCGCATATCAGCAATCCGCCGGACAGCAAAATACTGCGCAGCAGCGAGGAACCTGAAATGATTGCCGCTTCATTTTTCCTTTTAAACGTCATGTTTCACCCTGTTGCCGTGTCAACGCTAAGTTAAGCACATAATCAGCGACGGGATTTTCAGGATTAAAGGCGGTAATGATGTCATGCGTGGCGATGGCCGCTGGACGACGGGTGAATGCTGCATAAATCGCCAGCGATCAGTTCGCCCAACCCTGGATTGAACGCGGCGAACTCAGGCAGGTACTGGGCGAGTGGTCTGCAGTGTTTTCAGGTCTTAATCTCTATTACGTTAACAATCCCCATATGTCGGCCTCGCTGAGAGCGTTTATTGACCAGTTAAAATCCTTTGTCGCGACGAGGCGTTGAAATCAGCCAGCGCCATGCTGCTGGTCCCGCCACGAATATTAAATCACGCTAATCATTAACCCTGCTGTCGTTCCGGTTGTTACCGCCGGTATTTTCTCCCCTGTAACGCGCCTTACCCCCTGCCGCCACGCTTTTCTGAAGATCTAAATTTGCAGCAAAAATTTATTTATTCATTAAATTATATTTATTATATTAGCGAAAATTTAATGTGGACTGGTTGAGGATTACAGTGCATTTAACAAGGAAATCAGTGATTAGCAGCGCTATCTCTGATGGCGTACTGACAAAAAGAACCCACAGAATGTGCAGGATACTTAATGGTATCGATCAGCGCATCAGCATTACACCGGCAAGCGGATTGATTGACTTCCTTAAAGGGATGGAGGTGACTAATGAACAGTACCGGCGCAGTGGAATCGTTAAGGAAAAACACTCAATTTTTCTCTATAACGAAGGGCTGCTGAATCCGGAAAGCACGCTGTTTCTCGCCCGCAAAGGCCAGGATATCCTCGGCACGCTAAGCGTCATCGCCAATCACAATAACCGTTTGCCGTGCAGCAAACTTTTTCGTGAAGAGATGGCCGCCCTGCAGCTGGAAAAGCGCAAAGTGGTAGAGCTTGGCACGCTGTCGGTACGCTATCAGGCAGACAGTGAAAATATTGTGTTTATGCTGTACCTGAAAATCATGATCTACACCATTTTCATTGAACAGGTGGATGACATCTTTATTCAGGTCAAAGAGAAGGTTGCTGCGTTTTACGAGCGCAATTTCCTGTTCAAACAGGTCGGCGGCACCAAAAAGCACCCGGATTACAGTGATCTCAACGCCACGCTGCTGCGCGTGGACGTGAAAAGTATCCGCGACAAAATTTATGAGCAGCAGTGTTATGGCCCGATGGGCTGGCTGCGCATGCTGCGTGAACTTGGTTTACTGCAGCACTACCGCACGCTGAGCCAGCAGTGCCACAGCTGCCCGCGCTTTACGCCAGATCAGCGGGACGCGGAGCTCTATCAATATCTATGTAATCTGTGACGGCGCCAGCCGTCTCTGCACCGTTTTCGATTTTCACACAGATTACTTGCCGGCATTGCTATCCACGTTGTGCTGCAGGAAGAGTTCTTTTAGCCATTCGATGAAGACCCTGACTCTGGGTGAAAGCTGTCGGTTACGCGGATACAGGACAGAGACGGGAGACGGTTCAGGTGGAAAGGCTTTGAGCAATTCGACGAGCGCCCCCGTCTTCAGATCATCTTCCACGTGATAACGCGGCACCTGAATGATGCCGAGACCCATGCGCGCCACGGATACAAAGGTATCAGCCGCATTAACGGTAATTGAAGTTTTGATCGTCGTGGTGATGCGCTTGCCGTCCACCCTGAATTCCAGCGGGAGTATGCCGCTACTGCCCGTGGTGCGAAATCCGATCATCCTGTGGCCGAAATGCAGTTCATCCGGATCCGACGGAAGTCCGAACCGGGAGACGTAACCGGGCGAAGCGACCGTGACCTCTTCCAGCGTGGCGACGCAGCGTGCGATCATATCGCTGTCCTGCGGCGTTCCGACACGCAGGACACAATCAATTCCCTCACGCACCAGATCGACCAGCCGATCACCCTCGCTCAGATAGATTTCGATATCAGGATAAGCTTCGAGGAAACAAGGTAGGTGCGGCAGAACAAAATGTCTTGCCAGCGTGCCATGAACATCGACACGCAGCAATCCCTTCGGCCGGGCGCCGGCAAACGCGCCCTCGGCATCCTCGATATCGTCCAGTATAGAAACGCAGCGCTTGTAATAGGCTTCACCGTCCAGCGTCGGGCTGACGTGACGCGTGGTGCGTTCCAGCAGCTTAATCCCGAGGCGCGACTCAAGTTGCTTAATCGCGTCCGTTACGGTCGAGCGTGGCAGGCCGAGATCTTCCGCCGCCCTTTTGAAGCTGCGGCGCGCTACCACACGCGTGAAAACGCGCATCGTATCAATTCTGTCCATGATATTGTTCGTCATAATCGGATTCTGATACCAGATAATGACTGATTATCCGGAAAGGATACAGTGCTAGATTTTCTCCGTGTTCAGGCGCGATACCGCGCGAAAATCGGAGAATATCTATGTCTGTTTCAGAGAAAGTTGCAATCGTAACCGGTGCATCCCGCGGAATTGGTGCCGCAATTGCCAGGCAGCTTGCTGCGGACGGCTTTGCCATCGTGGTGAACTATGCCGGCAACGCAGAGGCCGCTGCCGCCGTGGTTGAGGAGATCGAAGCCGCCGGTGGCAGAGCCATCACCGCGCAGGCGGACGTTGCTGATGCCAGCCAGGTCAAACGCATGTTCGATTTAGCCGAATCTGCGTTTGGTGGTATTGATGTGCTCGTCAATAATGCCGGCGTAATGATGCTGTCTCCGCTGGCCAGCGCCGACGATCAGAGTTTTACCAAGCAGATTGACATCAATCTGAAGGGGACGTTTAACACCCTGCGCGAAGTGGCAAACCGCCTGCGTTCTGGCGGGCGCATCATCAACTTCTCCACGTCGGTTGTCGGGCTTAAGCTTGAGAATTATGGCGTCTATGCCGCGACCAAGGCGGCCGTCGAAACACTGACAACCATCATGTCCAAAGAGATGCGCGGACGCAGCATCACCGTCAATGCCGTCGCGCCCGGTCCGACTGCGACCGACCTCTTCCTCAACGGGAAAAGCGATGAACTGATCGCGCGCATGTCCAAAATGAATCCGCTGGAACGCCTCGGCACGCCTGAGGATATCGCTAATGTCGTTTCTTTCCTCGCCGGACCACAGGGCAGCTGGATGAACGGACAGATCCTGCGCGCCAATGGCGGAATGGTCTGAGCCGCAAACTGCAGAATTAGTCAAAGGAGTACTGTTATGTCTCAGAAGATTATCCTGGTGACCGGATCGTCAAGCGGCTTCGGTCGCCTGACTGCCGAAGCGCTGGCTCGTGCTGGCCATACCGTTTATGCATCGATGCGGGATATTGCGGGCCGTAATGCCTCAAATGTCCGCCAGTTAAGCGAACTCTCCACGCGGGAAGGAATGGACCTGCGGCCGCTGGAACTTGATGTTCAGTGCGACATATCGGTTGATGCTGCCATTGAAACGGTAATATCCGCCGCCGGGAAGCTTGATGTGGTGGTACACAATGCTGGCCACATGATGTTCGGCCCGGCCGAAGCCTTCACGCCAGAGCAGTGCGCCCAGCAATATGACGTTAACGTGCTGGGAACGCAGCGCGTTAACCGGGCCATACTGCCGCATATGCGCTCCCGCCGTGAAGGCCTGCTGGTCTGGATTTCCAGTTCCAGCGTGACCGGCGGCACACCGCCCTATCTGGCCCCTTATTTTGCCGCCAAAGCGGCGATGGATACGCTTGCCGTTCAGTATGCGCGCGAGCTCAGCCGATTCGGCATTGAGACGACAATCATCGTGCCGGGAGCCTTTACCAAAGGGACGAACCATTTTGCCCATTCAGGAAGTCCTGCCGACACCGGGCGTGTCGCGGAGTATGAAGCAGGTCCTTATGCCGGATTCGGCGATGTTGTGCAAAAGGCCTTTGCGGGGATAGTGCCGGAGGATGCCGATCCCGCGCGCGTTGCAGCACAGATAACCGATGTTGTCGGTATGCCGTTTGGTACACGTCCATTTCGTGTGCATAACGATCCGTCCGAAGACGGCGCGAATATTGGCTTTGCGGTCATCGACCGTTTGCGCGCCGAAATGCTACATCGGGTTGGATTGTCCGATCTTCTGACGCCAGCGAAAGCACCGTCGTGTGAAGGGTAACAGCCGTGACCGGCGGGATCGCTCGCCGGTCGCTTTACCATGCAAACAGGAGCGCCGGAAATGCACACCGTTGTCATCCTTATCTGTGGCTTTGCGCTATTTGGCATCTTCCTGGCATTTGGATGGCTCTGGCATTTAGGGCCCTTTCCCAGTGAGTTAACCACGAAAAGTTTCATCGCCGTCTGGGTGATAATCGCATTCATCAACATGTGGACAGGTATCAACAAAGCCGGCTATGCGTTCAGTGAAGAATTGTCCGTACTGCCGTTCGTGTTGCTGCCGCCGGTCATCGCTGCCGGTTTCGTGCTGTTTCTCTGGTAAATCGATTACAGGTAACCAGCAAGTCAGACTAATGACGTAAGCTGCTGTTTCAAAGTTAAATTAACTAACATCGAAACATGATTCACAGATGGCGATTTATCGCCTGTTTTCGGGTAAACTCACTGGTGATGTTATGGTGAATTTTAAGGATGAAATCCATGAAAATTAGCGAAGAATCACTGCTGGAGTCCGGCTTCAGTCATAAAGATCTCCAGAAAATCAAAAGCAATGTGGAAAATTTCGGGGGAACTCTTGATGAAGTGGTTCAGGATTTAGCAAAACGATTCAATGTAGCTAAGTGGATAACTATTATTGCTTTTTTAATCCTGATTTTTACATCTTTTTTATCTACAAAAAATAACACACTCTCTCTGGCTTTTGCGTTAATTGTAGGGTTACCTTTTATCTGGTATTTAACGCCCGCCAAACTCGCTTTTAAAGCCTGGCGGTATAAAAAACATGCTTCCGGGATTAAGGGCGATCTGTAATTGTCATCAGATCAAAAATAACTTTGGCCTTCACGCCGTATCCAACAATTTTCATGGTTAGTTTTGGCCGACTTAACGTACTGACTTTCCTGTAATAATCGATGGGCATATAGCGAAATAGCCTCCATGCTCCAGGCTTTCTTATTAAGCCTAAAATGCTGTAAGCGTTAGCAATAAGTGAGATTGATTTATATACGCCTAATCCACTTTTAGAACTAAAACCCATAAATTCAGCCGCAGACATAGCAGCATTGGCAGCGAACCCTTCAGATGAAGGATCATGAAGTATCTGATGGCTAAATTCTTTACTAAGGCCATTGAATCCATCCACAACGAGTATTGCGCCAGCCAGCACACCCAATGGATTAGCGCTAGCCAGTAGCGTTGTTCCTAAAGCTATTTCTGCACCCGAAAGCACTACATTCACAGCAGAAATCACATAACCGACAATTTTGTTATTTTCCCGGACGAACTCCACTTTGGCGTAAAGTTTCGCAGTATTCCTGCGCAGCATTTGCCCCTGCTCTGCAAGATTTTCGGTCTCTGCCCTGAGATTTTTTACGCAGGCCATGCACTCTTCATCAGACTTTGCGCGCCGGGCAATCGAGAACTGCTCTTCAATCACATCCCTTATTTCCTGCACAAACTGGAGTCGTGTAAGTCCATCCCTGATGTGAAACCCGGCTTCACGGTTAGCCGTTTCAATCAGCTTACGGGCTTCAAGATTGACCATCGATTCTGCCCAGGCCCTGTTGCGCCCATTTGAACGCATCATTGCGAGTAGTGCTTCATCCATTTCACAGTTCCTTTGATTAGCCAATAATTCGATAATACTTAATCAGATCCCTCTTTAACATGAGGAGTTATTTTGAACCGCCAGGTTTACGCCTGTCCAGAATCCCTTAGCGTTAGCTTGCGTTCTGTTAAACCTCAGCCCCTGGTTTGAATAAAGGGCGCTAGTCAGCCTTACCGGCACGTTAGCCGAACCCGGCGCCATTACATCAATCACTAAAAGTATGTTGTAATTAATGTGTGTCATTGC
Source organism: Pantoea sp. ICBG 985 (assembly GCF_002928365.1). Classification (NCBI taxonomy): domain Bacteria; kingdom Pseudomonadati; phylum Pseudomonadota; class Gammaproteobacteria; order Enterobacterales; family Erwiniaceae; genus Pantoea; species Pantoea sp. ICBG 985. The sequence continues at coordinate 51,028 of NZ_POWM01000003.1, forward strand.
CGCTTACATCTGGCATTGCTGCAAATCCGGCTGCAGCTCCTATGCTGTAGTGAGTCATTAACGTGCGGATATGAGGTATGCATGAGTTTACTGTTTAGCGCGACGCAGCTTGGCGAGTTGTCGCTGGAAAATCGCATTGTGATTGCACCAATGTGCCAATACTCAGCGGAAGAAGGTCAGGCAACGGCCTGGCACCGCATTCATCTCGGCCAGCTGGCGCTCTCTGGCGCGGGACTGCTGATTATCGAGGCGACGGCAGTGGAAGCCATTGGCCGTATCACGCCGGGCGACCTGGGGTTGTGGGACGACGCGACAGAAGCCGCGCTGGCCAGCGTGCTGCAGGACGTGCGGCGCTACGCTACCCTGCCGATTGGCATTCAGTTGGGTCACGCCGGGCGCAAAGCGTCCTGTGCTGCGCCATGGCAAGGCGGTGCGCAGCTCTCTGAGGAACACGGCGGCTGGCAGACCGTCGCGCCGTCTGCACAGCCGTTTGGACAGGATGAGCGTCCGCCGGCCGCACTCAGCAAACAGGATCTGGCAAAGCTGAAACAGGCCTTTGTCGATAGCGCCCTGCGCGCGGTACGCATCGGCATTCAGCTGGTCGAACTGCATGCTGCGCACGGCTATTTGCTGCACCAGTTTCTGTCGCCGCTAAGCAACCAGCGTGACGATGAATATGGCGGCTCATTAGAGAACCGTCTGCGTTTTCCGCTTGAGGTGTTCAAGGCGCTGCGCGCTGTGCTGCCGGCGGAAATCCCGGTTGGCGTGCGGCTTTCCGCCACCGACTGGATCGAGGGCGGTTGGGATAATCAGCAATCGATTGTTTTCAGCCAGCAGCTCGAAGCCGCAGGCTGCGCCTACATTCACGTCTCCAGCGGGGGCCTGGCACCGCAGCAGCAAATCAGCGTGGGCCCTGGTTATCAGTTGCCGTTCGCCCGCGAGATTCGCCAGCAGGTCTCGATTCCGGTGATTGGCGTGGGGCTGATTACCGAACCTAAACAGGCCGAGCAGGCGCTGCAGGAGCAGGATGCCGATTTGATCGCGCTGGCACGCGCGGTACTGTATGACCCACGCTGGCCATGGCACGCCGCCGCCGAACTGGGCGCGCAGGCCAAAGCGCCGCCTCAGTACCTGCGTTCCGAACCGCACGGCCTGAAAGGCACCCTGAACAGCAACCAGTGATTTCCCTAACCGGCAGCCGCCCGGTTGCCGGTTCTGTTCTGGGAAATTTCACAGATTTCAGCCCATTGTGCGCGACCGCACTATTTTCGTCTTATGCTTTCCCGGCCAATTAACCAAAAGGAAAATGAGATGAAATTGCAGCATTATTTACTGGGCGGCGCGCTCTGCGCTTTCAGCGTGAGCGGCCTGGCCGCTGAGATGAAAAATCCCCTGAGCGTGCATGTGCTGAATCTGCAAACCGGCGTACCGACCGCAGGTATTGAAGTCGAGCTGGATAAGAAACAAGGTGACGAGTGGGTGAAACTGGCGCAGGGCACCACCAACGAACAGGGGCGTATTCCGGCGCTTTACCCGGCGGGCCAGAAGGCGCAGACCGGTATCTACCGCGTAATTTTTAAAACCGGTGACTATTACAAAAAAAACGCCCAGCCGACCTTTTTCCCGGAAATCCCGGTGATGTTCAACCTGGATAATGCCGAGCAGCACTACCATATTCCACTGCTGCTCAGCCAGTACGGCTACTCCACCTATCGCGGCAACTAAGCAAAAAAGGCGCTGCGGACGGTATATTTATACCAGTACGTTTTGTTGAACAGTTGCCTCGTTAAGCGATTGAATCAGGCAGGAGAATCTCTATTCCGTTGCTCCTGCCCATTACAGGGTAAGCCTGTTTTTTCGGCTGGTGTGATTGCTATAGCGTGCTGGCTGACGCATTAAAAACTGTCTGACTCAGACTACGCGCTGAGCTGAGTTCTGCGAAATCCAGCGCTCTGTTTTCGCTCTGCTTTCATCGGTTGCCGGATTAAAGAGCATCATCGTTAAATCCGGCCTGCCTTCAACAGAAAAGGTCGAGAACTCCAGGGCAATCGTTCCCATTTGCGGATGATGCAGCACCTTAAACCCTTCGCCATGCCCGGCCACATCGTTGTTACGCCACAGGCGGGCGAAGTCAGCACTTTGAGCGGATAGCTCCTCAACCAGTCGATCAATTTCCTCTGAAGCCCCCAGGCGCGCGGCATCCGCCCGAAAGGCGTTGACGATGAGATGGGCCACGCCCTCCCAGTCGTCTTGCATCCCCCGCGCTTCCTGATCGGTAAACAGCAGGCGCAGAATATTGCGCCGCGCGGGCGGGAGTTGCCCATAATCCTTCAGCACAACCGTCGCCGGGTGATTCCATGCCACCACATCCCAGGTGGCGGTTTTAATAATCGCCGGAATCGTCAGGCTTTCCAGTACGCGTTGCAGCCGTGGGGTTATGCTATCGGACCGACTTACCCGGTTTTCTGGTGGATGCCCAAACGCGAGGATAAACAGATGATCGCGCTCGGGAGACGTAAGCCGCAGCCCGGCAGCAATGCGGTTCAGTACCTCACGCGAGGGCGCTCCCCCGCGGCCCTGCTCAAGCCAGGTGTACCAGGTCGGGCTGATATTCGCGAGCTGGGCAACCTCTTCGCGGCGCAGGCCCGGCGTACGTCGGCGGCCGGGCAAAAAACCAAACGAAGCCGGGTCAATTGCCAGACGGCGTGCCCTTAAAAACTCACCCAGCGGATTTTCAGAAAGCAGCGTCATAAATCACCCTGTTAATGTTTATACCCTGATAACCTCACTACTTTAATAGTAAAAGATCCGCGCTTACGCTGTCGCACTAAATCACTCAGGAGACAGGCTATGCGTATTTTTGTAACGGGAGCGACGGGCTTTATCGGCTCACGCGTTGTATCGGACCTGCTGGCTCGCGGCCATCAGGTGACCGGTCTTGTACGTTCAGAAGAAGCAGCTCAGCAGTTAAACGATAAGGGCGCCACAGCCCAGCGCGGTACGCTGGAAGATCCCCAGGCGTGGATTGCCGGCATTGACCAATGTGATGCGGTGATCCACACCGCTTTCGATCATGATTTCAGCCGTTTTGTCGAAAATTGCGAAAAAGACCGCCGCGTTATTCGCGCGATTGGCTCTGTGTTGCAGGGCAGTCAGCGTCCGCTGCTCATCACTTCTGGTACCGGAATGGGTGATGACGGCAGCGGCCAGCCCGCTCTTGAGCAGAATTTCAACCCGGCACACCCTAACCCACGCGTCGCCTCGGAGCTGGAAGGCACTAAGCTCCTTGAATCGGGAATCGATCTACGTGTGGTGCGTTTACCTCAGGTTCACAACACCGAACGTCAGGGATTAATCAGCTATTACATCGCTCTTGCCAGGGAGAAAGGCGCGGCAGCTTATATCGGCGGAGGTGAAAACGCCTGGTGTGCGGCACACGTTGATGACGTGGCCGGGCTGTACGTAAAAGTGCTTGAGCAAGGCGAACGCGGCAAACGGTATCATGCGGTAGCAGAGGAAAGTATTGCCTCACGGCTGATTGCTGAAACCGTAGCAGCAGGCCTGGGTATTCCTGCCGTTTCGCTGAAACCCGATCAGGCCGCGGAGCATTTCGGCTGGTTCGCCGCTTTCGCCAGGCTGGATCTGCGTGCCAGCGGTGCCTGGACGCGTCAGCAGCTCAACTGGCAGCCCAACGGACCGGGTCTTATCGCTGACTTGAGCAGAGTGAATTATTCAACCCAGTCGTAGCCCCAGCGCCGGGTAGCGGCGCAATTCATTGCGCAATTTACAACGCTGCGGCGGATGGATTAGCGCGATAAATCGCGCCGCTACGAGCTGGTGCTGTGACCGTAAGCGGTGCAATTCATCGCACAATATACAACGGCGCGGTGGCCAGATTCGCGCGATAAATCGCGCCGCTACGAATAGTGTGCAGCCTTACCTCTGAACCTCACGGCTCTCGCCACTCAGGCCGCAGCAAATTGCGGTAACACACCCAGCCAGCTCAGCGTCCATGCCAGCACATTCAGCGCGCCGAAAAGCAGTACCAGGCCAATCGCCAGTGGCGTACGCGGCCGATCGGCGAAGCGCTGTTGCGCACGCCGCGCCAGCAGCGCCGGAATAATCACCGCCCATAGCGTGGCAAACAGACCGGCAAAACCGATGGCGGCGACGAAGCCATGTGGCCACCATAGCGAAGCGAGCAGCGGCGGCAAAAATGTCAGGCAGGCAGTTTGCAGCCGCGCGCGCGGGGAATGCCCCCAGCCGAGGCGGTCGGCGATGAAATCAAACAGGCCTGCCGTCACGCCGAGAAACGAGGCTATCACCGCGAAATGTGAGAACACCGACATCATCAGCGATAACGCGCGCACGTGCAGATGATCGCGCAGCGCGGCCATCAGCGCGGCAATATCTCCACCCTGCTGCACGATGTCAGGAAACGCGGCGCGCGGCAAATTCCCCATGGTGCAGACAATCCAGAACAGATACAGCGCCAGCGACATCAGCGTGCCCAGCACCAGCGCGCGTGTCACCGGCGACTCGCAGCGCTGATAATAACTCACCAGCCCGGTGATGTTACCGTGATAGCCAAAAGAGGCCAGACAGAACGGCAGCACGCCCAGCGCGTAAGGCCAGTAGCTGTCTCCCGGCGCGGCGGCAGCGAACAGCGAGGGCACATCCACCTGGGTTAACAGCCCGCCGAACAGCAAAATCAATAGCAGGATTTTTGCCAGCACGCAGAACGTCATCAAACGACTGACGCCGGTGGTGCCGAGCCATACCACGGCGGCGACACACAACGTCAGCGCGATTTTGGCCCCGGCGGTTGAGAGCGGCACGCCAAGCTGATTCAGCGAGTGCTGGTAAACCGGACCGCTGGCTGAGATATAGGCGTAGGTGAGAATGCCCAGCACAAACAGGATGCTAAGGCCATTGATGCTGGCCCAGCCGCGCCCAAGCAAATCGCGCGTCAGCGTATCATAGCCCGCGCCTGGCGGATAATGCAGGCTGACACGCATAAACAGCAGCCCGGAGAGCAGCATTGCGCCCCAGCTGATGCCCAGCAGCAGCAGTGCCCAGCCAAACCACGCCCCGGCCATCACGATCGGCAACGTAAACATACCGGCGCCCACTACCGTCCCACAGATGATCATGGCGCCCCACCATACCGAGGGCTGGCGGCGCGCCATTACGCTCTCCGTCATCACACTTTTCCTTGCACAGCATAAAGGCGGCGATGATACACGGGATTGCTAACAAATGTGAGGCGCGGGCGGTCACTGACGGGAAGACAGCTGTCAACAGGTGACAATGTCACATAAAAGCGCACCGGTTAGGGTGCGCCAGCCGCGATGTGGCGGGATTAACGATAAAAAGCCGGACGTGGCGGCATGGTAATCGGGACAATGTCACCGTTGTTCTGTGCCGCAACACAGGCATCGGCCGCCACGGCGGCGGCATAGCCGTCCCACGCCGACGGGCCTGTCATTTTGCCCGACAGCACGTTGTTAATGAAATCCTGCAGCTCAACGTCATACGCAGCGATAAAACGCTTTTTCCAGTCGGTCAGAATGCCGGTGGAGAGCTGCGCCGCATGGCGGGTTTGCACCGACATCGGTTCAGGCAGGCGGGCAATGCCGCTCTCGCCAACCACCTCACACTGAATGTCGTAACCATAGGCACAGTTCACGAAGATCTCGACATCAATGCGGATGCCCTTCGCGGTTTCCAGCAGCACAATCTGCGGATCCTTCAGGTGCGATGACGCGTGGCGGGTCTTGCGTGGGTAAATCACCTGCGCACTGACATAATCATCGTTCAGCAGCCAGCGCAGCACGTCGAGTTCATGGATCAGCGTATCGGTGATCGCCATATCGGTGGTATAAGCATCGCCGACCGCCGGATTGCGGTGCGCGCAGTGCAGCATTAGCGGCTCACCCAGGGTGCCGCCGTCGATAACCGCTTTCAGCGCGCGATAGCCGCTGTCGTACGGTCGCATAAAACCCACCTGCACCAGTTTTTTGCCCGCGGCAATTTCCGCTTCGACGATATTCATACAGCCCTGCGCGGTCACCGCCAGTGGCTTCTCGCAGAATACCGCTTTGCCGGCTTTGATGGCTGCCAGCACAAACTCTTCATGCGTCGGGCCCCATGAGGTAACCAGAATGGCCTGCACCTCCGGCGCGACGATTAAATCGTGCGCGTTGTCGTAAATCTCCGCCTGCAAGCCGAGCTCGTTAATCACCTGCTCACAGTTGTTGCGATTGATATCATTAAGCGCGACCACGCGCGCATGCTGCAGCACCTGGCTGCAACGACGAATGTGTTCACGGCCAATAGCGCCAGTGCCGATTACACCAATATTGAGTGTCATGCGAGGTTCCTTCAGCAAAATGCCGGATTGGTTAGTGGTTGAGATAATCAATGCTGCTGCGGATTTCGCGCGCAATATCCTCAGCGCTCCAGCTCTCCATCACCGACGAAAACGGCTCGAAAGCATAAACACCGCGATAGCCCATCTCTTCCAGGCGCTGCACCTGCTCGCGGGATTTCAGCAGGTCATCCGCGCTCAGCATGATGCGCTCTTCGTCGGTGAGTTGATGAGTCGGGCGCGCATCCGTTACGCCAGAGAGATGCACCAGGCCGATGTGATTCACGTCTACACCACCGGCGAAATCCTGTTCGGCGCCTTCGTACAGGTGATGATGGAAGGTATCCAGCACGATGTTAAACGGCACACCGGCCTGAGCAATAAGCTGCTGCGCCAGCGCGGCGGAGCGCAGTGAACTCTGCGGAAAACCGAGTGGTTCAACCAGCCCGGCAACACCATATTCGGCAAACAGCGGCGCCAGGGTTTGCAGTGCCTGTACGGTTTGCTCATTACTCACCGGCGTCCCATCATTGAGCGGACAGAGCACCAGCGCTTTCGCCCCGGTGGCGCGCGCATCGGCTAACAGCGCGCGCGTTTTTTCCAGCACCGCATCATCTAACTGGTTGAAGGGATACACCGCGTTGATGGTTTCGATCTCAAGCTGATGCTGCGCTGCCAGACGACGCACCTCCTCACCGCCTGCGCCGTCGGTCACGCTGCCGCTTTTCATATCGTTGCGTATTTCAACTTTATTTAATCCCAGCTGTTCCACCAGCGCGAAGAATTCCGCCATGCTGAGATGAGGGGCAATTTTACGGTTAACACAGAATCGGTCACTGCTTATTTTGTAGGTCATGATCTTTCCTGGATAATAATCACTGGGTAAAGTTCTGTTTGCTGCAAGGTACTGACATGCCCTGATAGTAAGTTATCTTTTTTGCCCGCTCTGCGGCTTCTTTGAGTGATTTACATCAGCCTGAGCGCCCTCACATTTAGCCTTTGCCGTCATATAGTTCATAGAAATAGTGTTCGACCTGTTCCAGGCTGCGCCCTTTGGTTTCAGGGATAGCACGCAGCACGAACAGGGCGCCGCCGATCCCGATCACGGCGAAGGTGAGAAACGCCCCGGCCAGGTCAAAGGCGGCCAGCAACAGCGGGAAGGCCATGGAAATGGCGAAGTTGGCAATCCACAAGGCGAAAACCGCACCGCCCATGCAAATGCCGCGCATGCGCGCCGGGAAGATTTCCGACAGCAGCAACCAGGTGACCGGTGACAGCGCGCCCTGCTGAAAACATAAAAACATCAGCATTCCGGCCAGTACCAGGTAGGCCCGCAGCAGATTAACCGCACCACCGGCGTGATACTCTGGCATTAGCAGGCACACCGTAGCGATAAAGAACAGGCAGGCGGTACAGCCCATCTGCCCTATCAGCACCAGCGGACGACGACCAACCTTACCGATTATCACGATCCCCACCAGCGTCATGATTACCGAGATCACGCCGTTGGCGATGGTGGCGAACAACGCCGCATCGTTGCTCAGGCCGGTGGCAGTAAGCATGGTTGGCGCGTAGTACATGATGGTATTCACACCGGTCAGCTGCTGGATGGCGGCAATGCCAATTCCCAGTAAAAACACTTTGCGCAACCATGGCGTGCGCAGGTCACGCAGGCGACCTTTGCCTTGCTGGCGATGCTCTTCGATGGTCTCTTCGATCTCCTCCAGTTCCCACTCTACGTCCTCCGCCGCCCGGGTTTTCTCCAGCACCCTGCGCGCGCCAGCGGTGTTGCCGCGCATGACATGCCAGCGTGGACTTTCCGGCATAAAGATCATCCCGATCCACAACAGCACGGCGGGTACGGTGGAGATGGCCAGCATCCAGCGCCAGGTGTGTTCGCCACCCCAGATTTCATTGAAGGTCGCATTGGAGACATAGGCCAGCAGCTGGCCAGAGACAATCATCAGCTCCTGTAGCGTCACCAGTTGACCGCGTTTATTCGCCGGGGCAATTTCCGCGATATACACCGGCACAGTGGCAGCCGCCCCGCCAACGGCAATACCAAGAAACAGGCGTGACGCAATCATCGTCACCACATCAGGTGCGAAGGCAGAGCCGACCGCGCCGAGGGCAAAAATAAAGGCCAGCGTGATGATGATTTTGCGGCGCCCGAGGACATCCGCGAAGTGCCCTGCCAGCAGCGCGCCAAAGGCAGCGCCAAACAACAGTGAACTGGTCACCAGCCCGGTAGTGAACGGCGTGAGATGCAAATCACTCCGCATGAACAGCAGCGCACCGGATACCACGCCGGTATCGTAACCGAACAGCAGCCCGCCGAGTGTCGCCACCAGCGCGATGATTTTTACGAAGGGTTCGGTTTTTGTTGTGCTGTTGGGGCCGGACGCGGGGTTGGTGGAGAGATAAAGTTCTTTTTCCATAATACCTCCTGGTAAAAAATGCGTTAGGAAAAGCATCAGAACAAAGCAGCGCGTCCAGGCTATCGGCATTTTTATTTCATGTTAATTTATATTTGAAACCTGCTTTTCAAATTGTGAGTTCAAGCCTTTTGACTGGTTTATTTTGATGGATTTACATCAGCCGAAAAAAGGAGAATGAAGATTGGGCGAGGTGGTTATGGAAGCACAGCAGATGGGCCCCTTTACGCCGGGAGTCGCCACGCTTTGTGATCAATCGCGCAACAACTGCACAAGCCTTCTTGTATGGTAGTCGCTCTTTAACCTCTTCGGGATTTGTCATGGCCTCTTCAACTGTTGCTCAATCTGATACCGCTGAAGCTCACCCTAAATCATTGATCCGCCGCGTCGCCAGCGCCTCAGCGATAGGCACGGCGGCAGAGTATTACGACTTTTTCGCTTACGGTACGGCAGCGGTACTGTTCTTTGGCCATCTGTTCTTTCCCAGCCACGATCCGCTGGTCAGCACACTCGCTGCCTTCGCCACTTATGCGGTTGGCTTCCTCGCACGTCCTTTTGGCGGCATGGTGTTTGGGCACATCGGCGACAAAGTGGGACGCAAAAAGGCGCTGGTGGCGACCATCCTGATCGTGGGCCTTGGCACGTTCTGCATTGGCCTGTTGCCAACTTACGAAAAAATTGGCGTCTGGGCCCCGGTATTACTGATTGCCATCCGCTTGCTGCAGGGGTTTGGCGTCGGCGGCGAACAGGCGGGCGCGGTATTAATGACGGCCGAATATGCGCAGCCTTCCCGGCGCGGTTTCTTTGCCAGCTGGGTGCAGATTGGCGCCCCGGTCGGGTTCCTGCTGCCGCTGGCGCTGTTCGCTGTGCTTAATGCCGCGCTGAGCGCGGAGCAGATGATGGACTGGGGCTGGCGCGTGCCTTTTCTGCTCAGCGCGCTGCTGGTGATTGTCGGCCTGTTTATTCGCCTGCGCATTGATGAATCGCCGGTCTTCGCCGCCATTCGTGAAACCAAAGCGGCAGAATCCAGGCCGTTAAAAGAGGTGCTGCGTGGTAATCCGCGGCTGGTGGTCAACGGCGTGGCAGCGAAACTGATCGAAGCCTGCGCCTTCGCCCTGTTTACCGTCATCATCCTTGCCTGGGGTAAGGCTAATCAGCTTGATGCCGGCATTTTGATGAACAGTATGATCGTCGCGGTGATCCTCGAAGTACTGGCGATCCCGCTGATGGGTGCCCTTTCCGACCGCATCGGTCGCAAGCCGGTTTACCTGATCGGCACGCTGCTGATCATGCTCTCGATCGTGCCATTTTTTCTCGCGCTGGCGCACAACAGCTACTGGCTCACGCAGCTGGCGATGATCGTGGCGCTGACGCTGGGTCACAGCATGTGTTATGCCCCACAGGCGTCATGGTTCCCCGAACTGTTTCCCACGCACATTCGCTGCAGCGGTATCGCGGTGATCTGGCAGATCGGTTCGCTGATCGGCAGCGGCGTACTCGGACTGGTGGCGGTGAAGATTCTGCAGGTGACCCACGGCCACTGGTATGGTCTGGCGCTGTATGTTGCAGTGCTGGGGGTGATTTCATTGTTCGGCCTGCTGCGTCTGCCGGAAACGGCGCCAGCCCGCCGCCAGGGTGAATATCACCCGTGGCAGCAGCATTAACGGTTAACGGCGCGGCAGCGCCACGCACAGCAGGCCGCAGACAATCAATACGACGCCAGCGAGACTGCTCCAGCGGAAGGTTTCATGCAAGGCCGGCAGAGAAATGGCGGCCAGCCACACCAGCACATAGCTCAGACTGAGCAGCGGATAGAGCCGGTTGAGCGGCAGCAGCCGCAGCGCCAGCAGCCAGCACAGCATTGAGCAGCCGTAGGCGGCCAGTCCGCCGATTAACGGTATCAGGCCGTGCTGCCACGGTAGCGCGGTCCATGTATCCAGCGGTGGCAGCACAAGCATCGCCGTGCGCAGCAGCAGCTGCGCCAGCGACACCAGCAGCACGCTGGCCAGCGCCAGCAGCCAGCCCTTCACAGATGGCTCCCCATCAGCGCAACCCCGGCAACGATCGCCAGCGTACCCAGCCACTGCCGCCGCGTGTAGGTCTCACGCCAGATGACGCGCGCCGCCACCGCCACCAGCACAAAATTCAGGCTCAGCATCGGGTAAGCCACGCTGACCGGCACGGTGCGCAGCACCACCAGCCACAGCAGCATCGCCGTGCCCAGCAGCAGCAGGCTGAGCCCCAGCCAGCCGAACAGGCGGTGCCCGCCGCAGTGGGCCGCCTGTTTCTGACACAGCTGGGCGGCACAACTGAGCAGGCTTACCAGCAGGATCAGCAGCAGATTCATGGTGTCGCGTTATAGCCGTAGTAGACCAGCCGTCCCTGCTGATACACATCATCCGGCACCGGCAGATGCGCATCCGCTTGCTTTTCGTCAGAATTCAGCAGCAGCACCAGCGCTACCGGACCCTGTCGGCGATGCAGGCGCAGCCAGTCGGCGAAGGCTTCCCCGTCGACGTAGCGCGTTTTTGCATCGGGATAACCCAGTCCGTACTCCAGCTCACCTTTTTCATCGAAGAAAGTGATATCGCTGCGGCGCAGTTCCCATGCGACCGCTGAAGCGATGCCGGAATTGTCCACCACCAGATAGCGGCTCTGCGCCAGCTGAGGCCGAACGGCGCTGACGAAGCTCTGCGGCTGTTTGCTATCACGCACCTTTTGCGGGATAGCCAACCCGACCAGCAGCGCCAATGCCAGCGGGCAAAGCGCAGCCAGTTGCCAGCGGCCTGTTTTCAGGCTTAACCAGCCCATCACCGCCCAGCCGGCAAATGCCAGCGCAGCGCACACTACCCGCAGCAACTCATCGCGCGCGTACACCGGATGGTGCGCCAGCCCCCATGGTGCCAGCACCACCACGACCAGCAGCGTGGCGCCCAGACCAAACAGCAGGTTGATCCAGCCATTTACCACCAACGCCTGCTTCAGGCGCGCGGTGTTACCGTGCGCATAATGCGCCATCAACAACGCCAGCGGCGCAAAGCACGGCAGGATATAAGTCGGCAGTTTGCCTTTGGCAATGCTAAAGAACAGCAGCGGCAGTACAACCCAGCTGAGCAAATAGATCGCAGCAGCGTGCGGTTGACGCTGTCGCCATGCGCCGCTCAGCGCGCCCGGCAACAGGCCGAGCCACGGTAAACAGCCCGCCACCAACACCGGCAGGTAATACCAGAACGGCGCTTTATGCTGCGCATCGCTCTCCGCGAAGCGCTGAATATGTTCGACCCAGAAGAAGTAGTGCCAGAAATCGCCTTCCTGATGCTGTATAGACAGCGCCCAGGGCGCGCTGATCGCGGCCGCCACCAGCACAGTAAGCGGGCCCCAGCGCAGCAGTTCGCCAAAACGTCGCTGCCAGAGCACCCAGGGCACAATCGCCAGCACCGGCACCGCCAGCGCCAGAAAGCCTTTGGTCATGAAGCCCATGGCACAGGCCGCGCCGAGCAGCACATACCCCGTCAGCCGCTGTGAGGTACTGTGCGCCTGCGCAGCAAACCAAAAGCTGCACATTGCCGCCACCAGCCACAACAGCAGAATCGGATCGAGCACAGCATAGGTGCCGATGCCGTAAACCAGCAGCGAGGTAAGAAAGATCACGCTGGCGGTGAGCGCTATTTTGCGGCTGGCGAACATCCGTTTGCCCAGCCAGTAGATCAGCAGCGCACTCAGCGTGGTACAGATAATCGCACCGGCGCGCACGCCAAAGTTATTATGCCCAAATATCAGCTGGCCAAAATTATTGATCCAGTAACCGGCAATCGGCTTCTCGAAGTAGCGCAAATCATAAAAATGCGGCACCACCCAGTTACCGCTCAGCAGCATCTCGCGGCTGATTTCGGCATAGCGGGTTTCATCCGGCTGCCAGAGATCACGGAATGGCACCGGGATCAGATAATAGAGAGCAAAAAGCGCTATCAGCAGCACTATGCGGGTGCGGCTGCGCATCGGTGTTTCCATACTTGGGTCCTGTAAAATGTTAACTCTGGCAACCCAGCCAGCCTTCCCGGCCGGCAATGTGCCCGCGCACCACATGGCCCTGCGGCAGCGTACTGAGATCGTCTGGCAGCAGCTCGCTCAGTGGACAAAACCGGATGCCCTGCTGCTGCGCGCGCGTCAGCAGATCGGCAAAAGCAGGCAAACCGACGATGCCTTCGACCTCTGCGTGAATGGTATAGACCGGCGTACCGCTGGCGGCATGCATCTGCGCGAGGATAAAGTCGTTAAACCCTTCCGCGCTGACCTGCTGGCCCACCACTTCATCCCACGTTGGCAGGGTTACCGGAATTTGCACCGTGCCGAGGCTGCCATCGTTAAGGCGCGGAATGAACGGCCCGCTGCCGCGACAGTCGCTGTTATAGCGAAAGCCAAACGGCTGCTTGGCATCCAGTACCCGGCTGTCGGCGCGCCAGCCTGCCACCGCGGAGCAGGTGACACTGTCACCCAAAATGGCTTCCAGCGCCGCTTTACCGCGCACAATCTGCGCATTCAGTTGCTGTGGCGACCAGACGCCAGCCCAGGTCTGCCAGGCAAAGTGATCCCAGGCATGTAACCCCACTTCATGATGATCTGCCGTGGCGCGAATAATCGAAGCCAGCCCTTTGCCTATTTCGCGGCCCGGCCAGGCGGTACCGGCCAGTAAAATATCCCAGCCGTACAGCGAGGCCGCGCGCGAACGCAGCATTTTCCACAGAAAGCGCGGCTTCATCAGGCGCCACAGGTGGCGCCCCATGTTGTCCGGCCCAACGCTGAAGAAGAAGCTGGCCTGCAGCTGATGCAGGCTGAACTGCTGCAGCAGCGCCGGTACGCCCAGTTGCGTGCCGCGCCAGGTATCGACATCAACACGCAAACCCACTCGCTTCATGGCTTTTCCTGTAGCTCAACGGTGCGCAGGAAGAAGTCCAGCGTGTTGTCGATGGTGGTATCCATCGCCACGGTAGGCGTCCAGTCGAGCAGGCGCCGGGCGTTTTTAATCGACGGCTTGCGGTGCTCCACGTCCTGATAGCCCTTGCCATAGTAGCTGCAGCTCTCTACCTCACGGAAACCGGCAAACGGCGGGAAGCGATCGCGCAGCGGGTGGCGCTCAAAGCTGGCCAGCAGGTGTTCCGCCAGCTCTTTAATACTGGCTTCGTTCTCCGGGTTACCAATGTTAACGATCTGGCCATCGCAGTTGTTGTGCTTGTTCTCGATAATGCGGAACAGCGCTTCGATGCCGTCGCGAATATCGGTGAAACAACGCTTCTGCGCGCCGCCGTCGATCAGCTTGATCGGTGAGCCTTCCACCAGATTAAGGATCAGCTGGGTGATGGCGCGAGAACTGCCGATACGCGCGGCGTTGAGGTTATCAAGACGCGGGCCCATCCAGTTAAACGGACGGAACAGCGTAAAGCGCAGCCCCTCTTTTTCGCCATAGGCCCACAGCACCCGGTCCAGCAGCTGTTTTGATACCGAATAGATCCAGCGCTGTTTATTGATCGGTCCGACCACCAGGTTGGAGTGATCCTCGTCGAAATGCTGATCGGTACACATACCGTACACTTCGGAGGTCGACGGGAAAATGATGCGCTTTTTATACTTCACGCAGTCACGAATAATTTTCAGGTTCTCTTCGAAATCCAGCTCGAATACGCGCAGCGGATTACGGGTATATTCGATCGGCGTGGCGATCGCCACCAGCGGCAGCACCACGTCACATTTCTTGATGTGATACTCAATCCATTCAGAGTGGATGCTGATATCCCCTTCAACGAAGTGGAAGCGCGGTTCATCCAGGAAGCGGCTGATGGCATCGGAACCGATATCCAGGCCATAAACCTCAAAATTATCATCCTGCAGCAGGCGTTCGGTGAGATGGTTGCCGATAAAACCGTTTACGCCGAGGATCAGCACCCGCGTGCGGCGTTTCACCGCTGCAACCGGCTGCGAATAGAGCAGCGCACCCGGCACCATGCCCAGACTCTGCGCCAGCTGGCTGCCGTTCATGTAAACACCGTTGTCGCTCTGCCCGGTGACCACTTCGAGCGCGCCCTCGCCGCAGGCAATCAGGAACGGCTCAACTGACAGCACCGTGCCCGGTTTGGCACTGGGCGCATCCTGGTGAACCCGCCCTTTCCACACCACGAATTTCACCGTGCCGGCATACGCAAACGCACCAGGCCAGGGATCGGTGACTGCACGCACCAGGTTATTCACTTTAGCCGCCGGCAGCTCCCAGTTGATGCGGCCGTCCTCCGGCGTGCGGCGACCGACCATGGTCGCTTCCGCATCGTTCTGCGGCGTGGCGGCAATCTCACCGCGCTTCATCGGCGGCAGCGCGCCTTCCAGCAGCTGGTCGGCGCAGGCCACCAGCTTACGGTGCAGCGTCAGCGCATTATCCTGCGGGTCAATCGCCACGCGCTGCTGCGCCACAATGTCGCCGGCATCGGCACGTTTCACCATGCGGTGCAGCGTTACGCCAGTTTCCGTCTCGCCGTTGACCAGCACCCAGTTAAGCGGCGCACGACCACGGTATTTCGGCAGCAGCGAACCGTGCAGGTTAAACGCGCCAACCCGCGCGCAGTTCAGAATGGTATCGCTCAGCAGTGCGCGATAGTAAAACGAGAAGATAAAGTCCGGCTGCATGGTGCGGATGCGATCCACCCACAGCGGATGGTTAGCATCTTCCGGCGCATAAACCGGAATGCCCTGCTCAGCCGCGAGGCGTGCCACCGAAGGAAACGCATGGCTCTCCGGCGAGGTGTCCGCATGGGTGAAGATGGCACTGATTTCATAGCCTGCGTTCAGCAGCGCAGTGATGCCTGCACAGCCCATTTCGGCATAGGCGAAGACGATAGTTTTCATTGCTTAATTTCCTGTACAGACGGGGCATCTTGTTGCGGATGGATAACACGTTGTATGAAGTAGCGCGGACGGGCGCGTACGTCGTTATAAATACGACCGATATATTCGCCCAGCAGGCCCATGCCGACAAACTGCGCGCCGACAAAAATAAACAGCACGGCAAACAGCATGAACACACCGTCACCGGCCCAGCTGGCACCGAGGAACAGGCGCAGCACAATCAGAATCAGAGAAAAGGCGAAACCGGCCAGCGCGATTAAGCTGCCGACAATACTCAGCAGACGCAGCGGCGTGGTGGTCAGGCAGGTTACCAGGTCATACATCAGGTTGATCAGCTTCATGAAGCTGTATTTGGAGTCGCCAAACTCACGCTCGGCATGCGTAACCGGCAGTTCAATGGTGCGGCGCGCGAAGGTGTTCGCCAGAATCGGGATAAAGGTGCTGCGTTCGTGGCAGTTGAGCATCGCATCGACAATGTGACGGCGATAGGCGCGCAGCATGCAGCCATAATCGCCCATGGCTTTGCCGGTCACGCGCTGAATCAGGTGGTTGATGGTGCGTGAAGCGCGGCGACGGAACCAGCTGTCCTGACGGTTCTGACGCACGGTGCCGACCACGTCGTAGCCCTGCTGCGCAGCTTTGACCAGATTAGGGATCTCTTCCGGCGGGTTTTGCAGATCGGCATCCAGCGTAATGATCACATCACCGGAAACATGGCTGAAACCGGCCATAATCGCCGAGTGTTGTCCGTAGTTGCGATTCAGCAGCACGCCGACCACGTGAGTGCCCGGCATATCCGCCGCATCGGCGATCATCTGCGCGGAGCGGTCGGCGCTGCCGTCATCCACCAGTAAGATTTCATAGTCAAGGCCGAGCGTGCGGCAGGCCGCGTCGGTGCGGCGCACCAGCTCCGGCAGGCTCTGTTCTTCGTTGTACACCGGGATCACCACGGAGACTTTGCGAATCGGTTTTTCTTCCAGCATCTCAGGCTCCCGCAAGGTGGCGTAAGGCAGCAATCACACGCGTTACATCGTCATCGAGCATGTCGGGGAACAGGGGCAGCGAGCAGATACGTTCACTGTTCCATTCGGTGGCCGGCAGCGAGAGCTGCGGATAGCGTTCACGGTAATACTTGTGGGTATGCGCGGCACGGAAATGCAGACCGGTGCCGATGTCATGGATTTTCAACTGCTCCATCAGCGCATCGCGACTGATACCGCAGCGCGCTTCGTCCACGCGAATGATAAACAGATGCCACGCATGCTGATGCGGCCACGCCGGCTGCACCAGCGGCAGCAACGGCGTATCTGCCAGCTCGCGCAAATAGCGCGCGGCGATGGCCTGGCGACGTGCATTGATGGCCGGCAACTTTTGCAGCTGCACCAGCGCAATCGCGGCGTTGATGTCTGGCAGGTTGTATTTAAAACCGGGCATGATCACTTCGGCCTGCGGTTTGCGGCCATGGGTATGACGATCGTAGGCATCGACGCCGAGGCCGTGGAATTTCAGGCTGCGCAGGCGGTCAGCCAGCTGCGCGTCATCGGTCACCACGATGCCGCCTTCGGCGCAGGTGATGTTTTTGATGGCGTGCAGCGAAAAGATTGCGGTGCCCTGCTGCCCGACGTGCCGGCCTTTGTAGTAGCAACCTACCGCGTGGGCCGCATCTTCAATGAGCGGGATATTGTGGCGCGCGCTGACGGCGCGAAGGGCGTCGATATCCGCCGGCGCACCGGCATAGTGAACCGGCACGATGGCGCGGGTGCGCGGCGTAATGGCCGCTTCGATCTGTTCTGCGCTCACCATCAGGTTATCGCGATCCACATCGATCATCACCGGCGTCGCGCCCAGCAGCGTAATAATATTGAGCGTGGAAACCCAGGTCAGCGACGGGGTGATCACCTCGTCGCCGGGCTGGATACCCAGCGCCATCAACGTAACGTGCATGCCTGCTGTGGCGGAGCTGACGGCAATAGCGTGCTGGTTGCCGGTGAGCTGGCAAAACGCCTGCTCCAGCGCAGCATTCTGCGGTCCGGTGGTAATCCAGCCCGATGCAAATACCGCCTGCACCGCGGCCAGTTCTTCCTCACCCAATGCCGGGCGCGAAAACGGAAGGAAACTCATAAGATAACCTTACTGTTGTGCCTGAAAACATGCTGAAAAATAAAACAAGCGTTATTGCCGCTCATGACAACCTGATGAAACACGCTGTAACCTTTTGTTTAAACGTTACTTAAACGAGTGTGTTCGCAGGGCGGCTGTCATCTGCGCGCAATAAAACTTAAGCAGGTCTGTTTTATCGCTATAAGAAACCAAAATACGGGGGAAAACTTAACTGAACATTAAATGGCAAAGCGGCACGCTGACTTTTTTACGTGATGTTGAAGATTGGTAGAAGATTGCGCGCCGGGGCCGGAAATCAGCATCGGGTCAGACATCATGGGTCGGCTTTACGATACAGGGCAATTAAAGTGGCTATTTTTCAATGCATTAACCAAGAGGCTACACTGTTCTTAAGGTTATCCTAAGGTTGGCTGCTTATTCTTCCCCGGGATAGTGACGCCAGAGGCTGGACAGGAGAATGATGATGAGAACCGCGACTGACAGACTTTCACAGGCAGCACTGCGCCGGCATCACATTGGTGTGAAAACAAAAGGATTACGTTTCCGCGGTGAGCTGTATGTGTTTCGCTATAACGCCGGCCATTACGACGTGTTTCGCAACAGCGAATGGGTGATGTCGCTCGCCACCAGCAATGTACTGGAAGCCATGCAGCAGTTTAAACAGAGCCAGTAAAATCGCTGGCGCATTGACTGGATTATTATCTGTCTCCGCTGGTGTATTGGTTAGATTGTTGCCAGCCTCAGCTAGCGCATCGATAGGATTTTTGCCTGTCTTCGCATCGATTTGGTCATTGCCAGCCGGTGAAATTCACGCATCCCCGCTTATATCTTCTCTGTTCTCTGGAACCCGCTCGTAAATCCTGCTGCAAATCGCTGCAACGCCGCTTTGCTGCTCGCCACGCCGTCTCCACCGGCGTATTGTGACTCTCGCACACCGGCCAGGGTTGTCGACAGATCGCGGTGCGCATCCATGCGCACCCTACAGGTTTTGTAGGGTCGCCATTCATGGCGACCTGCCATCAAACCGCACAAATCCGTAGCGGCGCGATTTCGCGGTGCGCATAAATGCGCGCCCGGCGAAACCTGTAGGGTCGCCATTTATGGTGACCTGCCGTCAAACCGCACAAATCCGTAGCGGCGCGATTTATCGCGCAAACAGGTTATGCGGCACCTTTATGGCAACCTGCTGTGCAATCGGGCAAAAAATCGCCCCCACTGTAACCGCGCCATGAACTGCACGGTCGCCATTGATGGCGACAGAAAAACCCAACGCTGCATGGACAGCAGGAGAAAACCTCATGGAAATCGTCTACTGGCTGATCGGTACACTGCTGGCGCTGTGCGTCGGCAGCTTTCTCAACGTGCTCATTTATCGCCTGCCGCAGCAGGTAATGAACCCGCACCCCGGCCTTACCCTGCTGCTGCCGCGCTCGCACTGTCCACGCTGCCAGACCACGCTGCGCGCGATCGATATGCTGCCGCTGCTGAGCTGGCTGCTATTACGCGGACGCTGTCGCTACTGCCACCACCCGGTGAGCCTGCGCTACCCGCTGACGGAACTGCTCACCGCCGCGATCAGCCTGGCGCTGGCCTGGCTGCTGCCGCCCGACAGCCGCCTGCCTGCCGCCCTGCTGCTCGCCTGGATTCTGCTGGCGCTAACCCTCATCGACATTGAGCATCTGCTGTTGCCGGACGCTCTCACCCTTTCACTGCTGTGGCTTGGCCTGCTGTTCAAAGCGCTGCACTGGCTGCCCGGTACGCTGAATGATGCCGTGTTCGGTGCGATAGCCGGCTACAGCGCGCTGTGGCTAATCGGTGGACTCTATCAGCTGATAAAAAAGCGCCCCGGCCTCGGTGGCGGAGACGCCAAACTGCTGGCTGCGCTGGGTGCCTGGCTCGGCTGGGCGCTTTTACCCTTTGTGCTGTTACTGGCTTGCACAGGCGCAATTTTGTTTGTTCTGCTGGCCCGATTAGGCTGGCAACGCGAGCTGTATCACGTGCTGCCCTTTGGTCCGTGGCTGGCACTGGCGGGCATAAGTCTTTTTATTCACACGATTATTTAATCGCCTGTTCATATCGCGGCGCTAAAATAAGTGGCCAGTTTCTGTCCAACGTCCTGATTCCTATATGAAAAGAATAAACAATTCTAAACAAAATTAATCATTGTGATGTGCGTCAAAAGGCTCTATATTGGCCGCGTTTTTTGAGCCACTGATACTTTTTTGTTCAACTAGTCAATCGGCCAGCCTGTTCGAGCCCCGGTTGAAGGAGAGATATGATGACGGATAAAGTCCGTATTGATACTTTTGGTGCCAACTCATTCAACGGAAACAACGACGCATTCTTAGCCCGTCAGGCTGAGTTTGAATCAAACGTCAGGAGTTACCCGCGCAAGTTGCCTTTAGCGATTGCCAAAGCCAATGGCGTGTGGATTACGGATGTTGAAAACAAACAATATCTTGACTGTCTGGCTGGCGCAGGGACGCTGGCACTTGGTCATAACCATCCTGATGTTCTGCAGAGCATCCAAAATGTCATTACCAGCGGCTTGCCGTTACATACTCTTGATCTGACGACGCCTCTGAAAGATCAGTTCTCCGAATCTCTGCTCTCGCTGCTGCCAGGTCAGGGTAAAGAGTACTGCCTGCAGTTCACCGGTCCATCCGGTGCTGATGCCGTTGAAGCGGCGCTGAAGCTGGCGAAAAAAGTCACCGGCCGCAGCGGCGTAATCAGCTTCTCTGGCGGTTACCACGGGATGACGCACGGCGCGCTGTCCGTGACCGGCAACCTGTCGCCGAAAGAAGCGGTTGACGGCATGATGCCAGAAGTGCAGTTCATGCCTTACCCGCACCTGTACCGTTGCCCGCTGGGCCTCGGCGGCGAAGCTGGCGTGAAAGCCCTGACCTACTACTTCGAAAACCTGATCAACGACGTTGAAAGCGGCGTGCGTAAGCCTGCGGCCGTGATCCTCGAAGCGGTACAGGGTGAAGGCGGCGTGAACCCGGCGCCGGCTGAGTGGCTGCAGCGCATCCGCAAAGTGACGCAGGAACACGGCATTCTGCTGATCCTTGACGAAGTCCAGGCTGGCTTTGCCCGTACCGGTAAGTTCTTTGCCTTCGAACACGCGGGCATTGAGCCAGACATCATCGTGATGTCTAAAGCGGTGGGCGGCGGTCTGCCTCTGGCCGTGCTGGGTATCAAAAAGCAGTTTGACGCCTGGTCACCTGGCCACCACACCGGTACCTTCCGCGGCAACCAGCTGGCGATGGCAACCGGTCTGGCGACGCTGAAGATCCTGACCGAGCAGAACATCGCCGGCAAAGTGGCAGAACAGGGTGAATGGCTGAAAGCCCAGCTGAACGCGATGGCGAAACGCTTCCCGGTTATTGGTCACGTACGCGGCCTCGGGATGATGATCGGTATCGAAATCGTTAAGCCACACGAGCCAGCTGACCACATGGGCAGCTTCCCGGCCGACGGCGAACTCTCTGCACTGCTGCAGAAAAAATGCTTCGAAGCCGGTTTGATTCTGGAGCGTGGCGGTCGTCATGGTGCGGTACTGCGCCTGCTGCCATCACTGCTGATCAGCAACGAAGAGCTGGCCGTGTTCCTGGATAAATTTGAGCAGGCGCTACTGGGCGCTGGCGTCAAACCTGTTTGACTGGAAGAGTAAATGTCTGAAGTAAACCCGATTCTGGCCGCCTCGGCCCCGAGCATTGAGGCGTACCAGCAGGCGATTGCCCAGAGCAGCGCCGCGGTTGTGCAGTGGCTGCAACAGCCTGAGATGTACCAGGGCAAAACGGTTGCCGAACTGCGCGAGCGTATCACGCTCGACTTCAATCCAAACGGCCTGGGCAACCAGGCCGCGATTGAACGTGCGATTGAATATTTCCTCAAAGACAGTCTGGCGGTGCACCATCCGCAGTGCGTTGCGCATCTGCACTGTCCGAGCCTGGTGGTAAGCCAGGCGGCTGAAGTGCTGATCAACGCCACTAACCAGAGCATGGATTCGTGGGATCAGAGCCCTTCTGCCACCATTATTGAAATCAAACTGATTGAGTGGCTGCGTGCGCAGGTTGGCTATCCGGCCGGTGATGCGGGCGTGTTCACCAGCGGCGGTACGCAGAGCAACCTGATGGGCCTGATGCTGGCACGTGACGCTTTCTATGCGCGTCAGGGCCATTCCGTGCAGCAGCACGGCATCACTGGCGATCTGCGCAAGATTAAAGTGCTGTGCTCAGAAAACGCCCACTTCTCCGTGCAGAAGAACATGGCGCTGCTGGGCCACGGCTATCAGTCTGTGGTGCAGGTGAAATCGGATCAGTTCGCCCGTATGGACGTGAATGACCTGAAAGCCAAACTGGCTCAGGCTGAAGCCAACGGCGAACAAATCCTGGCGATCGTCGCGACGGCAGGCACCACCGATGCCGGCGCCATCGATCCGCTGCGTGAAATCGCAGCCATCGCCGCTGAGCACAACATCTGGGTGCACGTGGATGCGGCCTGGGGCGGTGCGCTGCTGCTGTCTGAAAAGTATCGTCATTACCTGGATGGTCTGGAGCTGGTGGATTCCGTCACCCTCGACTTCCACAAACAATACTTCCAGACCATCAGCTGCGGCGCGTTCCTGCTGAAAGACGCGCGTCACTATGAGCTGATGCGTTATCAGGCAGCTTACCTGAACTCCGAGTTCGATGAAGAAGCCGGTGTGCCGAACCTGGTGTCCAAATCACTGCAGACCACGCGTCGTTTCGATGCGCTGAAACTGTGGATGGGTCTGGAAGCGCTGGGTCAGAAACAGTACGCCGCGATTATCGACCACGGCGTAAGCCTGGCACAGGACGTCGCGCAGTTCGTTGAATCTGAGCCGCGTCTGGAACTGGTAATGCAGCCACAGCTGGCCAGCGTGCTGTTCCGCTATCGTCCAGCCCAGCTGAGCGACAGCGCGCAGATCGCCCTGTTCAACCAGCGTATCGGCGATGCGCTGCTGGAGTCTGGCCGCGCTAACGTCGGTGTGACCGAGCATGCAGGCGTGACCTGCCTGAAGCTGACGCTGCTGAACCCGACCGTCACGCTGGAAGACATCAAGCTGCTGCTGGCGCTGGTAGAAAAAACTGCTGATCAATTGCTGAGCGCCTGATTAGGCGTGAAGTAAATAAGCCGCTAACCGGCAACGGTTAGCGGCTTTTTTTATAGCTTAAAAACAGATCGCCGCACGCTGGCTCACTGCGGAATGCGTGCAATTACCTTGATTTCAAAATCATAACCCGCCAGCCAGTTGACGCCCACCGCCGTCCAGTTGGGATAAGGCTCATCGCCGAAGAAGCGCAGCCGGACTTCGTTCACCGTGGCGAACTGCGCTTCCGGATCGGTATGAAACGTAGTGACATCAACCACGTCATCGAAACTGCAACCGGCGGCCTTCAGCACCGCCGCGAGATTGGTAAATGCCTGATTAACCTGACGCGTGAAATCCGGCTCGGCGGTGCCATCATCCCGGCTGCCTACCTGGCCGGAAACAAACAGCAGGTCGCCGGAGCGAATCGCCGCAGAGTATTTATTAATGTTGTACAACGCCTAACGGCCCGCTGGAAAAACAGCATCGCGTTTGTTCATAATCGTACTCCTGAAGATGAGAGAAGAAAGCGGGTTAGCTATGCCCGCTTTCGCTTTAACATACGCCGCGTATGTATTACTATGTTTTACATACGCGGCGTATGTCAATGCAAAATTTAAGGAACAGCGATGGCAGCCAGACGACGGGCAGACCAGGTGGAAGAGACGCGCGGCAAACTGATTGCCGCTGCACGACGCGCGTTTGCGCAGAAAGGTTACAGCGAAGCGTCAATGGATGACCTCACGGCAGCCGCCGGGCTGACGCGCGGTGCGCTGTATCATAATTTCGGCGACAAGAAAGGGTTATTGCAGGCGGTTATTGACCAGATTGACGGTGAGATTCTTGAGCAGATGCGCGCAGCCGGGCAGCAGTATCACACTCGCTGGCACGCGTTTCTGGCGGAAGCCATTACCTATATCGAGATGTCGCTGGAGCCAGAAGTCCAGCGCATCATGCTGCTGGATGGCCCGGCGGTGCTGGGCGATCCGTCGCGCTGGCCTAATCAGACCGCCTGTCTGCGCACCACCGCCGCCATGCTGGCGGAACTGATTGAGGAAGGTACGGTGAAACCGGTCGATACCGAAGCGGCGGCGCAACTGGTCAACGGCGCCGCGCTCAATGCCGCGCTGTGGATTGCCGCTGCCGATGAGCCGGTCGCGGCGCTGCCCCGTGCGGTGCAGGCCTTTCGGCTGCTGGTTTCCGGGCTGCTGGTCAACCCGGCGTCGCATTGAGTTCGCGTATCCAGCTGAGAAACGCCTGCAGCGGTGCCGGGATCAGCCGACGATCGTTGTAATACAGCCACAGGCCGGGAAAGCTGAGCCACCAGTCGGCAAGAATCGGTTGCAGACTGCCGTTGGCCAGCGCCGGCTTCAGCCAGTCCTCAAACAGGTAGACCACGCCGGCACCGGCGATGGCTGTCGACACCGTCAGCTCCATCGCCGCACCGATGCTGCAAATCAGCGGCCCCTGCGGCTGTAGCGTGATGCGTTCCGCGCCGCGGCTGAACTCCCATTCGGCCGTCACCCCGGTGGCATAACGACCATACAGACAGCGATGCTGCATCAGGTCGCACGGATGCTGCGGCGTACCGTGAGCCGCCAGATAGGCCGGCGCCGCGGCCGCGGCAAAGCGCTGCACGCGCGGACCAATCGGCAGCGCCACCATATCCTGTTCCAGATGATCGTCGTAACGGATACCGGCATCGCAGCTGTCGCGAAAAATGTCCTGCACATTACTTTCCGCCACGATCTCCAGCCGGATGTCGGGATAGCGCTGCAAAAATCCCGGCACAATCGCCGGTAATACCAGCCGCGCCGCGCTGACCGGCACGTTCAGCCGTAGCGTGCCGCCCGGCGTGTCACGGAACGTGTTCAGAGCATCCAGCGCCGCATCCACTTCGTTCATGGCGGGCAGCAGCCGTGACATCAGCGCCCGGCCCGCTTCGGTCAGCACCACCGTTCGCGTGGTGCGATTGAACAGCCGAACGCCCAGTTGCTGTTCGGCGCGCCGCACCGCATCACTCAAACGCGACGGATTGCTGCCGCTCATGCGCGCCGCCTCGCGAAATCCACCGGCTTTTGCCACCGCCACTACCGCATGCAGCAATGCCATATCCAGCGCCATTGTGCGTCACTCCGTACAGTCTGTCCTGATTTACACGGATAGTCGCACAGCACCGTTGTGATTACAATTTAAACACTATCCGATAAAGGAGGTTTACATGTCACAGGCTACAACTACTTATACGCTGGGCGACCGTCAGGTTGCCCGTCTCGGCTACGGTGCCATGCAGCTGGCCGGTCCCGGCGTATTTGGCCCGCCAAAAGATGAAGCCCGCGCGCTACAGGTGCTGCGCGATGCCGTGGCTGCCGGTGTGAATCACATCGACACCAGTGATTTTTACGGGCCGCACATCACCAATCAGCTGATCAAAAAAGCGCTCTATCCTTACCCCGACGATCTGGTGCTGGTGACCAAAGTGGGTGCCCGACGTGATGCCAAAGGCGGCTGGCTGCCCGCCAGCACGCCGGAGGAACTGACGCAGGCGGTTGAAGATAACCTGCGTAATCTGGGGCTCGACGTGCTGGAGGTAGTCAATTTACGCTCGATGCTGAGCGTTCATGGGCCAGCAGAAGGATCGCTGGAGCCGCAAATCGAGGCGATGATTAAGTTGCAACAACGTGGCCTGATTCGGCACATTGGCCTGAGCAACGTGACTGCCAGTCAGGTGGCGCAGGCACAGCAGATGACGCCGATTGCCTGCGTACAGAATCTGTATAACCTCGCCAATCGTCAGGATGAGGCGCTGATCGACCAGCTGGCCGCACAGGGCATTCCCTACGTGCCGTTCTTTCCGCTCGGCGGTTTTTCGCCACTGCAGTCGGAACAGCTCAGCGCGGTGGCCAGCACGCTCAACGCCAGTACGCTGCAGGTGGCGCTCGCCTGGCTGTTGCAGCGCTCAGATAATATTCTGCTGATTCCCGGCACCTCCTCGCCGCAGCATCTGCAGCAAAATCTGGCCAGCGCGGCGCTGACGCTGAGCCCGGAGGTGGTTGCGCAACTGGACAGCATTGGCCGGGCGTAAGGCACACGCCGGGGCTATCCCCGCCCGGCGATGCCCGCTTCCACCAGGCAGGCTTTGAGCACACCAAACGCATCCTGACACTGGCGCTCATCCACGCAGGCGTAACCGAGCAGCAGACCGCGTCGCTCCTGCGGATGCATATAGTATTGCGACAGCGGCCGCACCTTCACGCCGCGTCGCAGCGCCAGCGCGGCAATCGCCACATCATCACAGCCCGGGGGCAGATTCAGCACCAGATGCAGCCCGGCTTCATGATTGACCACCGGCATGAATGCCGCGCCCAGGTAGCGTTCAATCAGCGTCATCATAAAGCGCCGGCGCTGACTGTAGAGTTTGCGCATGCGGCGGATGTGCGTCATGTAGTGGCCTTTCTGGATGAATTCCGCCAGCGCGCGCTGCACCAGCAGATGGCCGCCGCGATAGAGTTCGGCCGCCGCCACGCGCAGCGGCTGCGCCAGCGCTTTCGGCACCACCAGATAGCCGAGACGCAGTGCGGGATAGAGCGTTTTACTGAAGGTGCCCATGTAGATCACTGGCGCATCTGGCTCAAAGCCCTGCAGCGACGGAAATGGCTGGCCGGCAAAGCGAAATTCGCTGTCATAGTCATCTTCCACCAGCCAGCTTTTGTGTTTGCGCGCCAGGTCGAGCAGCTGTCTGCGCCGCTCCAGACTGAGATGCACACCCAGCGGATACTGGTGTGACGGTGTCACAAAAATCATCTTCGGTGCTTTGCTGCGCGGTGCCAGCTCCGGGATAATGCCCTGTTCATCCACCGCTTTGGCCTGAATTTTTAGTCCGTTAATGCGTAACAGGTTGCGTGTGCCCCAGTAGCCTGGCTCCTCGATCCACACCGGATCGCCCGCGTCGCACAACACGCGCGTCACCAGATCCACCGCCTGATGAATGCCTTCAGTAATGATGATTTGATCGGCGTCGGCACGCACCGAGCGCGCTACGCTGAGATATTCAGCCAGCGCCTGGCGCAGCTGCGGGCAGCCGCCGTTGCTGCTGTAAATCAGCCGCTCAATGTCAGGTTCGCGATTCAGCCGCGACTGAATCTGGCTAAATAACTTATGCGGAAACTCACGCACATCCGGCGCGCCGGGCACAAACGCGCCCCACTGATAAGGCGAGGCATTGGCGTGACCGAGCAGCGTGGCGCCGCGTTTAGAGATCGCCGCCGGTTTACTCATCAGGGGTTCACTAAGCGGCAGCGCCGGCGCGCTGTTCAGGCACCCTTCCGGCAGGTTTTCTGCAATCCAGGTGCCGCTGCCGGTGCGCGCGCTGACATATCCCTGCGCGACCAGATTCTCATAGACGTTGAGCACCGTATTACGCGACACCGCCAGCTCGCGCGCTAAATCACGCGTCGCCGGCAGGCGTGAGCCGCGCGGGAAAATGCCCTCTACAATCGCCGCCTGCATGCAGTGCAGCAGGCGCTGCTGCAGCGTGCCTTCCGCGACAAACTGTAGTCGTTCCAATACATGATCGGCGTACAAACTCCGCAATTGGCTCCATCCTTCTCAGTGAAATTGGCTCTGGCAACCGCGCTCAGTGCAGGCATAAATAAGCGTGTTTGTCGTGATTTGTAAAGACGCTTATCGCTAAGGAAAGGTTATGGAAGGTAAAAACAGCCAGTTGCAACAACGCAAAGATGACGCGCTGCCGCGCGGCACCGGTAATCTTTGTCAGTGGTATGTCGATCAGGCCGAAAACGCCACGCTGCGTGATGTTGAGGGCAATAGCTGGATTGATTTCGCTGGCGGCATCGCGGTGCTCAACACCGGCCACCGTCATCCGCGCATCGTGCAGGCCATTGCCGATCAGTTAGCAAAATTCACCCATACCGCGTTCCAGGTCACGCCGTATGAGAGCTATGTGGCGCTGGCGGAACGCATCAATCAGCGGGTGCCAATTGCCGGTAAAGCCAAAACCGCTTTTTTCACCACCGGCGCTGAAGCGGTAGAGAATGCGGTTAAAGTGGCGCGCGCCGCCACCCGTCGTCACGGCATCATCACCTTCGGTAACGCCTTTCACGGCCGCACCTTCATGACCATGGCGATGACCGGCAAAGTGGCCCCTTACAAGCGCGATTTTGGCCCGATGCCGGCCTCGGTGTTTCACGCCCGCTACCCTAACGCGGTGACCGGCATCAGCGTTGAGGACGCTATCGCCAGCCTGCACGACCTGTTCAGCCACGACATCGCGCCGCAGGATGTGGCCGCTATCGTACTGGAACCGGTGCAGGGCGAAGGCGGTTTCCACATCGCGCCGGCAGAGTTTCTTACGCAGCTGCGCGCGCTGGCCGATGAGCACGGCATCCTGCTGATTGCCGATGAGGTACAGAGCGGATTTGCCCGCACCGGCAAGCTGTTTGCCATGGAGCACTACAGCGTGCAGCCCGATCTCATCACCATGGCGAAAAGCCTGGCGGGCGGTATGCCGCTGTCGGCGCTGAGCGGTCGTGCTGACATCATGGATGCGCCCGGTCCGGGTGGGCTGGGCGGTACTTACGCCGGCAATCCGCTGTCGATTGCCGCCGCGCATGCGGTGCTGGATGTCATCGAGGAAGAACAGCTGTGCCAGCGCGCCAGCGAACTGGGCGCGACGCTGAGTGAACTGCTGCACCGCGCGCGCCGCGCTAACGCGTCGATTACCGACGTGCGTGCGCTGGGCTCAATGGTAGCGGTGGAGTTTGCCAGTGCGCAGCAGGCGCAGGCGCTGCAGCAACAGGCGATGGCACGCGGTCTGCTGCTGCTGACCTGTGGCCCGCAGGGTAACGTGATCCGCTTCCTCTAT
The DNA here is from genome assembly GCF_002928365.1 of Pantoea sp. ICBG 985. NCBI lineage: Bacteria > Pseudomonadati > Pseudomonadota > Gammaproteobacteria > Enterobacterales > Erwiniaceae > Pantoea > Pantoea sp. ICBG 985. The sequence goes on from NZ_POWM01000003.1 coordinate 79,845, forward strand.
CCGCTCACCATTCCGGATGCCCAGTTCCGTCAGGCGCTGGATATTCTCGACAGCCTGCTCAGCCAGCCTTAGCGTTCCACCCATTGTCCGATCGCTTGCCTGCCGCGTGCAGGCAAGTTTCACCTGCATAACAGGCGGGGTCTGCCCTGCCTGAGAGACGATCTGGAGAGATATTGATGACTGCTCAGAATGCCGATGTACTGGCTCAAAGCCTGAAACCCCGCCACGTGCGCATGCTGTCGATTGCCGGAGTGATTGGCGCCGGGCTGTTTGTCGGTTCCGGCCATGCGATTGCCGAAGCCGGACCGGCGGTGCTTCTGGCCTATATCGCCGCCGGCGCGCTGGTGGTGCTTATTATGCGCATGCTGGCGGAGATGGCGGTCGCCTCACCGGACTCCGGTTCCTTCTCCACTTACGCCGACAAGTCTCTTGGCCGCTGGGCCGGCTTTACCATCGGCTGGCTTTACTGGTGGTTCTGGGTACTGGTGATCCCGCTGGAGGCCAACGCCGCCGGCACCATTCTGCACGGCTGGTTCCCGCAGGTGGCGGTGTGGGAATACACGCTGGCGATCACCAGCTTCCTGACCATCAGCAACCTGTTCAGCGTGAAAAACTACGGTGAGTTTGAGTTCTGGTTCGCGCTGCTGAAAGTGGTGGCTATCGTCGCCTTTCTTTGTGCCGGCAGCCTGGCGCTGTTTGGCCTGCTGCCCGGCAGCAGCACGCAGGGTATTTCACATCTGTACGACACTAACGGCTTTATGCCTAACGGTATCAGTGCCGTGCTCGCCGCCATTCTCACCACCATGTTCTCTTTCATGGGCACGGAAATCGTCACTATTGCCGCCGCCGAATCTAACGAACCGCGCAAGCAAATTACCCACGCCACCAACTCGGTGATCTGGCGTATTGCGCTGTTTTATCTGCTGTCGATCTTTCTGGTGGTGGCGCTGGTGCCCTGGAACACGCCGTCGCTGATGAAAGCCGGGTCTTACCAGACGGCGATGGAGATGATGAACGTGCCGTATGCCCGGCAGATTGTCGATGTGGTGGTGCTGATCGCGGTATGCAGCTGTCTTAATTCTGCGCTTTATACCGCGTCGCGCATGCTCTATTCCCTGTCGCGTCGTCAGGATGCGCCAGCGGCGGCCTCGCGCACCACGCGCAGCGGCACGCCGTGGGTCGCAGTACTGATGTCTACCGCCGCAGCATTTCTGGCGGTGATCGCCAACTATCTGGCGCCAAGCGCGGTGTTTGAGTTCCTGCTGGCCAGTTCCGGTGCGATCGCGCTGCTGGTTTATCTGGTCATTGCCGCTTCGCATCTGGTGCTGCGGAAAAAACGCGAGGCGCGCGGCGAGCAGCTCAGCTATCGCATGTGGCTGTTCCCGGGTCTGACGTGGGCCACCATGGTGTTCATTGTCGGCGTACTGACGTCAATGCTGTTCAATGCGCAGCATCGTTCCGAAATTATCGCCACCGGGCTGTTAACGCTGCTGGTGCTGGTCGCCAGCCAGATTGTGCACCGCAAGCGCGCGGCGCGTAAAAACAGCGAGGAGATGGTAGCGCTGCGTTCGTAACGCTCGCCTTAACGGGCACGGAAGCCCGCCGTTACTGCACATCAATACTGATCGACTCATCCGCCACGTTAATCGTCACGGTGCAGTGCGTCCACACCGGCTGCCCTTCAGTCATCTCATGTTCGATAAAGTATTGCTGAAAGTCTTTCAGCGCGGCACTGAGATCGCCAATCGCGCGCGCATCCGGCTCGAACCAGTCCGGTTCGCCGTTTTCATCAAGGTAGTTAAACTGAAACTGCCCGCCCTCCTCATCGGCAAACAGCTCCGCCTGCACTACCAGCACCTGCGCGCCGTCGGGACCACAGCTGAAAATGATCTGGCCAATGCGGCGATAAAGGTCTTCGTATTGCATAGTGAGAACTCCTGTAAGATGCGGGACGCGTGACATCTCCGCGGCAGCATTCATCTCAGCCAATGTCTTGACATTATGTCTGAGGATCAGAGAATGAACGCCTGCGAATAACGGACTACAAGAAACGGAGTTTATCATAGCCTGTTCAGCGCGTTACCTCTCTGTTACCCACATTAAACGCGTCGCCCGTCTGCTGTCTGCCGTGCTGTTGCTGGCCAGCTGCGCCTCGGAGCCGCCAAAATCGCTGGTCACCCCGTTTCCGTCGCCGACTAAACCTCCTGTTCCGGCTAAACCCGCAGCGCAGACTGAACCAGTGCGCGGCGTCTGGCTCACTACGGTGTCGCGCCTCGACTGGCCGCCGATATCCTCCGTCACAGCCAGCCCGGCACTGCGTATCCGCCAGCAGCAGCAGGCACTGACGGCAAAACTGGATAAGCTGCACAGCCTGGGGATCAACACGGTGTTTTTCCAGGTGAAGCCCGATGGCACCGCGCTGTGGCGTTCGCGTATCCTGCCATGGTCCGATACCCTGACCGGCAATATCGGGCAGGATCCGGGTTACGATCCGCTGCAATTTATCCTCGACGAGGCGCACAAACGCGGTATGAAGGTGCATGCGTGGTTTAATCCTTATCGCGTGTCGACCAATACCAAACCTGCCACCGTGACGGCGTTAAACAACACGCTCCAGCTGCAGCCGGCCAGCGTGTTTGTGCTGCATCGCGACTGGATCCGCACCGCCAGCGACCGCTTCGTGCTCGATCCGGGCATTCCGGCGGCGCGCGACTGGATCACCAGCATCGTGGCGGAAGTGGTGTCCAACTACGCCATTGATGGCGTTCAGTTCGATGACTATTTCTACACCGAAACCGCGGCATCGCCGCTCAATGACAGCGCCACCTTCCGCCAGTACGGCGCGGGCTTTGCCAGCAAAGCCGACTGGCGGCGGCACAATACCCAGCTGCTGATCGAACAGGTTTCCCACACGATTAAACAGCTCAAGCCGGGCGTTGAGTTCGGCGTCAGCCCGGCGGGCGTATGGCGTAATCTGTCGCACGATGCGGCTGGCTCGGATACGCGCGGTGCGGCGGCTTATGATGAAGCCTATGCCGACACGCGCCGCTGGGTGCAGCTTGGGCTGCTGGATTACATCGCGCCGCAGCTCTACTGGCCGTTTGCCCGTCAGGCCGCGCGCTATGACGTCCTGGCGCGCTGGTGGGCCAATGTGGTACAGCCAACGCACACCCGGCTTTACATCGGCGTGGCGCTGTATAAGGTGGGTGAAGCTTCAAAAAGTGAGCCGGACTGGACGGTTCAGGGCGGCGTTCCCGAGCTGAAAAAACAGCTCGATCTGAATGAATCGCTGCCGCACATCGACGGCACCATTCTGTTTCGCGAAGATTACCTTAATCAGCCGCAGACGCAGCAGGCAGTCGATTATTTACGTCAGCGCTGGGGGAAATGAATTATTCAGGCCAGCAGAGGAATACTGCTGGCCTGAAGCGTTAGCGCGGGTTATCCGGATCAAGTAATTCAATACTGCGCGGCACGCCGTTTACGCGGACTTTCAGGAAACGGCGGGTGATCCACTTCCCCGCGGCATCCTGCTCCTGCCGTTCAAAAAACGGCCCACGCAGCAGCAGTTCCTTATTATTGTTGTAGCCAAAGCCGACATCTTTATTGCCCACCCAGTGCTGTTCAAAGGCGACGACCGGCTGGTTGTCCAGCGCCGTGGCTTCTTCCGCACTGCAGGCGGTAAAACTTTTGCGGAAAATAAAACACTGACCGGACTGATAGCGATCGCGCCCGTTGGTTTCCACCAGCGCAATCGAGAAGCCGGTATAGGCCGCAATTTTAACGTACAGTTTGGTGTGCGCGCCTTTGCCCTCAATATGCACCTTAATTACGGGTGAGGAGCCTTCGCTGTACCAGCTGCCAATGGTGTTATCGTCGTTGCGCGCCTGCAGATAAATATGCGCCACGCCCTCCGGTGTCCGGTAGCTGTAATCGGTTTGCGTTTCCGACTGGGAAACATACTGCGCGCTGCCGAGAATGCGCACATGAATTTGTGAGGTAGCGTCGGAAAAATTAAATTCGCCGACGTAAAACCATTTTGCGTCTTTGCCACGGTTATCCATGTGATGCTGCGAGGTGGTGAAGTCATAACTCAGCGATCCCTGAATGATCGCGCCGAGATCGGAAATCTCCATCACGCCACGATCGCCCTCGGCCAGCAGCGTCCATGGCTCAATACCCTCTTTGCTGAAATCAAAGCCCGCGCTATCGCGGTGCACGCTTTTCTGGATAATCATCGCGCGGCAATAGCCCATTTTCATCGGATTTTGCGTCGATTCAATCACCAGCCCTTCAATGGTCCACTGGCCATTGGTGAGATCGCCGGCAAATTCGGAGTGCTCGATCCAGCCATTACGAATAAACGATTGCGTACAGCGCGGCAGATCGAACACCGGCTGTCTGGTGCTGCGCTGCAAATTAAAGTTGGAGAGTTCAATCGCGGTAGAGTGATCCCAGGCGCCTTTTTCCCGATCGGACCAGCGCGCATAAACAATACTGCCCTGACAGCCACGTGAATAAAACTGATCGATTTTACAGTCCAGCGTATCAATCAGTTCCAGCGCCCGCCCGCCTAGGTAGCGAAACTCCATACTGCTGACGCGCAGAAACTGGCCACCGATAATACTGTTGGTAAAGAAGCCGACATTATTAAACGCCGTGCCGCCGTCTTCGCCGCTGTCAGAACTCATGCCTTTCACCACAAAGCCGGAGATCTCCACATAGCGTGCGCGCACGCTAAAGAAATGAGTTTTGCGCGGTTTCGGTCCCCAGTTAAATTTCAGCGTGGTGGTGGGGAAATAACCGAAGTTGACCGGCGCGCCGGAAATTTTAAAGCGGTTAATCTCTCTGTCGCTGCCCAGCACTTCCGCTAAATCAAAGCCGGACAGGCTGAACTCACCGGCAGTAAAGCGAATGCCCGCGGAGGGTAATACACGCTGCGACCATTTAAACATGCGGATCACCGCATCAATACAATCGGTGGTGCCATCAGCTATCGCGCCAAAATCCACCACCGTTACCGCGCTATAATCAAGGACCACTCTTTTCCAGCGCTTTTTGCCTGGCGTCACGAAATTCAGCCCGCCGTCATCGGGCGTACTGTTGTCGGTGGCATCGTAAACAAACACGCCGCCGCCCATCCGGCTGCCACGGCTGTATTCCAGCACCGACGCAATTTCGCCAATCGAAACAGGTTCCTGTTTACGTAAATCGTCAATGGTATGTAATTGAATCACCGTCCCGGTGGCAGATGGTGTGGTAGTGCTGGTGGTGCCAGATGTATTCGCCATGGTGTTCCCCATAAATTATTAACGTAATACGACAGAGCATCAGCAGTATAAGTGATTGAAAATTAATATATTGACCTGTGCCAGTTTATACGGGAGCTTTTCAGCGGCGTGATGTGGCGAGAGAGAATAACGATATGATTCCGGAAGGAAAGCGAAGCGACAAAAATACGTTTTACAGATTTATCGCAGAATAATTGTGGTAATCGCCGGTACGAACGTTCTGATTAATTTGACTTACGAAGAAGAATGGCTTGAATTATCAAAATATTTCCCGCGATCATCAGTTTAATTTTTTACGCGAGATAACGCGCCGATGAAAATTTTCGACTGGCGCGTTGCCGTCAAAATGTCGCGTTCAGGCCAATATTCCAGCTCAGCTGGTGATAGGCGCTGTTGCCGCCGATCGCTGAAACCCCGGCAAAGGCGTTGACCGTTTCACCCAGCGGCACGCTGGCCCCCAGCGACATATCCAGCCAGTTTTTATCACCGGCGCTGACGCTGCGTACAAACCCGGTCTGCGTTGACTTCAGCCCGGCGCGCACCGCGTTCTGCGTATCGCCAAACTGGTGGTTATAACTGAGCTGCGCCCACGGATTCACCGGCCACAGTTTGCTGTCGATACGCCAGCCAAGCGCGCCGATTTGCGAATGCAGGGTTTGATCGGAAAAGCGCATGGCGGTGCTGCTGTCGCCGTTTTCGCTGTAGCCCCCTGCCCGCACATAATCCAGTGCGTAGCTGGCGACCGGGCCGGTGGAAAGGTGTTCGCCTATCGGCAGATCCCAGCCGGTTTGCACCCGTAGCCCGAGCATTTTTCCGCTGCTACTGCCCTGTTCGGTGCGCGTTGCCGGGCCGATATTGATGCGACGTTCGATGCTGTCAAAATCGAGATCGGCATAGTGCACATCCGCATTGATCCAGCCCTGCTCCAGCAGCGTCAGCTGGCTATACAGCGCCAGCAAATTGCCGCGCAGCTTGTAATCATAGTGCGCCGAAGGATGCTGGTGCTGCGCGGTGCTCGACAACAGCAGACCTGCCTGCCAGTTATCCGTGAACTGATAGCCCAATCCCAGCGTCAGGCTGCCGGTATCAGCGTCGCCGTTAAGCAAGCTGTCGCCGCGATAATCAATATGCTGACCGGCATAGCCGCCGAACACGCTGACCTGACCGGCGCTGGCCGGTTGCTGACGCTGCTGCTGTAAATGGCCGTCGAGGGTGTTCTGCATATCCCGCGACAGCATTAGCGGTGCCAGTGCCAGTGCCGCCACCTGCGCGGGTGCGTCAAGGATCGATTGAATATAGTCGGCGATCATGGCATGTACCGCCGGGCTGGGATGCAGCCGGTCGGCAAACAGATAGGCCTGCGCGTTGCTGAAACCGGGCGTTGACGAGGTGCATTCGGCGGCGGAGGTGCCGACCGGACAGGTCATCCCCAGCGTATTGCTCAGGCCATAGCGTTGCGGATCGGCAATTACCTCGTTGAACAGGCCGGCGATGTCGGCACGCACAATGTTGCCATTCAGCGCCACCAGCCCGGCCTCTTCCTGCTGGTTATAGCCATCGGAGAGGGCCGTCGCCTGCTCGCTGAGCAACTGCCAGGCCGAAAACAGCTGCTGCGCCAGCGCGGCACGCAGCGCCGGGATGGTCGATACCTGTGCGGCGGCCTGATCGAATGCGTCGCGCACCGCCTGCTGGCGCGCAGCCACGTCGGGCGTGGCATGGCTGTCCAGCGAGGCAAACGCCGCGACCATCGCCGACTGCGCCGCCGGGCCCAGCACACTCAGCACCGCCTGCATCATGAAAGGCGTGGAGCCAAGCTGCGGCACGTTTGGCACGATTACCGCCCCCGCGCCGGCATCCAACAGCGTTTTGATTTGCGACACCGCCGCGCTGGCGCTGTTGCTGATAGTCTCGCGCGCGGTGAGCGGATTGGTCACCGCCGCCGCGATATCGTTAGCGCCCACCCAGTGAATGTACAGTCCGTTGCTATCCGCGCGGCCGCCGGTGGATTGCAGATAAGTAGCCAGCTGGTCTTGCGTATTGAGGCTGGCATCCAGCGCCGGCACGGTAACGCCGCCGCCCTGTGCATAGTTGCTGCCACCGCGCGACGACGGCTGCAGCGTTTGCCCGAACTGTGCAGCAAGGATCTCGTCATACAGTGGATGTTGCGCGCCATCATAAGTAAAACGCCCGACATTACCGCCGTCGCTCAGGCTATCGCCGAAAACCGTCAGGTTATCCCACGCCAGAGCGTTAAACGGCACACACAGGCAACTCACTGTGGCAAACGCGACCGCCGATCGCGCCAGGTTGCGACTCTTCATCATTCACTCCGAATCAGGCCAGAGGTCATGTCTGACCGCTAAAGGTGCCGGCGCCGCAGGATGCCGTCGCGCAGGCTGAAAACCGCTTAAACAGCGGAAAGGACAGTGATAACAAGGATGCTTAAGGTGTAGTCAGGCAGGCGCGCCTTTACCAGGCAGAGAGCAGAAATTTGCGGGGTGGATCGGCACGTCAGGGATTTCGGGCTGGTAACCGCAGCGTGAGGAACGGTGCTTTGAGTGACGAAGCGGCGGCGTTAACTGAAGCCGAAATAATTTCGATTGCTGCAGCCTGGTAATCCAGTGCCGACAGGGCTGCTGGAAAGGTTTCAATAGCACCCGAACCAGGAACAGAATTTATCCCGAACAACTGGATTGGTGTAGCTCCTGAGTAAGCTGTTTATACATCTTAGCTGAGCACGCATCTGTAAATATCCGCGATCGCCTGGAGCACAAACCTTCATCCATCATTACTCTATAAGGCCACTAGTTGATCGGATTGAGATTTCGACCGGACAGAAGATCGAGGTGATGACTACGCCAGGGCGGATGATTTGCGGTGATATTTTTGACGCTCACAAACAGTGTTGCCCGCGTATTTGTATGGCATTTTTTCGGGTGTCGGGGCTGCGCCCTGACAGGATCGCTTTTGGCGTGCCGATTATGGCGGTGCTCTAAAAACACATCTTGCCTGCTGTTGGAGGGATTCAAGGCAAAAAAAATCCCGCCAACTATGGGCGGGAATGATTACCATACAATTATATCAAGCCAAGTGATTCAGGAAGTTGTTTAATATAGACTGCACGATCTCCTTGATATACTTTTGATACCAGATAAAAAGTATTTGCTACTTTCTTTTTATCATCAAGGCTTATAAGTTGTAGTTCAGCCGCAATACTTTCCATCATTCCCACGGCAATATCAGGATCCAAAGACTCTTCATCAGAGAACTCCAGAAAAATAGCCATGTCAGCTATTATCTTTACCAGTCGAGCATAGCTATTCATGGGTAATTTTCACCTCTATGTTTTTTAAACCTAATTCATCAAACTGAAAAATCCCGGCTCGGTGGCCGTGATTCTTATTCAGGGTCTGGGGTCGGAAGGCGGTGATTTTCGGGTTTTATGTTCATCTATCCTGGCAAAGATCCATGAGCCAAAACCAGCGGCTACTCCAGCTATTCCACTGATGACTATAGTTTTATATATTGCATCTAAACCAATTTTAAAATTACCTATATATAAATAATTAACGATTAGCCGTAAAACAATTCCTAAGCAGAAAAAACAGACAACCCCATATAACATGCTTAAAATAAGAAGATAAAATGTAGGTTTTTTATTCATTTATTATTCCCCCACCCTAATAATTGCATCTTTAGTTGCGTTCCCCAAAATTTCTGATGTATTAGCACCACCTACTTCCGCTCAAAAACCAGACGAAGTCCCTAAAGCAGGTTTAAGTAAACTGGGCGCATATTCACCAAAGTATCCTCCGGCCACCGCACCTGCAACGGCTCCACCAACAGCCCCAGCATCTGGCCCGTCCGTAAACACAGCACTACCGGCCGCAATTCCCGTATTCGCCCAAATTCCCCGTCCCGGAGCCATAGCACCAGTAGCAGCGGCTGTCGCAGTACTCCAGTAATCATAAGTCTTACCTTCATTGCCTGGACTGCTCATATAAAGCAACTGATAACTACCATTCGCGATACCGGCAATAACAGCGCTCACTGCCACCTTACCTAAAGTTGCAGCAGATCCGAGATAAGCCGCCCCGGCAGCCAGGACGCCATCTTTATAAGCTTCAACGATTACTTTCGGGATATTGGCACCTTCCGGTAAATCACCTTTTGCCAGTTTATCCAGCCCAGCCTGATTCTGTTCCTGAGAGATATTATTATCCTGTACGTACTGCCCCCATGATCTCACCGCCATCCCGTAGTCTGTGATCCCTTCGGTAACTGGAATCCATCACTCAGCGCATTATTTTCCACAACAACGTTATCCGACGCGAAGCCTGACGGCGAACAACCTTTTTTCCTGTGCAGACAGTCGGTTACAGCTGTTTTTCCTGCTGCACTTTCGGGGCAGCAACTTTTTGCCCCGACGCACTTTTTTCGCCTGAACACGCTACCGCCCCGGTGAGCATCACCGCGCAGGTCACGCCCCTGCTTACGGAGCCTATGCCCCTGTGATCCAGCCAGCGTCGCTAACGACACGTTGCGCTTTAACTCGTCCAGTTCTCTCTGCGGGAGGCGGGGCATGTCACAACTCCTGTCAAAAACACGTCAAGGTCTTTATTAACCTATTCCATACAGGACATTATGATGCATTCAAGATGATTTTTTCAGGAAGGGATTAGTATGTGGCATAAACAACTTAACTGGCTTCGTTTATCCATGACTGACTTTGGTAAAAATCTCTCCAACATTCGTAAGCAACGCCAGCTTACACAGCTTGAACTTGGCAGCCTGCTGGAAGTTCAGCCCCGCATGGTTGGCCGCTGGGAACAGGGGAAGGTCAAACCACAGTTTGACTACGTGATTAAACTGGCTCAGGTTCTTGAGGTCTCTATAGACCGCCTTGTATTTGGTGAACAGGGACAGAAACAGCCTGCTTTTGACATTAAAAACAAGCGGTTAAAAGAGCTTTGTAAACAGGCTGATTCACTGAAGCCGAACGACCAGGAAGTTATCTGCCGCGTTATGGATATGGCGATTAAGCAGGACAGATTAAAACAGATTATCAGCTAACCGCTGATGAGTAGCGCGGCACCGAAGTGTTACAGCACCCCGGCACCGCTGACCACAACTAACTGATTGGGAGTTAATTATGGCTGAACATGATACTAAGCCAGAAGTTGTTACAACTGAAGCGACGAAGCTAAAAAACCGTCGCTATACCGTGGGGTATATCCGCGACTGGAAGACCCGTAACAAGGCAACGGCTATCACCCTGAAGGGCGGCTGGCTGAACGATGCGGGATTTGAGACCGGGGCGGCGCTGAAGGTGCGGGTGATGCCCGGCTGTCTGGTACTCACCACCCAGGAGCCAGAGCCGGCACTGATGCAGGCCCTGAAGAAGGTCTGTAAGCTCTCCGCCCGTAAGCAGTGCCAGGTCACGGATTTGATTGAGGTCATCAGTAAGCCGCAAAGACAGGGCGGTTACTGACTGGCAAATAAGTAAAATCCCAGCCGAAAGGGCTGGGACTTCTTTGAGATTGTTAATATGAGTAAAAAATACACTGATATAAGTAAATTTTTAAGCTATATATTGCGTCACCAGCCAGAGGCAGTTGGCCTGTCCCTGGATAAAGATGGATGGGCAGTTATAACTGATTTGATCCTGTGTGCAAAACAGGAAGGTTATATACTTGATCCTGATATTATTCAGGCGGTCATTACCAGTAGTGATAAAAAACGATTTATTCTTTCAGACGATGGATTACATATTCGGGCGGCCCAAGGGCATTCAACGCAACAAGTCGATATAGCCTATCAAGAGAAGACACCCCCTGATATTTTATATCATGGAACAGCCACCCGGTTTATATCTGAAATTCGGGAGCAAGGTCTGCTACCTATGTCACGTCAGTATGTACACCTTTCCACCGATGAAGTTACGGCAATACAAGTAGGGCAACGTCATGGAAAACCGCTAGTGCTAAAAATAAAAGCCCTGACTATGTATGAGCAGGGCTTTAAATTTTTTCAGGCTGAGAATGGTGTTTGGTTAACCAGTTCTGTTCCTTATCAGTTTATCCAGGAATAGCCTGCTATTCTTCGTCTTCTGCCCGCTCAGCTTTATAACGGGCAGACTCAAGACGTGTCATTTTTAGCCATTCATCAAAATCATCTGTGTATCCTCTGCCCTCCCAGCCTGCGGAAGCAAAGGCATGAACATAGTATACCTTCGGATTTCCAGATACGTCCCCGCCATCAAAACACGCTATATCGTCGGAATAATTTACTTTAGCAAACGGCACCAGTTTCCTATCAGGATATTTTTCCTTTATTTCTCGCATCCAAAAGGAAGATGACTCCTGAAATTCGCAAATAAATGACCAGGGTTCTAGATCAGGAATGACATCCATATTCATTATTTCAGTGTAAGCAATAGGATACTTAAAACCTTCCGAAAGCTCACTCTGTGTATATAAATAAACACCCATCTGTTATTTTCCTCGTCCTGTAATTCTGGGAGGCTCATTTGAACCATAAGGATTACTATTACTAAATCCGCCGGATTGTTTATTTATTCTTCCTGTTATCGCCTCTCCCCAAGTCTGAGGCACAAAACCACGTTTCCTGTCTGAAAAGCGCTCGATTTCGGAAGGCGTTAATTTTTCATCATAACTTCTAACATTCGCTTCAACCTTTATACCTGCTTCTCTGGCAGCACTGATTCTTGTATTATCCATACTGGTCATTTTCCATCAGGCATTTTAATAACATCTACTGGCTCACCTTTCCAGCCATCTTATTTCATGCCTGAAACAAGATCCTCATAAGTGTATTTCACACCTGTACCTCGATCTGTTTTATTATTAGAAACGGTATTTTGAGAAAAACAGATTTCGTTAGCATCAAATGAGGAAGCGTTCCCTGCCGGTTTAATCGCCGCCGGCTCTTTAATGCCTTTCATCCCATACACCGCCCCACCAATCGCCGCCGTCGTATGCACCACCGCCATGCCGTCATACAGATTAGCAGCAGTTTCCTTACTCACACTCCAGTTTTCAGCGATACGGTTAACGTTAGCATCACGTTCGGCTTTGACATCAGCGGTAGCGTACTGCCACAGCAGGGCGTCAACCTGGCCTTTACCTTCCTTATAAACGCTGCCCATCGTGCCGACGTACTGGCCGTCGAGCTTTTCATCATAGCTGCGGCCCATCGCCGCCAGCTCCTGACGCATCCCCTGACACTGAGCCGATGAGAGATTCTTACAGGCCGCGTCCAGATTCGCATCAAACGCTTCACTCTTCGCGTTCAGGTCACTGATGAGTTTCTCTGTCTGCTGTTTCTTTTCACCGGTCAGATACGGCAGTGACCATTTCGCCTCCTGCCGTTTTTTATCGTCCTCAGCGTGCAGCGCATTATTCTCAACCGCATTCTTCCCTGCCTGAGCGCCGGCCAGCGCACTGGCGCTGCCGCCGCCGGTCACGCCGCCTGCCAGACCCGCAGCCAAGGTACTCAGTGCACTGATGATCTGCTTATCCGACTCCTGCAGGTCACTGACCTGTTTACCCGGATACAACGAATGCATGATCAACTGACCCATCAGCTCTCCGCTGACCGCACCCGTCGCGCCTGCTACTGCGCTGTTTCCTGCTGCTCGCGATCTTATCACACGAACCATTGCACTGGTGCCACGGCTGGAAAGGCAGATCGATGCGATCCGGCAACTGCCAATGACGAAGCAGTAATTTGTGGCTGAGTGCTGGACGATGTGATTGGTTAAACAGAGTAGATATCCGGCGCGGAGCGGAGCTTAGGTGCGCCAACACCCCAGCCCGCTAACCACTACCAACTATATGAGGTAGTTAATCATGGCAGAGCACGAGACTAAGCCAGAAGTTAGCATTTCCAAAGCGTTACGGCAGCTTAAGGTCGGATATACCAGTATCCGCCATGAGTGCCGCCGTACCGGCAGAACCATCCGTTACAGCCGCTGCCCCAGCCTTAACCTGAAGCTTGACTGGCTCGAAGAGGTGGGGTTTATGACCGGTGAGCCGGTGACGGTCGCCGTGGAGCACGGGCAGCTGATAATACGGGCGCTGGCTGAGTGACAGGCCCAAAAATCCCGCCTGTTAAGGCGGGATTTTTGTTTATTTAATTGGAGTTGCTACATATTCACCAAGGATATAAACATCTTCAATATTACATTCTGGATATATCCATTTAGTCCAATTGGTAATAACCCATTCTGTACTTAATGCTCTACCTTCGATTGATGCGCTTTCTATTGGTAAAGATATTAAAATCAATCCAGCTTTGTGACCAGAAGATACAACTAAGCCGTGAGTTTCAAATAAATCTATGACCATAAAATCAACCCATTCTTCATATGGCCAAACAGCAGGCAGCCTAAAGACCGTTCCCCTCTTGATTGATTTGTTTTTATAATCAATAAGTTTCATCATTTCACCTTCAAGTCATGGCCGCCTGACTTATCGATGCTATTAGGGATTGTTTGTACCTGCAACCCTGCCATTACCGTTTTTATTAACCACCTTTCATTGCCCAACCGGGGTTTACCAATAACCCGTGAACGCTGCACAACTTGCTTGTGCGGCGGGCGCGGGTTGGACGGAGCGCGAACCGGCAGGGGTCGCATCCAGAGGGTTAAGCAGGGAGGCCCCCGGCGGGGGCAGCACGGGGCGGAGATGGCGAATGACTCAGGCCCGGCTGGCCGAGTTACTGGAGGTTGACCGCCGGGTTTACAACCGCTGGGAACGGGGGGCATCGGTTCCCCAGCTTGACGCCGTGGTCAGGATTGCGCAGGTATTACAGACCAGCTTTGATTCGCTGGTTGGACTGGAACCCATAACGCCGCCGCAGATACATAACCCGCGTTTACAGGCGCTGGTGACGCAGATGGATTCGTTATCGGATGAAGATCAGCAGGCGCTGATCGTTCTGATGGACAGCCTGCTTAAGCATTTGAAGATGACGCAGTTACTGACGTCGTAGAAGGGATTTACTACAGAATAGACGATTTTTATCAGCGCAGGGCTGTCGGGCTGGCACCCAATAACTCTGCTCACCACAACAACTAGTTAGGAGTAGTTATTATAGCTAAACGCGATTGTAAGTCAGAACCCCGCGCAACTGAAGCGCCGCAACCGACCACCCGCTGCGGGTATTACAGCCGGACCGTGCATAACGCAATATTTTTACGCGGCGAGTGGATACCGCTGGCGGGATTTACCGACGGGATGCCGGTTAAAATCCGGGTGATGCCCGACTGCAGTCATCACCACCCAGAACAGTCGCGAGCTGTGGGGCTGCGCCAAGAGGCTGAGCGTGACGTATGTCAACAGGCCAAAGATGCTCCAGTGGCTGGAAGGGTTTCCGGGGGCGCTGAACGACACCGGCGATCTGCCGGTAATCAAGCGCGGGGACGGCATTGCGGGTAAGTCTGACGGCTGATAAATAGATCCCGGCGCAAGAGCGGGATCTAAATTCAGGTTTTGGGATCTGATGGCGGGGATTTACGGGCTTTACGGTCGTCCAGTTTAGCAAAGAGCCACGTCCTGGAACCAGCAGCAAGACCAACAATTCCACTAATTACCAGTAAGTCAGTGACGTCTTTTTTAATAAAGACAATTTTCCCTTCATACCCTATCTTTATCAAACATTTAGCAGTGAACATAAAGATAAAAAACGCAATAAAATAATAAATAACACTTATTAAAAACATCTTTAAAGACGGCTTCCGCATTTTATTTACTATCATTTTTTCTTCCCGACATCTTTCACTTCATTGCTAATAAACTCACCACCGACAGAGCCAAAAATATCATTGATTTCACCAGAGAACGGACCATATTTCCCAAATGTACCACCAAATAATGCTCCCGCACCTGCACCTGTAAGAGCGGCTACATCAGGTCCATCGGTAAATACAGCACCTCCTATAGCTATTTCGGTATTAGCTCATATACCACGTCCCGGAGCTAACATTCCTGTCGTAAATGATGTAGCACTTCCTAAATAATCCCATGATTTATTCTCATTACCGGGCTTATTCAAATCGTTGTTTTGATAGCCGCCGTTCGCACTCCACGCTAACACCCCACCACCAATAACTTTACCGACTGATGCCGCAGGTCCCAGATACCACGCGCCCGCTACCAGCACACCATCCTGGTAACCTTCAACAATAGCTTTAGTAATATTGGCACCTTCCGGTAAATCCCCCTTCGCCATCTTCTCCAGCCCCGCCTGGTTTTGCTCCGGCGTCAGATTATTGTCCACCGCATACTGATTCCAGGACGCCATCGCCTGGCCATAATCCATCATGCCTTTCGGCAGATTTTCCCAGCCGCTCAGCGAGTTATTCTCAACCGCATTCTTCCCTGCCTGAGCGCCGGCCAGCCCACTGGCGCTGCCGCGCCGGTCACGCCGCCTGCCAGACCTGCAGCCAGGGTACTCAGTGCACTGATGATCTGCTTATCCGACTCCTGCAGGTCGCTGACCTGTTTACCCGGATACATCGAATGAATGATCAACTGACCCATCAGCTCTCCGCTGACCGCACCGGTCGCGCCTGCTGCCGCGCTGTTTCTGCCGCCCGCGATCTTATCATACAAACCATTGCACTGGTGCCTCGGCTGGAAAGGCAGATCGATGCAATCCGACAGATACCAATGACGAAGCAGAAGTTTATTTCTGAGATGCTGGATAACGTGATGGGTAAACGGATTAGCTAACAGGCGCGGAACTGAGGTGCTCGAATATCCCAGCCCGCTGACCGCAAGCAATTAACGAGGAGCTGCTTATGGCTGGTACCCATCATAAGTCAGAAACCGACACGCCCTCAACTAAATCAAGACGTTATACCGTGGGATATATCCACTATCACCTGAAGCCCCGGCCTTCACCGTCGATCACCCTGCACGGCCACTGGATGGCCGAGCTGGGATTTTGCGACCGGGCAGAAGGTCGAGGTGATCACCACGCCGGGGCAGATGATTATCCGGCTGGCGGCGGACTGATAATGTAAAAATCCCGGCTCGCTGGCCGGGATTGTATTAATTAGTAGTCAGAGTGATATGTGACTTTGTATGTGTTTCCTAATTCTCTTTTAAGATGCTCGGCTAATATATACCCATCATCAATAAATAACTTTTCTTCTTTTTCACTTTTAAAACTGGATGATGCAGGATCATCTACATTGAGAATATCATCATATCGTTTAGCCCATTCATTCAGGCTATTTTTCAGCTCCAGTGATATTGGTAATTCCTCGGGTGATATATCACTAAAATCGCCCGAACCACCTCCCCATAATGGATGACAATGATAGTCAGCCATTAATTTTATCTCTTTCATTTTACCGAGCCTCGCAAGTTAGCTCCTACGACGTAGGGGTTGTTCCCTTAGTGATAGCAATATTGTACTTCTTACCATTTATCATGGTTTCAAAGATGGGCCTGCCAATCCCAGGACCTTGATAACCAACAACTTTACCATCAGTGACAGCTTTCATTATTACATCAGGAATACATGCTTATGATACACCTATTTGAGCAAATTGGCTCCAATTCTGTTCCACAATATGTTGTAATCCTTTTTTTGAATTTCCTTTTCAAGAAAAATAATTTTCCCGCCATTGTCCTTTCCCGCACTAACAACATTTCCAGGTGTAAATTTAATTCCTTGTGTGGTCATCTCATTAAACAAAGATTTAGTTGTCAAACTATTCTTCGCAATTATGACGAGGTCTTTACCCAACATTCCCAAAGAAGTTACAGCAGCCTGATTTTCAGGATCGGATATAAACGCCGCAAAACTCGTCCAGCCAGGACTGTTTACATCTATATTTCTTAGATCCTGTCCATTCCATTGCTAAACATAGGCTTTGACTTCATCGCTTGTCATTACCTCAACACCATGAAGCTTTCCTACCCAGCCAGGACGCGCCGCCATATCAACGCCGCCCTGCGCCAGTTCTTTATCAACAACGACAGCTTCCAGCGGATTATCTTTCAGTTTCTGATCGGTGTCTGCGCTTTGCTTATCGCTGACCTGCTTCCATTTATCGATCACTGGCTGGCAGTCGCTGCCGGATTTCCGGCAGTCTGACAGACTCTTTATCAAAGCTGAGCGCCTGACTGGCATTCACCGCATAGTTGATCATCCGGCTGGCGGTGGAGTAAGCGGCAGGTAAAAATATCCCGGCTCGGTGGCCGGGATATTTTGGTTAATCATTCAAGGGCTGGTAATCTTCATATTCCCAGGAAAAGACGCGGGAGAGCTTTTGCGCTATATCCATCCAGTCTTCACCTTCACACTGATCGATGTAGTCTGTGATCGTCTTTTTGATTTCATCCAGATCGTATTTACGCACCAGAAGCGTGTGGCGCATTAACTCCGGCAGCCAATGATGTTTGCAGAGCCATTCGGGGGTGCAGACTTTTACATAAAAATAATTGCTACCAGTTTCATCGATAGGTCCAATTGTTAACGTTAATGACATAATGAAATTATCTGCTTCTTCTGGAAGATAAAGTTTCAGATCAAATAAATCATTTCCTAGCGTTTTCAATTCAGCTTTCATTTTTTAATACTCATATGCCCATTACCAATACGTATCCTTTCACCAGTTGATAGGTTTATTTGGTAGGTTTCGAAGTTGGCTTGCACTCCTGTTGGATTCAAATGCTCTGGAGCATTTGGCTTCGAATCAGGATAACGGTGTATCCTTAAACCATCAGCACTAACCAGACCTTTTCCGTCCGTTGTTGGTATAGCCCCATCTCCTACCCAGATTTTACCTAATCGATCTGCTTCGTCTCTGCTTCCAGAACCAACACCATAATTCAGTTTTCCATTATCACCCCCTGACAACGGCGTCCAACCTCGGATCCTGCTTAGCGATATTGTTCAGGTTCTGCTGCATCAGATCGTCTTTCAGCTTCGGATAGGCTGCTGCGTTATAAGCAGAGACCTCATCACTGGCCTTATTAATCAGCCGTGAAGCTTCAACCACATCCCCTTTCTTCAGCGCCGTTTCCGCAGCCTTAATCGCCTTACCTGCCACATCCCCTGCACCCGGTATTATCCCGATAACTGCTGCCAGATAATCCAGCGCCGTCTGCGCTTCCGCAAAACTCTTAATGTCACCGACAACCGGCACAAAATCCAGTCCGGCCAGACCCGCACCTCTCAGCAATTCATCACGATGCGCATCCATTTTAGCACCGCAGGCTTCGGCACTCATTCCGGCACAGTTTTGAGCCTTGAATTCCTCAGTAACCTTCACCAACGAATCCTGCGCTTTCTGATATTTCTCCTGCTGCGATATTCCTGAGGCTTTGTTTTCAGCAATATCACTCAGCGCATTATTCTCCACCGCATTCTTCCCGGCCTGAGCGCCGGCCAGCGCACTGGCGCTACTGCCGCCGGTCACGCCGCCTGCCAGACTTGCAGCCAGGGTAATCAGTGCACTGATGATCTGCTTATCCGACTCCTGCAGGTCGCTGACCTCTTTACCCGGATACATCGAATGCATGATCAATTTACCCATCAGCTCTCCGCTGACCACACCCGTCGCGCCTGTTACCGCGCTGTTTCCTGCCGCCCGCGGTCTTATCATACTAACCACTGCACGGTGCCACGGCTGGAAAGGCAGATCAATGCGATCCGGCAACTGCCAATGGCGAAGCAGTAGTTTGTGACTGAGATTCTGGACGATGTGATTGGTTAAACAGAGTAGATATCAGGAGCTGAGCTGTGGTGCGCCAACACCCCAACCCGCTAACCACAACCAACTATACGAGGTGGTTAATCATGGCAGAGCACGATACTAATTCAGAAGTGAGCATTTCCAAATGCGTTACGGCAGGCTGGATGCAATTCTAAAGCAGAACCCCGCGCAACTGAAGTAAACGAACCCCAACGGCATTACACCGTCTGCGACGCCCCCAATGGCATGAAGGGCAACCCGCTGTCGCAACTCATGCTGAAGGGCTGCTGGGTCGAAGATCTGGCCTTTAACACCGAACAGTCCGTTCTCGTCACCGTCGAGCGCGAGCGGCTGGTGATTGAGATTTTACTGCGGTTCGGACTGGCAGGCAAAAAATCCCGGCCTTTTTTAGGGCCAGGATTTTTGTTATAGAATTATTTGGCTGGCTTTTTTCGGTCCTTACGTTCTTCTAGCGTGACCTTTATCCATATTCCAACACCTAAAATAAGGCCTCCAACATATCCTGATTCACAAAAGGATGAAAAAACGTCCTGCCAACTGAATGAAAAAAAATCTTTTTTGAAATATACAATTAATGATGCAAGAAGTACTACTGCCGTATCAGCAACTAAAAACAAAGCCAAGCAGCATAATATCAACTTAGATAATGTAATAAGGTTATTTTTTAGCATTCGCATCATCCTTTTTATCGAGAAGATCTTTTACAGCATTTCCTGTTTTCTCACTGATGTAACCCCCGATAACTGTACCTGTTAAATCAGATATAGCATCTTTTCCTAGTTTTGAGGCGGCTCCTTTTATTACTTCACCTCCGAGACCACCAATAACAGTACCCGCTCCAGCACCTGCAACAGCGTTTGTTGGTTCTTCCCCCTTAATGCTACTGCCAATTGCTGTGCCGCCCATATTGATAGGTGTTGAAGCTATAATACCTTTACCCGTCGTTGCTGCCGCTGTTACCCCTGCCATAATCACATCCACATAACTGAACGGATCTTTTCCGGCAAGCTGAACGCCAGCATTAACTCCCACACCGATTGCTGTATTAGCAGCCATACCTTTCACCGTAAGCCCCAGCACACTGCTTCCAAACATAAACGGCGCATCGCCTATGCTGGCATTCGACTTGTGATAGCCCCAGGTATTCATAATACTCTGAGCTTTAGACATGGCTTCAGAATCAGGTGTACGTTTAACGTAATCCTGCCCGGACAGCAGACCTTTAACCAGTTCCTGTGAGACAGCGGGGCCGTATTCCTTCTCCATCTCAGATGCATAAACCCGCAGATAACCAGCCAGTTCAGCACGTTCAGTACCACTCATCTGAGAAGGGTCTTTGGTAAATTTAGAAACCAGCGCATCACTGCGTTTGTCAGCATTTTCCAGCTTAATAAGCTCATTAGCAGTAGCTAATGTTTTATCGCCGTTATTAATTTTCTCAATGGCTTTGTTGAGTTTGTCTGAAGATGTTGAACCGAGGAAATTATTCTCAACCGCATTCTTCCCTGCCTGAGCGCCGGCCAGCGCACTGGCGCTACTGCCGCCGGTCACGCCGCCTGCCAGACCCGCAGCCAGGGTACTCAGTGCACTGATGATCTGCTTATCCGACTCCTGCAGGTCACTGACCTGTTTACCCGGATATATCGAATGCATGATCAACTGACCCATCAGCTCTCCGCTGACCGCATCGGTCGCGCCTGCTGCCGCGCTGTTTCCTGCTGCCCGCGATCTTATCACACGAACCACTGAACGGGTGCCTCGGCTGGAAAGGCAGATCGATGAGATCCGACAGATGCCAATGACGAAGCAGAAGTTTATTTCCGAGATGCTGGATAACGTGATGGGTAAACGGAGCAGCTAACAGGCGCGGAACTGAGGTGCTCTAATACCCCAGCCCGCTGACCGCAAGCAATTAACGAGGAGTTGATTATGGCTGGCACGCATCACTAGCCAGAGGCCGACACGCCCACAACTAAATCAAGACGTTATACCGTGGGATTTATCCGCGATCACCTGAAGCACTGGCCTTCACCATCGATCACCCTGCGCGGCCACTGGATGGCCGAGCTGGGATTTGATATCGGGCAGAAGGTCGAGGTGATAACCACGCCGGAACAGATGATCATCCGCCCGGCGGTTGACTAATAATGTAAAAATCCCGGCTCGGTGGCCGGGATTTTATCTGATTAAGATATTTTCAGTTCTTCCGTTGCTTCCGCCAGGATTTGCAAAAAACTGCTTAGACTAAATTTCATTGCATTCTGTTCAGCAAGTATCCTGGCATCTGAGAAAAACTCTATTTCTATATTGTCAGGGCCTTTATCTTTGTTTAGTTGGCAAAGAATCTGATCTTTGTAAGAGATCTCCGCTGTAATTTCTTCATATTTAGAATCACTGAATAAAGTTAATTCAAAATCATTGTTCATATATTTATCTCGGCTTTTTAGGATCTAAGAAACCAGAAAATGAGCCATCTGAGTTATAACGCACACCTCTGCCATCAGGCAACCTATATTCCACGCCACCTCTGGAAAGTTCTGTTTTTATAGTACTTTTATTATTCAGCACTTCATTTACAAACTGATTCGCTGCTTCACTTTTCTGTGTTGGATTGCCTTTTAAAGGTTCAAAAACACCACCAGGTCTACCTGCGTATTTTTCCCATGCTCTGGCCGCAGCGGATAAACCTTGTTCGTTAATTGGCTCGTTCGCAGACGAAATAAGATCATCTTTCTTGAAACGGTCAAAATTATTATTTGAACCGTTTTCCTTATCTCGCGCATTTTCCTCATCCTGAGGCTCCCAACCGCCAGGCGTTCCGGACCCCGTTCCACCCAATTCGGCTTTATCAGCATCCGAAAAATCTTTGCCAATATTTGGTTGGTTCTGTTCTTCGCCATTTTCCGAAGAACAAGCTCGTCCGAAGGAGCACTGCGTTGCCTTGTCCAGCGCATCACCCAGATCTTTAATTGTACCTTCAAGACCTGAAGCTATTTTCTTATCTGCATCCTGTTTAACCTGGTCGCCGGGACCAACAGGCACACCCGGAACAGGAACTGGAGGCGCAGGGATAGTCAGCGCATTATTCTCCACCGCATTCTTCCCTGCCTGAGCGCCGGCCAGCGCACTGGCGCTGCTGCCGCCGGTCACGCCGCCTGCCAGACCTGCAGCCAGGGTACTCAGTGCACTGATGATCTGTTTATCCGACTCCTGCAGGTCACTGACCTGTTTACCCGGATACATCGAATGCACGATCAACTGACCCATCAGCTCTCCGCTGACCGCACCGGTCGCGCCTGCTGCCGCGCTGTTGCCTGCCGCCCGCGATCTTATCATTCTAACAACTGCACGGTGCCGCGGCTGGAAAGGCAGATCGATGCGATCAGGCAACTGCTAATGACGAGGCAGAAGTTTGTGGCTGAGATGCTGGACGATGTGATTGGTTAAACAGAGTAGATATCCGGCGCGGAGCTGAGGTGCGCCAACATCCCAACCCGCTAACCTGCTAACCCGCTAACCCGCTAACCCGCTAACCCGCTAACCACAACCAATTATACGAGAGGGTTAATCATGGCAGAGCACGATACTAATTCAGAAGTGAGCATTTCCAGAGCGTTACGGCAGCGATTGGTAAAACGGAGTAATTAACAGACGCGGCACTGAGGTGTTGGAGCACCCCAGCCCGCTGACCATGAGCAACTAAGAAGTAGTTGATCATGGCTGACACGCATCATGAGTCAGAGACCCGCACACCCACAACCGCTGCCTGCGGACTACAGGCGCATTATTACAGGGTCAGCTACCGGCCTAACCGGAGCCAGCCGAACCCGCTGCCGCAGCTCACCATTAAAGGCCGCTGGCTGGAGCAGCTGGGCTTCACGACCGGGCAGAAGATCGAGGTGATCACCGGGCCGGGGCAACTGCTCATCCGGCTGGCGAATGAAGGGTAATTAACTGTTCTGTAGATTAAAATCCCGGCACTAAGGCCGGGATTTATTGAGTTAAGATTATAAGTAGAGGCTATCATCGTAAGGACTGGCAGCAAGAATTTCTTCAAAATGTTTTCGAGATTTTATTCCCCAGTCGATGTTGATTTTGTTCATAAGCTCAATAATCTTTGGAAAATAAATACGCCGACTATCTTTACCGGGAATCCGATTATTTAATTCGTACTCGACTGCTACATCATATATAAAATCATACACAATCCAATAAAGTAACTCATCTGTTGAATCTGTAACCTTTCTAGAAAACTCATATCCTCTCTCGGTACAGATATAATTATACTTTCCATTTTCAAATGAAATATAAGGCGTTCCATCATCAATAGGTGCTGAGCAAAGGTTAACAGAGTGAACTGGAAAACCTAATATCAAAACCAGCGTATCTATTTTTTTTTGAAGATCATTAATACTCAACAGCATTTCAATTAACCCTCTCAATATATTTGTTGTCTAACAACCATTGTACATTTACTCGTTCCTGCATATTAGGCGGAATCTGAATACCTCCGCCATGTTCACCAAAAGCAGGGGCTATTTTCCCTTGAATAACAGGCAACGGTTTTATGACAACGTATTCATGGTACTTATCCGCTAAGGAGCCAGGGGCTAAAGCGCGCTGTTCCTGGGGCGTACCTTGTGGTGCCAGGAAAGAACCATTTGTCTTGCCATACCTATCTAAATGAGTGCCTACAGGAAGCGTTGTTTTAACTGGTTCTTCGGCAAAACCTAATTTTGCAGGCCAGTTCCAGTCTCCGCTTTCATTACGGTATTTATCGTACTGTGACCACCCTGAAGCTTCCTCATCAGCAGCAACTCTATTTGGCTCTGCCGTTCTTCCGGCTGAAGGTTGAGATAGTTTTTTTGCTGAACTCTTTTTGTCGGATCCTTAATTACACTCTTCAGCCCGTAAGCACCCGCCAGAGCGGCAGCCAGTTCCTGAGTCTGCATTGCTATATCATAACGGCCTGCTGCTGTTTCCCAGCTCATACCGGACGCCTGTGCTATTGCTGTTATGGCTTGGTCGCGGCTGATACTGCCTGCATCCAGTCCCTGCAAAACACTTTCCAGGTTTTTCACATCCTGTGGATATAAATCCCTGTACAACAATGAGTAGGTCGCATTTTCACCATATTTATTAAATGCTTCCTGAGCCGGGCCAATCAGCGCACCACAGGCTGAACCACCTTTATTACCATCCGTACAGACCGCTTTTATCGCTTCATCACGCGCTTTATCTGTCTGATTAATCGTCGCCAGCTCTTTCGCTTCAGCCGGTGTCAGTTCCTGTTTTAGATAGTCGCGCTTCGTCTCCAGCTGTTTCTTTCTGTCGGCTTCCTGCACCCTCAGCCAGTTATTCTCAACCGCATTCTTCCCTGCCTGAGCGCCGGCCAGCGCACTGGTGCTACTGCCGCCGGTCACGCCGCCTGCCAGACCTGCAGCCAGGGTACTCAGTGCACTGATGATCTGCTTATCCGACTCCTGCTGGTCGCTAACCTGTTTACCCGAATACATCGAATGCATGATCAGCTGCCCATCAGCTCTCCGCTGACCGCACAGGTCGCGCCTGCTGCCGCACTGGTTCCTGCCGCCCGCGAGCTTATCACACTAACCAATGAACGGGTGTCTCGGCCGGAAAGGCAGATCGATGCGATCCGACAGACGCTAATGGCGAAGCAGAAGTTTATTTCTGAGATGCTGGATAACGTGATGGGTAAACGGAGCCGCTAACAGGCGCGGAACCGTGGTGCTCGAACCCCCAGCCCGCTGACCGCTGACCGCTGACCGCAAGCAATTAACGAGGAGCTGGTTATGGCTGGCACGCATCATAAGTCAGAGGCCAACACGTCCAGGACTAAATCAAGACGTTATACCGTGGGATATATCCGCGATCACCTGAAGCAGCGGCCTTCACCGTCGATCACCCTGCGCGGCCACTGGATGGCTGAGCTGGGATTTACGACCGGGCAGAAGATCGAGGTGATCACTGAACCGGGACTGATGATTATCCGGCTGGCAGCAGCTGAGTGATAATGTAAAAATCCCGGCCTAATGGCCGGGATTTGGTCATTAAGAGACCATTTGATCTAATATGTTTCCAATCTTACTTAACAAGGCTACAACCTCATTTCTATCAGAGCCTATTCTTGTTTCAAACTCAGCAATATCAATACCATTACAGATTTCATTCAACGCTGAATTTAATATCAGCAACTCTTCTTCTGTTATATTAATTTCTGCAGTTTTCATTGTGACAGATAATAGTTCCATATTTACCTCAAGCTATCAAAGTAGGCTCTCCCGTTCACTGGTCTGAATGCAGTACCACCATCGCCAGGTTTGGGGTTTCGTATAACAACGGTGTTTGTCGATTGATCCCAATAAGCTGACCCTCCGCCACTTAGCTCTTTGACAGAAGTTGGATTTTACAACGTTCTCAATGAGTTGAGAAAACTGTTCTTTTGTCTTTATTCCCAGATTAGCGAATTCAATTTACTGAATAACATGTTTTTCGAAAGCATGTCCATCGGCAATTTCTTTTCCCGTTAACTCGGCATTAAGATTTTTACTATTTACAGCACTATGAGCCTCATTATTCCGTGCATTTTCCTCATCCTGTGGCTCCCAATCGCCAGGCGTTCCGGACCCCGTTCCACCCAATTCGGCTTATCAGCATCCGACAAATCTTTGCCAATATTTGCTTGATTCTGCTCTTGGCCATTTTCCGAAGAACAAGCTCGTCCGAAGGAGCATTGCGTTGCCTTGTCCAGCGCATCACCCAGATCTTTAATTGTACCTTCAAGACCTGAAGCTTTTTTCTTATCTACATCCTGTTTAACCTGGTCGCCGGGATCAGCAGGCACACCCGGAACAGGAACTGGAGGCGCAGGGATAGTCAGCGCATTATTCTCAACAACAACACTCTCTGGCGTGGAGTATGGTGACGAAGGCGATTTTTCCCTTTACTTTCTGTTAGTTAGAATCGTTTTTACCGGCGTACTTCCGGCGCGACAACTTGTAGCTCCGACGCGCCTTTTTCTTCTTCACATGCTACCGCTGGCCAAGAGCACCTGGCGCATTGTAAGGATTTTTAAAAATGCTCCAGACGTTGGGTTGGGAGCATTTGTACGTTTTAGCGGTTATTTTTCTGGATTTATATATGTATACCTACTATCAATTTCCAGACCAAGATCATTAACTATTTTAAGCACTTGCGTGTACTCACCTTTATTGATCACAACATCATGATCAGCAATATGATCACATAGCGTTTCGAATGCTATTACATTCTCTGAAAACCCAAGATACCCAAGGGCAAAGTCAACTAACGAAGGTTCCAGACGATCTTTTAATCCTTCACCAAATTCTCTAATTTCGTCATTAATATCCATTTCACCCACACTATTTTCTAATAGGCTTTAAAGTTGGAGGAGTCAGATTATTATCCGGGAACGCTGTTACAATTTTCCCACTAGCGGGCTCGTATACCACACGAACTCTGACACCATCTCGTTCTTCCCAGGCAACCCACCTTGCCGGCCTTCCTGCGTTTGTATATGCCCCACCAGTTCCGGTCTGAGCAAACCATTGAGTATCGGGGGAGGTAGCAATGCCTCCCACAGTATGGACAACCTTATCTGCTGACCAACTTTGAGGAAAGACTGTTTTTCCTGGATTTCCAGGATATAGATGTCCCCCTTGCGTAGGGCTATCCCCATATAAAATATGTTGTTTGGCTTCTGGTGAAAGGATATCAACGTATTTCTGGTTTGAAGGTGATAGTCCAAGATCTGAACTTTAGCAATAGACAAAAAGGTTTTAGCAACTACGTACTGCGCCAGCTTGGCTTCACTCGTAGGTACACCACTTGCCAAGATTTCTGCTGCCCGTTGTGGCGTCATTTCTCCGTCAGCCGCCAATGCACTGACCGGGACCCCAAAGAACTCTGCCCATGCTGTCAGCAATCCTTTAACGGCATCCTGCCCTTCAGGTATTTGACCCTGCGAGTTTTTAACCAGCGCCGCCGTAAGTTCATCCAGCGAAGCGCCATTATGGATCATGCTGGCCGCAAGGGACTGTTGAGATAAGCCAATATCATTCAGTTCCTTAGGCAGACTCAGCGAGTTATTATCAAACGCATTCTTCCCTGCCTGAGCGCCGGCCAGCGCACTGGCGCTACTGCCGCCGGTCACGCTGCCTGCCAGACCTGTAGCCAGGGTACTTAGTGCACTGATGATATGCTTATCCGACTCCTGCAGGTCGCTGACCTGTTTACCCGGATACATCGAATGAATGATCAACTGACCCATCAGCTCTCCGCTGACCGCACCGGTCGCGTCTGCTGCCGCACTGGTTCCTGCCGCCCGCGATCGTATCACACGAACCATTGAACGGATGTCTCGGCCGGAAAGGCAGATCGATGCGATCCGACAGACGCCAATGACTAAGCAGAAGTTTATTTCTGAGTTGCTGGATAACGTGATGGGTAAACGGAACAGCTAACAGGCGCGGAACCGTGGTGCTCGAAACCCCAGCCCGCTGACCGCAAGCAATTAACAAGGAGCTGGTTATGGCTGGCACGCATCATAAGCCAGAGACCGACACGCCCACAGCTCAATCAAGACGTTACACCGTGGGATATGTCCGGGATCAGAGGAAGTTCACGCTTTCACCGTCTATTATCCTGAAGGGCCACTGGATGGCGGCACTGGGATTTGAGACCGGGCAGAAGATCGAGGTGCTCACTGAGCCGGGACAGTTGATTATCCGCCTGGCTGCTTAAGGATAACTGACTGATAAAAATGGAATCCCGGCTCACTGGCCGGGATTTCTTGTTAAGATCAATTAGGATCTGATGGGGGAGATTTTCGCGTATTGAACTTGTCTGTCAGATTAAAAACTATTGTAGCTAATGTAATCGCTGTTCCTGCAATAGTTCCAAAAACAATAGCTCTCTTTAGCTGTCCATCGGGAATTAGAAAAAATCCATTTTTGATATATATAATCATCGATGATCCAGCCCCCAAAATAAAACAAATCAGTATACAAAAAACACAAGAGTAAATTAGTAATTTGATATATGCGATCATTTTTTCTCCTCCTTTTCTTTTTCAGAAGATTTTTGTGGAGTTAATGTATTTAAGAGATTTTGTGTATATCCACCTAAAAATTCTGTCCCGAGCGAGCCTATAGCATCAAATATGAAGCCAGGTGCATCCTTTCCTGTTAACGAATTAACAACCCCTGGTGCATATTCACCAAATCCCCATCCCAATCCAGCGCTACCTGCGGCGATACCAATCGCCCCAATATCAGCTCCATTGCTCAATGCCGCACCAGTCGTAGCTATTCCTACGTTCTGCAATAGTCCACGTCCCGGAGCCAGTGCGCCGGTTACAGCCGCAGAAGCACTGCCCCAGTAGTCCCAGGTTGTTTGCTGATTTTCAGGCAGGCTTTGATTCTTCTCACTGTTGATATCAAACCACTGATACGTACCATTAGCCATTGCCGCGATGACTGCACCACCGACTACTTTACCTACCGATGCAGCCGGACCTAAATAAGCTGCTCCTGCTATCAACACGCCGTCCTTATATCCATTCACGATAACCTTGGTTATATTCGCGCCGTCAGGCAAATCACCCTGCGTCAGTTTATCCAATCCTGCCTGTTTCTGCTCTGGTGTAAGGTTATGTTCCTCTGAATACTGATTCCATGACTGCGCAGCGGAGCCTGAACTGGTCATACCCGTACCCAAACTTAGCGCATTATTCTCAACCGCATTCTTCCCTGCCTGAGCGCCGGCCAGCGTACTGGCGCTACTGCCGCTACTGCCGCCGGTCACGCCGCCCGCGATCTTATCACACGAACCATTGCACTGGTGCCACGGCTGGAAAGGCAGATCGATGCGATCCGACAGACGCTAATGGCGAAGCAGAAGTTTATTTCTGAGATGCTCGATAACGTGATGGGTAAACGGATTAGCTAACAGGCGCGGAACTGAGGTGCTCGAATATCCCAGCCCGCTGACCGCAAGCAATTAACGAGGAGCTGCTTATGGCTGGCACCCAGCTTAAGTCAGAAACCGACACGCCCTCAACTAAATCAAGACGTTATACCGTGGGATATATTCGTGATCACCTGAAGCACCGGCCTTCACCGTCGATCACCCTGCGCGGGCACTGGATGGCAGAGCTGGGATTTGCGACCAGGCAGAAGATCGAGGGGATCACTGAACCGGGACAGATGATTATCCGGCTGGCAGCAGCTGAGTGATAATGTAAAAATCCCGGCTCAATGGCCAGGATTTCCTTTTAGTTATCTGTATAAGCGGCTATTAGCTTATTTATTTCACACCAAAGTTGACCTTCATTAAATTCACATTCTTGACGATCATTATCTGGGTTATACATATCAGCAATACAAAATACGCTGGAGAGTAACTCACTTAAATTATCATCATCCTGTGCAAGTAATTCATTATCACGTTCTGTTTTCCACTTAATCATATAAGTGTCCACAAAGCAGCCAGCGGTTATGTCCTTGGATATAAAACTGTCAATGTAGCTCTTAAGTGATTGACTCATCTTAAATCTCGTTATCCATAACGTTATCATACTTTTTCGTTTGAGGATCAAGCTTCCATCCACTGACAAAATTACCTGTTATATCAACCACAACTACATTATTTTTTGCGGGTTAAAAAATACTTTCAATTCTGGAACTAACAAGTATTTGCCATGTTCATAAGTACTTGTGTTATCTAAATGTGGCGTGGTCTCCGTCAACAGGCCGAAGATGAAGCAGTGACTTAAGGCGTTCCCTGGCGCGCTGAACTACACCGGCGATCTGCCGGTGATCAAGCGCGGGAACGGGCATTATGGGTGGATTTGACGGCTAAAAATAGGAAGATCCCGGCTTGAGAGCCGGGATCATTGATGGCTAATCGTCGTAGCGGAAGTCTATATTTAGTTTCATTTTTTCAACATCCAGAGTCACTTTACATCCATGCCACGCAGGGCGGCCATTGGTCAGATTGTTTTCAATATAGTAGTTGCGAAGCTCTACTAAATAATGAAGGATATCTGTATTCGCCCTTCCACCTGCCGTTAACCATTGAGTTTTATCATCATCATCAAGATAATCATATTCATACTCACAATGATCATTTTCCGGTGACAATTCTGCACGCATAATGATCTTCTTAGCTTTGTCGGGAGCGATACTATATAAAACAGTACCGATATCTTTATAAATCTCTTGATCATTTCTCATTATTTCCCTCCCGGTGCATTTATAAAGGTTTTTTCTATTGGGCGACCACCATTAATAGAGTAGATAACGTTGAAGCTTTCAGGGCGACCACCAGTTCCAGAATAAACGGGATCTATCTTAACATTCACCTGCTTACCCTCTTTCAGGGCAGAAGCCCACGTATTTTCCATTTGTTTCCAGGCACCCTTATTCAGATTACCACTCATTGGAACAATATTAAGCTTCTCACCCATACCACCAAAAATGCTGGCTATCAGGTGACCACCTTCATCCCCTGCAACCCCACATTTACCAGCTTTGCACTGTTGGTATGTATTACGGTCTTTTGTCAATAATGACAGATCTGCTTCAACAGACGCTACCCGGCCATTATTATCGGTCAAATAAGTTTTATTAGCATCAACTTTATACGTTTTATTTGGCAGGGGATTATTCAGTTCTTTACTCCAGTTTCCCTTACTACCTGATACTGCAACGATTTCATCGCTGGCCTTATTGATCAGCTTCGAGGCTTCAGCAAGTTCCCCTTTGTTCAGCGCTGTCTCAGCCGCTTTAATGGCCTTGCCCGCCACATCCCCTGCGCCCGGTATCAACCCTAACGCTGCGGCAAGATAATCCAGCGCACTCTGCGCTTCCGCAAAGCTCTTGATATCACCCACCACCGGCACAAAATCTGCACCGGCGGCAAGAGTTTCTTTCAGCGATTCACGCCGCTCGTCGTACATTTTCACCGAGCAGGCTTCCGCGCTTAATCCGGCACAGTTCTCCTTCTTATAGCGCTCGTTTTCCGCCTCAACATACTCACCGGCCTTCTGCTCAAGCGTTTTACCTTCAGACTGCGCCTGCGCTATATCACCCAGCGAGTTATTCTCAACCGCATTCTTCCCTGCCTGAGCGCCGGCCAGCGCACTGGCGCTACTGCCGCCGGTCACGCCGCCTGCCAGACCTGCAGCCAGTGTACTCAGTGCACTGATGATCTGCTTATCCGACTCCTGCAGGTCACTGACCTGTTTACCCGGATACATCGAATGCATGATCAACTGACCCATCAGCTCTCCGCTGACCGCACCGGTCGCGCCTGCTGCCGCGCTGTTGCCTGCCGCCCACGATGTTACCGCACCTACCACTGCATGAGCCATTGCTTTTGCGGCCTGATTGTCGGCGGTATATTTGTGTATCTGCTCGGCCAGATACGGTGCCGCTGCGCCGCTGGCTGCCTGCGCCAGATTGCCACCCGCCAAACCCTGAATCGCCGCAGTCGCCGCCTGAATCCCCTTCTGGATATCGCTGCCGGTGCCCCAGAGTGCCATGGCCTTCTTATAATCACTGCTGTTTTCCAGCGCTTCCTGATACGCTTTCTTTTCAGCCGCAGGAGCGTCGGCATCCGGCTGGTTTATGTTGTTTTTTGCCAGTTCCTTCTTACCTGCTTCCGTCGCCTCAATCTGCCCCTGCGTCCGGGCGATATCAGCAACCTGGCTGCCTATTTCACCGATCAGCTGAGCCGTCTGCAGGCGTTTCTGCTCCTTCTCTTTGTCGAAAATCGGGCTGATGCTGTCATTAGCGTGCTCGGTGTCGCGGCTAAGTGCAGCAACATCCTGCTGCTGATTTGCCTGGTCGCGCACCACTATCGATCCCTGGGCAACGGCTGACTGCGTTGTTCCCTCTGCGTGGCCACTGCTGCCTGCGCCCGCCAGCATACTGGCGGCCATGTTCCCTTTGAACTGGCCGCTGAAGTTCCCCGCCGAACTGAGGCCAATCCCCTGGTGCTGGGTTTTATAATCTGCCTGATTATGCAGGTCCGTGAAGCCCAGCGTGCCGGTATCAAGACGGTTTTTATCCGCGTCAGCCTGGCTGGCTATCACCGCACCATTGAGCTGGGTGTGACTGCCAACGTTAATATCAAACCCGCCCTGACCGGCATAAATGCCGCTTTGCTCCAGCACACTGTCGTAATTGCTGTGCATTTTATCCTGGCTGGCGTTGATATAACCGGAACCGGTCATTGAGCCAAAAGTGAAACTGCCGCCGGCTCCAAAACTGATCTGCTTCGAATCATAGTTATCGCTATCCTGCAGACTAGTAATAGACAGGTTGCGACCAATGTCAGCAGTCACGCTGTTACCGTTAACCAGCGCGCCAGTCAAAGTGGTGTCACGACCGCTACTGATGTCGACAACACCGCCGCTGTCGAGGGTGGTTTCGCTCCAGACGGTGCCATTCCCCTTTTCATGGCCTTTCGCCCCGTTAACGCTGGCGAAAATACTCAGTCCTGCGCTGCCACTGCCCACGCCGAAACTTAGCCCGATACCGCCACCGCTGCTGCTGTTTTTACCGCTGGTTTGTTGCGTACTTGCCGCGCCCGTCAGGTTGATGTCGTTCGCTGCGTGCAGTGACGTATCACCACCAGCCTTGAGCTGGCTACCGGCAATCAGCAAATCACCGCTGCTGGCACTAGTGCCTTTACCAGTGGCATCAATACTGAGGTTTCTCCCGGCATTCAGCGTAGAACCGCTGACGGCGTCGGACTCCTGATGCTGCTGAGATTTTGATTTTTGAGTGGTCAGCGAAATACTGATGCCAACGCCATTGTTAGGATCGCCATTGGCCTGCGCAAGCTGGCTGGCCTGGTTCGCCTGAACACCGGAAAGCACCGCTTTGGTTGCCTGTAATGCGGCCAGACGCCCATCGCTCTCTTTTTTGGCGGACTGTGCAGCAGAGACCGCACTGTTAACTGCCTCGGCTACTGCGCCTGAAAGCGCCAGCGTCAGTCCACTGGTGCGCTGCTCAAAACGTTCGTCGCGCGTACGTACATCGTGGCCGGGCGTGATTGCTACGCTGTCACCTTTCAGGGCCATGTTGCCGCCGGCAATCAAATCCGCCCCCTGCACCTGCAACTGCTGGCCTGCGGTGATTGAAACGTTCCCGCCGGTGCTGCCAACGGTACTGACACTCTGGCTTTGCGTCGTGCCTTTTTCCTTCAGATCGTGCAGCGACTTACTGCTGCCGATGCTGATACCCAGCCCACCGGTTCCCATCAGGCCACTTTTTTTCGTCTCGGAAAAACGCCAGCTCGACTCCGTGTTGGTAGCGGCAGAGATCCCGACATTGTTACCGGCGCTGAGCGCCACGTTATCATCACCCGCGACCTGCGATCCTTTTACCAGCAGATCGTGACCCGCGCTTACGGAGATATTGTTGCCACTGAGCAACGTGCCTTTTTCGTGCGTAGCGCTGTCTTCCTGAATGGTGTGGGTGGTCTTCTTGCTGAACAGACCTTTTTTGGTTTTCGTCTCTTCGCGATAGTTATAATCGCTTTCGGTGGCCGTGGTGAGGTTAATATCATGCCCGGCTCGCGCGGCGATATCCTGTTTTGCCGTAATCTCACTGGCTGCGCTGTTGATGTCATTCCCTGCGGCCAGCACGATATTACCGCCACTGCTGATTTCGCTGCCGGTTTGACGAACCTGCTCGTTGATCGTCACTTTTTTGCCGCCCCGGCTCTCGCTGTATACGCGACTCTGCTGGGCATTCAGGTTCAGATCGCGCCCTGCGCTCAGGGAGGCGTTTAAATCGGCCATCAGCTGCGCTGCCTGCGAGTTAATATCGCGACCGGCGCTCAACGCTAAATTTCCGCTGCTCTGGATGGTACTGCGCGTAGCGTTAATGCTGTCGTTTTTGCTATTGCCCTGCGTCTGATGGCTACTGTTATCCAGCGTATTCAGATTGATATCATTTGCAGCGGCCAGCGTCGTATCGCCTTTTGACTCCAGCGTGCTGCCGCTCAGATTCAGGTCGTGACCGGCACGCGCGGTGAGATCGCCACCCGCGCTTACGCTACCGTCCTGGCTGCTGGTCACCACCGCGCTGCCATTTTTATTAAGACGATCGGTATGCAGTGCATTGGCGGCGATATTGATATCGCCCCGCGCACCCAGCTGTAAATCACCGCCGGCAGCCAGCGTCGCGCCCGTGTTATTGATGTTGCCACCCGCGCTGAGGCTGGCATTTTTGCTGGCTGAGATACTGGCCACATCCCCTAACTGGGTATCACTGAAGCTTAACGCGGGCGCATTTTTGATGCCTTTAAGCGCCAGGCTGCTCCACTGCTGAGCCTGCGTAACGTTATTGATGTTTCCCGCCGCCGATGCGAGCGAAACGGTTTCGGCCGAAATCGATGCACCGATATTATTAATATCGCCAATCGCGTTCAGTTGCAGATCGCTGCCCGAAGCCAGTAAACCAGCATGCAGGTTATTCAGCGTGCTATTGCTGCTGGCTGACAGCAGCGTTTCGGCTTTGATAGTACTACCGTCGTTATTGATCTCCCCGGCATCCAGTTTCACCGCCTGACCAGCAATCACACTACCTGCCGCGATCTCACTGTCGCCTGGCGCCAGATAGAGTTTCGGAGCCAGCACGGTTTGACCATTAACCGTGGTTTTTTCCCACCACACAATACTCGTGGTCAGGGCCGCCACTTGTTCCGGCGAAAGGCTAACCCCCAGTTGCAGGCCCAGGCCCGCCTGTTGCCGGGCCGCGCTGTCCATCAGGTATTGCATCTGCTGCAGATCGGAGCCGGTACCACCCACATAGCGATGCCCGGTCTGGCTCAATATGGCGTTACTTACGTAGCGGGTATCGAACGCGGCATCACCGAGGAATTTATAATCCTTATCGGGTGTAAGCTGCAGACGATTCAGCAGATAGGCAGAACCGAGGAATTTATCTTTGTCGGTATAGATTGCCGCCGTTTCGACTCGTGGGCTGCTGCTCAGCGCCGGCTGCGTTACCGCCTGATCCGATTGTTGAACTGCTCCGGAAGTCGGGTTCCTGAGAAACGCATTGAGGCCATCAAACAGGCTGCCGTCGGTTTTACCGACCTCTGCCAGCTGTGGGTTCGTGGTAATCAGGTAGGGACTGGCAGGATCTTTACTGGCGACAAACAGGCCGTTGTTACCGGCAGGCAGTGGATAATCAGTTAACGCCGCGCCCTGATTACCTATCTGTTGTAGTGCGCCTGTCAGCGCATCCTTCCACTGCGGAGACCCGACGGCGATAGTTTGCCCGGCGGCAAGCTGCTGGTTCTGCACGCCACCCAAGGATTGCAGTGGCGCAGTTCCTGCAATACCCGGTTTGCTAATGGCATGCACCATGCTGCCAGCGTTAGCCACGGTATCCGTATTGCTCAGGTTATTCGTAAAACGGGCGCTGACGTTGCCGCCAGCCTGAATCACGGCACGCAGACCTTCTCCCGTCTGGCTGGTTTCATAAACGGGTGCGCCCTGCAGGGTATAAACCACCTCGGAGCCCAGGCCACTCTCGTATTTCACACCATGTGAATTCCCGTTACGTAAATCAGCAATGATCGAAGGTGCAGTATCTTCTTCGCCGTAAAGGTTAGTATCAATCCGTCCCGTATTAGGATTGCCATATTTGTAGACCAGATACTGGCTTTGAATACTGTTTTCCCAGGACTGATTATTCAGATTGTTGCCGGTGAGCACGATATCCTGACCGGCGAGTAAATTACTGGCTTGATTGTCGAGGGCATCGGCTGTCACTACCAGATTCCGGTTAGCAGCGATTCGACCTGCACCGCCAGTCGCGCTGGCCGTGACGGTGGTAGAACTTACGAGAAACTTGCGAACCGCCGTACTAAGTTTCGGTGCCAGCGTGGTGTAAGGCCGGTATTCGGTGTGGCCGTTTCCTTTACCATTACTTCCCCCCGTCTGATAACCATGCATGCCGTGATAAACGCCGATCTCATCGTCATCAAGCTGACCAAGCTTCACTTTCATGGTGGCTTGTCCCAATCCGGCGGGGGCATTCGTAGCGGACGCTGAAGTTACAGAGGTATTCATCCCCTCACGCTGATTCAGCAGATGCCCGGTACGGATGGTGATATCTCCGAGCGAGGTTTCAATATTGCCTGAGGTATTGATCACTTCATCGCTGGCGTTACCCGCCGCATCGCGCTGCAGCCACAGGCTATTATTCGCCAGGATATCGCCACGATTATTTTGAATACTGCTGGCCAGCAGTTGCATATTATTCCCGGCATACAGCAGCGCACGGTTTTCTATCCGGCTGCCTGCTGTCATCAGCAAATTCCCTGCTGTCCCGACGAAGCCATAATTCACTAACTGGCCGCGACTGGTGAGACGCATATCTCCGCCGGCCTGGACGCTTCCGCTATCATTAAGCGTCATGTTGCTGGCATCGACGTTCAACGCGCCGCTGCCGCTGCGTAGCTGACCATTATTGATGAAATTATTGCTGCTGAGTTGCAGGCTGTTGCCCTGCAGCGTCCCCAGAACGGTAAGATCGCCTTGCGTACTGAGATTCAGCGCTTTACCCGCTGCCAGCGTGCCGCTCTGCGTGAACCCCGATCCCAGTTGCAGGGTCATGTTGCCCAGCGCCAGCAGGCTGCCAGCCGCATTCAGCATCGGCGTATTGAGGGTCAGATCGCCTGCGCTATAGAGTTTGCCGGTTGCCTGGTTATCAGCATTCTGTAAGGTCAGGGCCAGCGCACGGCTGGCGAATACGCTACCGCTGTTGTGCAACACACCGCCGCGCACCTGTAAATTATCGCCCTGCAGCTGTCCCTGATTGGTCATCTGGCTGGCATTCACCTGGCTATCACCCAGACCGGTAAACGTCCCGCTGTTCACCAGGTTGTTACCACTGTAAGCCAGCCCCTGCGCCTGCACCAGGCCGCTATTCAGTACCGTCGGTGCCGACAGCGTCAATGGACCACCGGTAAGCAATCTGCCCGTGTTATTCAGGCTGTCACTTAGCGTTATTGTCGTAATGCCATCGCCCTGAATCTGTCCCTGGTTCAGTAAAGATTGCGCGTTGAGTTGCAGAGCACCCTGGCTGCGCAGAACCCCGCCCTGATTCGCAATCGCCTGTTCAACGTTGCCATTCAGGTTCTGCTGGGCATACAGCTGACCACGGTTAGTCAGGTTGCCGCTGTTTATCACCAGATTTTTGGCTTCGATATCACCGGCACTATCAATCGAGCCCGCTTTCAGGGTGCTGGTTCCCGCGCTCAGCAAAGCAGCGCCTTTTAGCTGCTGCAACTGTCCGCTGAGGTTAGCCGTCAGCTCGTCTGTTGCTGTAGCACTTCCCTGATTAAGCAGCGAATTGCCCTGCAGCTGCAGATTTTTTGCCGACCATTTGCCTTCATTGTTCAGGCTCGCCGCCTGAATGGCCGCCAGGCCACTGGAAACGATATTACCCTGCGCCAGCGTGTGCAGATTGCCGGTCGCCGTAAGGCTGGTGCGCGCTGCGGACTGGATGCTGCCATTGACATCAATCTGGCTGGCGCGGGCATCAATGCTGTTCGCCTGCCAGCTGCCCTGCTGGTTGATACGTTGCGCATTCACGTTCAACGCGCCCTGAGTCAGTAACCGGCCCGACTGGGCATCGGTCAGATCCTGCTGTAATTGCAACACCAGGGATTTTAAACCGATCAGATTGCCGCTGTTGCTTACACTGTCCGCCTGAATCGCCAGCGTATCGCCCTGCATCTGACCCTGATTACGCAACTGCGCGCCTGTCAGCGAAAGTTGTTCACCACTCAACAGCTTGCCACTGTTATTAAGCTCGCGGCTTTGCAGCGTAGCGGCGCTGTCCGACAACAGGCTACCTGCGTTGTCCAGCGTCTGCTGCAACGCAACATCAAGCCCTTTGCTGCCAAGGGCGATACCGCTGTTATTCAGCGTATTGCCGTGCAGTTGCAACGAGCTGCCCTGCAAACGTCCGGCATTTTGTGTGCTGTCAGCGTCCACTTTCAGCGCACCGCCTGACAGAATTTGCCCGGATTGCAGGATATTAAGCGCATTACTCCGCAGCGTGACCGATTGATTGCCCTGCATCAGCCCACTGTTAGTCAGTTGTTCGGTATCAAGTTCGAGGGTTTGTCCACTGAGGTTACCTGCGTTACTCAGCGCGGAAGTGTTCAGCGTCAACGCATCTGAGGCCAGCAGTGAGCCCGCAGGCGCGTTATCGAGCGTGTTTTTCACGCTGATATCCAGCGTTCGCGCAGAGGTTTGCCCCTGGTTGCGCCACGCATCACTGCGGATCGCCATCGCGCCCAGCGCGTTAAGAGTGCCCTGCTGCTGTAATGAGTCAGCGGTCAGATCCAGGCGATTATTGGCGCTCAGCGTGCCCGCATTATTGATAATGCCCGCGGCAATCGTCAGATCCTGCGCGCCGGTCTGCGCCCGGTTGTTGAGCGTACCCGCCTGCAAAGTCAGCTGCCCGGGTGTAAACCACTGGCCAGCCAGATCGGCCTGGTCGGCAACGTTGAGCGCGATGGCGCTTTTGGCCTGCGTGCGCGCATTGTCACCAC
Source organism: Pantoea sp. ICBG 985 (assembly GCF_002928365.1). Classification (NCBI taxonomy): domain Bacteria; kingdom Pseudomonadati; phylum Pseudomonadota; class Gammaproteobacteria; order Enterobacterales; family Erwiniaceae; genus Pantoea; species Pantoea sp. ICBG 985. The sequence goes on from NZ_POWM01000003.1 coordinate 118,524, forward strand.
TGCTTAACTGTTGCGAATTCAGTGTCAGCGCCTGGTCGGCGGAAAGCGTGCCGTTCAGCTCAATATTTTGCCCATTGAGCTGAATATTTTGCGCACTGGTCTGTAACGAACCTGCGCGGGTCGTCAGTTTTTCAGTCTGGAAATCGAGGTTGTGCTTCGCGCTCAGCGTTCCACCGAGGTAAGCCTGGCTGGAGTGCACCCGCAGAGCGCCGTCTGTCAGGGTGTTACTGTCATCGCCAGCGGTAAACTGATCTACATTCAGCGTTAAGTCGCCCTGCGCGCCCAGCAGACCGTTGTTATCCAGATGGCCGACATCCAGCCGCTGCCCGGCGCCAGATTGTGCCGTACCGTTATTTGTTAATACGCGGCCAGAAAGCGTTTGCTGGCCGAGCGATTGCAGCAGACCCGCGTTGGTCAGATGATCAAAACTAAAGTGCGTATTACCATTCGCCGCCAGCGTACCGCTATTGACGAAGTCAGTTGCACTGAAAGCCAGCTCGCGTCCGGCAATCAGCGTGCCAGCCCACTGGCTTTGATCATTAACCTGTAATGCAATGTCATTACCGGCGGATAGCTTGCCCTCACTGAGTGCGTTGAGGCGGTCTGCACGTAAAGTGACATTGCCACCCGCACGGCTTTGTCCATCCAGCTGCTGCTGTGCGCTGGTCAGGCTAAGGTCCTGCTGAGCCGTGAGCATTCCGGTTTTGCTCAGGTGCAAGGCACCGCCGCTCAGCTGAACATTATCTCCGTCCAGCTGACCACCGATCGTAGCCTGCTGGCTGGCCGTCAGTGAGACGTCACCGTCACCGTGCAGTCTGCCTGTGCTGCCAAGCGTGAGGGTATCGCCGTTCAACATCAGGCTACCCCCGCTGGCAATCTCGCCTTGCAGTATTTGCTGACGGGCGCTGAGATTGATGTTGCGCTGGCTGCTAAGCCGGGCGTCTGCTGCGGTTTGCAATGAGGTGCTGCTTAGCGTCAGGCCGTTTTTACCGCTTACAGAACCGTTCAGGGTGAAATCGCCACCCGCTAAATCCAGCTCGTCACCGGCGAGTAACGTCCCCGTTGCGCCATTCAGCGCCTGCTGCGTGGCACTGATATGCAGCGCACGCGAAGACCCGATCAATCCCTGATTGTCCAGCGATGCGGTGTTGAGCGTTTGCCCGCCTGCCGACTGTAAGCGTCCCTGGTTGCGTAAGGTATTTGCCGTAATAGTCTGGTTTTTCTGCGCCTGAATCAGGCCGCTATTCATCAGCGTCTGCGCCGTCACACTGATGTCACCGTTAGCTGCAACGGTGCTGTTTTGATCTGCCGTGAGGTCGCTTGCCGCCAGGCGCAGATTGCCGCCGCTGGTCAGTTTATTGTTACGGAGCTGCACATTGCCCTGGCTGTTCAGCGTTACGTCACCGGTCGCCTGTTGCGTCCCCTGCAGCTGCATATCGCGGGCATTCGCGAGCAGCTTGCCGCTGGTGCTGGCATTCCCCAGCGTCAGGGTGCCATTCGCGTTTAATGTGATATCACCCTGATTGGCTAGCAGGTTGCCGATGTTGACCCCGACGCCTTTGTCGCTCGACACCAGATGAATCCGGTTAGCGTACATGCCGCCAAGCGCACCGGTATCGACCGCCACTGACGGCACTGGCCCTTCTCCGGCGATTGGCGTAACCGAGCCGTCCTGCGCAACGCGGTTGGCACCCGCCGTGATAGCGAGATCGCTGGCATGAATATCCGCATTAATTTTAGTGGCGCGCGCAATGAGCGATACCGCATCAGCGCGGCTGCCATCCAGCCCTTTGCCCTCAACCGTCACGTCGCCTTTGGTGACTTCCAGCGCGGCGAGATTGCCGCTGGCATCCAGCTGCGGTTTTCCGGTGGTGAGCGTCACGTTGGGCGTATTAATGAAGCCACAGCCGTTACAGGTAATGCCGTAAGGGTTGGCCACGATCACATTCGCGGCTTTACCCGCGACTTCGGTATAGCCCTGCAACTGCGAACGATTAGCTCCCACCACTTCATTGATGATCGCCCGGGCTTCGTGCCCGGCCTGCAGGTTAGGGTTATTCTGGATCAGTCCGCCCAGTTGGGTCTGAGTAAGTTGCCCGCTGGCATTATTGAGAATCAGCCCCTGCTGCCCGACGTTGTACTGCTGGTACTGGTTATGGGAAACACCTGCCTGATTCGGCGTGGCGATATTGACCACCGGCACGCCGTTACCCGCGGCATCCATGCGCGTGCCCGGCGTAACCGGGGTAATTTCCGCGGCCACAACCGGCAGCAGTGGCTGTACCGCCACCAGATAACAAATGAAGTAGCTCAGCGCGCGACGAAACAGGGAAACCGGTTGACGATCATCCATAATCATTGCCTCTTAAAAAACCAGCCCGACCCGGGCATAAATGCTAACGTGATCCGGTTGCAGATAGCCGGGATAACTGAGCGGAAAACCGACCGTGTATTGGGTATAAAAGAAACGGCTGCGGGTGCTGATCCCCACGGCGCTGCCCCATATCGTGCCCACAGACTCGCTGTTCTGCGCATCGCTCTTCAGCCAGCCGCCGTCCACCGCCGCCAGGGCGCTGACGTCACCGACCAACGGCAAGGTGAACAGGGTGTAATCCAGTTCATTACGCAAATAGCCACCCGCGTCGCCTGACAGGTATTGTTCTTTGAAACCCCTGACTGAGCTTTCGCCGCCGAGCGTCAGGCGTTCGCTGCCGTATAACCGATCCGGTGACCACTGGCCGTATACGCTGCTGAGCAACCATAACCTGTCCGAAACCGGTCGCTGAAAGCTGCCGCTCAGGCTCCACTTGCGAAACTGCGCCCGCGGTAAGTCCCCGCTTTTGTCGGCATCACTCTCCGCATCAAACCACGGCATACCGCGGCTAAAGGTTGGGTTGAGCGTTGCCACGCCACCGAACACCTTTTGCGTATGGTTGAATCCGATCTGGGTACTGGTGATTTTGCGACTGCTACTCTGCAACAGGGTATTGTTGAGATAGTTGTGACTGGTGTAGTGGTTCAGGCCGAGCTGCAAACTGGTCTTGATTTCACCGTTGCGAAACAGCACCCATGAACCATTCAGGCGATGCGCAATATTGTCGCCGTTACTCAGCCAGGTGAAACCATTGTTATCAAAATGACTGTGATAACTGCTCCAGCTATAGCTGTAGTCGAGCAGGCCGTAGCCATACGGCACGCTGACACCCGCCTGCACATTCTGCGCGTCACGCCACTCGCTGAATGCGCTGCTGCGACCGCCGCTGATAAACCAGCGATCCGCCAGCCCTAACAGGTTGTTGCCGGTCAGCGATGCGGTTAACTGACCGACACCGGTGCTTTTTTGTCCGCTATTATCAAATCCCAGCGCGGCGCTGAGCGGAAATTCTGCCGCTGTCGTCAGGTTCACCACTGAATAACCGGGCTGCGGCGCAGGCTGAATTTCAATCTGTACCGGGGTGCGGCGCAGGCGATTAATTTGCTCCATACCCTGCTCAATATCGCGCAGGTTAAGTATTTTTCCTTCAATATGAGGAAAAACCATCTTTAACATCGCCGGCTGCGCCCCGTCGAGGCGAATAGCGAATAGTTTTCCTTCCAGCACCGGAATAATTAACTGCCCATGCGACAGATCCTGTTCGGCTAAAAACGCCCGGCTGGTAATGTAACCACGTTGCATATACCAGTCAGAGACCGCATGTACCAGCGCATTAATTTCACTCAAATTCAGACAGCGATTGATATAAGGTGCCGTCAGCGCCTGTTGCTGACGATCGGATATCAGCGTGACGTGCCGCAGACGGATATGCTGGATCGGAAAACAGGGGCCGGGGCCCGCCGGGGAGGCGTCCGGCGCATTCAGCGGTGCCACAGCATGCCATAGTGCATCGCGCTGCTGCTGATCCTGTTCCAGTCGCTGCTGTTGTTGGTTTTGCAGATAATCGCGGTCGCCAGGTGTCAAAGGGGCAGCGATAATCTGGCCTGACGCTATAATAATAGACAGCGCCAGCAATATCCTTATTTTTGCCATCATCAAAGACTTAAGTAAAATTAATTGTAAAGGTTTTGTAAGCTTCTGTGCGCAGAATATCACCTAAACAATCAGACAGTTCCGCTTAATAAGAAAAAACAATAAACATGACGCAGTTTTAATTAAGTGATAAAAACAACTTTACCTAACGCAAATAAACAACAGAAAATCAGCAACGGCCATTAAATCATTAATATCGCGCGATGGCGGCATGACGCCAGATTAAGCGGGCTGAATGAGATGAGGCCTGCCCGGTAAGGAAACGGTGCCATATTGATAAGCGCCACGGCAATCTGCGCTGACGCCGCAGTGTTGCGCCATGCGGACTTTTACTGTTGCTGAAACCACGCACCTGCCTCACCGGATCGCCATTGCTGGCGACCGGGCGGATGCATGCCTGCATCCGATCGCGTATCAATCCCTCATGGCGGACATCAGCGCAGTTTTGCCACCGCAGATTTCAGCCGCGCGCAGGCCTGCTCGAGCAACGCATCGTCAACCGCGTAGGCAATGCGTAAATAACCCGGCATGCCAAACGCCGATCCATGTAACACCGCAACCTGTGCGTCCTGCAACAGCCAGCTGGCTAGCGCGCTATCGTCCTCCAGTCGTTCTCCCTGTGGCGTCACGCATCCCAGTAACTTTTGGCAGTTGGCAAAAATATAGAATGCTCCCTGCGGCGCCCGGGCGCTGAGGCCGTTGCTGGTGGCGATCATTGTCAGCACCTGCTGACGTCGCCGATCAAGCGTAGCGAGCCAGCCTGCCAGAAATTCGGCCGGTTGCTGCAACGCGACAACCGCTGCTGCCTGCGAGATGCTGCTGGGATTAGAGGTACTCTGCGACTGCAGAATCTGCATCGCGTTAATCAACCGTGCCGGACCGGCAGCATAGCCGAGCCGCCAGCCGGTCATGGCATGGCTTTTTGAGACACCGTTGACTGTCAGCGTGCGGTCAGCCAGCTGCGGGGCCGCCGCGGCAAAAGTGCTGAATGGCGTGGCGTCGTAGCGTAACGGCTCGTAAATATCATCCGCCATGATTAACACCTGGGGGTGATCAGTCAGCACCTCAGCCAGCGCCTGTAACTCCTGCGTACTGTAAACCGCACCGGTCGGGTTACCCGGTGAGTTCAGAATCACCCAACGCGTTGCCGGCGTCAGCGCGGCAGCCAGTTGTTGCGGCTGCAGCTTCCAGTCGTGCTGTTCGTGACAGGCCACGATCACCGGTTCGCCTTCCGCCAGCGTCACCATATCCGGATAGGAAACCCAATAAGGGGCAGGAATGATCACCTGCTGGCCAGCATCCAGCGTAGCCAGCAGTGCGTTGAAAATCAGCTGCTTGGCGCCGCTGCCGGCAATGATCTGCTCAGCGCTAAAATGCAGTTGGTTATCACGGGCAAACTTGGCGGCAATCGCTGTTTTGAGTTCGCGCGTACCGGAAACGGCGGTGTATTTGGTTTGCTGCTGCACGATGGCGGCAATACCGGCATAGCTGATGCTGTCCGGCGTGGCAAAATCGAGTTCTCCCTCGCCGAGGTTGATTATCGCCTTGCCGGCGGCTTCCAGCGCACGCACCCGATCGGAAATCGCGGCGGTAGGAGATGGACGGACGCGCTGCATGCGACGAGCCAGTAGCTGACTATTCATAAATCCTCTTTTGTATATCCTGAATCAACTAATACAATTAATCACCCCATCCCAGCAGGAAGAGTGCCGTGTTACCTATTTTCATTGTTGATGATGCCCGCGTTCCGGCGCGCTTTGGGCTGCTTGCCAGCCTGTATGCCAATCAGCTGGCGTTACCGTTATGGAGCCTGCGCCCGGATTTCACCGGCGATTTCCCCGATAGCCATCAGCATGTCGCGGCGGCAGGTTACTGCGTCACCAGCGGACTGTATCGGAGCGATACACTGCAGCACGAAGTCAGCGATGTAGCCCTGCTGCCTGCGAACGAAGCCGTAATCGTCGTGGCGCAGGCGGATGTAGCGCGCATTGCGCATTTGCCAGGCAAGCGCCTCAAGGCGCTTTCCTGTGAGACGACAATGCGGCTGCAGGATGACAGCAACACCCTGCTGCAACATACCCTGACTTCACCGCCCCCCGGCCGCCACGCGCTGCGTATTGGTCTGATAGCGCGCGAGCACGATCAGCGTGACAGCTATCCGGCCACTCTCGATGCGCTTTACGCCGCAGCCCGGGCGCTGGCGCTCGATGTGGATATTCACTTTTTCGCTCCCGCCGCACTGTCAGATGAGCTGTCCGAACTCGACGAATTGCACGGCATTCTGCTACCGGGAGGTGCCTCGATGGCAGCGGTGCGCGGTCAAATCGCCGTGGCGCATGCCAGTCGGCAGCGCAACATTCCCACACTGGGCCTGTGCCTCGGCATGCAGAGCATGTGCACGGCTGCGTTACAACGTCACCCAGAGCTCAGCCAGGCCATGCTGGCAGAAGTGGCACCGCAGGCCGCGGTGCACAGCTTTATTCCTTTTGCCGATGGTCGCCATCGCTGTGGCCTGCTGCCATACCCGGCCGCAGAGCCGTTTAACCTGATGCATTACAACCATCGCTATCGCTTTAATCCGCAACTGCTGCCGCCGCTGCTGGCAAGCGGCGTGCAGGTTATCGCCCAGACTGATGACATCATCGAAGGCATTGCGCTGGCCGATCACCGTTTCTGGCAGGGGGTACAGGGGCATCCGGAGCTACAGTCGCGCCCGGATGCACCGCACCCGCTGTTTACGGCCTTTCTGCAGGCGCTGGTGACGCCAGCGTAACCCCGCTGCGTCCGTCGCTGGCCAGCCGTTGCATCACGCTGGTCAGCGCAACCAGCGCGTCTGGCGAGATCGGCTGCAGCGGTGCGCGCACCGTGCCGCCATTGAAACCGCGCAGCGCCATTGCCGCTTTCACCAGCTGCGGCTGGCCGTGCTGGCGTGCCAGCGTACGATAGTCAAACCACAGCTGATGCAGATCGCGCGCGGTGGCGGCATCGCCCTGTTCCAGCGCACGATAGCAGGCAAGGATGAGCTCCGGCAGCGCGCCGCTGTTGGTGGTACTGATGCCATCGAATCCGGCCATCATCGGGCCGGCAAAGGCCAGATCGGAGGCACAAAATAGACGCAGTTTGCCGCGCAGCCGGTTGGCAATCTGATCGATGGCGGTTGGATTCAGATCGCCCTGTTTGATGCCCACCACACCCGGTATCGCCGCCAGTTGCTCCAGCAGTGCCGGTGACAGGGTGATACCAATGCCTGGCGCGTTGTAAACCAGAATGCCGGTTTTCGACAGCGGTGCCATCTCAGCAAAATAGGCAAGAATTTGCGCGTCGGTAATTTCGCTGACAAAAGGCGCGGTGACCATCGGCAAACCGCCCAGATCACCGGCCAGCTGCGTCAGCTCGCGGGCATCACGCGGATCTGCGCTGGCGCTGCACAGCATCACCGCCACGCGATCCTGCACGCAGTCCATCACGGCGTGAAACAGTGCACGGCGTTCTGGCACTGACATCACCGGAAATTCGCCATAAGTGCCGCCAATTAACAGTCCGTCGTAGCCAAGGCCGATGACGCGTTCGATATTTTCGCGCAGGGCGCCGAAGTCAATGTCGCCGCTGGCGCTGAAAGGCGTCACGGTAATGTTAAAGATACCGCGCAGGCGTTCACGGCATTCACTGATGTCTTTCATCGGGTTTCCTTATAAGCAGGTTAATGGGCGAGCCAGCGAACCGAGCTGGCGATAGCCGGTTTCCGTCACCACCACGGTTTCGCTAACGCCAACCGTAAACTCGCCGTAGATGCGCAGCGCCGGGGGGATATGGAAGGTCATGCCTGGCTGCAGTTCGGTGTTGACGCCACTGTAGAGGCTGAGAATGCCGCCCTCGCCCCAGTCCGGCGCGAACGAGACACCGATGGAGTAGCCGGTGCGTTTTTTAAAGTTGTCGGTGAAGCCCGCGCGATCGATCACCTGCTGGCAGGCTATGTGCGGTGCGGCACAGGTTGCGCCCGGCCGAATGGCATCCAGTGCCGCCTGGAGCGCCTCCTGACACACTTTCTCCATTTCCAGCGCAATAGCAGGGGGCCGCCCCAGCCATGCCGAGCGCATCAGCGCGGCGTGATAGCGATCGTGCGCGGCGGCCATCTCCAGAAAGACCGGCTCATTATCCTGCAACACGCGACGACGCCAGGTTCCGTGAGGCACACCGCTGCGTGGGCCACTGGAAACCAGCGGCTCCATCCCGACATACTCGGATCCGGCCGCGATGGCGGCTCCCATCATGGCCGCGACCAGCGCATTTTCATCCGCCCCGGCGCGCACTGCAGTCATACCGGCCTGCATGCCGGCGTCAACATAGCGCGCCGCCTGGGCGATCTTTTCCACTTCCGCCGTTGACTTTACTGCGCGCAGCGGCTCAATCACCCCGGCGGTATCGGCGAGGCTGCCGATGCGACTTTGCAACGCCTCATACACGGCTACCGGCAAAAACCAGCCGCGTTTGTCCAGCCCGACACGCTTACTAAGCCAGCCGCGCTGCTGCAGCAGGGCAACGAGAAAATCAACCGGGTTATCGCCATCCTGATAGATGGCGGCATCTGAGATAAAGGTGTTGGCGATAAAGTTAAAGTATTCGAGCTGGCGGATAACAAACACCGGATCCCCTTCTGTTGGCAGCACCAGCGCCTGAAAGGTGTAATAGCCCGGTGTTTGCTGACCGGTTAACCAGAAAATATTTTCTGGTCCGGTCACAATCATCACATCAACGCCGGCCGCATTGAGACGTTCGCGGGTGCGCTGGATGCGTTGTGCGTACTCCTGTGCGCTAAAGGCGGATTCACTTCCCTGGATAACATTATTCAGCTGTTGCATAACCAGACTCCTGGAGAAAAGTGGCGCGCGCGGCATCAAAATGCACGCCCAGGCCGGGTAAATCATTGATGAATACAGTGCCCTGCTGATAATGCAGGCCGCTCACCGCATCGTTTATCAGGCCATCGGCACCGTACAGCTCTGCGAAACGCGGCTGCATGGCGCGACACACCTGCAGCGCCGCCGCTGTTGCCGCATGGCCTTCGTTCATCTGACCTATCATGAAAGGGATGCTGGCCGCCTGCAGGCGCCGTGCTGCCGCAAGCGTCGGCGCAATGCCGCCCAGCTTCACCAGCTTGAGATGGCCCCACAGCGCGCCATTCGCCGCTATCAGTTGGTCGATAGCTGCCGGGCTATTGAGGCTCTCGTCCAGCATGATCGGCACGCCATAACCGCTCAGTTGCGCCAGTGCGGCATCGTTAGCCGGTGCCAGCGGCTGTTCGACGTAGCTGAGATTCAGCGCCTGCAGCGCCGGAAAAGCGGCGTGCGCCTGCGCCAGTGACCACTGACCGTTGACATCAATCGCCAGCGTGATGGCCTCACTAAAGCGGGCGCGCAGGGCGCGCAACCGCGCCAGATCGGTCGCCACATCCGCCACGCCGGTACGCAGTTTGAGCTGGGTAAAGCCACGTGCAACGTACTGTTCAGCCTGCGTCAGCATTTGCGCTTCACTGCCCCAGAACAGCGTCTGGTTGGTCGGGTAACCGGGGCTGGCCGCAGCGGCACCGAGCCAGTGCGCAAGGCTCACGCCGGCCTGCTGCGCCAGTAAATCATGCAGCGCCATGTCGAACAGCATGCGCGCCGGCGCCAGCAGTCCCGCCCCATCCGCATGCACACGCTCCAGCATCGCCTGCGGCGCCAGTGCCCAGTTCCAGGCTGCCAGGGTGCGGGTGATGTTTTCCAGCACCCGATCGGCGCTGCAGCCGTGCAGGTACTGAATGTTGAGCCGCACCTCGCCCGTGCCGCAGCGCGTGCCATCGTCCAGCCGCAGCCACAACGTATCCAGCGCGCTGATTGCGCCCGAGGACGCGGTGTGCAGCATGACTGCGTCATAGCGCAGCTGACCGCGCCAAAGCGTTGCTTTCACGTTGCGGACTCCTGCGGCAGCATCGCCAGTGCCACGTCGAGGTAGATGGCTGCGGCAGCAATAAATTCTTCAACAGGCACGAACTCATCTGGCTTGTGAGCCACCGCCAAGCTGCCGGGACCGATCACCACGCCTTTCGCCCCGAGCGAACGAAAATGCACTAAATCGCATCCCCCCTGAAAACCAAACGGGCCCGGTTCCGCCTGCCCGTGGCGACGACAGGCGGCGAGGCTGTGCTGCACAATCGCTTCGTTACTGTCGGTCTCGGTGGCCCCGCCCGTGGTGGCCTGCCAGGCGATGATGTCCGCCTCCACGCCGGCAGTGGCTTTCGCGTGGTCAAGCAGCAGCTGCAGTTCGGCCTTCACCGCCTGCTCGTCCTCACCGGGCACCATGCGGCGGTCGAGGAGCAGCTCGCAGCTGTCCGGCACCACGTTATCAGCGTGCCCCCCGTGGATGCGCGTCACCGTCAGGCTGGCATTGCCCACCAGCGCGTGGCAGCGACAGCGCACCTGCTGCTGATGCGACTGCTCAATCAGGCCCAGTAACCTGGCGGACTGATAGATGGCGTTGATCCCCAGCTCGGGCGTGCCCGAGTGCGCCGTTACGCCCTTAACCCTGACGCGCGGTCGCAGGCTGCCCTTATGGGCAGAAAACGTGGCGTTGCCGGTGGGTTCGCCAATCACCGCAAAATCGATGGCCGGCGGTGCCTGCCGGACATAAAACTTCGCGCCCTCACTGGCGACCTCTTCATCGGCGGTGAATACCCCCATCAGCGTACCGGACCAGCGGTGGCGACTGGCAGCCAGCAGGCGCAGCGCTTCAACCATCGCCACCAGCGGTCCTTTGGCATCGCAGGCACCACGACCGTACAGGCGTCTCTCGCGCTCGGTAAGGGTAAAGGGATCGCTATGCCAGCCGCTGCCGGCAGGCACTGTATCCAGATGGGTATTAAAGGCGAAGCAGGGTCCGGCACCGTTGTGCAGAACCGCGATGACGTTGGTGCGCCCTGCCGCATATTCACTGAACGACAGGTCAAAACCGGCCTCGCGCAGCCAACCTGCCACGCACTCTGCCGCTTCGCGCTCCTGACCGGGTGGATTTTCTGTATTGATGGCAACCAGCGTGGCGAGGTCGCGCTTCATGCGCACGCTGTCGACCGTGTGAATAGTCATTATGGCTCCGCTGTTAATGTAGGATTTGATCGAGAAAACGCTGGGCACGTTCGCTAACCTGGCGGTTGAAGAAATCGCTGGCGCTGGCGCGCTCCAGGATTTCGCCCTCTTCCATGAACAGAATCTGACTGGCGGCACGGCGCGCGAATCCCATTTCATGGGTGACGACCATGCTGGTCATGCCTTCGGCGCTCAGTTCCGCCATCACATCAAGCACTTCACGGATCATCTCCGGATCGAGCGCTGACGTGGGTTCGTCGTACAGCATCAGTTCTGGCTTCATCGCCAGCGCCCGGGCAATGGCCACGCGCTGCTGCTGACCGCCAGACAATTCGTCGGGGAAATGATCGGCCCGGTCGTGAATACGCACCTTCGCCAGTAGCGCTTCTGCCTGTTTGCGTGCCGTGATGCGGTTGACGCCGAGTACCGTCATCGGTGCCAGCATGATGTTTTCCGCCGCCGTCAGATGGGAAAACAGCTCGTAGTTCTGAAACACCATGCCAATACGCTGGCGCAACTGGTGCGGCGGCACTTCTCCCCGGCTGATATTCTGGCGGGTGAAGAACACATCGCCGCTATCGGCGGGTGACAACAGATTGACGCAGCGCAGCAGCGTAGATTTGCCGGAACCGGAAGGCCCAATCAGGACTACCGTTTCCCCTCGCTGAACGCTAAGCGAACAGTTCTTCAATACCGGCTGACGGCCAAAGCTCTTGTCGATGCCAATCAACTCCAGCAGCGGTGGTTTTGTCTCGTTCATGACAGATCTCCTGCGGTATCCGCCGCTTTGGTTAACCGACGGTGGCGCGCCCGGGCCTTTTGCCATTTTCCACGCCGCAGTTTCGGGTCGAGCGTGCGCTCCAGCCACGACTGAAACAGCATGAACAGCGAGGTCAGCAGCAGGTAATAGAGCCCCGCCGCGCAAAGCGCCTCGAAATAGCGGAAGCTGGCGCTGGCGGTCTGGTTCGCCACCAGCAACAACTCCTGTACCGCAATCACCGACACCAGCGCGCTGGACTTCAGCATGCTGATCATCTGATTGCCCATCGGTGGCAGCACGATGCGCGCGGCCTGCGGCAAGACAATCTTGCGCATGATCTGGGCGTGGGTCATTCCCAGCGCCATACCGGCGGTGCGCTGGCCGCTTTTTACCGCCTGTAAGCCGGAACGTAATATCTCCGCCATGTAGGCGCCCTCATTCAGCGACAGCGCCAGCACGGCACAGGTAAACGCGGAGAAGCGCAGACCGAAACCAGGCAACACGTTGTAGACAAAGATGATCTGGAACAGCACCGGCGTACCGCGAAACAGCCAGAGATAAAAAAACGCCAGCCCTTTCGCAGCACGAAATGGCGCTTCCTGTAGTAGCGCCAGCACCAGTCCCAGCACTACGCCGCACAACAGCGAGCACAGAGTAATCAGCAGCGTCATCCACGCGCCCTGCAGAAATTCGCGGGAGAGGAAGTACTGCCACATTAAATCGATCGACATAGCTTTCTCCGGTCAGCGGATTAAAAAATGGCAACGGAGTCCGGGAAGTTCCATTTCTCAATCAGTTGCTTGTAAGTGCCGTCTTTCACCAGGTTTTGCAGTCCCTGCTCCAGTTGCGCTTTGGTGGCGCTGTCGCCTTTACGGACTGCAAAAGCGATGTGGGTATCGGCTTCAAACTCAGCGCCTGCCGCTTCAAACACGCCGGGCTTCTCGCTAAACAACGCAACGGTACCCGGCGTTGAAAGGAATTCCGCATCGGCGCGCCCCTGCGCAACAGCCACTGCCGAGTCCGTTGCCGCCGGGAACGTCATGACATTGATCGCGGCTTTTTTGGCGGCGAGGCAGTTCTGGTTATCCACGCGCGCCTGGCTCTCTTCGATACCGCCAAGGGTGACCGCCACGTTTTTGCCGCACAACGACAGATCGCGCCCGGTGATGCCGGCCGGATTGCCTTTACGCACCACAACGCGACTGCCGATTTTGAGGTAAGGAACAAAATCCACCTGCGCCGCACGCGCCGGGTTGACGTACATCGCTGAGTTAATGATGTCGAGACGTTTGCCCTGCAGTGCCGGGATCAGCCCTTTAAACTCCATCGGCATGGCTGCGGGTTGCAGATTGAGCGTCTTACTCAGCGCGGTTATCAGCTCGATATCAAAACCGGTGAGCTTGCCGTCTTTCACAAACTCGAACGGCATAAAGGTGGCTGCGGTGCCGTAGGTCAGTTTGCCTGGGGCAACGCGATCGCTTGCCGCCTGGCTGATGATGGGCATCAGGGCCAGCGTGGCAAGCGCAAGCAACCGACCGGTAGAGCGAAATGAATTGCTGATCATCTGTGTCTCCTGGTGAACGTTTAAATTGGTTTTTATGATTCATAAAATACAATCATGGTGATAAAAAAACGTCTTCTCCTGGTGCACTCTGCACGCTTATCGTGCATGTATTGCTTTATATCGCAGCATTTACCTCAACATGTTATTGTACCTTTAGTCGACAATAATACATTTCAGGAAATCCCGTTCTATGCAGCCTGACTCCTCCGCCAGCAGCCGTCGTATTGCACGTCAGCTACTTGACCTGATCTATGAAGCAAGATTCGATCCAGGTCAGCACTTACGTGAACAACCTCTGGCAGACGCGCTGGGCGTTTCCCGCACGCCGGTGCGGGCAGGACTTAAAGAACTGACCCGACTGGGCGCAGTGGAAGCGCGGCCCAATCAGGGATTTTTTCTGCTAAAAGGGGCAGACGAGTTACAGCAACTGGACATTGAACCCCCGCAGAGCAGCGACCAGACGTTGTACGAGTTACTGGTACGCGATCGTATAGCCGGTGCCCTGCCCGAATCGTTCACCCAGACAGAAATCAGCCAGCGCTATGACGTTGATCGCGGCATTCTGACACGCACGCTGGTCAAGCTGTCGGAAGACGGGTTAATCGCGCGCAATGCGGGACATGGCTGGCGTTTTCAGCAAACGCTTAACTCGGAAGTCGCGCTGCGCAACAGTTATGGATTTCGTCTGATGATTGAGCCAGCCGCCCTGCTCAGCCCGCAATTACGCGCGGACCGTGCGATGCTGAAGCGCCTGCGGGCACAGCATCTGCGATTGATTACCCATCCGGACCTCACGCAGGTACCGGCGCGCGACATTTTCGAGACGGATGCCGCTTTTCATGAATCGCTGGCCGAAGCCAGCGGCAATCTGTTTGTGCTGCAGGCGATTCAACAGCAAAACCGCCTGCGCCGCCTGCTGGAATTTGGCAGCTACCAAAACAAACGGCGGGTGAAAGAGTGGTGCGAAGAGCACGTGGCCATTATCGACGCGCTGCGTGAAAACCGACCGCAACAGGCGGCCGAATTGATGAAAACGCATCTGCAATTCGCCTTCGATCAGGTACAGATGCGTAAACCAGGCACATAACCGGCACTGTTTTTGCACATTACGATCCTGAAAATACAATCAGGAGGCAGTGATGGATTTGCAAATACAAGGGCGCGTGGCGCTGGTATGTGGTGCAGGCAGCGGTCTGGGTCAGGCGATAGCGCTGGCACTGGCGCAGGAGGGCGTGCGCGTGGCGGTCACCGGGCGCAATAGCAGCAAGTTGCAGACAACGGTGGAGCGCATTATCGCTGACGGCGGTGAGGCGCAGGCGTTCCAGCTGGATCTGGCGGCACCCGACACTTTTGACAGCGTGCTGGAGGCGATTCGCCAGCGCTGGGGCGCAGTGGATATTCTGGTGAATAATTCAGGTGGGCCGCCACCCGCGAAAGCCGCGGGTACCGGCAGTGAACTCTGGCGACAGCAGTTTGCGGTGATGGTGGACGCGCTGATTCAACTGAGCGACAAGGTGCTGCCGGCCATGCGCCAGCGCGGCTGGGGACGCATTATCACTTCCACCTCGTCCGGCGTGGTTACGCCTATCCCCAATCTGGCGCTGTCCAATGCGCTGCGCATGAGCCTGCTGGGCTGGTCGAAAACGCTGGCAAGCGAGGTAGCCGCGGATGGTGTAACGGTTAACGTCCTGGTACCGGGACGCATTGATACTGAGCGCGTCAGTCAGCTTGATGCGCTGAAGGCGCAGCGCGAAAACAGCACCGCCGCTGCCGTCGCGGCCCAAAGCCGGCGCAGCATACCGATGGGCCGCTACGGCGCGCCACACGAATATGGCGCCGCCGCCGCTTTTCTCGCCAGTGAGCCCGCCAGCTACATTACCGGCAGCGTGATCCGCGTCGACGGCGGCCTGATCGATGCCGTTTAGCCGCTGATTGCGGTTTTAAGAGATGGGCACGCAATGACGGCTGCCCATTTAACCGGTCACAACGCTCTTCTTTTACCTTAACGTCATCGCTAACGGTTTTGCTGGCTGAGCGTTGCCGCTATGCCACTGCATCTGCTGAATTCACACCCTGGTTAATCAAAAGACGACCACCGCACCGCCACACCACGGTGCACTCTGGCGGGTTTTGCACCAGCAGATCTCATAATCTGCGCTTATTACGGCATCAAATCTCCTGCTGAATCAAAGCTTCATGATTCTGGCATGCGGGTTGCTAAGCCTTTGGTAGAGATGTTGGACCAATTAAGGCAAAGCGATGCATGACCCGGCTGAACTCCATCCCATCATTCCGACGCGCAGCGATACGCTGATTCTTGATGCGCTCACGCGTTACATGGCGCATGCCGGCGCGCAGCCGGGCAGTCGCCTGCCGCCGGAGCGCGAGCTGGCGGAGAAACTGGGCGTCAGCCGTAATACGGTGCGCGAGGCGCTCAAGCGCTGGGAAGCTCTCGGCATCATTGTGCGCAAAAAAGGCAGCGGCACTTTTCTGCAGGCGGAAGTCGGTCTGCATGACAGCTTTCTCTCTCTGCGCTTTAAAAACGACTCCGCCAACATGCTTCATGCGCTGGAAGTGCGCCGCATCATTGAGTCCGAATCCTGCGTGCTGGCGGCGCAGCGCGCCAGCGCCGACGACCTGCTGGAAATCGAACGGCGGCTGGAAGAGATGGAGCGTGTGCACCTGGCTATCGGTTCCGCCGGGCCAGAGGATTGGGCTTTCCATACCAGCATCTACCGCGCCGCCGGCAATCCGCTGCTGTTGCAGATGCTTAACGGCGTCTACGACACGCTACACGCCTTTTTCGAATCCCCGCCGGAGCAGGCGCTGTTTTCAGACTCGTTTCCCCTGCACCGTGAACTGTTTAACGCCATCCGCGCCCGCGACAGCCAGGCCGCGCGCGCCCTTTGCCATCAGATTCTTGATATCACCGAACGCGACATGAAGGACGTGATCCATGCCAAACGCTAAACCTATTGCGCAACAGACACTGCTGACCCACGACCAGCGCCACGAACAGGGCGCCGTAACGCCACCGATTTATCAGTCCTCGCTGTTTACCTTCAGCGATTACGACAGCATGATCGCCCGCTTTCGCGGTGAGAGCGACCAGCCGCTCTATTCCCGCGTTGATAATCCGACGGTCAAAGCGCTACAGGATAAAGTTGCCGCGCTGGAAGGCGGCGACGCCTGCCTCGCCTTTGCCAGCGGCATGGCCGCCATCAGCAACGCGATTTTGAGTGTGGTTCAGCCAGGCGCGAAAGTGGTCTGCGTCAATCATGTCTATCCCGATACTTACCGCTTTTTGCGCGGCTTTTGTCAGCGTTTCGGTATCACGACGCAGTTTGTTGATGGCGACGATGAAGCGGCGATAGCCGCCGCGCTGCCCGGCGCCAGCCTGCTCTATCTGGAAAGTCCCTCCAGCTGGGTGATGAGTGAACAGAACCTGCGGCAGCTGGCCACGCTGGCGCGCGATGCAGGCGTCGTCACGTTGATTGATAACAGCTGGGCTTCGCCCATATTCCAGCAGCCGCTGCTGTGTGGTATCGACATCGTGGTGCACTCCGCCTCGAAGTACATCAGCGGCCACAGCGATGTGGTGGCCGGCCTGGTGATTGCCAGCCACCAGCACATCAACAACATTGCCCGTCACATTAGTCCGTTCCTTGGCGGCAAACTGTCTGCAAACGAAGCGTCTTTGCTGATGCGTGGCCTGCGCACGCTGCCGCTGCGTATGAAGCAGCATCAGCAAAGCGCCCTGCAGCTGGCGGAAAAGCTGCGTGATCATCCACAGGTCAGCGCGGTTTGCCACCCCGGGCTCAATCCCCCTGAATGGTCCACGCTGCGCGGTTACAGCGGGCTGTTTTCCTTTGCCGTGACCGAACAGGTCGACATACCGCAATTCTGCAACGCCCTGCAACTGTTCCATATGGGCGTCAGCTGGGGAGGTTTCGAGAGCCTGGTGATGCCGGCGATTTCGGTCATTAATCAGGCCAGTGAATTTAATTCAGCCCAGGATTTTGGTGTCTCGCCGCGCCTGATCCGTATCTCTGTTGGCCTCGAAGAGACCGACGATCTTTGGACCGATCTGAATCAGGCACTTGCTGCCGCCACTCACCATTAATCACGCTCCGGAGAACCAGCCATGACAACACGTTTCGCCCTGAAAGCCCTGGTACTCGCCGTGGGTTTAGGCAGCGCCTTTTGCAGCCTCGCCGCCAAACTCACCGTGGTGGAAGTTATTACCAGCCCGCCACGTACCGCGCTTCTGCAAAAAATGCTCGACGAATACAAGACGCAGCATCCTGGTACCGAGATTGAGCTGATTTCGCTGCCGTGGGGTCAGGCATTTGAAAAACTGGGCACCATGTTACAGAGCGGACAGGTACCGGATGTGGTGGAGATGCCCGATACCTGGCAAGGCTTATACGCCAGCAACAATATGCTGGAGGATCTTGAACCCCGCCTGAAAAGCTGGCCTGAAAGCGCCCAGCTGACGGACAAAACGCTGGCAATGGCGCGGGCCGCAAACGGTAAAGCCACCATGGTGCCGTACGGTTTTTACCTGCGGGCGCTGTTCTGGAATAAGAAGCTGTTTAAGCAGGCAGGACTGAGTGAGCCGCCGAAAACAATGGAAGAGTTTGCCAGCGACGCGAAGCGTATTAGTCAGTCAGGTAACGGTATCAGCGGCTACTGCATGCGCGGCGGCGTGGGGGGAACCAATGCGTGGATGATGTTTATGGCGGCGATGAACGGTTCGCCTGCCTTCTTTGATAAAGACGGCAACAGTACTTTAACCCAGCCGGGGGCGATAAAGGGAGCACAGCTGCTGGTCGATTTGTATCAGCAAGGTGGCGCGCCAAAAGACAGCGTGAACTGGGGCTTTAACGAGATTGTCTCGGGCTTCTATTCCGGCAAATGCGCCATGCTCGATCAGGATCCGGACGCGCTGATCGCAATTAAAAATAGCATGGCGGCTGAAGATTTTGCCGTGGCGCCCATGCCGGTCGGACCGTCCGGTAAAGCCTTCCCGACCATCGGCTATACCGGCTGGGCGATGTTCAAACAGGGTAAACAAAACGATATCGCCTGGCCGCTGATTACCTTCCTCAGTAATAAAACCAACAACCTGGCGTGGGCGAAGTTTGTCGGCACCCTACCCATCTATAAAGGTGCGGAACAGGACCCGTTCTATCAGACGCCGCAGTTTGCCGGCTGGTTTAAGGAGCTGAACGATCCAAATTATGTGCCGCTCACCATGCCGACCCACCTTAAAGGCTGGGGCTATTTCAATTCAGTGATCGTGAAAGAGAGCAGCCAGGAGACGTTACTGGGCGAAAACGACACCAAAGATATGGTGCAGGACTGGGCCAGCTATCTGAGTAAAGAGCAAAAAGCCTGGCTCGCCAGCCAGTAATCTCGTGTAAACCGGAGCCCTGAAATGATGCCTGAAATCTCTCTTCCTGCCAGCCCGGCGCGCCGCCGCTGGCGCTGGACCCGGCTTGCTGAGCCATGGTGGTATCTGTCACCGGGCCTGTTGCTGATCGCCCTGTTCATCTTCGTGCCGATGGCGATCGGCATTTCTTACGCTTTTCAGAGCATGAACCTGCTCAATCCGCTGGAGAGCGGCTGGGTTGGCTGGGCGAACTTTGCGCAGATGCTCGACGATCGCCGCTTCTTTCGCGCACTCGGCCATACCCTTAACTGGACGCTGAGTTCGCTGCTGCTGCAGTTCTTTTTCGGCCTCGCGCTGGCGCTGCTGCTTAACCGCGAGTTTCGCTTTCGCCGCTGGGTGCAGGCGCTGGTGTTTTTACCGTGGGCGGTGCCGGCGTTTCTTTCCGGCCTGACCTGGTCCTGGCTGTTCAACCCGGTTGTAGGTCCGCTGCCACAGTGGCTCAGCGACGTGGGCATTCTCAGCGAACCTTACAATATTCTTTCCGATCCGCAACTGGCGATGTGGGGGCCGGTGATTGCTAACGTCTGGTTCGGCATCCCGTTTTTTGCCATCACTCTACTGGCGGCACTGCAGTCGATTCCCAAAGATTTGTATGAAGCGGCAGCCATAGACGGTGCCAGCGGCTGGCAGCAGTTTCGCCGTGTCACCCTGCCGTTTCTCGCCCCGATGATCGCCATTACCGTGATGCTGCGTACCATCTGGATCGCTAACTTTGCCGATTTGATCGTGGTGATGACCGACGGCGGTCCGGCCGGTTCAACCTCGATTCTTTCCAGTTACATCTTCACCACCGCTTATCGCAAACTGGATTTTGGTTATGCCTCGGCGATGGCGGTGTGTCTGTTACTGCTGATGACCTGTTATGCGCTGGTATTGCTGCGCATCCGCCATCAGTTACTTAAGTAAGGAGTCCGCATGCGCCTGTTACCGTTGATCGGTCATCGTCTCAGCATCGCCGCCTATTTGCTGTTTGCGCTGTTTCCGTTGTACTGGATCATTAAAATTGCCGTCACGCCGGACAGGTTACTGTTCAGTCAGGGCGTGACGCTGTTACCTGGCGGTTTCACCCTGAGCCACTTTGCCAAGGTATTGACCGACAGTGATTTCCCCACGTTTTTTATTAACAGTCTCATTGTCTCCTGCAGCACTGCCGCGCTGACCACCTTGATTGCTGCGGCTGCCGGCTATGCCTTTTCCCGCTTTCAGTTTCGCGGCAAGATGGTGATGGCGGCCCTGCTGCTGTTTACCCAGATGTTTCCGCTGGTGATGATCATTGCGCCGATTTACCGGGTGATGGCCCCGCTGGGACTGACGAATAGTCTGCTGGGGCTGATTCTGATTTACAGCGCCTTTAATGTCCCGTTCGCCACCTTCCTGATGCAGTCATTTTTTGATGCCATCCCTAAAGATCTCGAAGAGTCCGCCATGCTGGAAGGCTGCACCCGCTTTCAGGCGCTGTACCGCGTGCTGATGCCGCTGACGCTGCCCGGCATGGCGGCGACGCTCGGCTTCGTTTTCACCGCCGCGTGGAGTGAGTTGCTGTTCTCACTGATGTTGATCAACAAAAACGAAGTCATGACCTTTCCGGTCGGGCTGCTCAGTTTCGTCTCCAAATTCGCCGTTTCGTGGGGCGAAATGATGGCTGCCGCCGTGCTGGCGTTAATTCCAGCCTGTCTGTTCTTCGCTTTCATTCAACGCTACCTGGTTCAGGGACTCACCGCCGGTGCGGTTAAGGGGTAAATAATGGCTGAAATTACGCTGGCGCAAATTGAAAAGCGCTATGGCAACGTTGAGGTTCTGCGCGACATCAATCTGACCATTAAAGATGGTGAGTTCGTGGTGCTGGTCGGCCCGTCCGGCTGTGGTAAATCCACCCTGCTGCGCACCATTGCCGGCCTGGAATTAGCAACGGGCGGCAATATCCATATCGGCAGTCAGCTGATGAACGAGGTGGCGCCGAAAGATCGCGATATCTCAATGGTGTTCCAGAGCTATGCGCTCTATCCGCATCTGACGGTCGCGCGCAACATGGGCTTCAGCCTTGAAATTCAGAAACGACCGCGTGCTGAGATTGAGGAGAAAGTCCGGCGAGCGGCGGAGATTCTCAGCCTGACGCACCTGCTTGATCGCCGGCCAAAAGAGCTGTCGGGTGGACAACGGCAGCGCGTGGCGATGGGCCGCGCCATTGTGCGTCAGCCGCAGGTGTTTCTGTTTGATGAACCGCTTTCCAACCTCGATGCGCAACTGCGCGGCCAGATGCGCGTGGAGATCAAAAAACTGCATCAGCAAATGCACAACACCATCGTTTATGTTACCCACGATCAGGTTGAGGCCATGACGCTGGCTGACCGCATCGTGGTGCTTAATCACGGCGTCATTCAGCAGGTGGGTACACCGCTGGAGCTGTACGACACACCGGCCAATAAATTTGTCGCCAGTTTTATCGGGTCACCGTCGATGAATTTTATCAACGGCGTGATGACCCCCAGCGGCGTGCGTATCAGCGACAGCGCTCAGTTGCCCCTGAATACGCACTGGGCAGCACAGGCCGCTGGCCGTGACGTCATTTACGGCATCCGGCCGGAAAACATCAGTCTGGCGCAGCCGGGTGAGCAGCATGCGCTGCCTCTTGAAGTGTCGCTGGTGGAGCCGACCGGCCTGTCCGAACTGATTCACGGTTCGCTGTTTGGCCACCCGCTGATGCTGTTTACCACCCAGCGTTCCGGCGCGCGCGTCGGTGACATCCTGCCGGTCACGCTGGACAGCGAACGTGCGATGCTGTTCGACGCCGCATCACAGCGCCGCCTGTAATTGCACGTTTAAGCGTTCAAAACGACCAGCGCACCCCGGCATTGTAGCGCCAGCCTTTGACGCCGTTGCCGGATATCTCTTTGCGGTAATCCGCCTCGGCATACAGCGCCACGTTGTTGATCAACGTCGCCGTGCCGCCGAGGCCGACGTCCCACATCTGGCCAAATTTGCCGCTGCTGAAGCTCTGGCTCAGGTCGCTGTCGCTGGCGCCGACCCTGGCCTGCGCCGTACCGCCCCAGCCGCGATAGTAGTTAGCGCGCAGATACGGCGTGTACTGGTTCTGACTGCTGTCCTGCCAGCTGCGCGCCACACGCGCGCCGAGCCGGCCAATGGTTTGATCGTAATCGTTATAAGAGACGCGCGCGCCGTCAGCATCGGTAAAACTGTCCATGTTCATACGCAGCCAGCTAACCTGTGCCTGCGGTTCCAGGCGCACATCACCCGCCAGCATCAGCGGATAGCCAGACTCGACTGACGCCGTCCAGCCGTGCCCTTTGGGTTTGGCGACCGCTTTCTGCCGCGCAATGTCGGTTTCGCCACGGTAGTCGCTCCAGCTCAGCGAACCATCTACATACCAGCCACTGCTGCGCAGCCAGGTGCCATAAAGTGACAACGTATCGCTATCAAAGCTGGTGGAGCTGTACCCGTCAGCGGCATGCGGGCGAATGCGCGTGTTGCCGCGCGTATAGGCGACGCCGCCACGTACGCTATCTTCAGCGCCATCGGCGCGCAGCAAATTGCCGCCCAGCTGTACGGCGCTGTAGTTGAGGTCGAAGTCATAACCCCAGGCGTCCAGGCCGCGATTGCTTCGATACTGCAAATCCGAACCGAGGTAGCGGATAAACATCTCTGCGTTGTCTGCCGGCTGCTGGCGCAGTTCGCCGAGACGCTTATGCAGATCGTCAGTGACTGCCAGCGAGTAGTACGCCAGCCCGACCGGTGCGGAGATCCAGGACGGTACCTGCGGCGTAACCGCCGGACGCACCGCCTTAACCGCACTGCCCGCCTGCGGCTGGCACAGCGAGCCATCGCTGCAGATGAAATTGTTTGCCAGACGATAGTCCCATACGTTGCCGCCTGCGCTGCTGCCCGGTGCAAAGCTGTACAGGCCATACTGCCACGGCCCGGCTGCCACATAGCCATTGCTCAGCCTGAAGCTGTCGGCGCTGGCGCTGCCGGTCACCTGCACCAGTGAGACGCCTTCGCTGCCCGCGATGACATTGTCGCGATTGCTGTCCAGCAGCCCGCCGCCCTGCAGCCGGTCATCCACCCAGGTGGTGCCGCTGGCGTTACCGTTAACACGCAGCACGTCGCTGTGGGTGGCTGTCGAATTGAGCTTCAGACGGCCCTGCGCAGAGGCCAGACTACCTTCGATGGTCAGGGTATTTGCCGCCACATTGCCACCGTTGGTCAGGTCGAGCGTGCCGGCATTATTCACCACCAGCGAATCATTGCTGGCCCCCTGCAGCCGCGCGTTGACGCCATCGCCGGCGAACAGCGTGGACCCTGCATCGATATTGATGGTGCTGTGCGCCAGTTTAATGTTGTCGCTCAGCGTCCACTGCGTATCGATGAAGTTCAGCGTGCTCCAGCCCGCGCCGAGGTTGGTGCCTTTGGTGAGATCGTCCTGCCGGAACGAACCGCCGCGCGCATTGAGCTGGGTGAGGTTCAGCGTGCTATCCGCGCCGCCGCTGGTGATATGACGGGTCTGGTTCAGGCTGATAGCCTGCACCGTCGCCTGGTTCGCACTGCCGTCACCCATACTCAGGCCGCCATCCAGCGTGCCGCCCGTAACCAGCAGCGTATCGCTGCCGTTGCCGGTATTCACTTCGCCCGTGACTTTGCCCGCCAGCAGTGCCACCACATCACGGGTCGCGCCGCCCGCCACCACCACCTGATCGGCGTACGGCGCATCCAGCGTGCCCTGGTTGATAAACACCGTCTCGCCGCCGCGCAGATCAATAAGCGGTGCGACGCGGCTTTGTGAACGGATGGTGCCCTGGTTAACCACCTGGCTGGCGCTGCGGGTGACAATCGCCGAACCGCCATCGGCATCGCGGATATCAATCAGGCCCTGAGCGATCACCCGTCCACGGGTGTTGGCACGCACGCCGGTGCCGCTGCCGTTGACTTCAATGCGGTAGTCGCGGCCAATCACTAAATCGTTGCCCGTGGTCGATCCATCCGCGTTTTCAAAGCGATAGCCGGTACCGCCTGCGCCGACGTGAATCTGCGCGCTACCCGCCGGATCGAATGAGGTGGCAGAGCGAATGCCGGTGCCACCATTGGCCTCGAAGCGCACATTACTCAGCGAAATATCACTGATGCCGGCGCGATTGTTCAGCGCAGTGCCGCTGCCGTAAGCGCCGATGATGATGTCGTTGGCTTCAAAGCGCTGCGCACCGCTGTCGAGCAGCAAACCATCGGCTTTGCCGTAAGCCGCCAGCGTGCTGGCCCCCTGCCCGTCGCCGTAAATTTTCATCGCGCCGCCGGAGCCCACGCGCAGCGCGGCGGTGCCGTCATTCACACGTAAGGTACTGTCGACCGGTACATACTGGCCATAACCGCTGCTGACATCCACGCCGGTGCCGCTGGCGACGCTAACCGTGCCGCGGTTGATAAAGTTACCGCCATCGTGCACCCGGGCCCCGGTACTGTTGCGGCCACGCAAATCCACTACGCCCTGCTGCTGATTAAACAGGCGCGCGTCGCCGCTGACATCAAACGCCGTGGCGTTGTGCCCGGTGCCGGTGATGAGCGAGGCGGCGTAGACCTCGGTGCCATCGCCCGACGCCTGCGCGCCGAGGGTGTTTTTGCCATTCAGCGCGATAAGGCTGGTAATGATCCCCTGCGCGCGATCGCTGGCGCGCAGCACGGTGGCACCCTTACCGGTGACCTGATAAACATCGGTGCTGGATACCAGCGCATCCGTCCCGCTGACCACGATGCCGGTGCTGTCCCTGCCGCTCAGCGTAACGTTGCCAAAGCCCTGGTTGTACAGCCACGCGCCGTTGCGGATTTCATACAGCGTCGAGTTACGACTGCTGACATCAACCGGGCTGCCGTTGACGATCAGGCGTGAGCCGGGATCAAAAGCCTGATAGCCGATCTGATGCGCGTCATGGAACACCACACGGCTGTTCGCGCCCAGCGTAATACGACCGCCGGCAAAGGCTTTCGCGCCGACCACGTTATCGCCGTACAGATTAATTGTGCCGTTCTGGTTAATCCGCCCCAGCTGGTGATACGAGACCGCACCGAAGGTGGTGGTTTGCTGGGTGCTCTGACCGCTGTAGAGATTAAGCGTGCCGCTATTGTTAATCTCCGTCAGGGTTTTGCCGTCGCCGGCGCCCGGATAGCCATCGGCGAACAGCGCCCGGCCATTACGCAAAATGTTGATATCGCCGCGGTTGTCGACCGTGGCGCCATACTGCGCGTAGATACCCGTTACGCCTTCACCCCGCAGGGAGACAGCGCCGCGATTCACCAGCCGCGCATGATTCATCACGGTAAACGGCTGCTGGTTATTGGCGCGGCCGTCTATCGCTGCCTGATTGATCAATAAAGTGTTCGGATCGAACTGCGTATTAGGGTTAACAACGTTACCCTGCAGCGTATAGCGATTACCGTCAGCGATGGCGACGCGGGCATCAGACCCGTTGAGGTGAATACGCGTTGCGGCATCAATGGTGGCGCGGGCGCCATCAGTGATAGTCAGCCCGCTGGCAAAGCTGGCGATGTTCAGCGTCGCGCCGTGGGTATTAATGTCGGTGCCGGCACCGCTGCCGTACACACCGGTCGCAAACGGGCTGTTCATCGACAAAGTCAGGCCGCGCCCGTCAAAATCCGCGCCCTGCTCAACGCGAAAAATCGTGCCGTTCCACACGGAGGCGCTGTAGCGGCCGTTGGCCGGCAGATTAATGCGCGCATCCGGGCCGATACGGTAGAAACTGATCTGTCCGCTATCCAGCATGCTGTCGCTGCCGCTGGAGGTGGGAATGGCGTGGGCGCTAACGTCGACCGTTGCCTGGCCTTCAGCGCGAATCCCAATGCCCGCTTTGCCGCTTAGCCGGATTGGGCCGGTGATATCGGCACTGGCGTGACCGCCCGGTTCGCCAGTTACCCACACCGCCGTATTGTTGGTGCCGCCAAAGCGGTCGGCGTCACCCGCCACGTTGATCGCGCCGCTGGAGAAGGCGTGCGCCTGGTTGCCCGCCGTGGCGATCACTTTCAGGCCGGTGCTGTTATAGCCATTCAGATTGAGGGTGCCGCGGTTGCCCACCTGACCGCCGCTGCCGGAATCCATCGCCAGCATGGCGATATTTTCGCGCGGCAGCGCCTGCGCCATACCATTGACGTCGATAACACCGTTATTCAGTGACACCGCGTTGGGCCCGGCCTCGATGCGCATGCCAACGGCGTTCTCGACTTTTGAGCCGATAACAATACGGCCATCATTGATGGCACGCGAGTCGAGCAGGCCGGAAATGGCGCTGATGCCACCGCCGAGGCTGACTGCGACATCCTGCGTGACATCGCCCTTGTGATTTTGCGGTGTGCGGCCGAGGTAAATCGTGCCATCGTGCGCGTTGACGAAGCTGCCCTCGCCGCTGAAACTCACCGCCGCTGCTGAGGAGCCGTTCGCCACATCGTGAATGCCGAGATTAATATTGCCGTGGTTGACCGCGCTGCTGCTGCCGAGAAATAAGCCGGCGGTGCCCCACGGCGCATCACCGATATGCACATTGAGCACGCCATTGTTACGGAACTCGCTGTCATAAATCGCCGACACCGCTGTGCCCGCATAGCCGAGAGAATCCTCCGCCACGCCCCGTCCATTGGCGGCGTTGAAAAAACCGCTGTTGATGACACCATTATTGATACCGCGCGCGCCGCTGATCAGCTCCAGTGCGCCCGCTTCGGATGAGGGCGCGTTACTGGTCGCCAGTTTTCCGGCGATAATCGCCGTTGCACCGTTGCTGGCGCGCATCACGGCGCTGGCGCTATTAGCCACTTCCAGCGTTTTGCCGCGATTGATTTTCACTCTGGCTTTCGCGCCATCGGCACTCAGCACCACCTGATCGCCGAGTGCGGCAGCCACTTCATCATCGTAATTACCGGTGCTCATGCGGTAAACCACACGACCGTCGCGCAGGCTGAACGCCTGGTTCAGCGCGGCGTTATAACTTTCCGGGCTCAGGTTGCCGCCGCTAATCTGGTCAATCAGCCAGTCGTTATAGTTCCGCAATTCATTGAGATTACTGACGTAGTACGCGTTGCTGCTGCCATCCTTGAGCGTGACATCAAACAGACCGGCGTAGGTCACCACGCCTCCGGCATCAAATGCCAGCCGATCGCCACCGTACGGCGGCGTGGCGGCGGTAAAGCGGATACGGTTATTGCTGTCCCAGTTAATCTGGCCGTTGTTACTGCTGGCAAATAACTGACTCTGTTTGGCCGCCATTGACCAGCGATTGGTGCTGGCGTTAGCGGCTGCGCCTTGCTGACCAATATTTATCTTTAACCGGCCATTAGTGACTGTCGCTACGCGCGCATCAATATATTGCTTATCGTTCACATCATAATAATCTGGCACTACCGTAGCGCCATTAATTTCCGCCGGCGCAATCATTTCCGCACTGTTATAAACCTGATAGACACGATAACTGCCTGTTTCTTCATCCGGAATACCAATAGCATAATTTTGTGCGCCGAGTTGCAGGCGGGGCTCGCCGATTAAATTGTCATTAATAATACGCCCAACCTTTTGTAGTTCACCCAGCGTGACGCTGCTCATGCCACTTTCTCCAACGGTAAAGCGCGGTATACCGCTTAGCGTCTGGGTTGAACCATTACATAAGCAATAAGCGCCGACTTTATTGTCGTTGCGTTCGGGGGTGAAAGGTTTTAATACCACCGCCGATACCGGTGAGGCAGGCAGCATTAAGCCCTGCGCAGCAAGCAGGCTCAGTAACAAGGGATTTAATTTAAACACACTATTTTCCTCACCAGAGAAAAGACAAATGCCGCACAGCGAATGCGCAGTGCGGGGGAAATAGCGAAGCGAAATATATTGTCGTAATAGCTTACGGCTGGAAATCCGTTGAAATGAGTATTACCGCGATCAGGTTAAAACGTCCAGTTTGACTTAAGGAATTGTGATGACGGCGATAAGCTTTAGGAATTGCGCTAACGGCCTGAGATAATTATCTGGAACTAAAAATGCAGAAAATGGCAAAAATCAGATGGCGGGAAATAATACCCGGCACGCCAGTGGCGGCCGGGCATGATGACAATTACAGTCGCGCTTCGACCGGCACCGCCACCTTTTTATCTTTCGGCTTGAGGCCAAACATGAATGAGGCGAAGCGTGAACGTTTGACGATAGCGTAACACACCGCGCTCAGCGCAATGCCGAGGGCAAAATCGATCAGGACATACAGGACTGACAGGTTATCCGGTAACCAGACATCCAGCAGCCATGAGAAAATGATCACCACCGGATAGTGCAGCAAATAGATAATCAGCGCGGAGTCCACAATTGCCGTCAGAATGCGACTCTCTTTCACGTTGATGCGTTCGAAGCTAAATACCAGCCAGTAGGACAGCATCACCGACAGCACGCTGCCCAGCATCACCGGCACATATTTCATCACCCCGGTGATGTGGTTGTGCGCGACAACATAGCAGGCGGCCCACACCGCCAGCACCAGCGCGGCCACCAGCCAGCCATTCATCAGTTTACTGCTGGCGTACCGGGCAATTTTCTCGCGGTTGACGTATAACGCAAAACCAGCGGTGTAGTAGACGAGGAAGCGTGCGGTCACCGGGATGAGCTCGACAAATTCACCGCGGCCTTTCACCAGGAACTTCAGCACGAAGCAGGCGTTACCCAGAATCACCAGTGTGGCGATCAGCAGTGGCAACGACATTTTGCCCAACTGACGGGCGCTCCACTGATAAAACGCGCCGGGTACCAGCAGCGACATCACCGACAGCGACACGAGGAACCACAGGTGGTGCATCATGGTATAGCTGATTAGCCAGCCTTCGAGGCTCAGCGGGGTGTTATTCATCTGTCCCGCGATAAAATACATCAGCGGCGGAATAAACAGATAGGCTGATATCAGCGGAATCAGGACGCGCTTACGGCGATTATCCGTAAAGAATTTCTGCCCTTTTCGCAAAATAATCAGTGCGGAGAACATGCCCGAAAGAAAGAAGAACACTTCCATCCTGAAGGTGTGCACCATGCTCAGCAGTGCCGTGAATATTTCCGAGGGATCGCGCTGCGCGACATAATACCAGCCATTCTCTCCCGGCAAACTCCGTGAGGCGTGTAATAACACCCCTTCCAGAATTAGGCCGGCACGCAGCAGATCCAGGCCAATATTACGGCTGGATAAAAAGGATTCTGTTTTCACATTGCACATCCTGAAATGAGTTGTAACGCAATCATAATGATTCAGTCAGAATGCTAACACCGGATTAATCTGTATACATTATGTTTAGAAACGTTTCGGAATTTCGCCATAGTGTAAAGAATGTCACTGTGCAATGGCCATAAAGCTTAAGCCAGAATGTTCTGATGGTAAAAGTTATCGTCAGGCAGTGCCTATTCGCAGCTAACTGCCGGAAAAACAGCGAAAACCCACTCTTTTACAACAGGTTGTGGATTAACGGTTCGACTCGCAGTGCGAAAATTCGCTAATCAAACCGCGTTATGTCCTGAAGCAACCGTGATGTTTTAAGCAGGCGTCAATGCGGGATTTTCTGGCTGAAGGGAGGCTATTAGGCAGGGCTGGTTTTTACCTGATTGAATTTAAATAACTTTTATTCAGCAAGCGGCTTTTTTCTCAGAGTTGACCTAATTTTCACCCCGCAACCGTGCTTTCGGATTGTTGACCCGCAATCTCCCCTGTTAAGGTAATTCGCTTACGGTTAACAACCGATTCTCCATGTAACCTTGAGTATCAAAAGGCGGAAATTTGTTATGCAACGAGCGCTATCTGGCATCGTCACTTTGCTGATTACCACAGCCTGTCTGTGCAATACCGCATTCGCCGAAAGCGGCAAGCCCGATAATAACTTTATTATTGAAGCCTATGGCGGTTCAAGCACGCGTGGCGCTATGGCGATAAAGGAAAATGGCAAATTGCGCGCAATCTATATTAAAGACAATGAGATTGCTCTGATTAACCAGTGGTTACAGCAGAAGTACGGCGATGGCATTCGCGTAGTGAATAAAGGCGCGTCCTCATCGCAGGCCATGGACCTGTTAAATGGCAAATATTTCTACAAGAATAATAAAAGCTGGCGCGAAGAGATGAAGAAATCGCCGGCAAAAATCATTTTGCTGAATTTTGCCACCAACGATGCACGCCATTTCCATTTCCGCGATATAGAAAAGGATTACCAGGTTAGCCCGGATAAATATACCCAGGTGATGACACAGCTGATTACTATTGCCCGTGAAGAGGGTAAGCAGGTGATATTACAGGAGCCGCACCCGATTTGTGGCCGCGCGGAGAAATGGCACGTCGCACCTTACGTCACCAAACTGGACGCGCTGGCTGAAGCGGAGTCGGTGCCGCTGGCGCGTCAGTATCAGCGCATCCTGCAGATGAAAGACTGGCAGTCGCTGATGTCACCCGATTGTATTCATCCGTCCGAACAGCTGTACCGCATGAAAGCAGAGGAAACGTTTTCGGTGCTGGTCTCCCACTTTAATACCGAGCTGGCTGCTGCCGGGCATGGCAAAAACCCGGATGGCGAGCAGGTGGCGAAACGCTAAGTCGGTCATTGGCTGACCGGTGAAAACGGCTTTACGATATTGTAGCGTTATGGCTGTCTTGTATGGTCGTCTGTGGCGCAGGCAAGTATTCCCTGGTCGCCATAAATGGCGACCCTACAAGGTAAGTGCGCAGTTTTATAATATGTTTTGGGTCACCATAAATGGCGACCCTACGGGTTAATTGCACGGTTTTATAATGTGTTTTGGCTCACCATAAATGGTGGCCCTGTCGGGTAACGGCACGGTTTGTAGGGTGCGCATTGATGCGCACCGGCATTAACAGGGTGATTTTTAAACTGAACGGCATTGCACGCTTTATGGCGACACGTCTTACGCTGGCCGCCATTCCGGGCGTGGTTAACTTACCCGGGCGATTGCTGGCTCAGCTTCTGCGGTGCCGCTGCGCCGTTCCGCGCCAGCGAAGCCGGTCGGCGTCTGGCCGGTGAAGCGGGTGAAAGCGATGCTGAAGGCGCTGGCAGAGCGGTAACCCACCCGTTCAGCCACGTCGGCCACTGACAGGCGGCTGCTGCGCAGCAGATTTTTCGCCAGCGCCATGCGCCACGTCAGCAGATACGCCATCGGCGCCATGCCCACTGCATCGCGAAAACGTACGAAAAACGCCGAGCGCGATAGCGCCGCGTGTTTCGCCAGCTGGGGCACCGTCCAGCCATGGGCTGGCCTGGCGTGGATGGCGCGAATCGCCCCGGCCAGCCGCTCATCGGCCAGTCCGCGCATCACGCCAGGCGATGCATTCGCCGCTGGCATTGCGCGCAGCGCTTCGATCAGCAGTAATTCCAGCAAACGTTCCAGCACGATCTGCCGTGCCGGACGCTGTGCACGGCACTCATCCCTGACCAGCTGCACCAGCATGGTCAGGCGCGATGCGCCACGCACATGAATAAACTGTGGCAGTAACGAGACAATCAATCCCGCGTCGGGTGCGGCAAACTGGCAGTAACCAATCAGCGTCTGTACCTCAGCTGGCTGCTGCCGATCGCCAAGCCACACTTCGCCCGGCGCAAGCATCTCCGGCATAGAATCAGGCGCATCTGCGGCCGGTGGCTGCTCGCTGGTCATGCAAAACTCCCACGCAGCCGGAATCAGGACAAAATCCCCCTGCTCAAGCGCAACCGGAGGATGACCTTTCATTTCCAGCCGGGTGCGCCCCTCCAGCACCACGCAGTAAAACGGCTGACCGGTCTCACTGCGCTGCACACGCCATAATCCATTGGCACGCGCGCGTTTGGAATAAGCCGCCCCGGGCTGTAACAGTGACACCATTTCGGCGAGCGGATCGATCATAATGGACTCCTGCAAATGAAACCAGGACTGTACGTTGTAGTGAGTCCGGTAGTGGCACTCTATAGTGAGCTCTTACCCAACGCAATGCAGGAGTGAACCATGAAAACCATTTTAATCACCGGCTGCTCTTCTGGTTTTGGTCATGCTACCGCGCTCTGGTTTCTGGAGCGCGGCTGGAAAGTCATCGCCACCATGCGCACCCCGCGCGCCGAACTGTTTCCTGAATCCGCCCATCTGCGCCTGCTGCCACTGGATGTCACCGATGCCGCCAGCATCAGGCAAACGCTGGCTGAAGCAGGAGAGATTGATGTGCTGGTCAACAATGCCGGCATCGGATTATTAACCTCGCTGGAAGGCGCGCCGATGTCCTCGGTGCGGGAAGTGTTCGAAACCAACACGCTGGGCACCATCGCCATGACGCAGGCGGTCATACCGCAGTTCCGTGCGAAAAACAGTGGCATGGTGATCAATGTGACTTCGACGGTGACGCTGAAATCCCTGCCGCTGCTGGCGGTTTATACCGGCAGCAAAGCGGCAGTCAACGCCTTTACCGAGTCGCTGGCGCTGGAACTGCAGCCCTTTAATGTTCAGGTGAGACTGGTATTACCCGGGCTGGCACCCACCACCGATTTTGGCAAAAATGCCCGGCCGCGCATGGAAAACACCTTGCTCGAGCCTTACCAGCCGATGTTTGATGGCATCATCGCCGGCATGCAGCAGCCCCAGCCAACCACTAAAGCACAGGACGTTGCCGCTGCCGTGTGGCGTGCCGCGACCGATCCCGCCGCACCGATGCGCATCCCGGCCGGAGAAGATGCCGAAGCCTCGATGAAGCAATACGGTTAGCGATCTTTACGCTGGGCCAGCGCCTGCAGTGCCGCCAGACCGTCGCGCGCCAGCCAGCTTTGCAATGGGGCAAACAACGGTTCAGGCAGCGCCTCAGGCGCGAACCAGTGCCAGCCTGTGCACTTATCCGGTTCCCGCAGCTGCGGCTCACCGCTGGCGTCCGGCGCTACCATCAGCAGCGTAATATAGTGGCGGTTGACCGCCGGAAACACATCGCTGACGAAGGCACCGTTGTGTACGCTGTGCAGCTGTAGACCGGTCTCCTCCAGCACTTCCCGCCGTGCACAGGCTTCCGGTGATTCACCAAACTCCAGATGGCCGCC
This sequence comes from Pantoea sp. ICBG 985, assembly GCF_002928365.1. Lineage (NCBI taxonomy): Bacteria > Pseudomonadati > Pseudomonadota > Gammaproteobacteria > Enterobacterales > Erwiniaceae > Pantoea > Pantoea sp. ICBG 985. The sequence goes on from NZ_POWM01000003.1 coordinate 151,524, forward strand.
CGGCGCCGACCAGTCACCGGCACCGTGGCTGCCTTTACGCTGGCCGAGCAACAGCTTGCCATCGCGGAAAATTAATATGCCAACACCGACCTGCGGGGACATCATTGCTCCTGATTTATCGATCCTCTCACTCTGCACGGTTTATAAAACAGCGTATTCCGTCTGACAATGGTTTCCTGCCGTTATCGCTGGGGTTTGAGTCGCAGCGCCATCAACATCAGTAGCAGCACGCCCGCCGCCATGATCTGCCACGCACTGTCGAGTGATGCCGCGCGGTCGCGCACAATGCCGGCCATCAGCGGCATCAGCGCGGCCAGTATATAGCCGCCGCCCTGCACGAACGACAGCAGCGCAGTGGCTTCTTCCGGCGTACGGGCATGATCAAGCGTGACGATCAGCGATAGCGGAAACAGCGCACCGATCCCCAATCCCAGCAGCAGCGTCGGCAACCAGGCGCGTTCGCCGCCCAGCCACAGCAGTGCGATTAGCCCCAGCAGAATGGAAGCCAGCACCACCAGCAACGGCCAGCGGCGATCGCGGCAGCGATGAATCAGCGCGGAGAGCATAAATCCGGCGGCGACTTCGGTCAGGGTTAATGCGCCCAGCACGTAGCCGCTCTGCGCCGGCAGCCAGCCGTGTTGCATGTAAAATGGCGGCAGCCACGCCAGCACCAGCGTGTAAGCACCGGTGCCGATGCCAAAAAACAGCATCAACAGCCAGGCGCGCCGCGTGCGGTGTACGCCGCCGGCCGGTGGCGTGTTTACTCTCGTGGTCACAGGCTGCAGGCGCAGCCACAGAATCAATGCGATCAGCGCCGGTAGCGACGGCAGCATCAGGGCAATCGTCAGTCCGGCATGGCTGGCGAGCGGCGCGGCGCTGGCTGCGGCCACTGCAGCTCCGGCCATAATACCGGTGGTGAACAGTGCCATTAGTGTACCGGCACGCGAGGCGAAGTGACGCTTGATGAGCGCGGGCATCAGCGCCTGAATCAGCCCGATGCCGCAGCCCGCCAGCAGCGCGCTGGCGGTTAGCATGGTGGCACTGTGATCAACGCCACGCGCGCCACCCGCGAGCACCAGCACTATCAGGCCAGCGGTAATGCCGCGCGCTTCACCCAGCCTGCGCAGCAGCAGCGGCCCGGCCAGCGCCGCCAGCCCCATCATAATGACCGGCAGCGTCGTCAGCAGGCTCAGCTGCGTGGCACTGAGCCCTGCATCGTGCTGCAGTTGCAGGAACAGCGGTCCGATGGCCGCCATCACCGGACGCAAATTCAGCGCCACCACAAAAACCAGTAAAGCAAACAAGCCAATAGCAGATAAGGTACGATTCACATTCTGTCTCCATACGTCAAAGTATCTTAACGTTAAGATACTTTGCGAAAGAACGATAGCGGGTGCGCACAAAGCGACACATTGCCCGCCGTGAACTGATGAGAATTAACATGACTGACCACGTAGATTTTGTCGTTGCGCAATGGGCCAGCGCCATGCCGGAGCTGGACGCCTCTTCCATGGCGATTTTTGGCCGCATGCTGCGCCTGATGAAGCATCTGGCGAAAAAGCGCGCTGAGGCGCTGGCGCCCTTTGGTTTTCGCGATGGCGAATTTGATGTGCTGGCGACACTGCGGCGTGCCGGCGCACCTTACCGCCTGTCGCCCACGCAGCTCTACAAATCGCTGCTGGTCACCTCCGGTGCCATGACCAACCGGCTTAACCGGCTGGAAGAAGAGGAATTGATTGCGCGTGTTGCCGATGCCGATGATAAGCGCAGCACGCTGGTGACGCTGACGCCGGCCGGGCTGGCGAAGATTGAGCAGGCGCTGCAGGTGCATACGCAAACGCAGAACGCGCTGCTGGCCACGCTGGACGATCGGCAGCAGCAGCAGCTTGCCGCCCTGCTGCGTCAGCTGTTGCAGACAGCCGAACAGTAAGCCGGACGGGATGTGGCAAAAAATGAATTAATTCAGCGCGTTTTTCGCTATGTTAAGCATCCCACACCGCTTATTTTCGGACTGGCTATGCGTAACAAATATGCCCCTGCGCAAATCTTTATTCACTGGCTGACGCTGGTACTGGTGGCCACCGCTTACTGCACCATGGAGTTTCGCGGCTTATTCACGCGCGGATCCTGGCAAGGTTACACCATGATCGTCGGACATTTCAGCGCCGGCAGTTGCGTGCTGTTGCTGATGCTGTCACGCATTGTGCTGCGTTTTCGCCATCGCAGCCCGAAAATCGAACCCCAGCCGCCGCACTGGCAAACCGGACTGGCGCATCTGATGCATCTGGCGATCTATCTGTTCTTTATCGTGCTGCCGATTCTCGGCATCCTTTCGCGCTTCTACATGGGCCGTAACTGGTGGATTTTCGCGATTCCGATGCCGGTCAGCGCCAGCCCGGATCCCGATTTTGCCGATATGCTGAGCGACTGGCACGAAACCCTCGCGCCCTACGGCTACTGGCTGATTGGTCTGCACGCGGCGGCCGCGCTGGTGCATCATTATCTGATTAAAGACAATACGTTGCTGCGCATGATGCCGTCACGGCGAAACGGATGAAAGGAATAAGACGGTCGCCTGATGTGGCGACCGTCCTGATTTACGCCGCGTGCTGGCGATCGGTCACCGACCTCAGCTGAGGTGAAAACGTCCCACGGTATGCGCCAGCTGTGCCGCCTGGTCTTCCAGCGAACTGGCGGCGGCTGACATCTGCTGGACCAGCGCGGCGTTCTGCTGGGTGGTGCCATCCATCTCGTTCACCGCGATCGTTACCTGGCTGATGCCGCGCGCCTGCTCGTCTGACGCGGTAACAATCTCGCCGATAATGGTGCGCACCGAGTTCACCGCCTGCGTCATCTCCTGCATGGTTTTACCGGCATCCTGCACCAGCTGCACACCGCTGCCGACGCGCTGCCCGGACTCTTCAATCAGCGCAGCGATGTCCTTCACCGCATTGGCGCTGCGCTGTGCCAGATTACGCACTTCCGATGCCACCACGGCAAAACCACGTCCCTGTTCCCCGGCGCGCGCCGCTTCAACCGCGGCGTTGAGCGCCAGAATGTTGGTCTGGAAGGCGATGCTGTTGATAATGGCAGTGATGTCGCCGATTTTCTTCGCGCTGTCGTCGATTTGCGCCATGGTCTGCACCACCTGGCCCACCAGTGACTCACCGCGGCTGGCGATGTGCGTCGCGTTATCGGTCAGCGTCGTCGCCTGATGCGCGTTAGCAGCGTTGTGTTTCACCGTCGCAGTAATCTGCTCCATGCTGGCGGCAGTTTGTTCCAGTGCGGCCGCCTGCTCTTCGGTACGTGACGCGAGGTTGAGGTTGCCGCTGGCGATTTCACCTGCGCCCTGGCGCACCGACGCGCTGGCATCCTGAATCTGCCCGACAATCTCACGCAGCTGGTTTTGCATAGTGTGCAAGGCGAAGAACAGACTGCTGCTGTCGCGCGCTTTCAGCGGGATAGCGTTATCCAGTTTGCCATCGGCCACCGCCAGCGCAATGGTGGCTGCGGTCAGTGGCTCACCGCCAATCGGCTTAAGTACTTTGCGACTAAATACCAGCCCAAGCAGTGCGCACACCACCAGGATACTGATCACCATTAAAATCACCGCGTTAATCAGCTGACGGTGCGCCGCTTCCATGACTTTGCTCACCGGGGCCACCACGCCGAGATACCATTTCTGATCGCTGTTACCGATCACCACCGGCCGCCAGGCCACCAGCGCATCCTCGCCCAGAATAGCGTCATGCTGTTCGGTGACCGTGCTGCTGAAATTATGTGTGTCGCCCTTCCAGGCTTTGCTGGTCTGGCTTTTGTCCGGATAAGACACCACATTGCCCGCGCTGGAGAGCAGCATGGCGTAACCGCTGCCTTCCCACGGTTTGATGCTGTTCACTTTTTCCTGCAGTGACGCCAGTGAGATATCGGACGTCACCACGCCCCACAGTTTGCCCTGGCTGATAATTGGCGCGGCCACCGAGGTCAGCAGCGTTGGCACACCGTTATAGGCATAGCTATAAGGTTCGATCAGCGTATCTTTCTGGCTTTTCTGCGGCAGCAAATAGTAATCGCCCTGGCCTGGCGTAAAGATTGAAGTCAGCGGATGCAGGGCAAAATTGCCACCCTGGTCGCGATCGACGAAATAGGCGTAACGTCCTTTAGGTGCCGCGCCAGCCTGAGAGGCAAACTCAGCATCGCGTCCGTCAAATGCGTTTTCTTCGAAGATGACCGAAATAGAGAGATAGTCCGGATTATCACGCAGTGCAGAGACCAGCAGCTTATCGGCCACTTTACGGTCCTGCACACCGGCAGCCGGCAGGGCAATCAGACTGTGGCCGAGGTTGTGTGCGACATCGCGTGCGTAACTCAGCTCCTGCTGGATTTGCAGCGCCTGACTCTGCGCAATCTGCTGTAAGTAACTCTCCGCCAGCGATTTTTGCTCATTGCTGGACTGCCAGCTGAGCACACCGATAGTCACGGCGAAGCCCAGGGTGATGGTTAAGGCGCCCGTCAGCAGCATTTGTGTGCGGGTGCTCATTTTTTTCTTATTAGATACGGTTGTGGCCATGTCGGCGCTCCTGGTGTTGACACTTTATTACTGAAAAAGAATCACGCCCTGTGCACCTGCATCCCTGTAATCACTCTATCGGCGCACAATCCGGGAACTTGATGGCCTGGCAGGTCCGATCAGAAAACCAACAACCGCTGTTGTGGCGTCGGGTCGCCATTAAAAACGCTAAGACGATGCAGTAAAAAAGAGGGAATTTGATCTGGCGCAAGATCGCCACTTCGTTGTGCTGTCAGGTTATTGCGTACGGGCGCAAGGCGCCGCATAACAAGAGGAATGCAGCATGGCAGGTAAATTGAGTCTGACAGGGTTAATGGTGGTCTGGCTGGTGTATGTGGCGTGGATGGTCAGTTACTACTCAGGCACCTTCTCTCTTTTCACGCACTGATCCTTAGCACGGTTCCCAGGCCAGCACAGAGGCTGGCCCGGATTCAGCAGCAGTACAAAGCGAACGCGCGGTTCCTCAGGCGGCTTTGACCGCACGCACCTTCTTCTCTTTTTCCGGCACAGCCGTATCGCTGTCGTCAGCAGCGGTTTCGCCGCTGTCTTTCACCGCGTCCGGCAGTTTGCTGGTGCGCAGAATGTGTTGCACCGCGTCTTTCTGTTCGGCCAGCAGCATACCCAGCGCTTCGGCCTGGGCCTCATCCATCGCTGGCTGATGTTGCTGCAGCCAGTCGGTGAACGCGTCGGCCATATCGAGCATCTTGTCCCATGCATCTGCGTCTTTTTTATTGGCAAACGTCATCTTCTCTTCACCCTTTCTGACCACAACATATTTGGTTTCGACTGCCATGATGCACCTCATTTACTGTGTTTATATACAGTATATTTCATTCAGCTTTTTTAGCCAACGATTTTCTGCTTGCCGTTTAAGCCAGCAGCTCTTCGAGGAAGGTTGCCAGCGCTTTGCGCGGATCGTCCTCTTCAGACACGATCATTTCAATGCCCCACTGCCCCAGTACCTCTTTCGCCACCGGATTATTACGGTTGGTGAACAGGTAGGATTTGGGTCGTGCGGTCGCCAGCCCGGTGCGGCCCCACATTTTGGTCAGGCGATAAAACAGCAGGCGGATATTGAAATCGCTGATGCTGTAGCCAACAAACAGCACGGAGTTACCCATGACATCATGGGTCAGTTTGATATCCAGCGGCGAGTCAAAATAGAGCCGCTCAAAGTAGCTGCTCTCATCCAGCACGATGGAGGTGTCATCGTCAAAATCGCCATGAAGTTTAATAATATGGCGCTTATCTTCAGTCAGCGACACCAGATCGGCGGCATTAGCGACCTTGCTATACGGCACATTGTGCGCTTCATGCGCCATCTCCAGCCAGCGGTCGTAATTGGTGGTATAGATGCGCGAGAAATTGCCCTGGGTGATCATGGTGTGGATTTCAGAGCTGCGCACGTCGATGTCCGGACGGTGCCACTCGCGATCCATCCAGCTGCGCAGCGGGCCGAGCGAGCCTTTGCGCTGTTTGTAATACTCCGCCAGCGACAAATGGGTGCCGTAGGTATTGAAGATTTTCGGATCGTAGCCCAGCTCATTAGCCAGATGTGCAATCAGCTCGTGCCACTCCGGCAGTCCGAGATTGCGTGAGATGCCCGCACCGGCGAACAGAATCAGTTTGCCGGCATCGTAAGCGCGTTTGAGTTCCGGTTTCATGCCAGTCCCCGCGAAGTTTTCAGAAAGGTGGCAAAGCGATCCAGCGCCAGGCGGCGCATCGAGATTTCGTTTTTCAGTTCGCCCATTTCAGCGAACGTCTGGGTGTGCCCTTCCGGGATAAAGACGCAGTCCCACTGAAATTCGCGCGGCCCCGCCGGCTCCCGTGCAATGGTGCCGCGCAGCTGGCCTTCAAACTGGTACATTTTGCGCCCGTCACAGTAGCCGAGGACGGTTTTCGCGGTCACGCCCGGGCTATCCAGCCCGTTCACCAGTTTGGTAAAGCGTTCCGCGTTCAGCCGGCTCCAGAAAATGCGCGTCAGTCCGGCGGGCAGGCCATTGAGCCCATCCAGATACAGACCGGTATGCTCGACAAACAGCGGGCGGCCAATGATTGAAAAGGCTTTAGTCAGTTTGTCACGAACCAGCTCCACCTCATTTTCGGTCTGAATCTCTTCAATACGGCGCGCAATGGGCACCACTTCGACACCCACCGGCTCAAGGATGGTACGCACCTCGGCCAGCTTGAGTTCATTAGCAGATAAGAAACGAATTTTCATTGCAATCAGTATGTTGAAAGTGGGTTAGTCCAACCTGGTGACGCGTATCCGGCTGCGGTTCCGGCTGTTATTGTCCGGCACGCTGTCGCCGCGCCGCGTGGTCATTCTACTCTGCGGCGACGTCACTGGCGAGGAACAATCGGGTCGCGCTGCGCGCGCCTTCTCCGTTATAGCGCATCGCTTATCGCTGGCGGCGTTAAATATTGCGCCTGAATGCGTTAATAGCGCTATTTGACGCCGCTTATGTCAAATATAAAAATCCGCGCTTAACGCGCAAATAATCTGAAAACAATTATGACAGTCGTCTCGCTTAAATATATTATGTGGCGTTTACACCTTCACGCGTCATGACAATAAAACCCGGAACCGTTTATGAACCCTTTGTTGAGTTCAGCCTGGTCGCGCATCCGTAATCTGCCCTTCATTCTGCAGGGTGATAGCCCGAAAAAAAAGCTCCGCCTGACGCTGCTGATTGCCGGCGTCGCCAGTATCGTGGCTGGTATCTTTATGGCAACACTGAATTTCAGTCGCGGTCATCATGACATTGGCTGTCTGTATATCGCCAGTATAGCGCTGGGGGGCTACATCATCATCGGCGCTTTCAGCGACCGGCTGGAGCGGCATCTGGCGATCATTACCCATGCGTTATTATTTACCATCATCGTGCTGTTGCTGGTGGATAATCACCACGCTGCCGGCAAGCGTTCAGAATATAACTATCTGGTGGCCCTGATCGTCGGTTCGGCACTGGTGTTGCGCCAGCAATCCTTTTATCTGAGTAAAATATTTCCGCTGCTGTGCCTGCTGTGTTATCTGTTTTTTGTCACCACCGGTCTGATCTGGGAAAATAATCGTTTTCATCTGAATATTCCGCAGGAAGCCGTTTTTACCGTTTTCAATTGTGCAGTGCCGGTGACGGCACTGCTGTCGACCGTGTTTACCTATGGCGGCAATTATTCCGCCACCGATCTTATCAAGCGCGAGCTCGCGTCCGCCATCGAGCGCCAGCAGCTGGAGCTCTATTATCAGCCGCAGGTCGATGGCGACAAAAATCTCATCGGTTTTGAAGCGCTGCTGCGCTGGAAGCACCCGGAGAAAGGCTTTATCTCGCCGGAGGTGTTTATCCCGGTAGCCGAAAAAAGCGGGCTGATCATTGATATTGGCAAGTGGGTGCTGGAGCGCATGCTGCAGCAAATCGTTGAGTGGGATCGCGTGCTGCGGCTGCCTCCGCTGGTGTTTTCCATCAATATCAGCCCGCTGCAGTTGATGCACCGCGACTTCACCCATGACACGCTGCTGACGCTGTCGCATTACAAAATCCGTCCCGAGCGGCTGAAGTTTGAAATTACCGAGACCACCTTTATTTACGATCAGCAGCGCATTGGGGATGTCATCAACCACTTCAGCCAGTTAGGGATCAAATGGGCGATCGACGATTTCGGCGTCGGTTACTCTTCGCTTAAGTCACTGAGTGATTTCGCTATTGATGATATTAAGATTGATAAATCCCTGATCATGCACATTTTTGAAAACGAATCGGCGGCGATTGTGGTGCAAAAGACCATTGAGCTGTCGCGCGCGATGGGGCTGAACGTGCTGGCGGAAGGGATTGAGAGCGAGGAGTATTTCGAGCACCTGCGCAATAAGGGCTGCCATTTATTCCAGGGTTACCATTTTGCCCGCCCGCTGCCCGCCGCCGAAGCATTGCAGTGGATAAAAAAAGCAGGATAAACCGGGCGAGCCTTCATTTTTTAAGCCAGTGCGCATCAATGCGCACCCTACGAAAGCCCGAGCGAGCTGTAGGGTCGCCATTTATGGTGACCACACCGTGCGCCTGACCACCCCGCCCTAATTATCCTGATAAACAATCCCGGGCGGATTAACCTGCGAAATCTCCACCGCCTCGCCCTCTTCACCCCATCTTGCCAGCACCTGGTGGTACTGGCCACCAGCGATAGCGCCGTTGATCGCCTGCTGCAGCGCGACGTCCAGGCCATTGCCCTTCTTCGTGGTGACCGCCACCCAGGCGCGAAACGGTCCGTGCCCGACAATTTTGGTTTGCCCGCGCGAAGCGACTTTCCACGCCGCCATGGCCTGCGGGCCAAATGACGCATCGGCCCGGCCAGAGAGCAGCGCCAGCGTGGCGGAGGCATCATCGTTAAGATAAATCGGCTGCACCGGGGCCAGGCCCTGCGCCCGATTCTTCTCATCCCAGCTCAGTAATATTCGCTCCTGATTGGTACCGGAGCCCACAATAATCCGTTTGCCGGCCACGTCTTCCCGGCGACGAATCGCGCTGATTTTACTGTCCGCTTTCACCGCAAAGGCATGGTTATCCGCGCGATAGGTGGCGAAATCAAACTTCTGCTTGCGCTCCTCGGTCACCGCGATATTAAACATCGCCACATCATAGCGCCCTGCCGTGATGCCCAGCGGCCAGTCCTCCCACGCCGCCGGCACCAGCCTGAGTTTCAGACCGAGGCTGTCGGCCAGCAGGCGCGCAATGTCCGGGTCGCTGCCGATCAGCGTTTTATTATCGGACGCCCAAAGACCAATCGGCGGTGAATTACTGGCTGAAGTGGCGACGGTTAAATAGCCGGGGTGAACAAAATGAAATCCGGCGGGGATCTTCGCGATCGCCTGCGGATTGGCCGCCATGGTGATCGGCGTTTCGTTATGACTGGCGTCCAGCTGTTGCGCGCCTGTCGCGGATGCCGCCAGCACCGCACCCGCCAGCGCGACTATAATCACCGGCTTCATTACAGCACCCTGGCGAGGAAACGTTTGGTGCGCTCATGACGCGGCTGATTCAGCACCTGCTGGCTGCTGCCCTGCTCAACCACGCGCCCGTCAACCATAAACACCACATTATCCGCCACTTCACGCGCAAAGCCGATCTCGTGCGTGACAATCACCAGCGTGGTGCCGGATCGCGCCAGTTTTTTAATCACATCCAGCACTTCGCCCACCAGTTCCGGGTCGAGCGCCGAAGTCGGCTCATCAAATAGCATCACGCGCGGGTTGAGCATCAGCGCACGCGCAATCGCAATGCGCTGCTGCTGACCGCCAGAGAGATGCCGCGGCCAGGCATCGGCTTTGTGCCGCAGGCCGACCACATCCAGCAGCTCACCGGCGCGATCGATCGCTGCCCGGCGCGACAGCTGACGATGGGCAATCGGCGCTTCAATCAGATTTTCCAGCACCGTCAGGTGCGGAAACAGATTGAAGTTCTGGAACACATAGCCGACGTTGATGCGCTGCCGCAAAATCGCCTTCTCTTTCAGCTCATAGAGTTTATCGCCGCGCCGCTGATAGCCGATGTAATCGCCATCGATCTGAATAAAGCCTTCATCCACGCGCTCCAGATGATTGATGGTGCGCAGCAGCGTCGATTTGCCAGAACCGGACGGCCCGAGGATCACCGTCACCGAACCGGGAGCCAGCTCAAGAGACACATCATCGAGCGCTTTATGCCGGCCAAACGTCTTGCTGACGCCGGTAATACTGATGGCGCCGGTGGTATGCAGATAGCGGTAATCAATGGCTTCGGACATGAGACAGCTCCTCGTTGACGGCGGGGTTCACGCTGCGGTTGCGCCACTGGCGCCAGCGCGAAGGTTGCGGTTCACGCGTGACGCTGCGTGCCAGCCAGCGCTCGACGCTGTGCTGCAGCAGCGACAGCACGGTGGTGATGATCAGATACCAGGCGGCCCCGACCATCAGCAGCGGGATCACCTGCTGGGTGCGGTTGTAGATCATCTGGATGGTGTAAAACAGCTCGGGCATCGCCAGCACATACACCATTGAGGTGCCCTTGGCGAGGCTGATGATCTCATTAAAGGTGGTGGGAATAATCGCGCGCAGCGCCTGCGGCAGAATGATGCGAAACGTGCGACGCGACGACGATAATCCCAGCGCCGAAGCGGCTTCAAACTGACCGTGATCGACGCCGAGAAACCCGCCGCGAATAATCTCCGCGCTATACGCGCTCTGCACCAGCGTCAGGCCAATCACCGCCGCCGGGAACTGGCCGAGCACGTTAATGGTCTGGAAGTGCCCCCACGACAGGGCGGTGAAAGGAATACCGAACGACAGCGTGTCGTACAGATACGAGAAGTTATACAGAATGATCAGCACCACAATCAGCGGCAGCGAGCGAAACAGCCAGATATAGCCAAACGCCAGCGTGCTCAGCAGCCACGATGACGAGAGCCGCGCCAGGGCCAGCAGGCCGCCGAATATCAGGCTCAGCAGCGTGCCGCACAGCGTAAGCAGCAGCGTTTGTCCCAGGCCATTGAGGATCACCGGATCGAAAAACCAGCGGGCAAACACGCTCCACTCCCAGCGCGGATTAAAGGCCACGGAATTGATCACCGCCGCAAGGATAAATAGCGCGATGATGGCACCGACGGTACGCGCCGGATAGCGTGCCGGCACCACGGTCAAAGGTTGTTGCTTACTCATGGTGGCTCTCCTTAGCTGGCCTGCGCCACGTTGTGCACATCAATTACTTTGAGAAAACGCAGCCGGCCATCGTGCGGCGGCTGGCCGTAAATCTCCATATCTTCGCGCAGCTCAAACTGCGGCTGATAGCCGTGGCCGATATACAGCTGTACCGCTTCCGGCTGACGGAAACCGGTGGTGAGAAACACGCGCTGATAGCCTGCGCGCAGCGCCCGGCGCTCCAGCTCCTGCAGGATCAGCAGTGCCAGTCCCTGACGGCGCAGGTCACGCCGCGTCCAGATGCGCTTCAGTTCGGCGGTGGTAGCATCCCACGGTTTGTAGGCGCCCATGGCGATGATCTCACCGTCGCGCTCCAGCACGATGAACAGCCCGCGCGGCGGCAGATACCACTCGGTCAGCTCAACTTCATTGTGTTTCCTGAAGAAATCGCCGTAGCGTGCTGCATATTCACCAAACAGACCGTCAAGAATCGGCTGCAGCTCCGGCGCTTCCGGTGACACTTCGCGGAAAAATTGCTGGCTCATGCCGCCTCCTTAATCGCCCAGTCCGGGCGGATTGATCTCGGAACGATCCAGACGCTCCACGCCTTCACCCCAGCGGTTCAGCACCTTGTCGTAGTCACCGTTTTTGATGACGCCGTTGAGTGCGGTGTTAATTGGCTGCACCAGCCCGTTGTCTTTCTTCACCGTCACCGCGATGTGCGCCGCCTTAGGCCAGCCGCCGTCCACGCTGCCCACCAGCCGGGTCTTTTTGGTCAGCGCCGCTTTCCATGCGCCAATCACGTTAGGGCCGAAGTAAGCGTCGGCGCGCCCGGCCTGTAGCGCCAGCGTCTGCGCAGCGTCATCTTTGGTATAAACCGGTGTGAAAGGCTTCAGTCCCTTAGCCTGATTCTCTTTATCCCAGGCCAGCAGGATGGCCTCCTGATTGGTGCCGGAGCCGACGATGATGCGCAGGCCGGCAATATCTTCTGCCTTGCTCAGCGAGGTAATCGGGCTGCTGGTTTTCACATAGAAGCCCAGCGAATCTTTGCGGTAGGTGGCAAAATCAAAACGCTGTTTACGATCTTTGGTCACCGTCACGTTGGTGATCGCCGCGTCATATTTGCCCGATGCCACGCCCAGCGGCCAGTCTTCCCACGAGGTGGGCACGATGTTGAGCTTCAGCCCGAGGCTGTCGGCCACCAGACGCGCGATATCCACCTCACTGCCCAGCAGCGTTTTATTGTCGTCGCTGAATACCGTGAGCGGCGGCGAGTTGAGTGCCGCCACCGCCACGGTGAACGATCCCGGCACAGCAAATTTGTGGCCCGCCGGAATTTGCGCCACGGCGGCAGGATTCTCTGGCGTGTTGATGGGCGTTTTATTGGCGGCAAGGCTCACCTGCTGACCATTGACGGCCACGTCCTCGGCCAGTGCAGCACTGCTCAGGCTCAGTAACAGCAGCGCAATCAGGGATTTTTTCTGCATAGCGTGTTTTCTCATCGTTATTGTGGTGTGAACTGGTTGAGCGGCTGTTTCAGACCAAAGCTGGCGCGCAGCGTGCTGCCCGGGTATTCACGACGCGTCAGGCCGCGTGCCTGGAGAACCGGAATCACCTGATCAACAAAACGCTCGAAGGTGTCCGGCGTGCCGCCCTGAATAATGAAACCGTCAGTGGCTTCGGTTTCGAACCACAGCTGCAGACCATCCGCCACCTGCTGTGGCGTGCCGTGAAACAGCGGACGCGGCGTCGCGGCTTCCAGCGCCGCCTGGCGCAGCGTATGGCCGTGTTCACGCGCTTTGCGTTTGATTTCGTCGGTGGTGCTACGGAAGCTGTTCTGGCCAATATCGCCAATGTCCGGGAACGGCTGGTCGAGCGGATACTGCGAGAAGTCGTGATGGTCAAAGAAGCGACCGAGATAGTTGAGTGCATCCTCAATCGAGACCAGCGCCGCGGTGGTCTGGTACTGGCGCTCGACGTCTGCGTCATCCTCCCCCACGATCACACTGACGCCCTGGAAAATGTGCAGATCGCCCGGTTCACGCCCGTTCGCCACCAGCTGCTGCTTCACATCCCGGTAGAACGCCTGCGCCTCTTCGCGCGTTGGCTGATGGGTGAAGATGGCGTCAGCATGACGCGCCGCCAGCTTGCGGCCATCTTCCGAGGCGCCCGCCTGAAAGATAATCGGCCGGCCCTGCGGCGTGCGCTCAATGTTCAGCGGCCCCTGTACCTGGAAAAAATCACCGTGATGATTCAGCGTGTGCAGTTTGTCAGGCGCATAGAACTGACCGCTGGCTTTGTTGCGCACAAACGCGCCCTCTTCCCAGGAATCCCACAACCCTTTCACCACCTGCAGGTATTCGTCGGCGATGCGGTAGCGCAGCGCATGCTCGGGATGCTGCTGACGCGAAAAGTTTTTTGCCGAGCCCTCCAGCGGCGATGTCACCACATTCCAGCCCGCGCGCCCGCCGCTGAGATGATCGAGACTGGCGAACTGGCGGGCGACGGTGAACGGCTCACTGTAGGAAGTGGACACCGTACCGACCAGACCGAGATGCTCGGTGACGCCGGCCAGCGCCGACAGCAGCGTCAGCGGTTCGAAGCGGTTAAGAAAGTGCGGGATCGATTTCTCATTAATGAACAGGCCATCGGCGACAAACAGGAAATCCAGTTTGCCAGCCTCGGCTTTACGGGCGATACGGCGGGCGTAATCAAAACTGATGCTGGCATCCGCCTGCGCCGCCGGATGACGCCAGGCGGACATGTTGCCGGATGCGCCGTGCAGAATGGTGCCGAGGCGCAGTTGTCTTGCAGTCATAATCGTCTCTCTTTGCTCATGGCGCAGCCTGCCGGCGATAGCCTTATCGCCGTACAGCGCTGCCAGAAATGGAAGGAAATCAGTTAAGGATGGCGTCGCGACATCGCGCGTTTAGCTGCTGCAATGCCTGTTGCGCCAGCTGACTGAAGTAGTGTGCCGCCGGGGCGATCAGCGCTTCATCGGGGTTGAAGCCACCGTGATGCAGGCCAAATTCACTGGCGCTGCCAATGCTGACAAACGCGCCGGGGAGCTGCTGCAGGTAATAAGCGAAATCTTCGCCGCCAAGGTGCAGCTCAGCCTGTTGCACCTGATAACCCACCTGCTGCGCCACCTGACTGGCAAACTGTGCCCAGTGGGCGTCGTTCTCCAGTACCGGCGGCCCCGGATGCCAGCTAAAGGTGGCCGTGGCACCGCTGGCGGCGGCGATATTGACCACCACCTCGCGCGCACGCTGCTCCAGCTGCGCGCGCACCTGTTTATCGTGCGTGCGCACCGTGCCGCCAAATTCCGCTTCAGCCGTCGGCTGACCGTCGTGCCTGTGTGCATCAATCCGCGTGACGCTCACCACCAGACTGTCCAGCGTATTAAAGCTGCGGCTGGTGAGGGATTGCAGCGCCTGAATAATCTGGCTGGCGACCAGGATGCTGTTCACGTCCGCGCGGGTGCTGTGCACGCGCACCACAAATTTATCGGCGTTGGCATAAAACGCACCGCTGCGCGTGGCAAAGGTGCCCGTGGGCAAACCCGGTTCGTTGTGCATGCCAAAAATCGCCTGTACCTGATCCAGCACACCCGCGTCGATGAACTGGCGCGCACCCTGGGCAATCTCTTCCGCCGGCTGGAACAGGATGCGCACCCGCCCCGGTAGCTGATCTTCCCGTGCTTTCAGCTGCAGCGTGGCACCCAGTATCACTGCACTGTGCACATCGTGACCGCAGGCGTGCATGACGCCGGCTTGCCGTGAACGAAAAGGCAGCCCGGTGGCTTCATGGATCGGTAATGCATCGATATCGGCACGCAGGGCGATCAGGGGCGCGCCCTGACCCACTTCCGCCACCACGCCGGTGTGCAGCGGATAATCCAGCAGGCGCACGTCAGCCTGCTGCAGCCAGCGGCGCAGCCGCGCGCTGGTTTCCACTTCATGACCGGAGAGTTCCGGCCAGCTGTGCAGCTCGCGCCGCCAGTCAATCAGCTGCTGTTCGTTTACTATCGTCACAGGACCTCCCGGTCAGGCGCTAACCAGACGATGCGTCGCCAGCAGTTCGAGGGATTTCACCCGCGCCTGCTCCTCCGCCACCGGCGTATCAATAACAAACTCTTCAATGCCGTAGCGCTGGTGCAGCGCATCAAGCTGCGCGTGCACCTGTGCCGCGGTCCCTTTCAGCAGCGACGGCGTGCGTGGCTCAATCACGTAGTCACTGAAGCCGCCCTGACGCACATAGCGCTCAGCCTGTTCAATGCTGCCGACGTTAACGCTCTGTCCGCCCGTCACGCTGACGTGATAAATACGCAGTGTGTCGACCAGCAGGTCGGCTTCTGCCGGCGAATCCGCCACCACCACCTGTACCGCCACCAGCGCACGCTGACCCTGACTGTGCTGGCGATAGCTGTTCAGCACCTGCGCCATCAGTTGCGGATCGCCGTTGTGGTGTGCGGCGAACACCAGCTGCCAGCCGAGCTCTGCCGCCAGTCGGGCGCTCGCTTCGCTGGCTCCGAGCAGAAAGCGATTGGCCGGACGCGGCGGCTGCGGCGTGGCGCGCAGGATCTCCTCATCCCCCACCGGCGGCACACTGAGCCAGCTATCCAGCAGCGCCAGCTGTTCGGCAAAGCTGCCTTTCTCCTGCTGGCGCACCCCCAGTTGCAGCGCGCGGGTAGAAAGCGGCAGTCCGCCGGGCGCTTTACCCACGCCCAGGTCGATACGTCCAGGTGCCAGCGCAGCCAGCAGGTTGAAGTTTTCCGCCACTTTATAAGGGCTGTAGTGCTGCAACATCACGCCGCCGGAACCCACGCGGATATGCCGGGTCTGGCCGATGATCCAGGCAATCAACAATTCCGGCGAAGGACTCGCCAGCTGGTCGCTGTTGTGGTGTTCCGCCAGCCAGAAGCGGTGATAACCCCAGGCTTCCGCGCGCTGAGCCAGCTGCAGTGTGCGATGCAGGGCCTGCGTGGCGCTCTCACCTGCTGCAATCGGTGATTTGTCGAGCAAACTCAGTCGGTATGACATGCGCCTGTTCCTTATTTCGATGAATAGGGTTGCGATGAATATGGCGCTTAGTGTGGCGGGGAGATTTATATTTCGTAAAACAACTAAATCGGCAAAGCGATTCAGGAAATGAGAAATAGTCATAATACTGGTGGATGAAAGCCTGATTTTTCGTAAAGCGGATTTCGCTTTCTGTCGGGTTAACATTACGCGCGGAGGTAATGATCCGCAGAAGCAATAACATCAGCGCAGGTTTTCAGGTTGAGAAAAAACAATTTTATCGGGCCAGGAAAACAACCCGGTAATTGCGGCATACAATTAATTCTCCGCTTTTGTTATTTTCGCAAAAGCTTAGTGCAATTCATTGGTTCAACTCACGGGTTGCACATTTGATGATGATTTCAGCCCACCGGGCACTTGATAACAAAGGAAATCATCATGAAGACGCATTTTCACTTGCGGGCGCTGAGCTTAGCCCTGCTGACAGGGATATTTAGCGCCCACGCGGCGGAGACGCCGGTCAAAGGCGGCACGCTGATTTATCTGGAACAGCAGGCACATACCAATCTTTATCCGCCGGCCGGGGGTTTTTATCCCAACGGCGGCATTCTCAATCAGATCACCGACAAACTGACGTGGCAAAATCCAAAAACGCTACAGGTGGAACCGTGGATTGCCGAAAGCTGGAGCAGCAACGCGGATAAAACGGAATACACCTTTAAAATTCGCCCTGGCGTCACTTTTTCCGATGGCACGCCGCTGGATGCGAATGCCGTGGCGAAAAACTTTGATACTTACGGACTCGGTAATAAAGCCCAGCGCCTGCCGGTGTCTGAAGTGATTAATAATTACGAACGCAGCGAAGTGATTGATCCGCAGACGGTGAAGTTTTATTTCAAACAGCCCTCACCTGGATTTTTACAGGGCACGGCCACCATTGGCTCCGGGCTGGTTTCGCTCAGCACGCTGCAACGTAGTTTCGATCAGCTCGGCGATGCGCGCCATATTATTGGCTCCGGGCCGTTTGTGGTCAGCGATGAAAAGCTCGGGCGGGAAGTGGATTTAACCGCGCGCAAAGATTACCAGTGGGGACCGAAAAACAGCACCCAGCAGGGACCGGCGAATCTGGCTGGCATCAAATTTATCGTCACACCGGAAGATAGCGTGCGCATCGGCGCACTGCTGGCCGGTCAGGCCGATTTTATTCGCCAGGTGCAGGCGTATGACGAAAAACAGGCACAGCAGCAGGCGTTCCCGGTTTACGCTGCGCCGACGCGTGGCGTCAACGACAGCATCAGCTTCCGCCCGGATAACCCGCTGGTCAGCGATCTGCGCGTACGTCAGGCGCTGTTGCACGCGACCAACGCGCAGCAGGTGGTGCAAACCCTGTTTTCACCTAACTATCCGCAGGCCACCTCGGTACTCGCCGCCTCGGCCGCCGGGTATGTCAACCTCGCGGACAAACTGAAATATGATCCCGCCCGCGCCAGGCAACTGCTTGATGAGGCTGGCTGGCAGCCCGGCAGCGACGGCATCCGCGCCAAAGCGGGGCAAAAGCTGGCCCTGACCGTGTATGAATCGCTGCCGCAGCCGCAGAACAAAGAAGTGCTGCAGCTGGTGGCCCAGCAGTGGCGTCAGGTTGGCGTCCAGCTCACGGTGAAAGCCGGTGACGCCGGCAGCCGCACGCTGGACAACCTCGATCCGCTAAAAACCCCGCTCACGGTCTCGGAAGTGGGCCGCGCCGACCCGGACGTGGTGAAGAGCATGTTTTATCCCGCCAACCGCGATGCGCTGCTGCAAAAAGGCGGCTCCAGCGACAAAGTCCGGCATTTCCGTGACGACCAACTCAACAAGCTTTTGGTGGCGATCTCGGCCGAAGTCGATCCGGCGAAACGTCTGGCGCTCACCGGAGACGCCCAGCGTTATCTGCTGGATCAGGCTTATGTGATCCCGATCTTTGAAGAGCCGCAGGTGTTTGCCGGCGCGCCGTGGCTGAAGGGCGTGAGCTTTGAAGCCGTAGGCCGACCGTCGTTCTACGGCGCATGGCTGGAAAAACATTGAGAGGATGATGATGCGACACGCACTGCTGCATAGAGCGGGACAAAGCCTGCTGGTGTTATGGGCGGCGTTTACCCTGTCGTTTCTGCTGCTGCAGGTGCTGCCGGGCGATGCGGTGCTGATCAAGTTCCAGAATCCGGATCTGGGTCTCAGCCCGCAGCAAATTGCAGAGATGCGGCAGGCCTACGGTGCCGATAGCCCGATCTGGCAGCAGTATCTGCATACGCTGCTGGCGATGCTGCGCGGTGACTTTGGCTACTCGGTGCAGGCAGGTGTGCCGGTCAGCGATCTGCTGCGCAGCAATCTGCCCGCCACGCTGCAGCTGGCGCTGGCCGGATTTGCCGTTGCCTGCGTGGTGGCCTTCGCACTGGCGGCGCTGGCGCGACTGCCTGCGCTGCGCCTGCTGCGTACGCTATTGCAGTCGCTGCCGGCACTGTTTATTTCGCTGCCGACGTTCTGGCTTGGCATCGCGCTGATTCAGCTGTTCTCCTTTCAACTGCGCTGGATCCCGGTGATCAACCCATCGCCCCTGCAGGGGCTGATTCTGCCGGTGCTGACCGTCGCCGTGCCCATCTCCGCCCCGCTGGCCCAGATTCTGCTGCGCAGCATCGATCAGGTTGCTACTCAGCCGTTTGTCGCCGTGGCCCGCGCCAAAGGTGCCAGCGCACAACACGTGCTGTGGCGCCATATCATGCGTAACGCGCTGCTACCGGTGCTCAATGTGGCCGGTTTGCTGCTGGGGGAACTGATCGCGGGCGCGCTGATTACTGAAACCGTGTTCGGCTTAAGCGGCATCGGCCAGCTGACCCAGCAGGCGGTCAACAATCAGGATATGGCGGTGTTACAGGCGGTAGTAATGATCTCCGCCCTGGCGTTTGTGCTGATCAACCTGCTGGTCGATCTGCTGATGCCGCTGTTCGACCCACGTCTGCAAACCGTAGCCGGAGGAAATTCATGAGTCTGGTCGATTACTCTACCGCGCGTCAGGGACAGCCGGCCTTGCGGCGCGATCGTGCCCGCCGCCTGCAGCCCGGCTTGTGGCTGGCATGGACGGTGCTGGCGCTGGCGTTTGTGGCGGCCGTGGCACCACAACTGTTTACCCACTATAGCCCGACCGAAGGCATTGCCGGCGCGCAGCGCTTAGCGCCGCACAGTGCGCACTGGCTCGGTACCGATCAACTCGGACGCGACCTGCTGGCGCGCATCGTTTATGGTGCCTCGCAGTCGCTCTCTGCGGCGGTCGCGGCGGTGGCGATGGGGCTCACTGGCGGAACCGCGCTGGGCGTCCTGGCCGGGGCCGTGGGCGGCCGCACTGAACAGGCGCTGATGCGACTGGTGGATGTGCTGCTTTCAATCCCGGCGCTGCTGCTGTCATTAAGCCTGCTGATCCTGCTGGGTTTTGGCACCGTGCACGCTGCGCTGGCGGTGGGCATCGCTTCGATTGCCAGTTTTGCCCGGCTGGCGCGCGGCGAAGTGGTGCGGGTACGCCGCAGTGAATATGTGGAAGCGGCTTTCGGCAGTGGCGGCCGTTTCTGGCAGGTACTGTGGCGCCACATTGTCCCGAACTCGCTGACCGCGGTGATTGCCTTCGCCGCACTGCAGTTTGGTCAGGCCATTCTGGCGCTCTCAACCCTCAGCTTTCTCGGCTATGGCACGCCGCCACCGACCCCCGAATGGGGTTTGCTGATCGCCGAAGGCCGCAACTATCTGGCTACCGCGTGGTGGCTGACTACCTTTCCCGGCGTGGTGGTGGTCGCCGTGGTGCTGGCGGCGAATCGCGTCAGCCGTCAGCTGGCAGGAGGTGACGCATGACAGCGCTATTAAGCGTGGAAAACCTCAGCCTCAGCTATCGCCAGCGCGGCGTGTGGCGTGAAGTGGTGCATAACGTGAGCTTTTCCCTGCAGCCGGGCGAAATGGTGGCGCTGGTCGGTGAATCCGGCTCAGGCAAAACCACCACGGCCCAGGCGATTATCGGTCTGCTGGCGGACAATGCCCGGCGCGATAGCGGTAAAATTTTGCTGAACGGCACCGATATCGCCGGCTGGTCATCCCGGCGCATGGACAGCGTGCGCGGCGTGCATATCAGCCTGGTGCCGCAGGATCCCGGTAATTCGCTTAATCCGGTGAAGACCATTGGCGATCAGGTTGGCGAGATCCTGCAGCTGCATCAGAAGCTTAGCCGGACCGCGCGCCAGCAGCGCGTACTGGAACTGCTGCAAAAAGTTGGGCTGAGCCATCCGGAGCAGCGCCTGCATCAATATCCGCATCAGCTCTCTGGCGGGATGAAGCAGCGCGTGCTGATTGCCATCGCGCTCGCCCTGCAACCACAGTTGATCATCGCCGATGAGCCAACCAGCGCGCTCGATGTCACGGTGCAAAAGCGCATTCTCGATCTGCTCGACCAGCTACGCCGTGAGTTCGCCACCGCCGTGCTGTTTGTCACCCACGACCTGGCGCTGGCCGCGGAACGCGCTGACCGTCTGCTGGTGTTTCGTCACGGCGAGATCCAGGAACAGGGAAGCGCAGCGACGCTGGTCAGCGCGCCACAGCATCCTTATACCCGCCAGCTATTACAGGACGCGGTGCCCGATGCTGCCGCTCTGCCTTATCCGTCCGCAGCCCGTTTTTCCACACCGGCGATTCAGCTCAACGCCATCGATAAACAGTTTGCGCTTGGCAGGCAGCAGACGCTGACGGTGGCGAAAGCGGTCAGCCTGACGGTGCCACGCGGCACGACGCACGCGCTGGTGGGTGAATCCGGTTCCGGCAAAACCACGCTGGCGCGCATTCTGCTTGGCTTTGAACGCGCCGATCGCGGCAAAGTGGTGATTGACGGCATTGATGCCAGCAGCCTGCGCGGCGAAGCGCTGCGCCAGCTACGGCGCAAAATACAGTTTGTTTACCAGAATCCGTTCGCCTCGCTCGATCCGCGCCAGACGCTGTTCAACATCATTGAAGAACCGCTGCGCAACTTTGGCTCGCTCAGCGCCGCCGCGCGCCAGCAGCGGGTGCACGAGGTGGCGCAGCGGGTGGCACTGCCGCTGGATCTGCTGACGCGCAAGCCGCGCGAGCTGTCCGGCGGCCAGCGTCAGCGCGTCGCCATCGCACGGGCGTTGATCCCGCAACCGGCGATCCTGGTGCTGGATGAGGCAACGTCGGCGCTGGACGTCACGGTGCAGGCGCAGATTCTGCAGCTGCTCCAACAGTTGCAGCGCGAGCTGGGCCTCACCTATCTGTTTATCACCCACGATTTGGCCACCGTACGACGACTGGCACACAGCGTTACCGTGCTGCGCGCTGGCGAAGTGGTTGAACAAGGTGACACCGTCACACTGTTCAATGCACCGCAGCATCCCTACACCCGCGCGTTAATTGACGCCATTCCGGTTTTCCGTCGCTGATTAAGGAGTCTGCATGACGCGCAAACGCATCGGTTTTTTTACCCGCCTGCTCGACGACACCACGGCGCAACAGCGCTACCGGCTGGCGACGGAACAGATTCAGCACGCTGAACGCTGCGGATTTGACAGTGCCTGGATCGCGCAGCACCACTTTCATGAAAAAGAAGGCGGGCTGCCCTCACCGCTGGTATTTCTTGCCCACATGGCCGCGCACACCCGTCATATCCGCCTCGGCACCGGCATCATCACCCTGCCGCTGGAAAATGCCCTGCGCGTGGCCGAAGACGCGGCGGTGCTGGACCTGCTGAGCGACGGACGACTGGAGGTGGGGCTCGGCTCCGGCGGCACGCCAACCTCATTTTTGCCGTTTGGCCTGACCAGCGAACAGCGCGCTGGCGTGTTTGCCGACCAGTTGCATACGCTGCTCAGCGCGTGGCGCGGCGACACGCTGGCCCATCCGGACAATCATCTCTATCCGCCGGCTCCCACGCTGGCGCAGCGTGTGTGGATCGCCACCTTTTCCGTTGCAGGCGCGACGCGTGCCGGCCAGGCCGGTCACGGGCTGATGTTATCGCGCACCCAGCCGCGGCCGGTGGGTCAGCCAGACCTGTCGCTGCAGCAGCTGCAAAACCCGATGATCGATGCTTATCTCGCGGCGCTGCCGTCGGGCGTGGCGCCCCGCATCCTGGCTTCACGCACCGCGTTTGTTGCCGACTCGAACGACTACGCGCGCCGCCTTGCCGCACCCGGCCTGCAGCGCCAGGCGGAGCAGTTTCGCAAGGCGGGCCACGACATCACCGGCAGCACGCTGGAGAGCCACGCGCGCCAGCTCGATGCACATATCGGCGATGCCGACGCGGTGCTGGCTTCGCTGCTGGCCGACAGTACGCTGACGCGCGCCACCGACATCACCTTCCAGGTGCACTCTATTGATCCGCCGCACGCCGATACGCTGCGTTCGGTGGCGTTAATTGCTGAACATATTGCCCCCACGCTGCGTGCGCTGGGTACCGCTTAACAGGAGAAAACCATGTCTCAGGCTACAGATTTACTGGCGGCGCTGGCCGATATCGACCCGGCGGCGCAACTGGCAGAGGCGCGCAACGTGCGTCAGGCCGCGACCCGACACGCTCAGGGCAGCTATGAGGTGCTGTTTGGCCAGGATGACGACGATTTCCCGCTGGCGCAGCGCTACGCGCTCGCCGGGCAGGTCGCCGGCTGGCACGGCGTCACGTCATTGCAGGCACACTATCAGCAGCAATCCAGCGAAAGCCCGGCAGATGCGCGCTTTGCCGCCGGTCGCGCCTTTGCTGAGCTGCTGAGCCTGCATCCGGTCGACGCCACACCGCAACAACTGACCACGCTGCGTCATGCCGGCTGGACGCTGCGCGGCATCGTCACGCTAGCGCAGCTGGTGGGATTTGTCAGCTTTCAGAGTCGCCTGCTGACCGGCCTGCTCCTGCTGAGCGGTGAAGCATCGCGCGCCCAGCCCCATGCGGTGGCCGGCAAATGGCATAGCGCCCCGCTCACGGCCAGCGGTCAGACTGCGCTCACCGCGTTTACCCAGCAGGAGCTGGGCTGGGAGCCGTGGCTGGCAGCCAAACCGCTCAGCGAGTTTACGGCGGAAGAACAGGCGACGCTGGCAAAAAACGGTCATAGCGAGTCCGACTATTTCCGTCTGCTGGCGCGCAATCTGCCGCTGCTGGAACAACGCACGCTGACGGATAAAGGCATTTTTTATACGCCGGGCGGTTTGCCTCGCGCCGAGCGTGAACTGGCGGCTACGGTAGTGAGTAAAGTCAACGGCTGCATTTACTGCGCGTCCGTGCATGCCCGCAAAGCCAGTCAGCTGTCAAAAGATGAGACTGCGGTGCAGAAACTCCTGAATGTCGCGCCGGGTGCCGAGCTGGCACACGGCCAGTCCGTGCGCTGGGCGGCGATTATCGATTTTGTCGCCACCTTATCGCTAACCCCGGTCGCCAGCAGCCAGACCCAGCTGCAGGCGCTGCGCGAGCAAGGACTGGATACGCTGCAGCTGCTGGACCTGATCCAGTCCGCCGCATTTTTTGCCTGGGCCAACCGCCTGATGCTAACGCTGGGCGAACCTTTCTTACCCGAACAGCCGCAGGGATGACCATGACACACACGTTATCTGCCACACCGGCAGCGTTTACTGACCATTTTCATATCACCATTCACGGCAAAGGCGCTCACGCTGCACGTCCGCATGAGGGCATCGACAGTATCGTTACCGGCAGCCACATCGTCAGCGCGCTGGCGGCCGCCGGCCTGAATGTCACACGCTTTCAGGGTGGCAACAGCTGGAACGTGCTGCCGCCAGAGGTCGTCGTGGAAGGCGTGCTGCACAGCGAGGATGCCAGCGCGCGCCAGCGATCATCGGCGCAGGCCGCGACGCTGGTCAGACATATTGCCCGGGCGTTCGGCGCCGAAGCGCAGCTCGCCTGGCAACCGCAACGCGAAGCCGAACGCAGCGCGACACCGCGGTCATCGTAATGATGCGAACCAGGAGGCAGATAATGGCGATACCGGTACCCGTTCCACAGCTCGATCATGCAGTGATCAATGTTGCCGATCGGCTGGATGACGCCAGCGCGCTGTATCGCCGGCTCGGTTTCCAGCTCACGCCACGCGGCCATCATTCGCTGGGCTCCAGTAATCATCTGGCGGTATTTGGTGATAATTATCTGGAACTGCTGGGCTATGAAGCCGGGCGTGCGCACCGGCGTCAGGATATCTGGCAGGCACCGACGGGCCTGAGCGGTCTGGTATGGAAAACCGGCGATGCCGATGCAGTGTGGCGCTATCTGGAAAGTCAGGATATTGATGGCGATCCCGCCGCCAGTTTTTACCGACCGGTGCAGTTGCCGGATGGCAGCGCACAGCAGGCGCGTTTTCGCACCGTTCGCCTGCGCCCCGCACTGGTGCCAAACGGACGCAGTTTTTTCTGCCAGCATGAGACACCGCAGGCGGTCTGGCAGCCAGTGTGGCAGCAGCATCCCAACGCGGTGACCGATATTATTGAGTTTGTGGTGGTGGCCCAGGATCCGGCAGCCGCCGCGCTGCCCTACAGTCGTTTATTTGGTGCCGATAAGCTCACCGCCTGCCAGCAGGGCGCGTTTGTGCTGAAAGCGGGCGTGGCCACCGTGCGCTTTGCCGCTGCGCACTATGTGAAGCAGCGCTTTACCGGCCTGCCGCCAGATTATGACGGCAGTGCGCGTATGGCCGCGCTGACGCTGCGCAGCAGCGACTTACGCAGGGTGAAAGCCAGCCTGCTGCTGGGCGATGTGCCTTTCCGCGAAGAGTCGGATGCCATCGTGGTCAGCGCGGAACAGGCCAGCGGCGTGGCGCTGCGGTTTCAGGCGTAATCTACGGTTTGAGCTGCCCCCGCGCGGTGTAAAAGCGACGGTAGGACAGATACGCCGCGATGATGGTCGACAGGCTGGCGGTGGCAATCAGCATAAACGTCACCATAATCTGGTACTTGATGGCCTTTACCGGATCGATCCCGGCAAAAATCAACCCGGACATCATGCCTGGCAGACTTACCAGCCCCACCGTTTTTGCGCCATCAACGGTGGGGATCATCGCGGCACGAATACTGTCACGCATCAGCCCGGCGGATGCGCGTTTGATCGGCGCGCCCAGGCTGAGCATCTCCATGATTTTCTGCTGGTTGTCGCTAAAGCGCTGATTGAGATTGGTGAAACACAGCCCGACCGCCACCATGGCGTTACCGGCAATCATGCCGGAAATGGGGATTACCTGCATGGGAACAAAGGCAATGGCGCCGCTCAGCAGCAGCACCGTTAGTGTCAGTGCCGTACCGCTGGTAATCGCCACCAGCGCGATGATAAAACCATGATCGATCCGCCGGCTGCGTTTGCGCGCATTCAGCGCTGCATTGATGCAGATAAACAGCACCATCAGTAGCGTCAGCCAGTCATTATTGACATCGAAAATTGACTTCAGCACGTAACCGACGATCACCAGCTGGATAATGGCGCGCGTGACACTCCACAGAATGTCTTTGCTCATCCCCAGCTTCTCTTTCTGGCTAATCAGCAGCGCTACCAGCACCAGCATGAGTGAAAGCAGCAGCGAGCTGTCGCTGATATTATGCTGATTCATACTGTTCTCCCGCTGCGGGTGGGGTCAGCCGCAGAATACGCTCAGCGGCATCAATCTCCTGTACGTCATGGCTGATACGGATCACCGCCAGCCCTTTTTCCGCCACCAGCGCGGCAATCAGCTGGTTAACCCGTTGTTTATTGGGCTCGTCCAGTGCGCTGGTCACTTCGTCCAGCAACAATACCTGTGGCAGAAACTGCAGATTGCGCAGCAAAGCCACCCGCTGCTTTTCACCACCAGAGAGTCCGGCAACGTTTTTGTCCAGCATGTCGGCGGATAAATGCAGACTGCGCAACGCCGCCACCAGCTGCTCGCGCGACGGTTGTTGCTGACGCAGCTGCCACGGCAGCGCCAGGTTATCGTAGACCGTGTCACCAAACAGTTGCGGTGTCTGGAAACAGTAGGAGACCTGCTGGCGATAGTGTTCGACTTTCAGCGAGTGAATATCCCGCTGCTGAAACAGGATCTCGCCGCTATCGGGCTCCAGCAGTGAGGCAATAATTTTCAGCAACGTGCTTTTGCCGCTGCCGGACGGGCCGGTGAGCAACAGCGTTTCACCGGCGTACAGCTGCAGTGATACCGGCGCCAGCAAGGTGCGCCCCTGCACGGCCAGCGTGACGTCTTGTACCGCCAGCAAAGGAGAATCAGCAGACATAAAAGGCATCCGTGAGAAATTGTCGGCAGATTATAGACAGCTGCACAAGGCAGGGGAATGCGTCACGATGCGGAGAGCGGCTGCCGTTTAACCGCCGTGGCTTTACAACGCGGCAGAAATCCGCATGCTGGTGACATTCAGGACCACTTTCTTCATTACTATGACCGCCACCAAAACCGGATTTCTCTGCGCGAGCGTGCTGCTGCTGAGCGCGCTGACGCTGCTGTCGTTGCACTGGAGCGCGTTTCAGGCATGGGCGCTGCAAAGTCAGATTCAGCTGCACCGGCTGCTGGTTACCCATTTACTGCAAATCAATAGCGGCCAGTACAGTGCCGGACTGTGGCTGCTGGCTGTGACCTTTATTTACGGCATTCTGCACGCGGTGGGTCCCGGGCACGGTAAATTTATCGTTACCACCTGGCTGACCACCCATCAGCCCCCGCGCGGCGTGGCGCTGAGCGTGCCGCTGCTGGGCAGCCTGGTGCAGGGCCTGAGCGCGATTGCCTTTGTCTTTATTCTGGCGGTTGGTTTTAACCTGACCACCGGCGATCTCAGCCTGAGCCGCTGGTATCTGGAGAAAGCCAGTGCTGTGTTCATTGCCGGGCTGGGCGTGATGCTGCTGCTGCAAGCCTGGCGCAGGCCGCCAGCGGAGCATCATCATCATGATCATTGCGGCCACGCGCATGGCGTCGCGGCTGGGCACGGCAGCGACTGGAAAAGCTGGGCGGGTATTATCATTGCCACCGGCGTGCGGCCGTGCAGCGGTGCGCTGACGGTGCTGCTGTTCGCCAGCGTCATCGGCATTACGCGCTGGGGCATGCTGGCGGTGATGAGTATGGCGCTCGGTACCGGCATGGCGCTGGTGGCGCTGGCACTGTTTGTGCAGCATTATCGTCAGCGCGCCGGGCAGCTATGGCTGGCAGAGCGCTCGCCGCAGGCGGCATCGCTGCTGAGAGCGGTACGGATCGCCGGTGGGATATTGCTGGTGATGTTTGCGCTGGTGCTGTTTTTTACCGTGGTGCCGGTGAGTGCCAACGGGGATTATATTGCGGCGGGATGTTGAGGTGCATGGTTTGGGGAGGGTGCGGTTTTCCCCTCACCCTAACCCTCTCCCGCACGCGGGAGAGGGAATGTCAGGTGCGGCCTGTTCCTCGGGAGAGGGGATGTCAGGTGCTGCTTTTGATACCAGCTTAATGATCAGAAACGGTATTTCGCGGACAGCATAAAGTTGCGCGGTTCGCCGTAGACGATGCCGGTGCTGTCGACGTTTTCGTCGTATTCTTTGTCGAACAGGTTATTCAGGTTGGCTTGCAGGCTGAGGTTTTTGGTCACGTCGTAGCGCGCGAACAGATCCACCAGCGCATAGCTGCCCTGACGGGTGCGCCAGGTGCCATTGCCATCCGGGCCACTGATATCCGCGTAAGTTCTCGCCTGCCAGTTCACCCCGCCGCCCAGCGTCAGCTGGTCCAGCATCGGCAGGCGATAGCTGGTGAACAGGTTAAACGACGTGCGCGGCAGCTGTGAATTGTAGCGATCGCCGTTGGCGTCTTCCGCCACATACGAAGTCCCGCCAAAGGTCATCTGCCAGTTATCGGTCAGCGCCCCATTCACCTCAAACTCGACGCCACGACTTACCACACCCTTCTTCGCCACGTAAATGGTATTACCGGTCTGCGCATTGGTCTGTCCGGTGCTCTGACCGACGTTATCCAGTTCGGTGCGGAAGATCGATACCGAGGTGGTCAGACGGCTGTTGAACCAGTCAGACTTCACGCCGGCTTCGTAGTTTTTGCCAATCACCGGCGAGAGATAAGCGCCTGACGCATCCTGATAATCCTGCGGCTGGAACACCGAAGTGTAGCTGGCGTAGGCAGACCAGTTATCGTAGAAGTCCCAAATCACCCCACCGTAAGGCGTGATATTGTTTTTCTCCATTTCCGCCGTCAGCGTCTGGCGGTTCCAGTTGGTGTAGCGTGCTCCGACAATCAGGTGCAGCGGATCGGCCAGATTGATGCGCGTCGCGAGGTAGGCGGATTTCTGCCGCACCAGTTGGGTGTCGGTCGCAGGTTCGCGCGGGTTCCAGTCAGTTTCAGGGAAGTCACCGTTGAACTGGTTGAAGTTACCCAGATCGGCTGACGAAATGTTGGCCCATGCGCTGTAGTATTTGTTATCCTGACGGCTGTAGTTCACCCCGACCATCAGCTCATGCTGGCGGCCCAGCAGTTCATAAGGACCGCTGGCGAAGGCGTCTACCGCATCCACCTTTCGTTTGCCGGTGTTGTAACCGGTTCCGCCCACCACCGGATAGCCGGCATAACCAGAGACGCCTGCGCCCGTGGTTTTATCGAAGTAGCCGTCGAGATACAGCTGTTTGCTGTCGAGGAACATCTCGTTGTGCGTGCCGTTAAGGGTGATGTTCCAGCCGTTATCAAAGTTCTGCTGCAGGTTAACAAAGACCTTTTTATTTTCTTTGTTGTTGTAAGCCCATTCTGGCGCGGTGTTATAGCCACGACGGGAGTGGATCTGCGTGCCGTCGGTGTACCAGCGCGGCGCACCACCCCACATCGGTGAATCGGTATTCACCTGGCTGAACTCATAACCGACAGACAGTCTGGTGGCGTCCGTGAGATCCGCGTCGATCACACCGTAGATAAATTTCTTATCCGCGCCGTAGCGTTCAATAAAACTGTTTTTGTCTTCATAGCCGGCCACCAGGCGACCGCGCACGTTGCCTTCCGGTGACAGCGGTGCTGAGAGATCGGCGACGTAACGCTGCTTATTCCAGCTGCCATAGCCCGCTTCAAGGCTACCGGTAAACTCTTTACTGTCGGCATGTTTACGCACCATGTTGATGGCGGCGGAAGGATTGCCCGGTCCGGTCAGCAGGCCCGTTGCACCGCGCACCACTTCGACGCGTTCATACAGCGCGGTATCGGTCTGCGCATCACCCAGATTCCAGCGCTGGGCAAACGCGGTTGGAATCCCGTCGGTCATGTAATTATCAATCAGGAAACCGCGTGAATAGTAATTGATGCGGTCCATATCGGCGGCTACACCGTGGATGCCGGTGGTGTTGCTCAGTACGTCGTTCAGCGACTGCAGCTGTTGATCCTGCATGCGCTGCTTGCTGACGATGGTGACCGACTGGGGAATATCACGTGCGGTCAGCGCCATTTTGGTGCCGGCCCGCGTCACCGGTACGCTGTAATCCGCTGCGGCCTGCGCCTGCTGCGCTTCTGCGCTGGCGCTGGCATCAACGGTCAGGGTGGCCTCACTGTTTTGCGTATCGGACGCCTGCGCGACACCCGAGGCAACCAGCACTGCCAGCAGTGACAGGCGCAGCGCGCGCTGCGGCGCAAGACCTGCGTTCCGGACGCGCATCTCTTTGCAAGACATAATATTCCTCAATCGGCTTATCGTTATTTTGTGGTGAGCATGTGGTTAAGAAAGCAAATGAGAAATATACGCATTAAGATTAACATTGCAAGAAATTGTTACTGCCTTTCTGACGCCTTTACACTGAGAAAAAATCTTATGCTTCAGGGAGTAACGGCCCTGAGGCTGCTTTACAGGAAACTATCACGCCTGAAATCATCCTTAATCTCAGTCAACCGGTGCGTGAACGGTTGTGCCTGCATCCTGCTATGGCATCTGAACACCACGCATGTACCAGCTTCGTACCCGGTCACCGCCATTGATTTATAATTACGCTGCCAATAGGAAAGGTGTTTATAAAGTTTCCTTTTCTGCGCTAAGGTGGACCAGTTACGCTTTTAATCCCTGCAGCAATCGCTGCGTTGTTTACATGACGCCATTTATTAAGCTGTAAATCGCCGTGACGTATATTGTGTGAGATGCTGTGATGTTAAATGAACGGCTTAACGTAGGTGGCTGGCAATATTAAATCAGTCGCTAACATGTTTATGCGTAATCAATGAATAGACAAAAATCTTTACGCCCAATCAAAAACTGTACAGGTCGGGGCATATTTCCGGACAAATCTGTCGGCGGGTGAATATTTCCATTTAAATAAAATTGCCGTAGAATG
Organism: Pantoea sp. ICBG 985; assembly: GCF_002928365.1. Taxonomy (NCBI): domain Bacteria; kingdom Pseudomonadati; phylum Pseudomonadota; class Gammaproteobacteria; order Enterobacterales; family Erwiniaceae; genus Pantoea; species Pantoea sp. ICBG 985. The sequence continues at coordinate 182,090 of NZ_POWM01000003.1, forward strand.
CACGCTTTCAAATCAGTGATATCAGTAATAAGGGTTTATACATGAGCGATGCACTCAAGGCATTGAACAATCTTCGTACGCTGCGTGCTGAAGCACGTAATATTGAGGTTGCGGTATTAAACGAAATGCTGGAGAAGTTTGCCGTGGTGGTCGCCGAACGCCGCGAAGAGACGGCTGCAGAGAGTGCTGCACAGCGCGAAAAAGAAGAGAAGCTGGCGTTATATAAAGAGATGCTGCGCAAAGACGGCATTACAATTAATGAACTGGCGCAATTAAACCAGGGTGAAACGAAGAGCAAAGCAAAACGTGCACCGCGTCCGGCGAAGTATAAATTTACCGACGAACAGGGTAATGAGAAATTCTGGACCGGTCAGGGTCGTACTCCCTCGCCGATAAAGTCAGCGATTGACGCTGGCGGTTCGCTGGATGATTTTCTGATTTAATCCAGTCGCCGGAAATCGGGGCGGAACCGGCTAATTGCCGCATCACCGCCCCTGTATCGCGGCACCCGAAATGCTTTCATGCAATCCTTTCATGCAATCCTTTCATGAAGTGTGCCGCGAGGTGATCAGGCTATTACGCCTTCCCACACCCGCCCGTCAGATTAACGCTGCACAGGCGCGCGCAATGCGTTTACCCGCCTCCTCAACGCTATCGATATCCGTGGCGATCGACAAACGGAAATACGGCGACAGGCCGTAAGCACTGCCCGCCACGCCGGACACACCGCTCTCCAGCAGATAATTCAGCACATCCTGTTCATCATGCAGTACGGCGCCGTCAGGCCGGGTTTTTCCCAACAGACCAGCACAGCGACAAAAGACAAAAAATGCGCCCTGAGGTTGCAGCACTTCAATGCCGGCCACCTGCTGCAACTGCTGCACAATGACATCGCGTCGCGCCTGATACGCGGCGCGCTGCGGTGGCAGGAAATCGAGCCCACCGTTAAAGGCTGCAACCGCCGCCGCCTGGCTGATGGCGCTGGCACCAGAACTGTTCTGCGACTGCACCACCACCATGGCATCAATCAGCGGCTGCGGTCCGGCAGCAAAGCCAATGCGCCAGCCGGTCATGGCATAGGTTTTCGACACGCCTCCCACCAGCAAAACGCGTTCAGCCAGATCCGGCGCCACCTGCAGCAGGCTAACGTGCTGACGATCGTCAAACAGGATATGTTCGTACAGCTCATCCAGCATAATCAGCACATTGGGATGATCGCGCAGCACCGTCGCCAGGGCCTGCAACTCCTGTGCGCTGTACACCATGCCAGAGGGATTGCCGGGATTGTTCAGCACCAGCCAGCGGGTTTTCTCAGTGATCGCCTGCGCCAGCTGCGCCGGCTGCAGCTTGTACTGCTGCTCAAGCGGACAAGGCAGCAGCACCGCCTCGCCACCGTTGAAACGCACACTGTCCGGGAAAGTTGGCCAGTATGGCGTGGGCACAATCACCTCGTCGCCGTCGTTTAGCGTCGCGGCAAACGCGTTGAAGATAATCTGCTTTGCGCCGTTGGCGATACAGATTTGCTCCAGCGCGAACTGCAGCTGGTTCTCGCACGCCAGCTTGGCCTGCACCGCTTTACGCAGCGCGGTGGTGCCATTGGTCGGCGTATAACGGGTTTCACCGCCATCCATCGCGGCGCTGGCGGCGGCACGGATGTGCGCGGGCGTATCAAAATCCGGCTCACCGGTGGTGAGGTCAAGAATATCCACGCCCTGCTCTTTTAGCTGGCGCGTCAGCTGGCGTGCCGCCGCGTTAGCCGAGAGCGACACAGACTGTACGCGCTTCGATAGGGTGATCATGTTTCGCTCCTGTCTGTCTCTCACACCACCGGCAGGCCGAGGTTTTCACGCAGCGTGGCGAACTCGTACTCTTCCCGGAACAGACCGCGACGGCGCAGTTCCGGAATCACCAGCTCCACAAACAAATCCAGCTGCTCGGACATGATCGCCGGCATGATGTTGAAACCATCGGCGCCGCCCTCGTTGAGCCACAGCTCAAAGTCATCGGCAATATCCTGCGCGGTACCGACGATTACCCGGTGACCACGCGATCCGGCGGCTACCGCGGCCAGTTCGCGCAGCGTCAGATTTTCACGTTTCGCCATGTCGGTCATCAGTTTCACGCGGCTCTGGTTACCTTCACCCAGCGGCACTTCCGGCACCGGACCGTCGAGCGGATACTGGCTCAGATCCATATTGAAGCGCAGCGAGAGCTGACGCAGACCGTTGTCGATATCAACCAGCGTGTTGAGCTCTTTCCACAGCGCTTTGGCCTCTTCGCGCGTGCGGCCCACAATCGGCATCACGCCAGGCATGATCACCACGTGATCCGGATTGCGTCCGGCGGCAATCACCTGATCTTTCTGCGAACGGTAGAAGCTTTGTGCTTCTTCCAGGCTGGCCGAGGCGGTGAAAATCACCTCGGCGGTCTCTGCCGCCAGCTTCTGCCCATCGCTGGAAGAACCGGCTTCGATAATCACCGGACGCCCCTGCGGTGAGCGGGTAATGTTCAGCGGGCCCTGCACCTGGAAGTGCTCGCCGACGTGGTTAATCGGCTGAATTTTGTCATCAATGAAGTACTGACCGGTCTCTTTGTTGGGCTGCACCGCCCCCGCCTGCCAGCCGTCCCACAGCTTATAGGTGACATCAAGGAATTCACGCGCGCGAGCGTAGCGCTCCGCATGATTAGGCATATCGCTGCGGCTGAAGTTACGCGCCACATCGGTAGAGAACGACGTCACCACGTTCCAGGCGGCGCGGCCGCGGCTAATGTGGTCCAGCGACGAGAAGCTGCGTGCCATGGTGAACGGGTCGCTGAAGGTGGTCGAGGCGGTCGCCGCCAGGCCAATGCGTTTGGTGTTGACCGCCAGCGCCGACAGCAGCGTTAACGGCTCCAGACGCGCCATGGTGGAAGGCAGACGATACATGCTGGTCGCCAGTGCATCACCCACGAAGAACAGATCAAACTTACCGGCTTCGGCTTTTTTCGCGATGGTGATCAGCCAGTCAATATCCGTCGGATCGCCCAGATTTTCCGTCAGCCGCCAGCCGCTCACATGCTGTCCAACCGGTTGTACAAACAGCCCTAAACGGATGCGGCGTGAAGATGAAGTAGCCATATTTTTTCCTGGTCAATAAAAGGGTCAATAACAATTAAAAGGCGTTCTCGGTCGCCAGCAGCGCCTGCTCTAAGGCATCCGCGCTGATGCGGAACGGCAGACGTTCGGCGCTGGCCGCCGGGAATTTGATCTGTTCAGCAATGCTTCTGATGGCTGCGCGACGATCGCCGTGCAGCGGCGCTAAGGTCAGCGGCATATCATACTGTCGCAGCAGCGCCAGCAGCGCGGCGTCCGGCTCACCGTCGTGCTCAATCAGCGACTGCACCAGCAGGCTGTAACCGACTTTTTCACCGTGCAGCCAGTGGTGCAGCTCCGGCTGATGGGTCAGACGGTTATGAATGGCATGGGCAAAGCCTGGCGTTGGCAGCACGTCACGCACGCTGTTGGCCAGGCCGGCCAGCACAATACTGGCATCGATCACCTTCACCAGTTCCGGCGTTACCTGCTGTTGCTGGTTGGCCAGCACGGCAGCGGCACCGTGCTGGCGATAGACATCCAGCGCGCGCTGCGCGGTCATCACTTTAAGATCGAGGGCGAGATCGTGGGGGTTGTGCCGCAGATAAGGAGAGAACTCGTAGTATTTAGCCAGCGCGTCGACAATGCCCGCTTTGAGGTAACGCACATCACTTTGCGCAATCACTTCGCTGTCTACCAGTACAAGTTCAGGCATTTTGCCCAGCGGCTGGCTGCGCACGTGGCCGCCCTGCGCGTCATAAATAATCGCCACGGGCGACCAGGCGGCACAGGTCGCCGCGACGGTGGCGAAATTGACGACGGTGATTTCCGGTAACTGGCTGCCGACCGCTTTAGCCGCATCCAGTACGCGCCCGCCGCCAATTGCCAGCAACAGTTCAGCCTGCTGCTGTTGCAGATTGCTTTTCAGCGTATCAATGGCCGCGTCGGTGCATTCGCCGTGCAAATACTCGATTTCCCAGCGAATACCACAGGTTTCCAGACTTTGCGTTAATTGCGGATTAACCGCCTGCCAGGCGCGCGGAGAGGTGAAAATACGGATATGCGTAGCATAAGGTTTAATGAATTCACCGGTGCGCGCACGCAGTCCCGGTTCGTGTGCGTAGGCACGCGGAGATTTAATCGCTAACACGTTGTCACCCTGATTAGGAAAAACGCCATAACAAAATTGTTATATTTCAGAGGATTAATGCGAAATAGTTATAGCGCTATGTATTTTATGCATACTACGGTAAATGGCGATTTGTGCAATGAAAAAGCCGCCATTTCATTTTCACAAATTTGCATTAGCTTATCCGGATTTCACATATAGCCCGTCAGCGCTTTACTGCTACTCTGAGCCTTCTTTCTTTATCGCCCGCCGGGCGGTTTTCCGGGGATAGCTATGACACTTGAGTTTCGTCAGGTCACAGAAGACGAAGTGGACACTTATCAGGCGCTGATGCATGCCGCCTATGCGCCCACGCTGGCGCTGGGGATCAAATTTGATGCGGCCACCGCTGACCGCGAGAAAACGCGGCGGCATCTGCAAAGCCACGGCGTGTATGCGCTGTATGCCCAGGGCGTGATGGTCTCCTCGGTCACCGTGCGTTATCCATGGGGCCCGTTGCCGGGTCCGTTCGGCCTGCCGCACATCGGCTGGTTTGGCGCCCACCCGGACTATGCGGGGCAGCAGTTTGGCCGCCAGGTTCAGGATCGCCTGGAGCAGGAAATTTTACGCGGCCAGTTACGCGCACCGGCGGTTTCGCTCGGTACCGCCATCAGCCATCCGTGGCTGATTGATATGTATCGCAAGCGCGGATTTGTGCTCATGCACACCACCGATCTCGGCAAAGGCCACATCACGCAATATATGAAAAAAGTGCTGGATGAAACCGCGCACGATGCCTGGCTGACGCGCCAGGCGGCATCACAAGGAAGCCAGGCATGAGCCAACTGAATGAAACAGCGCTGGGCGAGCAGCTGATCGCCTTTCGCCACGAACTGCACCGTTTTCCGGAACTCTCTAATCAGGAGTTTGAAACCACCGCCCGCCTGCGCCAGCAGCTGGAACAGCACCAGATTCGCATCGTTGATTTGCCACTGAAAACAGGTCTGGTGGCGGAGGTCGGCCCGGTACAGGGACCGCTGATTGTGCTGCGTTCGGATATTGATGCGTTGCCGATTGAAGAGCAGTCGGACGTTGCTTTTCGCTCGGAGCGTCCCGGCGTGATGCACGCCTGCGGCCACGATTTTCACGCTTCCGCTGCACTCGGCGCGGCGATTCTGCTTAAGCAGCAGGAGGCAACGCTGCCCGGCCGCGTGCGGATTCTGTTCCAGGCCGCCGAAGAGACCGGCCAGGGCGCGCCGGATGTCATCGCCACCGGCGCGCTGCAGGAGGCGGTGGCGATTTTCGGCATTCATAACGATCCGTCGCTGCCGCCTGGCGTGGTGGGTAGCAAAGCCGGTGCGCTGACCGCGGCGGTGGATCGCTTCGATATCCGCATCACCGGCACCGGCAGCCATGCTGCCAAACCGCATCAGGGCAACGATCCGATCGTTATCGCGGCACAGATTGTCTCCGCGGCGCAAACGCTGATTAGCCGTAACGCCCCCTCCGCTGACAACGCGGTGGTTTCGATCACCCAGCTGCACAGCGGCAGCACCTGGAACGTCATTCCGGACAGCGCCTGGCTGGAAGGCACGGTGCGCACCTTCTCTCAGTCCACGCGTGAGCGACTGGAGCAGCGCTTCCGCGAAATCGTGCTCGGCCTTGGTGCGGCCTTTGCCGCAGAGGTTGAGTTTAACTGGCACGCCGGTCCGCCTGCGGTGGTGAATGATGCGCACTGGGCGGATTTTGCTCTGCAGCAGGCCACCGCCAGCGGACTTGAGGCGCGCGTGGTGGAAGCCAGCCCGATCGGCGAAGATTTTGCTTTTTATCAGCAACAGCTGCCCGGCGCCTTTGTGATGATCGGCACTGGCGAACCTTATGCGCTGCACCATCCGGCTTTTCGCATCAATGATGCGGTGTTACTGCCCACGTCACGCTACCTCGCGCAGCTCGCTGTGGCGGCGCTGCGCAGTCTGGAGCAGGCATGAACCTGAGCGTCGCGCTGGCTGAGCGCATCCTGCAAAGCCAGCCGGATACGGCGGCACGTGATGCCGCGCGCACTGGCATACAGGATTTTCTGGCTGTGAGCTGGCCGGTGTTACAGCAGCAGGTACCGGATAGCGGCTTACCGGCGCTGCGACAGGTTTATGGCGACGGCAGCGTACGCTCACAGGCGTTACTGCTGGGCTATGCCGGGCATGCGCTGGATTACGATGATTTCCATGCCGATTTTCGCGGCCATCCCAGCGTGGCGATTCTGCCTGCGCTGTTTGCCTGGCAGCAACAGCAGCCCGCCACTGCCGAAGCGTTCCTTGATGCTTATGTCATCGGCGTGGAAGTGGCTGGCCGGCTGGGACTGGCCGCCAGCCAGCAACACTATGCGCTGGGTTATCACAACACGGCCACGCTGGGCACGCTTGCGGCGGCGGCCGCGCTGGCACGTCTGCTGCAGCTTAATGCAACCGACTGCGCCACGCTGATCGGCATCGCAGCGACCCAGGCCAGCGGACTGCGCGCTCAGTTTGGTTCAGCGGTGAAGCCGCTGCACGCCGGACTGGCGGCAGAGCGTGCGGTGATGGCGGCGCAGCTGACGCTGGCGAAATTCGATGGCCGGCATGAAGGCGTGCTCGACGCGTTTCTCGCCGCCAGCAGTAATGGCGAGGCGCAACCGCAACGACTGGTGGAAAACTGGGGCGCGCCGTGGCGCATCAGTACCCCCGGTCTGGAGTTCAAACCCTTCCCCACCTGCGCCGGAACTCACAGCGCTGCCGAAGCGGCACGTCTGCTGCGGCGCGCCTGGCTGGCGGAAGGCCACTCGCTGAACTCGCTGCTGGAAAATATTGATGACATCACGGTCGCCTTCCCGCCGGGTGGTGACATCGCGGCGGCAGTTCGCGTGCCGGCTAACGGCATCGAAGCACGCTTTAGCCTGGAGTACGTGATTGCCGCCATGCTGATGTATGACGATTTGCGGCTGGAAGATTTTGCCGAAGGTGCGCTTAATCCGGCGGTGATGCCGCTGGCGGCCAAAGTGCGTCGCACACCGGATGCGTCCGCGCCGCCCGATGCGCTCAACCCGGCGCGGCGTTTTCATCTCGTCACGCTGACGCTGAAAGAGGGTCGTCAGCTGCAGCAGCGCCGCACGCGGCAGCAGTCGCTGGCGGATGGCGTAGATGTGGCGGCCAAACTGCGTCAGGCGCTGCGCCATGAAGTGCCGGCGCGCCAGCAGCAGTTACTGGCTATCAGCGAGCTGCAAAGCACGGCGGATTTGGCTACATTAAGCCAACTGTTGCGCGCCTGAATCCTGGCGGCGCGCGTTCTTCGCTTAAGGCTGGCGTATCATGTCTAAAACTCAGCGGCTTCCTGAACTGCTGCAATTGCTGCGCTGTCATCGCTATCCGCTGACCGCGCAGCGTATCGCCGAGCAGCTGCATATCAGCGTGCGCACCGTCTATCGTGACATTCTTAGTTTGCAGCTGCAGGGCGTAGAGATTGAGGGCAGCGCGGGCGTTGGTTATTTACTGAAATCCGACGGCCATTTGCCGCCGCTGATGTTTTCCCGTCAGGAGATTGATGCGCTGGTGCTTGGGCTCAACTGGGTCACCCGACACACCGACGATGAGCTTAAGTCCGCCGCGCGCCATGCGCTGGCTAAAGTCCAGGCTGTGATTCCGCCGCATCTCACGCAGAGTATCGATCACCAGTCGCTGCTGATCGCCTCCCAGGGCGAAGCGTTGTTCGAAACCCATCTGCCGCAGATTCGCCAGGCGATCCATCAGCGCAGCAAGATCAACCTGCGCTACAAAGATCTGCAGGATAACCTCTCCACGCGCACCATCTGGCCGGTGGTGATTGGCTACTTTGAACGCGTGCGCCTGCTGTGCGGCTGGTGCGAACTGCGCCAGGAGTTCCGCAATTTCCGCGTCGACCGCATTGAAGCGATCAGCGTCAGCAGCGAACTCTATCCCGGCACGCGTCATCAGTTGCTGAAACGCTGGCGGGATTATCAGAATCTGCGGTACCCGGTAGACTCCTGACAAAATCTGTCACAGCCTCCCCCTACTATGCAGCGGTAAACACACAAGGAGATCACCATGCTTACCGCTAATATGACCATTATTTATGTGCCCAACGTCGTGAAAAGTGCTGACTTTTATGCCGCGCTGTTCGACATCAAACCCGCAGAACTCAGCCCGACCTTTGCCATGTTTGTGTTTGAGAGCGGCTTTAAACTGGGTATCTGGTCGCAGTATATCGTTGAACCCGCACTCTCCCTGCCTGCCAGTGCAGCGCGTAGCGAAATTGTGTTTAAAACCGCGCGCAAAGACGATGTCGATTTTCTTTATCACGAATGGGGCGTGCTGCGTGAAATCACCATTATTCAGTCGCCGGTGCGCATGGACTTTGGCTACACCTTTACCGCGCTGGACCCGGACGGGCACCGCCTGCGTGTCTGCTATTTACAGCTGGATGAGTAAGTGAAGAGGCCTGGCGCTTACGGTTGCAGGTTGTTAAATGCACTGAGTAATCATTAATTATATTTATATTCTTAATTGCCGATTAATGACATCAACGCTGCTGTTCAGTTAAGCAACGTGCAGGTAATTCAACCTGGTGGATAGCGGTGCGATTTATCGCGCAATAAGTTGCACCGCTACACAGTGCGCGAGATGTTTGTATCACCACAGGTTAATTACCATGCATTTCAGTTAATTATAATATTTTTTGTCATTATCGACTTTATCCGTCATAACGTTCCCATCCCACATCGCGCTTTTTTAAAATGCCTTCCGTGTATGCCATAAATAAAATCTACTGAATACAGCCACCTGAACACGCTACGTCATTTCCAGGACAAGTCTTGTTACTGTTAAATATTAATTACGTTTTTATGGGCCTCTGCACAGGCTGCAGTGTACCTGTAGCCCGACCATGGATAAGGCCAGGCGATTAAACGCCGTACTACACCGGGATGTGATGATGAACAGTAATCTGCTTAACCTGCGCCAGCAGCGCGCGACGCGCACGCTATTTTTTATCGCCGGACTGGGCATGGCCGCCTGGGCGCCGCTTATTCCCTTCGCCAAAGCGCAACTAGCGATCAATGACGGCATGCTGGGGCTGCTGCTGTTCTGTATCGCCGCAGGCTCCATGTCAGTTATGCCTTTTACCGGCGCGCTGATAGCCCATTTTGGCTGTCGCACGCTGCTGCTGCTGTGCGGTGCCGGACTGGCCCTGGATCTGCCGCTGCTGATGCTGCTGTCCTCACCACTGCCGATGGCGGGCGCGCTGTTGCTCTTCGGCGCGATCAACGGACTGATGGATGTCAGCATGAATTATCAGGCGGTGATCGTGGAGCGCGAGGCCGGGGTCAGCAAGATGTCGGGCTTTCACGGCTTTTACAGTCTTGGCAGCATTGCTGGTGCCGGCGCGGTGAGTCTGCTGCTGTGGCTACAGGTTGCGCCTCTGCTGGCGCTGCTGCCGCTGTGTGTGTTGATTTTATTGCTGCTGCTGATGAGCCATAGCGCCCTGTTGCCCCGTCGTTGCACGGATGCAAAACCAACGCGCGGTACGCTGCGCGCCCTGACGCACCGTAACGTGGTGCTGATTGCCCTGCTGTGTTTCCTGCTGTTCCTCACCGAAGGCGCCATGCTCGACTGGTCAGCGGTGTTTATGAACAGTGAACGCGCCATGTCGATGCAGCTGGCCGGTTTCAGCTTCACGCTGTACGCCACGGCTGTCGCCACGCTGCGCCTGTTTGGCGATCGGCTGATTAATCACTACGGCAGTCGCCGCGTTCTCACCTGGGGCGGTCTCGTCGCCAGCGGAGGGCTGGCTTTAGCGATTTTCTCCGTCTGGCTGTGGAGCGCCCTGCTCGGCTTTGTGCTGGTGGGTATCGGTCTGGCCAATATCGTGCCGATTCTGTTCAACGCGGCGGGTAACCAGCGCAACGTCGCCGCGCATTACGCCATACCGGCCGTCACGCTGTGCGGTTACTCCGGACTACTGCTGGGCCCGGCGCTGATTGGCTTTAGCGCCCAGCTCACGTCCCTGACCACCACGCTCAGCGCCGGCATCGTGATGTTGCTGCTGGTGACTTTCGCGGCGCGTTTCGCTCTGACAGCGAAGTAGCGCCTCTGCCCTGTCATATTCACAAGGAGTTTCTATGACAACCTCAACGCAACCGGTGTTCAGCCTGCACTACGTCGGGCTCAATCTGAAGAAAGGCGTTAATGCCGCGACCTTCGAAGCCTTTCTCAAGGCGCGCGGCACGCAGATTCCTGCTTATCCGGGCTGGCAATGGTCGCTGTTAAAAGGCCTGCGCGGCGAACGCCAGGAACAATACCTGATGCTGTATCAGGCTCCCAGCCAGGCAGACTATGACCGCTATATCACACCGGCTGGCGAACTCACGGCTGAGGCCACCGCCTTCTGGCAACAACGGCCCGAGGCGTGCGCGCTGCTTGAGGAGTGGAAAAACTTTGCCACCTATGGGGAGTTACCAACGCTGTTCTCCACCTTCTCGCTGCTGGCAGAAAACCGCCACAGTTCACTGCCGCCCGGCCCGAACTTTCAGCCCGATGCTCAACCTGCGGTGGCACGCGTGGTCGGTTTTCATCATCTGGCACTACGCGCTGGCGTGACGGCTGCCGACTTTGATCGCTTTATGATTGAGAACGTCGCGCGCATTGATGACTATCCCGGCTGGAAGTTTCACATGCTGAAGGGCACCGGCGGCAATCGAAGTGAGCAATATGCAGTGATGCTGGTGATCGAAAGTCTCGACTCGCTCAACAGCTTCCATCCGGCGATGGACGTCTCAACCGAAAAATCGCTGACGTTTGTGAAAAACCATCAGGAGAGCGAGCGTATGTATGATGAATGGCGCACCATGGCCTCGTTCTCCGGCGCACCGCAAATGTATACCGACTATCTGACGATTGCCGGCAACGTCGGCTGAGGTTGGCCATGACCGGCGGAGGCCGGTCAGACTGCATCATCACGCCCGTTCAGGGTTGGTGTTCGGTTGTGGCTGGCCCGGCACCTCAACGCCTGGCCAGCCCGCCGTTCGCGTCCGTTGCCGGATTAGCTCACCCGCGCCACTGCCGGGCTGTTCAGCGCGGCCAGCAGCGTTGCCGAGTCCGCCACTGCGCCAAAAATACCGCCCTGCATATGAATCATGCTGAGCGCCGCCTCGTGATGTTTCAACTCCGTCGCCGCGCAGCAGTCGCTCAGCACCAGACATTCAAAGCCGCGATCGTTGGCTTCGCGCAGTGTGGTATGCACGCAAACGTCGGTAGTGATGCCGCTGATGATTAAGTTGCGGATACCGCGACTGTGCAGAATCAGCTCAAGGTCGGTGGCGTAAAAAGAGCCTTTGCCGGGTTTATCAATAATCACTTCATCCGGTAGCGGTGCCAGCTCGGGGATGATTTCCCAGCCTGGCTCACCGCGTACCAGAATGCGACCACAGGGCCCGGGAGCACCGATCTCCGCCTGCATCCGCCGCGATCGCCAGCGCTTGTTGGCCGGCAGATCGCTCAGGTCCGGACGATGGCCTTCACGGGTATGGATGATCGGGAAGCCGCATGCGCGCATGCGCGCCAGCACCTGCTGCAGCGGTTTGATGGGTGCACGCGTAAGAGAGATGTCGTAACCCATGGTGTCAACATAGCCGCCCTTACCGCAGAAGTCGGTTTGCATATCTATCACCAGCAGCGCGGTGTTTTGCACCGTGCAGTTGCCGTCAAACGGCCACGGATAGGGGGTTGAATCAACGATATAATCAGGCATTGCTTTTCTCCATTACCGCCGTGCTACTTTCCGGTTTCCATTTCACGATCAGCGTATAGCTCAGTGCTGCGGTGACCAGGCCGATAACCGCTTCACCAAACTGCGGGAATTCGAGGTGGGCCATCACCGCACACAGGCTGCCGATGGCCCAGGCGGCGAACGCGCTGCCGCGCAGGCGCCGGGTTTGACGCTGTTCGCTGATTTTTGCCATAAAGATCAGATCAACAATCATCACTGCGCCAAACGGCGGCACCACCATGCCAAGCAGGCTGAGCCATTCGAGGAACAAGGACCACACGCCGGCCAGCGCCAGCACGCCACCGATGGCCCCGAGGATCAGCGTCCACAGGCGCATATTGCTGCTGAACAGATGGCTGAAACCGACCGCGCCGTTATACAGGCAGTGCGTGCACACCGAACCGAGGTTGATAAACACAAACAGAAAGGCAATGACGGAGAGCAGCATGCCGTGCCCCATCAGCAGCGGCAGGAAGTTACCGCCGTTGCTGAGCGGATCGACCGCCGCGCCGACGGCGACAATCACCACACCAAACAGATAGGAAATCACATTCGCCAGCGGGAACGCGGAAAACGCGGCGATCACCGCTGATTTGCCGTCCTTCGACCAGCGGGTAAAATCCGCTGTCATGGTGCCGGAATCCGCAAAGCCGGCAATCACCATGGTGACCGCCGTGCCCATGCTCATGGCGCCAGCGGCTGCCGGACTGCCCTGCCACTGGGTCAGCGTGGTGAAATCATGATCCTTGCTCACCAGCCACAGCGCCACCAGCCCCAGCACCACAAACAGCGGAGCGGCAATCATTCCCAGCACCGACAGCGCCCGCACCCCGAGAAAGGTGACGCCGGTATACAGCACCATGGCAAACGCGGTGACCGCCAGCGCATTCCAGCCAAAAGTCTGGTTGATCACCGTCCCGGTCAGGCCGGTCTGGAAGGCGTACCAGCCTATCACCACGGTAGAAAGAAAGCCGGACACCAGAATATAGCCTTTGGTGCCGAAGGTCCGCTTCGCCTGCAGCGCGAAGTTCATACCGGTATGTCCGGCGAACCAGCTAAGTGCGCCGACATAGGCAAACAGCACCAGGTTACCCAGCAAAATCGCCAGCAGTGCCGGCCAGAAGCCAAGATGCCAGGTGATAATGCCGCCGAACAGCGCATTGGTGAGGATCATCGGAAAGCCAAACCACACCGCCGACACCGAACCCGTCGAGTGGCGATGGCTAAGCGGCACCGGCTCATGCTCGAACTCCTGCTCCAGCGCAGGGGAAGATTTGTTACTCATGGAGAACTCCAATAGCAGCAGGATAGTGATGATTCCATGGTTGGATGCGCTCAAAAGCGGCACTGGCCGCCAGCACCAGGCCATCGTCCAGATGACGACCCACAATTTGCATACCGATCGGCAGACCACTGGCCGTGAAGCCGGCAGGCACCGAGGCGGCAGGCTGACCGGTAAAATTGAACGGGAAGCAGAACGACAGCCAGTGATCGCTGCGCACCATGCGGCCATCAATGATTTCCGGGCCCTGCATGTGCAGCGCAAACGGCGGCACCGCCAGCGTCGGTGACAGCAGCAGGTCGTAGCGCTGCATAAAGCGCCACAGCTGGTTGCAGAGCTTTTTGCGCGTGGTATTGGCGTCGGTGAAATGCTCCGCGCGCCAGTCGCGCTGCAGCATGGCACTCAGGTGCGGTGACATCGCTGTTCCCAGCTGGTTCTGCATCTGGCGCATGCCGCTCAGATCGCTTTCGAACGCCACCAGCGCAGCAAAGCTGGCGCTTTCGTCAGCGATGCCGGGATCCACCTCCTCCAGCTCTGCGCCCAGCGCTGCAGCGAAACGACGCGCGGCCGCGGTGACCACGGCGCGCACTTCCGCATCGACGGCGATATAGCCAAAGTCGGCGCTGAAAGCGATGCGCAACCCCTGCAGTGGCCGATCCAGACTGGCGAGCCAGTCAACATCGCTGCATGGGATGGAGTGCCGATCGCGCATGTCCGGACCGGCCATCACCGACATCATCAGCGCGCTGTCGCGCACGCTACGCGTCATCGGACCGATATGTTCAAGCGATTCCCAGCTGGAAACGCCAGGATAACGCTCATCGCGGCAGCCCGGCCACAGCGGCACCCGCCCCATCGAGGCCTTGAGTCCATAGACACCGCAATGGGCCGCCGGAATTCGTACCGATCCTCCGCCATCACTGCCGAGCGCAATCGGACACAGCCGCGCCGCCAGCGCCGCGCCGGATCCCGCACTCGATCCGCCCGGCGTTTTGCTCACATCCCAGGGATTACGCGGTGAGGGAAACAGGGGATTATGGCCGACACCGCTGTAGCCAAACTCCGGCGCGGTGGTCTTGCCCAGCAGGATGGCATCCGCCGCCAGCAGGCGCTCAACGGTGATGTCATCTTCTTCGGGAATAAAATCGGCGTAGGCGGCCGATCCTGATGTGGTTCGCACACCGGCGGTACAGATCAAATCTTTTACCGCCAGCGGCACCCCCGCCAGTGCGCCCAGCGGCTCGCCGCGCGCACGACGGCGGTCGATCTGCTCTGCCTGTGCCAGCGCCCGCTCCGGCGTTAGCGTACAAAACGCCTGAATCAGCGGCTCCCGCTGTTCCAGGCGATCCAGCGTCGCCTGGGTTAACTCGCGCGCGGAAACCTCGCCGTCGCGCACCCGCGCCGCCAGCTGGGTGGCATCTTCATCCAGCAGTGCATCAAACATGATCGTTCTCCCGGGTTAATTGGCTACCGGGAGGAGTGCAGTTTGCGTGCCAGAATAGTGTGGTGTGCGCGGCCGTTATGCGCCGGACCAGATGGGATACGGTCTGGGATACAAGATGGAATACTTATGGATGCGGCAGCCATACCGATGCAGGCAATGCGCACAAACTGTGCGCACCGCTGCATCATCGCGTTGCCATTTTAGGGTGCAGCCGGCGGAGGCGACGTTGCTGCCGTGGCGTGCTTCAGAAGGGTTAGCTTTGCGCGCTGACTAACCGCACGGCGAAGCCAAAAAACAGCATGCCGGTCAGCATGTTCGCCAGCTTAACCAGGCGGGTGCGGCTGCGCAGATAGCGCACCATCACCGCGCCAGCCACCAGCAACAGGGAATAGTAGCTGAAACTGATCACCTGAATCAGCGCACCCAGGGTGGCAAACGCCGGCGCGGTATGGGTTACGCGCGGATCGATAAACTGAATGAAGAACGAAACGTAAAACAGAATCGCCTTGGGATTAGTTACGCCAAGCAGCAGCGCACGCAGGAAATAGTTTTCCTCTTTTACCGCTTCAGCCGGTTGATCGCCGCTGCGTTTGCGCAGCGCGCCGATGATAATCTTCACGCCGAGATACAGCAGGAACATGGCACCAAGATAACGCACCACCATAAAAATATGCGGACTGGTACGGATCAGCGTCGCGACGCCCGCCCAGGCGAGGAAAATCAAAATCAAATCGCCCGCCATCACCCCGGCTATCGCCTGACAGGCCGGCTTTGCCCCACGACTCATCCCGGTGCGCAGCACATACAGGCTGTTGGGTCCGGGTAATAGAATGATCACCAGCGCGCCCGCCAGGAAAGTCCAGAGATTGATAATGCCTAAATCGTGAAACATTACGGTGCTACCCCATGCCGTTAAGCAGGTAAAAATGAGTGAAAGTGGAACCCGGCGCGCTGCTCAACTGCCGCGGCGCGGCGCATAGTAGCAGTTGTGCGGTGGATTTGTCGCTTAACGCCACGGTTCAGGTGGTCGAAACGGTGTTACGTAACACATACAGCGCGTGACAGGCACCAGTGACGTTGTCACAGTGATGATTCAGAGGTTTTGCAACTGCTGCGTCACCGCATCCAGAAATACCCGTAATACCGCAGGCTGGCGTTCGCGCGACATATACAGGCCATAAATGCCTAAGGTGCGCGGTTGAAAGCCGGGCAGTACGCAACGTAACTGACCGCTGGCGAGCGCAGCCTGTGCCTCCATTGCCGGCACCATGGCAACACCACAGCCGGCGATAGCAGCATCACATAACACGGATGAAATACCGGCGCTGAAATTGCCGCTCACCACCACGGAAACCGCCTCGCCTTGCGCATCGTGAAACTGCCAGCGCTGCCCGGCAAAGCGGCTGTAGTGCAGGCAATTATGTTGTGCCAGATCCGCTGGCGTCTGCGGTTCGCCCCGCTGCGTTAAATAGGCCGGCGCGGCGCAGACTACCGAGGCACATTCACCCAGCCTGCGGGCAATCGCGCCGGGCTCCGGATCGTCGGTAATACGAATAGCCACATCGATGCGCTCACCCACCAGGCTAACCGGCTGATTATTGATCTCCAGCTCAATACGCACCGCCGGGTAACGCGCAAGGAACGCCGGAATCATCGGTCCAAGAATGTGTGTGGCGGTTGAATGTGCACAGGCCACGCGCAACGTGCCCTGCGGTTTGCCCTCATCGCCCTGCTGTTCAATCTCGTCGGCCAGCCGGGCCAGCGCGCGTGTCTTATGCAAAATCTGCTCACCCGCCGGGGTAATGGTCAGCCGCCGTGAAGAACGGTGCAGCAGGCGTGCGCCCGCCCACTTCTCCATTTCATCAAGATAGCGACTGACCATCGGGCGCGATATATCCAGCGCGCGCGCCGCCGCGCTCAGGCTTCCCAACTCACAAATCCGGTTAAACACCCGCGCTGCCGTCACTCTGTCCATGCAGGCTCCATCTGATCGTTTTATGCAACTGATCATATCTGATTGCGGGAATTCTGCCAGCTGGCGATTTGCTTACAATAGCGTCTTTCAGTGACGGCACGTTGCCGTAAAAAGGAAGATGCCATGAAGATGAAATCACTCGCGCTGCTGGTCACCTTAGCCGCCGCGCCGGCTTTTGCCACCCCGTTGCAGTTAGACGTGTATAACCCACAGGAACAGGGAATTTTTCCGGTCTCGTCGACGCTGGTCTCCGGTCCGCATGAAGCGATTCTGTTTGATGCGCAGTTCAGCCCCAAAGATGGCGAGAAGCTGGTGGAACTGATTAAATCGCGCGGCAAGCAGCTGACCCACATCGTGATCACCTCGGGCGATCCGGATTTCTACTTCGGTCTTGAGCCGCTGGTGCGGGCGTTCCCGCAGGCCAAAATTGTCGCCTCGCCGCTGGTAGTGGAACATATCGAAGCGACCAAAGATGCCAAGCTGCAGTACTGGGGACCGCAGATGAACGGCGCTGCGCCGCACCAGCTGTATGTGCCGCAGATTACCCACCAGACGCGGTTTAGCGTCGATGGTGAGCGCATCGAGCTGCGCCACGCGGCAGAAAAATCAGCCTACGTGTGGATTCCCTCCAGTAAGGCAATACTCGGTGGCACAGTGGTGGATTCCGGCATTCACGTCTGGACCGCGGACACCCAGACCGCAGCCAGCCGCGCAGAGTGGCGTCAGGTATTGCGAGAAATGCAGCAGTTGAAGCCGCAGGTGGTGATCCCCGGCCACTATCTGGGTGCGCGTCCGGCGGGCGATAAGGCGGTCACCTTTACCCTGGATTATCTGCAAAGTTTTGAGCGGGCGCTGCAACAGCACAAAGGCTCCGCGGCGGTGATTCAGGCGATGAAACAGGCGTGGCCAACCTTAGCGGATGTCAGCTCGCTGGAGCTGAGCGCGAAGGTGAATACCGGTGAGATGAAGTGGAAGTGACGCGAGGATAAATGAACGGGCCAGACGCCGCCGCGCCTGGCCTGAAGCTTACTGCAGATGGGTTTTCAGCTCTTCCGCCGCCTGGCGAATCGCAGTGCGAACCGCCGGCACCTCGCTCAGCGGATTGAGCAGGCCGTAGTCATGAATCAGGCCGTTATAGCGCGTCACGGTGACATCCACTCCAGCAGCATCCAGTTTGCGACCAAAGGCTTCACCCTCATCACGCAGCACATCCAGTTCTGCCGTCTGAATCAACGTTGGCGGTAGGCCCTGCAGCTGCTCTTTCGTGGCGCGCAGCGGCGAAGCGAGAATATTGTCGCGCTCGCTCTGTTTGGTGGTGTAGGCGTCCCAGAACCATTTCATCATGTTACGCGACAGGAAATATCCGTTGGCAAACTGGTGATACGAAGCGGTATCAAAGCGCGCATCGGTTACCGGCCACAGCATGATGTCATAACGAATCGCTGGCGTTTGCTGCTGTTTAGCCTGCAGCGCGACCGCCGCCACCATATTGCCGCCGACGCTGTTACCGACCAGCGCCAGGCGCTTACCATCGACACCAATTTCACTACCGTGTTCCGCCACCCAGCGTGTCGCCGCATAAGCCTGATTGATGGCCAGCGGATAATGCGCTTCGGGTGACGGCGTATAGTTCACAAACACAGCCGCTGCGCCAGATTCCACCACCAGATCGCGCACCAGACGTTCGTGGGTCGGGAAATCACCGAGGATCCAGCCGCCGCCGTGGAAGAACATAAATACCGGCAGCGTACCCTGTGCGCCCTGCGGTTTTACGATATTCAGCTTAATGGGCTGGCCGTTTACCTGAATGGTTTTTTCAGTGACGTCGGCCGGCGGCAGCGTTACGCCCTTCTGCGCATCAATCAGCACCTGGCGCGCCGCCTGCGGTGACAGTTGCTCAATCGGTTTGCCGCCGCTGCTGTTCAGCGCCTGTAAAAACTGCTGCACGTGACGTTCAGGTTGTGGTGCGTCAGCAAAGCTATTTACAGATGCAGTAGCCATCGCCATGGCAAGCAGAGAGTGTTGTAATTTCATGGTGTTACTCCTTTAATATTTTTTGCGATTATATCGCACACTATTTAAATGATAATGACTCGATGGTCGTGTTCTGAACTGAGACTGAATTTATATAGCGCGCTATTTAATAGCAAGATATTTTTTTAGCGAAGATTTACATCACTACTCTATTGCACTGATTTTAATCAGGATATTTTTTTAACTTTTTGTCTGCAGACGGGTTCGTTTTCCGGCCAGTCACATTGGCAACCTGCAGATTCATCTTGTCTGCGTCCCCGCCAGCCGCCACACTGGCGAGCAAGCCGCGATTTTTCACACATTGAGGTAACGGGTAATGCCACAGAGTAAAGCTACCCTGACTGGTCTGCTGGCCATTCTGCTGTGGAGCACGATTGTAGGATTAATAAAAAGCGTCAGTGAAAGTTTTGGTCCGGTAACCGGTGCCGCGCTGATTTACAGCGCCAGCGCCCTGCTGTTGCTGCTCACCGTGGGTTTTCCTGACCTGCGCCAGTTTCCCCGACGCTATTTGCTGATCGGCAGCCTGCTGTTTGTCTGCTATGAGCTCTGCCTGTCGCTGTCGCTGGGTTTTACTCATAGCGGCCATCAGGCGATTGAAGTCGGCATGGTTAATTACCTGTGGCCGGCGATGACCATCGTTTTAACGGTGATGGTTAACCGGCAAAAGACCAGCCCGTTGATTATTCCCGGCCTCCTGCTGGCCGTCGCCGGTATTTGTCGGGTACTGAGCGGCGATCGGGGACTTTCACTGGGCGAAATGATCGACAACGTGATGGATAATCCGCTCAGTTATGGTCTGGCATTTGGCGGTGCGATGATTTGGGCGGTTTATTGTGTAGTGACAAAAAATAGCGCTAAAGGCAGTAACGGCATCACGCTGTTTTTCATATTAACTGCGCTGACGCTGTGGCTGAAATCGCTGCTATCACCGCAGCCGCCCGTGGTGTTCTCCCTGCAGGCGTGCATCAGCCTGGCGCTGGCAGCAATGGCGATGGGGCTCGGCTATGCGGCGTGGAACGTCGGCATTCTGCACGGCAATGTCACGCTGTTAGCCGCAGCCTCCTACTTTATCCCTATCATTTCATCGCTGATAGCCGCTTTTATCCTTAACTCCAGCCTGACTTTCTCCTTCTGGCAAGGCACGGCCATGGTTTGCCTCGGTTCGCTGCTCTGCTGGTGGTCAACGCGCGGGACTGCAACGCGTAAGCTGGAAAGCAACACGCTGGAATAACCGGCTGGATGGCGCAGCCGGACGAGAATGCAGACAGTGGTGCACACTCAGCGCGGCGGCGGGAACATTTTGCGATACAGCGACGGCGTCATGCCGGTCACTTTGACAAACGCGCGGCGCATCACATCGGCACTGTGATAACCGCAGGCCGCCGGGATCGCTTTGAGCGGCAGCTCACCGGCATCCAGCAAAGTCCGCGCGTGGCTGATGCGTGCCTGCTCCAGCCATGCGCCAGGCTGGATCTGCATCTCCTGCTGAAACAGACGCGCTAAATGCCGCGTACTGAGGTGCATGTGCGCCGCCAGGTCTTCCAGCCCGCGAATCTGTGCCAGATGCGCGATTGCCCAGCGCTGCATCTCCTGAAAGGCGCTGCGTCCGGCCAGGGACATCTGTTGTTTACGCACGAAATGTCCCTGTGTGACCGGGCGCTGGAAGAACATCACCAGGCTGGCGGCCACCTCCTGCGCCAGCTCGCACCCGAGATCCTCTTCCACCAGCCGCAGCGCCAGATCCAGTCCGGACGTCACCCCCGCTGCCGTGCGTAATGCACCATCCGCCACATATAGCGCATCGGCTTCGACCTGCGCGTCGGGTAGCAGTAATGCCAGCCGTTCCGCACACGCCCAGTGAGTAGTGACTTTCCTGCCGTTCAGCAAACCCGTTTGCGCCAGCAGCAGCGCCCCGGTACACACCGAGCCGTAACGCTGGCTGCGCTGACAGAGCGCGATAATCTGCTGGCGCTCACTGGCGGAAAGCTGCATGTGGCTGGCGTCAGGTGCTCCGGCGACCAGAAAGGTATCGGCGCGATGCTGTGTCGCCGCAGTTAGCGCAACGTCGGCTTCCAGCCGGACACCAGACGAGCAGCGGATGCTGGTGTGCTGCAGCGACATCACGCTGAGCTGATACACCTGACGATGCAGCAGCCGATTTGCCTCGGCAAACACATCCAGCGGCCCGGAAATATCCAGCAACTGGGCGCCGGGAACGGCCAAAAGGGTAATGTGATGGTGAGTCATTGTCTGGCTGTCCGCTTAAATCGCAATGTCTGGAATCATCGTTAAACAGAGATTCATGACATTGTCGCGCGGCTTTATGCTGAACGCAACTTCACTAAGCGGAGACATCACCATGAGTTTTACGATTAACGGCATTCGTATTCCAGACAGCAAAATGGCGCGCGATGCTACCGCGCTGGTACGTGACATCGAATCGGATCTGTTATTTCATCACTCCAGCCGCGTTTTTTACTGGGGCGCTTTGGCAGGTCAGCGACTGGGCGTCAAAGTGGATGCCGAGCTGCTTTACGTTGGCTGCATGTTTCATGATGTGGGCCTGACGCAACAGCATTGCAGCTGCGATAAGCGCTTTGAAGTCGATGGCGCCAATGCGGCGCGCGATTTTCTGCAACATCACGGGGTTGCCCAGGCGGATATTGATAAAGTGTGGACGGCGATTGCCCTGCACACGACGCCCGGCATTCCGCAATTTATGGCCGGGGAAATCGCCCTGGTGACGGCCGGCGTTGAGATGGATGTGCTGGGTATTGACTATGACCACTTCAGCGATGAGCAACGTGAAGCCGTGGTGCAGCAGCATCCCCGTCCGGCACAGTTTAAAGAAGAAATTATCCAGGCATTTTATGAAGGCATTCAACACAAACCGGCGACGACTTTCGGCAACGTGAAAGCTGATGTCATCGCTGATAAGCAACCGGCATTTCGCCCGATGAATTTTTGCCGGATTATCCGCCAGTCGCGCTGGGCGGGTTAACATGGACAGCGGAGATAGCTCATCGCGAACGGGAGAAATGGCGACAGAAGCGTGCGCTGTGAATCCCGGCAACAAAATTAACTCATCGAACATTGTCAGCAGGAGAGAATTTTCGTTGCTACTATAGTGACGCAACACACAGCTCAAGCGTTGCGACGAGAATTTTTCCTGTAGTTTTTTGTTATGCCCGCTCTGCGGGCATTTTTTTCCGAAAAATGCACCATCGCGCTGCTGCCAAACCTCTTACGCCGCAGGTTTCAAACGGCTTGATTCCCCTGCTTCCAGCAATACCTTTGCGGTCGTCCTTGTACGTTCAGCTAACAGAGGGTCATGCACGGACACGGTGTTAACCAAAGCAATCAATTCATAACAATTCGACCATGCTATAGGTATTTCTTGATTACAATTTCATGAGACTTATCACCCGGGCGCCCAGAGGCAGGTTCAAACTTTCCACTGTAAATGATATTTTTGAATGTGCTTTTTCAGATATAGAAGTGATAACATAGTTAGGAAGCACAGCTGTTACAAATTGATAGAGTAAAAGGACTTTGAAATGGAATTATTTTTAGTAGTAGTACTCTTATTAGCACTTCTGGCTCCGGTTTTATCTGTCGTACTTTTCAAAAAAAGCAAAAAATACCGAGAGGAAATAGCTCTTTTAATCTCCGGCAAAAATACGCTTGGCGAAGAATTAGGTGAAACGCAGAAAAAATTAGCTCAGGCTGTACGTGACCACGCAGAACTTGAAGGAAAAGCCACTCCTTTGTGGCAGTATCAGGAATTACACGATGCAGTATTAGATGCGGAAAAAAAGATTAAAACCGCTGACGCTATTGCCAGAGAAAAGCTGGATGACGCGCAAAAACAAGCGGCAAGAGCGGTAAGCGAAGCTCACGATCAGGCTGCATTGACAATAAGCAACGCCAATAGCGAAGCTGTCGCTATCACCCAGGATGCGCGTGATGCACGCCTGAAAGCCAAAGAACGACTCGATAACGCGAATAGTAAAGCGGATGAGCTGATCTCCAACGCAAATGATAATGCGATGAAAATAATCGCGGATGCAGAGATACGTGCAATGGAAATAGCTGGCTCCGCATATGAAGCGAAAGAGTTTGCAGAGACCTATCAGGCTGTCGCCAGGTCAATGAAAAATAAAATTGAAGGGTACGGCGATGAATGGATAGTGCCAAACCGAAGCGTTTTGGACGAACTGGCAGAGAATTATGAATTTACGGATGCAGGAAAAGAACTGCAAAAAGCCAGAGAGTTAACTAAGTCTCTTATCAAAACGAACAAAGCGGCAAGCTGTGATTACGTCGAACCAAACAGAAGAAACACCGCCATCAAATTTGTACTGGATGCTTTCAATGGAAAAGTCGACAGTACCCTCTCAAAAATTAAACACAACAATTACGGCAAATTATCCCAGGAAATAAAAGATGCCTTTGAGCTTGTTAATTTTAACGGTTCAGCCTTTAGGTCAGCCAGGATCACTGATATCTGCTTGCAGGCCCGACTCAACGAGCTTAAATGGGGAGTAGCTGTAAATGAAATTATGCTCGAAGAAAGAGAAGAACAAAGACGAATCAAAGAACAGTTGCGTGAAGAAGAAAAGGCGCGTCGCGAGTATGAAAAAGCGATAAAAGAAGCTGAAAAAGAAGAAAAAACAATTCAGCAGGCGATTGATAAAGCGACTAAAGAACTGATGCTCGCAGGCGAAGAACAACGTATAGCCCTCGAACAAAGACTGGCTGAGCTACAAATTAAATACGAAGAAGCTGAAGCCAAAAACCAACGAGCCATTTCGTTGGCACAGCAAACACGTTCAGGTCATGTGTATGTGATCAGTAATATCGGCTCGTTTGGAGAAAACGTGTATAAAATTGGGATGACACGCAGGCTCGAACCGCTCGACCGGGTTCGTGAACTTGGCGATGCCAGCGTCCCGTTTTCATTCGATGTACATGCAATGATCTACAGTGATGATGCTCCTTCGCTTGAAAATCACCTTCACAAGGTGTTTAACGATAAACAGGTAAACAAAGTTAACTCCCGCAAAGAGTTCTTTAATGTAGGTATTAAAGAAATCAAATCCACGATTCAGGAAATGAGCATTGATGTGCATTGGACAATTTCTGCAGAAGCTAAAGAGTACAGAGAGTCTTTAGCCATCGAAAATGAACGCAACACAGCGTTAAAAGAAAGCGAAGAGTTGATTGTTGCATAATGTTTTGTAGCCATGATATGACCTGATGATGATACGTCAGGTTATTGTGAATGTAAGAATAAGTGGCGGATCTGGTGACATTCATTCGTAACGGCTGGGGCAATCAGGCACCTGCGGTAACCGCGGATCAGGTGGCAAAACTGCGTAAAGATCTGCCAAAGGCAGCGGAGGCGGATAAGGAAAAGAGTCAGTAAAAACGGACGGAGAAAACGCCCTGTTCAGGGCCCCGACAAGGGCCCTGATAATGACGCCGGATAGCAATGGCAACCTGAGCAATTACCGTGCAATACCCCATCGCCAGCCTGAACTATGCTTTGTCGGCTTCGGTCAGGGTGGCTCTCACCTGCGGCAAACTCTGCGGGTAATTCTGCTGAATGAATTCAATCATTTTCTCGCGTACATAGCAGCGCAGATCCCATGCCGTCGGTGAGTTCTGCGCGGTCATCAGTAAACGGATGGTCATGGTTTTTTCCGTGGTATCGGTCACCTGCAGTACCTGAGTTTCACGATCCCAGAGCCGGGTCTCATTGAGGATTTTTTCAAAATGCTCGCGCAGCGGCGCCAGCGGCATCGAGTAATCAACATACAGAAACACAGACCCCAATATTTGCGCATTATTTCGCGTCCAGTTCTGAAATGCATTCTCGGTAAAATAGGTGATGGGCAGCACCAGACGGCGTAAATCCCAGATGCGCACCACAACATAAGTCAGATTGATTTCCTCAATCCAGCCCCACTCCTTTTCGACCACCACCGCATCGTCAATTTTTATCGGTTGGGTGAAAGCAATCTGAATGCCGGCAAACAGATTCACCAGCGACTTTTGCAAAGCGAAACCAATAATGATACCGGCGACACCGGCACCCGCGAGGATGGTGGTGCCGAATTTACGTACACCAGGGAAGTTGAGCAGAATTAAACTCAGGCAAAACAGTACCAGAATGACGATAGCCACTTTTTTAACATAGATTAATTGCGTACGAATTTTACGCGCACGCAGGTTGTTCGACAGGTTGATATCGTAGCGAATAAACAACATATCCTGCGCTACGTTAATCAGACGAATCAAAATGGAACAGAACGATAAGATGATAAAGATATTAAGCGTGGTGGCGATAAAGCTCAGTGAGCCAGGATCGAGATGCACATAATTCATCCCCATATTGATCAGCAGTAATGGAATGAATAAAAATAACGATCCCCGCAGATGCTTTTCCAGCGATTTAAACAGCTTGCGATCGCGGCTTTGCCAGTAGCGGATAAACCTGAGAAGAAGAAAGCGGGCCAGAAAACCCAGCAGTAGCGAGAGTGTGACGAGCAATACAGCAGGCACCCATGTCGGCGCACCAGATAACTCACCAGGAAGTAATGGCATGATATTCCCTTCTGTTCAGCTAACAACCGTGGTTGTCAGATAAGTCACCAAAATCAGTAACCGTTATCGTGCCGGTTATCTGCTAAACCCATGATTTCGCACTTCAGTGGGTAAAAATATAGTTCACTGGCCGCTGTTAGCAGGGTAAAAACCCATCAGGTAATCAGGTGCAGTGCTGGCGGTCATCGCAAGGGTATGAATTGGTGGTTTTTTTCGGCTTTATTGCTAAAGGTCTGAAATTGCAGGCAGGTGATGAGGCAAAGCTTCAGAGGGTGCTGACGAGAAATGCGCTGGCAGGCAGTGATGCTGCACCCAGGGAAGAAGTACAGACAACCTGTTGCGCCAGCTCGCGCTGAACACGCGCATAGCGCCGCAGGTTGATGCAGAGAAAAGGCGCGCGATTAAGCGCGCAATGCATTATTTGGCATACGCCTCGGTAGAGAGCGTAATCGTCACTTCGTCGCCCACGGCTGGAACATATTTATCGATTTTAAAATCCGAGCGTTTGATGACGCCGGTGGCATCAAAACCGATCGCCTGCTTTTTAACCATAGGGTGCATATCCTGCTTGTTCAGCGTGGCATGCAGCACAACCGGCTTAGTGATACCTTTGATGGTTAAATTACCCTGCACATCATATTTATTATCGCCTTTGCTTTCCACATGGGTGCTGTGGAAGGTGGCCTGAGGATATTTTTTAACGTCAAAATACTCATTACCCAGAAACTCTTTGGTCAGCGCTGGCACATGCGTGTCAATCGTTTTTAACGGCAGGGTCACATTAACCTGTGACTTTTCCGGGTTTTCTTTGTCAAAAGCCAGCTGACCGGAAACATCAGAAATATCAGCAGTCGGATGAGAGAAACCAAAGTGATTCCATGCGATCACCACGGAAGTATGTTGCGGGTCAAGGTTATATTCCGTCGCCGCGGCATGTGACAGGGGAACATATAATGCCACCAGAGAAAGCAGCGCCGTTTTTTTCAATAATTTCATGGAAACATCCTCAAATAATCAAGTGATAATACTGTAGCGCAAACCTGCAGAGGTGTTATTGAAATCATTTGCTTTACCCATTCAAAATTTTTAACCGTTTTTTCCCGCACGCAAATAATAACGCAACGTGAAATTTACTGAAATGACGCAATTAAATTCCGGCGAGTCGAGTTTAATAATTCCTTTTTTATGTGGGCTAATTTAGCGGCGAGGAGAAGAACGGCAAACCATGTTGAGCATGCGATTAACAGACCGCCTGAATAGCCGGCGGCCGCCACGCTTTATTCTTCGCTGGCACGACGTTGATCATAGACAACCTGTGCCTTTTCAATCGCGTCGCCCTGCTCTCTGGCCCACTTCACCAGCGCAACAAACGGATCCTGCAACGTCTGGCCCAGCGGCGTAATGGCATATTCCACCGCCACCGGGGACGAGGCGATCACGCGACGGCTAATCAGGCCGTTACGCTCCAGCCGGCGCAACGCCTCCGTCAGTGCCTTGTGGGTAATCGGATCAAGACGGCGCTTGATCGCGTTAAAGCGCGCGGGTTCAGTGCACAGCACGGTCAGAATTAATACCGACCACTTATTGGCGACCTGTTCCAGGATTGGACGGGTGCTGTTGATCTCTGCCAGCAGCACCGCGATATCAGTCGGCATGGGGTTTCCTTATGTATATCTAATGTAAATAAGGTGCGTAATTGACACTAAATATACGAAATGTATCATCAGCTGTCCACCCCTCTCATTCTGGAGCAGCCATCATGAAACTCGAAGGAAAAGTCGCGCTGGTGACCGGCGGCGGCAGTGGTATCGGCCTCGCCATCGCGCGCCGTTTTGTGCAGGAAGGTGCCCACGTTTTAATCACCGGGCGACGCGAAGCGCTGCTGGCCGAAGCCGTCACGCTGACTGGCGGCCGCATTGAGGCAATAGCGAGCGACCTCACCAGCGCAGACGATGTTGCCCGTCTGTTTGACACCGTGCAGGCCCGCGCCGGACGACTCGATATTCTGGTGAACTCCTCTGGCGTGGCTGAACCCGCCAGCCTGGAAGAGACCAGCGCAGAGCACTTTGACCGCACGTTCGGCCTCAACGTGCGTGCCATGGTATTCACCGTACAGCATGCGGTGAAGCACATGACGGAAGGCGGTGCCATCGTGCTGGTGGGATCGATTGCGGGCAGCATGGCCAATCCCGGCTATGGCGCTTACTCGGCCAGCAAAGCCGCGGTGCGCGCCTATGCCCGCACCTGGAGCAACGAACTGGCACCGCGCGGCATTCGCGTCAATACGCTCAGTCCTGGCCCGACGGACACGCCGATGTTTGACCAGGTCAGCGACGAGGTACGACAGACATTCAGCGCGCAGATACCGGCCAAACGCCTCGGCCATCCTGACGAAGTTGCGGCGGCCGCCCTGTTCCTCGCATCGGACGAAAGTGTTTATATTACCGGCAGCGAACTGGTGATTGATGGCGGCATGTCCGCGTAGTGGTTGTCGTGCTGCACAGCGCGCCTGCCGGGCGTTGTGCAGCCACCGATAACGTTTCTCAGAAGGTATAGCTAAAGCCGACCGTGCCGGTGACCTGATCGCGCCGGGACACGATCGGGCTGTCCGCCGCGCGATCGCCCAGCCAGCTGTAACCGGCACTGACCAGCGTGCCCCAGTGGGCATCAAACTGGTGGCTCCAGGTGAGCGTAGTCGCAACACCATAGAAGCCGCCGCCGGCATCGTAGCGTGAAAACCGGCTGCGCCTGCTCTGGACATCGCTCACGCCATACCAGGTATTCATATAACGCGCATCGCCAAACAGCGCCGCCGTCTGCAGTGCAACGGTATCGCTGTCGCGCTGGAGGGGCACCAGCGTAACGGATGCCTGATAGTTCACGCCCTGATCATCGCTGAGCGGCAGCACCGCTTTGCCCTCTGCGCTCAGCCACGGTGTGAGCTGCCAGCCCAGCGCCAGTGCAGTGTTCACCGTCGCACTGATGTTTCCCATGCCTTGCAGCCGGCTGGCGCCGTCCCGCCACGTCGAATCTTTATCGCTTCGGCCCAGGCCATAACCCAGCGTGTGTTCCAGATAAACCCCGCTGTCGCTCTGCAGGTCATAACCAATGCCTTTCTGGGCATCAGCAAAAAATGCGCCGTCTCTGGCCTGGAAAATCGGTACCGGCTGCACCCGTGTTTTATTCGATCCGCTGTAGCGTGGCGCGAATTGCGCCCCCGCGCCGAGCGTCAGGCTGGTCTGTGCGTCGCCATCCGCCCTGGCGGCAGCGGAAATCATGAGTAGTAGATGGGTCATGTACATCAGCGTTTTTCTGGTTATCATCGTGTCACCTCTTTATCGGTCCGTTTACCGCCCCTTGCCCGGGCAGCCGCAGCGCGAAGCCGAAGTATCCCGGGGCTGTGTCAACAAACAGCCAGGGATTTATGAAGAAACTGTCAAGGTGAGTTATGCAGACCAAAAATATCCTGATTATTGAGGACGATGCTGACGCGGCTGAGGTGCTGGAGGCCTATCTGCTACGGGAAAATTATGCGGTGCGTGTTGCCGCTGATGGCCTGAACGGACTTGAGCTGGCCCTGCGCTGGCAGCCCGATCTGATTTTGCTTGATGTAATGCTGCCCGGCCTGAACGGCACCGAGGTGCTGGCAAAACTCCGGCGCAGCAGCGAGGTGCCGGTGATTATGGTCACGGCCATGGGCGATACGCCCGATCGCATCGGTGCGCTACGCTACGGCGCGGATGATTATGTGGTCAAGCCTTATCATCCCGGCGAAGTGGTGGCACGCGTGCAGGCAGTGCTGCGGCGCAGCGCGGTAAAAACGCCGCAGGAAGAGATCCTGCGCTGGCAGGGGCTGGAGGTGAACAGCGGCGCGATGACGGTTACCGTCACGCAGGCCTCGGGTAACGTGCTTTGCGTTGATACCACGCCAACCGAATTCACGCTGCTGGTCACGCTGATGCGCGCACCGGTGCGTGCGCTGAGCCGCCCGTTTTTGCTGGAGCAATGTATGCCGGACAGCGACGCGCTGGAGCGGGTGATTGATACCCACGTATATAACCTGCGCAAAAAGCTGGAAGCGGCCGGTATGGCGGGCGTGCTGCTCAACGTGCGCGGCGTAGGCTACCGGTTCCGCCAGCCATGACAGAAAAATCCCCACAAACGCTCTGGCGCTGGCTTTGTCTGCGCATTCTGACGCTGGCTATCGGTACCGTGGTACTGATTGCTTTGTGCATGTGGCTGCGCTTCACGTTGCAGTACCTGTGGATCACGCACCATATGCCGCCGGCGGTTCTGCATGAATTTCTCGCCCTGCGTGCACATCCGGAACGCGATCCCGCGCGCTTTCACCAGATCATCGATAGCTGGTGGGGCATACGCTACTCCGATCCGTCCATTGCTTCCTCGGACTGGATCACCGTCGGCATCCTGGTGCTGGTGACCATTCCGTTTATTGCCTATTTCGGGCTGCGTCACGCGCGCCCGCTTTCTGCACAGTTCAGCCAGCTCAGACGAGCGGCAGACCAGGTGACCGCAGGCGACTTCGGTGCGCAGGCGGCGTTAACACCGGCAGCGCCCGCCGAACTGGTGCAGTTCGCGCACAACTTCAACGCGATGACGCGCCAGCTGGCGCGTTACGACAAAGAGCTGCGTACGTCGCATGTCGCCATGGCGCATGAGCTGCGGTCGCCGCTCAACGCCGCCATGGTGCGTCTGCAGGCGCTGCTTGATGGCGTATTCAGCGCTGACTCACGTCAGCTCGCCCTGATCATGGCGCAGCTCAGTTGTCTGCACCGGCTGATCGATGAGCTGCATCTGCTGTCACTGGCGGATGCCGGCCAGCTCACGCTGGAGAAAGTCCGCTGCAACCCGGCCGATATCCTGCGCGAGCGCCTGCAGTGGATCAAACCGCAGCTGGATGAAGCGCGCATCAGCACCGGGGTAGCGCTGGCTGAAGAGACATTGCTGCCGGTCGATCCGTTCCGTCTCGGGCAGGTTTTCACCATCCTGCTGGAAAACGCCCTGCGCTACGCCGGAAGCGGCAGCCAGCTGCAGCTGCGCACGCGCAACACCGTTGATCATTACGAAATCATCGTGCAGGACAGCGGCCCGGGCGTTCCTGCGGCGTTTCTGGCGTTGATGTTCGAGCGCTTTGCGCGCGGTGAGGCGTCACGCGCCCGACACTCGGGCGGCAGCGGGCTGGGTCTGTCGATTGCGCGGGCGATTTGCCAGGCGCACGGCGGCACGATTAATGCCACGCTGCCCGCAGCGGGAGGTTTGCAGATACAGATTTTGTTGCCGCGCAACGCCTGACGTTGTTGCCTTTCTTGACACGCTCTTGATGGAACATCGCCGGATTCTTGATAATCGCACGGTGTAATGGCGCAAATACCGATAAAGGAATTGCGCCATGACCGACGAGCTTCCCTGCCTGATCAAACAGGGTGTGCGCCACCTGCTTAACTCGCGCCACCTGGTTTCCCTGCTGCCGCTGCTGCCCTGTCTACTGCTGACGGCCCTGCTGCTGACCGGCTGTGACCGCAAGCGTTCACCCACGCCGCCGCCACCGCGTCCGGTAAAGTTCATCACGGTTGGCCCGCCCACGCCCGCCGGGCAGCAAACCCTGACCGGCGAGATCCGCGCGCACGATGAAACCTCGCTCAGTTTCAGGCTGGAGGGGCGGATTCTGACGCGCAGCGCCGATGTCGGCAGCCGCTTCAGGCAGGGAGAGACGCTCGCCGTGCTCGACAGCCCCGGCGCGCTGAATCAGCTGGCGAGCGCACAGGCGGGGCTGAACAGCAGCCGCGCGGCCGAAAAGGTGGCGGCCCTCAATCTGCACCGCATGCGCCTGCTGATGCCGTCCGGGGCAATTGCCCGTGCTCAGCTCGATAGCGCCAGCGCCGACTGGCAGGCTGCGCTGGCGCGGCGGCAGAGCAGTGAAGCGGCATTGAAAAATGCGCAGGATAGCCTGCGCTGGACCCACCTTGCCGCGCCTGAGGATGGCGTGGTGACGGGCGTCAGCGCCGCAGCCGGTCAGGTGGTCAGCGCTGGTCAGACGGTGTTTACCGTTGCGACCGGCACAGGCCGTGACGTGGTATTTGACGTTGCCACACCTGAAACCCTCGATCGCCGGGCCAGTGCCCGCTTCCGCGTTGCGCTATTGCAGAATCCGTCCGTGATGGCCGAAGCGCACCTGCGTGACGTCAGTCCACAAGCCGACGCCCAGACACGCAGTTGGCGGGTGCGCATCACACTGGACAATCCTCCCGCGGAGATGGTGCTGGGTGCCAGCGTCGCCGTCACCCTGCCGCTGGCCGACACGACGGCGGATGCGGTGATGGCGATTCCGGCCACCGCGCTCACCCGCCAGGCAGGCCAGCCGGCGGTGTTTATTCTCGACCCGGTGAAAAACTGCGTTATCCGGCGCACGGTTGCGATTGCCGGCTACACGGCAGATGCGGTATGGATTCGCGCCGGCATCATGCCAGGCGATCGGGTGATCACGGCGGGCGTCAGAAGCCTGCGTGACGGTGAACGCGTTGCCGGCAGCCAGGAGGATCAGCATGAAACCGGCGTTTAATCTTTCTGCCTGGGCGCTGAAGCAGCAGCAGCTGATGGCCTTTCTCATGCTGCTAATCATGGCCGCCGGGCTCGTCAGCTATGAAAAACTCTCGCGCAACGAAGATCCGGCGTTCACCATCAAAACTGCGGTGGTGTCTGCGCAGTGGCCAGGTGCCGACATCAACGATACGGTCAGACTGGTCACCGATCCGCTGGAGAAAAAGCTGCAGGAAATTCCCTGGCTGGATTATGTGCAGAGTGAAACGCACGCTGGCCGCACGGTCATTTTCGTCAATCTGCGTGACGACACCCCACCCGCGCAGGTGGCCGGCATCTGGTATCAGGTGCGTAAAAAAATGCAGGATGTGACCCCGGCTTTGCCGCAGGGCGTGCAGGGCCCGGCGGTCAACGATGAGTTTGACGATACCTTTGGCACGATTTACGGCTTCACCGCTGACGGTTTTTCCCCGCGCGAGCTGCGGGACCGGGTGGACAACATCCGCCGCGATCTGATGAGTCTGCCGGATGTGGGTAAGATCCAGCTACTGGGTGAGCAGGAAGAGCAGCTGGTAGTGGCCTTTTCCCCGCGCCAGCTATCCGCCATGGGGCTGGATTTGCAGCAGGTAGCAGAGGCGCTACGGGCGCAGAATGTCGTGGAGCCGGCGGGCAGCGTGCGCACCGCCACCGATAACATCGCCCTGCGCGTGAGCGGCGCGTTCAACAGCGAGGCGAGCCTGCGGGCGGTTACGCTGCACGTTAACGATCGCTATGTTCCGCTGACGGCGATCGCCACCATCACGCGCCGCCCCGCCGAGCCGCCTGCTCCGCTTTTTCGCGTTAACGGCCAGCCGGCCATCGGACTGGCCGTGTCGATGGCCGCCACCGGCAACATGCTGGAGTTTGGCCAGGCACTGCGGACGCGCATGGAGAGCGAAGCCAGCCAGCTGCCGCACGGCATTGAGATGACGCGCATCGCCGATCAGTCAGCGGTAGTACAACAGGCCGTCAGCGGATTTGTCGATGTGCTGGGCGAGGCAGTGATCATCGTGCTGGCAGTTTCGTTTGTCTCGCTGGGACTGCGCGCCGGCCTGGTGGTCGCGGCGGCGATCCCGCTGGTACTCGCCATGACGTTTATCGGCATGCATCTGGCCGGTATCGGCCTGCAGCGCATCTCGCTGGGCGCACTGATCGTAGCGCTGGGCCTGCTGGTAGACGATGCGATGATCACGGTGGAAACCATGGTGGCGCGGCTGGAGGCCGGCGATTCCCGCACTGGCGCAGCGACCTGGGCGTTCAGTACCACCGCCTTCCCGATGCTGACCGGTACGCTGGTGATGATTGCCGGTTTTATTCCGGTCGGCTTTGCCGCATCCAGCGCGGGCGAATATTGCTATACCCTGTTTGCGGTGGTGCTGATGGCGCTCATCAGCTCATGGCTGGTAGCGGTGCTGTTTTCACCGCTGACCGGCAGCTGGCTGTTGCCGGCCACGCTAAAGCAGCACCGCGCCGGAAACGGGCGCCTCAGCCAGTTCTATCGCCGCCTGCTGAGCAGCGTGCTGCGCCACCGGATGCTGACACTGGCGATGGCGATGCTGGCGCTGTTGCTGGCCGGCGTCGGCACCACGTATATGCAGGGCGAGTTTTTCCCGGCCTCCGATCGGCCTGAGCTGCTAGTGAGCCTGGCGCTGCCAGCCAGTGCGTCGCAGCAGGCCACCCTGCGTCAGGTGCAACGCCTTGAGCAGATTGTCTCCGCCAGCCGGGATGTTGACCACTATTCGTCTTACGTCGGCACCGGTGCGATACGCTTTTACCTGCCCATGGATGTGCTGCTGGACGATGAAAACAGCGCTCAGCTGGTAGTGGTGGCCAAAAGCCTGGCCGCCCGTGAACGATTGCAGCGCTCGCTGGATGCGGTGCTTGCCCGGGATTTCAGCGACATCACCACGCGCGTCGCGCCGCTCGAGCTCGGTCCGCCGGTAGGCTGGCCGATTCGTTATCGCATCAGCGGTCCGGATTATCGCCAGGTGCAGCAGCTGGCAGAGCGGCTGGCCGCCGCGCTCGGCAGCTCAGCGCTGACGCGTGACGTCAATCAAACCGCCGGTGAGCCCGAACGCGTT
Source organism: Pantoea sp. ICBG 985 (assembly GCF_002928365.1). Classification (NCBI taxonomy): domain Bacteria; kingdom Pseudomonadati; phylum Pseudomonadota; class Gammaproteobacteria; order Enterobacterales; family Erwiniaceae; genus Pantoea; species Pantoea sp. ICBG 985. The sequence continues at coordinate 216,105 of NZ_POWM01000003.1, forward strand.
ATCACCTTACAGGTGAATCAGACGGCAGCGCGCGCAGCCGGCCTCTCTTCTGACCTGATTGCTCAGTATCTGCATACGCTCTGGTCAGGAACGCTGATCACCACGGTACGCGATCGCAACCGGCTGATTGATGTGGTGCTACAGGGCAACGCTGCGGCGCGCCATGACCTGAGCAGCCTGTCCGGATTGCTGCTAACCGCGCCGTCGGGCGCAAAAATTCCGCTGACGCAGGTCGCAACACCGCAGTGGGGGCTGGAGGATCCCGTTATCTGGCGACGCCAGCGCCTGCCGTTTATCACCGTCCAGACCGATACGGCGCCGGGTTTGCGCGCGGAAGCCGTCTCCGCCGCCCTCACGCCGCTGATTGCCACCTTCAGGGCCAGCTTGCCGGCCGGTTACCGCCTGAGCGAGGACGGGGCGGTAGCAGAGTCTGACAAGGGCAACCAGTCGGTGATCGCTATCCTGCCGGTCACGCTGCTCTGCATGCTGGTATTGCTGATGTTACAACTGCGGCGGATTTCCCGCATGCTGCTGGCCCTGCTGATGGCGCCCTTTGGTCTGCCGGGCATTGTGCTGGCCATGCTGCCGACCGGCACACCGATGGGCTTTGTGGCGCTGCTGGGCGTTATTGCTCTGGCTGGCATGATCATCCGCAACGCGGTGATCCTGATCAGCGAGGCGGATAACAACGTTGATGCAGGTATGCCGCCGGACGCTGCCATTGCGGCTGCCGCCGAACACCGCGCACGGCCGATCGTGCTCACCGCCAGCGCCGCGATTCTCGGTATGATCCCCATCTCGCGTCAGGTTTTCTGGGGACCGATGGCGCTGGCGATTATCGGTGGGCTGTTAGTGGCGACGCTGGTGACGCTCACGGTTTTACCCGCGGCGATGAGTCTGGTGATGCAGGCAGCAGCCCGTCGTGACAAACTGAAATCGCTGCGCTGGCGGCCGTTCAGAAAATAACCGCCTGCTGGTCAGCCCTGCTGGCACGGGGCAACGAAAGGTTTATCCACAGGGTTCCGGGCGGGATATGCACGCCAGATGTGGACAGTATCAGGAGAGAACGCGCAGCACCGGCTGCGCGTGGTCACGGGCTATTTCACTACCGGATGCTTCTCCTGCTGCAGCGCATTCATAAAGGTGTCGCTGAGATGCAGATGCTGACGCACCAGCGCCGGCGGCGTGCTGGCCAGCCACTGGTTGAGCGAAATATCCGCGTAATAATCGCTTTTAAACAGTTCCAGAAAGCGCAGCGGTTTATCACCCGTGTTTTCGATATAGTGACCCATGGCAAAGGGCACATAGCCGACATCACCGGCGCGGAAGTCAAACGTACGCGCCTGACCCGACGAGGCAAACACGCCCATCCGCCCCTGACCTTCCAGATAGTATTGCCATTCGTCGTTATTGGGATGCCAGTGCAGTTCGCGCATCGCGCCGGGAGCCAGTTCCACCAGCGCGGCGGCGATGGTTTTCGATACCGTAAAATTACTGGAATCAGTAATGCGTACCGTGCCGCCCGGCAGCGTCAACGGCTTCTGCGCCAGCATTTTATGCGAGAAGACCTGTTTCGATTTCACCCCGCCGTTCACCGCCGAAGCCGGCGCGCCGTCCGGTGCCTGCCCGGCAAAGATGTACTCCTCTTCCGGCGAGGGCAGCGCGTTAAACACCTCAGCCGGCACGCCAAAGTTTTTTGCCAGCACTTCGGGCGGGATATGTTTGAACCAGTCGCTGAGCAGAAAGGTACTGTCTTCATCGAAATTGCCATTGTCGAAGGCCAGCAGGAATTCGCAGCCGTCCGGCCCAAGGCCCTGAATTGAGTGCGGCACGCCCGGCGGGAAATACCATAAATCGCCCACGCCGACGTCATCGACAAACCAGCCACCTGCGGTATCCAGCGCGGTGATGCGCGCATTGCCGTACAGCATGTAGGCCCACTCGCCCTCTTTGTGCCAGTGCAGTTCGCGGATACCCCCCTTATCCAGCCGCATATCGACGCCAGCAATGGTGGTGGAAATGCCCAGTTCGCGCTGCGTCACCTGGCGCGTCCAGCCGCCGCTGCCCTTGCGCACGTGCGCATCGCTAAACGAAAAACGCAGGTTGGGTAATGTGCCGCTGTCGGTTGCTGGCGGATCGACCAGATCCGGATTCAGCGCTTCGCGCACCGGATCGTGCGGGCCAGGATCGCGCGGATGGTTGGGATCATTCGCCGGATAAGTCGCCACCTTGCCGTCGTGGGCATGGACCTTGCCGGCTGCCAGCGCCACGGTGCCACCAGCCGCGAAGGCCATAAAGCTTCTGCGAGATAAGTTTTCCAGTTTCATACCTGCTGTTTTCCTCAGTTTCTTATGGTTTGTGTCATGCCCCTTAACCATAATCAAACTGTGGCTTCCGCCAACCTTGTGTCACCGCTGAAATCAATAGAAAACCTTTATCATCGCGTAATCCCGCTCTTCACCCGCCTCACGCCATTTACGCTTCGTTGAGATCGCGTTGACGTTCAGGTTATATCAGCCGACAAATAAGGCACAAAGTGATTAAACCCCCTCCCTGATTAAGCAATTTTTTTAATGATAGCTCGCCGCAAAAGTTAATTTAATGTTACAAAAGCATCGCAATTGCAATAATTACCCGGCTACGTTTTTTCTCCGGCGAGACTTGGCCGTTCCGGGCGGAAACCCATGCCAATCAATCGGCCAAACAGATGGCGTAAAAACGGATAGCGGCTGATGAGCTGCGGAACCTTACTGGGCGTGGTGCGCGGGCGCTTGCCGCTGCTCATCTTGATCTGCAGGAATTGCGTCGCCACCGTCGGAAACTGCCGCCGCCGCTGCACGTTCTCCAAATCGCGCAGCGTGAGCGTGCCGTTTTGCAACGGCCGCGTCAGATAATTGGCGCTGGCCACCGCGTCCTGAATCGCCAGGTTCACGCCCACGCCGCCAATCGGTGACATCGCATGTGCGGCATCGCCAATGCACAGCACGCCGGGCTTCATCCATTTGTCCAGCCGATCGATACGGATGGATAACAGACTCAGCTGCTGCCACTCCTGCAGCTGCGCCATGCGCGCCACGCTGAACGGCGCAACCTCTGCCATGCGGTTTTTCAGCGCGTCGAGCCCGGCCTGCTTCAGCGCCTCGAATTCGCCTTTCTGAATGGTGAATCCACACTGCCAGTATTCGCCGCGGTCAATGACAATGAAGTTTTGCTTCGGCCCCTTGTGGCCCATCCCCAGCACGGGGTCGTCCGGCTGTTTATCCAGCCGGAACCACACCACATCGCGTGGAGCACCGAAGCTTTTACCCACCAGCCCGGCTTTCTGCCGCACCGCCGAGCGACGGCCATCAGCGCCTATCACCAGCGGCGCGTGAATTTCGTGACCTTGTAACGTTTTCACGCCTGCGATTACGCCATCCTGATAAAGAAAATCGTCAAAACCGGTGGATTGCAGCAGCGTGAAACCGGGATAGTGCGCCGCCTGGGCGGCGAGGAAAGTGAGGAAATCCCACTGCGGCATGAAGGCGATAAAACGGCAGCGCAAAGGCAGACGGGAGAAATCGGCCATGGTGATCTCCTGCCCGCCCACTTCCGCCTGTAACTTTTCCGCGCGCTGATGCGGCAGCGCCAGCAGCGCGTCGAGCAGACCCAGCTGGTGCATGATCTCCAGGGTTGAGGGATGAATGGTGTCGCCGCGAAAATCGCGCAGAAAATCGGCGTGCTTCTCAATCACGACCGCGCTCAGGCCGGCGCGCGTCAGTAAATAGGCCAGCATTAAGCCGGCCGGACCGCCGCCGACGATACAGCAGTCGGCGTTTATCACCTGTGGAGACGGCATGATATCCTCATCAATCGCTATATATGATAATTGTTATCATTTATATAGCATCTGCGCGTCACCAGGGTGATGATAAATGCCGCAGTCAGACTAGTGGTTTGCTACCAGCCCCAGCGCAATCAGGCTGCGCGCGGTGGCAAGAATGGCCTCCTGCGGACTGCGCGGGTGCCAGTTCAGCAGCCAGCCAGCTTTAGCGGCGCTGACGTTCATATCAACGCCCAGCAGTTTTACCATTCCCGTCATCAGCGGATTTTGCGCTGCCGCCGCTCGCACCATGGCGTCACTCATTGGCTGCAGCGAAACCTTCTCTGCTTCTGCTGCCAGATGGGTTTTGAGCGTGCGCGCCACCTCAATAAGCGGCAGGCTGTGCCCCGAACTGGCGAGGAAGCGCTGCCCCTGCGCGGCGGCGTGGGTCATCGCCAGCACGTGCAGACTGGCCACGTCACGCACGTCAACAAAACATGAGTTGATGTCAGGACAGCCTGGCTGCCCCTCCAGTAGCTCCTTCACAATGCGAATCGAATGTGAATAGTCGGCACCCAGCACCGGTCCCAGCACCGACACCGGGTTCACCGTGGCCAGTTCCAGACCGTTACCCTGCTCAGCGATAAACTGCCAGGCAGCGCGTTCCGCCAGGGTTTTCGATTTCTGATACGGCCACACATCGCCGCTGACATCACTCCAGTCGCGCTCGGTAAAGGGGCGCGGATAGTCCGCTGGATGTCCGATACCGACCGCGCCGAACGCCGAGGTCAGCACCACACGTTTAACGCCTGCATCGCGCGCGGCGCGCAATACGCGCAGATTTCCTTCAATCGCCGGATTCACCCAGTCAGCTTCGCTTACCTGGCTGCCGGTTGGGGTGGGTGAAGCGCCATGCAGCACGAAGCGACAGCCTGCCACCGCGTCTTCCCAGCCCGCGTCTGCCGTTAAATCGGCAACGACAAATTGCAGCGCCTCGTCTGCGGCCACCCCGGCCTGCAACAGATGCGCCCTGACTTCAGCTTCACGTTCGGCATCACGTAAGGTGGTTCGCACCTGATAGCCCTGCTGCAGCAGCGCAATAATGCAGTACTGGGCGATAAACCCGCTGCCGCCGGTAACCAGAACCTTTTCATTACTCATTTTTCTTCCTCATCACAATCATCGTTCATTCGACGCGCTCTACGTTAAGCGGCGGAGGGTGGATTTTGAATGCTTGTAAATGCAGTTTACTTGCGTGATAGTACAGAAATGAGCCTTGATCCCTTTTCCGACATTCTGCGATTCGTTCGCGCTGAATCATTGCTGACCGGCGGTTTTACCGCGGGCGGACGCTGGGCGCTGCGTTTCCCTGCGCCAGATAAAATTAAATTCTTGGCCATTATCAAAGGCAGTTGCTGGGTCATACTGGAAGGCGAACCTGAACCGTTCCACTTTGCCACCGGCGACGTCGGCTTGCTGAGCGCTAAACGCGCCTTCGTGCTGGCCAGCCATCCGGACGAACCGCCGGTTGACGCCATGAGCGTGTTTTATGGCGCAGGAAAAGGCCATGCGCCGATTGGCAGCGGTGATGATTTTGTCCATATCGGTGGCCATGTACTGCTTGATCCTGCCAGTGGTCGTTTACTGACCCACGTATTACCTCCCTGGATTCAGGTACCGGCGGCGTCACCGCAGGCGGCGTCATTCCGCTGGGTGCTGGATCAACTGGTGCAGGAAGGCCAGCATGTCCAGCCGGGATCGCAGCTGGCAACGGCCCAGCTGGCACAACTGCTGTTCATCCAGATTCTGCGGGCGCATTTGCAAACCAGCAGCGCACTGCCCGCCAGCTGGCTGCGGGCGCTGAACGATGCGCGATTGGCACCGGCGTTACAGCGGCTGCATGGCGATCCTGCGCGCAACTGGCATCTGGACGAACTGGCGCGTGCCTGTGCCATGTCGCGCACCCGTTTTGCCCAGTATTTTCGCCAGGTGGTCGGCATCACGCCGATAGCCTATCTGACGGCGTGGCGCATGCGGCTGGCAGAGCGTGCGTTGCAGGAGGAAAATGAGGCGGTGGCCGTGGTAGCGCAGACGCTGGGTTACGCCTCAGAGAGCGCCTTCAGCCATGCTTTTAAGCGTGAAACGGGTCAGTCACCCAATGCATTTCGCCGCGCCGTGCGGTTACAGCAGGCGCAGCGATAAAACGCGCCGCGTTGCGCGGCGCCGGGCATTATTTAAGTTGAGAAGAGACGCGCCACATATCCACTCCGCCTTCGGTGGCGTAGCGATCAATGTCCGCCAGCTCCTGTGCCGTAAAGGTCAGGTTGTCCAGCGCGCGCAGGGAATCGCTTAACTGATCAACCGTGCGGGCACCAATCAGCGCAGAAGTGACCCGCTCATCACGCAGCGCCCAGGCGATCGCCATCTGCGCCAGCGTCTGACCGCGCGCTTCAGCAATCGCGTTAAGCGCACGAATTTTTGCCAGGTTCTCTTCGCTGAGCATGGCAGAAAGGCGCGGATCGCTGCCGCCGGCGCGTGCGCCCTGCGGTACGCCGTTGAGGTATTTACTGGTCAGCATGCCCTGTGCCAGCGGTGAAAAAGCAATGCAACCGCTGCCGAGCTCCGCCAGCGTATCGAGCAGCCCGTGCTCAATAGTGCGGTTTAGCATCGAGTAATTGGGCTGATGAATAAACAGCGGCACTTTCTCATCGGCCAGAATCGCAGCGGCCTGACGCGTCAGCTCTGGCGAATGGGAAGAGATGCCGACGTACAGCGCCTTGCCCTGACGATGCAGCTGTACCAGCGCGCCCATGGTTTCTTCCAGTGGTGTATTCGGATCAACGCGATGGCTGTAGAAGATATCGACATAATCCAGCCCCATGCGGCGCAGGCTGTTATCACAGCTGGCAATCAGATGCTTGCGAGTGCCGGTCGGGCCACCATACGGACCCGGCCACATGTCCCAGCCGGCTTTGCTGGAGATAATCAGTTCATCACGATACGGGGAAAAATCCTGCGCCAGCCAGCGACCAAAATTCTCTTCAGCCGATCCCGCTGGCGGACCGTAGTTATTCGCCAGGTCGAAATGGGTAATGCCGTTATCAAACGCGTGGCGCAGGATCGCTCTGCCGGTCTCAAACACGTCAACGCCGCCAAAATTCTGCCATAGCCCCAGCGAGATCAGCGGCAGCACCAGGCCACTTTTGCCGGTTTTACGGTACTGCATGTTGGTCTGATAACGCGCTGGCGATGCAACATAACTCATAACAGATTCCTCTCATTAAATGCCGCCGTGCTGGTGGGCAGAAGACGTACCCTGCCTTCCTGCAAAACCGCGCGGCGAACAGGCGATTGCCGGACAAATTTTTACCGCGTATGGTTAATCTGTAAAATTCATTATTGTGATTGAATTCATCTTTTATGGAGATAACTGATGGAATTGCGCCAGATGCGGCACTTCATCGCCGTGGCGGAACATGAAAATTTCACCCGCGCCGCACAGAGTATGCATATTGTGCAATCGGCCTTGTCCACCTCGATCAAACAGCTGGAGGAGGAACTGGGCACGCCGCTTTTTATCCGCTCCACTCGCCAGGTGCGCCTGACCATGGCCGGGAAAGTGTTTCTTGATTACGCCAGAACCATCGGCGCCTTTGTCGAAAAAGCGTCGCAGGAAGTGGCGGCGATCGTGGCGCTTAAGACCGGAACCCTGTCGATTGGCACGGTGCAAAGCGTGCCGCCATTTATCGATCTGCCGCAATTACTGGAAACCTTTATTCGTCGCTTTCCGGATTTTGACGTCAAGCTGTGCCAGGGATCATCGGCGAAGCTCAATGCAAAAGTGCACGATCAGCAGATCGATCTGGCGATTATGCCGGTGGAGGAAGTCTCCGACCGGCTGTCGTCGCGCATCATCGCCTGCGATGAAATCGTGGTAGCGTTCGCCGCGGATTATGCCGGATTCACCGCGATGCAGCCGGACGTCACCATGGCACAACTGGCGCAGCAGTCGTTTATCGATTTCGAAGCCGGCCAGGGCACGCGCAAGGTGAATGACAACAGTTTTGCCCTGCAGGGGCTGAGCCGCAAGGTGACGTTTGAAGTGAGCGATCTGGAAACCCTGCTGAGTCTGGTTGAGCGCAATATGGGGATTGCCCTGCTGCCCGAACAGGTAGTGAAAGCGCGCAGCACGACGCTGCATTATTGCCGCATCAGCGACGTTGATATGTGCTGGGAATTGGCTGTGGCCTGGCTCAGCGATCGTCCCGGCAGTATGAACGTCTACGACCGGCCAGTGCAGGAGTTTATGGATATTCTGGGCAGCAGCGATTAGCGCCGGGGCGGGTAACGGCGGGATAGATACTAACAGGCAAAGATCTATGCCTGTTTTTCATCACTTCAGCCCGGCGTCACAGCGTGATTTTGGCTGCGGCGTCACGACAAATTCGTTGTGTCACGCAATGTCAGGCCACGTTATGCTGTGGCCGCAAAAAATGATTAACGCAATACCTCAAGACCCTTTCTATCAATGAGGTTAAGCAGGCGCAGCGCAGCGCCATTTGGCTTTTTCTCCTCGCGCTCCCATTTCACCACGGTGGCCGGAGACAGGCCAATATAGGCGGCTAACATGGCCTGACTCAGACCATGACGCTCACGTAACTGACGGATAGCCTCGCCTGACATCAGTTGTAAAACCGGCAGAGAAGTACGCAGCTCACGTAATCTGACACGTGAATCGATTTTTTCGGTAAGCTCATCGCTAATCACCCCCAGCGGGTTAAAATCATGCGCGATTTCCTGCAGATCTTTTAGATGATCAACCATCGCATATTACCTCTCGCATTTTTCTCGCCTTTATCGCTGCTCTTTCCTGCTCAGTCGTCATGGCAAACAGTTGACTGGCTACCTGCCTGTAGAGATTAAGCTCATCCTCTTTAATCTCACGAATGCCACTCTTCGTGGTCGATTTAGCGTAACCGTTCACAAAAAACAGGTGTTTTTGCGATTTGAACGCGACAATGGCTCTGGCTCCGCCGCTTTTGCCGGCGCCGAGCGGAATACGTTTTTTATAAACACCACCCCCCAGGCTGGCCTCATACTGTCCGGCAATCAATTCGCGGGCAGCCAGACAGAGCTTGATGTCCGCAATCATGTCACCTTTGAAATTTCGGTCGAAGGGCTTCAATACATAAATGGCCATGCTGTTTCCCTGCTTTATGAAGAAGAGGACTGTCCTTGTCCTTGCCTGAACCACCTATGCTACTAAGTACAATAGCAACCTGCAACGCCAGCGCGCATTAAAGCGCTAAATAGTGAAAGGGATGACACTCCCGCCTGTACAGAAGCGCTTTTGTTGTATAAGTTTAAGGGTGCTGTCGGGGAAAAATTTCGCTCAGCAGGTCACACATTTCCGACAGAGGAAGAGCGACACTATCAGTCGTTGATTAGGCTTTGGTTTACCTGCACCAGGCAATGCTAAACGCAACGCGGATACTGAGAGCTTTTATGTATAGAAGTGAAGATGAAAAACTGGCCGACATTGTCATGGGCGATGCCGTGCTGCAATTGTTAAAACAAGCCGGACCGGTAACCACCCTCGCACTGCTGGAAAAACTGCGCGCGATGGCGGCCTCAGAAACTGATCCGGCACGCCAGCGGGCGTTTCGCTATGCGATTGCTGAAGTGCAGAACAGCAAAAGTGCGCCTCAGGGCGAAGCGGTGGCGTTAAAAGGTAGCGATAACGTGACCCATATTTTTCGCAACCGTGATAATACGGGCAAAAACACCCGACATTAGCCCCGCTCTGCCCCAGTCTGCTTATCAATAACGTAACCGCCCGCTTATGCCTGCGCCCGACAGGTGACGGCTAGACAGCTGCACACTCTCCGGCTGCGGCTCATCCATTAACAGGGCGAGGAAGCTGTCGGCCCACCAGTGACAATCATAGCGGTGCAGATTATTCAGCAAGCGCGCATGACGGTTCTGACGGTCGCTGAGCGGCAGCCGCAACGCCGTATGGATGGCATCCGCCATTGCATCCGGATCGTAAGGATTAACGATCAGCGCGCCATCCATCTGTTCGGCCGCACCCGCGAACTGCGACAGAATCAGCACGCCGGGATTCGCCGGATCCTGCAGCGCAGCATACATTTTCGCCATCAGGCTCATGCCCGCCATCAGTGGCGTCACCAGCGCCACCCGCGACGCGCGATACAGCCCGGCCAGCTCCTCACGGCGATAATCGTGGTTGAGATAGCTGACCGGATACCAGTTGAGCATACCGTGCACGCCATTAACCTCACCGCACAGATTTTCCAGATTGTGGCTGATTGCCTGCTGCCGGTGCGGGTGACCGCTGGCAGCAGAAGCCAGCTGCAATAACATCATGTTGCCCGCATAGTCGGGGTGATGGCGTAGCAGCACTTCCAGCGCGCTGATGCGATACGGCAGACCTGCGCTGTCGTCGAGATGACCGCCGCTCAGCACCGTGTTGGCCGGCAAATGTTCGCGGCTCTGCTGCTCCATATACTGGCAGCTGTTACTCTCGAGTAATGCCTGAACCTCAGCCAGATCGATCCCGACCGGAAACACGCCAGTGGTGATAATGTGACCGTGCACGCGCAGACGGTTCCTGCCTAAGCGTTCAGCGCGAAACTCGCTCTCCAGCCACAGCAGAAAGTTATTCATATCCTGCGCGGTCTGGAAGCCAATCAGGTCACAGCACAGCAGCGATTCTGCCAGGCTGCGCCAGTCAGGGATCGCTTCGAACAGCTGACCGGACGGAAACGGCTGATGTAAAAACAAACCGATGCGGTTAGTTAAGCCGGTATCACGCAGCATTTTCACCGTTGGGATGAAGTGATAATCCTGCAGCCAGATCACATCGTCCGGCATGGCATATTCAGCGATGGCGTGAGCATAAGCCGCATTCAGCTGGCGATAGGTCTGGAAGCTGGCGCTGGTGAAACGTGCCAGGTCCGGACGCTGGTGAAACACCGGCCACAACCCCTGATGGACGTAGCCGTGATAGCCCTCTTCGTATTCTGCGCGCGTCAGCGCAAACTGCAGCCTGTCGTATTCATTACCCTGCTGAAAGCTAAGCGTGCGCGCCGCTTCCTGCGCAGCGACGGTACGTTGTCCATCCCAGCAGACCCAGAGGCCACCGCGTCGCGCCATCAGGCGATCGTAAATGGCTGCCAGCGTGGAAGACTGATGCTGATTATGTGTGACCAGAATAGTGCCGGGCATGATATTTCCCTTTGAGGTTAAGGCGCGCCACAGTGCCGCCTGCTGCGCTGATTTAACCGCCGGCAATATAAAAAAGGCGTAAAGAAAACCTGCGCGGATATAAAAATCCGGCAAAGATCAGCGCCAGTGTGTGGAAATCAGCCCGGCGCCCAGGGGGAAAGGCATGCAGCGATCAGTGACGGATGGCGCAGCCGCACTGCGACATTTCGCCAGGCACATATTTGCCGTGATGCGAATGGCGCACCTGCAGCTCACCCTGCTGCCAGGCGCGGCTGTGGTCCGGACGCTGATCCAGCAGCCGGTTGAGGGCTTCCGTCACCAGTAAATCACGGCGCGGTGCCCAGCTGCTCAGGTGCCATGTGGAGCCGCGCGCCTCGTCAGCATCATCAAAGCCCACTACGGCGATATGCGCGCCCTGACCGAAGTCGCGCACGGCCTGCAGTGCGCCAAAGGCCAGCTCGTCGTATTCGCACATCAATGCATTAATGCGTTCTGCCGCACGGGTTTTCTTCAGATAAGCCATCATCGCCTGATAAGCCTGCTCACGGTGAAGGGCGCCGGCGTGCAGTGCTGCGTGCAGCGTCTTGTCCTCCGCCTGCAGGCTGGCAATAAACCCCTGCACCTGGCGCGGCGGCGTGTCACTTGCCTGCACCTGCATAGCGCCCAAACGCTGATGGCCCTGCGACAGCAGTAGTGCGCCAAGCTGCTGCCCGGCGTGATACGCATCGGCAACCACCACATCAGCGCCCGCGCTGTCGTTCGGGCACAGATGCACCGCGCGCAGCGACGGCAGCAGGTGCGCGGCGATCTCCTGCGCATCCCGACACGGCGAGCTCACGAACAGCAGTCCACCCAGCGGCAGCGACGCCGCGTTCCGCAGCGCGGCCTGAAGATCCTCGCGCGTGGTGGCGCACAGCAGTACCGGCAGCCGATCACGCGCACTGAGCTGACGCGTGACTTCTTTGAGCATGTGCATACTGTGCGGATGACTGACATCGTCGCTGACGATGCCGATGAGCGGCGAATGGGCGGACATAACTGACCTCTCCTGCTACGTAGGGTACGGGAAAAATTTTGACGTATTAGTATGAAATTCCACGTTACCCGAATAATCAGATATCGCCAATCGGTGGATGCGAAGGATTGCTGCGCTCCCCCTTCACCCGGTGCGTGTTGACGGCGGCAAAATGCGCAGCCGCTGCACCGGACGCCCGGTGAGCTTCGTTTTACGTTACACTGACGCCACGAATATTTTGCTAGCGGAAAATTTATGCGCATCACCCTCGATCAGGCCGATCAGCCTTTTATTCACCGCTTACTGGGCGAAGAGATCGCCAGTATCGATTCCCCGTCTGACGAACAACTGCGCCTGCGACAGGCGTTGCAGGATGCGCGGTTACAGAGAAATCATGAAGCAGAGCTCGACTGGAAACGCAACGCGCTCTATCTGCTGCTGTTTGTGTTCCTGTATGGCGCACTGGGCTGCTCGCTGACGCTGGATTTGAGCGCGGTCGCACAAGCATCGAGCCATAAAAGCATTGCCTATGCGCTGGAAGCGGTACCGGTCCTGATCGCCTTCTCTGGTCTGTTCCTGTCGCTGCTGTTTCTGTTCGCCGCGCGCGGCAGCGCACGCCGCCTGCACAACTGGGATCACACTATCGTGCTGCTGGAAAAATACAGCGGCTGCAACCTGAGTCTGCAGATTAATGAAATGGGGGCGCGCACCACGCATTACTCGCAGTCGGCGATTACCGTGGCGCTGGCGATGTTTATCTGCCTCACCTGGGTGGTGATGTACAACTACTTCACCTTTACCACCAGCGGCGTGATTGGCAGTGTCATCTCGCTGTTTATTACCACTATGACCTACGTGATTCTGGATATTCAGCTGCTGAAATCCGGCAAATCGATCGCTATCGATGAGCCGGTGATTCCGCCAGAAGATGAGGTTGAGAAACGCCGTTAATCGACAGACCGGCGCGGCGTAAGGTTTTCCGCCGCGCCGGTTTCGCTATCCTTATCTATACTTCAGACAGGATTTTGAGAGATATAAAGGAGTTGCGATGAAAATCTGGCCGTTAGTCGCCATCACGGCACTGTCTGTTACCCTGGTCGCCTGTAAATCCCCGACGCCACCTAAAGGGGTGCAGCCCATCACCCACTTCAATGCCGATCGCTATCTCGGTACCTGGTATGAAATTGCCCGCCTCGATCACCGTTTCGAACGCGGTAAAGATCATGTGACCGCCACCTACGGCAAACGCAGCGACGGCGGTATCAGCGTGCTGAATCGCGGTTACGATCCGGAGAAAAAAGCGTGGAGCGAGAGCGAAGGCAAAGCTTACTTCACAGGTAAACCTGACGTCGCCGCGCTAAAGGTCTCGTTCTTCGGACCTTTTTACGGCGGTTATAACGTGATCGCGCTGGATGAAGATTATCAGTATGCACTGGTCGCCGGGCCGAACCGGGGGTATCTGTGGATTCTGTCGCGTCAGCCCACCATTCCGGCTGAAGTCAAACAGCGCTATCTCGCCTATGCCCAGCGACTGGGCTTCGCAACCGATCAACTGATTTGGGTTAATCAGTCACGATAAGAGGGTGCAGCGCCGGTGACGCCTGCGCGGGCGTCAGTGATTACCCTGGCACTAATAAGAGTAAGGTCAGTAGCAGGCACTGCGTAAATTGACGGCCTTACTTTTTATTGAAAAACAGGTGTTGATGATCTGTTAAGTCAGCAGAGATAAAACGGATGGTAGTGTATCTCTTCGTGAGTATAACCCGCCGCGGCAGCCTGAGCTGCCCGTTACGAATCGAGAGGCTAACCAATGAGTAAGTATTTTCTGGCCTGCTTTTTGGCACTGTTCGCCTGCTCTGTCAGCGCTGGACAGGGAGGAGCCGGAGGTCAGGAAGGAAATGGCGGCTATGCGGGAGAATCCGGCGCTGACGGTGGAAACGGTTCAGATGGAGGTAGCACTGATGGATCTGCCGGCAGGCCGGGATGTCCCGGCGGCACCGATCCTGATGCGGACGGAGAATTTTATCTCCCTGGTACCACTCAGGAGTGCAATCCAGGCAAGCATGATTCGATGAAAGTTCATCAGCCGACGGTAACCGGCGCTTAATTCGCTAGCCTGTTGCCGGGGTAAGTGCATGTTCGGGCCAGGGTGTCAGTTATTTCCCCGTCATGTACGGTTTCAGTCACTCTCCAGGCATAAGCAGCAGGCCGCCGCCGTCAAAGGCCCGTAGCCGCCCTATTATTTATTGCACAGCCGCCGGTAAGCATGCTCAACCTAAGCATTCCAATACATGGCACACAATGCACTGGCTGCATACTGCTTGTCAGTGTCAAATGCCTCTGGACAGCTGGAATTGCTGTGAACGTCCGCTTTGTGCCAGGAGCGGACGTTTTCAGCCAGTCCAGCGGGCTATCTTGTGCTCATAGCAAGTTTAGCCGCGAAGCATAAAAATAAGCCCCCTGTTGCTCTGTCCATCATCTGGACAACGCGATTTTTCTTCAAAATGGCTGACGCAAAATGCGTGCATAAAATGAGTGTGACTGACCATATAGTCCCAATCGCCACGTGGATGCTGACCAGGATAAAAGTCCATATCAAAGGAGAGTGACCGGCAGGTATAAACTGCGGCAAAAAGGAGACATAGAAAATGCCCATTTTTGGGTTTAGCACATTCCCCAACATTCCTCTGATAAACCAGTTCCCCTGAGAACCATTGTCATCATCGCCATCACTGAAAGATGATCGGGGACGTATCAGCAGTTGTAAACCCAGCCAGCTCAGGTAGACCGCGCCACAAACTTTAAGCACCGTATAAGCCATTTCTGAAACCGCCAGAAGAGCACCAAGGCCTAATGCGACCAACGCCCCCCATAAAAAACAGCCAGCATCAATGCCAAGCGCAGCGTGAAAAGCCTTTTTGCCGCCCTCTGCACAAGCAGTGCGCAAAATAAGTGCCGTATCAAGGCCGGGGGTCAGGGTAAGTAACAATGCTGCGAGAGAGAATGCGAAGAGAGAATCGTTAACAGTCATTTTCTTTGTCCGAAAGAGCAGATGCTAATCATTTAGTTCCCTGTAATCAATCTAACAAAGATCAGTTTTTAAATGTCTGCTCCTCGCTCATAACGGACATGGACTTGTGCACCGTCCGCTTTATGCCAAAGGCAAACAACCCAACACAATCAGGTTTTTATTCGATGCGTTTCACATCAGGATGATGCTCAGTTGCAGCTTCATGAAAGATATCACCCAGCCAGCCTGCAATTTCGTCTTCTGGCATATCATCTGGAATAGCGATATCAACCATTCGTGAGAATTTTCTTTCTGTCACGTCGGCGCGAAATACCTGCAAGCCATCCTCCTTACGCAGAACGCCAATGTGCCGGCCAAAAACGTCATAAATCAGCATATTCACTCTCCTGTGATATCAATCAGGCTTTGACGCCATACTATACCAGCGCCGATACAAATCGCTGGAAAAAGCCGCACACCGCCACTATTATCGGCTGACTTATTCACCTGCTGATAACTAAGGAGGATCCCTATGCCGTCGTGTGAACTGTTTGTTTACTCACACTTCTATGGTGACTGGACCCGCTCAGGTTTTACCGCACTCGTGCTGCGATAATCCGCCTGAGCGAAGTTCTGACAATTTAATCCCTTCTCTCCGGCTTACCGGGTTGTCGTCAGCGAAATTCTGACGTCAGGCTTTTTTGCGCCTGCAACTTAAGAGTAAGTAGATGAGCACACTCCTTTCCGCACATGCCGTCGGCTTCGACAATGCCTTTGGCCCGCTTTTTCATTCCCTGGATTTCAGCCTGAAAAAAGGCGACCGCATCGGCCTGATTGGCGACAACGGCAGCGGTAAAAGTACCCTGCTGAAAATTCTCAGCGGTGAACTGGCCGCCAGTCACGGCAGCGTCACACCCGCCAGCCACTGTCTGCTGGCGCGCATCGAACAACACCTGCCGGAAACGTTATTCGGGGCCTCATTGCTGGATGGCGTGATCGCCCGGCTGCCCGCAGCACAGCGCAATAGCGAGCGCTGGCGTGCTGAGGCGCTGCTGCATACGCTAGGTTTCAGCACAGCGCAGCAGTCACAAACTGCGGCGACGCTGAGCGGCGGACAGCATATGCGGCTGTTGCTGGCGCGCGCGCTGATTCTGCAGCCCGATTTACTGTTGCTGGACGAACCGGGTAACCATCTCGACCTGCCGACCCTGCTGTGGCTGGAGAATTTTCTGATCGGCTGGCAGGGCAGCTTTGTGCTGGTGTCCCACGACAGCGCGCTGCTGGACCGCGTCACCAACTGCAGCGCAATCCTGCGCGATCGCACGCTGCATGTTTTCCGTCTGCCCTGCACGGCCGCCCGCGAGGCGCTGGCGCAGCAGGATGAAGCCGATGCGCAGCGCCACCAGGCACAGCAGCAGGAGATTGCCCGGGTTGAGAACAGCGCAAAACGGCTGGCGATCTGGGGTCGGACCTATGACAACGAAGGTCTGGCGCGTAAAGCGAAACAGATGGAGAAGCGCATCGACTGGCTGAAAGCCGCGCAGACCACGCTCAGCGCCGGCAGTCCGTGGCAGCTGCAGTTACAGGGCGAAGCGCTGCAGGCGGATCGCGTGCTGGCGCTGCCGCCGATGTCGATTCAGCCTGCTGCCGGGGCGCCGACCCTTTTTTCCCTGCCCGCGCTGCAGGTGAAAAGTGGCGATCGCATCGCGATTGTCGGCCACAACGGCTGCGGCAAATCCTCACTGCTGCGCCAGCTGTGGCACAGCTGGCAGCAAGGCGACAACCCGCTGTTTCATCCGCGCGCCCGCGTCGGCTATTACGACCAGAGCCTGCAACAGTTGCGTGACGACCAGACGTTAAGCGCGGCGCTACACGGTTTCGCTGCGCTGAGCGATGAGCAGTGCAAAATGGCGCTGATTAGCGCAGGCTTTCCCTGGCTGCGCCATCAGCAGAAGGTTGCCTCACTCAGCGGTGGTGAGCGCTCGCGCCTGCTGTTTGTTGGCCTGACGCTGGCGCGCTACTCGCTACTACTGCTGGATGAACCGACCAACCATCTGGATATGGCAGGCAAAGAGGAGCTGGCGCAGGCGCTGCAGCAGTTCGCCGGCGCGGTGCTGCTGGTGTCTCATGACCGCAGCCTGATCGCCAGTAGCTGCAATCGCTTCTGGCTGATTGAACAGCAGCAGCTGAGCGAGTGGCACGACTGGCCGCAGGTGACCGCCAGGCTGGCCACCGCCCATGTGCCAGTCGATCACCCGCTTGCCGCTGCCGCCGTCGATGACCGCCCGGGCGATGAAGATGCGCTGTTGCAGGCGCTGCTGGTGCTGGAAGAAAAGCTGCAGCAGGACGAAGCGCGTAAGGCAAAGCATCAGAAACCGGCGCAACAGCAGCAGTGGCGCAGGGAGATTGCGCAGCTGAAGCAACAGCTGAATCTGCTCTGAACGGATTGACTGACGGGGTATCGCTAACCCACAACCTGCGCCAGGGATGGCGCACTCCTCTGCGGCTGACAAAATTCCGCAGAATTGTTCTCCAGTTTGTCCCGCTTAGTGATTATTATTCTCGCTAAATTTAAGGGACGATGATGCACACAATGACGAAAAAATGGCTGTTTGCCGCGCTGACCGCGCTGGTGATGATTCTGGTTCTCTGGGCATATTCGGCGTCACGCAGTAAACCCAATCCGCTGATGACCGCCGCGGTGCGCCAGGGCGACATCGAAAACGTGATTGCCGCTACCGGCAAAATGGACGCGATTGAGCGCGTTAACGTCGGTGCGCAGGTCTCCGGTCAGGTGAAAAAGCTGTATATCAAAGCTGGCGACAACGTGCGCAAGGGCCAGTTGATCGCGGAGATCGATGATCAGCCGCAGCGCAGCGATCTGCGTAATGCGCAGGCGGCGCTGAGCGTAGCGCAGGCGGATTTACAGACCCGTCAGGCTACGCTGGTACGCCAGCAGGCGCAGTTTCAGCGCCTGCAGCAGATGATTAAAACCAACGCCGTTTCCCGCCAGGATTTTGATACCGCCGCCGAAGCGTGGCGCATCGCCCAGGCAGAGCTGACGGCGCAGCAGGCGCGGGTGATTCAGGCGCAGATCGAAGTGGATAAAAAGCAACTCGATCTCGGCTACACGCGCATCATGGCACCGATTGACGGCACGGTGGTGGCGATCGTCACGAAGCAGGGCCAGACCGTAAACGCCGTGCAGAGCGCCCCGACCATCGCCAAACTGGCGCAGCTCGGCACCATGACCATCAAAGTGCAAATCTCCGAGGCGGACATTACCAATATTCAGCCCGGCCAGCAGGCGTGGTTTACCACTTTCGCCAATCCGGATAAACGTTACAACGCCACGCTGCGCAGCATCGAACTGGCCCCTGAGTCGGTGATGAAAGATGATGCGCTGATGGGCAACAGCGAAAGCAATACCGTGAGCAGCACGAACGCGGCGGTGTATTACAACGCCCTGCTTGATGTGCCGAACCCGGATAATGCACTGCGCATCTCCATGACGGCGCAGGTTAATCTGCTGCGTGACCAGGCGAAAAACGCGCTGCTGGTGCCGGTGCAGGCCACGAAAAAGGCCAGCGATGGTCGTACTTACGTCGAAATCGCGGATCAAAATAATCAGCCTGAGAAGCGCTACATCACCACCGGCATCAGCGACAGCGTTGACATCCAGGTGCTGAGCGGGCTGCACTTAGGGGAAAAAGTGATCCTTGCCACGCAGCAGCCGGGCGCGGACAAGGTGGTGATGTGAATATCATCGAACTGCACAACATTCAGCGCAGCTACGTCAATGGTTCGCAATCCCTGCAGGTGCTGAAAAACATTAATCTGCAGATTGCCAGCGGCGAAATGGTGGCGATCATCGGCCCCTCGGGCTCAGGCAAATCCACGCTGCTGAACATTCTTGGCTGCCTTGATGCGCCGGACAGCGGTGATTACCTGATTGGCGGCAAGAATACCGCCACGCTCTCGCCTGATGCGCTGGCGCAAGTGCGGCGCGAGCACATCGGCTTCATCTTTCAGCGCTATCACCTGATGCCGGATCTCAGCGCGCTGAGCAACGTTGAAATACCGGCGATTTACGCCAACTTATCCGGCAACGCACGCCGTCAGCGCGCCGCACAACTGCTGGCACGGCTCGGATTACAGGGGCGCGAACAGCATAAGCCGGGCGAGCTGTCAGGCGGCCAGCAGCAGCGTGTCAGTATTGCGCGTGCACTGATCAACGGTGCCGAAATTATCCTCGCCGATGAGCCCACCGGCGCGCTCGATTCGCACTCCGGTGAAGAAGTGCTGCGCATCCTCAGCGAACTGAACCGCGAAGGTCACACGGTGATTATCGTTACCCACGATATGAAAGTGGCGCAGCACGCGGAACGCATCATCGAAATTCAGGACGGCGAGATTTTTGCCGACAGCGGCAGCGCTGCCACGGCCGCAAAAACGCGCTTTACGCCAGCGCCACGCAAGCGGCAAAGCAGATTCCGCGGTCTGCTTGACCGGCTGCGCGAATCATTGCGCATGGCGCTGAATGCCATGAACGCCCACCGCCTGCGCACCGCACTGACTATGACCGGCATTATCTTTGGCATTGCCGCCGTTGTCACCGTGGTGGCGCTGGGCCAGGGCGCGCGGGAAAAAACGCTGGAGAGCATTTCCGGACTGGGTACCAATGTGGTTTCTATTTATGCCGGGGGCGATTATGTCGAGGACGATGCGCATCCGGTACAAACCCTGGTGATGGCCGATGCCGATGTGATTGCGCGCCAGCAGTTTGTCGCCGCCGTCAGTCCGGAGATCATCGCCACGCAGCCCATTCGCTACCTGGCCAACGCCTCCAAAACTTCAGTTTCCGGCGTGGGCGTCGACTATTTTCGCATTCAGGGCATTAAGCTGGTGGAAGGCAGCAACTTCAGCGATGAGCGGCACGCACTCCAGGAAATCATTATTGATATCAACACGCGCAATAAGTTGTTTGGCGAACAGGGCCCGAGCCCGATTGGCAAAATGATTGTGCTGGGATCGGTGCCGGTGCGGGTTATTGGCGTGGCCAATAATGAAGATGGTCTGTCGCCCAACCGCCTCAGCGTCTGGCTGCCGTGGAGCACGGTGATGTATCGCATCAGCGGTCAGACCGCGCTGACCAGCATCAGCATCAAACTTAAAGACGATGTGGTGAGCGGCGCGGCGGTGGAATCGCTCACCCAGCTGCTGACGGCGCGCCACGGCACCAAAGATTTCCTGATGTTCAACCGGGACAAGTATCGTAAAGCGATAGAAGGTGCGGCGGCCACGCTAACGCTGCTGATTTTACTGGTGGCTTCGATTGCGCTCATGATCGGCAGTATTGGCGTAATGAACATCATGCTGGTGTCGGTGACCGAACGCACCCACGAGATTGGTGTGCGCATGGCGGTGGGTGCGCGACGCGGCGACATTATGCAGCAATTTATGATTGAAGCCGTGCTGGTGTGCCTGGTGGGCGGATCGCTCGGCGTGGCGCTGTCTCTGGTGATAGGTCCGGTCATTTCACTGCTGGCTGGCGGCGTGCTGACCGCCATCTACTCGTGGCAATCGGCTGGTGCAGCGTTTGCCTGCTCAACCATTATCGGCATGATATTTGGTTATCTGCCCGCGCGCAAAGCCGCACGAATGGATCCGGTCGCCGCGCTCGCCAGCGAATAAAATCAGCAACCGGACCGGCACATTATTCATGCTGGTCCGGCCATTTCAGGTCTAATCCGAAAGTCATTAAATCAATTAGCCCCGCAGGTCATCATCGGCGTAGACTGAATGCGTCTCTAATTTAGACACATCACCGATTATCTATTCGATGGTTATCACTCGCCCGAGAGTAAGTTATGTTAGAACCGCACTATTTTTATTTATGTCACGATCCGGACGCCGGCTGGGTATTGCATAAAAAAGGCTGTTACGTACTGGAATTTGAGGAAGAGAAGCGCTTTATCGGCTCTTTGTATACCGTGCATCAGGCGCTGACGGTAGCGCGTATCCACCATCCGCAAATAGCCTGTTGCCGCGACTGCCTGCTGGACAAAGGCCGGTCGAAAAGAACGCCGGTTAATAAAGAGAATAATCTGATTCCCTCTCGCCATTTTGACGACGACCAGAAAAAATAACGGTGCAGATTACGCAAACGTAATGTGTTTTGAAATGGTGAAATAAACTCACCCGCTTCGCGTTTATTTAGCCGCAACCGGATTCATTTCTGACAAAATAACCGACGTGTAAGTCGGGAAATCCACTCAGCGTTTGTCGCCTGACGGTTTGATATTAAAGCAGTTATCCACAACTGACGTGCAAAGAGGCTGGCTTATCCTGTGGATAAACGCCTGGGCTCCGCCTGTTGCGCCCGCTGAGCAGGATTGGTCAAATTTCGAACGCCAGCCTGCTGCTTTTGTTCGTTTCAAGCCTTCCGGAAACAGCAAAGCCGCCCGAAGGCGGCCTTAACGCAGTGAACCAGTCTGAACTTAGTTATACAGTTCAGCCGTCATGTGCACGCGGTTGTTGGTGTTGGCTTCAGTAATTTTATACTGAGCGCCCTGCTCTTGCGCCTGCGCGGCGATTTTAGCTTCTGCACCGTCCAGTGTAGAGGAAGTCACGGTTACGCTCTGGGCAAAGCTGGCAGCTGACATCAGTGAAAGAGCGGCAACAGCGGCGATTGACATAGCTTTAATGGTTTTCATGGTCTTATTCCTTAATGGTTGTGTCTGAAGGCTGTGTGCCTTCGATGGAACTAATAATAACCCAGGTTACTATACTACAATTGATAATTAGCGCGGTTATCGTGATCGTGCTAATTATTTATGATCGCCCGGTTGCGCCAGCTCAGCGCGCACCGTCGCGATAAATTGCGGCCAGTGGGCAAAACGAATCACCGGAACGTGAGCATGGCGTTGCGTGCGTAATGCATCTGCAAAAGCCAGCGCCTGCCGGTTGATATCCACGTTGTTCAGCATATTGCGTTCTCCTGCCAGACAGTCTGCGCTGCAAATTCAGCAATATCGCCAGAATGATTGATACGCTGCGAGCCTGACTGCACGACAAAAAAGGCCGCCCGTCAGGCGACCCGTTCTGGCACATCCCTGTGCAACCATCCGTTATTTGTAAAGTTCGGCGGTCATATGCACCAGGTTGTTGGTGCTGGCTTCCAGAATTTTATATTGCGCACCCTGCTGCTGAGCCTGAGCGGCAATTTTCGCTTCGGCACCATCCAGTGTGGTGGAGGTGGCTGAAACGGTTTGCGCGAAGCTGGCAGCAGACATCAGGGAAAGCGCGGCGGCGGCGGCAATGGTCAGTGTTTTGATAGCTTTCATGGTCATATTCCTTAGCGTTTGATGAGAAGGCGCTGCGCCTTCGATGGAGATAATAATAACCATGATTACTATTACAAAATTGATAATTAGTGCGAATACTATGATCGCACTAATTGTTAACGCGTGATATTTAAATTATTTATTTATAATCAACAGGTTGAATGTATTTCGATGCCCATAAAGCGGCACAGAGCGTTAAAGCAGCCATCATGTTGAAGGCGAATTATCACTGAAACAGGAGACGATTGATTGACGGTGGGATGGGTCTGAGCACGGGCGCGAAAACCTCGCGCCGCGGCTTTGTGGAGGGATGTCTGACTTCAGACTTTATTTTTATAATTGAAACTGATCTGCGAATTTTGCTCGCGCGGGAGTCTTCTGGCTTCTAAATATACCGATTTCCAGTACGGATTATTCAGTGACGAGCGCATCACGCCCTGGCTGACTGATGCGTGCAGGAACTGGCGATCGGTGTCGTAAAAGCCGACGTGCAGTTCATGCTTAATGCGGAAGAACACTAGGTCGCCAGGCTGTAAATGCGCCTGATCGACCGGCTTACCCATGGCGATCAATTCACGCGTTGTGACGCGATCCATGGGAATATTGAAACGATCTTTTAAGGTGCGCCAGACAAATCCGGAACAGTCAACGCCGGATAATTGCGTTCCGCCCCACTGATATTTGGTGCCTTCCCACGAATGCATTTGATCGTGCAAAGCGGCTATTACCGGAATTAAATCGGGCTGTTTACCACCGTCCTGCGAGGTATCAACACTTTCCTGCTCCGGTGCTGGCGAGGAGTGAGACGAGCAGCCAGCCAGGGTTAATAACATCAGGCAGGCAATCAGGTTGCGGGCCGCAGTAGCAATCATAGGGTGACGTTTCACAGTGGATAACAGGGATAGCAGATTTATACCGTAAAGAAGTTGCAGAAATAAAGCGTCTCCGCCCGAATTCTCGCTGTCTTCACTATTTTTACCTAAGTTTACAGAAAGGTAACGCTATGTATTTAGGATAAAAATCTATATCTTTTGCTGCTTTGCGCCGACAGCGCATATTTATCCGGCAAATTGCGTTTAAATTTTATTCCGCAGCCTGACCGACGGACCTGCTGCGAAATAACCGGAAAGCTTATTTGCGCACGTTATCGCGCAGCGGCGACTCCGGCAGCAGCAGCGACAGTATAAACGCCAGCAGCATAACGCCGGCGGCCATCTGAAATGCGGCATGCACTGCATCGCTGAACACCAGCAAATAAGCCTGACGCAGCGCTGCAGGCAAATGGTTCACGGCGACCGGATCCAGCGAAGGCGGCAGCACATTACCCTGCTCTATCAGTCGGGTCGCTCCGGATTTCAGCACGTGACTGAACACAGCGCCAAACAGCGCAACGCCGATCGAACCGCCCACCGAGCGAAACAGCGTAACCGATGAGGTCGCTACGCCGATGCGATCGGGCGTCACCGCATTTTGCACCGCCAGCACCAGCACCTGCATAGTCATGCCCATTCCCATGCCGAGCACGCTGGAGAACAGATAAATGTGCCAGAGCGGCGCATCCAGCGTCAGCGTGGTCATCAGCGCCATCCCGGTTGTGGCCAGTAGCGTCCCGGCGATGGGGAACAAACGGTATTTCCCGCTGCGGCTAATCATGCGACCACTAATGATCGAGGTGACCAGCAGCCCGCCCATCAGCGGTAACAGCTGTAGTCCGGCCTCGGTGGGCGTGGCGTTTTTTACCACCTGCAGATAAAGCGGCAAAAACGTCACGCTGCCAAACAGCGCCATGCCGATAATAAACGCCATCAGACTGGCGAGGGAAAAACTGCGATTGCGGAACAGATCGAGTGGAATGATCGGTTCCCATGCGCGTCGCTCCTCATAAATAAACCCCAACACGCCAACCAGCCCCATGGCCAGAATGCACCATAGCTGGGGATCTGACCATTCGCGCAGCGTGCCGCCTTCACTGGTAAACAGCGTCACGCCCACCAGCGCCAGGCTGAGAAACACCGCACCCGGATAATCGATTTCATGGGGTTTGCGTCGGCTATCCGCTTTAAACACCGCATTAATGATCAGCAGAGCCAGCAGGCCGAGCGGCAGATTAATGTAGAAAATCCAGCGCCAGGACATGTGCTGCACGATAAAACCGCCCAGCAGCGGCCCAATCACCGTCGCCAGACCAAACACGCCACCAAACAGGCCCTGGTACCGGCCGCGATCGGCGGGCGGAATGACATCCGCGACCGCCGCCATGCTCACCACCATTAATCCGCCGCCGCCCAGTCCCTGCAGCGCACGGGTAAAGATCAGCTGCGGCATGTTTTGCGCCAGCCCGCACAGCGCCGAGCCCAGTAAAAACAGCACCACCGAGATTTGCAGCACCGTTCGGCGGCCAAACAGATCGCCAAATTTGCCGTATAGCGGCACAACCAGGGTTGAAGCCAGCATGTAAGCAGTGACGATCCACGACAGGCGATCCAGCCCGCCCAGTTCGCCGACGATAGTCGGCAGCGCGGTTGAGACAATGGTCTGATCAAGCGCGGACAGCAGCATCACCAGCATCAGCGCGCCCATCAGCAGGCGAATGGAAGGCGGGCGGGTTGCCCCGCTGTCGCGCTGCGATGTGATAGATTGAGGTTTCATAACGACACCGTTTGAAATTAATTAAATACACAATTAATATTAACCGAAGTCTGACACGAAACCCGTGAGTACGTAAAGATGACCGCACAAAAAGTGATGGAGAGCGAGACAGCGCCTTCTGATAAACCCCGCCGGCCGGGCCGTCCACGCGGCGGCGCAATCAATGCCCAGCAGCGCGAGCATCTGCTGGACATCACGCTCGCGCTGTATGCGCAAAACGGCATCGCGGAAACCTCGCTCAACGCCATAGCCCGTAAAGCCGGCGTCAGCCCGGCCATGCTGAATTACTATTTTCAGTCGCGCGAGTCACTGCTGGATACCGTGGTCGCGGAACGCTTTGTGCCGTTACGGCAACGGCTGGAAGCGCATTTTGTCGAAGAGAGTAGTGAACCTGTCGCTGCGATCACCGGATTTATTAAAGAGTTCGCGGATATCGTGCTGAGTCATGACTGGTTCGCACCGCTGTGGCTGCAGGAAGTCGCCAGTGGTCAGGGGCTGGGCGGCACGCTGAAACAGCGTCACGGTCATGCCGGACGCGAACGGATTCGCGCGCTGCTGATTCAGTGGCAGCAGCAGGGATTACTGAATAACCAGCTGAATGTCGATGTGCTGATGACCTCAATTCTCAGCATGGTGCTGGTGCCCTTTACGCGCTTTGCCCACGAGCCGGGCTTTGATACCGAAATGATTCTGCAGCACACCCTCAGCATGGTGTGCCACGGTATACAGCCGCGCAACTGAGTCAGGCGTCGTCGCCGTGGGTCAGCGTCTCCAGTTGCTGCCAGAAATCTTCCGGCACCGGCTGCACCCGGGGTGGCGGCTCGGCAATGTGCTGTTCAAGGGAGGCCAGCAGCTGCTGGGTTTCACTGTTCTGTTTATCGCAAGACGTTGAAGACATATCCAAAACCTAAAAAACATCAGGCGATCATTGTAAGGATTTCACGCAAAGAATAAATAAACGAGACGGGAAAAAGGGATCTGCCCTGCTTTTTTTTGCCCGCCGCGCAACTTTTTACCGACTGCGGCGAACTGTCTGACTGAACACCCCTAACCGGACCTCTTTCACCGCAGGAGCAGATCATGACAACTATCAGGCATCTCATCGCTACCCTCACCCTCGGCACCACGCTGAGCCTCGCCGCCTTTGCTGCCAGCGCGGCGCTGCCCGTCGGGGCCAAAGCACCTGACTTTGAACTTCAGGGCGCGCTGGCCGGTAAGCCGCTCACTTTCTCGCTGCAGCAGGCGCTGCAAAAAGGGCCGGTGGTGCTCTACTTCTTCCCGGCGGCCTTCAGCGCGGGTTGTACCATTGAGGCGCACGACTTCGCCGAAGCCACGGATGATTTCAAAAAAATGGGCGCCACGGTGATTGGCGTCACTGCCGGTAACACCGAGCAGATCAGCGATTTTTCTAAGCTGGAGTGCCGTGACAAATTCGCCGTGGCTGCCGATCCGGGCGCCAAAGTGGCCGCCGATTATAAAACGCTGATGCAGATAAAAGGCAAAACGCTGTCTGACCGCACCTCTTATGTGATTGCCCCCAACGGCAATATTCTGCTGAGCTATACCGACAGAAACCCGGATACCCACATCGAAAAAGCGCTGGCGGCGGTGAAAGAGTATGACGCTGCGCATCCGCAAGCGCAGTAAGTGAGAGGCCAGCCATGTTAACCGCGATGCTGGCCGCCTTTTTGGGCGGCATCATCCTCAACCTCATGCCGTGCGTCTTTCCGGTGATTTCGCTGAAAGCGCTTGGCCTTCTGCGCCATCAAAGCCAGGCTGCCAGCGCGCGCCGTGAAGGCCTGGGATTCCTGCTCGGCGTGCTGGTGACCATGATGGCGCTGGCAGGCATTCTGCTGGCCGCACGCGCGGGTGGCGCCGCGGTCGGCTGGGGCTTTCAGCTGCAGTCACCGCTGGTGATCGCCCTGCTGTCGCTGGTGATTCTCGCTGCCGCGCTTAACCTGCTTGGCGTCTTTGAGGTGGGGCTGACGGTGCAGCGCGTCGGGGCCATCGACATCCAGCGCGGCGCTTTTTTGCGTTCCGCGCTGACCGGGGCACTGGCGATCATCGTAGCCACGCCCTGTGCCGCGCCCTTTATGGCCAGCGCCATCGGCTACGCGCTGGTGCAGCCCCCTGCGGTTGCGCTGGTCATTTTCTTTGCGCTGGCGCTCGGCTTTGCCGCGCCGTTTACCCTGCTGTCGCTGTTCCCACCGCTGGCGCGATTTTTACCGCGTCCTGGCGTCTGGATGGATATCCTTAAGCGCGGGCTGGCCTTTCCCATGCTCGGTGCCTGGGCCTGGCTGGTGTGGATTCTGGCCCAGCAGGCGGGCAGCAGCGCGCTGGCTGTTGTGCTGGCCGCCTCGGTGGTGCTGGCGTTTGCCGGCTGGCTGTATGGCATGGCGCAGCAGCGCCGCTTTGCCGGAAAAGGGCACAAAGCGCTGTTCAGCGTCACGGCGATATTGCTGATTGCGGTGATCGCGCCGCTGCCGGGGCTGATCAAGCCAGGCGCGGCGCTGCAAGGCGATATACAGGCGCAGGTCAGCAAACAGACGTGGACGCCGCAGGCGGTGGCCGCTCAGCGCGGGCATGGCAAACCGATTTTTGTCGATTTTACCGCATCATGGTGCATCACCTGTCAGGTGAACGAGAAGACCTCGCTGTCGACCCAGGCGGTGAAAACCGCACTGGCGAAAACCGGTACGCTGTACATGGTGGCAGACTCGACTAAATTTAACCCGGACGTTGATGACGTGATGAGTGAGTTCGGTCAGGGCGGTTTACCGATGTACCTGGTGTATCCGGCTGATGGCGGACCACCGAAAGTGCTGCCGCAGGTGCTGACACCCGGCATCGTAGTGGATGCGTTAAACCAGGCGGCAGCGAAAAAGACGTAACGGCAACAAGGCAGCGTATGCACACAGGCGATAGCGCACGTGAAAACTGGCCCGAACTTATGGAACGCGCGCAGGCCGGGGATCAGTGTGCCTATACCCGGCTGCTGCGGGCGCTGGTGCCGGTGATACGCGCGCAGGTGCGGCGCAGGCTGAGCGATGAAGCCTTAACGGAAGATGTGATTCAGGATGTGCTGCTCACGCTGCATCGCGTGCGCCATACCTACGATCCCGCTTACCCTTTTCTGCCCTGGCTGACGGCGATAGTCTCGGCGCGCGCCGTTGATGCCCTGCGCCGCCGCAGCCGCCAGCAGCACTGCGCGCTTGACGACGCTCAGGCCGCCGATCCCGCCAGCACAGCAGAACAGCAGCAGCTGGACACCCGGCAGGAGCTGGCGGGCTATCTCAGCCAGCTGCCGCTGCGTCAGCGTGAGATCGTTGAGCATGTTCATTTGCATGAAATGAGCCTGAACGAGGCGGCGGCACACCATAATCTGAGCGTGTCGGCGGTGAAATCGCTGTTGCACCGCGCGCTCACCAATCTGCGCCGCTTTGGAGCAAACCATGACTGATCATCATTTGCTGATTGAAAAACTGGGGCGCGATCTGCGCCCGGTGAAACGCCCGCCGGCGACCGGAAAACGCGTGCTGGGCTGGCTGGCGCTGGCGCTACCGGCCGGCATCGCGACCAGTTTGCTGGTGCCGCGCACTCTGACCGACTGGTCGCAGGCCGGCGCGATGCAGGCCGCGCTGCAACTGATGCTTGCGTTTATCCTCGGGCTGCTGGCGATGCGCAGCGCCTTTGAACTCAGCATTGCAGGGCGGCGCGGCATCAGCGCAAAGCTGCTGTTGCCGCCGGGCCTGCTGTGGCTGGGATTGAGCGCCAGCAGTCTGCTGCAAACGGCCACGCCGCTGCAGCAGCACGACACGCTGCCGTGCTTTGTTTTCCTGCTGGTGGTGAGTCTGCCGATGCTGCTGCTGACCATCATCAGTCTGCGCCGGACGCGGGCGCTCTATCCGGCCCGCAGTCTGGCCAT
This sequence comes from Pantoea sp. ICBG 985, assembly GCF_002928365.1. NCBI lineage: Bacteria > Pseudomonadati > Pseudomonadota > Gammaproteobacteria > Enterobacterales > Erwiniaceae > Pantoea > Pantoea sp. ICBG 985. Next base: position 245,100 of record NZ_POWM01000003.1, read on the forward strand.
GGCGGGCCTGGGCGTCGCCTGCATGGCGGTGAGCCTGCTGGCGTTCTGTCATCCGGTGCACCTGCATGCACTGGATTTGCTGCAGCACCTGGCGGCCATTGTGAGCATCATCGTGCTGACCGTATTGCTTGGCCGGCGCTGGGTGCAGATCGCCTGACGACGCCGGCCAGTAATGTTATCAGGGAATGATGCGCTCCGCACGCAGCCGGTCGAACAGCTGGGTGAAGGAATCCAGCGTGGCGCGATAGCCGGTAAAGCCGGCTTTACGGCTCTTGCTCATATCGGTAAACGCCTCCATCGGCCGGCCCAAATCCGCATCGGTGTGCCACCACGACGCCAGTTTATCGATGTCCGCTTCACGCAGTTGATAGCGCGCAGCGATCTCACGCCAGGCCGCTGCGGCTTCCTGCATGCGTCCTTCCAGCGGCATCATCTGCGCCGGATAGTCTGCAGCTTCAATACCGAAATAGTCTGCCAGACGCGGCCACAGCCAGTTCCAGCGGAAGACATCGCCGTTCACCGCGTTGAAATCCTGATTGGCAGCCCCTTCAGCACGGGTCGCCCACAGCAGCTGTTCCGCCAGTAAACCGGCTTCGGTGACATCGGCCAGACCGTTCCACTGCTGCGGCGAGCCGGGAAAGATGAACGGCCAGCCTTTTTCACGGCACAGCGTGGCGTAAACGGCCAGCGTCTGCCCCATGTTCATGGCGTTACCCAATGCATAACCGATGATGGTGTGCGGACGGTGCACGCTCCAGCTGTAGCCATATTGCTCTGCGCCGGCAAACACTTCGTCTTCCTGCGCATAGTAAAAGTTATCGACTGGCTGACGTCCCTGCTCTTCGCGGAACGGCGTCACCGGCACCGCACCTTTGCCATACGCTTCGAACGGACCGAGGTAGTGCTTCAGCCCGGTCACCAGTGCCACATGTGCGCCGTTCAGCCGCTCGCCGAGCGCGGCAATGACGTTATGCACCATGCCGCCGTTAACGCGGATGTTTTCTTTTTCATTCGCCTGGCGTGACCAGACGCTAAAGAAAAGCGCATCCGGTTTTTCCTGCGCCAGCGCATTACGCACCGCATCTGCATCGGTCAGATCGGCCGTCAGACTGCGGCAGCCCTCGGGAATAGCACCGCGTCCGCGCGACAAACCGGTTACCTGCCAGCCCTCGCTTTGCAGCCTTTCCGCCAGCGCACGACCGATAACCCCGCTGATCCCCACGATTAACGCCTGTTTTTGCATGTCGAATCTCCTCTGTTGCAGTTATCCTTAGCGTAATAGAGAAATAAATTCTTAGCCGTGGCATTAATTCACATCATTCCTGAACTGGATTCACTAATAAATGCACGATCAGCGTCTGAAAGACATCGTTCCTTTTGTCGCCAGTGTCGAAAGCGGCAGTTTTGCCGCTGCCGCTGAGCGTCTGCACCTGACCGGTTCCGCCATCAGCAAAAGCGTGACGCGGCTGGAAGCGCGGCTCGGCTCACGCCTGCTGGAGCGTACCACCCGCAGCCTGACGCTCACCGACGCCGGCAGCGCCTATTACCAGACCTGCCTGCGCATTATGGAGGAGCTGGCGGAAGCCGAAGCGGTACTGGCGGCGCAGCGCACCATTCCTTCCGGGCGATTGCGGCTGGCAGTGCCGAATACCTATGGCCGGCTCGGCGTGATGCCGCTGCTGATTCCGTTCTGTCAGCAGCATCCGGATGTGGAACTCAGCCTGACCTTTTCCGACCGCTTTATTGATCTGTTTGATGAGGGCATTGATGTCGCGGTGCGCATCGGCGGTTCGCCGGATCTGCCCGCCTCGCTCGGCTGCCGGCCGATGGGCCGCGAGCGTATGGTGTTTTGCGCCGCGCCGGACTACCTGGCGCGCGCAGGCAGACCGACCAGCGAGAGCGAGTTGCTGCAGCATCGGGCGATTCTGTACGAGCGCGTTGACGGCAGCACCAAGCCGTGGCTGTTCACCACGGAGGATGGACATCCGCACTGGCGTCAGGTGCCGTCTCGCATGGCGCTGGGCGACGTGGATGCACAAATGCAGGCGCTATGCGCTGGACTCGGGGTGGCGCAGATGCCTTCATGGCTGGTGCGTGACGCGCTGGCGAGCGGCGCGCTGGAAGTGATTGTGCCGCAGCAGCAGCCGGACGGTCTGCCGCTGTCGGTGATTTGGCCACGGCGCAAACAGCTACTGCCGAAGGTCGACGCGCTGCTGGCGGCACTTGACGGCCTGCAGATCAGGTGAAACGTTTTTAGCGATGGTTCAGCCGGCGCGACAGCCGGTCGCCACACAGCTGCAGCAGCGTGACCAGTGCCACCAGCACCACGATCACCGTGAGCATGACCTGCATATCAAAACGCTGGTAGCCGTAACGATAAGCCAGATCGCCCAGCCCGCCGGCGCCAATCGCACCGGCCATCGCCGAGGCATTAATCATCGTCACCAGCGTAATGGTAAAACCGCTGACGATGCCAGGCCGCGCTTCCGGCAGCAGCACGTGCCAGACAATATGCCAGCGCTGAAAGCCCATCGCCTGCGCCGCTTCCGTCAGCCCTTTATCCACTTCGCGCAGACTCACCTCCGCGATGCGGGCAAAAAACGGCGTCGCCGCCAGCGTCAGCGGCACCACGGCCGCCCAGACGCCGTAGGTGGTGCCGACAATCCAGCGGGTAAACGGGATCAGCGCCACCATCAGAATCAAAAATGGAATCGAGCGGAACAGGTTCACCAGCCAGCCCAGCAGCCGGTTGAGCAGCGGATTGGGGAACAGATCGCCGCGCCCGGTCACCACCAGAATCACCGCCATCGGTAAACCGATCAGCAGTGCCAGCAACGACGACACGCCGACCATCAGCAGCGTATCCAGCAACCCCTGCCATAAACGATCAATAGCCAGTGACATAACCTGCAACCTCCAGTTGGTCCGCCAGCGGATGAAGCGCGGTAAGGGCTGCCGGCGCGTCGTGCCGGGCATCCAGCAGCAGCAACAGCTGGCCGGTGGGTTTGCGATCGACCCATTCAACCGCGCTATACAGTAGCGTCAGCTCGCCGCTGACCTGTGCGCTGATCGCCGCCAGATCCGGCTGCGCGCCCTGCCCGCTGTAGCGCAGCCGCAGCAGCAAACGCGAGTCCACGTCCTGACGTTGCGGCGTCAGCAGCGGCTGGATGGCCTCCGGCAGCGCGCCGAATTGCGGATTAAGCAACTGCCGCGTCGTCTCATGCTGCGGATCGCTGTACACCTGCCACACCGGACCGCGCTCAATGATTTCACCCTGATCGATCACCGCCACCTGGTGACACAGATCGTGCACCACGTCCATCTCATGGGTGATCAGCACAATAGTGATATAACGCTGCTGATTGATTTTTTTCAGCAGCGCGAGGATGGCGCGCGTGGTTTCCGGATCCAGCGCCGAGGTTGCCTCGTCGCACAGCAGCAGTTCCGGATCGTGCACCAGCGCGCGCGCAATGCCGACGCGCTGCTTCTGCCCGCCGGAGAGTTGCGCCGGCCAGGCATGCTGGCGCGCCTCCAGCCCAACCAGCGCCAGCAGCTCATCCACTTTTTGCCGCCGTTGCGCCGCCGGTATGCCGGCCACCTTCATCGGCAGCTCAATGTTTTGCCGCACCGTTTTAGCGGACAGTAAATTGAAGTGCTGGAAAATCATGCCGGTGCGACGCCGCCACTGCACCAGCTGGCTGGCGCTCAGTGAACTGAGATCGATACCATCAATCACCACCGCACCCTGCGTCGGATTTTCCAGCCGGTTCAGACAGCGGATCAGCGTCGATTTGCCCGCGCCGCTGCGGCCAATGATGCCAAAAATCTCGCCGCGTTTAACCTGCAGGTCGATGTGCTTCAGCGCATCCTGCGACTGGCCGTCATAGCGTTTGCTCAGCCCGCGGATCTGCACATGCGCACGGCCCGCGACCGGCGTCGTGGTGTGCAGCGCCGCCTGCTCGCCAGGAAGAGTCAGGCTGACCATAATTACTGGCTCCAGCCCGGCTGATACAGCTTGCCGTAGAACTCATCCAGCTTCGCGCGCACCACCGGCGAGTGCTGATAGATATCTACAAACTTTTTGAGACGCGGATCGTCCTGATGTCCGTCACGAATCACGAACTGAATCACATATTCCGGATGCTCAAGGCCATCAAATAACAGGGCCTTGTTGGGGTCGATGGTCTTCGACAAACGCAGATAGTGCGGATATCCCTGCGCCAGGTCGACCTCATCCAGCGAGCGCGACAGCTGCACCGCCTCCACTTCGATGATTTTCAGGTGTTTGGGATTGCTGGCGATATCATCCACGGTGGATTTCAGCCCGCTGCCCGGTTTTAACGTAATCAGCTGCGCTTTTTGCAACAGCAGCAATCCGCGCGCACCGTTAATCGGGTCATTGGCAATCGCCACCGTGCCGCCGTCCGGAATCTGATCGATTGCCGTATGCTTCTTCGAATAGAGCCCGATGTTATTGATGATGGCGGGCGCATACGGCACCAGATGGAAACCGCCCTCGCGGTTGGCATTGTCAAGAAACGGCTTGTGCTGGAACAGGTTGACGTCAATGTCGCCATTTTCCACGCTCACGTTCGGCGCAGTCCAGTCGGTGAACTCCACCAGCTCCACCTGCAGTCCCTGCTTTTTCGCTTCAGCCACGGCGGTTTCCAGCGGCGGCGAGAAAGCCGCCGTGGTACCGACTTTGAGGGCGCCGCTGTAGTCACCGGCGGCAAACGCGCTGGCGGTTAATATTGCGGCGCTCAGCACCACTAATGAGGCAAATTTCATCCTGACTCCCTGAGGTTAAATTAACGAACGTCAGCCGCAGGCCGCCAGCGCGCGGCCGGGTGGCGCGAGGGCAGACGATCCTGCTGCTGAAAAATTTTTTGCCGGAGCGATCCCGGCTGATAAGCGGTTTTAAAGCGGCCGCGCTGCTGAAGTTCCGGCACCACCAGTTCAATAAAATCGCGGTAGCTTTGCGGATTCAGGATGCGCGTCAGATTGAAGCCGTCGATGTCGCCTTCATCAATCCAGCGGATCAACTGGTCGGCGACCTGAGACGGGTTGCCGACAATCACCGGATAGCGGCTGCCGAGCGCGTGCTGCTCCAGCAGCTGGCGACGCGTCCAGCCGTTATAGGCTTTGCTCACCGATTCAATGGCGCGCGTGTCGCCGCTGTGAATCGGTTCATCGAGGCCAAACGCAGCGAGATCGACGCCAATTGAGCTGGAGAAGTGCGCAATGCCGGCTTCAGCACTGGCGAATTCCAGATAGCTGCGGTGCTTCTCCTGCGCTTCGCGTTCGCTGGCAGCGACGATCACGCTGACGCCCATAAAGATGCGTAAGTCGTCCGCCTGACGACCCGCCGCCACCGCCGCGTGGCGCAGACGCTGCGCCTGCTCGCGCAGCGCCGCCGGCGAGCTGGCATTCACGAAACTGCATTCGGCGTGCCGCGCAGCAAACGCCACGCCGCGTGCGGATGAGCCTGCCTGGAACAGCAGCGGCGTGCGCTGCGGCGAAGGGCTGCTCAGGTGATAGCCCTGCACCTGATAAAATTCACCCTGATGATTGATCGCGTGAATCTTCTGCGCGTCGGCATACAGCCGGCGCTGTTTGTCGACCAGCAACGCATCGTCCTGCCAGCTGCCTTCCCACAGCTGATAAGTGACATCGAGAAATTCATCGGCCTGGTCGTAGCGCCGATCGTGCGCCAGCAGTTGCTGCTGCCCCATGGCGCGCGCCGCGCTGTCGAGATAGCCGGTCACGATGTTCCAGCCGATGCGGCCGTTGGTCAGATGGTCGAGCGTCGACAGGCGGCGGGCAAAAGGATAAGGGGCTTCGTAGCTCAGATTGGCGGTCACGCCAAAGCCCAGGTGCTGCGTCACGCTGGCCATGCCGGAAATCAGCATCAGCGGATCGTTCACCGGCAGCTGAATGGACTCGCGCGCCGTCAGGCCGATACCCTGCTGATACACATCGTAAACGCCGAGAATATCGGCAATGAACAGTCCGTCGAACAGGCCGCGCTCCAGCAGACGCGCTAAATCCAGCCAGTACGCCAGCGAATTGAACTCCACTGAGCGGTCCTGCGGATGGGTCCACATGCCATGGTGAATATGCCCCACGCAGTTCATGTTAAAAGCATTGAGCAGAATCTGTTTGCGGCTCATAGCGTTCCCCGTCGCGGCGGCAGCACGCCGTTAAGCAGATAGTTGCCGATGACCGGATATTTCCAGCGTACCGGGTCATGCAGCGTGTGGGTACGCGCGTTGCGCCAGTGGCGATCGAGGTTGTGCTCGCGCAGGCTGGCGCGCGATCCGCCCAGCTCAAACAGCAGGTTGCCGGCTTCCAGCGCCACCTCAGTGGTCCAGGCACGCGCTTTCGCCACTTCAACCGATGCCAGCGCGACGTGTTCAGCGCTCGGGTTGCGTTGGGCGACATCGACCGCCTCTCCGGCGACATCCAGCAACGCATCACCGGCGCTGAGTCGTGCGGCGAGCCGCCCGGTGCGATCCAGCGTCAGCGGATCGTCACAGGCTCGCTCGACGCCGCTGTCCGGCCACGGCCGCGCACGTTGCTGCACAAAAGCCAGCATGTCGTTGAAGGCCGCGCGGGCAATGCCCTGGTCGATAGCCGCATGCATAATCTGGGCAAACGGTCCGACGGTGGTCGGCCGCTCAAACGCGCTGTGAAACGGCACCACATCGTCCGGCGCGATCGCCACATCACGAAACTGCACGCTGCCGCTGCCGGTGGTGCGCTGGCCGAAACCGCTCCAGTCATCAATCACCGTCACACCCGGCTGATGGCGCGGTACAAACACCAGCTGTTCTTTGCCGTCATCGGCGATGGCCAGCGTCGGGATGCGGTCGGCAAACAGCGCCCCGGTGCAGTAAAATTTGTCGCCGTTGAGGCGCAGCCCGCTGGCGGTCTGGCTAAAGGCGGTGGTGCGCTGATGCGCCGCCGCAGAGCCGAACTCCGCCAGCGCGTTGCCATAGTGAACGCCCGCCAGCACTTCGTTGTACAGCCGCTGCTGCTGGGCGTCGCTGCCGTTAACGCGCAGCACTTCCAGCGCGTAGAAGTGGTTTTGTGGCACCTGACCGATTGATGCATCGGCAGCGCTGAGAATGACAAAAATCTGCGCCAGTTCTGCGCTGGAAATCTCAATGCCGCCCCACGCACGCGGCACGGTAATGGTGCCTAAGCCGGACTGGAAATAGTGCTGAATTTCAGCATGTGGCAGCTCACGCTGCCGATCGCGCTGCGCTGCGCCGCTGCGAAAGCGTTCAGCCAGCTCCTCTGCCACCTGCAGGGCCTGCTGCGCACTGCGGATACGTGCTGCCGGCTGTTTAGCGAAAACCTGCGTCATCATCGCTCCTTAAATCCACGCATGACGCGCGGGCAGAACATCATTGAGGTAATAGTTGCCGATGGCGTGCGTTTTCCAGCGCACCGGATCGTGCAGCGTATGGGTGCGCGCGTTGCGCCAGTGGCGGTCCAGCCCGTGTTTCAGCAATGTGCCGCGGCTGCCGCTCCACTCCAGCAGCTTTTCACTGGCTTTCAGCGCAATTTCGGTGGTCAGCACTTTGGCTTCTGCAACCGCGATGGAGGCGCGTGCGCAGTGCGCAGCGGTAAGCGCGTGCGGGTCAATGCTGTCCAGTACGCGCGCCGCACGCACCAGCAGCGCGTTGGCGGCGCTCAGTTCGGTGCTGATACGCCCGACATCGGCAAGAATGTAAGGATCGTCTGCGTTGCGGCTCACGCCTGCGTCCACCCACGGACGCGAGCTGCTGTGAATAAACGCCAGCGCCTCATCCAGCGCGCCCTGGGCGATCCCAGCGTCAATCGCGGCCTGGATCAGCTGCGATACGGCACCGCGCAGCGTTGGCTTATCGGGGGACGATAGCGCGATGGTCAAACCGGCATCGACCGCCACCTGCTGGAGCTTCACCGTGCCGCTGGCGGTGGTGCGCTGACCGATACCCGACCAGTCATCGATAATCTCCACCCCTGCCGCCGGCAGCGGAATGAACGCCATCACCGGCTGGCCCTCCTGCTGCGCGGTGGTCACCAGAATGTCGGCAAACAGTGCACCGGTTGAATAGAACTTTTCACCGCTGAGCCGTAAACCCTCCGGGCCTGACACCAGCTGCGCCTGCACATCACGCGTGTGTTTGCTGTTCTTTTCCGGACCGCCGTTGCCGAGCCGCTGGCCCTCTGCCACCGCGCTGAGCAGGCGCTGCTGCTGTTGCGCGCTGCCTTCACCGAGAATGAACTGAATCAGCCCGAAATGGTTTTGCGGAATCTGGCCAAGCGACGGATCGCTGGCGGAGATCAGGCGGAATACCTCCGCCACGGTAGCAAAAGACAAACCGCCGCCGCCAAACTGGCGCGGCACGCTGATACTGCCCAGCCCCAGCTGGGTGAACTGATCGAGCAGTTCACGCGGATAGATACGCTGTTGGTCGCGTTCGGCTGCCCCGGCTTTCGCCTGTTCCGCCAGGTGGCGGGCGGCGTCGATTGCCGCCGCGTCAGACGTAATCACCGCCGCGCGCTGAAGTTGTTGAGCCATGATTTGCGTCATCGCTGGATTCACTTTTTATTTTGCTGTGATTCACAGGCTCATTCTGCCAGGGCAGAGAGCCGTAATTTAATAACAGATTGAGCGCGATGATAATCAGCGGGAATAACAGCGGTAAAGAGCACGGTTATGCTATATCCGGCAAACGGCATGCAGAAAGAGAATAAAGAATTTATCAGGGATAAGAAGGCGTTAGCGGGCGCGGAGATGCAGGGTTATTACGCTGAGTGACACGGGCGAATTATCTTAAGTATTAATTCCGCTATCGATAGTGATAAATGACATTATTGTTTTATTGCGCCATGTGCTGGCGCAATAGAGTGGGCATTACGTTATCCCGGTATTACGCCTGCGCCAGATACATCGCCGGGGAATAGTGGCGCGTCGATTCACTCTTCTCACTGTGCGGTGTGCTGGTACTGTCGATCAGCTTCGCCAGCTGATAAGTCTTCACCGTTTCCTGCTGCGTCAGCTGCTGGGCGAAACGGGCGGTGAGGTTACCCTGCGCATCCTGCGTCACCTCAGTGGTGCTGCGCGTTTCATCGTGAATCTGGTGGTAGTGATAGTTTTGTGACTCTTTGGTTTCATTGAGCGCCAGCGGCGAACTGGCGCTTAGCGCGGTATGAAAACTGGCGTTTAGCTTAAACAGGGTTTCCTGCGTCATGCGCTGCGTATCGCCGTTCTTCTGCTGGCTGCTGCGCTGCGCCACATCCAGAGCGAAAGTATCTTCTTCTTCCGGCTTCAGCGGATTGCTGGAGCGCGCCGTCTGGTGATAGCTGGCCGAGAAATCCGCCAGGCCGCTGATGGCACCGGCCTGCGCCGCATGCGCGCCTACGGTGATCGCCTGCGGGGTGCGCATCGCCACGCCGGCCGCCGCGCTGGTGCTGTTTAAGGTCTCGAAACCCTGCTTAAACAGTGCCAGCGCCGCGCGATCGCCGTGACCGCGCGAAGCGGCCTGATCAAATTTCGCGCTCCACTGCGCCAGGGCGCTCTGCTGCTGACCGGCGTTGCTGGCCTGCGCCAGGCTGCGCATGTCCGTCGTCAGTTTGAAACTGGCGTCGGCATTATGGAAACCCAGCCAGCGTGAACCCGGGTCGGCATGCAGATTCAGCGACTGCATCACTTCGCCGCTGCGACGCAGGTCGGTTTTCAGATCAACGCTGGCCAGCTGGTTACTGTCAAAACTGAGCAGGTCACCGACATCCAGTTTACCGTTGCCGTTATCCAGCCCGCTCAGGGTTTTCTCCAGCGCGCCAGAAAGTTTGGCAATTGCCGCAGCTTCGTCATCGCTCAGCTTACCGTGAGTGGTTTTCAGTGCCACCGCTACACCATCCTGCTGCCGCGTCATCTGCAGAGTCAGGCTCACGCCGGACTGAGTGGTAATCTCCAGTGCCACCGCGCTCTGCGTGTCAGTTTGCGCGCCGCCGCTGGCCGGTACGCTGATGGTGACATCGTCACGCTGCTGCGTCAGTGCGCTCAGCAGCGCGCTGCCAATACCGTTCATGCTGACGCCCGAGCTGCGCAGCGCACCCATCGCCTGCGTCTGCATATCAGGCGAAAGAGGCGTGCTGGCGGTGACGCGCGCCGGCGTCATTTGGTACACCGCAGAGATGGCGTCGGTGGCTTCGCTAAAGGTGACTTTCGCTGAGGCGTCTGCCGTCAGACTATTTTGCCGGGTCGCATTGCTTGCCGTGCTGCTGGTCACGCGTGCGCTGGCGCTGCTGAGATGGAGCGGTGAGAAACTACCCGGTCCGATACCGTTAATCATCCTGACTATCCTCGCTGGTATTATACCGCTACGTTATCGGCGATCCTGACGAAATCTTTACACTTCCGCACGGCGCATGACGGTGCAAAATGGTTGTTGAAATTAATAATCATTATCACTAATCTGTCTGGCGCTTTCGCTGTGACACGGAAGTAATTGACTCGCCAGCTAGTAAGGAAGCGCCATGATTTATCGCTTTATCATTCCGCTGTTCACCCTGCTGAACCTGCTGCTCAGCCCCGCTGTCGGTTTCGCCCGGCCTGATATGACGCCGCTCGGACCCAATATTGCCGACAAAGGCTCTGCCTGGTATCGCTTCACTGTTAACACGTTTGATTCCGCTGACGGCCAGCGCCACTACAAGGTGTGGACGGCGGTGCCACGTAAACCGGCACCGGCCAACGGTTACGCGGCGCTGTATATGCTGGATGGCAACGCGGTGATGAACCATCTCAGCGAAGCACTGTTGCAGAAGCTGGCGGCTGGCAACCCGCCGGTGCTGGTGGCGGTAGGCTATCAGACCCCGCTGCCGTTCGATCTCGCTGCGCGCACGCTGGATTACACCCCGCCGCAGCAGGTGCAGGATCGTCGCGGCCGGCCAGCCGGCGGCAGTGCCGCATTCCGCCAGCTGCTGGAACAGACTATCGCGCCGCGTGCCGAACAGCATCTGCCGATCAATGCGCAGCAGCGTGCGCTGTGGGGCCACTCTTACGGCGGGCTGTTTGTGCTGGACAGCTACTTGACCTCCGGATTTTTCCAGCGCTATTTTGCCGCCAGTCCTTCCCTGCGCGGCGACGCAACGCTGTTGCAGCAAATGGCGGCGGTGACGCCCGCATCGTTTAAGCAGAAGCAGCTGGTGCTGATGGAAGGCAACGGCGAATCACGTCCCGGCGTCAGCGATGTGCTGAGCCGGATTCGCACCACTCTCGACGGCATGCATGAAAAAGGCCTGGCGGCTCGCTTCCAGCTGTTTCCCGGGCTCAGTCACGGCCAGATGTTTCCGGCTTCGCTGGAAAGCGCGCTGTCGGCTATGGCGGAAGACGGTGCGCCGTCACGCGCACCGGATGAGTGAAAGGGCAGCTAGTTAAAGAATTTGATGTCGGTTGGCGTTGCCAGCTTCGCCGCCACACCGCGCGCGCTCAGCTTGCCGCTGTGCGCATCAAAATCAAACAGCGTAATGGTGTTGGTAAACACGTTGGTGACATAGAGGTGTTTACCGCTGTTATCAAACGCCAGCGCGCGCGGCTCAATACCGTCGGCGGCATAGCGCTGTGGATCTGTCAGGCTGCCATCGGCGGCAATCTTAAACACCAGCAGATGATTGTCAGATCCGCGGTTAGCGGCAATCAGGAATTTACCCTGCGGGCTGAGAATGATGCCTCCGCCGCTTTTGTAGGCGGCGCTGCTGTTTTGCGTATTCAGCGCCACCTGTGCCTGCCGTTCCAGCCGGTCGTCAGTGACGCGGAACACCACGATTTCGCCCGCCATTTCAGTAATCACGTAAGCGTGTTTACCGTCGGTAGAGAACACCATATGGCGCGGACCCGCACCTGGCGCAAAGCTCACATCACGGCTGGAATCCGCCTGCAGCGGCTCCCGCCGATCCGCGTGATAGCGATAGGCATGCAGTTTATCGTCACCGAGATCGGCCGCATACAGATAGCGGCCATCATGGGTAAAGGTGGTGGAGTGCGCATGGCCGCCATCCTGCCGATCTTTTACCACGCCGCTGCCTTCGCTGAACGCGAAATGCTGGACCTGTTCGCCCAGCTTGCCGTCCGACGCAATCGGGAACACCGTTACCCCTGCTCCGCCTTTCGCCACCGAATAGTTGGCGACAAACAGGAATTTGCCGTCCGGGCTGAGAGTGGCGTGCGTCGGCTGCTCGCCGTGGCTGTCGACCTGATTCAGCACCTGCACTGCGCCCTGTTTATCGATCGCCAGCGCGGTAACGGCACCGGCATTTTCCTCATTGGTGGTATAAGCAAACCGCCCGTCGCGTGATTTAACGATCCACGACGGGCTTTTCATCCTGATCACCTCCAGCGGCTTGAGCGTCCCGTCGCTGTTGACCTGCATGCGATACAAACCTTCACTGGGTCGATCCGGCTTTTGTACCGCAGGGGCATCCGGAATACTGGTCCAGGTGCCGACTAATGCTGTTTGATGATGTTCCGTGTTCTGCGCCATAGCACTCCCCGCCAGCGTCAATAGAGCCAGTGATATTGCCACGGTTAAGTTTGTTGCTAAACCGCCAGTTGCCGGTTTTGGGTATCCACTCATTGTCTTTCCACCATAATCGGAATTTTCACGGGCCTGCGCCCAAACCAGGTTGATTTTTTTGTATTGAAACGGACGTTGTTAACGTCTCGTTAACGACTATAGTGGCATTCCCTGCGCGCAAAGCTGCGCAGGCCGATCGGCTTCACAAATCGGTTTATTTAATTGTGCCTTTGCTAATAGGTCATAGCGTTTGGTTATGGATGGCAGGAAGCAGTGTAAAAAGCCCCGGCACGCATGCTTTAATCTTTCCTTTACCGAACTCAGGGATGGTCACGACGTTATGCTGCCGTTTTCTAATGGTTTTTTATTGAGTTTATCGCTGTGTCTTGATATCGGACTCGCCAACATCGCCATGCTGACGCTGGCGATGCAGCGCGGTTATCTGCACGGTTTCTGGCTGGGCATGGGCACCTGCGTGGGCGATTTAATTTACGCCTTGCTGGCGATGGCTGGCATGGCGGTGGTACTGCAGTTTACGCCGGTGCGCTGGTTGCTATGGATTGGCGGCGGCATCTTGCTGCTGTGGTTTGCCGCTAAAATGCTTTACGCCGCGCTGGCCAAAAAAATCGACATTCCCACGGCTGAAACCCAGCCTTATCGTTCACTGCTGCGCGAATTTCGGCGCGGCATCGTGCTGGCGATGTCGTCACCGACGGCGATTCTGTGGTTCGCCAGCGTGGGCGGCGCGCTGATAGCCCGCATCGGCCACAGCGATGCCGGTGCAACCTCATGGTTTCTCAGCGGTTTTTTCCTCGCCGGGGTGGTGTGGACCTGTGTGATCTGCCTGATCGGCAGCATGGGCGGAAAGCTATTAGGCGAGCGCCTGCTGAAATATTCCTATCTCGCCTCAGCGCTGATTTTCTGTTATTTCGCGGTGTATGTGATTTGGTCGGGATACCGCGAGTTCGTGGCGGTTTAAGTCACCACGTAATCGTTTGAAATCATGTGATTATCCAGTTACGACAGCGCAAGCGTAGTAAGGTCGCCATGGATGGCGACCTGGAAAACGCCGCGCGGCCGTGAAATGCACCATTTAAACGCCGGCAATCCGCCTTAGCTCCGCCTGTGCACCCGGCGCCACCGCCAGCACCTGCGCGCCTTTCAACAGCCGATCGCCCTCGGTGTTAAATGGGTGATACCAGCCGCCGGCCTCTTTCACCAGACAGTAACCGGCCAGGCAATCCCACGCGTGCATGTAGGGTTCGAAATAGCCCACCACGCGTCCGGCTGCCACCCACGCCAGCATCAGCGCACCAGATCCGATACGGATAAAGTTGCCCCCCGCTGCCAGCAGCGACGCCAGCAGGCGGCCCACCTCTTCCGGGCTGACATAGCTATTAGCGCCAAAGCCGGTCACGTGATTTTGCAGCGTACGTGACGGATCTACCTGTAAACGGCGGCCATTCAGCGTTGCGCCCTGGCCGAGCGCGGCGACGTAGCACTCCTGATAGGTCGGCGCAAAGATCACGCCAATCACCGGTACGCCGTCATGCAGCACCGCAACGGAAACACACCAGTTTGGCATACCGTTGAGGAACGGGCTGGTGCCGTCAATCGGGTCAACCACCCAGGTATAGCCTGACGTGCCCGGCTGCAGGCCGTACTCCTCGCCAAGAAAACCGTCGTCCGGGAAGCTGGCGCGAATCTGCTGGTCGATCATCTGTTCCACCTCGCGGTCAGCGCGTGATACCACATCCTGCAGGTCGTGCTTGGTTTCGACCACCAGCGTGTCACGCTGATTGAAGTAGGCCAGCGCCTTCTCCCCGCCCGCCCGCGCGACGCGTTCGGCCAGCAGCAGACGCGATTGCAGCGCGTCATTTTTCGTATCACTCATGCGTTATCCTTAAATTAACCGGCAATCAGGGCCAGACCCTGAGGTTTAAAATCAATCGCCACCCGGGCGGCCAGCGGCAGCTGCTGCTCCATCTGCGCATCGACGATAAACAGCGAGCCCAGTTCCGTGTTGACCTCGTATTCGATGTGATCGCCCAGCCAGGTGGCATGCGTCACCTCACCGCGCAGTGCGCCTTCAGCACCGCTGTGCAGGGTAATGAACTGCGGTCTGACCGACAGCTGCGCGGAGCCGGTCGCGACGCCGTTACCGCGCACGCGATAGCGCTGCCTGCCGAGTCGCACCAGCGCTTCGCTGCCTTCTACCTGTTCGACTTCGCACGGCAGAATATTGGCTTCGCCCATAAAGTCAGCGATGAACACCGAATTGGGCGCGTGATACAGGCTTTCCGGCGCGCCCTGCTGAGCAATATCGCCCTCTTTCATGACAATAATTTTATCCGACACCGCCAGCGCCTCTTCCTGGTCGTGCGTGACATACACCGCCGTGAAGCCCAGCCGCTGCTGCAAATCACGAATATCCGTGCGCACCCGGCGACGCAGGCGCTCGTCGAGATTAGAGAGCGGCTCATCCAGCAGCAGTACCTGCGGCTCCAGCACCAGCGCGCGCGCCACCGCAATGCGCTGCTGCTGCCCGCCGGAGAGTTCGGACGGCAGCCGCTGCCCCTGACTCTCCAGCCCGACCAGTTTCAGCCCTTCGCGCGCACGATCCTGCGCTTCCTTTTTGCTCATGCCGGACGATTGCAGGCCGTACATAATGTTGTCGAGCGCACTCATGTGCGGAAACAGCGCGTAGGATTGAAACACCATCGCCACGTCGCGCTCGTTGGCTGGCAGATGCGTCACGTCTTTACCACCAATCAAAATGCGCCCCGAAGTCGGATGCTCCAGGCCGGCCAGCAGGCGCAGCGTGGTGGTTTTGCCGCAGCCGGAAGGCCCCAGTAGCGTCACCAGCGTACCCGGCTCCACCGTCAGCGATAAATCCGGCAGCGCGGTAAAACCGGCAAAGCGTTTTTCGACGTGTTCAAACACCACGGAACCAGCAGTAATCGCGGTCATACGGCACTCTCCTGAGTTAACGAAGGGGAAGCAGGTGGTGCGGCGACGTCCACCGGGCGCGCCACGCGGCGCAGGCGACGTTCGCCCACCAGCCACTGGAACACGCCAATGATCAGCAGCATCACCACAATCAGTACTGTCGAATAAGCAATGGCGACGCCGTATTCGCCATTCTCTACCAGCCCGACGATGTAGGACGTCGCCATGTTGTACTGGGCGCTGACAAGGAAGATCACCGCGCTGATCGAGGTAATGGCGCGGACAAAGGCATAAACCAGCGCCGCGCTGATCGCCGGTTTCAGCAGTGGCAGCACCACTTTGCGCAGCGTGCGGAAACTGCTGGCGCCCAGCGTCAGTGAGGCTTCATCAAGGCTCTTATCCAGCTGGCTCATCGCCGCGATACCGCCGCGCACGCCGACTGGCATATTGCGGAACACAAAGCAGGCAATCAGGATCATCGCCGTGCCGGTAATCTCCAGCGGCGGCAGGTTATAGGCCATCACATAACTGACGCCGATCACCGTGCCGGGAATGGCAAAGCTCAGCATCAGCAGGAACTCAAACGTCTGACGACCGGCAAATTTCTGCCGCACGATGAGCCAGGCGGTCAGCAGGCCCACCACGGCGGTGAGTGGTGCGGCAATCAGGGCTATTTCCAGCGTGGTCCAGAACGAGTTCCACGCCACACCGCTCCACAGCAGATGACCGTCACTGACGCTGACGCGGAAAGCGCGCACGTAGTGCTCGATGGTCAGCGCATCGTTCAGGCCCCACGACTGCACAAAGCCGCCGACCACAATCATGCCGTAGATCACCAGGGTAAACAGACCCCACGGAATCACCATGCCGTACACGCCGTAGCGCAGCAGACGCGGCAGCTGACCATGTTTGCCGCCGTCGCCCTTGCCGGTCACCGTGGCGAAGTTTTTGCCACCCAGCCACAGCCGCTGCAGCACAAAGGCGGCCAGCGTGAAGCACAGCAGGATCATCGCCAGCACCGCGGCGCGACTCGGATCGTTTTGCGCGCCTACCACCGAGAAGAAAATTTCGGTCGAAAGTACGCCGTGACTGCCGCCCAGCACCATCGGATTACCAAAATCGGCCATGCTTTCGATGAAGCTGATCAAAAAGGCATTAGCCAGACCCGGCGCCATCAGCGGCAGCGAAACGCGGCTGAAGGTGCGCCAGCGGTTAGCGCGCAGCGTTTGCGACGCCTCTTCCAGCGACGGACTGACGCCCTCCACCACGCCAATCAGCACCAGAAAGGCAATCGGCGTAAACGACAGCACCTGGGCAATCCAGATACCGGTCAGGCCATACAGCCAGCGGCCGGGCTCGATGCCAAACAGCGCCGCCAGATGCTCCGTCACCACGCCCGAGCGACCGAACAGCAAAATCAGCGCCAGACCAATCACGAACGGTGGCGTGATGATTGGCAGAATGGTCAGCATGCGCAGCGCTTTCTTGCAGGGCAGCGGCGTGCGCGTGGCCGCCAGGGCAAAGGCCAGACCCAGCAGCGTCGAACCACTGGCGGTCATCAGCGCCAGCCACAGCGTGCGCCACGCGGTGCCGCAGGTGCCGCCTTTCAGACAGGCAAGGCTCCAGATTGACGGATCCTGCAGATTGCTGATCAAACCGTCCGGTTTGAAACTGCCGTCAACGTCCTGCACCGACACCACAAACATGCTGAGCACCGGATAGAGTACGAAGATGCTGACCAGCGCAGTCAGCAGCACCAGCGACGCCACCACAAAGGCATCGCCTTTCAGCACGCCGCGTTCGGCCAGCGCAAACGAGAACAGCAGCAAAAACACGGTCAGCAGCAGGAGCGCGCCAGCGCCCATCGCTGGCTGTCCCTGCGGCAGCGCGCCGTAGCGATTTTCCAGCCACAGCCAGCTCCAGCCGCTGTAACCAATCGCGTGCCCTTCCACAATCAGGAAGATCACGCCCAGCGCGCTGAACAGCAGCAGCAACCGGCTGCGTGCGCTGCCGGGCAGTAAACCGCAGGCGGCGCACAGCGCCAGCAGCGCCACGGCGAGCGCCAGCCATGGATGGCTGCCGATCTGCCACAATGCCGGCGCGCTGGCTTCATCACGCCACAGGTTAAGCAGCCAGCCGCTATCGAAAAAGCCTGCTTCCAGGCTGTACCACGGCAGCAGCAACAGCGCGACGGCGCCCAGCAACAGCGCGCCTGTCAGACGGCGATTATTTGCGTTCATGTGTTACCTCAATGCGGGATCATCGCGCCATCCTTAGCGCTGTCGGAACCGGCAAGCCGCCGTCAGCGGCAGCGTCCGGCGATGCGGCATTACTGCGCGCTGGCGCCGATCTCTTTATCCCAGCGGCTCAGCAGCGCTTTACGTTTGGCGGAATCGCCGTAGGTTTTGAAGTCATAATCGATCAGCTTGATGTTCTCGAAGCGCGGCGCGTATTCGGAGATCTCTGCACTGCGGTTTGACGGCAGCTGGAAGGATTTGGCCTCTTTCATGTGCGACTGCGCTTCGGCGCTAAGCGCCCAGTCGTACCACACTTTGGCATTGGCCAGATTGCGTGCCCCTTTGACGATCGACATTGAGCCAATCTCATAGCCAGTGCCTTCACAGGGCGCGACGGTTTTGATCGGGAAGCCGTCGACTTCCATCGCCACCGCGTCGTGCATAAATACGATGCCCACGGTGGTTTCGCCGCGCGCCGCTGCCTTCACCGGCGCCGAGCCGGATTTGGTGTACTGGGAAATGTTGGCGTTGAGCTTTTTCAGGTAATCGAACGCTTTGTCCTCGCCCATGATCTGCACCAGCGTCGCCAGGGTGTTATAGGCGGTGCCGGACGAGTTCGGATTGGCAATCTGAATTTCGCCTTTGAAGGCCGGATCGAGCAAGTCAGCCCAGCAGGCTGGCGCTTTGAGCTTTTTATCCGCCAGCAGTTTGGTGTTGTAGCCCCAGCCGAGCGCACCGGCATAAATCCCGACCGTGCGGTAACCTGAGTTTTCCGCCTGCTTTTGCGCCCAGTCCTGCTGCTGGTCGAGCAGCGGCGATTTATACGGCTGCGTCAGCCCCTCTTCCGCCGCCTGCATATGCGGATCGCCGGTACCGGCCCACCAGATGTCGGTGCGCGGGTTACGCGCTTCGCTGCGCAGGCGGGCATAGGCTTCACCCGCTGACAGGCGCACCATGCTGACTTTAATATCCGGATGTGCCTGGCTGAAAATGCGCGTCATATGTTCGCACACCACCACGTCCGCCGAGCAGACCATATTGAGATTGCCAGCGGCCGTCGCAGCAAACGGCAGCGCGGTGCAACTGAGGGACAGCGCGATGGCCAGTGAGGTGTAGCGCATGATGTTCTCCTTGGTTGGCAGGGTTCCGTGCTTAACAGAGGTTTTATTTGCACGTGTGTGCAAATTAGTAATGAACAGAAAATAGCCTGTCAAATAGCGCAATCTGCAATTGACAGACTGTGTCACAAAAATGCAACAAATGTGATCGCAGACAAATTGCACAGCTTTGCAATTTACGGCAGACTGCTTTTCAGCCGTAATTGTGAGGAGTTGAAGATGCAGAATGACAAAGCCGGGGTGAGCGCACAGGATGTGGCCGATCGCGCGGGCGTGTCGCGTTCGGCGGTGTCGCGCGCCTTTACGCCCGGTGCCAGCGTTTCTGCAGCCACGCGTGCCCGGGTGATGAAAGCGGCGCAGGAGCTGGGCTATCACGTTAACCACCTGGCGCGCGGGCTGGTGCGCAACCGCAGCGGCATCGTCTGCCTGATTGTCTCTGAAATCGCCACGCCTTACCGCGCCACGCTGGTGCGCTGGCTGACGCAGTTTTTACAGGAAGCGGGTAAAGTGGCGATGCTGATTAATACCGATCGTTCCGACAACAGCGTCTCCGCCGCGCTGCTGCAGGCGATCAATTTTCGCGCCGATGCCTCCATCATCCTTTCCGGCATGCCGGATCGCACCATCACCCGCCAGTGCTATCAGCACGGTCAGCGCATCATCCTGATCAACCGCGACGAAGCGCTGCCGGGCTCGCTCAGCATCAACCTCGACGCGCAGGCGGCGGCCGAAACGGCGGTGATGGCGTTTCAGCGCGCCGGCTGCCGTCAGCTGGCGTTCGCCAATTCGCTGGCCGGTACGCCGAGCCTGATCAAACGCGAAGCGGCGTTTATCGCCGTGGCGGAGCGCGCCGGACTGACGGTCAGCGTGGAGCGGTTCGGCACCACCTCGTATGAGAGCGGTCAGATTCTGGCGCATCGCCTGCTGACACGCCATCAGCGCCCGGACGCGGTGTTCTGCGTCACCGACCTGATGGCCTGCGGTTTCATGGATGAAGCGCGCCACCGTTTCCAGTTGCGCGTACCGGAGGATTTGTGCCTGATCGGCTACGACAACATCGCGCAGGCTGGCTGGTCCTCTTACAATCTCACCACCTTCGCCCAGCCGGTGGAGCGCTTTGCCCGCGACGCCATCGCGTGGTTGACGCAGACGGAACAGGCGGAAAGTGGTTTTACGCCGCAGAGTGAGCAGCAGCACGATACGCTACTGTATCAGGCTGATGTGGTATGGCGCGGATCGGTGCGCGGCGGCTGATCTAAGCGCGGCACACCTGCCGCACCGTGTCACGCAACCAGCGGTGTGCGGCATCCTGCTCCAGCCGCGGATGCCATAGCTGTGACACCGTCACCTCTGGCGTGGCAAACGGTAATTCAAACATCGCAAACGCCGGATTATCTTTGATTAGCGGATGGTGCAGACACAGCGTATGCGGCACCAGCGCCAGCCAGTCGCTGTGCAGCGTGAGCGCGACGGCAGTGGAAAAAGCGGGTACCACGGCGGCCACCTGGCGGGTAAAACCGGCGGCGAGCAGCGCCTCATGCACCGGCCCGCCCAGCTCACCACGCCTTGATGCCACGATGTGACCATATGCGGCCAGCTGCGCCAACGTCACGTCCGCGAGTAACGGATGCCCGGCGCGCACCACGCCGACGAAGCGATCGCGAAACAGCGCCTGCAGCCGAATCTCCGGTCCCATATTGCCCAGAACACCAATCTCCAGATCGACGTCGCCGCTGCGCAGCGGTCGATCATTTTTCTCTGCTTTAGGCATGAAGCGCAGCTGCACGCCGGGCGCCTGTGCGCGGACTGCGGCGATCAGCGCGCTGCCAAACGCTTCGACAAAACCTTCGTTGGTACGCAGCGTGAAGTGGCGCTGCAGCTCAGCGGCGGCAAAGCGTTGCGCGGGTGGACTCAGCAGCGCCTGCGTGTCCTGCACCTGGCTGCGCAGCGCTTCGGCGTGTGGCGTCAGCACCATCGCGCGCCCGGCGCGCACCAGTAGCGCATCGCCGGTGGCAGCACGCAGTCGCCCCAGCGTGCGGCTCATCGCTGACTCGCTCAGCCCCAGGCGACGCGCAGCGCCCACTACGCTGCCTTCACTGAGCAGCGCGTCCAGCGCAGGGAGTAAATTCAAATCGACGGTATTCATCGCATCATCCTTATTGATTGAGCGCCATCTGGCAAGGCGTTTGCTGCAGGTTATCTATGCAGATGCTGCGCGTTCCGCCTGTTGTTATGCAAGGGTAGACTTTTCACTCACCCCAAAACCAGGAGAGGGTCATGAACAAAGCTTCCCGTGCTTTATTAATTGGTGCTTCGCGCGGCCTCGGCTTCGCGCTGGCGGAGAATATGCTGCAGCGCGGCTATCAGGTGGTGGCGACCGGCCGCCAGCACTCCCTTCACGCGCTGCAACAGCTGGCGCAGCGCTACCCGCAGCAGCTAACGGTGGAGAGCGTGGACATCACCGTGCCAGCAGAGGTCAACGCCCTGCATCTGCGGCTAAGCGGCCAGCAGTTCGATCTGCTGCTGGTCAACGCGGGCGTGAAAAATGACGACCGCGAAACCCTTGCCGATGTGTCGACGGAAGAGTTTATTCGCGTAATGGTCACCAACGCGCTGAGCCCGCTGCGCGTGCTGGAAACCTTCAGAAACAACGTCAGCGCGCATGGCACGCTGGCGGTGATGTCCTCCGGCCAGGGCAGTCTCACCAACAACACCCATGGCAACTACGAGGTGTATCGCGGCAGTAAAGCGGCGCTGAATATGTTTATGCGCAGCTTCGCCGCGCGTCACGACGATGCGCGCACGCTACTGCTGCTGGCCCCAGGCTGGGTGCGCACCGACATGGGCGGCGCCGGGGCGCGACTGAGCATTGAGGAGAGCATCCCGAATCTGCTCAACACGGTGGAAAGCCAGACCGGACGCGGCGGCCTGCACTATCTCGATTACCTCGGCCGCGTAGTGCCGTGGTAAACGTTTCACGCCAGCTTGCGTTCGATCAGCTGACGCAGCGTGGCGCGCAGCCAGCGGTGCGCCGGGTCTTCCGCCCGGGCGTTATGCCACAGCAGCGAAAGCGCATAATCCGGCATGCCGATCGGCACCGCCGCCGTACTCAGCGCATAGCGCTGTTGCCATGCCTGCACCAGTCCCTGCGGAACGGTCGCGAACAGCGGCAGACGCTGCAACATTAGCGGTAACACCGAGAAGTGCGGCGTGACATAACGCACGCGGCGCGTCAGCCCCTCGCGGGCTAACGCGGCGTCCAGCGCACTTTCACTCACGCCGCGATAGGAGACCAGCGCATGCTGATACTGCACGAACTGCGCCAGCGTCAGCGGTGGCGCAAGGTCAATTTGTCCGCGATGCCATACCGTGCGGAAGCCGGCGCGCGCAATGTGCTCCCGCGTAAGATCGCGGCTGGTTTCCTCTCCGACGGTCACCACCACGTCAGCCTGCTGCGACTCCATCAGCGGAATGGCCTGCCACGGATCGGCAGCCACCACCCGGATATCAATATTCGGAGCCGAGTCGGCCAGCTGCAGCAGTAAATCGGGCATCAGCCAGTGCTCGAGCCAGTCGCTCATGCCGAGCGTAAAACTGCGGCTATCGTGCGCGGCATCAAAGCGATCGGCAGTGTAAATAACGCGATGGACGCTCTGCAGTAGCGGTGCGATCTGCCGCACCAGCTGCTCTGCGCGCGGCGTGGGCATCATGCCTTGCGAGGAACGCACGAACAGCGCATCGTCAAACATTGCCCGCAGTCTTTTTAATGCCGCGCTGACCGCCGGCTGCCCCAGATAAAGCCGGTTTGCCGCCTGAGTTACGCTGCGCACGTCATACATGACCAGCAGCACAATCAATAAGTTAAGGTCGATTTTGCTGAAATCATTTTCATTGATGCTTTTCATGATTTTAATCGATTTAAATAATGAAACAGCCCTCAGTATAGTGACCTGCAGTAACAGGCACCACGCTTTAGGAGGCAATATGACCCTGCACATAGGTGAATGCAGCATTGATAAAGTGATCGAGCAGACCAGCTCACTCCCCTTCGCTGCGCTGTTTCCGGCACACCGCGAGACGATGAGCGACACGCTGGCACAGCAGCTGGCAGAGCTATCCATCCATAGCTGGGTGGTGCGCACCGCTCGCGACACCATCGTGATTGATACCGCAACGGGCAATGGCCGTAACCGCGATAACAAGCCGCTGTTTCACCAGCTGCAAACCGCGTGGCCGCAACGTCTGGCCGAAGCGGGCGTCGACCCTGATAAAGTGACGCTGGTGCTGATGACGCATATCCACACCGATCACGTCGGCTGGAATACCTGCTGGCGCCCTGGCCGCTGGCAGCCGATGTTTCGTCATGCGCGTTACATCTGTTCAGCGCGTGAACTGGCACAGTGCCGCAGCACGCCGTCGATGCAGGCTCTGTATCACGATAGCCTTGCGCCGCTGCTGGCGAGCGGCCAGCTGGAAACTATTGATGTGCAGCACTCCCCGCTGTTTGCCGGTGTGCTGCGCTATATGCCGACGCAGGGCCACAGCGTCGACCACGCTTCAATTGTGCTGCAAAGCGCCGGTGCCCACGCGGTATTTAGCGGTGATGTGATGCATCATCCAGTTCAGTTTGCACATCCGCAATGGAACTCAGTTTTTTGTGAGGATTTACCACGCGCCGTAACGTCACGTCAGTTACTGATAGACTGGTGCATCAGCCATCAGGCACTCTGGTGCAGCTCACACTTTGCCGGCAGTTCGTGCGGCCGGGTTTCGCCAGAGCGGCAATGGATTCCTGTGGAGGCCTGAACCATGCAATACGCTGATTACCTCACCGCATCGCTGGGAGATATGCAACAGGCGCTGGCCCAGCGCCGGGTGAGCGCACGCCAGCTCACCATGTTTGCGCTGCAGCGCATTGCTGACGTGGATCAGCCGCGCTACAACGCCATCAACTGGCTGTTTGCCGATGACGCGCTGGCTGCGGCCGCTGCCAGCGATGCCGCACGGCAGCAGAATGCGCCGGTTGGCCCACTGGCCGGTATTCCGCTGCTGATTAAAGACAACATTGAAGTCAAAGGCTGGCCGACCAGTGCCGGTTCGGCGCTGCTGCGCGATGTGATTGCCAGCGAGGATGCACCGCTGGTTACTGCTCTGCGTCAGGCCGGCGCAATCCTCATCGGCAAAACCACCATGCATGAACTGGCGGCAGGCATCACCGGCGCCTCGTCGCTGAGCGGCTTTACCCATAATGCCTGGCAGCATGGCCGTTCTCCAGGAGGTTCAAGCAGCGGTTCAGCCGTGGCGGTGGCCGCAGGCTTCGTGCCGCTGGCGATAGGCAGTGATACCGCCGGTTCGGTGCGCATTCCGGCCGCGTTTAATGGCCTGTTCGGCTTACGTATGACGCGCGGTGCACTGAGCAGCGCTGGCATCGTGCCGCTGTCGCCTACCCAGGATATCCCCGGACCGCTGGTGCGCTACGCGGCTGATTTGCGGCTGATCAGTGAAATACTCACGGGCCAGCGTTTTTCCCGTCCCGACCGGGCGTTGCGCATCGGTATCTGGCAGGAAGGATTTGCCGCAGAGGAAACGGAGATCAACCAGGCGGTGCAGGATGCTGTGGCACCGTTTCAGCCGCGCATGCTGAGCTGGCCGCAGCTGGAGACGCTGGCGACGGAAGCCAATATTATTGCCTATGAATTTGCCGACGCGCTGGCCGCCTGGCTGGCGGATAAACCGCAGGCACCGCTGCGCACGCTGGCGGCGATTGCCGCGTCAGGGCGCTATCATCCCCAGTTGGAGGCCACTTTTAAAACCCGGGCGCAGCATCCCGGCATGAAGAGTGACGGCTATCGCGAGGTGCAGCTGCGCCAGCAGAGGCTGTATCAGCAGCTGGCACAGTTTTTTCAGCAGCAGCAGATCGACCTGCTCGCTTATCCGGTAGTCCGCCATCCGCCAGTGAAGCATGGCGAGTTGCAGCCTGGCAGCAACGCGCTGATCTCAGCCGTCACCGGCGCACCGGCAATCAGCATTCCGGTCGGCCTGAGTACGGAAGGGTTACCCATCGGCCTGGAGCTTCTGGCGCTGCGCGACCGGGAAGATGTGCTGTTAATGGCGGCAGAACAGATTGAACAGGCGCACCCGCCGTTCAACCATGCAGCGCCAGCCCTTTGATGGCTTTATCCACCGCCTTTTTCGGGCCGCGCAGCGCGATGCCCACCAGGTTGAGATTATCGGCGTCTTCGGCCAGAAACACCGCGCGGTTGGCGGCATCGTGGCCGGTGGAAAACATCGCTTCGACGTAAGGAATCAGCGTTAATTCGCGCTCCACGCCCTGGCGATGCGCCCGTTGCAGGCCAGCTAAATCGGCGGCAAACACCAGCATCGGCTGGCCGGCTATGTTGCCGTACTGACGGCCGAGCGCGTCGACGTAGGGTTCACCCATCATCTCCGGCGCGGCTGCCGCAATGCCGGTCGCCAGAAAAGCCACCACATTCAGGCGCTGCCAGGTGGCTAAATCATCGCGTACGATCAGGGCAATTTTGGTATCAAACATCTGTCAGAACTCTCCGGTGAGGATTAAAAATCCCATCATCGGATAGCCGGCAGAGAGCGGTATAGAACGTTTGTGCACTGGCGCTGATACGCAGCGGGTGTCAGACGATAAGCGCGCTGGAACCAGCGGCCAAGGTGGCTTTGGTCGGCAAAGCCCACCTGCGCTGCGACCTGCACTGGCTCAACGCCCTGTGCCAGCAGCGCACGCGCGCTACGCAGCCGCAGCCGTACCAGATAAGCGTGCGGCGACTGGCCAAACGTCTGCTTAAACTGGCGCGTCAGGCGGAAACGATCGATGCCGGACAGGCGCGACAGATCATCCAGCCCGATATCCTGCGCCATAAAATCGTGCAGATAGTCACGCAGCAGATGCATCTGCCGCTGAGCGTCACTGAGCTGCACGCCGGGTTTATTTTCCAGATGCCGGGAAAGCAGTGTGAGCAGATGATCCAGGCTCTGATCGCGCGCCAGTCGCCCTTCCCGCTGATGCACCGCAAACCATGCCTGCTGAATCGCACTGGCCAGCTGCGCATCATCGGTGAGCGTGGAGCGAAACGCCCCCTGAATATTCGCCACATCGCCCAGCCCGCGGCGCTGCATCATCTCCGCCACCCAGGGTTGTGGCAGATAAAGCATCACATAGGTAAAACCGGCGGCATCGGGCGCGTGACCATCGTGTACCGCGCCCGGCTCAATCAGAATAGCGCGGCCCGGCGTGCTGGTGTGCAGCGCGCGGTGACAGTTAAAGCGCTGCAGCCCCTGCTGCGTCACGCCGACCAGCAATTCGTCGTGGTCATGCGGATCGTAAGCGTGGCCGCAGAAGTGCGCGTTAACACTTTCGATGCCCGTCTCCTCATCGCGACGGAAATCAACCCAATCGTTAGTAGCTGACATAGCGAATTCGTGACCTCTGACGGCGTATCAGGCATAGCCTAGCAGCCGGAACCACAGATAATCCAGCGGTAACAGCAGCAGCGCGCTCAGCACGAACACCAGCAGACACAGCTGCAGACCGGCTCTGGCAGGCACATTCCCCAGCCCCATTGCCACCACGATGGGCGACGCCTGATATGGCAGCAGCGGTGTGGCGTAGGCAAAAACCTGCAACATCACCACGCTCAGTAGCGGAAAGCCCGAAGCGGCAGCCAGCTCCTGCGCCATCGGCGTGACCATCGCCGGCACGCCGTTGGCGGTGAGCACAAAATTCAGCAGCGTCACCAGCGCATTGAGCACGGCAAAATTACTGAATGACGGCGAGTCATGCAGCGGCAGCAGGTGAAGCAGTGCATTGGCGATGAGCCGCCCCAGGCCAGAGTCCACCACCACCGTGGCGACGCCGAGAATGCCGGCGATATAGATGCAGGTGCGGAAATTGACGCCGCTGGCAAAATCGTCGCCCGAAAGAAAGCCCACACGCGGTAACAAACACAGACACGCCGCGGCCAGCCCGACCCACGCAGCGGATAAGCCGTGCAGGCTGTCGGTCATCCACAACAGTAACGTGACGGCCAGTAGGGCAATCAGCCGCCATTCGCGCCCGCTTAGCGCCGGCAATGCTTCCCGCGTTGCCACCGGCTGCGGCTGAGCGCGGAACAGCAGCGTAATGCAGGCAACCAGCAGAATACCTTTGCCCAGCCCCACCACCGGCATGTGCAGCAGCCACCACGGCAGCCATTGCAAATGCAGCTGATACGCATTTTCCGCCGCGCCGCTCAGCACCAGGTTTGGCACGTTGGCGGGCAGAATACTGGCAGAGAGTTGAAAGGTGCCGAAGCCCACCGCCAGCGCCAGCCCAATGCTGCCGCGACTGCCCGGCCGGATACCGGCCCGCTCGCCCAGCGCCAGCATCACCGGCATCAGCAGCGCGATGCGTCCCATGTTCGACGGCATCACCAGCGCCAGCAGATAACTCAGCAGCACCGTGCCCGCCACCATCCGCGGCCAGCTCTGGCTGAACGGCACCACCAGCCAGTTGGCCCAGCGCTGGGCAAGGCCCACTTTGCGGATCGCCGCGCCCAGCACAAAACCGCTCAGCACCAGCCAGAACGCTGAGGAGGCAAAACCGCTGAACACGCTGCTGGCTGGCGCTATCGACAGCAGCATCGCCGCCGCAAAAAACAGCAGCGCGGTAAGGTATTCCGGCAACCGCGCCAGCGCCCACAGCAAAATTGTGATGCTGACCACCAGCGTGGTCAGCCAGAATGAGGACTCGATCATCGTGCCTGAACTCCCTTTCTTCGCAACTGCGCACAAAGCGCATCAGCATAGGGCAATCCCTGTCGCAGAACGCTGCGGCAGTTAACAGTTTGTTAACTCGCCAGCTGCGTCAGCCACTGAATCAGCGCCTCGCTGCCGGGCTGACTGCGGGAGCGCTGTGGCCAGGCGAGGAAATAGGGTTTGCTCAGCGGCAGGCTGAGCGGATCCACCACCTGTAGCGCGCCGCGCGCCAGTTCGCCGGCAATCAGGCGACGCTGCCCCAGCAGCACACCGGCCCCGGCTACCGCCGCGTCGATGGCCAGGGAGGTGAGATTAAAACTGAATGCCGGCTGGGCCGCCGGCTCCATGCTGCCTTTGGCCTGAAACCAGCTGCGCCAGTCGGGCAGAAAGCGTCCTTCATTGCCCCAGTCCAGATGGATCAACGGCGCCTGGCTGAGCAACGATTCGCCCGGGTAACGCTGTATCAGCGCCGGACTGGCGACCGGCAGCACCTCGTCACAGAACAGCCGTTGCTTGTCGAGTTGCGGGTAGCGATCCTCACCAAAGCAGATGACAAAATCTGCCGGTGTGGCGCTGAAATCCACCGGCGCATGAGTGCCGTGCAGGCTGAGTTCGCAGTCCGGGCAGTGAGCCCGCCAGGCGGTGATATTCGGCAGCAGCCATTTCGACGCCAGCGCCGGCAGTGAATAGAGCGTCAGCTTCGGCATGCTGGCCGCATGGCGCAAATTTTGCTGCCCCAGATGCAGAATATCGAACGCCTCACTGACGTAGCGCAGATACTCTTTACCGGTTTCCGTCAGCATTACCCCGCTCTGGGTGCGCACAAACAGCGCGCTGCCCAGCTGCGCTTCCAGCTGACGAATCTGCTGGCTGACGGCAGCCGGCGTCAGCGCCAGCTGTGCGGCGGCTTTCGCAAGGCTACCAAGTTCCGCCGCCACTTTGAACGACTGAATCACGCTGATTTTCGGCAAACGCGACGCGGGTGCAGGCATTAAGGTTTCCTTAGCAAGGCGTTAAATATTTATCGTTAGGCATCAACATATCAGGCCGTTACAGTCTCTACACCTGCCAACTCAGAGAACCACCGCGATGTCTGCTTTGATTCGATTTGATTTGCACCCACTGGCCGACGCCGACTGGCGTCGGCACTGTCGCCAGCAGCTGGAGCAACACGGCGCGCTGGTGCTGCGTCAGTTTTTGCAACCGGCTGCGCTGCAGGCGATCGTGGCTGACGGGCTGGCCCAGCGCCATCTGGCTTACCACACCGTCAGCAAGCACAACGTCTATCTGCTGAAGCCGGACGAGGCGTACCGTGCCGATCATCCGCGCAATCGTGACGTGATCAGCACCAAAGGCTGCATTACCGACGATGTGATTGCGGCGGAATCGCCGCTGCGTCAGCTGTACAATGACGAACTGTTTAAACGCTTTCTGTGTGATGTGCTGGACGAGGAGGCGCTGTATCCGTACGCCGACCCGCTATCGTCGATTAATCTGCATTACGCACCTGATGGCCAGGAGCTGGGCTGGCACTTTGATAACTCCTCTTTCGCCATCACGCTGCTGGTGCAGAAACCGCACGCTGGCGGTGTGTTTCAGTACGTGAAAGATCTGCGCGATGCGGACGCCGGCGAGATGAACTACGACGGCGTCGCCGCCGTGCTCGATCAGCGCCAGCCGGTTGAGGCGCTGGAGATCGATGCCGGCGATCTGGTGCTGTTTCGCGGCCGCAATTCGCTGCACCGCGTGACACCCACCGAAGGTGATGTTACGCGCATGCTGGCGGTGCTGGCCTACAACACCCAGCCCGGTATCGCACTGTCCGAAACCGCGCGCATGACCTTTTACGGCCGGTTGTAAGCCACCAGCCCGCGCCAGCCGCGCAGGAAAATTTGTTGGGTACGAAACGCAGTTAAGGCGCGCCAGTCCTCATCGGCGGGCCAGAACCCCTCCACCAGCTGCTGCTTCAGCGCGCGTCCGGCGTGGCTTGCCGGATCGCCCTGCAGATGCAGCCAGTGATCGTCGCGCACCCGGCGGTGCATCTCTTCGCCCGGATAAGTGCCACACTCCACCACCAATGGCAGCAGCTGCGTGTCAGGCAGCGAGGTCAGCAGAAACTGCGAGACATAGCCGGTGGCGGTCGCCGTGACGCCAGTGTCGCTGTCGCGCCCGCTGCCGGTGAACAGCAGCGTCAGCCACTCATCGTATAAGCTTTTGCCCCAGTGATGCGCCGGATAGCGCTGCTCCGCAATCGCCAGCAGCATCGGATGGCCCCACGCGCCGGCACCGGTGTGCAGGTCGAAACTCAGGATGACCTGCGCCTGACGCAGGTGCTGTTCGACGATGGCGTGCAGCGTGCGGTGCGACCAGGCCGGCTGCTGCCCGCCATAAAACAGGCCATCTGCTGCCTGATATTGGCCCGCTTCCACCACCCGTTTTAGCGCCGGCCAGCCTGACTGCTGCAGTGTCTCCGCCAGCAGCCGATCGGCATGTGCGCGGTCGCCCTGATACAGATCGTGCCATAGCGCATAGTGCGGATTAGCGGGTGCGGGCTGGCTGAAATCGATGAAATTCCGGTTGAGATCGATATTGTCTTCATTGACGCGCCGCAGATGCGCAGCGCCCCATGGATTCAGCAGATGGACCAGCACAAGGGCGCAGTCGGGCGGTAACGCGGCGACATCGAAGCTATCAAGCCAGGCGATCTGGCTGTCTGAACCGTAATAGCCCTCCACACCGTGTGTGCCGGAGAGAATCAGCATGCGTTTGGGAGCCGCAGGATCGCCGATCACCGCAACGTCGGTGTACAGCGCGGCCCCGTCGGGCGCGGTCAGCGGATGGCGATAGGCAGTCAGCGCGCCGTGCTGGCGCGTGACGGCGGCCAGGAATCGCGCCCGCTGATGGGTATAATCAGGGAGTAAAGACATGATTTTCCTGTGCGTAATGAAGGCAAATCGCCCTGCGATTAGGGATAAACCTTAACTTTAAAGTACTTCTGCGCCAGCCGGTCGTAAGTGCCGTTGCTGTGCAGCGCAGCCAGCGCATTGTTGATTAAAGTAAGATTGGCCGTATCGCCTTTACGCAGCCCGATACCTACGCCGTTCCCCAATAATGCTTTATCCACCAGCGTGGCTTTATTGACATAACCCTTGCCTTCCGGCGTGTTGAGAAAGCCCTGCTCGGCCGAAACCGCATTCGCCAGGCTGGCATCGAGTCGACCCGCTACCAGATCCGGATAGATCTCCATCTGATTCGGATACGAGACCACGTTGACGCCCTGCGGTGCCCACTTCGTTTTGGCGTAGGTTTCCTGGATGGTGCCCTGCGCGACGCCGATATTCTTCCCGCGCAGCGTGCTGATATCCGCCGTCAGCGTGCTGTTGGCAGGCGTCAGCAGCGCGCTGGGCGTGATGTATAGCATATCGCTGAACGCCACCTGCTCGCGGCGCTTCTCCGTCATCGACATCGCCGACAGAATGGCGTCAAATTTCTTCGCCTGCAGCGCCGGAATGCTGCCGTCAAAGCCAATCTGCACCCACTGACATTTCACTTTGGCCTGCGCACAGATGGCATTGCCCAGATCAATATCAAAACCCTGCAGCGAGCCATCGCTGGCTTTGGATTCGAACGGTGGAAAAGTGGGATCGACGCCAAAACGCAGCGTCTGCTGCGCCGCAGCCAGTTGGCTGAGGGCGCTGAGTGACAACAGTAAGGCAAAAGACCAACGCTTTTTCATGATGCTCTCCGGCAGGCTATCTCACAGGTTTTAACCTTGTAATAACACGATGCCGCTGACGCCACCATCAAAAGCGCGCAAAAATGCAGAGCAAATTCTTATATATGTTAATGAGTTAGCGAAATTTGTCGCGCCATTAAGTTTTACTTAACGCTCTGTCATGATTTTGTCATCAGGGGCTCATGCCGCTGTCAGCCTCGGTTTTCTATGCTAACCCGCGTTATACTGCCCGCCATCAGCAAGCGGCCGCCACTGCCGGGAGATCGCATGAAAATATTGGTGATAGAAGATGAAGCCGGGGCGCGTGATTACATGCGCAAAGGATTGACCGAGGCCGGTTTTATCGTCGACGTGGCGGAAAACGGTCAGGATGGCCTGTTTTATGCGCAGGAGCACCATTACGATCTGATTCTGCTGGATGTGATGATGCCCGGCATCAATGGCTGGGAGGTGATGGCGCAGCTGGATAAGCAATTACAAACGCCGGTGATTTTCCTGACTGCCAAAGGCACGGTGGAAGATCGCATCAAAGGGCTGGAACTGGGTGCCGATGACTATCTGGTCAAGCCCTTCTCCTTCGCCGAACTGCTGGCGCGCGTGCGCACTCAATTGCGTCGCGGTAGCCAGCAGAAGCTACCCGACATCCTGACGCTGGCCGATCTGCAGCTGGATATTGCCCGTCGCCGGGTCGAGCGCGCCGGACAGCGCATCGACCTGACCAACAAAGAGTTCAATCTGCTGCATCTGTTTCTGCTGCATCCCGGCGAGGTACTGACACGCACGGTGATTGCGTCGCGCGTCTGGGATATGAATTTTGACAGCGACACCAACGTGGTGGATGTGGCGGTAAAACGGCTGCGGCAGAAAATTGACGGCCCTTTTAACCGACCATTAATTCATACCGTGCACGGTGTCGGTTATCGCTGCGAAGCTGAAACATGAAACTCCGCTCGCTCGCCGTCCGCCTTTCGCTACTGCTCAGTGCTACGGTGGTGGTCATTTTTACACTCAGCGGCATGGCGCTGTATCACGCACTGGCGAAGCAGATCGGCGTGCGCGATGACGCAGCCCTGCTGACGCGCATCGATCAAATGCGCACACTGCTGCGCGATGAAGATGCGCTGACGCTGATTCAGCAGAAGCCGCGGCTGTTCGCCAACATGCTGGGTAATACCGAATCGTTGCTGGTGCTGCGCTTTCCCGGCCAGCCGCCGCTGATCGTGATCAATCCTGGCGGGCGTCCGGTGCCAGCCATTACGCCGGTCGCCGCCGATCAGCCGTTAACCCTGCAATCGGTCCACCATCAGCAGGCGGCGGACGGCACGCCGTTTATTGCCGCCGCCGCGTTAACGCCAACGCGCGATGGCAGTGGCCAGATCGAAATCATTACCGGTCGCCTGATGAGCGACCGCACGCAGACCCTCACCGGCTATCGCCACCAGATTATCCTGTGCACCGCGCTGGCGACGCTGCTGGTCGCCGCGATCAGTGTGCTGCTGGTGCGCCGCGGCCTGACGCCGCTGCGCCGGCTGGCAGCGGAAGCCGGGGTGATCGACGTGCGGCGACTGTCGCATCGCATTGAACTGACCAGCGCGCCAGGCGAGCTGCAACCGCTGCTGGCAGCGCTCAACCAGATGCTGAGCCGGCTGGAGCAAGGTTATCAGCAACTTAGCCAGGTCTCAGCGGACATGGCACACGATCTGCGCACGCCGATTGGCACGTTGCTTGGTCAGACGGAAGTGGCGCTGAACCAGCCGCGCAGCGTCAGCGACTATCAAACGCTGCTGGGTTCCCAGTATGCCGAGCTGGAGCGGCTGGCGAAGATGATTGATAACATGCTGTTTCTCGCCAAAGCCGAAGATGTCAGCCAGGCGCTGGACAGGCAACGCATCGATCTGGCCCCGCTGGGTGAGCGGTTACACGACTATTTTGAGGGCATGGCGGAAGAACAGCAGATGCAGCTGGCCATCGCGCTGCACGGCGAGTTGCACGCCGATCCGCAGTTGTTGCAGCGCGCGCTGGCAAATCTGATCGCCAACGCGCTGCATTACGGCACGCGCGACGGCACCATTCACGTCGCCAGCATTACGCAGCCAGACGCCGTGCTTTTGGTGGTGGAGAATCCGGGGCCGACGCTGAGTCAGGATCAGCAGGCACGCCTGTTTGACCGCTTCTGGCGCGCCGATGCGTCGCGTCAGCAGGGCGGCAGTGGGCTGGGTTTGTCGATCGTGCGCGGGATCATGCAACTGCATCAGGGCAGTTGCACGGTGAGCAGCGAACACGGCATTACCCGTTTTTGCCTGCGGTTCCCACGTTAAGCGCGCTGGTGCGCAGACACGCACCTGGTTAGCCCCTTTAGATAAAGGTAAAGGTTTCGTCCTGCGGCAGACGTGATTTCGGCAGCGTGGCGTTGAAATCTTCCTCACTGCGATAGCCAAGCGAAACCAGAACCACGCTGGTAAAGCCCTGTTCGCGCAGGCCCAGCGCCTGGTCGAGCGCGCGCGCATCGAAACCTTCCATCGGCGTGGCATCAATGCCGAGCATCGCGGCGCCCAGTAACAGTCCGCCCAGCGCCAGATAGACCTGTTTCTCCATCCACTGCGGCACGTCGCGCAGCTCATAACGGTGCATATCCACATAGCTGCGGCGGCTCTTATCCTGACCGGCTTTGGCTTCAGGTTTGGCAAAACGCCCGTCCTTCTCTTCCTGCGCCAGCACATTTTGCAGGTGCGCTTCATCCAGATCGGTGCGCATGCACAGCGCAATCACGTGTGAGGCGTTTAGCACTTTAGGGTTGTTGTAAATGAACGCGCCGCTGGTGGATTGCGCCATCTTTTCCCGCCCTTCCGCAGTCGACGCGACAACAAAGTGCCACGGCTGCGAGTTAACCGATGACGGGCTGTTGCGCAGCAGGTTAAGCAGCGTGTCGATCTCCTGCTGCGGCAGCGTTTTGCCCGCAGAGAAAGCTTTTACGGTGTGACGGCGGGCAACCGCATCATTAAGGGTCATGAGAGTCTCCTGATTGAAGATTGCGCCAGAGCGCAGATAAATAGCAAAGTCGCTACCATAACCGTCCGGGCTGACGGACGGTTAACCTTACGTGTTTTAATGACTTAAAAGCCGCTGAGGACGATCTTGCCGCGTGCGCGACCGCTCTCAATCAACGCATGCGCTTTACGCAGGTTGGCCGCGCTGATGCTGCCGTGATGCTCGCCAGCGGTGGTCTGCAGGGTTTGATCGTCAATCAGCTGACTCACCTGCTGCAGAATCTGATGCTGGCGCTGCATATCGGCGGTATGGAACAGCGAGCGGGTAAACATCAGTTCCCAGTGCAGCGAGATGGCTTTGCGCTTCAGCGGCACCGCATCCAGTGTTTCCGGATCGTCAATCAGCGCCAGTTTGCCCTGCGGAGCCAGCACATCGATCAACTGCAGATAGTAGCTGTCGGTATGGGTCAGTGAGGCCACGTAGCGCACCTCTTTATGGCCAATCGCTGCCAGCTGCTCACCCAGCGGACGCTGATGATCGATAACATGATGGGCACCCAGCGAGCGCACCCAGTCGGCGGTTTCCGGGCGAGAGGCGGTACCAATGACCGTCAGTCGGGTCAGTTTGCGCGCCAGCTGCGTCAGCATCGAACCCACGCCGCCGCCCGCGCCGATGATCAGCAATGTGCCTTCGTCGGCAGCATCAATTTCCAGGCGGTCGAACAGCAGTTCCCACGCGGTGAGCGACGTCAGCGGCAGCGCGGCGGCATCGGCGTCGCTCAGCGTGCGCGGCTTGAGTCCGGCGATGCGTTCATCCACCAGTCCGTACTCGGCATAGCTGCCAGCGCGCGTGATGTCGCCGGCGTAGTAAACTTCATCGCCGGGCTGAAACAGCGTGACATCGCTGCCCACCGCCTCGACCACGCCCACCGCATCCCAGCCGAGAATGCGCGGCGTGTCTGTCGGGGCGCCCGCGCGCACTTTGGTATCAACCGGGTTAACCGCAATCGCACTGATTTTTACCAGCAGATCGCGTGCGCCTGGCTGCGGTTTCGCCACGTCCAGTTCATACAACGCATTTTCATCTGAAATCGGTAAACCGTTTTGGCTATAAACAATCGCTTTCATGCAACAGGCTCCAGGTGAGTGAATATTTTCAGGGTGTTGACAGCAGCATAGCCAGACATCGCGCCGGGAAAAATGCCTGTTGCAGGACAACACTTTCACTCGTAGAGTGAAAATCCCGATAATGGCGAGAACGTCGATGATTCGTTTAGAAGATGTCACCCTGTTTGTGCGCTCTGCCGCGCTGGGCAGCTTTTCCCGCGCAGCGCGCGAAGCCAACCTGCTGCCCGGTCAGGTCAGCGCCGCCATTCAGCGGCTGGAGCGCGATCTCGATCGCCGCCTGTTTGCGCGATCGACGCGCAGCCTGCGTTTAACGGCGGAAGGCGAAAAGTATCTGCCGTTCGCGCAGGAGATGCTGGCGCTAATGCACGCCGGTGCAGAAAGCCTGCAAAGCCACGACGATGCCCTGAGCGGCGAGCTGAAAATCGCTCTGCCGTCTGACATCGGCCGTCATATTATTCTGCCGCTGCTGACAGAGTTTTGCCGGGCGCATCCGGCGCTCGGGCTGCGTCTCTCGTTTTCCGATCAGGTGAGTGACGTGTTCCGCGATCCGGTGGATATCGCCATTCGCTACGGTAAGCTGGAGGACAGCAGCTATGTCGCGCTACCGCTGGCGGAAGAAAACCGCCGTGTGATGGTCGCCGCACCCGATTATCTCGATCGACATGGCCGTCCGGAAAAACTCGAGGATCTGGCACAGCATCACTGTCTGCCGTTTGTCATGGGCGGCCACGTGTATGATAAATGGACCTTTCCGCAGGAAGGGATGCGGCGACAGATTACGGTGAAAAGCCGGCTGCTGTGCGACGACGCTGAAGTGGCGCGCCGCTGGGCGATTGCCGGAATGGGGATTGCTTATAAATCCTGGCTTGATGTCTGCGATGATATCAGACACGGCCGGCTGGAACGGGTGCTGCCGCAGCTGCCAGGTGAAAGCACGCCGCTGCATTTAATCTGCCCGCATCGCAAACAATTCTCGCCGGCGATTCGCGCTTTACATCAATTACTGCGTGAACATTTACGCACTCTGACGGCGCAAATCTTACCGGCGATTTAATCTCACCGCTGCGCCTCGACGCCATTAGCCATGCAATCCGGGCCAGCCATCAGGCGAATCCCTCTGCGATTTATCTTTAAAATTAAGGACGCGCGGCCGCAAGCAAATGAAATGCTGTGCCTTCTGAACCCGCGCATGAAACGCAGCCGTCCGGCACCTCTGATAACCGTGGCACAGCATAGTAATCTTATTCTTAACAGGTAATATTTAACGTTACTTCACTGTATTCACGTTAATTATTCAGGACTGATGATGTCTCAACCCAAAGCGATGTCCGTTAATGCCCTCACCCACATTATCCTGTTCTTCCTGGTCATCAACGCGATTGATGTCGTGTATGCGTTGATGCACTGATGGCTTATTGCGCTTTACCGCTGTTTTTGCGAGCCAGATTCGAAAGATGAGATAAATTCCCTGTCACGGATTTTTTAATCCGCGAGCCTTGATAGACTGCAGACAATAAAATAGACTACAGACTATCAAGGATGGCATCGTGTGGCAGGTTGAAGCAACAGATCGGTTTTGGAAATGGTTGCAGGCTCAGGATGAAGCGTTGCGTCTCGACGTGCTTGCCGCCCTGAAGCTTCTGGCGCAGGACGGTCCGCATCTTGGCCGCCCTTTCGTTGATACCCTGATGTTATCGCGGGTGCCCAATATGAAAGAGCTTCGCGTGCAAAGTAAAGGTCGTCCCATCCGCAGCTTTTTTGTTTTCGATCCGCGCCGCCATGCGATTGTGCTGTGTGCCGGCAACAAACAGGGTAAAAATCAAAAGCGTTTCTATCAGCAGATGCTTCGCATTGCCGAAACCGAATACCATCATCATCTGAACGCAATCGGGGAAACACATAATGAAAACCTTGGATGAGATGCTGGCGGCGCTGACGCCCGAACAGCAACATCAGGTCGATGAACGCGTCAGCCAGATGCGTCTTGAATACCAGCTTTACCAATTACGTGAGCAGATGCAGCGGACTCAGCGTCAGCAAGCGCAGGCCATGCACATTGCCCAGTCATCTGTGGCGGCAATGGAAGCGCGTGGCGCAGAGTTAAAGATTTCCACGCTGAAGCGCTACATTGAGGCGCTGGGTGGAGAGCTGACGCTGGGTGTAAAGATGCCGGGTGGCCAGCATGTCGACTTAATTATCTGACCGTTCAGGCAGAGCGCATTACGCCCTGCCCCAGTCTGAGGTCAACGGTGCCGACATCTGGCCCACACCACAGTCAATCAGGAGTTGTTTGGCGTGGCAGCGCTTTCGCTGAACTGCGGTTTTTGCCGCGTAACGGAATAGACCACGTTTTTCGGGCCATTGGTGTCTGTGGTGACATCGACCGCAGGAATTGTCACTTTGCCAAAACCAAACAGTGTTTGCACGTAGCCGCCGATCTGGTGTTTACCGGCCGGGACGCGGAGCTCTTTACTCTCGCCCTTTTGCAGCAGTCCGGCTTCCTGCCCATCCACCGTCACGTACACGGATGAGCCATCGTCGGTGCGCGTCACCAGATGGGAGACATTGATGACGGTCGGTCCGCTGGCAAACGGCGAAGCGCTGTCGTTGTTTTCGACCGGAGCGGAAGCGGTAGCCGGGGCTTCTGCGGCGGCAGCATCAGCGCTGCTGTCGCTGGCAGCATGACGCGCGCAGCCGGTGAGCAGGAGTGTGGCCGTTAACGTGGCCAGTGTGAAACGCGAAAACATCGTGACGAAAAACCTTCTGCTAAATGAGAAGTATTTATTTTAGCGTTACCCGCGCAGTGATAACAGTCACAGAAATCCAGTATTTTCCGAAAACCGGGGATGCGGGTCTCCGTTTGTCCCCCGGCCGCACGCAATGTCAACGCGCGCCGTTCTCCCGGCCTGGGAAAACGGCGCAAGCGGACGGATTACAGTGAATAGCGCGCCAGCGGCGCCACGGTGGTGATCAGCCCGTTGGCTTTCATATATTCACCAAATGCCTGATAACGCGCCTGATTGAATTCCGCACTGTGCGTTGCAAAATAAGGCAGCGTCGCATGCCAGGCCTGATGATTGAGCGGCGTATCCAGTTCAGGGTAACGCTTAATGAACGCCTGCCACGCCTGTTGCGGATGAGCGCGCAGCCAGGCGATGCCCGCATCCAGCCCACGCAGAAATGCCGGGATGCGAGGATCGTTTGCCGCTGTGTTGCTGTTGGCCAGAATGATCAACTCATCGTAGGCCGGCACGCCGTAATCTTCCGGTTTAAACGACACCGGCTTTGCGCCTTTGTCCTGCAAATCCAGCAGCTCGTAGTTACGGAAGATGGTCAGCGCGCCGTCAATTTTATGCGTCAGCAGCGCGGAGACGGCGTCCATATTCAGATTTACCAGCTTCACGCTGTTAACGTCGACGCCCTGCGATTTCAGCATGTTGCGGATAGCCACATCTTCCGCGCCGGGAATCGCATAGCCAATCGATTTACCGGCGAAGTCTTTAATACTGTGGATATCGCCCGATACGGCTGTCAGGGTGTTCAGCGGCTGGTTAATAAGCGTGCCAACCCGGATTACCGGCACCTGCTTGTCCACCAGCGTATAGAGCTGTGGCTGATAGCTAATCGCCAGATCCGCCTTGCCTGCCGCCAGCAACAGCGGTACCGACGCGGAATCCGCCGGTGCGATCATCTCGACATCCAGCCCCTGCTGTTTAAACGCCCCGCTGTACTGAGCGGCAAAGATCGCCGCGTGGTTTGGGTTAATGAACCAGTCGAGCAGCAGCCGCACCTTTTCGGCTGCCTGCGCGTTGATGGTGGCCAGCAGCAGTAACGAAGCGATGGCACGAAGAAGTCTGTTCACTCAAGTTCCTTAGTATGATTGCCAGAGAAATTTTTTACGCACCAGCGCCACGGCCGCTGAGAGCAGCAGCGCCAGGCTCATTAACAGCAGCAGTGCGGCAAAACTGGTGGCCGTTTCCAGCCGCGCGTTGGATTGCATCATCAGGTAGCCCAACCCTTCGCTGGCACCGACCCACTCGCCGATCACCACCCCAATGGGTGCCAGCACCACCGCCATTTGCAGGCCGGCGAAAAACTGCGGCAGCGCAGCCGGCCAGCGCACGCGCCAGAAAATTCGCCAGCGCGAGGGATACAGCGTTTGCGCCAGCTCCAGCCAGCCGGCAGGCGTACGGCATAAACCGTCGAACAGCGACAGGCACAGCGGGAAAAACAAAATCAGCGCCGCCACCACGACTTTTGACGCGATGCCAAAACCCAGCCACAGCACCAGCAGCGGGGCCAGCGCAAATACCGGGATGGTCTGGCTGGCCGTCACCAGCGGAAACAGCACCCGACGCAGTAGCGGGCTGGAAGCCATCAGCACCGCCAGCACCACGCCACCGCCGACGCCCAGCAGCAGCGCCAGCACAATTTCCGCCAGCGTAAACATTGCGTGATGCGCGAGCAGCTGCCGCTTTTGCCACAGAGCCTCCAGCACCGCCTGCGGTGCCGGCAGCAGAAATGCCGGTACGCCGTTATGCCGCGCCAGCAGCCACACGCCCAGCACCACCGCGATCAGGTAGATACCACTACTCAGCTTTTTCATAGGAATTTAGTCGGGAAAAGAGTTCGGCCTGCGCCTGCAGCAGTCCGGCATCATCGAGCGCGCGCGGCACCGTACCTGCCGGCACAGCCCAGTGCGTCACCTGCAGCGGCTGGCCATGCAACAGCAGGATGTCATCGGCCATGCGGCAGGCTTCCAGCGGATCGTGCGTCACCAGCAGCACCGTTTTGCCGCGCAGCAGCGTCGCGGTCAGCGTTTGCAGCTGGTGTTTAGTCATCACATCCAGCGTGGCGAACGGCTCATCCATCAGCACCAGCTCGCGCTGCGCATACAGCGTGCGCGCCAGCGCGACCCGCTGCCGCATACCACCCGAGAGCTGTGAGGGCGCGGCTTGCGCCTCGTCTTCCAGTCCCACCTGCGCCAGCAAATGGTGCGCCCGCACGCGGTCCGGCTTCGCACCGCTTAGACGCGCCGTCAACATCACGTTCTCCAGCACCGTCAGCCACGGATAGAGCAGATCCTGCTGCCCCATCCATGCCACGTGCTGCGCAATACCGCTCAGGCTGCCCTGCTGCGGCTGCACTAAGCCGGCCACCAGACGCAGCAGCGTGCTTTTACCAATGCCGCTGCAGCCCAGCAGCACCGTGGTTTTGCCGCCGCGCAGTTGCAAATTGAGCCGATCGCATAGCTGTTTTTCGCCCCAGGCAAAGCTCACCTGGTCAAAGCGGATGTCCTGCGTCATGGCCGGCGCGCCGCCAGAATCGCCAGCTGATTAAAGCCGCGCTGCGCCAGCGCGCTGGCCGCCTGCGCCGCCCGGATGCCGCTGGCGCAGACCAGTACGATGCGGCGATCCGCCGGTGGCTGCCAGGCGTCCAGTTCGTGCGGCAATACGCGCTCAACCCGATCGGCCACGCTGGCAGGCGCCTCTTCGCAGCTGCGCAGCTCCACAATGCAGTCTCCGGGTTGTAACAGGTGAGCATCAATAAACGGCACGCCGGGCTGGGCCGGTTCCTGTGACGCATCAAAGCGGAACGAACGAAAGTGCCAGCTGACGAAGTCACAGTTGACCATGCAGCCGAGCGGTGAGGGTTGCAGCCCGAGCAGTACGCTGAGCGCCATCTGCGCCTGCATCGCCCCCAGCGCCGCCACGGCCGGGCCCATCACGCCAGCGGTGTTACAGTTAGCCGCGGAAGCAGGCAGCTGCGGAAACAGCGCACGATAGCTCGGCGCGCCGCCGCAAAAACCGCCAGCATAGCCCTGACGACCCAGCACCGAGGCGCTGATCAGCGGTATGCCTGCCTGGAAACAGGCATCAG
The DNA here is from genome assembly GCF_002928365.1 of Pantoea sp. ICBG 985. Taxonomy (NCBI): domain Bacteria; kingdom Pseudomonadati; phylum Pseudomonadota; class Gammaproteobacteria; order Enterobacterales; family Erwiniaceae; genus Pantoea; species Pantoea sp. ICBG 985. The sequence continues at coordinate 286,476 of NZ_POWM01000003.1, forward strand.
ACAGTTGGTAAGTCACCGCGAAGTTATCGGCGGCATCAATCACCAGATCGCACCCCGTCAGCGCCTGCGCGATATTGCTGGCGCTCAGCGCCTCGGGCACCGCTTCGATTTGCACCTCAGGATTGCGCTGCTGCAAAGCCTGCTGCGCCGCCACAGCTTTGCTGCGACCCACATCCTGCAGGGTGAACAGCGTCTGGCGATGCAGGTTATGCAGCGCGACCTGATCATCATCGTACAGGCACAGCTGACCGACGCCCGCGCCCGTCAGCTGAGGCAGCAGCGTGGCGGCCAGCCCACCGGCACCGGCTACCAGCACGCGGGCGCGAGCCAGTTTCTGCTGCCCGACGACGCCAATTTCCGGCAGCATCATCTGGCGTTGGTAGCGTTCCATTGCGCGCTCCTTAGTTCAGGTTAGCGAGGCCGAAGATCGGCGTTGAGGCCACGGCCATATCACGCTTCTCCATCAGCCCGGCATCGCGCGCGCCCTGCCCGGCGGCGATCGCCTGGCTGAACGCGCGCGCCATCGCCACCGGATCGCCCGCTTTCGCCACGGCGGTATTGAGCAGGATGGCATCGAAGCCCATCTCCATCGCCTGCGCTGCCTGTGACGGCGCGCCGATGCCGGCATCAATGATCAGTGGAATATCGCTGAACCAGGCTCGCATCGCCCGCAGCCCGTCAATATTTCGCAATCCCTGGCCGGAGCCGATGGGCGCGCCCCACGGCATCAGCAGTTCACAGCCGGCGGCCAGCAGTTTTTCACCGACTATCAGATCCTCCGTGGTGTAGGGAAACACCTGGAAGCCGTCGGCGCACAGAATGCGTGCCGCTTCGACCAGCGCGAACGGATCGGGCTGCAGCGTGTCGGCATGACCAATCACTTCCAGCTTGATCCACGGCGTGTTAAACAGCTCGCGCGCCATGTGCGCGGTGGTGACGGCCTCTTTGACCGTGTGGCAGCCAGCGGTATTGGGCAGCACGCGCACATTCAGGCCGGTCAGCAACTCGCGAAACGCCGCGCCCGCCGTGCCTTCGCGGCGCAGGCTGACAGTGATAATTTCGCTGCCGGAGGCAGCGATCGCCTGCTGCAAAATCGCCGGTGAAGGGTAGCCTGCGGTGCCGAGCAGCAAGCGTGACTGCGGCGTGAAATCGTAAAACATCGCTCAGCCTCCCTGCATCGGTGACAGGACTTCCAGCTGCCAGCCTTCCTGCAACTGCAGGCTGGCATACTGACTTTTCGGCACAAAATCGCCATTGCAGGCGGTGGCAACACAGGCCGCATCGATTTGCTGTTCGATCAGCAATTCGCTGAGGCTGGTGGCCTCAGTGCTGATGGTGCGGCCGTTAAGCTGAATATTCATGGCTAACCTCCCCGGACAGGCGCTGCATCAGCTGTTCTGCCATCATTGGTGCCAGCAGAAAACCGTGACGATACATGCCGTTAAGATAAAAAATACCGTTGTGATAGTGGATTTCCGGCAGATTAGCCGGCCATGCCGGACGCAGACCGCTGCCGCTTTCGATGACGCGCGCTTCCGCCAGCGCCGGATGCAGGGCGTAGGCCGCGCTGAGCAGTTCCATCATGGCGCGCGCGCTGATAGCGCTGGCATCGTCGCTTTCGATCATGGTGGCGCCGAGCATGAAGTGGCCGTCGCGACGCGGCACCAGATAACAGGGAAAACGCGGATGGAGCAGACGAATCGGACGGGAAAATGACACCTCATGACTCTGCAGGATCAGCATTTCCCCGCGCACCGCGCGCAGGCCGGAGAGTTGCGCTCTGGCGTGGATACCGCGACAGTCAATGATCCGGCCCGATGGCTGGCGCGCATCAAAGCGGACGCCGCGCTGCAGCAGTTTGTCACGCAGTTCAGCCAGCGCGCGGCGCGGATCGAGATGTGCTTCGCGCGGGAAAAACAGTCCGCGCGCAAACCGGTTTTCCAGCGCCGGTTCGAGCGACGCCGGATCAACCCATTGATGCGCCGTCGTCATGCGCGCGAAGCGGTTTAACTCCGGGTTATCACGCGGCGGTGCCAGCACTAACGTGCCCTGATGCACCACGCTGCTGACGCGCGTTTGCCACCATGCCGCAGCATGCTGGCCGAGGGTAATCACCTCCGCTGGCGCGCTTTCTGCTTCACACCACGGCGCCAGCATGCCACCGGCAAACCACGAGGCAGGCTGACGTGCTTCATCGTCAATGACCTCGACGGTTTCGCCGCGCTCAGCCAGCAGCGTGGCGACACAAAGCCCGGACACGCCGCTACCGAGCACGCTCCAGCGGCTCATGAACAACGTTCCGGTAAATAATCTGGGGAATTCACATCGGCCTCTCAGTGATAACTGAGACCCGCAGATACAGGTGAAGGGAATCGACGCCAGCGATCGGGCTCGCCTTTGCGCCAGACGGCTTTGCACATGAGCCGTCAGTCTTCCTACGCCAGTATCAACTGGGTCAGGTTCAAAGGGTCGCTAAGCCGCGCAGTGCGCTATTAGCCTCTCAGTCTCTCAGGCGAGACTCCCCCGACGCGTCTATTTGTATTGCAGGCGCTGGCTGGCGTCAAGCAGCACGTTAACTGCGCTGCCCGCGTTGTGGATCAAAATTGCAACATATGGTATACCAGACGGATAGCGGGCAGATGATAAAAAAGACTTTTTTATTATTCACTTATAAATTTTTCAGCTAATCATGGAAGCATTATGAATAAGTTTCGTGTGGCTTTTATTAAAGCAGGATGGCATCAGGCGATCGTGAACAACGCGCTGGTGGGATTTGAGCAGGAACTGACCGAACAAGGCGTCGAAAATACATTAAAAAGCTATGACGTACCCGGCGCGTTTGAAATGCCGCTGCTGGCTAAACGCCTGGCCGAAACCGGCAAATTTGATGCGATTGTCTGCGCCGCGCTGGTGGTCGACGGTGGCATCTATCGCCATGACTTTGTCGCGCAGGCCGTCGTCGATGGCCTGATGAATGTACAGCTCGCTACCAATGTTCCGGTGTTTTCGGTATCACTCACTCCGCACAATTTTCAGCCGGTCGATGCGATTGAAGCGTTTTATACCGAACATTTTATTAAAAAAGGCAAAGAAGCCGCACGCGCCGCTCTGATGATTCATCAGCTACAGATCGATTAATATTTTTTAAGCGGTAGCGGTAATAATTGATGGCCGGATTAAATAAAGAAATTTCTGGCCGATGAATATTTCAACGCGGGGCTATTGACGGCGGGTTATGAAGTGAAATGATTTCGCCAGCATTCCCGCTGGCGAAATCCTGAGTACCGGTAAAATTAACGGCTGACTTCGTGACCAATCAGGCCGCCGATAGCCGCGCCGCCGAGGGTACCGAAGGTGCTGCCACCGGTCAGAACAGCGCCGCCCACCGCACCCACACCGGCGCCAATGGCGGTGTTGCGGCCACGATGAGACATGCCACAAGCCGTTACAGAAAAGGCTAGAACCAATACCACTGCGATATTAAAGCTGCGTTTTAAAACCATCAAAATCCTCATTACCATTAATTCTAATGGAATGTAATAGTGTTAACTTTGTTTGTTGTTTAGCCGCCAAATACCTGGCGTAGCGTGCTTATCCTGGAGGCAAATTTAAGGGGCTTTGCATTTTTGTGGAAGGTAAAAATTCCTATTTTATGCCGGACCTGTCAGGTGCTGGTTATTATTCGTACCTTAAGCCAAATAAAAAGGCATGGCGTGAAGGTTCACGCCATGCCTCGCTGACTTACCGCGCAATGAATTAACGCTGCGGATGATTAACTTCTACTGGTCGTAAATCAAACACCAGCACTTCAGCATTGTTACCGTTAGCGAACTGCAGCGCCGTCTCATTGCGTACGCGCGCGCCGTCGCCGGCTTTAAAACTCACGCCATTCACTTCAATGCTGCCGCGCGCCACATGAATATAAGCATAGCGATCGTTAGCCAGTTCCAGCGTCTGCTGCTCAGCACCGTCAAACAGTCCCGCGTAAATACGCATATCCTGACGTACGCGCAGCGAGCCGTGGTCGCCTTGTGGCGAAACAATCAGGCGCAGCTGACCGCGTTTGTCGGCTTCTGCCACTGACACCTGCTGGTAACCTGGCTCGGTACCGCGTTCTGCCGGCACAATCCAGATCTGCAGGAAGTGCACATTATCCTGTTTCGAGTGGTTAAACTCGCTGTGCGTCACGCCGCTGCCGGCGCTCATCAGCTGCACGTCACCGGGCACGATAACCGAACCGGTACCCATGGAATCTTTATGCTCCAGCGCGCCTTCCAGCACGTAGGAAATAATCTCCATGTTGTTGTGCGGATGCGCACCGAAACCGCGACCCGGTGCTACCTGATCATCGTTAATCACCAGCAGATCGGAGAAACCGGTCTGTTGTGGGTCCCAGTAGCTGGCAAACGAAAAAGTATGGCGTGAATGCAGCCAGCCGTGATCGCCTAAGCCACGTTGTTCGGACAGTCGTTGTTCAATCATGGTCTGCTCCTTAAATTTTTAGCTGGAGGGCGAAAGCCCTTCCCGTTGCTGACCAGTATACGTAAACTGATTTGCCCAACAATGCGCCTGGATGACAATGACTGTCACAGATAAGTGGACAATATGCAGATTGAAGATCTCCGGATTTACGTCGCCGTAATCAAAGCGGGCAACTTTACCGCTGCGGCTGAACAGCTGATGCTCTCCAAGCAGTACGTCAGCCGGCGCATCGCCGCGCTGGAAGAGTCGCTCGGTACGCGTTTGCTGAATCGCAACACGCGCAAACTGTCCGTTACCGACAACGGCCAGCTGTTTGCCCAGCATGCGCAGCGCATTCTGGATGATGTGCAGGAAGCCGAACTGGCGGTGTCCGGTCGTCGTCAGGTGCTGCGCGGCAGTTTCCGTCTCAGCGTGCCGATGTCGTTCGGCATCAGCCATCTTTCCCCTTATATCGCCGAGTTCCTGAGTCAGCATCCCGGTATCCAGTTCCAGGTGGAACTGGCCGATCGGCATGTGGATATGGTGGGTGAAGGTTTTGATATGGCGATCCGCATTGGCACGCTGCCGGACTCCAGCCTGATCGCCAAACGGCTGGGGGAATTCCGCCGCGTGATCTGCGCCAGCCCGGCCTACCTGCAGGGCGCCGGCGCACCGCGTGAGCCGGAGGATCTGCTGCAGCATCTCTGTCTGCGCTATGGACGTGAAAGCCAGACCGGCTGGGAGCTGTTTCAGGGCGACACGCGTAAAGTGCTGGCGGTCCAGGGACCGATGGTCAGCAATAACGGAGAAATGCTGCGTGATGCGGCCGTCGCCGGGTTGGGGCTGATCCTGCTGCCGGAGTTTATCGTGGCTCCGGCGCTGGCGCGTGGTGAGCTGGTAACGGTGCTGGATGACTGGCATCCGGCCTCGCTGCACCTGAATGCGCTTTATCCGCAGCATCGCCAGCGCAGCGAGATCAATCGGGTATTTATGACGTTCCTGCAGGCCAAGCTGGCAGGCAAATGAATCAGCCCACTTCGCTGCCTATCGCAGCACGCAGCGCCGGTGCGGCTTCGCCGCTCATCGGGCTCACCAGCGCATAGTTATAGTGGCGATCGCTCCAGTATTGCGCCACCAGGTTGTCCGCCTGGCGCGACCCCTTTTCCAGCCGCACGGTCTGCGGGCGGATGTACCAGCCAACGCGCGTGCCGCTGGCGGTCTGATACAGCACCAGCGCCGAGGCGCCATGCTCATTCGCCATCAGGCGCGCGCCGATGAGCTGATAGCCAAAGCGCTCCAGATTGGGCGGCAGCGTACCGTTGATAAAATAGCGGCCCAGCCAGCTGGCCAGCTGTGTCGTCTGATGGGTGCTAATGTCCATCGTCGCCTGCTGCGCGCCATCGCCGAATAACCGGTAAGCCTGTACCGCATCCTCCATCGGTAACGGATGATTCTGTAAGCGTTCAGTCATCTGCCAGCCGGACAGACTGCCGATCCCCAACGCCAGCACCAGCGAGCAGGCCAGCGCCAGCCGCTGATAACGCTGTCGCGCACGCCGCTGGCGCAGCTGTGCTGGCTGCAGTGGCGTAAAGGCGTTTCGCGCCATGTTGCGTTGCAGGCTTTGTTGCAAGCGCAGCTTGTCCTGACGCCAGCCCTCAACCTGGGCGGCGACGTCAGGATGCTGCGCCAGCCAGTCGCTGACGGCCTGATGGCTGGCGCTATCCAGTTCACCATCCAGCCAGGCGTGCAGCTGGTTCTCATCGGGCGGGATATTCATTTTAATCTCCTCAACGTCACCGGGGCCGGCAGGCCTTCGGTCATGTGCTGCAACTGTTTTCGCGCCCGCGACAACCGTGACATCACGGTGCCCAGCGGAATGTCCAGCGTGTCAGCCGCTTCCTGATAACGCATGCCTTCCACGTTAACCAGGAGCAGCAATGCGCGACTGTCAGCCGGCAGACGGGCGAACAGCGCCAGCATCTCATCGGCGATGGCGTGATGCTCAGCCGACTCGGCAAAGGGTTCGGCGCGGCTGAACAGCGTCATAATCGCCTGCCAGCGCTTGCGGCGCCGTTCGCCATCAATGAACTGATGCCAGAGAATGGAAAACAGCCAGGCACGCAGACTGCGCGTGTCATCGCGCGCCGCGTCCAGTGCTTTGACCAGCGTGTTTTGTACCAGATCCTCAGCGGCCATGCGCTCACGCGTCAGCCCCAGCGCAAAACGCTGCAAATGCGGCAGTAATGCGCGGATTTCGTCATCGCTCAATGCAGACATTATTTTTGCTCTCGCACCCGGTGCAGGCCGGTCATGCTACTCAGCACGCCATCACGTAAAATCAGACCATGCAGCAGCGCGGCAGCCAGATGGGCCAGGATCAGCGCGAACAGACTAAACGCCAGCAGCGAGTGTAACGGGCGCAGCACGGCATAACTTTCCACGCTAACCGGCAGCAGCGGCGGCAGCACCAGCCCCTCGCCAATTGTCACCGGAAACCCGCCTGCCGACAGCATTGCCCAGCCTACCAGCGGTTGCGCCAGCATCAGAAAATAGAGCGCCAGATGGGTCAAATGTGCCACCGTTTGCTGCCAGCCCGGCACCGACGCAGGCATGGCGGGCACACCATAGTAACGCCGCAGCCCGATACGCACGACCACCAGCAACGCGATCACCACGCCGAGCGGTTTATGTATCGCCAGCAACAGTGAATGGGCAGCCGAGATATCTGCCACCATCGCCACGCCGATAAATAGCATGGTCAGCACGGCCAGCGCCATCAACCAGTGTACGATGCGCAGCAGCGGATGAAACAGGGTTGTCTGATGACTCATGATTTTTTCTCCTGCTGGCGCGCCTGTTCAGCCGTGCGCAGATTGAAAGATTTTGCGTAAGCGGCGGAGCGCGCGTTGAGCAGCGGATCGTCCGAACCGCTGATGCCCTGCGGCAGAATCAGCGGATCGTAATTGATGTCATTGCAGCTGCCGCCCTGTTGCGGGCTGCTGTCACGCAGCGTCAGCGTACCGGCGACAACCTGCTGCCGATCGGCTGGCCACACCTTGCTGGCATCGTTCACCGCATCGCCGGGCTGGGCCACGCTGATCACCAGATCCCACTTCAGCGGTGCGGTCGCCAGCCGGTCGTGCAGGTCGCTCTGCAGATAATCCGGCTGCTGCTGCTGAACGGCGCTGATCGGCTGCCATGGCGTACGCGGTACCAGACTCCAGCGCACAAAGCGCGTTTCCCCCTGCGCATTGGTAAAGCGGAAGGCATTCAGACTGTTGTACTGCTCCTGTGCCCAGCTGGCGGCCAGTACGTGGGTTTTTACCCAGGCAAAGAACGGTTTAACTTCGGGATGGGCAACGGTAAACGCCATCAGCTTTTGCGCATCAGGTTTGCCGGTCTGCGGCAGCGGTCGACTGGCCTGCTGCTGATCGTAAAAAGCCTGCGGCGTACTGACCGGGAAAAACGGCAGCGCGTTCATGCCGGTACGCCACTGCTCGCCGTGCGCCAGCTGAAATTCCAGCGCCAGGCTGCGCACCGGCACGCCATAATCCGGCGCGTGCGGATTACCACCGGCAATGGCAAAGCGGCCAATCACCGGCACCGTACCCGGCTGGAAAACGCTGGCGCGTGACAGAAACGCCGCGTCGCCGCTGGAGGTAAAATCGCCGGTAACGCACACGCCCTTGGCATGATTGCGCCGGTATCCCGGATGCACACCGCTGTTTTGCTGCAGCGACTGCACCAGACTTTGCGCACTGAGGCGCTGCGGCGTCAGCCAGCCGCCTGCTGCAAGAAACAGCACCAGCAGTAATCCGGGAATAATGACCACCAGCAGTAACAACGGCAGATGTCTGACCGTAGGTTTAAAGTTCATCTTAGCCAACTCAGTAAGGGAAAGTGGGCATAAGACGAACCAGCGCGGCGTTTATTCCCGCGCGGTAAAAATTATTTTATGGCGAGCGCCGGCGTCCGGCGCGCATCGCGCACCGCAATGGCATGAATCATCAGCCCCAGCACGGACAGAATGGCCCCAACCCAGCCGGTGGACTGCCAGCCCAGCCCGGCGGAAATGGTGATGCCGCCGAGCCACGCCCCCAGCGCATTGGCAATGTTAAACGCTGAATGATTAAGTGCGGCCGCCAGGGTTTGTGCATCACCGGCCACGTCCATCAGCCGGATCTGTAGCACGCTTCCCAGCGCCACCATGGTGCCGACCAGCATCACGTTAAGCGCGCCCGCCAGCGCATAATGCGCGGCAAAGACAAACGCGCTCAATACCAGCAGCGACCACACCAGCACAATGCGGATGGTTTTCTCCAGCCCGCGATCGGCCAGACGTCCCCCGACAAGGTTGCCGATAATCATGCCAAGACCAAACAGCGCCAGTATCGCCGGTACCAGATTCTCCGGCAGGTGGGCCAGTTCCATCATGGTGGGTTTAACGTAACTGAATACCGAGAACATGCCGCCGCTGCCAATCGCGCCAATCGCCAGCGTCAGCAAAACCTGCTTGCGCGTCAGCGCCGAGAGCTCGCGCAGTGGACTGGCCTGCTTGTCACCGGCCACATTGGGAACCCAAAGCCACACCAGTAACAGCGTCAGCAGCGCCAGTCCGCCGACGATGGCAAACGCATCACGCCAGCCAAACCACTGGCCGATGGCGGTAACGGCAGGTACGCCAATCAGATTGGCGATGGTTAATCCCAGCAACACCATCGACACCGCCTGCGCGCGCCGCGCACGCTCCACCAGTCCTGCCGCTACCAGCGCCGCAACGCCAAAGAAGGTGCCGTGCGGAAAGCCCGCCAGAAAACGGGCCACCAGCATCGCAGGGTAGCCCGGCACGACAGCGCTCAGCAGATTACCCAGCGCAAACAGGCCCATCAGCGTCATCAGGAAATTACGCCGTGAAGCCCGCGCGCCGAGAATAGCCAGCAGCGGCGCGCCAATCACTACGCCGAGGGCATAAATGCTGATGAGATGGCCGGCCTCAGGAATGGTGACGTTCAGGCCTTTCGCCGCATCGGGCAGCAGGCCCATGATGACAAATTCACCGGTGCCGATGGCAAATCCACCGGTGCCCAGCGCGAACAGCGCTTTTGGCACGCTGTGACGCGGCAGCGAGGCCTCGTCCGGGAGCTGAGAGAGTTGAGGTTGTACTGATGACATGTTTTTTTCCGTACCGCAGGTGAAAAAAACAGCAAAGAGGCTGGCGACAGTGTCTGTTCACCAGCCTCTTTGCTGCGGGTTTTAGCGCGTCAAGCTTAGCGCATTTAAGGTTGAATCGGGTTCAACGAAGTCTTGAGCGCAACACGGTAACCGAAAAGCACCAGCAATGGGCGAAAGGGCAAAAGCTCAGGACGCGCTGAGTGCCTGCCGCGCCAGCAGCGCCGCGCCCACCATGCCGCCCTGGTGGGCAAACTCACCCGGCACCACCAGCGCATGCGCTGTGCTGCGCAACACGCAGCGCTGCACCGCATCATTAAGCGCAGTAATCAGCGGGGTGACCGAAGCCAGTCCGCCGCCTACCGCCACCCGCGACGCGCCGGTAATGTTAATGGTGTAGGCGAGCGGCTCACTCACCAGTTGCAGCCAGGCTTCTATCGTCTGCTGCGCCCGCGCTTCTGCCTGCTGCCAGCGGGCAATGATTTCCACGCTGCTGGCGCTTTCAGCGTGCAGCACCTGATGCAGCGTTTCCAGTCCGCGCGCGCCGCCGTAGGTGTCCAGACACCCTGTCTGGCCGCACGGACACGCCTGGCGCCGCACGCGCACGCGACGATGCGCCAGCGTCACTTCCGTGAGGGTAATCGGCCCGTGGCCCCATTCGCCGGTCAGCCCGTTTTGTCCGGTGATAATACGCCCATCCGCCACCAGACCTCCGCCCACACCGGAACCGAGAATCGCGCCAAACACCACTTTGTGCCCTTTGCCGCTGCCGGCCAGCGCCTCGGCGAGGGCAAAGCAGTCGGCGTCATTATGCGCGATCACCGGCCGCTGCAGCACCTCACCCAGTTCCCGTGCCAGATTACGCCGGTGAAAAGCCGGGATGTTGCTGGCAAACATTTCGCCGGTTTGCGGTGCCACAATGCCCGCCGTGGAGATGGCGACAGCCGCCTGGCTGCTGAAATGGTTATGCTGCCCGGCGATCATCTCGCTGACTCTGGCGCAAAATGCCTGCCAGTCCGTCGCCGGGATTTTTTGCTGATCGAGCAGCGTTAGCCGATCCTGTGCATCCATCACGCCAAGCTTGATAAAGGAGCCGCCCAAATCGAGGCAGATCACGGTTGAGTGCGGGTGAGTCATAAACGTTTATCCATTACATCGCGCAGGCCGTCGCCCAGCACATTAAAACCGAGCACGGTAATCAAAATCGCCAGTCCGGGAAATAGGGAGACGTAAATATTTAGCCCGAGAAAGTTGCGGCCATCGCTCATCATGGTGCCCCACTCCGGCATCGGCGGCTGCACGCCGAGCCCGAGAAACGACAGACTGGCGGCAGAAAGCACCACCGCGCCAGCCGTTAGCGTCGACTGCACAATCAGCGGGCCAATGGCGTTGCGCAGAATATAGTGCGTGATAATGCGCGGGTAACGCACGCCAAGCATATGCGCCGCTTCGATATACTCCATATTTTTCAGTCCCAGCGTCAGGTTGCGACTCAGACGTGCATACACCGGGATCGAGAACAACGAAATGGCGATCAGCATGTTTGTCAGCCCCTCGCCGAGCACGCTGACAATCAGAATCGCCAGTACGATGCCGGGGAAGGCGAAAATAATATCCATCAGCCACATGATCAGCGCATCAATTTTGCGTCCGGCCAGCCCCGAGATGATGCCGAGAGGAATGCCGATCGCCATCGAGATGGCTACGCTGAGGCTGACTTCAAACAGCGTGATGCGCGCGCCATAGATGACGCGGGCAAAAATATCGCGGCCGTAATCATCGGTGCCGAACCAGTGGGCAGCGGAAGGCGCCTGCAACGTGTTCAACAGATCCTGCTCGATGGGGTCCCAGTGAGTAATCAGCGGTGCGAAAAGGGCAGCCAGCACCACCAGCAGTACCAGCCCGCCTCCGGTCGTGATGGAAGGGTTGCCAAGCAAAAACCTCACGATCTGGCGGCGGCGCGCGGGCGGCGGCTGGAGAGACGTGTCGAAACTGTTCATCAGTCGAACCTTATTTTCGGGTTGAGCAGGCCAATCACTATCTCACCGACCAGATTCATCAACACCACGCCGGTTACTGCCACTAACGTTACGCCCTGAATCACCGGATAATCGCGGTATTTCACCGAATCCACCAGCAGGCGGCCAATACCCGGCCAGTTAAACACCGACTCTGTCACCACTGCACCTCCGATCAGGCTGCCAAAATTCAGGGCGACGATGGTGACAATCGGTATCAGCGCATTGCGCAGCGCGTGTTTCCAGTTAACGCTGGCCGACGATAATCCTTTGGCTCTGGCGGTACGGATATAGTCCTGACTGAGCACATCCAGCATGCTGGAGCGCGTCATCCGCGCGATCATCGCCATCGGGAGAATCGCCAGCGTCACGGTCGGCATCACATAGTTGCGCCACGAATCAGCGCCGAGTAGCGGCAGCCAGCCGAGCTGAACCGCAAAGTAGTTCATCGCCAGCAACGCCAGCCAGAAGTTCGCAATCGAGGCACCGGCAATGGTCAGTACCATGACGATCTGATCGGGAATGCGCTGTCGGTAAATGGCCCCGGTCATGCCCGCCGGCACGCCGATGGCAATTGCCAGCAGGTACGCCAGCGCAGCCAGCGACAGCGTGTACGGCAAGCGTTCGCTGATTTCGGTCATCACCGGACGCTGCGACTGCAGCGACAGCCCGAGATTGCCATGCAGCGCTTCACCGGCAAACCTGACGTATTGCAGCGGCAAAGGCTGATCCAGACCGAGCCGCACGCGCATACTGTCCACCGCTTCCTGCGGCGCTTCCGGGCCGGCCATCAGGCGTGCCGGATCGCCCGGCAGCGCGCGGATGGCGATAAACACGATGATCGACACACCGAAAATAATTAACGGCAGCGAGAGCACCTTTTTTGCGACATACGCTTTCATATCAATCAGCCATCAGCACTATTTCTTCACGGCATCACGGACCACAATCTGGCCGCCCGGTTGCATTGTCACGCCACTGATATTTTTGCGCGTCGCATACAGGTCGTCCTGATAGTAGAGCAGCACCTGCGGGGCGAGTCCGCTGATCCGCTGCTGTGCCTGGAAATAGAGCGCTTTGCGCTGGGCATCGTCGAGCGTGGAGGCGGCGCTATCGATTAGCTCATCGGTACGTTTGTCGCTGAAGAAGCCGAGGTTAGCCCCGCCGGGCGCAAAGCTGCTGCTGTGATACAGCGGACGCAACTGCAGATCCGAGCCGTACAGCCCCGAGGACCAGGACGCCAGCACCGCGTCCGTCCCCTGCGCGGCTTTCTCTTTGGCATCGGCAAACGCCGCTTTGGCCCATACGCCGCTCTCCATCTGGCGCACGCTGAGTTTGACGCCAATTTTGCTCCACATACCCTGCAGAACCTGCGCAGTGCGTGCGTCGGGTGCCTGCACGGCAATCGACATGGCGAAGCCGTCGGCATAGCCCGCTGCCTTAAGCAGGTCTTTGGCTTTCTGCACATCGTACGGATAGTCATGCAACGCTTTGTCGTAGTTGGCATCGACCGGCGCCAGCGGGGAATTGGCCGGCTGCGCATAACCAAACATCACCGCTTTTACCAGCGCCTGCTGGTCGGTCGCGAAGTTCAGCGCCTGGCGGACTCTGACATCGCTGAGGGCTTTACTCTGTGTATTGAGATCGATCCAGAATACCGCCGCGCCCGGCGACTGTTTTAACTGCACGCCGGGATTATTTTTTAACATGCCGGCAAATTGCGGCGGCACCGGGTTAATAATATCGACCTGACCGGATTGCAGCGCCATATTCATGACTGACGGCTCACTGCTCCAGGTCCATTTTATTTCGTCCGGCCCGGCAGACTTGCCCCAATAGTCCGGATTCTTCTGCTCCAGGACAAATTCACCGGATTTATACTGCGCCAGTTTATAGGGTCCGGTACCGTCGGCTTTATTATTGATAGTGCCGGCTTTGTCAGCTTGTGGACTCACTATTAATCCCGGACCGGAGGCCAGCACAGTTAAAAACGCCGGATTAATTTTCTTCAGTGTAAAGGTGACGGTTAAGTCATCTTTTTTCTGCACGTCCTGAATAAAGGTGCGAATTTTCCCACTTCCGGCAAGACCGCGCTTCGTATCCAGATGACGCTGAAAGTTTTCAACGACCGCATCGGCATTAAATGGCGTGCCATCGTGGAATTTAACGTTGGGACGCAGCGTAAATTCCCAGTGCAGTCCGCTGTCGTCGGCATGCCAGGAGAGCGCCAGGGCCGGCATGATTTTGCCATCGTCACCGAGCCGCGTCAGGCCTTCATACATCGGGTCCAGCACCGTGCCGGTAAAGGTCGCGGTCTGATTGCCCGGGTCCATGCTGCGCGGCGGTTCGTTTTGCATAATGACCAGCTGAGCAGCCAAAACCGATGCGCTGGAAAACGACGCCAGAATACCCGCGGCAAGTGTCAGTATCCTGAAATGCTTGAGTGTGCTTTGCATGAAGGCCTCAGTGAATCAGTGACAAAGAGTGAAGAGTCATTGCCCGGCAGGCAGCTGACTGTCATTGCACGCCATCGCCTGCCATACGCTTTGATCATGTTAACGGCAGCAGAAGAACGGGCTCGACGCTATATAAGGCACACTCTGCAAACAAAAGCCAAGATGTCAGTTCATATATTTTACTTATAATTCGATCTGCATTCAGAAAATAAACTAAATACGCTTGAATTTGTTTTCATGGCTGATTATTGTCGGCCAAATACAGCCTGTGCCGTGAGAATCCGGATGCTTAATGCTCATCAGCAACAAATTCTGCGTTTATTAATTTCTTCGCATGGCATGAGCCGCACGGCAATTGCGGAAAAAATGAAGCTGAGTAAAGCCGCAATCAGCACATTAATCAAAGAGATGCTTAGCGCAGGACTGCTTGAGGAGAGCATTCCGGAAAGTAACGGTCAGGGTCGGCCTTCGGTGTTATTAAAAATGCGTGCCGACAGCGCCTATTTTCTCGGTGCGTCGTTGCTCGGTGACGATGTGTATCTGGTGCTGACGGATATGCACGGTCGCATCCTGGCCAGTACCCACATGCCGCTGAATCCCGATCCTGCGCTGCTGGCTGGCGCGCTGGCCGCCGCCATTCCCGGCCTGCTTGCACAAAAAGGCATCTCCGCCGATCAGCTCATCGGGCTGGGCGTCACGCTTTCCGGCTTTGTGGATGAAAACCAGGCGGTGTGCGTTCAGTCTGCCCTGCTGGGCTGGAAAAACGTCCCGCTGGCGGCACTGCTTAACGCGCAAACCGGTCTGGAGGTGTCACTGGAAAACGATGCCAAAGCTCTGGCGGTCAGCGAAAAGATTTTCGGCGTGGCGAAAAAGGCACGGAATTTCACCCTGATTTCCCACGGCGACGGCATTGGCTCCGCGCACTTCTTTCAGGGGCAGCTGCACCGCGGCGCGCACGGTGGGGCCGGTGAAATTGCTCACTGTACCGTAGAGCCCGGCGGGCGTCCGTGCCGCTGCGGCAAACGCGGCTGCCTTGATACGCTGGCGTCGCTCACTGCGATGCGTGAAAGCATGCGTGACAAACAGCTGCCCTGCACCAGCGTTGCCGAACTGGAAGCGCTGGCGGTAAAAGGCAATAGCGCCGCGATCGCAATTCTGCACCAGGCAGGTGACGCACTTGGCCTCGCCATTGCCAATATCATTCAGATGAACGATCCGGAGATGATTGTCATCGCTCATCAGCCGGATGCGTTCGACGGCCTGCTCAGAACCGTGGTGATGCAGGCGGTAGATAGTCACGTGTTGCCTTCAATCATGGGCAAGACGCCCATCGCCAGCATGGCGATTGATCAGTTGAGCTGGGCCCGCGCCGCAGCCAGTGTGGCGGCTTACCGTTTTATCGTTCACTTACCCGACTAGCGGAGTCTGTTATGCGCATTGCCTATGGTGGAATTCATACTGAATGCAGTACCTGGAATCCGGTGCTCAATTACGCCGACGATTTCCGCATCGTGCGGGGTGAAGCGATGACGACCAATCCTTATTTCGCCTTTCTGCAGGATTACGCGGCCGAATTTCTGCCGACCTTTCACGCCCGCGCCATTGCCGGTGGGCCGGTGGCACGTGTGACCTATGATGCCTTCAAACAGGAGTTTCTCCGTCGGCTCGAGGCGTATTTGCCCGTGGATGGCGTTTACCTGGCGATGCACGGCGCGGTTTATGTCGAAGGGATGGAAGACGCGGAAGGCGACTGGATTAGCGCGACGCGCGAGCTGGTCGGGCCCGATTGTCCGATTAGCGTCAGCTACGATCTGCACGGCAATGTCTCGCAGCGCATCATCGACGCGATCGATATGTTTTCAACCTACCGCACGGCACCGCATATCGATGTGGAAGAGACCATGCGCCGATCCGTCTCAATGCTGGTCAATAGCCTGCAAAGCGGCATCCGACCGGGTGTGGTGTGGGCGCCGATCCCCGTGGTGCTGCCAGGCGAGCGCACCAGCACGGAAGATGAACCCGCCAAAAGTCTGTATGCCAGCCTGCCCGGCATTAACGCGCTGGAACACATCTGGGATGCGTCGCTGATGGTGGGCTATGTCTGGGCGGATGAGCCACGCGCCACGGCGGCCGCGATCATGACCGGTACCGATGCTGATGTGCTGTCGGAACAGGCAGCGAAACTGGCGCTGGCTTACTGGCAGGCGCGCGATCAATTTGTGTTTGGCTGCGTGACCGGCAGTACGGAAGAGTGCGTGCGCATGGCAATTTCCAGTCATACCGCGCCGGTGATTCTCGCTGACTCCGGCGATAACCCAACCGGCGGCGGCGTGGGCGATCGGGCCGATGTACTGGCCGAACTGCTGCGGCAAAATGCGCAGGATGTCATCGTTGCCGGCATTACCGATAAACCGGCCACGGAGGCGGCCTTCGCCGCGGGCGTCGGTGCCCGGCTCTCCCTGACTATCGGTGCCACGCTGGATCCTGCTGGCGGCAAAGTCAGCGGCGAGTTTGACGTGCTGCTGCTGAGTGATGATGCCCGTTCGGTTGCCCGTCAGGCGCTGCTGAAGATCGCAGGCATTACCGTGGTGGTTGCCGATCGGCGTCGTCCTTATCACAACCTGGCGGATTTCGCCCTGCTCGGACTCGATCCGCGCCAGGCAAAAATTGTGGTGGTAAAATCCGGTTACCTGTCGCCCGAGCTGGCGCCGATTGCCAATCCCAACCTGATGGCGCTGTCGGAAGGTGTGGTCGATCAGTATGTTGAACGGCTGGTGCGCAAGCGCAAGCTGCAGCCGGCTTATCCGTTCGATACTGATTTTACCTTTGTGCCGGTCAGCACCCGCTCGGCGCGCTTTGTGGCGGCACAATGAATCGCGCTGACCCGCCGGTGCTGAGCATCGAAAATCTCACCGTCGCGTTTCGCAGTGATGACCGCTGGCGTGAGGTGGTGAAAAACGTCTCTTTTACCCTCGGTGCCGGCGAAACGCTGGCGATTGTGGGTGAGTCGGGCTCAGGCAAAAGTGTTACCTCGATGGCGATCATGCGCCTGCTGAATAGTCGTCACGCACGTATCAGCGGCAAAGTGCTGCTGAACGGCGTGGACTTGCTCACGCTGAGCGAACGTGCAATGCGCGATATCCGTGGCAATGCCATCGCGATGATATTCCAGGAGCCGATGACCAGCCTTAACCCGTCGTTCACTATCGGTCACCAGATTGCTGAGGCGCTGGTCGCACACCGCAAAATCAGCGCACGCGCCGCCCGCGAAGAGACCATCCGGCTGCTGGAAAAAGTGCGTATTCCCAACGCGGCCAAACGCTTCAGTGATTACCCGCACCACTTTTCCGGCGGCATGCGTCAGCGCGTGATGATCGCCATGGCGCTGGCGCTGCGTCCAAAACTGCTGATTGCTGACGAGCCGACCACCGCGCTCGACGTCACGATTCAGGGTCAAATCCTTGACCTTATCAAGACCCTGCAGGAGGAGGAAGGCACCGCCGTGCTGTTCATCACCCACGATATGGGCGTGGTGGCAGAAGTCGCCGACCGAACGCTGGTGATGTATCAGGGCGCGATGGTGGAAACCGGCAGCACCGCCGCGATTTTTTCAGCCCCGGCGGCAGAGTATACCCGCACGCTGATTGCGACCGTGCCGCAGCTGGGTGCCATGCGCGGCATTGATGGACCGCGTAAGTTTGCGCTCAACGGCGAAGCGCCGGTGGCGCAGGCGCGGCAGACGCCGCAAGGGCAAACGCCGCTGCTGTCAGTGAAGAACCTCAGCACGCGCTTCAGCATTCACGAAGGGCTGTTCAGCCGTAAAACCGGTGCGGTGCACGCCGTGGAGAATATCTCGTTTGATCTGCTGCCGGGTGAAACCTTGTCGCTGGTCGGCGAATCCGGCTGTGGCAAATCCACCACCGGCCGCTCGCTGACGCGGTTGGTGCAGCCGAACTCCGGGCAGATTGCTTTTGACGGCAGCGACGTGCTCACCCTCTCCCGGCAAGAACTACGCAAGCTGCGCTGCGCCATGCAGATGATTTTTCAGGATCCGTTTGCCAGCCTTAACCCGCGTATGTCGGTCCTGGAAGCCCTCACCGAACCTTTTTTACAGCATCGGCTGGGCAGTAAGGCCGCTGCACAGAGCAAAGCGGCCGAACTGATGACGCGCGTTGGCCTGCCCGCAACCATGCTGAAACGCTATCCGCACGAATTTTCCGGCGGCCAGCGTCAGCGCATCTGCATTGCCCGTGCGCTGATGCTCGATCCGAAAATGATCATTGCCGACGAGTCGGTTTCCGCCCTTGATGTCACCGTGAAAGCGCAGATCATCAATCTGCTGCTCGATCTGCAACACAGCCTGAATCTGTCGTATCTGTTTATCTCACACGATATGGCGGTAGTGGAGCGTATCAGCCATCGTGTGGCGGTGATGCTGCTGGGAGAGATTGTTGAGATTGGTCCGCGCGCGGCTATTTTTGAGAATCCGCAGCACCCTTACACACAAAAACTGCTCGCGTCGGTGCCGGTGCCCGATCCGGCGCGCCGCCATTTAAAACGGCACGTGGACGTCAGCGAGCTGAAGAGCCCGGTGCGTGCCAATGGATTTGTGCCGGAAACACGGCATTATCAGGAAGTGAGCGCCGGACACTGGGTGATGCGGTAAAACGCTGATATAAGTGCCGATGATATTCTGGTTTCATTTACCGGACATCATGCGCGACACCACGGCGAAGGAAATCAACGTGACACGTCATAACCATTATTGTCAGCCCATCGGTTTTGCCTTACCGGACTGGCAACCCGCCAGCTATCCGCCAGCAGAAAATCTGTCAGGGCGCTTTTGTCAGCTTGCGCCATTGCAGTTGAGCCACAGCCAGGCGCTGTTTACGGCATTTTCACTCGCCCCAGACGATCGCGACTGGACCTGGCTGGGCGCCAGCCGGCCACAGTCATTGATTGAGATGGAGAGCTGGATTGAGCATAAAATCAGCGATCGCCAGCTGGTGTGTTATGCCGTCATGGACAGACATCAGCGTGCCGTGGGTGTGGTTTGTTTTGCCAGTATTGATATGCAGAACGGCGCGATAGAAATCGGTCACGTCACCTGGTCACCGCTGATGCAGCGTAACGTCATGGGTACGGAAGCCTTGTTCCTGTTGCTGCGCCAGGCATTTGCGCTGGGCTATCGTCGCGTTGCATGGCGCTGTGATTCGTTAAACCTGGCTTCACGCCGGGCTGCCGAGCGCATTGGTTTTACCTTTGAGGGACGCTTTCGCCAGGCCATGACGCGTAAACAGCGCAATCGCGATACCGACTGGCTCTCAATGATTGATGGTGAATGGCCTGTTGTTCAGCAGGCACTTACAGCCTGGCTGGCACCAGACAATATGGATGATAACGGGTGCCAGCGGCGGACGCTGGCCGCGTTTTTCACTTCATCAGCACCTGGAACTGCGGATTAAACTCATCAAAAATTGGCAGAGCCGCTGCGCCGAGGGCGGCGGTGTCGCTGCCGGTCATGCCGGTCTTGAGTCGCGTGCCGGTCAGATAGCGGCCGCGCACCGATTGGTAGAGCGGCGGCAGGCGCTGAATGATTTTATCCAGCAACACCGCTGGCATCATGCCGCCGATAATCACGCTCTCGGCATCAAAGATACACTCCAGCATGTTTATACCCTGTCGCAGCGGCGTAAGCACGGTATCAATCCAGCGATCAAACAGCGCCGGATCAACCTGCAGTAAATCTTCCGGCAGCGCGCTCATCGGGTCCAGCCCGCAGAATTCGTAAGCGGCCTGCAGCGAAACATAACGCTCCAGGCAGCCGTGATTGCCGCAGTAACACTCACGTCCACCGGGTTCCACCACCACATGCCCCACTTCACCGGCGTTGTGCGCATGGCCGCTGTACACATGGCCATCCATGATGATGCCCGCGCCCAGGCCCGTGCCAATATACAGATAAATAAAGGAATTAAGATGACGCGCCACGCCGTGAAAGCGTTCGCCAATCGCCGCGACGGTGGCATCATTCTCCAGCGTCACCGGCAGTCCGCTCATCTCAGCGAGACGCGCAGCGATATCGACGTCCTCCCAGCCGTGCAGCGTGGTCGGCCCCATTGACGAGATACCCTCCACACCAAACGGCCCCGGCATCACCACGCCAATACCCAGCACTTTTTGCCAGCGCGGCCCGGTCTGCTGTTTGATCTCCGCCAGCACCCCGGCAATGCGCGCTAATGTGGCATCCGGCTGCGGTTTTTGCACCATAATAAGGCGGCGAAAATGGATTTCACCGGTCAGGTCCACCAGCACAATCAGTAGCGTCTGATGGTCGAGATGGATGCCGATGGAAAACGCACTGGCCGGATTCAGGGTGACCGGAATCGCCGGCTGACCGCGGCCCTGCTTGCGCGGCTGACGGCTGGTGAGCAACTCCGCCTGCTCCAGTTCAGCGACGATATTCGAGACGGTTTGCGGTGTCAGCGCCGTCAGCCGCGCCAGCTCGGCACGGGTCAGCTCGCCGTGCAGGCGAATCGCTTCGATAATCACCCGGCGATTGTGCGCGCGCGCATGTTCCAGATTGGTTCCCGACGTTTTCATCCTGCTCGCTTCCCTCTTTTTTACATCCGCTGCGGACCGCCGCCTCAATATCTATGATCGGCCACACATTTTACAACCTGTTTACCTGACAGCGGCAAAAATCTGTGCAAAGTAGTGTCGGATGGCAGCGTTGTTTTCTGCCCTGGCACGTCCCTTGCTTTAGCTCACTGCTGTCAGCCACTGCGCGCTGGCAATCTGTGCGCGATATTAAATCAATCAAATTGATTTAATTAAACACCCTCTACTGCATGAAGGCGAGAACGCAATGAAAAATCAGATGAAAGGTTGTTTTGCCGCCGTACTGTTCGCCTGCGCGGGCAGCGCGGCAGCGGCTACCACTACGCTCAACGCCCTGTTTATGACGCAGGCGGCCTACAGTGAAAACGACATCCGCGCCATGACTCAGGCGTTTCAGACAGCGCACCCGGACGTGCAGGTCAATCTGGAGTTTGTTCCTTACGAAGCGCTGCACGATAAGATTGTCGCGGCACGCGGCGCGGGCGGCAACGGTTACGATGTGGTGCTGTTTGATGCCATCTGGCCGGCGGAATTCAGCAAGTTCGACCTGTTGCAGGATGTCAGCAGCCGCATCAGCGCAGATGAAAAAGAGAAAATCTTCCCCGGCGCATTGAACACCGTGGTGTTCAAAGGCAAAACATTGGGCATGCCGTGGATCCTCGACACCAAATATCTCTACTACAACAAAGCGATGCTGGAAAAAGCCGGCATCAAAGATCTGCCGCAAACCTGGCAGCAGGTGATGGATGATGCGCGCATCATTAAGCAGAAAAATATCGTTAAATATCCGCTGGTATGGAGCTGGTCACAGGCGGAAGCGCTGGTGTGTGACTACACCACGCTGGTCTCCGGTTTCGGCGGCAAATTCTATAACAACGGTAAGCTCGATTTCTCAACGCCAGCCTCGCTGCAGGCGGTGAAGCTGATGAAAAGCTCGCTTGATGAGGGCCTGACCAACCCGGCTTCGCGCGAATATCTGGAAGAGGACGTGCGCAAAGCCTTCTCCAACGGCGATGCGGCTTTCGCTCTCAACTGGACCTACATGTACAACATGGCCAACGATGCCAAACAGAGTAAAGTCGCCGGCCAGGTTGGTATCATGCCGGCACCTGGCGATGCGCCCAATCGTTTCGGCGCGGTCAACGGTTCGATGGGTCTGGGCATTGCCAAAGGCAGCAGCCATCCGGATCAGGCGTGGCAGTACATCAGTTACATGACTTCGCAGCCGGTACAGAATAAATACGCCACGCTCAGTCTGCCGATCTGGAAAAGCTCCTACCAGGATCCCGCGGTCAGTAAGAATCAGGAGAGCCTGATCGCTGCTGCCGACAAATCGCTGAATGTCATGCTGTCGCGTCCGGAAACCGCTGATTATTCACGTCTCTCCAACACCCTGCAGCAGCAGCTGCAACAGGTTCTGGTCGGCAGCGCGACACCGGAAGCAGCCATGCAGGCGGTAGACAAAAGTGCGGCGCGTCTGCGTTAAGGGGTCAGTATGCTGAGTTTGCGTCAACGCGAACAACGGCAGGCGTGGGTGCTGCTGGCACCCATGCTACTGGTGATGCTGTTGCTCACCGCCTGGCCGCTGCTGCGCACTATCTGGCTGAGTTTTACCGACGCCGCGCTGATTGGCAGCGGCGGGGAAGCGCCGCAATGGATTGGCCTGGAGAACTATCTCTACGCCATTACCGATGCGGATTTTCAAACCTCGCTGTGGCGCACGCTCTACTTCACCGTGGTGTCGGTAGCGATTGAAGGCGTCATCGGCGTGCTGGTTGCGCTGCTGCTCAACCAGAAATTCGCCGGACGTAACGTGCTGCGCGTGCTGGTGATTCTGCCGTGGGCGCTGCCAACCATTGTGAACGCCATGATGTGGCGCCTCAATTTCAATCCAGACTACGGCAGTATCAACGCCCTGCTGACGCAGCTCGGTATCATTGATGGCTACCGCAGCTGGCTGGGGTCGCCGGCTTCCGCGCTCAACGCAGTAATGTTTGCCGACATCTGGAAAAACTATCCGCTGGTGACGCTGCTGGTGCTGGCGGCGCTGCAGTCGGTGCCGGAGGATCTTTACGAAGCGGCACGGCTGGATGGCGCATCGGCATGGCGGCGTTTTCGTGCCATCACCTTTCCGGCGATTGTCGGATCGCTCAGCGTGGCGCTGGTGTTACGCACCATCGACGCCTTTAAGATCTTCGACATCATCTATGTGATGACGCGCGGCGGTCCGGTCGACAGCACCAAAACACTGAGCTTTTACGTCTATCAGGAATCCTTCAGCTACCTGCGCGCCGGCAGTGGTGCGGCTTATGCCATGTTAATGACGCTGCTGTGCGCGGTGCTGATCACCCTTTACATGCTATTACTGTGGCGGCAGCGCCGTCGGGGAAGTGCCTATGAAGGTTAAACTGCGTACCGGCGCTAAATACGCGGCGGCGCTGCTGGTGGCGCTCTCCGTCGTGGCACCGATGGGCTGGCTGTTTCTGATGAGCGTCAGCGCCACCAGCGATCTGACACGCGTGCCGCTGGAGTGGCTGCCGCGCCAGTGGGATTTCAGCCGCTACGGCAGGCTGATCTCGCTGGAACCCGGCCAGCCCGGCGCGCTGTTTCTGCATGCGCTGGGTAATAGCCTGCTGGTGGCAACCGGCGCAACACTGGTGTGCCTGCTGCTGGCGATCCCGGCGGCGTTCAGCTTCTCGCGCTATCGCGGCCGTGACGGCTGGCTGTTCGCGTCTCTGGCTATCTATATGGTGCCGCCGGTGGCGTTTGTGCTGCCGCTCTACTTTCTGCTGCAGCAGTTCGATCTGCTCAACACCCGACCCGGTTTGATCATCGTGTACTGCTCGCTGATTCTGCCGTTTCTTACCTGGATGCTGAAAAACCAGTTTGATGCCCTGCCGCAGGATATCGAACAGGCCGCGCGTCTTGATGGTCTGCGCGTCTGGCAGGTGCTGCTGCGCATTACGCTGCCGCTGGCGAAACCGGTGCTGGGCGCGGCGGCGCTGTTTGGCTGGCTGCTGGCGTGGGATGAATTTTTCTACGCCCTGCTGTTCACCAGTAACATCGCCGCACAAACCCTGCCGGTCACCATTGCCGGCTTTACCGCAGGCCGCGCCACTGACGATGGGCTGATTGCCGCCGTCGGTATTCTGGCGTCGGTTCCTCCTCTCTTTATCGCTATCTGGCTGCAAAAAACGCTGGTCAGCGGCCTTGCCAGTGGCGGGAGCAAAGGATGATGAGCAATAAAGAAGCCCGCGCCACGCTCTACGTGGTGGGCAATATCAATGTCGATGTCATCATGGGTACGCTGGACAGCTGGCCGCAGCGCGGCACCGAAGTGATGCTGCAGCACAGTGAGCTGCGTCCGGGCGGTTCGGCAGGCAACTGCGCGCTGGCGCTGGAAGCGATGCAGGTGCGCCATCGCGCCGTCGCTAATCAGGGCGATGACGGCCTCAGCGCATGGCTGGCGAGCCATTTTCCGCACAGCGCGGCGCACTGGACGCGCTACCCCTGCGAAACCTCGCTCACCGTTGGCGTCACGCACTCCGATCACGAGCGATCGTTCCTCAGTAATCTCGGTCACATTGTGCGGCTCAGCGCGCAGGACGTGCTGAGCCAGCTCCCGGCGCAAGCCAGCAGCGGCGATATCGTGCTGTTGTGCGGCACGTTTCTCTGCCTGCAACTGTATGACGACTATCCGCAGTTGCTGGCCGAACTGCAGCAGCGCGGGTTTATCACCGCCGTCGATACCGGCTGGCCGCCGCAGGGCTGGAGCGATGAGGTACGCGCGCAGATCGCCCGCTGGCTGCCGCAGTGCGACTGGCTGCTGCTCAATGAAGTCGAAACGCTCGGACTGAGTGGCACAGATGATCTGCACACCGGCGCGCACCTGCTGGCGCAACGGCTCAGCGGGCGCGGCGGCTGCGTGGTGAAATGCGGTGCGCAGGGCGCAGGCTGCTGGCAACGTCAGCACAGCCTGCAACAGCCCGGTCGCGCGGTCGCGGTGGTCGACACCATCGGTGCCGGCGACAGCTTTAACGCCGGCTTTCTCACCGCGCTGCTGCATCAGCAGGATCTTGCCACCGCGCTGCAATGGGGCATTGCGGTGGCCTCACTGGCAATCAGCACGCAGCCACGTCGCTATCCCGACTGGCAACAACTGCAACTATGCGCACAGGAGTTTTAAATTATGGCCGGTGTTGAACTCGTTAAAGTGGCCAAGCGCTACGGTAAACAGTCGGTGCTGCATCCGCTCGACCTGACCATTCCCGACGGCAGCTTTACCGTGCTGGTCGGCCCGTCCGGCTGCGGCAAGTCGACGCTGCTGCGCCTGCTCGCCGGACTGGAGAGCCTGTCCGACGGCGCGATTCTGATGGATAAAGTGCAGATTAACGATCGCGATCCCGCCGATCGCGACATTGCGATGGTGTTTCAGAGTTATGCGCTCTATCCGCATCTGACGGTGGCCGAAAACCTGGCGTTTCACATGCAGGTGAAGAAGGTACGCCGCGATGAGCAGCAGCAGAAAATCGCGCGCATCGCCGCGATTCTTGGCATTGATAAGCTGCTGCAACGCTACCCGCGCGCGCTATCGGGTGGGCAGCGTCAGCGCGTGGCGATGGGCCGCGCCATGGTGCGTAATCCGCAGGTGTTTCTGTTTGACGAACCGCTCTCTAACCTTGATGCCCAGCTGCGCATGGAGCTGCGCGCCGAGATCAAATCGCTGCATCAGCGTTTCAAAACCACCATGGTGTATGTCACGCACGATCAGGTAGAAGCGATGACGCTGGCCGACCAGATTGTGGTGATGAAAGAGGGACGCATCGTGCAACAGGGCGCACCGCTGGCGATCTACGATCGTCCGGCAGATACCTTTGTGGCGCGTTTTATTGGTTCGCCGCCCATGAACCTGTTACCGGCACAATTGCTGACGCACGATGGCGTGACGGGCGTGCAGTGTCAGGACTGGTGGCAACCGCTGCCCGCGCAGTGGCAGGCGGTGGCGCGGGAACGTGAAGGCGCTGCCGTGACGCTGGGGGTGCGCCCGCACGATCTGTGCGAAGTGCAGGACGGCGCGCCTGCGGGGGTGAATGTGGTGGAGATTACCGGGGAATCAACTCTGCTGCACCTTGACTGGCACGGTCATGCGCTGCATATGCAGATGGCCGGACGGCATGCGGCCAGCAGTGGCGCGACGCTGCGCATCGGTTTCAATCCGCAAAAAATTCATCTGTTCGATGCCGAAAGTGGTTTACGCCTGGCGGAAAAGTAAGCGCGGCGCGGTTTTCAGGTGCCGGGGCGCATCAATGCGCACCCGGCCCAAAAACCTGTTATTACCTTGCAGGGTCACGGTCTACGGTGACCAGACGGGCTGACTTTTTCCCTCCGGCGTCAGCCTTCAGCCGTCGCCGGCTGGAACGTCCGGCGGTTGACGCTGGTCAGCACCACCAGCAGTGCCATCATCAGCAACTCCACCGCCAGCGTACCGCTGATGGCTGCCAGATGATTACCATGCTGATTGATCTGGGTGAACACGCCGCCGAGCAGCATCGGTCCCAGTCCCAGCGCCGATTGCTGCACGGTAGACAGCACCGCACTGCCTGCGCCGGCCTGATGATGCGGCACCCCGCTCATGCCAATGCGGTAGAAGGTGCTGACAATAAACGACTGGCCAAAGCCAATCAGCGCGGTAGCCGGAATCAACGTAGCAATGCCCACCTGCGGCCACTTCAGCTGCAGCGTCGCGATCAGCGCCACCAGCCCGACCATCTGAATCGCACAGCCAGACAGTAACGTGGCACGTTTACCATAGCGCTCAACCATGCGGGTAGTACGCATTGAGCCGATAAAATAGGCCGCACCAAGGGCAATAAACGCGTTGCCGGACTGGAAAGCGGTCATGCCGATGCCGGATTGCAGCGTCAGCGCCACCGCGAACATAAAGCCGCTCCAGCAGGAGAAGAACAGCACCGCCAGCGTCAGACCAAAACGCACGCTGGAAAGACGCAGCAGCGAGGGCGGCAGCAGCGGCGATCCGCCAGCGGCTTCCAGTCGCAGCGCGCTATGACGCAGCCGATGCAGAAACAACGGAAACAGCGCCAGTAGTAACAGGCACGGCCACGACCAGTGCAGCAGCGGCCCCAGCGCGAGTGCCAGCATCAGACAGCCGATCGCGCCAGCCAGCAGCAGCGTACCGCTCACATCCACCGGCACGCGCTTGAGGTTATGCGTTTCCGGCACGAAGCGGCGCGCGGTCAGCAGGACGAACAGGCAGATCGGCAGGTTGATGAGAAACACGCTGCGCCAGCCGTAGCCGCCAATATCGGCTTTGATCAAAAAACCGCCCAGCACCTGGCCAATAATAAAAGCCAGCCCGCCGATACCGCCGTACAGGCCAATGGCCCGCGCATGCGCCCTGCCCTGCAGCGTAACGTGCAGCGTGGCAAGAATCTGCGGCACCATAAAAGCGGCACCGACGCCCTGCAGCGCGCGCGCAAACATCAGCATGCCGACGCTGTTAGCGATGCCGCACAATAATGACGCAATGCCAAAGATCCAGACGCCAGCCAGAAACACGCGACGGCGGCCAAAGTTATCACCCAAGCGTCCGCCCATCGCCAGACAAATAGCAAAAGCGATACCGTACACCGCCACGATCAGCGCCAGCGCGATCGGCGAGGCACGCAGCGATTGCGCCATCGCATCCAGCGCGACGTTGACTATGGAAAAGTCGATCATCGGCAATAGCTGCCCGGCCAGCAGGACCACCAGTCCTGCACGTTGAAGTTGCGATGTCTGCATAGCGTTAACCTTGTTTTTAGTTTCACTACGGCATAGCATCACCTAACCATTAAACGGGTACCAGTTCTTGATTATCATGGTATAAATTCTACCCGTCTCGTCTGGAGAGCTGCTGATGAGCACCGCGCAAACCCTTACCCCCGCTGAGCTGAACAACCGTAAATTACTCGGTACCTTTTTACGTACGCGCCGTGAGAGCCTGGATCCTAACCGCCTCGGTTTACCGCGCATGCGTCAGCGCCGCACGCCGGGTTTACGCCGTGAAGAGGTAGCGCAGCTGGCGGATGTCGGCGTCACCTGGTACACCTGGCTGGAACAGGGGCGCGATATCAAAGCCTCCACCAAAACGCTGACGGCCATCGCCAGCGCCCTGCAATGCAATGATGTTGAGACGCAGCATCTTTTCTCGCTGGCCGGACACACCCTGCCATCGACGCGCGTCGCCGCTGCCTGCTGCAAACTCGCCGGACATAATCAGCAAATGCTGGATGCCATTCAGCTACCGGCGATCATCGAAACGCCGCGCTTCGATATCCTCGGCTATAACCAGGCGTGGTGTGCACTGATGGGCGTCGATTTAGCCCAGATCGCGCCGGAAGATCGCAACTGTATCTGGCTGGCGTTCAACCATGCCGGCTGGCGCAACGTGATGACCGACTGGGACGAAGTAATGCCACAGATGGTGGCGATGTTTCGCGGTCAGATGGGCGAGCATCTGGGCGATCCGCACTGGGAGAGCTTCCTGGCGCGATTGCTGAACAGTTCCGATGAGTTCGCGCACACCTGGCAGCGCTACGAACTGGGCAAGGTAGAAAACCGCGTGAAACGCTTTTACCGTGCCGAAGTGGGCGAAATGACGCTACGCCAGAACAACTGGTGGTCGGCGTCACGCAACGGCGACCGCCTGCTGGTGTATGTGCCGGATGATGCCGCCAGCGCAGCGGCGCTGCAGCAGTTAACGGCGCGCTGAATCCTGCCGCTTTCTTAGCATGTCAGGCTGAAGGTGTTTATACGTTGTATCGACATCATCACGGCTATACAATGTATACACATCCTTCGGAGGCCTGTTATGACGACCGTCACCTTAAAGAAATGGGGCAACAGTCCCTCGATTCGCATCCCATCCAGCGTGATGCAATCCGCGTCGCTCAGCGTGGACGATAAACTGGAACTCAGCGTTGAAGATGGCAAGCTGATCCTTGTGCCGCTCAGGGAAAAGGTGTATTCACTGGACGCTCTGCTGGACGAGATCACCGACGATAACGTCCATGATAAAATTGATTTTGGACCTTCAGTGGGCAAGGAAAGAATCTGATGGTGTCACGTTTTGTTCCCGATGCAGGCGATCTCATCTGGCTGGATTTTGATCCCACCCTTGGCCATGAACAGGGCGGCCATCGTCCTGCGGTTGTGCTGAGTCCCTTTGCCTATAACAACAAGGTCGGCATGTTGTTGTGCGTCCCGTGTACCACCCAGGTCAAAGGCTATCCTTTCGAAGTTTCCCTTACCGGTAGCCGTGATAGTGTGGCGCTGGCCGATCAGGTCACCTCCATCGACTGGCGCGCCAGAAAAGTGGTGAAAAAAAGCCATGTGACCGCCGAGGAACTGAGTGAGATTCGCGCTAAAGCTAAAGCGCTGATTGGCTGACGTCCGTTATCTTTGCCATCGCCACCGATAAGAATGTCCTGCGCTATCCCCAACCTTATTTATCCTGACTATGCTTATCAGACGATAATAAATTCAGGAGAGCGCATGAAACTACTTTATTTCGTTTCGCTTATTGCTGCAGCCGGTTATTTACTGGCTTTCTTACCTAAACTGCGCACCCGTCGCGAGCCTGTGGCTTATTGGGGGTGCTGGGCTTATTTAGGTCTGAACGCGGTATATTGGGCAGTATTTGCGTTTCGCTATTATTTTCTGCGCTAACCGTGGTAACGTCATGAAGGAGTTATGTTATGTCAGAAAACAATCGCGATCGGATGCCCTATTTACTCTATTTTTCCCGTCAGCGTTTACTGGTGGAAAATATCGACGGCCATATCGTTGATATTGGCGGTGCGGAAAGAGTGGGCGATCGTTATCGCTGGCAGCTGGATGGTAAAGATGCCGGGGGAGAAACGGAGCAGGAAGTGGACGAATTACTGGCCGAGGTGGAAAAACACCTGAGCTTTTTGTTCGTCGATGGCCAGTTTACCAGCCTGCCCGATGTCAGTGCTGATTATGGCGATCGGCTCGACAACGCGCCCTCACGGCAAATTGCACTACCCGAGCTCAACGACCGCGATGAAGATATCGTGCGTTAAGCCACAGAAGCAGGCTGCCGTCAGGCAGCCTGTCAGCACTCAGGCCGCCGGTGTGGTACTGGCCATACCGGGCACCAGAATCACTTTGCGGCAATCCTCTTTGCGTTTTTCAAAGATTTCATAGCCGCGCGCGGCCTCTTCCAGCGGCATATGGTGCGTCACAATCTCTTCCGGCGTCAGCAGCCCTTGCTCAATCAGCGACAGCAGGCGCGGTAAATAAGCCTGCACATGCGTCTGGCCCATTTTAAACGTCAGTCCTTTATCGAATGCATCGCCAAACAGGAAGCCGTGGATAAAGCCGGCATACACGCCCGGCACGCTGACCACACCTCCACGGCGCACCGCCGCAATGCACTGCCGCAGCGCCTTCCCGCTGCTGCCCTCCAGCTTCAGATTACTCATCACCGTTTCCGTCAGGCTGCCCTTGGCTTCAAAACCTACCGCATCGATTACCGCATCAACGCCCCGGTGGCCCTGGGTATGATCAATGATCCAGCCAGCAGGATCGTCGATTTCGTCAAAATTGATCGGCGTAACCCCATAACGCTGGCGGGCAAACTCCAGTCGATAAGCGTTGTGGTCAATCATAAAGATCTCTTCCGCCCCAACCAGGCGCGCGCAGGCGGCGCTCAGTAACCCGACCGGGCCGGCGCCAAAAATGGCGACGCTGGAGCCTTTATCCAGTCCGGCATTTTGCACTGCCTGCCAGGCGGTGGGCAGGATATCGGAGAGAAACAGTACTTTTTCATCCGGTAGCGCCAGCGGCACTTTAAACGGCCCGACATTGGCTTTTGGTACCCGCACATATTCCGCCTGGCCGCCCGGCACGCCGCCGTACAGTTTGCTGTAGCCAAATAACGCTGCAGGCGGGGTAATATTTTTCTTGTTTAAAATAGCACCGCGCCCGCTATTGGTATTTTCACAGGCCGCATACTGATGCAGATGACAAAAGAAACAGTCGCCACAGGCAATAACAAAGGGCACCACAACGCGATCGCCAATTTTCACATTGGTAACCTCACTCCCCGCTTCCACCACTTCACCCATAAATTCGTGACCAAATATATCACCGTGATCGGTACCGGGAATTTTCCCGCGATAAAGATGTAAGTCGGAGCCGCAAATTGCCGTCGCGGTGACGCGTAAAATAATGTCGTCCGGCTGCTCTAAAATCGGGTCAGGAACAGTTTCAACGCGCACCCGATGTGGGCCATGATAAGTTAACGCTTTCATAATCAGCTCCTCATAAATAAGCGTAACGAAAGGCTGTCTTTATTTAACCTGAATCGCTTAAGCCTGGTAGTAATAGTCGAATAGGCAAGCGTATCGGTATCAGGTGCAGAGCGGGGTCCGGCGCAGTTGCGCTTT
The DNA here is from genome assembly GCF_002928365.1 of Pantoea sp. ICBG 985. Lineage (NCBI taxonomy): Bacteria > Pseudomonadati > Pseudomonadota > Gammaproteobacteria > Enterobacterales > Erwiniaceae > Pantoea > Pantoea sp. ICBG 985. The sequence continues at coordinate 317,673 of NZ_POWM01000003.1, forward strand.
GTGCGATATCTCGCAGAGAGGCATTTCTTACAGTAACGGCTAAAAATAATACTGGATATGCAAACAGTATATTGTATACTTATCCAGCAGTCTGATGGACTGTTCCACGTTTGTAAGAGGTGATACTGATGATGATCTCAACGGAAAGTCTTGCTGCTCTCAACGCAACTCTGCTGATGAGCAGCCGTGAAATTGCCAGAATAACCGGCATCACGCATGGCGAAGTGAAGCGCCTGATTAAAAGCCTGGAAACCGCGCAGCGCCTTTCCCAGCCTGTCACGGTGAATCATTACGAGCATGAAGGTGAGACACGTCAGGAGTTCCAGCTGAATAAACGTGACTCGCTGCTGGCGGTTGCTCGTCTTTCCCCCGGCTTTACCGCCGAACTGCTGGACCGCTGGCAGGAGCGGGAAGAATTCACCCATCTGCCCGACTTCACCAATCCGGCGGAAGCGGCCCGTGCCTGGGCAGAACAGTTTGAGCAACGCCGTGCGGCGGAACAGCAACTGGCGCTGACGGCCCCAAAGGCAGAATTCTTTGATCGCTTTGTTGATGTGCATGAGTCGCTGGGCTTTCGCCAGCTGTGCAAAATGCTCAAGGTGAAAGAGCCGGAGTTTCGGCAGTTTCTGCTTGAACGCAACATTATGTACCGTGACAAAGGTGCGCTGACGCCACAGCAGCACCATCTGCAGGCTGGCTATTTTGCACTGCGCAGCGGAATGGGTGAAAACCAGCATGCTTTTTCACAGGCACGATTCACCGCGAAAGGCGTGAAGTGGATTGCCAGTCTGTGGGCCGGTCATGTCGCTGCACGGCCAAATGGTGTCGCTGCCTGATATTCAGCCGGTCATGACGACCGGCTGGATTCGCTTAGCGCTGATGGCAGCGGCGCTGGAGCCGATGGCGAAACTGCCTGACCTCTTCGCGTGACCAGCAGCGAGAGGAGAGCGGCAGGCTGTCATCAACCGCCGCCGGCAGCGGCAATTTTTCCAGCGTGCCACGATTACACATAGCACGCGCCAGCGTGGTACAGGGGATATCAAGGTAATGCGCCATCTGCAGCAGCGTCATCAGGGTGGTACGCATACTCACCTCCATTTGGCTTATGTTTCGCCTTCCATGGTTGAGCATCCCGGCAGATGTTTTTTTGATCGCGATCAGCCTACGCCTTAATTCAGGTTAAAAATTAATCAACCCGCTACCCTGTGGTCTGCGCCATCGCTTCGCTCACTGTGCCGCCGGAAAGTTTCGCTGAATCGGTGCAAACGCGCTGGCGGTTTTGCCGATCAGCCGTTGTGGCCGGAACTCTTTCAGCAGGTCGCTGGGACCGTCGCCGATCAGTTCTTCTGCCACCAGCCGGCCAATCAGCGGTGACAGCGTGACGCCGCTGTGCGTCACCGCGACATACACGCGCTGATGCGGGGTGACAAAGCCCAGCGCCGGCAAGCCATCAGCCGGACGCGCCCGCTGCCCGACGACAATCTGCTCGATCTGCAACGCACCAGCCGTGGCAAACAGCGCCCGGTAGCGCTCACGAAACTGATCGGCGATGGCGCCATGAGTCGACGGCGGCGCGTCCGGATCGGCCAGGTGATCGAGATCCAGCGCCTGTAACAGTAACCGCCCGCCGCCGTCCGGGCGCACGTTCAGCTGCGGAGAAATCAGGTTGGTGCCAAGCGATAACGGCTGTGGTGCGGTGCGCGCCAGAAAGCTGCAGGCCACCGCATCAGGCTTGCTGGTGTCAATCAGCGCCAGTTCCAGACCAAGCGTATGCAGCAGCTGATTGGCCCAGCGTCCGGTCGCCAGCACCAGCCGGTCGCCCTGCCACTGCTCACCCTGCTCCAGCTGCACCGTCACGCCTTCCGCATTTTCACTAATGTGCTGAATCGCCTGATGCTGATGCAGTACCGCGCCGTGCGCCTGCGCCTCTGACCACAGCCGTGCCAGATACAGCGCCGGATAGAGCACTGATTCCGTTGGAAAATGCCAGATGCTGCCGTGTACCGCAGACGCGCGCAGTTCAGGAATTTCCTGCTGCAGCTCGGCCAGCGTCCTTTGCCGTGCCGCATAGCCAGCGGCCTGTAATGAGGTGGCACGCTGCTGCAGTTGCTGTTCGGCTTCACCCGCGCCGGCCCACTCCCAGGTGCCACAAGGTTCCAGCCAGCGCACGCCATTGGTCTGCGTCAGCTGCAGCCGGATATGCTCCTCCATCGCCAGCGCATTGAGGCGGTGATAGCTGGCAGGCTGTTTGCCGTTGGAGTTCACCCAGGCAAATGTGGTGCTGCTGGTGCCCGCGCCCATGTGTTGCCGGTCAAAGAGGGTCACCTGCGCGCCCTGCCTTGCCAGCGCCCACGCCACGGCGAGGCCGATCACACCCGCACCGATTATCGCCACTTTTTGCGTCGTCATAGCTGTCTCCTCTGATTGCCCGTCATCATAGCAGTCACCGCAGCGAAAACTGGCCTGAGGGTCATAGGAATTACTTCTCAGATTATTCAATAAATAAAAAAAGCGTGACGGTGCGTTAAAGTCGCTTCGCTCGCTGGCGCACTCCCCTTACCGGGTCTACGGTTAATTGAAAAAGCACAAGAATTTAACTAACCATGGAAAGCCGCTATGACCGCCCATGTCGATACCACAGCAAGCCAGGAAAGCGATCTCCTTCAGTTGCATCACGCATTGCAGGCTCATCTTGAACATTTATTGCCTGCCGGGCAGCAGGCCGATCGCGTTCGGGCCGCGATGCGTGCCGGCACGCTGGCACCGGGCAAACGTATTCGTCCGCTCTTGCTGCTGCTGGCAGCACGCGATATGGGCTGTGACGTGGCGCAGCAGGGTATCCTTGATCTTGCCTGTGCGGTCGAAATGGTGCACGCCGCATCACTGATCCTTGACGACATTCCATCAATGGATAACGCCCGGATGCGACGTGGGCGCCCGGCAATCCACTGTGAATTTGGGGAAAACGTGGCGATCCTGGCAGCGGTCGCGCTACTCAGCCGCGCCTTTGAGGTGATTGCACTCGCGCCGGGTCTGCCGGCAACGCACAAAGCCGAAGCCATTGCCGAGCTCTCCTCTGCCGTGGGCCTGCAGGGCTTGGTTCAGGGTCAGTTCCAGGATCTGCATGACGGCGCACACAGCCGCAGTCCGGAAGCCATCACCCTGACCAACGAACTGAAAACCAGCGTCCTGTTTCGCGCCACGCTGCAAATGGCGGCGATTGCGGCCGATGCGTCAGTGCAGGTGCGTCAGCGTTTAAGCTATTTTGCGCAGGATTTAGGTCAGGCATTCCAGTTACTGGACGACCTGGCAGATGGCTCTAAACACACCGGCAAGGACTGTCATCAGGATCAGGGCAAATCCACGCTGGTGCAGATGCTGGGCCCGGAAGGGGCTGAACGTCGTCTGCGCGACCATCTAAGCAGCGCCGATGCACACCTTGCCTGCGCCTGCCATCGCGGTGTCGCCACCCGTCAATATATGCACGCCCTGTTTAATCAACAGCTGGCGATGTTTAACTGAAGCCGGTCATACCTATGGGGCATTTTGCCGTTATTGCGCCACCGCTCTACAGCCACTTTCACGCATTGCAGGCGCTGGCGCAAACGCTGCTGGCGCGCGGACACCGCATCACCTTTATCCAGCAAAGCGACGCACGCACCTTGCTGAGCGACGAGCGTATTGCCTTTGTGGCCGTCGGCGAGCGCACGCATCCTGCCGGATCGCTCTCCAGCGAACTCAGGCGGCTGGCCGCACCGGGTGGGCTGTCGCTGTTTCGCGTGATTCACGATCTGGCCAGCACCACCGATATGCTGTGCCGCGAACTGCCCGCGGTGCTGAAACGCCTGCAGGTCGATGGCGTGATTGCCGACCAAATGGAAGCGGCTGGCGGTCTGGTGGCAGAGGCGTTACAGCTGCCGTTCGTGTCGGTGGCCTGCGCGCTGCCGGTCAATCGTGAAGCGGCCATTCCGCTGGCGGTAATGCCCTTTCGCTTTGCTCAGGATGAGAAAGCGCTGCAGCGCTATCAGGCCAGCAGTGATATCTACGACCGCATCATGCGTCGTCATGGCGCTGTCATCGCTCGTCATGCGCGCGCCTTCGGCCTGCCCGAACGCCATGGCTTACATCAGTGTCTGTCGCCGCTGGCGCAAATCAGTCAGCTGGTGCCCGCTTTTGATTTTCCACGCCAGCAACTGCCAGCCTGCTATCACAGCGTGGGTCCGCTGCGGACTCCAGTTGCTAGCGGCGCGCTCGCCGCACCCTGGCCAGCGCTGCGCCAGCCGGTGGTGTATGCCTCGCTAGGCACGCTACAGGGGCATCGTTTTCGCCTGTTTCTGCATCTGGCTCAGGCCTGCCGCAATCAGCAGCTGTCGCTGGTGGTGGCACACTGTGGCGGGTTGACCGCCAGCCAGGCACATCAGCTCAGACTGGCCGGTGCTGCGTGGGTGACCGATTTTGTGGATCAGCGGGCGGCGCTGCAGCATGCGCAACTGTTTATCACTCACGCCGGTCTGAACAGTGCGCTGGAAGCGCTGGAGTGTGGCACGCCGATGCTGGCGCTGCCGATCGCCTTCGATCAGCCCGGCGTGGCGGCACGTATTGAGTGGCACGGCGTCGGCCGGCGCGCCTCACGCTTCAGCCGCGTCGCGCAACTGGAGCAACACCTGCAACAGTTGCTGAGTGACGATCGCTATCGTCTGCGCATGTCAGCCATTCAGGCGCAGCTGCAGCGGGCCGGTGGCTGTACGCGCGCGGCGGATATTGTCGAGCAGGCGCTGTGTCAGCAGCAAATCGTGCTGGCTGAGGCCACCTGATGCGTGCACCTTATGATGTCATTCTGGTCGGTGCCGGCCTGGCCAACGGGCTGATTGCGCTGCGTTTACGCCAGCTGCAGCCCGCACTTAAGGTTTTGCTGCTGGAGAGTCAGGCGCAGCCGGCCGGCAATCATACCTGGTCGTTCCATCGCGAAGATGTCAGCGAAGCGCAGTTTCGCTGGCTCGAACCGCTGCTTTCGGCGCGCTGGCCCGGTTATCAGGTACGCTTCCCCACCCTGCGTCGCCAGCTGGATGGTGAATATTGCTCCATTGCCTCGGAGGATTTTGCCCGGCACTTACAGCAGGTGCTCGGTACCGCGCTACGCACCGCAGCGCCGGTCAGCGAGGTCTCACCCACCGGAGTCAGACTGGCGGATGGCGGGATGTTACAGGCGCAGGTGGTGATTGACGGACGCGGGCTGCAGCCGACACCGCATCTGCAGCTCGGCTATCAGGCATTTGTCGGTCAGGAGTGGCAGCTGGCCGCGCCGCATGGCCTGCAGCAGCCAATATTGATGGACGCCAGTGTCGATCAGCAGCAGGGTTATCGCTTTGTTTACACCCTGCCGCTCAGTGCCAGCCGTTTACTGATTGAAGATACCCACTACATCAACCATGCCACGCTGGATGCTGCACAGGCGCGCCGGCACATTACGGATTATGCCCACCAGCGCGGCTGGAATCTGCGCCAGCTGCTGCGCGAGGAGCACGGCTCGCTGCCGATCACGCTCAGCGGCGATATCGATCAGTTCTGGCAACAACAGCACGGACAACCGTGCAGCGGGCTGCGCGCCGGACTGTTTCACGCCACTACCGGTTACTCGCTACCCGCCGCGGTGGCGCTGGCGGAGAAGATTGCCAGCACGCTGCCCGCCGATGCCCACACGCTGAGCCACTGCATCGAATCCTTTGCCCGTCAGCACTGGCGCGAGCAGCGCTTTTTCCGTCTGTTGAATCGCATGCTGTTTCTTGCCGGACGGCCTGAACAGCGCTGGCGCGTGATGCAGCGTTTTTACCGGCTTGACGCCGGATTGATTAGCCGCTTTTACGCCGGGCAACTGCGCCTCAGCGATAAAGCACGCATTCTGTGCGGCAAACCGCCGGTCCCTCTCGGCGAAGCGCTGCGCGCATTGATGATGACCTCTCCGTTACCAGGGAAGAAATAATGAAACGCACCTATGTGATTGGCGCAGGCTTCGGTGGCCTGGCGCTGGCGATTCGTCTGCAAGCGGCCGGCGTGCCGGTCACGCTGCTGGAACAGCGCGATAAGCCCGGCGGGCGCGCCTATGTTTATCAGGATCAGGGGTTTACCTTTGATGCCGGTCCGACGGTGATTACCGATCCCAGCGCTATCGAGGCGCTGTTTACGCTGGCAGGCAAGCAACTCAGTGATTATGTCGACCTGATGCCGGTGACGCCATTTTATCGCCTATGCTGGGAGGACGGCAGGCAGCTGGACTACGACAACAATCAGGCGCAGCTGGAGCAGCAGATTGCTACTTTTAACCCACAGGATGTCGCCGGTTACCGCCAGTTTCTGGCCTATTCACAGGATGTGTTTCGTGAGGGCTATCTGAAACTTGGCACTGTGCCTTTTCTGCATTTCCGCGACATGCTGCGTGCCGGGCCACAGCTGGGTCGGCTGCAGGCCTGGCGCAGTGTCTACAGCATGGTGGCGAAATTTATTCAGGACGATCATCTGCGCCAGGCTTTTTCCTTTCACTCTTTGCTGGTCGGCGGTAATCCTTTTGCAACGTCTTCGATCTATACCTTAATTCACGCACTGGAGCGCGAATGGGGCGTGTGGTTTCCGCGCGGCGGTACCGGTGCGCTGGTTGATGGCATGGCGCGGCTGTTTCGCGATTTGGGCGGTGAACTGCTGCTCAACGCCGAAGTCAGCCAGCTGGAGACCGAGGGTAACCGCATCAGCGGTGTCCAGCTGAAAGATGGGCGCCGTTTTGCCGCCGCCGCCGTTGCGTCAAATGCTGACGTGGTGCATACCTACGATCGCCTGTTGAGCCAGCACCCTGCGGCGCGTAAACGCGCGGCGACGCTGAAGCGCAAGCGGATGAGCAACTCGCTGTTTGTTCTCTATTTTGGTCTTAATCATGCCCACCCGCAGCTGGCGCACCACACCGTGTGCTTTGGTCCGCGCTATCGTGAATTGATCGATGAGATCTTCAATAGCAGCCAGCTGGCGGAAGATTTCTCGCTGTATCTGCACGCGCCCTGCTCCAGCGATCCGTCGCTGGCACCGGCAGGCTGCGGCAGTTTTTACGTGCTGGCGCCGGTGCCGCATCTCGGTACCGCCGCAATTGACTGGCAACAGGAAGGACCGCGCTTGCGCGATCGCATTTTTGCTTATCTGGAGGAGCACTATATGCCGGGTCTGCGACAGCAGTTAGTGACACACCGTATGTTTACGCCGTTTGATTTTCGCGACACGCTGCACGCGCATCAGGGCTCAGCGTTTTCGCTCGAACCCATTTTGACGCAAAGCGCCTGGTTCCGGCCGCATAACCGAGATGCCGACATCACTAACCTTTATCTGGTGGGGGCTGGCACGCATCCCGGTGCCGGTGTGCCAGGCGTGATCGGCTCCGCGAAAGCGACCGCCCAGCTGATGGTGGAGGATCTGACCGGATGAACCAACCGCCGCTGATTGAGCAGGTCACGCAAACCATGGCGCAGGGCTCCAAAAGTTTCGCCAGCGCCACCCGGCTGTTTGATCCTCCAACGCGCCGCAGTACGCTGATGCTGTACGCATGGTGTCGTCACTGTGACGATGTGATAGATGGTCAGACGCTGGGCGAAGGAGGCACGCAGCACGCGGTAGCGGATGCACAGGCGCGGATGCGCCACCTGCAAATCGAAACCCGCCGCGCCTACAGCGGTGCCCACATGGATGAACCGGCGTTTCGTGCCTTTCAGGAAGTGGCGCTGACGCATCAGCTTCCCCAGCAGCTGGCGTTTGATCATCTGGAAGGGTTTGCGATGGATGCGCGTGAAGAACGTTACGCGTGTTTCGGGGACACGCTGCGTTACTGCTATCACGTGGCCGGCGTGGTGGGGTTAATGATGGCGCGCGTGATGGGCGTACGTGATGAGCGCGTACTCGATCACGCCTGTGATTTGGGTCTGGCGTTTCAGCTGACCAATATCGCACGGGATATCGTTGAGGACGCGGAGAATGGCCGTTGCTATCTGCCACAAAGCTGGCTGGATGAGGCCGGACTAAGCGCCGCCCAGCTCGCCGATCCGCAACATCGCGCAGCGCTGGCCCCGCTGGCAGCGCGTCTGGTGCACGAGGCCGAGCCGTACTATCAGTCAGCGCGCAGCGGGCTGCCCGGATTGCCGCTCCGTTCGGCGTGGGCGATCGCCACCGCGCGCGGCGTTTACCGGGAAATTGGCGTAAAAGTGCAGCATGCCGGTGCCCGGGCATGGGATGCGCGCCAGCGCACCAGTAAAGGCGAAAAGCTGGCGCTGCTGGTGAAAGGTGCCGGCGTCGCGCTTACTTCGCGCCTTGCTCATCCCCAGGCGCGTCCTGCCGGTCTGTGGCAGCGTCCGCGTTGACACGACGCCCATGGCGCTGGCGCAGCGTCGCCTGCAGCTTGTGCAGCGGCGGGGCGTAAAGAAAGCCAAAGGAAACGCAGCCTTCCCGTCCCCGCACCGCATGATGCATGCGGTGCGCCATATACAATCGTTTCAGATAGCCTTTGCGTGGAATATAGCGGAACGGCCAGCGCTGATGGACCAGACCGTCATGCACCATAAAATAGAGCGCGCCATAAGTCGTCATGCCAGCGCCAATCCACTGCAGCGGCCAGACACCGTTGACACCCAGCCAAATCAGGCCAATCGACAACAGCGCAAACACCACGGCATACAGGTCGTTGAGCTCAAATTTGCTCTCATGCGGTTCATGATGCGACAAATGCCAGCCCCATCCCCAGCCATGCATAATGTATTTATGCGACAGCGCCGCGACGATCTCCATCAGTATCACGGTAGCCAGCAGGATAAGCGCATTCCATAACCAGAGCATCATTGGTCCATTTGCGAAGAGTGAGAGTATAAAGGTGGACGTGGATAGCGAAAGGCGCAAGTCTCCGGCAAAAAAACGCACCGGCAGCGTAAATACCAGCCAGGTCACAGACGCGTGCTGTCACCGTCAGACAAGCAAAGCGGCAAGAAGATTATCCTGCATGGCGGCCGGGTGGGTCTGCTTTACATCGATTTAACAGCTGGTTAGTATAGCCAGCGGTTCAGCGGTAAAGGCTGCTGCGTACGCGTTAACGTCAATCAACGCACCATATGCAGAGACTTTCTGCCTCATTTCTATGGTGCGCAAACATGTCCCATACCGCTTTATCTGCTGATTCTGCCCTGCGTCGTTCCGGCTTTTTCCTGCTGCTGCTGTTACTCACCGCCGCCAACTTACGCACGCCCATCACCGCCACCGGGCCGGTACTGGAAAATATTCGCCTGACATTTGGCCTGAGCGCCAGCGCTGCCGGCGTGATTAACTTTTTACCGCTGCTGATGTTCGCCACGCTGGCACCGCCAGCCGCCTGGTTTGGCAATCGCTTTGGCCTGGAGCGCAGTCTGTGGGGGGCGTTACTCCTGATCGTCCTGGGTTCACTGCTGCGAATCAGCGGCAGCGAAACGGCACTGTGGCTGGGGACGCTGATTCTCAGCAGCGGGATCGCGGCGGCCAACGTCCTGCTGCCGCCGCTGATTAAGCGGGATTACACCGCGCACACCGCGCGTTATATCGGGCTGTATGCCATGACCATGGGCATCACCGCCAGCATCGCTTCCGGCGTGGCCGTGCCGCTGGCCGAATTGAGCAGCGCCGGCTGGCGTCTGTCGCTGGCGGTCTGGCTGATTCCGGCGCTGGTCGCGCTGCTGGCGTGGCTGCCGCAGCTGAAAAATCCCGCGACGCGTGAGCAGCGCGCGACAGAGGTCACCGTAACGCGTTCGCCGTGGCGTTCCGCGATCGGCTGGCAGGTGTCGCTGTTCATGGCCAGCCAGTCGCTGCTGTTTTATACCCTGATTGGCTGGTTTACCCCGTTCGCACAGGATAATGGCATCAGTCAGCTGCAGGCGGGCGGCATGTTGTTCGTCTATCAAATTGTGGCGATCGCCTCCAATCTGGCCTGTATGCGGGCGCTGAAGCAGCTGCGCGATCAGCGTCTGATCGGGCTGCTGGCTTCGCTGTCGATCTTCATCGCGCTGACCGGCCTGCTGCTGGCACCCGCATGGTCGCTATTGTGGCTGATTCTGGCAGGCCTCGGTGCGGGCGCCTCGCTGCTGATCAGCCTGTCACTGTTTAATTTACGCACCCGGGACCATCGCCAGGCCTCGAAACTCTCCGGCATGGCGCAGTGCGTGGGGTACGGGCTGGCGGCGCTGGGGCCGCTGTGCTTCGGCATGCTGCATGATGTCAGCGGCAGCTGGCAGCTCCCGCTGCTGATGCTGTTGGCGGTAAGCGCGCTGCAAATGGCGATGGCGCTGCTGGCCGGACGCGACCGCGCTATCTGACCTCAGACCGTGACGGCGTTAAGCGCCTCCTGTCGTTCCAGTTCGCGCACGCGTGGGATAACTTCCCGCCCAAAGAACTCCACCTCTTCATGGAAATGCAGAAACGCCAGCAGCAGTAAATCCACGCCAGCGCGTTTCTGCTCCATGATGCGCTCAGCAATTTGCTGCGGGGTGCCAATCAGATTGGTTTTGAAACCGTCGTTGTATTGCACCAGATCCTCGAAGGAGGATTTGGCCCAGTTGCCCTCGCCTTCCGGCGACGCGCTGCCGGCATTTTTCACCTCATGCTGGAAGCCTTTCACCGCATCCGGATTGGCTTTGGCGATGATCTCCTGCAGCACCGCCTGGGCTTCCTGTTCGCTCTCGCGGGCGATGACAAAACCATTCAGGCCGATTTTAACGGCGTGCTGATTGACGGCGGCTTTGGCACGGATATCGTCCACCTGCTGGCGTACGCCCTGCGGCGTGTTGCCGTTGGTGAAGTACCAGTCAGACACTCGTGACGCCATGTCCCGCGCGGCGCGCGAGCTGCCGCCCTGAAAAATTTCCGGCAGCGGATCGAGTGGTTTAGGCTTGAGCGCGTAGTCGCGGAAGCGATAAAAATCTCCGGCGAAGCTGAAGCTGCTTTCACGCCAGATGCCGCGCAGGCAGCGAATAAACTCTTCCGAACGCAGATAGCGCTCTTCGTGATCGAGCCAGGGTTCACCAATCGCTTTGAACTCGCCGCGAAACCAGCCGCTGACAATGTTCACCGCGATGCGCGGACCGTACAGATGGCTGATGGTAGCGATCTGCTTCGCCGCCAGCGTCGGGTTCCACGGCCCCGGCAGCAGCGCGGCAATCACTTTAAGTTTTGTGGTGTGGCTCAGCAGATCCTGAGAGAAGGTGACTGATTCGTGCTGATTATCCGCGCCATAGCCGGCGGTGAAACGAATCTGCGTCAGGGCATAATCGAAGCCGGCGCGTTCAGCGATTTTCGCCAGTTCACGGTTGTACTCCGCGTCCCAGCGCGTGCGCTGCTCGATCTGACTGATGACTAAACCACCTGAAACATTAGGCACCCAGTAAGCAAACTGCAGCGGTTTTACCTGTGACATAGGTTTCTCCTGAGACTTCTTATAGCTGGATTAACGGAAAATTATCTTCATTAATGTTTTTGGCTATAAGAGGCTATGCAGTGAGCGTGCCAGTTCCTGGCAGAGATTAAACGCCTGATTTACGGGCTAACTGAATGAGAGGATGAGGAATGTCTGTTGCGGATGCAGCAGCCGCTGTCGCCAGGCTGTTGCAATTGCAGCCGCTCCGGCGAAAAGGGCGCTACTCCGCGTGCTGAAAAGCCTGCAGCGCGCTTCGGGTGGCGGCATCGTCAACGGCGGCGCTGAGCAGCGCATCAAGCAGACCGGGAAAGCGCGCGTCCAGATCGTCGCGCCGCAGTGACAGCAGATTCTCGCGGCCAGAGGGTTTTTGCCAGATTACGCCGCTGTCACGCAGTACCCGCCAGTGATGGGTTAAGGTTGATTTGGATACGCCTTGCAGCAGCGAACCGCAGCTGCGCTCCTCCCCCTGTGCCAGCAGCGCGACGACCGCCATGCGCATCGGATTGCCCAGCGCGGCCAGCACATTCTCCAGCCTGATGGCGTCACGCGACGGATGATTTTCCAGCATTGCTTATCTCTGTAAGGGCGTAAGACAGCAAATTATCCTTGAGTCGGCGGGCGATGTATAGCGCAGTACGAGCGGTGCGCCAATCGCGCTGCGCTAATTTACGATGTCACATTGCTGCTCTATGCTTGTCACCATCCTCCACTCTTTCTTCATCACAACATGAATGCAAATCCGATAGCGCATCCCGCTGCTTTGCGGTCTCTCCAGGCGTTGTGTCTGGTCAATTTTTTCATGGCCGATGTGCGGGATGGACTCGGCCCTTTCCTGGGGATCTTTCTTACCGAGCATGGCTGGAGAGCGGATGATATTGGCTGGGCGATGACTGCCGGCGGTTTAGCCGGTCTGCTGGCTACGCTGCCGGCGGGTCTGGCAACCGATGCCACACACCATAAAAAAGGGCTGCTGATTCTGGCCTCACTGCTCATTACGCTGGCCACCCTGATGCTGTGGTGGTTTCCATACGGTGGAGTGGTGGTTGGCTCGCAGGTGGTTACCGGTCTCGCGGCCGCGCTTATTGCCCCGTTACTGACCGGCGTCACCCTCGGCCTGACCGGCTCTCAGGGGTTCAGCCAGCAGATGGGTAGAAACGAGGCGTTCAATCATGGCGGCAATATGACTGCCGCGCTGTTTGCCGGGTTTGCCGTCTGGCTGTGGGGCACCGATGCGGTTTTTATCCTGATGACCGCGATGGCACTGTGCGCATGTTTTGCCGTGGCCGCCATTCAGCATAACGCGATCGATGACCGCGCGGCGCGCGGCGGTGCCGGACAGCAGGCCGCAGAGCTTCCGGGTTTCTCTGCCCTGCTGCGCAATCCGGTGCTGCTGATTACCGGCCTGACGCTGCTGCTGTTTCACCTCGGCAACGCCGCGCTGTTGCCGATGCTGGGCATTCGCGCGGCGGCAACGCACAGCGGACAGCTCAGCCCCGGTGTTTATACCGCTGCAACCGTGGTGATTTCGCAATGCGTGATGATTCCCGTGGCGTTATTCGCCGCCCGAAACGCCAGCCGCCTCGGTTTCCCGTTGCTGATTACCCTCGCGCTGGTGGTGCTGCCGGTGCGTGCCGGCATCGCCTCCCTGTTCGATGGCACCTATGCGATGGTACCGGTACAGATTCTTGATGGTCTGGCCGCCGGGCTGCTGGGCGTGGCAGTACCAGGCTATATCGTCAGCGTGCTTGACGGCAGCGGACACACCAATGCCGGCCAGAGTTTCGTCATGCTGATGCAGGGCGTGGGCGCGGCATGCAGCCCGGCACTGACCGGCAGCATCGCCGCCGCCTGGTCTTATCAGGTCGCTTTCGCCGTGCTCGGCAGCATCGCCCTCGCCGCACTGATGCTCTGGAGCCTCAGCCAGCGCATCAGATGGGTTAAAAGCCGGGCGTGAGGTGATATCTTTCCACCCGGCTTGAGTCGCGCTTCGATAAGCCGGGATAATCCCTAATCCGTCCGGGCGCTGGCGCGGTTAGTGAGCTGTGCTTTGGCCAGGGTGCGCGCCAGGATTGAGGAATAGAGCGGTTTGCCACCAAAGAACTGCGCCACCAGCGTTGCGCCCAGGCAGGTGATGATCATCGGCAGAATCAGTTGATAGTTATTGGTCATCTCCAGCACCAGCACGATGCCAGTAAGCGGCGCGCGCACCGAGGCGGCGAACAGCGCGCCCATCCCGGCGACAGCAAAGGTGGCGGCTTCCAGCTGATAATGCGGGAACCAGTCGGCGCTCAACTGACCAAAGCAGGTGCCCAGCAGCGTGCCCAGCGTCAGCATGGGCGCAAAAATGCCGCCCGGCGCGCCTGAAGAGAAGCAGCAAATGGTGACCAGCGTGCGCAGCGCGAAGAGAGCAAACAGCGCCAGCGCGCCATAGTGCCCGGTAGCGAACTCCGGAATCAGCGTCGTTCCGCCGCTCACCGCCTGCGGCAGCAGTAAACCCAGCACGCCGCACAGTCCGGCCAGCAGGCTACCGAACAGCACCCAGCGCCCGGTACGTCCGAGATGCAGGCGCTGAAACTGGTCCTGTGCGAGAAATATCAGCCGGTTGAACGCCACGCCGCAGCCGCCAAACAGCACACCCAGCACCAGATAGAGCCACAGTGTCTCAGTGGGCGCGTCACGCAGCTGACCGATATTAATGATGGCTTCGTTACCGTTGAGCACGCGAAAGACAATGCTCGACATGATCACGCCAACAAACACCGCTTTTATCGATATCAGGCTATAGCGAAACTGCGGGCGCATCTCTTCGATAATGAACAAAATGCCGGCCAGCGGCGCGTTGAACGCCGCCGAAAGCCCCGCCGCCGCACCGGTCGCCAGCAGCGTATGACGCGATTCGGAATCGCGCACGCGAAACAGATCGAGGCACATACCGCCGATGTTGCCGCCAATCTGTACCGTGGGTCCTTCGCGTCCCAGCACCATGCCAGAGCCCAGCGCGCCCATGCCGCCGATAAATTTAACCGGCAGCACGCGCCACCAGCGCACCGGGCGCAGCTCTTCCAGCGCGCCCTCGATTTCCGGAATGCCCGAGCCTCCCGCCTCCGGCGCGAAGCGGCGCACCAGAAAATAGCCGATGCCGCCCAGCAGCGCCGAAATAAAAAACGCGCTCAGCAACGCCATAGCCAGGTTATCCGCACGCTCTGTCAGCCAGCCGATCCGCAGGTGGAGAATAAAATTGACCGCGCGATCGAAAGCCACACCCACCAGCCCGGTAAGGATACCGACCAGCGCGGCCAGCAGCAGCAGTGCCAGCGGGGTTTTATCGCGTCGCAGCAGTTTTTGCAGCAGCATAAAGCGCCCGGCGCGCATCGCGTTGGCAGGCTCGGTGGCATCAGGTAAGGCAGACATCGTCATCCTCAATTACAACAGTTGAGCGCATTGGCAGCGCCGGAAAGAGTTGGGGCTTAGCATAACCAAAATTGCCTGATCGGTAACTCAATCATTCGCAACATAATTTTACCTCAGGCCGCGCAATGTGGCGTAGGCGCCAGGCTGGGTTGCGATCGGGCGCAACAAACCGGGCAGAAAATCCGCAATGCGGTGGCAGGCTTGCTGCAGCATGCTCACAGAATTTTGCGCGGTGGATTGACGCGCCGACGGCAAATCACCATGATCGCGCCAGGATTAGTCACCCCGGAGCCACAAGGTGTCGGAACTCAGTAATGCATTGCTTGAAGAGATTATCACGGACGTACGCCCCCTCACCCGTCAGGGCAAAGTGGCAGATTACATCCCGGCGCTGGCCGGCGTGGATGCCGATCAACTGGGCATCGCCATTGCCACCGCCGATGGACGCAGCTATCAGGCCGGCGATGCAGGCACGCGCTTCTCGATCCAGTCCATCTCCAAAGTCCTGTCGCTTACCGTCGCGCTGACGCTGTACGAGGACGCCGAGATCTGGCAGCGCGTGGGCAAAGAGCCATCCGGCCAGGCATTCAATTCTCTGGTGCAGCTTGAACTGGAACAGGGAAAGCCGCGCAATCCATTCATTAACGCCGGCGCGCTGGTAATGTGCGATTTGCTGGAAAGCCGACTCACCGCGCCACGCCAGCGCATGCTGGAGTTTGTGCGTCGTCTGACACAGCAGCCGGACATTCAGTATGACCGTGCGGTCGCGCGCTCTGAATATGAGCACTCGGCACGTAACGCCGCCATTGCCTGGCTGATGAAGTCGTTTGGCAACTTTCATAATGACGTCAGTAAAGTCATGGAAACCTACTTTCACTACTGCTCGCTGGCGATGAGCTGCAGCGAACTGGCGCGCACGTTTCTCTATCTCGCTAATCACGGCCGCACGCTGGATGATGAGTGGGCGGTGATCTCTGCACGCCAGGCGCGGCAGGTGAACGCACTGATGATGACCAGCGGCATGTACGACGGCGCCGGTGAGTTTGCCTGGCGCGTGGGCATGCCAGCTAAATCCGGCGTCGGCGGCGGGATTGTCGCAGTGATTCCCGGTGAGATGAGTATTGCCGTCTGGTCGCCGGCGCTGGATCATTCCGGTAACTCGCTGGCCGGCACCGCCATGCTGGAGAAACTCACGGAGCGGCTGGGGCGATCGATATTTTAAGGCCCGGCTCATACTGAGAGGCTTCCCTGTAAATGAAAAGAGTTAAACAACGAGCCGCCCGTTTATATCGGTGCGCATAAATGCGCACCCTACGAAAATCGCGTAATTCCTTGCTGATTGCGATCGATGCCGTTATGCCTTGCAATTAAGTTGAAAGTGACCTGATTACAACGGTCCGTATCAATGCGCCGTCATGTGTAAATCGTGCAACTGCCTACAGGCCGCAATAAATGACGTGACGCCTTGTAATAAAGCTGCAAGTGGCCTGTTTATATCGGTGCGGATCAATGCGCACCCTGTGCAAATAGTGCCAATACCTTGTAGGGTCGCCATTAATGGCGACCACAAATTCTGAGCAATGACAGGTTATGCCATCAGACACCGCTCATCCTTCAGCAATGAGAAATAGTGTTTCTCTAATGTACTCATCAGGTTGCAATTAAGTTAACAAACGCACCACGTTAAGTGACCCTTTTCAAAAGGTGCGAATTTTGTCGCTCCCAGCCTCACTTTTATTAACCCTTGTGCGGCAATCGCGTTACACTTCGGCCTCATTTGTTGAAGCACTCAGTATTTGCCATGACGTTTTCCTATCACTTTCGCCAGCGCCTGACCGCCTGCGTCGCCATTGTGGCGGTGCTGCTGCTGTTCGTCGCGCCGATTGTGTCGAAAACGCTGCTGGAGCGGCAAACGCGCATTGACCCCGTGGCGTCGCACAGCCCTTCATCTGCCATGCCAATGCACCATCACGATATGCCGATGGAGATGGCGATGCCGGGCATGATGCATCACAACATGGACGACGGCGAATTTGCCTGTGGCTATTGTGATTTGCTGGTGCATGTTCCGATGATGATGTGGGTGTTTATCCCGTTCATCTGGCTGATGCTGGTGATCTCGCGCGCCCCACCGCTGCCGCCGCTGGTGGCACCCCGGCCGCGCCGCTTCAGCGGTACCCATCGTCCGCGCGCGCCACCGGTTTTTCTTTCCTGCTGAATCTCATTAATCGGTACAACGCCTGCGCTGTGCCCTGACATTCTCTTATAGGAAGGAAGACGGCTTTGTCTGCTGTTCACTCTGCAGCACCGCGCGGCGCGGTGCTTAATCTGCTACGCCGCTTACATTTTTACATTGGCCTGTTTGTCGCGCCGTTCATCTTCGTGGCGGCGCTCAGCGGCACGCTCTATGTGCTGACGCCGCAGCTGGAAAATCTGATCTACGCTGATGCGCTCACCGCGCAGCCGCAGGGCAATGCACAACCGCTCTCGGCGCAGATCGCCGCGGCACGCGCCTATGCGGGCGAAAATCAGCACATTTATGCGGTTCGACCTGCGCCCGCCGCGCGCGATACCACGCGCGTACAGTTCAGCGATGCCACACTTGGTCCGTCGCAGTCGCGCGCGGTGTTTATCGATCCCTACAGCCTCAAAGTAACCGGCGACATGACGGTGTATGGCACCAGCGGCGTGTTGCCGCTGCGCACCACGCTCGATCTGCTGCACAGCAGCCTGTTACTCGGTGACTTTGGTCGCAACTACAGCGAACTGGCGGCGAGCTGGCTGTGGGTGGCCGCGCTCGGCGGCGTGCTGCTGTGGCTGGGCACGCGACCAAAACGCCGGCTGAAAACCGTGCGAAAGGGGTTTGCCTTCACCCGGCACTGGCACATCACGCTGGGGCTGACGCTGATGCTCGGGCTGCTGTTCTTCTCCGTTACCGGCCTCACCTGGTCACAATGGGCAGGTGGCAATATCGATAAGATGCGCACCGAGCTTAACTGGCTGACGCCACAGGTGAATACGGCGCTCAGCGGTGATGCGCCCGCCGCGCCGGCCGATCCTCACGCCGATCACCGCAGTATGCCGGACATGGACATGACCAGCATGCCGATGTCGTCGATGGCGAAACCGGCGGCGCAGCCGGCGAAGTCACTGCCGGCAAATGCCGCCGACGCTGACTGGGATCGCGTGCTGGCGGCGGCACGTCAGGATGGCATCCGCGCGGCTAAAGTGGAGCTGCGCCAGCCGAAAAGCGAGGGCAAAGCCTGGACTGTCAGCGAGATTGATCGCAGCTGGCCCACCCAGGTGGATGCGGTGTCCGTGAATCCGCACAGCTTCGCGATTGTCGATCACGTCTGGTTTGATCGCTTCCCGCTGGTGGCAAAACTGACGCGCTGGGGTGTCGATGCGCACATGGGCGTGCTGTTTGGCTGGCCTAATCAGCTGTTGCTGGCACTGTTTGGCCTGGGTTTGTGCAGCATGATTGTGCTGGGTTATCGCATGTGGTGGCTGCGCCGCCCGGCGCTGGATCAGGCCAGCCCGGCGCAAACCCTGAGCGCAAGCTGGCTGGCGCTGCCGCACTATGCCAAAGGGGTCTGCCTGATGCTGGCGCTGGCGCTCGGTTATGCCCTGCCGGTGATGGGCGTCAGCCTGCTGGCCTTCGTGCTGGTGGATGTACTGCGCTGGCGCAGACAACAGCGGGCGCCGATGAGCGAAGCGGAAATTCTCGCCGCGCAGCAGTCGCCGCTCGGTATCGTGCGGGCGCGCTTCACGGTGAAACGCAAGGAGATGCGTTACTACCTGCGTGGGCTGTTTATTCTGGCGCTGATTGTCGGTACGGTGATGAGCAATGCGATTATCGGCGGCGTGATCGATCAATACGGCATCCCGTTCAGCCACTGGACGCTGACCATGTATCTGACGCAGGGCTTTATGATCGCGCTTTACACCACGGTGTTCACCGCGCTGATGTCAATTCCGCTGTGGTATTTCTTCCTCGGCGAAAAGGATGATTCGCAGGGATAAGGCGTTAATAACGGCGGATGATCCCCCATCCGCCGTTTTGCCTGACAAATGTCAGCGTGTTATCCGACTCAGAAATCGGCCTTCAGCACCACGCGGTAATTAGCTTTACCGGCGCGTACGTGATCCAGCGCTTCATTGATTTTTGACATCGGGAACTCTTCCACCTGCGGTGCCACATCGGCGCGTGACGCCAGACGCATCAGCTTACGCAGCTGGCCCGGTGAACCGGTAGAAGAACCTGTTACCGCGCGATCGCCCAGAATCAGACTGAACGCTGGCACCTCAAATGGCTTCATCACCGCGCCCACGGTGTGGAACTTACCGTGCGGAGCCAGCGCCTGGAAGTACGGCTGCCAGTCCAGATCGACGGCTACGGTGCTGATAATCAAATCAAATTGCCCGGCCAGCGCGTTCAGTGCCTGCGGATCGCGGCTGTTGACCACACGATCGGCGCCCATGGCTTTGATGGATTCGGTTTTGCTGGCATTCGAACTGAACGCCGTAACTTCAGCACCCATGGCGCGCAGCAGTTTGATCGCCATATGGCCGAGGCCGCCAATACCGATTACGCCGACGCGGCTGGTAGCCGTTACATGGTGCATCAGCAGCGGTTTAAACACGGTAATCCCGCCGCACAGCAGCGGACCGGCAGAGGTAATGTCCATGGATTCCGGCAGCGGAATCACCCACTGCCAGTCGGAGCGCAGATGGCTGGCGAAACCGCCTTTGTTCATGATGGTGGGCACTGAACCGTTCTCACAGTTGACCTGCTCGCCGTTGATGCAGGCATCACAGTGCTGGCAGCTTTTCGCGGTCCAGCCGATACCCACGCGCTGACCGACCTTCAATCCTTTGTCCTGCGCCGCATCGCCGAGTGCGCTGATGCGACCAATCACTTCGTGACCGGCAATGACCGGATAAGAGGAAATGCCCCACTCGTTATCAATCATCGACAAATCAGAATGGCACACACCGCAGTAATCGACCTCAACCAGCACCTCTTCCGCCGCCAGCGGACCGGTTTCGTACTCGTACGGTACCAGCGCATCACCGGCGTTGTGTGCGGCATAACTTTTGATTTTCATTACTGTCCTCTGTTTTCAGCGTTGTTAACCCAGGAAGTCTAGCAGAGCGTATTGCATGATTATGATTAAATTTCAGCCAATTAGCGTCTATTAAGCGCAACGGGGAAAGAAAAGCATTTCGCGTTAAAGCGAATCGTGACTGGGCGGACTGCGGAACGCATGGCGCGCCTCTTCTATCAGCTGGCTGGCGGTGACGGTGGGCGGCAAACGCGTCAGCACTTTGCTGGCCTGCCAGTAACACAGCACCATCTCCTCGTTAGTTTCGTTCTCCGCCATTTCCCTTAAGCGCCTGCGCAGGCTCAGCACGTCCAGCGTTTGCTGTTCATCCACCATCTCAGCGATGGTTTGGTTGATGACCTGATGAATAATTTTCCAGGAAAGATCGGCAAACACGTTAAACCTCGTGACGTAGTAACGGGCTCCAGGCAAATGAGGAAAAGGTGCACGCCCAGCGGCATGCAAAATAATCCAACTGGGATAACTATAGCCGCTTATTTAACCAGCAGACGGCTGGCCGCCTGTGTTTGCGGTAGCTCACGGATCGGTAAATGAATTTTTTCTCTCAGCGCGATAAACTGGCACTAAAACCCGGCACTGGCGCGCGACCACAGGATTTCGCAACAGATTTTACCTTGCGCTAAAACGGAGAATTCCGATAATCGCTATTTACTCATTTATATAGCGATAAGGAATCTCCGCGTGAAGACGCTTACCCTACTGTTAATGACTGCCGCCGGCGGATTGAGTTTACCGGCGCAGGCCGCTATGGATATCCGCGTGACGTATGCCGGCTCGATGGGAAAAGTGATGGATCAGGCACTGGGCCCGGCATTTGCACAACAGCATGACGTTAAGTATGAAGGTCAGGGCCAGGGGGCTTACGGCATGGCGCGCCTGCTGGCGAGCAAAAAAATCACTGCTGACGTGTTCGTGTCTATTACTCCCGGTCCGATGCAGATTCTGAAAGACGCCGGACTGATCGACAACGCAGTACCGGTAGCCAGCACCAGCATGGTGATCGCCTATAACCCGAAGGGGCCGTTTGCGCCGCAGTTTGCCGCAGCCAAAGGCAATGATGGCCGCTGGCTTCAGCTGCTGGCAGCGCCGGGACTGAAATTTGGTCGGACCGATCCGGTAAACGATCCTAAAGGCCAGAACATCATTTTCACCCTGCTACTGGCGCAGAAGTATTACCGGCAGCCCGGCATCGCTGACCACATTCTCGGCGGTTACCAGAATCCCGCACAAACCCATCTGGAAGGTGGCTTGCTGACGCGGCTCGAGAGCGGTCAGGTGGATGCAGCTGCGGGCTATGAAAGCGAAGTGATCTCTGCCCATCTGCCTTACATCGCGCTGCCCGATGAAATCAACCTCAGCAATCCGGCGATGGCGACTAAGTGGTACAACACGGTCAGCTTTAGCGTCAAAGACAGCCAGGGTAAAGATAAAGTGCTGCACACCCAGCCACTGGTCTACTACGCGGCGGTGCTCAGGAATGCGCCGCACGGTACGGCCGCTGGCAAAGCCTTTGTAGATTTCATGCTGAGTCCGTCAGGACAGGCGCTGTTTAAACAGCAAGGCTATGCCGCACCGAAGGGTGATGGGCTTTATACCCCATGAAAATCCGCCATGCTGGCGCGCTGTGGCTGTCGCTGCCCGCCCTGGTGCTGCTGGCCGTACCGTTTATCACCCTGACGGGCGTTACACACTGGCAACACCTGCGGCTGGCGTGGGGTGACGGCGCGGCGATTACCACTTCGCTCAGTCTGGGAGCGATCGCGCTGGTGCTGATTTTTCTGACCGGCTTACCGCTGGCCTGGTGGCTGTCGCAGGCGCGGGGAAAAATACGCTGGCTGGTGGAAACGCTGGTGATGATCCCGCTGCTGACGCCGCCGCTGGCGATGGGAATCCTGCTGGTCAGCGCGTACGGTCCGTACAGTTTGCCCGGCCAGCTGCTGAGCAAGCTGGGCTGGACGCTGGTGAACAATCCCGCCGCCTTTATTCTGGCGCAGTGGTATGGCGCGCTGCCCTACTTTGTCACCAGCGCACGCTCGGCGTTTATCGCGGTGCCGCAGGAGATCCGTGAAGCGGGCCGGACGCTGGGCGCCGCGCCATGGCCGCGCTTCTGGCGGCTGGCGCTGCCCCTGGCCGCACCGGGCCTGGCGTCGGCTACGGCACTGGCGTGGGTGCGGGCGATGGGCGAATTCGGCATTGTGATGATTTTCGCCTGGTTTCCCCACGGAATGCCGGCGCAGCTGTACAACAATCTGCAAAACGACGGAGTGGATGCGGTGTATGTGCTGTTGTGGCTGTTACTGCTGTTTACCCTGCCGGTGCCGCTGCTGTGCGCGCTGGCTTCCCGGCGCGCGCTCTGCGGCAACACGGCGCGGTATCATTAGAGGCTGGCGCGCTGCTCACTCTCACGCATCGCCAGCCGGACCGTCTCCAGCAGCGGTTCAATCTCCAGCGGCCGGGTGAAAAAGGCAAAGGCGCCCTGAGCAAACAAGCGCCGGCAGGCCTCCAGCGTGTCGTGCCCGGTCATGATGATCACCGGCAGCAGCGGATGGCGTGCACCCTGCCGGGCCAGCCAGCTCAGGCCGCTACTCTCTGGCTGTCGCACGTCAAGCAGCAGACAGCCGCATACGGCTTGCTGACCGGCGGCGGCGGTTTCGAACGATGCCAGGTCAGCAAAGTCGGCGACCTCGTAGTCCACGGTTCGCAGCAGAAATCCCAGCGACTCACGCACGGATACATCATCATCCACTAACCACACCTTCGCGCCCATTACGTACTCCGCCTGTAGAAAAATGAGGAAAATTTCGGCCCTCTCTGTCGCGCGGTAACGCAACAGCAGCCAGACCTGACGGTAGCTGGTTATCGATGGACGTGAAGTGCGCGACGACGTGCACCTTCCCTGCGCCGATAAAAAAGCCCTCCGTTGAGGGAGGGCGATTTTTCCATAATTTGGCTTAGAACACCATTGGCACAAATCTGGTTAGCTGTTGCGCTGCAGGTGGCTGCTGACAAAAGCGCGACAGCGCGCCGAGATCGGTTCGCTGAACACCTGCTGCGGCGATCCGGACTCTTCGATTTTGCCCTGATGCAGAAACACCGCTTTGTTTGATACATCGCGCGCAAACCCCATTTCGTGGGTGACGATAATCATGGTGCGCCCCTCTTCCGCCAGGCTGCGGATGACGCGCAGCACTTCGCCCACCAGCTCCGGGTCGAGTGCGGAAGTGGGTTCATCAAACAGTATCGCTTTCGGCTGCTGCGCCAGCGCCCGGGCAATCGCCACGCGCTGCTGCTGACCACCGGAGAGCTGCGACGGCCACGCGTTGCGCTTTTCGTATAACCCGACTTTTTGCAGCAGCGCTTCGGCCTCGGCAACGGCCTCCTGATGGCTGCGCTTCTGCACATGGATCGGCGCCTCAATGATGTTCTGCAGCACGGTTTTGTGCGGCCACAGATTGAAGCCCTGAAACACAAAGCCGAGTTGCATGCGCATCAGCTTGATGCGGCGGCGCTGTTCACGGCTCAGCTTTTCGTCCGCGTTATCGAGGGTGACCACTTCATCGCCTACAGCAATCTCACCGGCCTGTGGCACTTCAAGAAACGGGATGCAGCGCAGCAGCGTACTTTTACCGGAGCCGCTGGCGCCGATCAGCGAAATGACGTCGCCATCCTGCGCCGTCAGGCTGATGTCATGCAGCACTTCATGCCCGCTATAACTTTTTCTGAGATGGCTCAGGGCAATAGTGGGTTTGTTCATTAACGTGCTCCAGCGTGATAAGGGGACAAACGGCGCTCCAGCAGCGCCACCGCTTTGCTCACCAGCACGGTCAGCAGCAGATAGATAATCGCCGCGCTGATAAACACCTCCAGCGCGCGGAAGGTTTCTGACACGATGGAGTCGGCGATGCCGGTCATCTCCATCAGGCTGATGGTGCTAACCAGCGACGTGGATTTGATCATCGAGATGATCTCATTGCTGTAGGCCGGCAGCGCCTGACGCACCGCCAGCGGCAGCGTGATGCGCCGCAGCGTGGTGAAGCGCGACATGCCGCACACTTTCGCCGCTTCCAGTGACTGCACGCTAACCGCATTCAGTCCGCCGCGCAGGATCTCGGCGGTGTAAGCGGCATCGTTGAGAATCAGCGCAATTAACCCGCACCAGTAGGACTCACGCAGCAGCGGCCACAGCACGCTTTCGCGCACCGCCGGCAGGCTGCCGAGGCCATAGTAGATCATGAAGATTTGAATCAGCAGCGGCGTACCGCGGAACAGCCAGACATAAAAACGCGTAACGTAGCTGCCGAGGCGATGCTGACGCAGCAAATTCAGCAGCAGCGCCAGTATTCCGCCGCCCAGCAGGGACAATACCGCCAGGTTGAGCGTCAGCGGCAGTCCGCGCAGCAGCGCCGCCAGCGTGTGCTGTAAAAAGGTGAAATCCATCGTGGCTCCTTACAACCGCGCGCGTTGTTGCCCGCGCATGGCCACTTTTTCCACATAGCGGAAGAAGAAATCTGAACAGGTGGTGATAATCAGGTAAATCACCGCGCCTACGCTGTAGAAGAAAAACGGCATCTGGGTGGAATTCGACGCGGTGGAAATCTGGTTCATGGTTTCCACCAGCCCGGTTACCGATACCAGCGCCGACTCCTTAATCACCGATTGCCACTGATTACCCATGCCCGGCAGCGCGGTGCGCAGCGCCTGCGGCACAATCATGCGGCGGAACAGCATAAAACGGCCCATACCGGTGACCGTAGCGGCTTCCAGCGTGCCGGCGGGGATCGCGTAAAACGCGCCGCGAAATACGCTGCTCTGATAAGCGCCGGAAATCAGCCCGATAGCGATCGCGCCGGCAACGAAGCCGTTAACGTCGAACGGTCCCTGCAGGCCGATAGCTTCACCGATAAACCCGACCACCTGTCGGCCACCAAAGTAGAACAGGTAGATCACCAGCAGCTCCGGCACGCCGCGAAACAGCGTGATGTAGCCGCTGGCAACACGCTGCTGCCAGCGGCCGCCACCAATCTGCATCCAGCACAGCAGGCTGCCGAGCATCGCGCCCAGCAGCCACGCACACAGCGAGACCGTTACCGTGACGGTGGCGGCGTCCAGCAGCACGCCGCCCCAGCCTTCGTCACCAAAACCTAACAGTTGCCAGTCAATAGTCATAAGCGCTCAGCATTATTCCGCAGGCGCGACGTTCTCGCCGAACCATTTCACAGACAGTTGCTTCAGCGTGCCGTCTTTGATCATCGACACCAGCGCCTGATCCAGCGCGGCTTTCAGCTCTGGATTGTTTTTACGAATGGCAATCGCCGAGCCCTGGCCCAGTACACCACCCACAAAGCCGTAACCGGTGCTGTTTACCGTATCCGCGTGTTTTTTCACATAAGCATTGAGGTTGGTGCGCGATGCCATGACCGCATCAACCCGGCCGTTAAGCAGATCGGCGAAGGTTTCCGGGCCGGCCTGATAGGTACGGATAGTCGCGACATCACCGAGGTATTTGTTGAGAAAATCGGCCTGAATGGTAGCGACCTGCACCGCAATGGTTTTGCCTTTGAACTTAGCCTTCAGCGCGTCGATGGCTTTGTTCATACCGGCTTCATCGGTCGCCTGTACCACTTCACCGTTGCCCGGCAGGGTATCCACTGCGCTGCCCTTCAGCGTGACGAAGCCCGAAACGCTCACGGTATACTGATGGGTAAAATCCACCACTTCTTGACGTTTTGGCGTCACGGTGACGGCATCGACCACTGCATCATATTTGCCATCAGCGAGGCCGGGGATCAGTCCGGACCACTTCTGCGCGACGATTTCATATTTGAATCCCGCGCGTTTCGCCAGTTCGGCCACCATATCGGGCTCGTAGCCGACAATTTTGCCGCTCGGCGTGGACTGGTTAAACGGCGGATAGGCCGCTTCGGTAGCGAATTTTAACGTGCCGAAATCTTTGGCCTGAACCACAGCGACAGCAGCCAGCAGCAACATGCCCGCGGAGGCGGAGAACAGCCCTTTACGCATCATCATAAAACCTCATTATTATCAGGAGAGTAAGTCGATCGCTATACGGGCCAGAGCCTGTGTGCCAGCGTGAATGCTGCGTTCGTCCGGCTGATAGTCGGAGTTGTGCAGATGGTCGTCGCGCCCCGGCGCGCCAGAGCCGATATGGATCTGACAGCCCGGCACACGCTCAGTAAACAGCGAGAAATCTTCCGCGCCAAAACTGCTGCTGGGTTTTGCCACCACCGGCTTGCCGAACTGGTGCGAGAGGATCGGCTCCAGTGCATCAATCAGCGCATCATCATTCATCAGCGGCGGTACGCCTCGCTGATAATTGACCTCAATCCGCGTATTGAGCGACAGCGCCACTCCGGCACAGATGCGGCGGAAAGCGTCTTCCATGTGAGCGCGCGCCTGCGGTGATTTAGCGCGGATGGTGCCCTGAATCAGGCAGCTGTCGGAGATGATGTTATGAGTGGTGCCGCCGTGGATATGGCCAATCGTCAGCACAGCAGAGTTCGCCGGATCGAG
The DNA here is from genome assembly GCF_002928365.1 of Pantoea sp. ICBG 985. Classification (NCBI taxonomy): domain Bacteria; kingdom Pseudomonadati; phylum Pseudomonadota; class Gammaproteobacteria; order Enterobacterales; family Erwiniaceae; genus Pantoea; species Pantoea sp. ICBG 985. Next base: position 344,196 of record NZ_POWM01000003.1, read on the forward strand.
CTCGCGCGACACAATGGTCTGCAACTGCGTTACCAGGCTGGCGGCGGCAATGATCGGATCGGTACCCATGTGCGGCCGGGCGGCGTGGGTGGATTTGCCGTGAATCACTACGTCGAATTCATCGCTGGAAGCGGTGCTGGCACCGCGCGTCAGGGCAATTTCTCCTGCGGCCAGCTCTGGCTTATTGTGCAGCGTGATCGCCACATCAATGCCGTCCGCTGCGCCGGCAGCGATCATGGCTTGCGCGCCGCTCTCTGGCGTCTCTTCCGCCGGCTGAAAAATCAGCCGCACCGTGCCGTGCAGCTGGCTGCGCAGGTCCGCAAGGATCGCCGCGACGCCGAGCAGCGTAGCCGTGTGGATATCGTGGCCGCAGGCGTGCATTTTACCCGGCCAGATGCTGCTAAACGGCAGGCCGGTTTGCTCATGAATCGGCAGCGCATCCATATCAGCACGCAGCAGCACGGTCTTGCCCGGCTGCGCGCCGGTAATGTCTACCATCACGCCAGTGCGGCCCACGCCGGTTTGCGGCGTCAGCCCGAGGCGCAGCAACTCCTGTTCCACGATGGCTGCGGTGCGGACGGTGTCGAAACCAAGTTCCGGATGTGCGTGAATATCGCGCCGGATGGCGATGAGGTGCGCCTGCATGCTTTCACTTCTGGCGCTGATATCCCTGGCTAAAAGAATTTTATGATCGGTCATGGTGGTAATACGGTTATGCAGGCTGTTGCCTGGCCGTTATGGCATTTTTATGAAATTCAGCGTTTTATTTATTCACAGCCCTCAGCAGATTGCAACGCACAATTCCTCCCCTTAATTGCTGAATTTGCGTGATATTTTTCTAAAACCCTGCCTGTGCAGGATAAACCTTATAAAATGCATGCTCAGTCAGTTATAACATTCATAATTCGCAGACGATCATCAGTTTTACTGATTTTGTTATTGAACATAAAAGCATCGCGTTGCTCAGCCATCAATCTTGCTCTGCTCCGCCTGACTGAGTAGCCACGCACGAACCGCACTCACCGTTGCCTGCTCACGCGGACGACGCGGAGCCACCAGATACCAGCCGGCATCAACGGGCATCTCACGCTGCCAGGCGGGAACCAGCCGACCGCTGGCCAGATCGTTCTGCACAAAATGCGGGCTGGTCAGTGCGATACCCTGACCACTCAGCGCCGCTTCCAGTGCCAGCGCGGTCTGGTTGAAGCGCAGATGATGCTGATGCTGCAGCGACTGCCCGGGGAACATAAACGCCAGGAACGCCGGCCACAGGTGATGGCCATCGTGCAGCAGCGGATAGCGCAGGCAATTTTCTGGCTGCGCTGCATCACCGTGTTGTGCCAGCAGCGCCGGGCTGACCACCGCCAGCACCGTCTGGCTAAACAGCAGCGTGGCCTCCAGCCCGCTACCAAACGGCGGCCGGCCATAGCGCACCGCCAGATCGACGCCTTCATGGTGAAACTGCACCAGCCGTTCAGAGGCCAGCACGCGCAGGTCGATATCCGGCCAGGCCGCGGTAAATGCCGGTAAACGCGGCAGCATCCAGCGGCTGGCAAAGGTCGGTGTTACGCTCAGCGTCAGGCGATCCGGCTCCGGGCGCAGCGTGCGCGTCGCCTCATCAATCAGCTCAAATGCCTGGCGAATGTGCACCGCATAGCCTGCACCGGCAGCGGTCAGCGCCAGCGAACGCGGCAACCGATCGAACAGTTTCAGGCCCAGGCTGGCCTCGAGACCGCGAATATGCTGCGCAACCGCACCCTGCGTCACACCAAGCTCTTCAGCGGTGAGGCGAAAATTAAGGTGCCGCGTCACGGCTTCAAATACCCGTAGCGCATTCAGCGACGGTAATGCCTGAAAGCCCTGATTCATCCTGTAGTTTTCCTATCGTCAATTGCCAGCTGAGCTGACTCTCTGCGGCATCTCCAGGCCATTATACTGGCATGACAGGATTTTTAATTTATGAGGTGACTCACATGACAGTAGAAAAAGTTTCGGTAATTGTCGCAGGTGGCAGCGGTATGGGCGCAGCGGCAGCGGAGAAGCTGGCCAGCGAGGGTTTCAGGGTTGCGATTCTTTCCTCCTCCGGCAAAGGCGAGGCACTGGCAAATCGTCTGGGCGGGCTCGGCATTACCGGTTCGAATCAGTCAGTAGACGATTTGCAGCAATTGATTGATGCCACACTGGCGCGCTGGGGACGTATCGACGTGCTGGTTAACAGTGCCGGTCACGGTCCGCGCGCGCCGATCCTTGAATTAAGCGATGATGCGTGGCAGCAGGGAATGGAAACCTACTTCCTCAACGTGGTGCGCGCTGTACGCCTGGTCACGCCTATCATGCAGCAGCAGGGTGGCGGCAGTATCATTAATATCTCATCGGCATGGACGTTTGAACCCACCGACATGTTCCCGACCTCGGCCGTGTTCCGTGCCGGTCTGGCTTCTTTCAGTAAAATCTTTGCCGACACCTACGCAGCTGAGAATATTCGTATCAATAACGTCCTGCCAGGCTGGATTGATAGCCTGCCGAAAACGGATGAACGGCGCGACAGCGTGCCCATGCAGCGCTATGGCACGGCTGCAGAAGTGGCGGCTACCATTGCGTTTCTTGCTTCGCCCGGCGCGGCTTATATCACCGGGCAAAATATTCGCGTGGACGGCGGCGTCACGCGCAGCGTGTAACCGGCTTTGCTGTGCCTGATGGTCACAGCGGCATCTGATATCCGCTGTGGCTATTGCCTGCCTGCTAAGGAATTTCTCAGCCTGTTTTCAAGACTGGTCTTGTCGTTTCGCGGCCTTATAACACGTCAGAATGTTCTTATTCGCTGACAGAATTTTCTGTTCTCAGCTGCCGGATATTCCCTATAAAACTTTCTGATTTGAGGTCGCTATGCCACTGCTTCTTCGTATGCGTCTGCACACGCTGCTGACTCCCGAACGCCATCTTGTCTGGCGTTTTCTGCTGACAGGTTGTGCATTTTTCTGGATTCTGCTGGTGGTTGCCGTGATGGGGCTGCGCTGATCAGTTGCTGGCTGTTGTGAGGGATGATTATGGTATTAATGTTATCGCCGCGCCTCAGTGCGCTGCTGAGTTTTTCCCGCCGGTTACTGTGCCAGCTGGCACTGGCTGCCAGCCTGCTGTTCTGGATTGGCGTGGTGGCGGCAATCGTCATCGCGTACTGATCTAATGAGCCTGTAGCCGCGCAGATAATTGTTCCGGCGGCAGCAGCGCAAAGGCGCGTTTCATCACCCGCGCCTCGTCAGCCGGGGTGCGACCAAACATCCGCTTAAACTCCCGGTTAAACTGTGAATCACTTTCGTAACCGACGCGTGCGGCAGCACCGGCGGCGGTGAGATTATCGCGAATCATCATCAAACGCGCCTGATGCAGCCGCAGCGACTTGAGATACTGAATCGGCGAGGTCTGCGTGACGCTTTTGAAATGCAGATGGAAGCGCGGAACGCTCATGCCCGCTTCGCTGGCCAGATGCGGCACATCCAGCGGCTGCTGCCAGTCAGCATGAATGCGCTGCAACGCCCGCGCGATGCGGCCAAAATGCCCCTGATAGGTCAGCGCTGCGCGCACCGCACCGCCCTGCTCACCCAGCAGCACACGAAAGCAAATCTCTTCTACCCGGGCCGGGCCTAAAACCTGCGCTTCCAGCGGATCGCTCAGCGCCTGCAACAGGCGCAGCGTGCTGTCCGCCAGCGTCTCATTTACCGGCGTCGAAATAATGCTGGCTGGTGTCTCCGCCAGCGGAATGTCTGCCGCTGCGACCTGCGTCACCAGGCGCGCCAGCGTGGCCGCATCCAGACGGATAGCCAGTCCCAGTAACGGTTCAGCCGAGGTCGCTTCAGTCTCAGCGGAGAACGGCAGCGGCACCGACAACACCAGATAGTGCTGCGCGTCGTAGCGATACATTTTGTCGGCAAGAAACGCCCGCTTCGAGCCCTGACAGATAATGATGATGCTCGGCTCATAAAGAACCGGCGTGCGCGCCCACTGCCGGTCGGCACGCATAAAGCGCACGCTGTCGAGCAGTGAGGCCGTGTAACCTTCCTGCGGTGCCAGCTGGCGCAGCAGCGCGCAGGTCTGCTGTTGTACGGTTTGCGACATAACGGGTTTCCGGTGAGAGGTTCAGGCAAAGCATAGCCAGGTTTCTTCCCTGCTCACAACCGTGACGAGATAATCAGGCAATGATACGCCACAATCCGGTCTGTTCGCTTTAGCCGGCGTTTTCCACAATAGCCTCGTCAACCAACACGAGGAAACCATCATGGCTCATTCCAATGCGAAAGTGATTATTCTGACCGGCGCCAGCAGCGGCATCGGCGAAGCGATAGCGCGTCTGCTGGCCAGTCAGGGGCATAAACTGGTGCTCGGCGCGCGCCGTACCGATCGGCTGGCAATACTGTGTGATGAACTGCGTGCCAGCGGCGCGCAACTGGATTATCTGGCCACCGACGTGACGCAGCGTGCCGATACGCAGCAGCTGGCCGATTTTGCCCGCGATAAATATGGTCGGGTTGATGTGATGATCAACAATGCCGGCGTTATGCCGCTGTCGCCGCTCAGTTCGCTGAAGGTGGATGAATGGGATCGTATGCTCGACGTCAACGTGCGTGGCGTACTGTACGGCATCGCTGCCGTGCTGCCAGTCATGGAATCGCAGCAAAGCGGCCATATCATCAATATCGCCTCGATTGGTGCGCTGGCGGTATCGCCGACGGCAGCGGTGTACTGCGCCACAAAATTCGCGGTTCGCGCCATCTCGGATGGCCTGCGTCAGGAATCGCGCCAGCTGCGTGTGACGGTCATTAATCCCGGCGTGGTGGAATCGGAACTGGCGGACACCATCACTGACGAGACCGCACGCGTGGCCATGCAGAGCTATCGTCAGATTGCGTTAAAACCCGAAGCCATTGCGCAGGCGGTAAGCTGGGCCATTACTCAGCCTGGCGAAGTTGATGTTAATGAGATCACGGTGCGCCCTACTGCCAGCGCGCATTGAGGCTAATGGAGCGTGGCGATTTCAGGCTGAAATCGCCCTGGCCTTCGCGTCTGGTGACAGCGCGCGCAGGCCATCACGCTTACAGCCAGCCCGCTTTTTTCAGCCGCCACCACATAACGAAACAGATCACCAGCGTGACCGCCAGCGCCGCCGGATAGCCAAAGTGGCTGTGCAGCTCTGGCATGTCTGAGAAGTTCATACCGTACATACTGAAGATGATGGTCGGCACAATCAGTATTGCCCCCCAACCGGCCAGCTTTTTATTCACCTCACTCTGCTGTACCGAGACCAGCGCCAGATTCACCTGCATGGCGCTGGCCAGCGTTTCGCGCATGTCTTCGGCATCAATCATGACGTGGTGCGCGTGATCCTGCACGTCGCGCAGATAGGCGCGCAGATTTTTCGGGATGATATCTTCATGGAAGCGCACCAGCTGCGGGCAGATCTCTGTCACCGGCATCGCCGCATTGCGCAACGACAGCAGCTGACGCCGCAAGTGGTAGACATTCTCCAGCGTGACGCTGTCAAAGCGGGTGGTGAACATGCCGTCTTCCAGGTCAGCAATACGTTCACTCAGCGATTCGGTGATTTTGCTGTAGTTGTCGACGATAAAATCGAGGATGCAGTAGAGCGCATAGCCGGGTCCCTGGCACAGCATGGCATGATTTTTCTCGGCTTTAGCGCGGATCGCTTTATAGCCCTCAACCGAACCGTGGCGCACGGTAATCAGAAAATTTTTTCCGAGGAAAAAGTGGGTTTCGCCAAAGCTGATGCGCTGGCGATCTTCCATGTGTGCGGTTTTCACCACGATAAATACCGATTCGCCGTACTGCTCAATCTTGGGCCGCTGATGCGCCACCAGCGCATCCTCAATCGCCAGCTCATGCAGGCTAAACTCCTCCTGCAGCGTTTGCATGAACGCCGGATCGGGTTGATACAGGCCAAGCCAGACGAACGATTTTTCCTCTTTCAGCACTTCGCTGATTTGATCGACTTCGACATGCTCTTCGCGTTTGCCGTGGCGATACACCACGCAATTAATCACCATTTTCGCGTTGTCCTTGTTGTACTCACTATCCCTAATCATAGCTGCAAAGCAGGTGCCAGTACGCCGTCATCTTTGCACCGGTCGTCTCGCCGCCGCTTACGGCACGCCAAAATAGCGCAGCAGCGCCGTCATCACAGCCGCACCGATGATTACCAGTATCAATGGCGCGCGACGCCAGGCGAGAAATACCGCGAACAACACGCCGGTCAGTCGCGCGACGCCGGCGAAATCGGTGCCCTCAAACAGCGCGGTGGTGACAGCGACAGCCAGCAGCAGCACCGTTGCCGCGTCGGACAGCATGTTGCGCATACGTTCCGACATGTGCATCCGGCTGCCCAGCCGGTAACCGGCAAAGCGAATCGCATACGTCCCTGCAGCCAGTAGCGCGATGCCGGCAATCACTAAACTATTTTGCATCTTTGCGCTCCCGCCAGCTCAGCAAACCGAGTAAAGAAAACAGCACCGGCATACCGGCAGGCACAAAAGGCGTCGCCAGCACGGACAGCAGTGCCCCGAGGGTGGCCGGAATGCGCGTGCGACGCTGGCGCAGCGCCGGGAAAATCAGCGCGATCAGGATGGCCGGAAACACCGCATCCAGGCCAATCGCCGACACATCGGGAATAAAGCGTCCAATCACCGCACCGGCAATCACCGTGAGCGGCCAGATGGCAAAAATACCCAGTCCGCAAACCCAGTAAGCCGCCCGACGCTGCGCCAGCTTCGGCTGTGAAATGCCGAACACCACGCTTTCGTCATTCATGATATGGCAGCCCAGCAGACTGCGTCCGCCCTGCCCGACAAGATCTTTTACCGCAATACCAAACGGCAAATGACGCGCGTTGACCAGTAAACCTGCAGCGGCAGCGGTTAACGGACTGCCGCCGCCTGCCACGATGCCGATAAATAAAAACTCGGACGCCCCCGCCAGCACCAGCGTCGAGAGCGCAATCGGCACCCAGAGCGGAAAACCGTCGGCAGCGGCAAGAGAACCATAAGAGAGGCCAACGATGCCGTCGGCCAGACAAACAAGGAAGATCGCTTTCAATACGCCGCGATCAAGCGGTACGGCACCCAGACGCATCACAATTTGATCTCATAACGAACAAGAAAGCCGTTATAATGAACGCGCCGTACGTGTTTTACAAGATGAACAAATCGTTCGATATAAAGAACAGGAGTAATTGTGACCCCGCCCATTGCTATCATTGCCGCCGGACTGGTGCGCGAACGCCAGCGCGCCGGACTTTCGCTGACAGAAGTGGCTCGCCGCGCTGGCATCGCCAAGTCAACGCTGTCGCAGCTGGAGGCAGGCAACGGTAACCCCAGCATTGAGACGTTATGGTCACTGTGTGTGGCGCTGAATATTCCGTTTGCACGGCTGATGGAGCCGGAAGTGAAAAAGATGCAGGTGATTCGGCGTGGCGAAGGCATGGTGGTGTCAGCAGAGTTAGCGGACTTTCAGGCCGCGCTACTGGCCAGCTGTCCGCCGGGCGGCCGCCGCGATCTGTATCTGATCACCAGCCAGCCCGGCGCACCGCGCGCCTCAAAACCGCATCCACCGGGTTCAGTCGAACACATCATCCTGGCACGCGGCCGCGCGCGGGTTGGCCTGATGGAAGCGCCGGTCGAACTGTTCCCGGGCGATTATATTTGTTATCCCGCCGATGAACCGCACATCTTTGAGGCGCTCGAAGCCGACACCATGGCAGTACAGTTGTCAGAGCAGAATTAAAGAAATTTCGCTGCGCCTGAATATCACAATTTCCTATGACTAATGCGGATGATTGCGCTGCGGCGCGGTGGCATGCTGTCAGCATCATTGGCAGAACAGCAGGAACATATGGACATTATTCCCGCGCAGCCGCATCACGCGGCGGCGATACAGAAGATTTACGCCTGGCACGTGCTGCACGGCACCGCAACCTTCGAAACGGAACCGCCGGCGGAGAGTGAAATGCTGCGGCGCATTAATGACGTGCATGAGCGCGGCGGTTACTGGCTGGTGGCTGAGGAGCAGGATCAGGTGCTGGGTTACTGCTATCTGGCGCCGTATCGTCCGCGTTACGCCTACCGCTTCACGCTGGAAGACTCTATCTATCTCGACCCGCAGCAAACCGGACGCGGTATCGGTAAAGCGCTGCTGCAAAAAGCGGTGGCGCTGGCCGAAGCCGCTGGCTTTCGCCAGATTATCGCGATTATCGGTGACAGCGCCAACCAGGGCTCGCTGGGAGTACACCGGGCGCTCGGTTTTGAGCACACCGGCGTGATGAAATCGGTGGGTTACAAACATGGCCGCTGGCTGGACACCGTGGTAATGCAACGGAGTCTCGGGCCCGGTGACAGCCAGCCGCCCGATCGCTAAGCCGCTTCCATGGCGATCACCCGATGCGTGCCTTTCTCCAGCAGATCGCGATCATGACTCACCAGCAGCACCGCGCACTGCTGCTCACGCGCCAGTTCCGCGATCAACTGCCATGTTTGCTGCTGCACCAGCGGATCGAGGCGTGACGTCGGCTCATCGGCAAACAGAAATACCGGCCGCAGCAGCATCACCCGCAGCAGCGCGAAGCGCTGCAGTTCGCCGCCGGAGAGCGCCTCTGGTCGCCGCGTCAGCAACGCGGGATGCAAGGCCAGCCGCGCCATGAGCGCATCGCGCTGTGCCGGCGGGAGAGCGTGACGCCGCAGCAAATCGTTGATGCTTTGCCCCAGCGTGCGCTGCGGCGGAAACAGCGCGGAAGGATCCTGATAGATTTTCTGATATTTCAGCGCATCCGCATCAGCGTGGTGCGTTACGCGGCCCTGCTGCGGCGCGAGCAACCCTAACAGCACGTCGCCTAAGCTGCTTTTGCCGCTGCCGCTGGCACCGTGCAGGCCAACGATTTCACCGGCGTGCAGCGTGAAATCGCGTGGCACACCCAGCCTTTTGCCCCCGCGCGCCAGCACAATGTCCTGGGCGCTGATCACCGGCCTGGCACCGATCACCGTTTGTTGTCGGGCGGGCCAGACGGCCGGATCGGCAGCCAGCAGCGCGCGCGTGTAAGGCTGCTGCGGTGACTGCAACACCTGCTGCGCCGGGCCCTGTTCAATCACGCTGCCTTTATGTATTACCAGCACGTCGCCGCCCAGCTGGCGTGCCAGGGTGATGTCATGGGTGATGGTCAACAGCATGCCGCCATCGGCCACTTCGCGCTGTAACAGCTGGCTGACTCCGTCGCGGCGCGCCACATCCAGCCCTTTGGTCGGCTCATCGGCAATCAGAACCTGCGCGCCACCGGCACGGGCTGCCGCAAACGCGGCGCGCTGTGCCATGCCGCCGGAAAGCTGCCACGGATAACGCCGTGCCGCCGCGGCCAGGCCAAGCTGCTGCAGATCCTGCTGCGCCGCTGCAGCGCTGGCGGCGGGCGGCAAACCGCGCACGAAGCGATGCCCTTCCGCCACCTGTTGCTGAATCGCCATGGTCGGATCGAGCGACAACCACGGCTCCTGCGGCAGTGAAGCCAGCGTATTGCCCCACAACCGACGCAGCTGCGCCGTATCCTGCGGCAGCTGAAAGCGTCTGCCGTTGATCATCAACTCACCGCTGGCCTGCAGCGATGGCGGCAATATCCCCATGATCGCCTGCGCCAGCAGACTTTTCCCCGATCCGGTTTCGCCGAGCAGCGTCAGCGGCCGACCAGGTTGTAGCCGCACATCCACCGGCTCAACCAGTGTTTCAGTCGCTGTGGCAACGCTCAGCCCGGTGATCTGTAATCCCTTCATCATCGCTCCTTTTTCATCAGCAGATTGAGGCTGATCAACAGTAAAAACAGTGCGGCTACCGGCTGCATCAGCAGCCACGGCGCTTCCCACGCAAACGGCAGCAGTTCGGTCATCATCAGGCCCAGCTCCGGCGTGGGCGGACGCACGCCAACGCTGATAAACCCGAGCGCCGACACCGCCATGATGGCGCTGCTGAAAGAGAACAAGGTTAGCGTCAGCAGCACCGGTGCCAGCGCAGGCCACAGATGATGACGAAAACGATACCAGGCAGTGAACCCGAGCAGTTTGCTGGCCTGCATACCGGGCGCCTGCACAATTGGCCGCAGCGTGGCACGCGTGACGCGGAAAAATTCCACCCACAGCACCAGCGAAATGCCCAGCCACAGCATCTGGGGCGCGTCTGGCGCAATGGCGGCCAGTAGCAGTACCAGCAGCAATCCCGGCAGCGCGAGGCACATATCGCCAACGATGCTCAGCAATCGCTCAGGCCAGCCACCGTACAGTGCACTGAGCACACCGGTGAACACGCCCGCTATCAGCGCACTGATCACGCACAGGGCTGCCAGCCCGAGTGACAGGCGCAGCGCGGCGCTGAGGCGCGTTAACATATCGCGACCGAGATGGTCGAAACCGAGCAAATGGCTGCGGTTGGGCGTCTGCAGCATCTGCAGCAAATCCTGCTGTAGCGGATCGCCGTGCTGAATCAGCGGCAGCACAAACGCGTAAGCCAGCAGCACCGCCAGCAGTACCAGACCCACCCAGCGTGAAAGCGTCATCTTCATGCGCGCGCCCCCCGGGGATCGAGCAGATGACAACCGGCATCCACCAGCATGTTCAGCAGGACAAACAGCAGGCCGAGCGTCATGGCGCTGGCCTGAATCACCGGTACGTCACGCGCAAAAATGGCGTGCACCAGAGCGTGACCGATTCCCGGCCATGCAAACAGGGTTTCCACCACCACCACGCCTTCCACCAGCCAGACAAACTGCATGCCAAACCACGTCAGCACCGGCGCGCTCAGATTACGCAGGCCGTGACGCAGCAGCAGGCGCGCGGGTGCCAGTCCTTTTTGCGCTCCCCAGCGATAGTAACCGGACGACACCACCTGCCAGGTGGCTTCGCGCACCACGCGCACGCCGACGGCCGTCAGCGACAGTGCCAGCGTCAGTGCCGGCAACAGGAAATGGCGCAGCTCGCCGTGACCGGCGCTCGGCAGCCAGTCGAGTTGCAGCGCGAACAGCAGGATCAGCAACATGCCGAGTGCAAAATGCGGCACCGATTTCAGCAAGGCGGTCAGCCAGAACAGCGCACGGTCAAGCCGGCCGTTGGCGTGGCAACCGGCCCAGATGCCGAGCGGCAGCGTCAGCAGCAACGCCAGCAGCAGCGAAACGCCCGCCAGCGCCAGCGTCTGGCCCAGCTGCCAGCGCAGCTCATCCATCACCGGCTCACCGGAAACCAGCGAGCGGCCAAAGTTAAACTGCAGCAGATCGAAGAGCCAGTGCAGCAGCGCACTGCCGCCGCTAAGCGCTCCATCCAGCTCCTGCTGTACCCGCGCCACCGCTTCGGCATCGACGCGATCGTAACCATAGCGCCCCGAGGCGATGCGCCACGCCATGTCGCCCGGCAGCGCCTGCACCAGCAGCCAGGTCAGTAATCCTACCGCCAGCACCACGAACAGCGCCTGCGCCATGCGCCAGCTGAGTTGTTTAATCATGGCTCCCCCAGTGCATCTGGCGCAGGCCGAAGTGGCGTTCAAACGGATCGAGTTTGACGCCCTGCAGCTGGCTATTAACCGCCGCAGACTGCTGATACCAGGCCAGCGGAATCACCGGCAGATCCTGTTGCAGCGCACGGGTGATGACGCTGCGCGCCCCGGCGCGGGCTGCGCCATCGGTGGATTGCGTCAGCGTGTGGAGCGCCGCGTCGAAGCCTGCCGCATGCCAGTTCATCGCCCCCCAGTCACCGCCGTGGGTGCCATAATCCTGCAGCAGCGTTCCGGTCGGATCGGGCGTCAGGGCAAAGTTGCGCGCAAACAGCGCCAGCTGCAGACGGTTATTGTGGTGCTGCGCCGGGATCTCGCTGGCATTGGTCGCATTGATTCGCACGTCTATGCCAACCTGACGCAGCTGCTGCTGAATCACCATCGCCATCAGCGGCAGCTCAGGGCGATCGGGATAGGTCAGCAGCGTCAGGCTAAAGCGCTGGCCGTTGCGCGTCAGTACGCCATCCGCGCCGCGTTGCCAGCCGGCCGACTGTAATAACTGAGCAGCCTGCTGCGGCTGATAGTGCAGCGGCGTCAGTGCCGGGTTGTGCCACTCTGCCATGTTAGGGGGAAACAGCTGGCTGGCTGCGCCCGGATAACGCAGCACCGCCTGCGCCAGCGCGTTGCGATCGATCGCCATGCTGATCGCCTCACGCACCGGCTGTTCCGCCAGCAGCGGATCGGCCAGATTAAGCTTCAGCATCAACGTGCGCGGCACCGGAATCGCCGGGATGTGCAGCGACGCTTTGCGTGCCAGCCGCTGCCGGCTGGCGGCATCAAGGTTAAACACGTAATCTGCATCACCGCTTTCTGCCAGCAGCGCACGGGTTTCCGCGCGGCCGGTCGCCAGATAGCTGGCGGCGGCAATCGCCGGTTTCTCGCCCCAGTAATCCGCGAAGCGCGCCACCGTCAGCGACTGCGGCGGCTGGAAGGAGGTAAGCTTAAACGGTCCGCTGCCAATAATGCGCGTGATGTTGCCCTGCGCATCCCAGCTGGCCAGTGCGAGGATTTGCGAGCGGCTTTCCGCCAGGACTGACAGCAGCGGCGTGAAGGGTTCACGCAGCGTGATGGTGACAAGCTGCCCTGCCCCGCTGATGTCGGCGATTGGCGTTTTGTCCAGTAAGCCCGCTTTGCCGCGTGCGGTGTTGAGTGATTTCACCACGGCAACCGCATCCAGCAGCGAGCCATCATGAAAATGCACGCCGTCGCGCAGCTGAAACTGCCAGCGCAGCCCATCGTCAGAGACCTGCCAGCGCTGCGCCAGCGCCGCCACCGGCTCGCCACGTTCGTCCACTTCTACCAGCGTTTCAACCACATCCATACGTAACAGAATGTCGCCGGAGAGCGCCGGATCGCTGCCTTTAATTTCAAACGGTGCGGCAATCCGCACCGGTTTTTCGGGGGTGCTCGCCGCCATAACGGCGCAGGAAGCCAGGCCGAGCGCCGCAGCGATCAGCAAATTTTGCATTGATTTCATTAAATTTTCCGAATAAACCGTTACACTATCATCGAACCAATTACGTTATAACATAACAATTCACACTTTAACACACGGCGTTTGCAGGGAATTCGTTAGCCGCTTGTTGCCTTTTAACCGTCGCGACAGGTTAACGCTGCGCGCAGCAGCGTGGCTGAGGTATGCTTGAGAAGAACTCTAACCCGTGAGGAAACGCCGTTATGCCAGAGATTGTCGTTTATGCTGCGGAAGGCCGTAGCGTTGAGCAGAAGAAAAAATTACTCAAAGCCATCACCCAGGCGGTGGTGGATTCGTTTGAGATCGATGCTGATGTGGTCACCGTGTCGATTATCGAAACGCCGAAGCATCATAAATCTAAGGGCGGCGTGCCGTTCGACGAACGTTAAGATCAGCCCGGTTCAGGCGTACTGAATATTCATGGTGCCGCGCTCGCTGCGGTTGACGATGGCCTCGACCTGCCACGTCCGCTGAATCAGGGCAGGCGTCAGCACGGCGGCGGGCTCACCGCTCGCCACCACTTGCCCGTGCTGCAGCACCACCAGATGCTGGCAAAATTTGGCCGCCAGATTCAGGTCGTGCAGGGCCACAATCACCGTGACCGGCAGTGCGGCAATCAGCCGCATCAGCTCGAGCTGAAACTGAATATCCAGATGGTTAATCGGCTCATCCAGCAACAGGATATCCGGCTGCTGCGCAAGCGCACGTGCGATCTGGCAGCGCTGGCGTTCGCCACCGGACAGCCGCTGCCATGACCGCCCGGCCAGCGCATCCAGTTTCATCAGCGACAGCGCGTGCTGCACCGCCGTTTCATCTGCCGTCCGCCACGAGCTGAACGCATTGCGATGCGGCGCCCGTCCCAGACGCACGATGTCGCTGACGCACATCTCAGCTTCCATTTCGGCATGCTGCGGTACGAAGGCCAGCGTACGGGCACGCTGCCGCCGGCTGAGTTGGTTCAGCCGCGTGCCGCCCATCTCCAGCCCGTTATAAGCACAGGGCTGAACGCCCGCCAGCGCACGGATGAGCGTCGATTTGCCCGAGCCATTGGGGCCGAGCAACCCGACCGTTTGTCCCCGCTGCGCCGCAAAACTGATGTCAGATAACACGCTGCGCGCCTGTAGCGTCACGCTCAGTTTATCCACCGCGACATACTTCATGATTTCTCCCGGTTGCGATACAGAATCAGGGCGAACACCGGGGCGCCGACTAACGCCGTCACCACGCCTATTGGCAGCACCTGATGGGTGATTAACGTGCGCGATACCAGGTCGGCAATCACCATGAAATGGCAGCCGCCCAGGAATGCGAGCGGAATCGTCACCAGATGACGCGGCCCGGCAATCATGCGGGTGATATGCGGGATCACCAGCCCGACAAAACCGACCGCACCGATCGCGCTGACGATCACCGCCGTCACTAACGCAGTGGTCAGCAGTAATACGATGCGCACCGCTGCTACCTGCGTGCCCAGCGTCGCGGAGACTTCCGCGCCAAACGAGAAGGTATCCAGCGCGCGCGCATGGTAGAGCACAGTCAGCAGACCGGCGAGGGTTACGGCAAAACACAATAAAGCATCCGCCCAGCGCACACCGCTCAGGCTGCCGAGCAGCCAGAACATCACGCCGCGCGACTGCTCAGCATTGGCCGCCGTGCTGACAATGTAGGCGGTCAGCGCATTAAATAATTGCGTCCCGGCAATACCGGCCAGAATGATGCGCGCGGTGTTTTCCCGCATGCCGCCGGAGAGCAGAACAATCAGCATAAATGCAAGACAGGCACCGCCAAACGCGCCGGCACCGGTGGTGATGGCGCCGCCGCCGATGCCAAGCAGCATCACGCACACCGCGCCGGTTGATGCACCGGCGGAAATCCCCAGCAGATAAGGGTCGGCCAGCGAATTGCGCAGCAACGACTGCAACACCAGCCCACACAGTGCCAGCCCGCCGCCGCTGCTCGCCGCCATCAGCGCGCGGCTCATGCGGTATTGCCAGACGATGCCGGCTTCCAGCGCCGGCAGGTCGTAATGGGTGATGCCAAGACCATTAGTGATGGCCTGCGCGGTCAGGGTAAAGCCGATCGCGACATCGCCGGTCGCCGCGGCCAGCGTCATCATCACCGGCAGGCTGAGCGCGCCCGCAGCAATCAGCAGGCCGGTGCGCCAGTAACAGACAGCGTGAGCGCTCATCGGGCAGGTGCGAAAGCAGCGATCTGCTGACCGATCAGCTCCACGGCCTCTACGTTGCGCAACGAGGGATTCAGTGACATCGCCGGTACCACCACAATGTGGCCGTTTTTCACCGCTGGCATTTCACGCGTCACCGGATCGCTTTGCAGAAAGTGTTTTTTAACCGCGACGTCATCGGCGGGATAGAGCCGCCGCGCCATGCTGGCAATAACGATGATGTCCGGCTGCGCGGAGACGATGTGTTCCCAGGTAACCGCCGGCCACTCTTCGTCTGAATCGATAATGTTAGTCAGACCGAGCGTCTGGCTGATCCAGCCCGGCGCCCCTTTATTGCCAGCGACCCAGGGATCGCCTTTCAGGCGCGGGCTGGAAAACCAGTAAACCACCTTCAGCGGCGCTGACGGCGATTTGTGCAGCTGCTGCTGAACCTGTGCTATACGAGCGGCCAGCTGCTGTTTGAGCGCTTCGCCACGCGCCGGCACATCAAAAATGCGCGCCAGCGCGCTGATTTCCGCAAAGATCACCTCGATCCCATACGGTGTGGTGCGTGCACCGTCGCTATTGGACGTGGTGGTGACGGCTTTGCCGATGCAGTCGGCAGGAGAAATCCAGGTTCGGATGCCGAGCTGTTCAAACTGTTCACGCGTGGCGACTTCACCCTGCGGCCCGACGTGCCAGCTGTACTGCGCCAGCACCAGCTCCGGGCGCTGCGCCACCACCGCTTCAAAGCCTGGGGCGTTATCGGCCAGCCGTTTAAGCTGGCTGCCCTGCCCTTGCAAATCGGCGGGCAGCGCGCCAAACCACACCGAGGTTGCGGCAATTTTATCTGCCAGACCGAGCGCCAGCAGCAGTTCCGTTTCATGCTGGCCAACGGTGACGACACGCGCAGGCGGATGAGCGAAGGTCTCTTTGACACCGCAGTTATCAACGGTGAGCGGATAATCACTGGCACTGGCATTGAACACAGGAAGCGACATCAGCGCCGCAATAATCAGGGAGAGCGAGTTTTTCATCATGGTATTTTCATTGTTACGTTATAACATAACAATATGCATGGCCAGGCGTAGACTGTCAATAAACAGGATTGAGCATACCGACCGGGACTGCGCGCATCATGAAGAGGATGACGTTAGGGTATGAGCAGGGCTGCAACAGCAGCCCGCCCAGTTCTGATAATAAAATCGACTGTGATGATGTCATCGAATGAAGTAGCAGCTGAAACAGAGATTTTATTCAGGATGTTGTGCGGCTGGCTTTAAAGTCCGGGCCACATACCGCCATCAAGCCTTAAATTTGAACCCGTTATGTAACCCGACAACGGGCTGGCCAGAAAGGTGATGGCGTCCGCTATTTCTTTGAGCGTCCCAACACGCGCCATGGGCACATTGGCATACAGGGGCAATACGGCCTGTTCAATATCTTCCCAGGGCGCGTCAGCTGAAAGCCCTGCATCTTTGGCCGTTTGACGAAACGCTTTTTCCAGACTTGCACTATGAATAGTACCCGGTGAGAGAGTATTTGCGGTTACGCCATCGTGTGCGACCGCTTTTGCCAGCGATGAGGTCATGGCAATAATCCCTGCTTTAGCAGCAGCATAATCCGGACGCCTGGCGGGAGGCATCAACGCTGCCAGGCTCGAAATATTAATGATTCTGCCCCATTTTTGTTCACGCATCCCAGGAAGAAAAAGATTAATGACACGTAAGGCTGAAAGGACGTTTTTATCATACCCAGCCGCCCAGGTTTCTGGCAATGAAGACGTCCAGTCCTCTGTGGGGCCGGAGCCACCCGCATTATTAACAACAATATCAACGGATTGTACAAGCGAACAGACTTGCTGATAAAGCAGTTGAATATCTGCCTCACGGGTTAAATCTCCCGTTACTGCGTACGCTTGTCCACCTTGCTTTATGATATCACTGGCGATATTTTCAGCTTTAGCCGGATCCCGGCCATGTATAATAACGCGGGTGCCTTCAGCGGCAAGCCCTCTGGCTACCGCTTCTCCAATACCTTTGGTACTACCCGTTATCAAAGCAATTTTGCCGTCGAGTTTCAGATCCATTACTGTTCTCCAGAATACGTGAAAAATCTATTGGAAAATAAACTGATGAATGAATCAATTACGCACCTGAAAGTGCCTGTAGGCGATGATGAGAAAACACGTTGTCTCGGACCAGAAGGTTCGGTCGCTTATGTCACGCAATGTTTAACTATTATTTCCGGCAGATGGACACTACAGATTTTATTCAGATTATTTGCGGAGCCTGTGATGCGTCACTCGCAATTCATGAAGAGTATGCCGGAGATATCGCATAAAGTACTGACTCAACATTTGCGCAAGCTTGAACGTGATGGGCTGATAACCCGCACTGATTTTGGTGAACAGCCCCCACGTGTTGAATACGCACTCACGCATGCAGGCCATAATCTGATGCCCGTGCTGCTCTCAATGCGTGAATTCTCACGAGACAACCTGTCAAAACCGGGACAGGATTAATAGTGCAAAAAATTTTGCACTATTGGCAGCAGGGAAATAATCACGCATCCTCAGCAAGGTCGTCATCACGCAATTTAATGCCATTACTGATCAGGAGTATCAAACGTAATTCTGCTTTGCTTAAAATAGTCGGCCGACGAAATAATCCACGCCCAGAGCGGCATCATTTTCATCATCATTTCTTCGCCCGCGTCCGTGGCCGTATAAACGACACGCGGTACTTTTTCCTGATAATCACAACGGGATATAAGGCCGTCACGCTCAAGCGTTCGCAGTGTGCGCGTCAGCATTCGTTGCGTGACGTCATGCAGTAAACGACCCATTTCTGCATGGCGCAACGGTCCATGGGTGACCAGAATATGCAATATACCCAGCGACCAGCGATTGCCGGCGTGTGAAAGAATTTCACGCTTCAATGTTTCATCATCGTGACTCAGCCTCACAAAATTGTCTGGAAAACTGCAGCAGGGCTTCGCGATTGGGTTCCATCTCTCCTCCGGTATCACGGGTGTACCTGATTGAATCAGGGTTTGTCCGCTGTCAGGATGACGGATATAACCTAAGGAGACAAGCATGCTACCCGTTGATCAACATGTCGAAAATATTCTTATCCTCGGCGCAGGAGAATTAGGCATGGCGGTGTTAAACGCCATGGCTAAAAAAGTGCAGCAGCATCCGCTGATCAAAATAAGTGTATTACTCAGAAGCGAGGCTGCACATGCCACGTCCGGCCCACTTAAAACCCGGCTGGATGCGCTGCAAAAGCTAAATATCACTGTGGTGGAAGGCGACCTGCAGAAAAATAGCCTGAGCGAACTCTCAGCATTATTTCGCACTTATGATGCCATCATTAATTGCAGTGGTTTTGTCGGCGGGCCGGGAACGCAGCTCAGAATTACTCAGGCCGTGCTGAAGGCGGGTGTCGCCCGCTATTTTCCCTGGCAGTTTGGCGTGGATTATGACGTTATCGGCAAAGAGAGTGGGCAACCGGTGTGGGATGAGCAGCTTGAAGTGCGCCACCTGCTGCGCGCCCAAAGCAACACTGACTGGGTAATTGTTTCGACCGGTATTTTTACCAGCTATCTGTTTGAACCCGATTTTGGCGTGATCGATGCCGGGAATAAAACGGTTTATGCCCTCGGTGACTGGAACTATGCCCTGACACTCACCACGCCAGACGACATCGGGCAGCTGACAGCCGATATCTTCTTTCATCAGCCCGCTTTTCAGAACGACATTGTTTATATTGCTGGCGATACGCTGACTTACGCAGAGCTGGCTGACCTGATGCAATCTCACTGGAAAAGCGCGGTCAGGCGAGTATTACTTAGCCGGGAAAGGCTAAGGGAAAATGCAGAACGTCATCCCCATGACACTGGCGCGGCCTACCGGCTGGCCTTTGCCCGTCCGGACGGTGTGGCATGGCCTAAACAGGAAACGTTTAACTACCGCGAGCACATTGCCACCACCAGCGCCGCTCAGTGGCTGACGAATCAGCCAGCGGAGTCCTGAGGATTTCAGGCGTAGCGGAATGTCCTCAGGCGCAACGCCTGGCCTGAGGGCTATCGGGCCATTCGCCTGAAATCCCGGCGCTTTGACAAACCGGCAGGTTGCGTCAATACTTTCCCCCGCACCGCTATCCGCCAAAATCAGTACCAGCATAAAACAGAAAATTCGAGCTCCCCGCCTGCCCTACCGTTGCAACCCTTCCCCAGCATAGCCCATCTAATAAATTTAGGTGATTATATGTTTTTTAATTATTTTAATTGAAATTAATCATCTCCCTGCCGATAACGCCATTGCCATCAGGCAAAAGCGTGGACAACAACAACCAGGGAGATTCACCTTAATGAAAAAAATACGTGTTTTTTTGGAAGATATCAGAGTCAGCAGAAAACTCATGCTCGGGTTTGGTGTGCTGCTTACTCTCAGCATTGCTGTAGCTTCCTGTGGCATCAAAAATCTGCACGACATCGCGGAACGTGCGGAAAAACTCAGCCAGTTGAAAGGCATCAACGATCAGTTCGCGCAGGCTAAAGATGCCCGCCTGCAATACGTAAAAACCCACGATGAAAAATTCATTGCCGACAACGAATCGCGACTGCAGGCGATTGAGGGCAGTATCAACCAGCTGAAAACCTGGCAATGGGATAGCGCGCAGACCGCGCTGATTGCCTCTCTGCCTGCTGCGATGAACCTTTATCGTCAGCATCGTGCAGAAACGGTGAATGAAGTGCATAAGCGCCAGAGCATTCTGCAGGCGCTGCGCTTCAGTGACGAAACCACGGCGGTTGCCGCGCTGGCCAGAAACTACGTCAGCACACAGCAGGATACGGCAACCGCGCTCACTGAAATCGCTAAATATCTGAACGGTATTAGTATTCGCGTAAAGCTGATGGCGCTGGACAACACTGAGGAAAACCGTCTGGCTTTGTCAGGCTTTATAGCTGAAACGATTCAACTCATTGACCAGGCTCGACCACGCCTGAGCGCTGATGACAGCAACGCGCTGGATAAAATTGCCGTAACGCTGGCGGCCAGACGCGACAGCGTGCAGGACTACAACGCCTCCGCGGAAGAAGAAGTGGAAGCGACCCGCCAGCTTGCCATCGCGGGCCTGCATCTGACCAATACCAGTAATCAATTATTTACCCAGCAGCTGGCCGCCACGCACCAGGATATCGCCCGGGCAATCCTGTGGATGTCGCTGATCCTGGCGGCGGCTGTGGTAATCAGCATTCTGATTGCGGTGTTTATCACCCGGCAGATTACCCGTCCTTTAGCGGTAACACTGAACGTCGCGCGGCAGATTGCGCAGGGAGATTTGAGCGTACAGCTGCAAACTTCGCGTAAGGACGAACTGGGCGAGCTGATGCAGGCGGTCGGTGAGATGAGCAACGATCTGCGCGGCATCATTGGTAACATTCGCAGCGGCGTGATGCAGGTCAGCCACGCTTCCGCAGAAATTGCCGCAGGCAATAACGATCTGTCAGCCCGCACCGAGGAGCAGGCGGCCGCGCTGGAGCAGACGGCAGCCAGCATGGAGCAGTTAACCGCTACCGTGAAGCAGAACGTGGAAAACATTCATCACTCCAGCGAACTGGCGCGTGCCACTTCGGAGAAGGCCAATCAGGGCGGCTCGCTGGTCAAAGGCGTGGTTGAAACCATGGACCAGATCAGCGCCAGCTCCGGCAAAATCGCCGAAATCACCACCGTCATTAACAGCATTGCTTTCCAGACCAATATCCTGGCGTTAAACGCAGCAGTAGAAGCAGCGCGCGCCGGTGAGCAGGGACGCGGCTTTGCCGTGGTCGCCAGCGAGGTGCGCAGTCTGGCGCAGCGCAGCGCTCAGGCGGCCAAAGAGATCGAAACCCTGATTGGCGAATCGGTCGCGCGTATCAGCAGTGGTTCACAGCTGGTGGGTCAGGCCGGTAAAACCATGGATGAAATTGTGCATTCCGTTGGCAACGTAACCAGCATCCTCGCCGAAATCGCGCAGGCATCCGATGAACAGAATCGCGGCATTTCGCAGGTTGGCGTCGCTATCGTTCAGATGGACAGCGTGACGCAGCAGAACGCCGCGCTGGTGCAGGAATCATCGGCCGCCGCCAGCGCACTGCGCGATCAGGCGTCGACACTGGAAGGCTCAGTCGCGCGTTTCGTGGTGCAGTAAGCGGATTTTCACTGACAGAGAGAGCGGGCAGGATGCCCGCTCTTGTCGGATCACGGCTCGTCAGCGGGCTGCTGATCACAGCGAATCCGACTGCGGAATGAAATAACGTTTGATGCGTTGTCCATACAATCCAACCGCCAGCCCGGTAATAATCAGAACCAGCGCCACGATTTTCATCGGAGAAATAACTTCACCAAATATCATCATCGAACCGAGAATGCCGAATACCGGCACCAGCAGCGATAATGGCGCGACGGTGGAGACAGGATACTGCTTAAGCAATGAATTCCAGATCCAGTAGCCTAATAACGTATTGGGGTAGACCTGAAACAGAATGGACAATATCGCACGGGTATCCATATGGCTGATTAATGCGCTATAGCCCGCGCTGCCATTAATTAATCCGTCCAGCAGAAAAAGCGGAAGCGGCGAAAAGGCGCTCGACCAGACCAGAAACGCGAATACCTGCTTCGTGCCGGCTTTTTTCATGATGATATTGGCAATGCTCCAGGCTATGGCGCCTGCCAGCACCAGCAGCAACCCGGCAAACGTCACCGAGCCGTCGGTAATAAACACAATGCTCATCAATCCGCTGCACGCCAGCACAAAGCCAGCGATCTGATAGCGGCTGAGCTGTTCTTTGAACACATAACTGCCGAGCAGCAGAGTGAAAAAGGCACTGAACTGCAGCACCAGCGAGGCGATCCCCGCCGACAGCCCGGTTTTTATCCCCAGATTCACCAGGCCCCACAAGCCAATGCCGAATACCAAGCCGTAACCAATAAGGTAGCGCCACGGGACGTCAGGTTTTTTAATAAAGAAGAGCGCCGGCATGGCACACAGCGTAAAACGCAGCCCTGCCAGAATAAACGGATCGATGGCGTGCAGCCCTAATTTAATCACCGAAAAATTAATGCCCCAGATGGCGGTGATACCGATGGCCAGTAGCAGGTGTGATAATTTCATGATTGACGTGTTCCATACCAGAGAATAAGTGCGCAGGCACTGACCAGTGCCCCGCCGCCGCACACGGCATACCATCCCCAGTGCGCATAGAGTTGAGTGGCAGTAATAGCGCCCAGCGCGCTGCCTGCCGCATAAAAACACATATAGGCACCGATAAGCCGGCTGGTGATAGCGGGTTTGCCGGCAATCAGCATGCTCTGGTTGATGACATGCACCGTCTGCACGGCGAAATCCAGCATGATCACACCAATAACCAGCAACAATAATGAGGCCTGCGCGAAGGCGATGGGGAGCCACGAGAGCGTTAATAAAACCAGTGCGCATCCGCTGGCGCGCTGCCCGGTTCCCCGGTCAGCCCAGGCGCCACTTCTGGAAGCCGCCAGCGCTCCGGCTATCCCAGCCAGACCAAACAGCCCTGTTTGCGTATGGGAAAGCGACATGGCCGTGAGCGGCAAAACCATGGAACTCCACAACATGCTGAACGCGGCAAAAATCAGCAGAGCCAGCGCGCCGCGCTGACGCAACAAAGGCTCGGTGACGAAAAGACGCGGGACAGACCCCAGCAGCCCGGCCACGGAAGTGGCTGTGTTCTGCGGACCGGCAGCAGGTATCACTTTTACCAGCAGCACGGTAATCAGCAGCATCAGCGCCGATGAGGTCATATACACCGCCCGCCAGCCGGCGATATCGGCGATGATGCCAGAGACCAGGCGCGCCAGCAGTATGCCCATGACGATGCCACTGGTGACGCTGCCTACCACCTTGCCACGCTGAGCCGGTGCTGACAGGATAGCGGCCCACGCCACCACGGTTTGCGTCACCACCGCCATCAGCCCCACCAGCAGCATCGCCACCAGCAGCGCCAGCAAACTCTCTGCTAACGCCGCAGCGATCAGGGCCAGCACCGACAGCAGCAGGTGCGTGACCACCAGCTTTTTGCGATCAAAGCGATCGCCAAGCGGCACCAGCAAGAACAATCCTATGGCATAACCCGCCTGCGTTGCCGTGATGACCAGGCCGATGGTGCCGGGCGAAACCTGCAGCGTTGCGGAGATGGATTCCAGCAATGGCTGGGCAGAATAGACATTGCCGACAGCCAGCGCGCAGGTCAGTGAGAACAGAAAAATGATGTGAGGCGACAGCACTGAGGAGGACGTCACCGGCGAAAGAGGCGCCTCAGAGGTTGCAGGGGTATCACTGGTGCAAGTCATATTGCATCCCTATGTGGTTTTTTTTTGAAACCGATTTATTCTATAAGTAGCAGCGGTGGTTTTTTTTTGCAACTTGTTTTGCTGAAGGCTAAGCTGCCGTCAGTAAATCAGCAGAGTGAGAGAGAAGATGGCCAAACAGGAAGCGCTCAGAACCAGCGAATGCCCGGTCGCCCGGACCGTGGAGGTGATTGGCGAACGCTGGTGTCTGATGATCATCCGTGAAGCGTTTGATGATGTGCGCCGCTTCAGTGATTTCCAGAAAAACCTTGGGCTGGCAAAAAATATCCTGGCGTCACGGCTGAAACTGCTGGTTGAGGTCGGTGTGCTTGAAAGTTGTCCGGCGTCAGATGGCAGCGCCTACAAGGAATATTTGCTGACCGAACGGGGACGAGCCGTCTTCCCAATCGTCGTGGCGATGCGCCAGTGGGGAGAGCGTTATCTGTTTGAAAAAGGCGAGACACACTCGGTTTTGCTGGATAACGCCAACGGTGAACCGTTACCTGAACTGGCCGTGTATTCTGCCCGGGGAGAACGGCTCGATCCCGCCGACTGTCATCGCCGGCGCGTCATAGCCGGTAATCGCGCCGATCAGGCTTCGTCGATCGTGAAATAACCGGGGTTGAGAAGTCGCATCAAACCGATCCCGCTTGTTCAATCACCAGCACCCGGGCTACGCCCTGCGGATGTGCAACGTGTTCAGTGCCTTCGCTGGCATAGAAAATATCGCCGGTGGTTAATCGTTGGGTTCTCACTTCACCCGCTTGTTTGTAGAACATGTCAACGCAACCATCCATAACGGCAAACACCTCTTGTCCATCATTGATATGCCATTTATAGGGTTGATCGGTCCAGTGCAGTTTAACGCTGATGTTATCGAAGCTGGCAATATGCTGAGACTCCCAGGCTTTGGAACCCGTAAATTCTCTGCTGCTGTAAAAATTCATGTTTGCGTCCTGTGTGCTGCTGCGGTGATAGCTCACACATGAAATAGCAAAAGGCAGCGCCACGTACCAGATTCAGGGATTGGTTTGTCCTGATTTGGCACCAGCGCGTCCCGTTTTTGCTGCCGGGATGCCTGCTTAATGGACAATGTGTTCATTAAGCAGGCTATTAAACCGGTGAATGGAGGGCATAAGCGCGCGGCGGCGTCGCTGCCGTTCAGAAGGGAATAAAATGGCTGCGGATCACCGTGGAGGCATCGGTAAAATGCACCACATCTGCCATGACTCTTTTGGTTTGTTCGGACTCCAGCGCCCGGTTGACATCCTGCTGACAGGCAAACGTGTAAACACCGATGGAGAGCCAGCCGCTGCGGTCTGAAGCGGGATAGAACGCTTCCGCCGAAATGAGCCCATAATCCTGCCAGCACGCCAGCGCCAGCGGCAGGTGCGTGTGGGTATAATAGTCGCGGTCAAAGCGATGGGTTTCATCGCCGACACATACCACCATCATCTGATGCATCCTTTTCTCCCGTTAACGCATGCCGCCTGACGCCACCATCACCTCGCCCGTCACCCATCCGGCATCGTCGGAAGCGAGATAAGCCACAATCGGCGCAATATCCTGCACCTGGCCAATACGGCCAAGCGGTGTCTGGCTTTCGTTCCAGCGCTGAAACTCCGATCCCATCGCGCCAGTGCTGTGCGTGCCTTCGGTTTCGATTAACCCCGGATTGACCGCGTTGACGCGGATGCCGCGCGGGCCGAGTTCGCGCGCCAGCACGCCGGTAATGGCATCAATCGCGCCTTTGCTGCCGCTATAGATAGCGCTCTCCGCCAGAAATACCCGCGTTACAAATGAGCTGATATTAATAATGCTGCTGCCCTTGCCCAGATGTGGCACGGCGGCGCCCGTCACCAGCAGCGGCCCGAGCACATTGATGTCAAATTGCTTGCGATACAGCGCTTCGCTGCTCTCTTCAATCTTCGCAAACTGATACACACCGGCATTGTTCACCACAATATCCAGCCGGCCAAACTGCGCGAGGGTAGATTGAATGAGTGCCTCAACCTGCGGCTGATCGGTGACATCCGCTGCCAGCGCCACCGCCGTGCCACCGGCAGCCTCAATAGCGGCAACCACCTTATCCGCCCCGTTTTTATCGGCGGCATAGTTGACGACGATCTTTGCGCCGTCGGCGGCCAGCTGGCGGGCAATCGCCGCACCAATGCCTTTAGATGCGCCGGTTACGAGGGCGACTTTGTCCTGAAGCTTCTTCATGCTCTGCAATCCTCAATCAGTTCAGTCTGGATGATGCCGTTATGGTGATAGCTACAAAGTTGTTTGAGAACTGCCATTTTTGTATATTCGACGTTCATTTTTGAACGGGGGCGAGCGCAATGGAATGGAGCGATGTACGGATCTTTCTGGCAGTGATGCGCAGCGGATCCTATGGCGAGGCCGCGCGCCGGCTCGGCGTCAGCCATCCGACCGTGGGTCGTCGCATTAAGGTGCTGGAAGCGCAGGCCCATCAGGCGCTGTTTCGCCGCACGCCGGATGGCCTGGTGTTAACCGATGCCGGTGACGCCGTGCTGGGCCTGGCAGAAAGTATGGAAAATGCTGCGCTGGCGATGGAGAGACGACTGGCGGGCAATCACCCGCGGCTGGAAGGCATTTTACGCATCTCCTGTGCCGAGTGGTTTGCCACCGCCGTGCTGGCACCGGTACTGAGCGAGCTGACTCAGCGCCATCCCGCTATCGTGCCGGAAATCATCGCCAGCTACCGTTTGCTCAATCTGTCGCGGCGCGACGCCGACGTGGCTTTTCGCATTGTGCCTTTTACCGAGCCGGATATTGTCCAGCGGCGCCTGATGAGCATGCCCTATGCGTTATACGGCACGCCTGAAAATGCCCGCGCATTGCAACACGACCCCGCCTCAGTGGGGCTGATCCTGATGAATACCGCACAAGCCCATTTTCCGGACGTCGTCTGGCTGCTCGATCAATTTCCACAGTCACAGCGGGCTTTTACCAGCACCAGCCGGGCGGTGCAGGCGCAGATGTGCCGGCGCGGCATGGGCGTGGCGGTGTTACCCCAGCCGCTGGGCGATGCCACCGCCGGACTGCAGCGGATTCCTACCCCACAGCCGCCGCCTTCACGCGATATCTGGGTAGGCTATCATCAGGATCTGCGGCACATGGATCGCCTGCGCGCCATGCTGGATATCGCCGATGCGCTGCTGATTGCGAAGTAACTGTAGCAGCAATTCAGGCGGGCCGCAGACCCGGTAACGGCTCTAGGCTGCGCAGCGCATTTTCCATCAGTCTGGCCAGCAGGTTTTGCGCATTCGGTTCAGTCTGGCTGCCACTTTTTTGTTCCAGCGTAACGCCCAGCGCGCCCAGTGGCGGCAAAACATTGCCGGCGCTCACCAGGTTAGCGGGCATGCCGACCCGCGTGCGCACGGTGATCCCCAGACCGGCCCGCACCGCCGCCCAGATGCCGCTCAGGCTATGGCTGACAAACACGATTCGCCATGCAATGCCCGCCCGGTCCAGACTGTCGATGGCGCGCGAGCGCATCAGGCAGGGATTATCAAACATCACCAGCGGCAGCGGTTCGCCCTGGCTTATCATCGCGCTGACGTCGCAGTCGGGGTGGGCGATCCACTCCAGCGGGAACTGGCCGATCAACACGCCTTTACGCTGCAGCGGTTGTGCCTGCCACAACAGCGCCATATCAAGAGCATCGCTGTCCAGCGCTGCAAGCAGCTCCTGATTACGCGCCACGCGGGCGATAATCTGCAGCCCGGGATGGTGACGTGTAAATTCGCCCAGAATACCGGGCATCAGAGTGTCACCAAAATCTTCCTGCATGCCCAGGCGCACTTCCCCCTGCAGCCCTACACCGCTGAAGGTGCACAGTGCTTCGTCGTTCAATGCCAGCAGACGGCGGGCATAACCCATCATCACTTCCCCCTCACGGGTTAACGCCAGATGACGCCCGCTTTTCTCCACCAGCTTGCTGCCACATTGCTGCTCCAGCTTTTTCAGCTGGGCGCTGACCGCCGAAGTGGATCGACAGAGCCGCACGGCGGCCTGCGCAAAACTGCCACACTCCATGCCGGTGACAAAACTGCGCAGCGCATCGAGATCCAGCGTCTGAGCTAACTTTTGCATGATCGTCCTGATTTATGGGATGAATGACGGTGTTTTATTTGATTTCCAGGATGGTTATGTTTCGCCACAATCGCGGCTGAGTCAATACGGAGAAACATCATGGTAAAAACACTCGATAGTAAAACGCTGGCGCGCATCGCGCCAAAGCTGGCCGAACTCAGTCAGCAGGTTCTTTTCGATGACATCTGGCAACGTGACGCGCTTACGCCGCGCGAACGCAGCCTGATTACGCTGGCCGCACTGACGGCGCTGGGGCGGGTGCAACAGCTGCCGTGGCATATCGAATTCGCGCTACAGAATGGCCTGGCACGAGAAGAGATCGTCGAAGTGTTCACCCATCTGGCCTTTTATGCCGGCTGGCCGGCGGCGGTGTCAGCGCTAAGCTGTCTGGAAGAGGCGTAACCCTCATGCCTTTTACCCGCATCATACTGCGTCAGGGTTATAGCGACGCGCAATTAACGCAGATTTCCGACATCCTGCAACAGAGTCTGGAGGACGAATTTGCCGTTCCACCCGGCGACCGCTTTCAGGTATTTGAAGAACTGCCGGCGCGGCTAAGGGTGTTTGATCGCCACTATAAAAGTCGCGGGCGTTCAGAGAATTTTGTTCAGTTCATGATTACTGCGGGCAAGCCGCGCAGCCGCGAACAGAAGCACAAGCTGTGTCGCAGATTGTGTCAGCAACTCTCGCAATCGCTGGATATCGATCCGCAGGATGTGATGGTGATTATTCAGTTTAACACCGTCGATGACTGGAGTTTCAGCGACGGATGTCTGATGTCCGAAGAAGCGCGTTTCCACGAGTAACATAGTCAGTATTGCTGGCAGCGCAGGTTAGCGCGCTGCCAGCAATCACTGTACGGCTTCAGTGATGGGCTGTGGAGATTAAAAATAACAACTCATTGACGACCAGCAGATTGCAAAGCGGCGCGCTGGCGGTCGCGCGTGAAGATCTGCCACGTCACCGCGTCATCACTCAGGGTAAAAATAGCCGTGGCGAGGGTATTTTCCTCATCCGGATCATGCGGCGACAGCCGGTAAATCGGCAACGCTGCATCCTGCTGATCCGATAAAATCGCCCTGGCCGCCGCGCCATCTACCGCCGTTTGCGTCGTCAGCCATGTCTCCAGACGCTGCTGGCGCGAGCCGGAACTGGCGGTGACCACCTGTTCGACGGCGGCAAGCTGCGGGTGAATAAGATGGTTAGCGTGCCCGAAAGGCGCAGTCAGTGCGATCACTGAACAGCCTGAGCCTGTCGCTTCAATACTGATCAGGCGGCTATCGCCCTGCTGCCCCAGCGTATGGTGAAACGCGCCGGCGCGCGGTATGGCGCTAAGTATGGCGATCGCTTCATCCAGCGTGGTCGCGTTCAGCGACGCGCGGGCAATGATCTGGCGCGGCACGCCATCCGGACGATGCTGTGCGCGAATGTTATTGACGGTATTAACGATGCCCTTCTCATTAACGGCAAAAGTATGACCGCAAAGTGATGCCGGATAGGCGAAGCTGGTGAACGCGAGCCCGTCATCGGGGGTCACGGTGACCAGCGCACAGTCGTCACGCAGCTGGGGAAAACCATCTTCGTTGTGCGCAATGATCAACTCCCCGCTGGCACTTTTCCCCGCCACCGTGGTGCAACCATCCGAAGTTGAACGCACCAGATCGCCCCGGCAGTTCCACGCAAACACCTCGTCAATCGGTGCCTGTAATCCTTCAGCCAGTCCTTCCAGCTCCTGCCAGATCAGCGGGAACTGGCGCTGAACCCGCGCGCGCATACTGCGGATTTGCTGCGTATCTTTCATGGCGGTGACCGTTTGCCAGAGACGGGTATGTCTGAGTTTGTTATGCCAGGCATCACGGCCAAAGTCACCGAGTTGCTGACCAATAACAAAAGCCGAACCACGGAAGTCGAGTTTTTTCATAGCGTTATTTCACTTCATTTCAGGATACATGTTGCAAAAATTCTTTCAGACGCGGATTACGGCTGGCAGTCAGCAGCATATCAGGTGGCCCATCTTCGACAATGGTACCGCCATCAATAAAGATCAGCCGCGAAGCCACATCGCGGGCAAAGCCAATCTCATGCGTCACAATCACCATGGTCATGCCCTCTTCAGCCAGCGAGCGCATCACTTTCAGCACTTCATGACGTAACTCCGGATCCAGCGCGGAGGTCGGCTCATCGAACAGCATCATTTTCGGCCTGACGGCCAGTGCCCGGGCAATCGCCACGCGCTGCTGCTGGCCCCCTGAAAGTTCAGACGGATAATGGCTGGCGCGATCGCGCAAGCCAACGCGCTCCAGCAGCGCCAGCGCCTGCTCGCGCGCCGCGGCTTTCGTTTGATGACGCACGCGAATCGGGCCGAACATCACGTTCTCCAGTGCAGTCAGATGCGGGAACAGGTGAAACTGCTGAAACACCATGCCGGCTTCACGGCGGATATCACATTCATTCGCATGCGGATCGGTGATGTGCATTCCGGCGACCAGCAGCGTCCCGGATGAGATCTCTTCCAGTTTGTTGATGCAGCGTAGCAGCGTTGATTTGCCTGAACCTGAAGGGCCGATAATCACCACCACCTCGCCGGACTCAATTTTTAAATTGATATTGTGCAGGACCTGCGTGGCACCGAAATTTTTCGACACTGCGTTAAATTCAACCATGCTCATAAAATATGGATCCTTTTTTCCAGCTGCTTCAGTAAAAAGCTCAGGCATAACGTCACCAGCAGATAAATCATGGCCACCGCCGTCCACACTTCCAGCGCACGGAAATTACCCGCAATGATCTCCTGCCCCTGACGCGTCAGTTCTGCCACGCCAATCACAATAAACAGTGAGGTATCTTTAATACTGATAATCCACTGGTTACCTAAAGCCGGAATCATGCGGCGTAACGCTAAAGGCATAATGACATACCACAGCGTACTGCGCTGCGATAAGCCCATCGCCAGACTCGCTTCTTTAAAGCCTTTATTAATTGAGAGGATCGCGCCCCGGGTAATTTCAGCAATGTAGGCACCGGAGTTAATCACAATGGTCACGATCGCGGCGGTGACGGGATCAATTCTTATCGGCAACACCATCGGCAGTGCAAAATAGATAAACATTACCTGCACCATGATGGGCGTACCGCGAATAAGCTCGACAAAAATAAGTGACAGCGTTTTGGCGATTTTCCCGCCCAGAGCACGGCAGGTTCCCGCCAGTAAGCCAATAATAAAACCGCCCAGCAGACCTGACAGCGAAATAATCAAGGTCAGCTGCAGACCCTGCAGCAGTAGCGGCAGAGATTCCCAAATATATTTACTGTCAAAATTCATAATTTAACCTGTAAACGCTAAACAAGGCCGGAGGGCTCCGGCCTGGCAGGATTATTTCGGCTGCTTGGCAAACCATTTCACGTAGATTTTGCTGTAAGTCCCATCCGCGCGCAGGGCCTGCAGCGCGGCGTTGATCTTAGGCGTCAGGCTGCTGTTTTTCTGCATGGCAAAGCCATACTGCTGCGGCAGAATCGTGTCGTTTTCACCGCTGGCTTTGACTTTGCCATCGCCCGCCGTTTTCACGTAGTACAGCACATTGGGCGAGTCGTGGACCACCGCATCAAGGTTGCCGGCCTGCAAATCCAGATAGGCGTTGTCGATATTAGGAAACTCAACATAATTTGCCTTGTATTTACTTTTCATAAAGCTGGCTGCAGCCGTGCCCTGTTTCAGACCCACTTTCTTGCCGGTTAAATCGCTGAATTTCTTAATGCTGTTATCATCGCTTTTGACAGCCATTAATAAGTCGGCGTCATAATAACCGTTGCTGAAATCCACCACCTGCTTACGCGCATCGGTAATGGTAATACCTGCCATCGCGACATCCAGATTCCGTGATTGCAGCCCCGGAATCAGGCCACCAAAGTCCATTGGGTGTAATTCATAGCTGATATGCATTTTCTTCGCGATGGCATCCCATAAATCAATGTCAAAGCCGACGTATTTATCACCTTGCTTAAATTCAAAAGGAACAAAAGCCGTATCAACCCCGACAGTTAATTTATCCTGCGCCGCAGCGGTAAAACTGGCGGAACAGGCAACCAATGCCAGTGTAACTTTTAATTTATTTAAAAATGCAGACATAATAACCCTCAGCGTCAGTAATGTAGCGTGCAATGATTGTCATCCAGCGAAATAACCCGGCGGACATGGTCAAAGAAGGTGGTTAATATAATGGGCGTATCAGGTACGCCCGGAGTAATGCGACAACTTATGCAGGAAGCAAGTGATCCTGCGTAAAGGGTACCGGCGTCTGTGCGCCGTTCATGATCATCGAGAGAAAACTGTAATAGCCGTTAATGCCTATCAAATCCACCACGCCCTTCTCGCCCCATAATTCGATGGCTTGCTGCCAGGTGGCATCACTGATTTTCTGTTGCTGATGTAACTGCTGGCAAAACTGATAAATCACCCACTCATCAGGCTGCAAATCCGCGGGCTGACGTTTTTCATTGATGGCCTGCACTGCTGCAGCAGAAATCCCCTTTTCGCGCGCTATCGGCGCATGGATTGCCCACTCTACCGGCTGTGACCAGTGCCTTGCCGTCATTAAAATCGCCAGTTCCGATAACCGCTGGCCCAGCGCACTGCGATAGCGCAGATATTCCCCCATACGCTGTGCATGTGCCATTAACTCGGGGCTGCGCAGCAGCGGCTCAAACGGAGGTAGCAGCGCACCGCGCGGCCCGTTGATAATCTCTTCCGCGAGCGGACGTTGCTGCTCATCCCAGTCCTGCTCCGCCAGCGGCGGTAATCGGTTAATCATAATTTGCCGGTCTCTTCACGTACCACGGTGTTCAGCGTATCCACGACAAAATCCAGTTGTTGCGGGGTGACGATAAACGGTGGGGCAATTAAAATATGGTCGCCATATTGCCCGTCCAGCGTGCCGCCCATCGGATAGACCAGCAAACCGCGCGCCATACAGTTGGCCTTGATGGCTGCGTGAAGTTTCATCGCCGGATCGAACGGGGTTTTTGTGGCTTTATCACGCACCAGCTCCACACCGGCAAACAGGCCGCGGCCGCGTGTATCACCGACGTGCGGTAACTCCCCCAGCACGTCGCGAAGCGCCTTGTGCAGATAAGCGCCCTGCTGCTGAACCGCCTCCAGCAGATGGTCGCGCTCAATCACCTGCTGTACTGCTAACGCCGCCGCAGCGGCTGTCGCATGACAAATATAAGTGTGTCCATGCTGGAACAGACCGCTGCCAGCCTGCAGCGCAGACACGATCTTCTCACTGGCCAGCACCGCGCCGATGGGTTGATAACCGCCACCCAGTCCTTTGGCGATGGTAACCAAATCAGGTACCACGCCATCCTGTTCGAACGCGTGCAGTGTTCCGGTACGCCCCATTCCGCACATCACCTCATCGGCGATAAACAAAATGCCGTACTTGTCGCACAGGCGACGTACACCCAGCAGATAGCCCGGCGTCGGCGGCGTGGCACCGCTGGTAGCACCGACCACCGTCTCCGCGCAGAAGCCAATAATCGTTTCCGGGCCCGCATCGATAATCGCCTGCTCCAGCTCGCTCAATAGCCGCTGGGTATACTGCTGCTGGGTTTCATCGGTACAGCGATCGCGATACTCATTGCAGGCGGAAACGCGAATCACGTCGATTAACAGGGGCGCGAACTGACGCCGGCGCCATTCATTGCCACCCACCGCCAGCGCGCCCAGCGTATTGCCGTGGTAGCTCTGTTTGCGGGCGATGAAACGGGTGCGCGCAGGCTGTCCGATCTCAACAAAGTATTGCCGGGCCAGTTTCAGCGCGGTTTCCACCGCCTCCGAACCGCCCGACACAAAATAGGCATAGTTAAGATCGCCCGGTGCGGTGCGCGTTAACTGTTCGGCGAGCTGTTCAACGGTATCGCTGGTAAAGAAACTGGTATGCGCATAAGCCATTTGATCGATTTGACGATGCATGGCTGCGAGGACGTCAGGATGGGCGTGGCCCAGGCAGGAAACGGCGGCACCACCGCAGGCATCAAGATACTGTTTTCCCTGTGCATCAAAAATGTAGGCCCCGTGTGCGCGCGTAGCCACGGCGGGCACGCTGCGCAGACTGCGGTGAATGATACGGCTCATGCTGGTCCTGCTCCTGAATACGCTTCGTTGTTGAAACGTATCTTGCAGGATCCATTTGAATCACGTCAACGCAATAATGATTCAATCGCATTCAATATTCTTATGACAGATACAAATGAATCATCTGTCAGGATTTGCCGGCATGCACGTAAGCTCCGGAATCGATTAAATAGCGTTCGGCGTTTTCAATTTTACTGACCGCATCACGTCCATGACGGGCCACCAGCATCGCCAGCAGGCACTCGGCCAGGCCCATGCCAGAGACGACTGACGGGAAGAACGATGGGCTGTCCAGTGAAAACCGGAGCGAGCAATCAGCGGCCTGCGCCAGCGGCGAGACCGGTGAGTCGGTAATGGCGATGATCTTTGCGCCCGCCTGCTGCGCTGCGCGCAGTACATCAAGTGATTCGCGTGAATAAGGGGCAAAGCTGGTAAGTAACAGGCAATCCGCGGCGGTCAGTTCACGCGTGAAAACTTCGATATTGCTCGCCAGACCATCCACCAGTGATACCTGACGATTGAACAGCCGATACACATAAAATAATGACCAGGCGATCGGAAAGCTGGCGCGGAAGCCGCAGATGTAAACATTGTCAGCCGCATCGAGTAAGGTCACCGCCTGTTCCATTGCCTGGCGGTTTTCGTTCTGCGTAAAGGCCAGGTTGGTCTGATGGGCCTGAAACATCGCATCATACAGCTGCGGTTGCGTGCCGGCGGCCACCAGCTTTTCCGCTTTCGAGACATAGGTATCATTGCGCAGGCCGATGTCATCGATGAATGCGTCTTTGAGTTCACTCCAGCCGTTATAGCCCAGCCGTTTCGCCAGGCGCAGCAGCGTTGCCGGTTTCACTCCGGCCTGCTGCGCAAAGGTGCGCATGGATTGCACCACCAGTTGATTGGCATTCTGCAGTGAGAATTCGGCAGCCCGCTGTAGTTCTGGCGATAATTCACTGAACTCGCGGACGATAGTTTCCTTTAGATTCATAGCAACGATTCACTGGCTTTAACGTTCAGGTATCTAAACACATTTGAGATCAAGACTCTAGGCGCGGATATCACACCGGAGTGACGGCCTGAAGCAGGGCGCGATGCGTCGCGCCGCAACAATCAGGCTGCTCATGGTGGTTCACTTAACTGAGCGGCCTGTTGCTATGGAGGGCGAACCTGAGGTTAAAAATTTGCTTTATTGACGACTCAACACCAGTTTCAGTCCGGCAATGGCAAAACAGCAGGCTAATAGCGCATCTAATCCCCGGCGGATACGGCGGTAAAACGCGTTCATTGCTGCGGTGGAAAATATCAGCGCATAGCCGCAAAATACCGCGACGCAAATTGCCGCACAGCCGAGAATAATCAGCGGTAAGGTCGAGGCTGCGGCGTCCGGTTTGAGCGCGACGGACATGATTGCGACCCAGGTTAAAATGGCTTTAGGATTACCGACGTGCATCAAAATTCCCTGCCGAAATAACGCGCCATATGCAACGCGGTGATCGCTGATAACGGTTTTATCGGCAGCGGTGCGGGTTAACGCAGATTTACCGGCTTTGTACGACAGCCACAACAGATATAACCCGCCGCCGATTTTCAACACCAGCAGCAATTGGGCAAACGTCGCCAAAACGGTTAATACCCCGCAGGCCGCCAGCAGCGCCCACAGCATTGAGCCGCCAATTACCCCGCCCGCAAGCGCTAAGGCGGCACCGCGCCCTTTATTCATCGCCGTTCCCATAATCGCCATATTACTCGGACCAGGGCTGGCCGTTGCCACAAAATAAGTGGTGTAAATCAGCATTAATTCGTGTGAAAGCGCCATGATATCCTCTGCAGGTGAAATGTCCTGAACCTGTTATATCGGCTTGCTCAGAAATTTACACTGTCTTGTTGATATGAAGAAATGCCGGACGCTGTTCTATTCTGTGGACTGCTGCATGAGCCAGGCTCTTACCTTTACCACAGCAGAACGCAGCAGCGCTTCGTGGGGCGTAATAAGCCAGTACGCGTGTCCGGTATTCAGCGTATTTGGAAACGGTGCCACCACCTCACCGGATGCCAGGTTTGCCTGAACAAATCGCCTGCGCATCAGCGCTACGCCCATGCCGGCAAGCATCGCCAGCCACGCCCCGCTGCCATCGCTATACAAGGGCCCTTTACCGGAATCAATATGCCCGACACCGGCTTCAGCGAGCCAGCGCTGCCAGTCTTCCCGGTGCATATCATGCAGTAACGTGACGCGACCGAGTGCGGCAAGTGCCGGCGGTTCCCCCAGCTGCTGCGCCACAGCAGGAATGCAGACTGCAAGGTAGTCGTCGTCGATCAACTTCTCACTCACGCAACCCTCACAGAAACCGTTGCCATGCCGTACGGCCAGGTCGATACCATCCGTGGCGAAAGACTGAATGCGGGAAGTGGCACTGATGCGCAGGTCGATATCCGGACAGGCACGTTCAAAATCAGCCAGTCGCGGCAGTAACCAGTGGGTCGCAAATCCGGTGGTGCAGGCCAGCGTGATGGTATTTTTTTGTGTCTCCTGCACCAGCGTTTCAGTGGCTTCACGTATCAGGCTGAAAGCTGAAGCAATCGAGTAGTAATAGCCCTGACCGGATGCCGTCAGCGCCAGCTTGCGTCCATTTCGCTGAAACAGTGGCAGGCCCAGTTGCCGTTCCAGTTCCCTGATGTGCAGGCTGATCGCGCCGGGCGTGACGTGCAACTCCTGGCCTGCAAGGGTCATGCTGAGGTGCCGGGCAACGGATTCGAACGCCTTCAGGGCGTTAAGAGAAGGCAGGCTGTTTCGCATTGTTTAGTTTTCCTAAAAAACAGGCGGAAATTAAATCGTTTTTATTTCCTCTCCGTCAACGTTATTAATAGGCATATAGCACGCGTTGCCGTGTCGTTTTTATCTTAAAACTATTGAGTTATATTGAAATTTTAAGAGAGAGTACCGTTTCACGCACCACGCCTCCACATGGAAAAATGAGCAGCGACCAGGCCCTTTATGGCGATTAACCTTTACCAGGCTTGAGTTTTTGTCGTGTCAGGGAGGCAATAAATGGAGACAGGATGCAGATGAAGGATATCGATGTTGGATTTACCCACGTTGCGTTTATGGTGAGGGATCTTGAGAAGAGCATGGATTTCTACCGCCGCTATGCAGGAATGAAGGTGATACACACCCGTGAACCTGACGTCCCGGCTGCCCGCAAGGTAGCATGGCTGAGCGATCATACCCGCCCTTTCGCACTGGTTCTGGTGCAGGCGGATGACGTGTCAGATACGCCACTGGGTAAATTTGGACACCTAGGCATTGCCTGTGCGTCACGCGAAGAGATCGATCGTAAAACAGCGATGGCCGTCGCCGAAGGCGTGTTACGCAAAGCCCCTGAAGAGGCTGGCGAACCGGTGGGATATTACGTATTTTTTGCCGATCCTGATGGCAATACGCTGGAGCTGTCTTTCGGGCAGCGCGTCGGGCTTGAAGCGATACGCACCGCTCCCGGTTTACTTTAACCGCCTGCACGCAGGCAGCGGAGAACATATGGCACTGACGTTGCCGATTTATACTCAACGCCTGGTGTTGCGCAAGCTGACAGTGGCTGATTTGCCGCATCTGTCGCGCTATCGCAATCTGCCAGACGTTGCTCGTTATCAGAGCTGGGAAGAATTTACCCGGCAGGACGCTGAGAAATTATATGCG
The DNA here is from genome assembly GCF_002928365.1 of Pantoea sp. ICBG 985. NCBI lineage: Bacteria > Pseudomonadati > Pseudomonadota > Gammaproteobacteria > Enterobacterales > Erwiniaceae > Pantoea > Pantoea sp. ICBG 985. The sequence continues at coordinate 381,725 of NZ_POWM01000003.1, forward strand.
CAGCAGGATGCGCTGCCGTTCAACAGCGATAACACCTGGTTTCAGCTTGCCGTAGCACACCAGGAAGACGACCGGCTGATAGGGGACATCGGAATTCATTTTTTTGATGAAGGAAGACAAGCTGAACTCGGCATGACATTTGATGCCGGATATCAGAAACAGGGTTTTGCGCTTGAAGCAACGAGTGCCATCGTTACCCTGCTTTTTACGCAGTTTGCAAAACACCGGCTCACTGCCGTGGTAGACACACGTAATATTCGCGCCATAAACCTGCTGGAAAAGCTGAATTTTCGCCGTGAAGCGCACTACCGGCAGAATATTTTTTTCAAAGGGATGTGGGGCGATGAATATCTTTATGCGCGGCTGGCCAGCGATTAGCGCAGGCATTGCGTTAAGCCATCGCGTTGGCATGTTAAGGAGGCATAGTGACAATTAGCGAAGTAAGCAAGGAAGAGTATCACTTACTGATTCAGGTCTGGGAGGCTGCCGTCAGAGCAACGCATCATTTCCTGAATGAACAGGATATCCTGCGGCTCAGACAGCTTATTCTGGAAAATTATTTTGACGCCGTTGTTCTGAGAAAGTTGACCGATGAAAACCATGACATTGTCGGATTCATCGGCGTGCAGGATGAGAATATCGAGATGCTTTTCGTCTCGCCCGCTCATCACAAAAAAGGGATCGGTGCACGGTTAGTCCGTTACGCTATCCGTCATCTTTCAGCGAAGAATGTGGACGTTAACGAACAAAATACCGCTGCGCTCGGGTTCTATCAGCATCTGGGCTTTCAGGTGACGGGACGGTCTTCCGTTGATGGTGAGGGGAAACCGTTTCCCCTCCTCCATCTGAAGCTGATGCAATAATCCGGCACAGGAATCAGGAGAAAAAATGAACGGAAGTTGTCTCTGTAAACGTGTGCGCTACGAATGCGATCGACTGGCGGGCAGCATTACGCATTGCTGCTGTCATACCTGCAGGAAAGCGCACGCCGCCGCTTATACCTCCACAACGCGCGTGCGGCGAGAGGATTTCAGGTGGACCCAGGGAGAAGAATTTCTGACGGCATTTAACTCTTCCCCGGATAAGTTGCGTTATTTCTGTTCAGTCTGCGGATCTCATCTGATGGCTGAAAGACCTCATCAGAGCCACGTGATTCTGCGTGTGGCCACGCTGGACGACGATCCCGCTCAGACGCCGGTTTCCTATATCTGGTGCTCGCACACCGTGCCGTGGCTAACAGAACGCGACGATGTGCCTCATTATGAGCAGGATAAAGAAACATGATGACTGGTCAAAACGCCGCTGGCTGCGCGCCGCATTAAAATTCAGTATTATAGCGGTTCCTGCCGCTGACCCGAGTGAGTGCCCTGCCCGCTATGACTGACCACAATGCGCTGTTGGCGCGGTTGACCACCACACTGGCGACAGAGAGTCGCACGCCGCTGTATAAACGCTTTGCCAGTGCGATTAAAGATGCGGTGCGCGATGGCACGCTGGTGCACGAAGAGATCCTGCCGGGCGAGCGCGAGTTCAGCCAGTCGCTGAACATTTCGCGTATCACCGTGCGTAAAGCCATGGACGAGCTGGAAAAAGAGGGCGTCGTGTTCCGTTCCCGCGGCTACGGCACGCAGATTTGCAGCCAGTTTGAATATTCACTCAAAGAACCAAAAGGATTGTCGCAGCAGGCGGTGCTGCGCGGTAAAACGCCGGACACCGTGTGGATCAACAAAAGCAAAATTGCCTGTAGCGCAGAGATCGCCGAAAAGCTGGGGCTGAGCACGGGCAGCGATGTCTATCTGCTGAAACGTATTCGCTATGTTGACCGCCAGGCGGTCTCGGTTGAAGAGTCATGGGTACCGGCGCGTTACATCGCCGATGCCGATGAGATTGGTATTTCGCTGTATGACTATTTTCATCGCCAGCAGATCCTGCCGGTGAAATCCCAGAGCCGGGTCAGTGCGCGTATGCCGGACGAAGCCCTGCAGCAGCAAATTGCCCTGCCCGCCAATGTGCCGGTGCTGGTGATTAAGCAGCTGGCACTCGACGCACAGGGCAATCCGCTGGAGTACAGCATCAGCTACTGCCGCAGCGATATGTACGTGTTTATTGCTGAGTAAGGCGTTGCTGCCAGTAAGCGCGCAGTGTGGCACGATCGGGCGCACAGTCGCCGCCGCGCCGGGAAACCACATACGACGCCACTGCGTTGCCCAGCGCAACGCTCTCCGCCAGTGACCAGCCGGACGCTAATCCCGCCAGTAATCCGCCAGCATGGCTGTCGCCCGCGCCGATAGTATCGACCACCGTAGTCGCCAGTGCGGGCACCCAGCCCTGCGCCTCAGCGTCGATGTATCCGGCACCTTCGCTGTCCAGCCTTAACACCATTGCGCCGTCAAACTGCTGCTGCCAGCGCGCCATCAGCTGATGGGCGTCGAAAGGTTCGGATGCGCGCAGACGCTCATGCCACAGCAGCTCCGCTTCCTGCCTGTTCACTGTAATCAGTGGCTGCAACGCCATGATACGCGCAAACTGCGCCTCACCGATGTCCGCCAGCCGCGGGCCAAAATCCACCAGCAGCTGAAACGGCGGTGCCTGCTGCTCCAGCCAGTCGATCAGCACCTCGCCGCTTTTGCTGGTGAGCTGATAACCCGAGAGATAGATCCAGCGCTGCGCCGGCTGCGGCAATGTGCGCAACAGCGCGGCGTCCCACTGGTTTTCCACGCCACTGACGGAAAGAAAGGTGCGTTCGCCATCCGGCTCGACCAGCGCCAGACACCAGCCATTATCATCGTGCGCATTTTCCAGTACGCTCTGCACACCGTATTCCGCCAGCTTCTGTCGCACGATACTGGCCCAGATACCGTTCCCTAGCGGCAGCGCGTTGATGGATGGAATGCCGAGACGATGCAGCGCAATGGCGACGTTAAGCGCACAGCCGCCAACGTTCACGCCCTGCTGATGCAGTTCGATGTCGCTGCCGCGATACGGCAACGTCCAGGCATCGGCAATCACATCCACTACCGCCGCCCCCACCACGCACACCGGCAACCGGCCCGCCAGTCGGGACAGATCGTCAGGCGTCAGCATAGGCGGCCTCACGCTGCTGGCGGAAACGGACAAACGCGCGGCTGTAATGGGTGAAATCCAGCGCGTTAGCGGCATCCAGTTCCGCTTTTAGCTGCGCATCGATCGCGTCGATACCGTGCAGCGCGCCGCAAATGGCAACCGCCATCGCGCCGATAGTGTCCGTATCGCCGCCCAGATTGGCGCACAGAATGGCGCAGCGGTTGGGATCGGTGGCTGCCAGTTCGACCATGGCGATCGCTGCCGGTACCGATTCAATGGTGCTGGTGCCGGTACCGACCAGATCGTAGATCTGCTGCATGGTCGACTCGGTGCCCCTGCCCTGCGCCACCACCTGCAACGCCAGTTCGATGCGGGCCGCCATTGCCGCACTGAAAGTGGTGACGCGCCGCTCCTGCGCCGCGCGGGCAATCGCCGGCAGTTCGTCACGAATCGTTGCCCAGTCACTACCGTCAATCGCGCGGGAGATTGCCCAGGCGATCGCGGTGGCACCGGCAATCGCCACGTCGGATTTGTGTGTCGGGCTGGAGGCCAGCGCGACAGCATCAATAAAAGCCGGCAGGTCACGCGCCGGCAGCAGACAGCCAAGCGGCGAGACGCGCATCGCCGCGCCGTTGGTCAGGCCGTTATTTTCCAGCTGCGCCACCGGCGTGCCGTTTTTCAGCGCGTTAAGCGCGATTTTGGAGGTCGGCCCGAGCACATTTTTGTTAAAGGCATCAAACGCTTCCGCCCAGCGCAGAATATTGACGCCGATGGTTTCCGCATCAATTTCGCCGTCGTGGCTGATAATGGCATCGGCCAGCGCCAGCGCCATTGAGGTGTCGTCAGTGAAAGCCGCCCGGCCAAAGTAGCAGGCGGCATTGTTTTCTGCCGGGCCGGGCAGGAAGCGATCGATCCAGCCGAAGTGCTGTTTCACGCGGCTACGCGGCCACAGTTCCGATGGCATGCCCATCGCATCGCCCAATGCCTGGCCGTAAAATGCGCCCAAAATCCGTTTTTCCTGGTGTGTCATCGTCATGGTTACATCTCTTATTTATGGCTGTCAGCGGTTGCTGAGTGTTCAAAAGCGGTTAATTCATCACTGCGTTTTTTGCCGTCGCGGAACAGAACGATAAAGGCGATGGTGATGATGACTATCATCACGCTGCCAAACATCCACATTCCCGCCCAGTTGAAGGTCTGACCGTTGCGCGGCTGGTCATACGCGAACATCTCCTGCATCAGATAGCCGCCCAGGCGGTAACCCAGCAGGCTGCCGATGCCCTGACAGGCCAGGGTGATCAGGCCCTGCGCAGCGTTACGCATCGCCACCGGCGCTTTCTTATCCACATAAATGTAGGCGGTGATGAAGTAGAAGTCGTAGCTGACGCCGTGCAGCAGAATGCCCATAAACAGCAGGCCGAAGGTCAGCAGGTTTTGATCGCCGCCGAACACAAAGAACACGTAGCGCAGCGCGGCGGTGACCAGACCGAGCAGCAGCACTTTGCCGATGCCGAAGCGTTTAATGAAGAACGGCAGCGCCAGCAGGAAGAAGATTTCTGATACCTGGCCGAGCGTCATCCAGCCGGTGGCGTGGGGCAGACCGACTTCGGTCAGATATCCCTCAGCGAAGATGTAGTAGAACGCCAGCGGCATACTGAACAGGAATGAACAGACGAAAAATACGAGGAAGCTGCGATCTTTCAGCAGGTGCAGTGCGTCGAGGCCGAGCGCCACGCGCAGGCTGAACTTGCCGGTGCTTTTGGGTTCGGTGGCTGGCAGGGTCAGGGCGAACAGGCCAAGCAGCAGCGAACTGGCCGCGGTGATCAGCAACGGTACATTGCTGGCGGAGATATCGCCAAAGCCGAGCAGCGGCGGCAGAAAACCGCAGGCGATGCCGGAGGCGATCCAGCCGATAGTGCCCATCACGCGGATGCGCGGATAGTCGCGCTCCACGTCACCGACGTGGGAAAACGCAATACTGTTGGTCAGCGCAATGGTCGGCATGTACGTGAGCGCATACAGCAGCAGCAGCGGAAAGAAGCTGCTGAAGTGCGTCTGCTGTGCGGCAAAGAACATCAGGATCGCGCCGGCGATGGTCAGCAGCGATAACACTTTCTGTGCCTGGAAGAAACGGTCAGCCAGCGAGCCGACCAGAATCGGTGACAGGATGGCAGCGATGGAGGTACAGGCGTAGCACCAGGCGATCTCAACCGGCGAAAAGCCGTTTTTGCTGAGAAACGCCCACAGCGGCACGAACCATGCCCCCCAGATAAACCACTCTAAGAACATCATGAACGACAGCTTTGGAATTGTAGTTTTCATCGAAATAGACTCCCCGGTGTTGGTAGAACCAATCTAGCACCAGAATAGATACCTTTATAATACCTCTAGCTGATAGTTTGAGCTATCCCACAAGATTTTTACCTTATGGATAACCGATAAGCGAGGAGGATTGGGTGCGGAGGGCGTGACGGTCTGGCGGGGTGTGGAGCTGCATCCTGCGGCTGTGAGGCGGTCGCCATGTCCTTGTCAGTTATATTTTGAATTTGTACATAAATGATTGCACTTATCGTAGCGGCGCAATTTATTGCGCGATGAATCGCGCCGCTACGAATTTGTGCGTATTGCAGTTTCTGAACTATTCGGCATTATGCCATCGATGGCAATCCATCAGCGATCGTTCAAATAGGTAAGGTATTCGCTACCGGTTCACCAGCTTCGCTGGCAGCGCGACCACTAACAGCGAGCTGAGCAGCAGACACACGGCGAAGAACCACAGCGCGCCGTTGCTGCTGCCGGTGAGATCCAGCGCCACGCCCATGACGGAATTACTCACCAGTCCGGCGATATTGGCGATCGAACAGGCCAGCGCAAAACCCGCCGCAGCCGCCGTGCCTTTCAGGAACGTAGCGGGCAGACTGAAAAACACCGGCACCGCCCCGATAATCATCGCCTGTGCAATTGAGAACAGCAGCACGGTCATCGCCACGTTGTGAGCAAAGAAGGTGCTGGTGCCCATCGCTGCCGCGCCAATAATAAACGGAACAATGATGTGCCAGCGGCGTTCACGCAGGCGGTCTGAGCTGGCACCGATCGCCAGCATACCAATCAACGCCGCCAGGCTGGGGATCGCCGTCAGATAGCCAATGGTGTTGATATCGGTGGTACCGGCATTCTTAATAAAGGTCGGCATCCAGAAACCCATGGCGTAAGCGCTGAGCAGAATCGAGAAGTCGATGCCGCCGAGCATCACTACGCGAATATTCAGCAAACCATCGCGCAGGCTGTGTTTCAGCCCTTTGGCGTCACCTTCGTCGCGCGCCAGTTCGCGTAGCACCGCCTGCTTCTCACTGCTGCTGAGCCAGCTGGCGCTCTCGACGCTGTTCGGCAGCAGCCAGAACGTCAGCACACCCAGTAACACGCTGGGCAGGCCTTCCAGCAGAAACAGCCACTGCCAGCCGCGCATGCCGTAAACCTCATGAAAATGCCCCATGATCCAGCCGGAAAGCGGTCCGCCAATCAGGCTGGAGAGCGGCAGGCCAATCATAAACAGCGCAATGATGCGGCTGCGGCGCCACGAGGGAAACCATTTGGTGAGATAGAACAGCACGCCAGGCAGAAAACCGGCTTCGGCCGCGCCGAGAAAAAAGCGGATGATGTAAAACTGGGTCGGCGTTTGCACCAGCAGCGTGGCGGTCGAGAGCAGGCCCCAGGTAATCATAATGCGCGCGATCCAAATCTTCGCGCCGACCCGCTGCAGGATCAGGTTGCTCGGCACTTCAAACAGGATATAGCCGACAAAAAACAGCCCGGCACCCAGACCAAACGCGGTCTCGCTTAGCGCCAGATCGCTCGCCATCTGTAGCTTAGCCAGGCCGATATTGATGCGATCTAGGTAGGCCGCGAGATAACACAGGCAGAGAAACGGAATCAGCTTCCAGGTGATTTTGCGATAAATCGAAGCGGTGTCTTCGGCTGCCAGCGCAGCAGGACGGGTTGAAACGTCAGTCATGGTGTTCTCCGGGCGCAATAACCCCGTCGTCGGGGAGATGTTGTTATGCGTCTCAGCCGCAGCCGAAACGGACTGTTTGTGCGCACTCCGTGCAGGTGAAACGCGCCCTTAACGGGCGCTGAACTTCCCGAGATACTCCAGCGCCGCGGCTTTACTTACCACGTCGCCATATTTACTGTCGATATCAAACAAATTGGCCTGATGCGGCGCATCATGGCGATCGCCCACGCATTCACGCACCACCATGGCGCGAAAACCGTATTGCAACGCATCCACTGCGCTGGCGCGGATGCAGCCGCTGGTGGAGCAGCCGGCGATCAGCAGCGTATCAATGCCCTGCGCCACCAGCATCGATGCCAGAGACGTGCCAAAAAACGCGCTGGCATACTGTTTGGTGATCACCACTTCTGCGGCAAGCGGCTGCACCGCCGGACAAAACGCGGCCAGCGGATTGCCCTCCACCATGTCACGCATCACCGGGGCTTTCTGCACCCAGATACCGCCGTCCTGCTGATGCTGCGGATGGTAGCGAATCTGCGTATGGATCACCGGAATCGCGCACTGGCGCGCCGCCGCCAGCAGGCCCTGTGTGGCGGCCACCGCCTCTACCACGCCCGGGGCAAATAGCGCGGCGCCCGGCGTGGTGTAGCCCTGCAGAAAGTCGATCATCAGCAGCGCCGGACGCTGACCAAAACCGATGCGGTTGCCCCAGACACCGGCGTAGTTATCACTGACACTCTGGCTCATGGTTTCTCCCTACCACGCACCGGACAGCAGTGCGCCCGCGCCCGGCACCACCGGCTCCAGCTCCAGCGCCTTCAGCAGAGCGTACGTAGTGGCAATGGCGGCCGTAATTACCGGCTTGCCGGTCTGCGCCTCCACTTTTGCCACCGCCGGCAGCGATGGCATCTGCACGCAGGCCGACAGCACCACCACATCAACATCCGTCAGCGTCATGTCCGCCACGATGCCAGGTAAATTGGCCGGGTCGTGGCGGGCGACGGCGAGGTTATCGGCAATTTCCAGCGCGCGCCACTGCTTTACCTCAATCCCTTCGCGCTGGATGTAATCCACCACCAGCTCGGTCAGCGGCTTCATGTAGGGCGCTACCAGCGCGATCTTCTTCGCGCCCATAATATGCAGCGCATCGACCAGCGCGCCGGCACTGGTGATCACCGGTGCCAGCGCCTCGTTGTCGCGCGTGACCTGTGTCAGGCGCTGCTGCGACTGGCGATGATAGCCCGGGCCCATCGCCATGATCGCCACCAGACAGGCATAGCCGAGCACGTCAACGCGCGCGTCGGACAGCTCCAGCGCACAGCGGTCGGACTCTTTATCCATCGCCGCCAGTTCATCTTTATTGACATGCTTCATGCGCATACGGCTGGAGTGGAAGGTAAACCGCTCCGGGCGAATCAGCTGGCGCGCCTGCAGCATGGCGGGAATTTCGGTTTCCATGGTGATGTTGGAACTCGGCACAATCTGGCCGATACGATACGAACGCGTCATGGCTGCGTCTCCGGAGTCAGTGAGGGGCCAAGGAAGGTGCCAAAGGCATTAAAGAAGCCGTGAAAATCATCCCACGGGATCATGTGACCGGCGCTGGCTACCCGGCTGATCTCAATGGTCGGCAGCAGCTCGCGGATTTCGGCTTCATCTTCCGCCTGAATGACGCCGCCCTTGCCTGCCACCATCAGCAGAGTTTTTGCCGGCAGCTGAGGGAAATATTGATGGATATCGAGCTGGTGAAAATCGTCATAGGCGCGACGGATGGCCGGCGTATAGCAGGTGTGCAGCCACTCGGCGCGCAGCTGGCGCTGGTCATCGCTCCAGGCCGGGCAGTATTGCTTCATGGCTTCAGCATCCATGCCGCGCTGCGCGTCGCGAATGGAATCTTCATACCACGGCCACTGACCCGGATAGAGACGCCGGCCCGGACCGGAAACCGGCGGATCGATCAGCGACAGCGACAGCACGCCGGCCGGCTGTTTCACCGCCGCACGCATGATGAAGCGCGCGCCCATCGAATGGCCAACCAGGTGATAGCGCGTCAGCCCCAGCGCATCCGCGAAGGCGTTGATGTCATCGGCGCAGCTCTCCATGCCGTAATCCAGCCCTTCACCGCTGCTGGAGAGCCCGCGACCGCGCACGTCCAGTACCCAGGTATCAAAATGCTGCGCAAAAACTTCCGCCACAAAACCCCAGGTGATCGCCGGGCTGGTGATACCCGGTACGAGGATCAGCGCGGGCCCGCTGCCGCCGTAGCGCAGATAGTGCTGGCGAATGCCGTTGGCCTGTACCTGACCGCCGTGCATAAAACGGCTCATGAGGTCACCTCGCTTTTCAGCGGCGCGGCAAACACGTCGTAGCCGTACACCCAGGCCGGATCTTCCTGGGTGCGCAGGAAAGTATTGGCGTTAGAGACGGCCTGCACGCGCGACGCACGTTCTTTGCGGTTGGCTTCATACAGGCGGAATGCGGTGCGATAATCATCAAGACCGGTTTCCGTCAGGCAGCGCGACAGCATGGCGGCATCTTCGATGGCCATCGCAGCGCCCTGCGCCATGTGCGGTTTCATCGGATGGCAGGCATCACCCAGCAGCACAATGCGCCCTTCGCTCCATACCGGCAATGGCTGACGGTTGAGCAGCGGCCATTTGGTGACCGATTCGCTGCACTCGATCAGCGCCTGTACCACCGGATGGTAGTGACCAAACGTTTCCAGCATCTCCTGCTGACTACTTTCAACGAAGCTGCCTTTGATATCCCACGCCGGGTGCGGCACACCGGAGACGTAATAATATTCGTCGCGCGCTTTGGTGGTGTAATAGACCATCAGATGACGATCTTCAGACCACCACTTGACGCAATCTTCAAAGCTGAGGTTGTATTTGCGCAGTTGTTCGCCGCGGATCAGCGCACGGTGCGCCACCCAGCCGCTGTAAGTGGGCGCTTCCACCCCCAGCAGATGTTCACGCAGCTTTGAGTTGATGCCATCCGCGCCAATCACGATATCCGCGCGCGCTTCGCTGCCATCCTGAAAACGCAACACCACATCGCTGCCGCTGTCTTCGACGCTGCTCAGGCACTTGCCGAACTGGACGCTGCCCGGCTGCAGACTGGTCATCTGCATGGCCTGCAAATCGCCCCGGTGCACCGTGACATAAGCCGCACCGTACTCTTTGCGCGCATAAGCGCCCAGCGGAATGCGTGACAAATACTCCCCGGTCTCGCCGTCGCGGCTGAACCAGAAATCGGGATGCGAAGCCAGATCCTCCAGCTGCTGTTCGATGCCCATGCGGCGAAACACCTTGAGCACGTTCGGCCCCATGTGGATGCCGGCACCCAGACGGGAGAAAGCCGGGCTTTGTTCATAAACCGTGACATGAAATCCCGCTTTCTGTAACAGCGAGCCGGCGGCAAGCCCGCCCAGCCCGGCGCCGATCACCGCGATGCGTTTCATATTGCTCATATTTTCCTCTCACACTGACGCTGATTTGAAGGTATGCACACGGATAAACGATCAAACCCGACGCTGAATTTATAGTGCATACGCTTTAATTATTGAGGTTATGACACTGTTAAAAGCAACCGTATTTACAGTGAAAACTCGATAACATGATGTTAATCACAGCCTGATGATAAGGTTAAATAGGCTTTTCTTATGTCAAAAAGAAATGCTTGCACTGTTCTTCGCAACACGTCTATAACAAACACATAAAGCGTGTTCGCTATAAATAGCTGAAGTTTTGCGCAGCAAATTGTCTGACATCTAACCCTGAGAGGAAACCGCTATGGCAGTAAATCAGAGCCAGTTAGGCCAGATGTTCGAGCAGGTTTTACGGCTGTCGAAAGTCGACGCCAGTCAGAGTGTCGCCATCCTGAAAAGTCACTATTCCGATGCACGCACCGTGCAGGCCGCCACTGATGCTGCACTACGATTGGGCGCGAAGGTGTATTGCGTTGAGCTGCCGGCCTTCAATCACCCGACGGCAATGGGTAACGACATGACCGCCTACTGCGGTGATACCGCGCTTACCGGCAACATTGCCGCACAGCGCGCGCTGGAAGCGGCGGACCTGATCGTCGATACCATGATGCTGCTGCATTCGCCGGAGCAGGAGCAAATCCTGAAAACCGGGACGCGAATTTTGCTGGCGGTTGAGCCGCCGGAAGTATTGGCACGAATGTTGCCCACTGAAGAGGACAAGTCGCGCGTGCTGGCCGCGGCGGCAGTGCTGGAAAAAGCGCGCATGATGACGGTGAAGTCGCCGGCCGGCAGTGATTTTCGCGCCCCGCTCGGCCAGTACCCCACGGTGACGGAATATGGCTACGCGGATGAGCCGGGCCGCTGGGATCACTGGCCGAGTGGCTTCCTGTTTACCTGGCCGAATGAAGATCAGGCTGAAGGCGTGCTGGTGCTGGACGTCGGCGACATCCTGCTGCCGTTTAAATCTTACGCGCGTGAACGCATCACGCTGGAGATCGAGAAAGGTTTTGTCACCCGCATTCACGGTGGCTTTGAAGCCGAGTATCTGCGCGATTACATGCGCTACTTCAACGATCCGGAAGTGTACGGTATTTCCCACATCGGCTGGGGGCTGCAGCCGCGCGCACAGTGGACGGCGATGGGATTACACGACAAAAACGACGGCATGTGTATGGACGCGCGCGCCTTTTACGGCAACTTCCTGTTTTCGACCGGACCGAACACCGAAGTGGGCGGTAAGCGCAAAACGCCGTGCCATATGGACATTGCTCTGCGCCGCTGCGACATCAAAGTGGACGATTTGCTGGTGGTGGCGGAAGGTGAAGTGGTGGCACCGGAGGCCTCACGCGCGCGTTAATCGTGCGCAGGGAACGGCTGTCAGCGCAGTGACAATGCATTACACTGCCTGACAGTTTCCGGGAAAAAGGATAAAGGCATGTCGCACCAGCAGGATCCGCGCGCAGACCAGCGCTATGACTATACCGAGCAGGTTGGCCATCTGTTGCGCAAGGTGTATCAACGCCATGCGGCGATTTTTCAGCAACACGTCGGTGATTCACAGATCACCGCCGTGCAATTTATTACCCTCTGTGCGCTGCGCGATCGCGGTCCGAGCGCACAGAACGATTTAGTGCGCTATACCGCCGTCGATCAGGCCACCATTCGCGGTGTGGTTGAGCGTCTTAAGGCGCGCGATCTGGTCAGTCTGGGTCCCGATCCCACCGACAAACGCAAAGTGATTGTCATGCTGACCGATGCAGGCCACCGCCTGATTGACAGCACGACTGACAACGCGATGCGCATCACCGAAATGACTTACGGGCAGCTGAATCCGGCCGAACGGGTCGCGCTGATTTATCTGCTGAAAAAAATGCTGGACGATACGAGCCAGCCCTAACCCGGGGCGCTTAGCCGCCTCGCTAAGGCGGTTAATAATGAAAATGCTGGCACATCAGACTGCCACACCGGTTTCACCTGCATCCACGTGCCATTACGCCCTTGAGGTGAACGGTGCGACTCACCCCATCAGCAGCTATCGCGATACCTCGCTGCTGCTGGTGCTGCGTAATCAACTCCAGCTTAACGGACCCAAATATGGCTGCGGCCTGGGCGAATGCGGCGCCTGCACCGTGCTGATCGATGGCGTTGCCGCGCGCGCCTGCGTGATCCCGGCGTATGGCGTGCGTCAGCGCGCTATCACCACGCTGGAAGGGCTGGGCAACCGCGAAGCACTGCACCCGGTGCAGCAGGCGTTTATCGAGGCGCAGGCCGCACAATGCGGTTACTGCCTTAACGGCATGATCATGACCACCGCCGCGCTGCTGCGCGCTCAGCCCTGCCCTGATGACCGGCAGATACGTGCGGCGCTGAGCGGTAACCTGTGCCGCTGTGGCACCCATCAGGAGATCCTGTGCGCGGTGAAGCGCGCCATCACCTTATGCCTGCAGCAGGCGGAGGCGGCATCATGAGTACGGCTAACGTCCCCACGCAGCAGCAGTTGCTGGCAGCCAGCGACATCCTGTTAATTGTCGATGAGATTCAGCCGCCGCCCGGGCTGGTACCCAAAGGCCAGACGCCGACGCTGAAAGCCAAAGAGCGGGCACTGTTTCTGGCTATTGACGGTTCCGGCAGCGTCTGGGCCTTCAATGGCCATGTCGATCTCGGCACCGGGGTGAAAACCGCGCTGACGCAAATCGTCGCCGAAGAGCTCAATCTGCGCATGGATCAGGTGCAAATGGTACTGGGCGATACGCTGCGCGTGCCCAACCAGGGTGCCACCATCGCCAGCGCCACATTGCAAATTTCTGCCGTACCACTGCGTAAAGCGGCTGCAACGGCGCGCCAGTGGCTGTTACAGCAGGCCGCCGCGCGCTGGCAGCTGCCGGTGGAGAGCATCACGCTGGACGGCGGTTTCCTGCAGCACCCCAGCGGGGTGCAATTGTCATTTGCCGAACTGGTGCAGCAGCAGCGCAGCATCGTGCCGATTGATCATCAGGTAACACTCAAGCCCGCCAGTGAATATCGCTTAGTTGGTACCAGCTCAGCGCGGGTGGATATTCCCGCCAAAGCCACCGGCGAACTGACGTGGGTGCATGACCTGCGCGTGCCCGGTATGCTGCACGGCCGGGTCATCCGTCCACCGTATGCGGGCTATGACACTGGTAGCTTTGTCGGCACCTCATTGCTCAGCATTGACGAAAGCTCGATCGCGCATCTCGAAGGCATCGTGAAAGTGGTGCAGATCGCGGATTTTGTCGGCGTGGTGGCCGAGCGCGAGGAGCAGGCTATCGCCGCGATGGACGCATTACAGGTGCGCTGGAAGCCGTGGGAACACAGCCTGCCGGACCTGCGCGATATCGAACAGGCTATTCGTGATAATCCCCGCACCTCGCGCGTGGTGCATGACAGCGGTGAAGTGGATGCCGCGCTGGCGAATGTCGCGCAGCGTTTTACCCGCAGCTATGTCTGGCCTTATCAGCTGCATGCGTCGATTGGCCCTTCCTGCGCGGTGGCCGACTATCAGCCTGATTCGCTGCAGGTGTGGAGCGGCACGCAGAACCCGCACCTGCTGCGCGCCGATCTGGCATGGCTGCTGGAGAGGCCGGAAGAGACCATTGAAGTGAACCGCATGGAAGCCGCCGGTTGCTACGGTCGCAACTGCGCCGATGACGTGGCCGCCGATGCGGCGCTGCTGTCACGCGCAGTAGGCCAGCCGGTGCGGGTACAGCTGACGCGCGCCCAGGAACACGTGTGGGAGCCGAAAGGCACTGCGCAGCTGATGGAGGTGGACGGCGGGCTGGACGCGCAGGGTAATCCGCAGGTGTATGATTTCACTACGTCTTATCCGTCCAACGGCGCACCCACCCTGGCACTGCTGCTAACCGGCCGTGTCGATCCGGTGGCGCTGGCGTATGAAATGGGCGATCGCACCTCCATTCCACCTTACGATTTTCCCCATCTGCGCGTCACCATTGAGGACATGGCGCCGATTGTACGCGCCTCGTGGATGCGCGGCGTTTCAGCCCTGCCCAACACCTTTGCCCATGAATCCTATATGGATGAGCTGGCCCACGCGGCAGGCGTCGATCCGGTGGAGTACCGGCTGCGCTACATTCAGGACGATCGCGCCGCCGAACTGATGCGCGCCACCGCTGCACGTGCAGACTGGACGCCGCGCACCGCCATTCAGCAGACCGCCAGCGAACCCGGGATTTTGCGCGGACGCGGTTTTGCCTACGCACGCTATATTCACAGCAAATTTCCCGGCTTCGGCGCCGCCTGGGCTGCCTGGGTCGCGGATGTCGCGATTGATAAGCAGAGCGGCGAGATCGCCGTTACGCGCATCACCGTGGGCCATGATGCCGGCATGATGATCAACCCGGAAGGGGTAAAGCATCAGATTCACGGCAATGTCATTCAGTCCACCAGCCGGGTGCTCAAAGAACAGGTGACGATTGAAAGCAACCTGATCGCCAGCCAGGAATGGGGCAGCTACCCGATCCTGACGTTTCCGGAAGTGCCGGATATCGACGTGATGATGGTGCCGCGCCCGCACGAACCGCCGCTCGGCGCGGGGGAATCCGCGTCGGTGCCCAGCGCCGCGGCCATCGCTAACGCGGTTTTTGATGCCACCGGTATCCGTTTTCGTGAATTGCCCATTACCGCTGACAAACTGCGTCAGGCGCTGAACGGCCCCGATCCGCAGCCGGAGCCACAGCTGGCCGCACCGGCCCAAACCGCCCGCCGCCGCCGCCGAAAATGGGCGCTGGGTGGCGTAACAGGATTGCTCGGCCTCGCCGCTGGCGTGGCGATTAACGCGCTGCCGTGGCGCGCACCGATTGCGCCCGTGACACCCCCGGCCGCCGGAAGCTGGTCGGCAGAGATGCTGGAACGCGGTCGTCAGGTGGCCGCCGCCGGTGACTGCGCGGTATGCCATACCACGGAAGGGCGCGCGACCAATGCCGGCGGCCTGAAGATGGAGACGCCGTTTGGCACGCTGTACACCACCAACATCACGCCGGATAAACAGACCGGCATCGGCAGCTGGTCATTTAACGCCTTCGATCGCGCCATGCGCGAGGGCATCAGCCGCGACGGCCATCATCTCTATCCGGCGTTTCCCTACACCAGCTTTCGCCAGCTGAGCGAAGGCGATATGCAGGCGCTGTACGCCTGGCTGATGTCGCAGCCGGCGGTACAGCAGGCACCGCCAGAGAACCAGATGCGCTTTCCCTATAACCTGCGCTTCCTGATGGCGGGCTGGAACGCGCTCTACCTCGGGCGCGGCGAATACCAGCCTGACCCCCGCAAAAGCGCCGAATGGAATCGCGGTGCCTATCTGGTGAACGGAGCCGGACACTGCGGTGCCTGCCACTCGCCGCGTAATTTGCTGGGCGCGGAAAAACGCGGGGACAATTTCCTCGCCGGTGGCTGGGTCGACGGCTGGGAAGCGCCCGCGCTTAATCAGCTGAGTAAAGCCCCGCAGCCGTGGACGGCGCAGTCGCTGTATAACTACCTGCGCAGTGGTTACGATGCGCAGCACGGCGTTGCCGCCGGACCAATGGCTCCGGTGGTAAGCCATCTCGCCACCCTGCCGGAAGCCGATGTGCGTGCCATGGCCAGCTATCTGGCAGACATTAATGGTCAGGCAGCGCGCCCTGTCGCTGTGCCGGCGGCAAAACCGGCATGGAACACTGCTGCGGGGGAACGGCTGTTTAAAGGCGCCTGTCAGGCCTGCCACAGCGCCAGCGAGGGCGGACCGCAGTTGTTTGGCGTCAGCCCATCGATGGCCAACAGCAGCAGCATAACCAGCGCGACGCCGGATAATCTGTTACAGGTGGTATTGCACGGTATCGACAAACCGGCAACCGATGCGCTCGGTTATATGCCTGGCTTTGCCGCCAGCTTGTCGGATAAGCAGGTTGCAGATATTGCCGCCTGGCTGCGCCAGCGCTACGCACCTGACCAACCGGCGTGGCAGAATCTGAGCGAAAAAGTGGCGCAGGTGCGCGCTAATCCCGGCAGCCACTGACCGATTCAGGCGCGCTGCAGGTCAGCGGCTTGCCCCGGATCGTGGCAGATCCGCGTCGCGGATCGTGCCCTGATGGGCCGGCAGAGTGATGAGAATGGCCGGGTCGAGCAGCGCGCGGGCACCGCTGTCGCCCTGCAGTTGAGCGAGCGCCGCGCCATAGTGCGCGGCAAATCCCACCGGGTGGCCCGGCTGGTTTTGCCAGCTGAGCCGTACCTGCGGCGCACCGTTGCGCAGCGCCTGCGCCACGCATTGATGATCCTCCGCCCTCACCCACGCCATATCACCGGGTACGATCAGCCAGCCATGCCAGTGGGCGGTGGCCCGCACGCCAGCGGCAATGCTTTCACCGCTGCCGGCGCTGGCAATAGTGCAGGTCGCGACGCCGCACTGCTGTGCCAGCTGTTGAATAGCGCGATCTTCCGGCCGGATAATAAGGAGAAGCGGCAAACCGCTGCGCTGCGCCTGCTGCAGCGTCAGCTTCAGCAGCGGCTGAGGCACGCCATTATCGTCAGGATACGGTGCCAGCAGTTTGTGCCCGGTACCGCCGGCCTGACGAAAGCGGCTGCCGAGACCTGCAGCAAGGATGAGAATGCCTGGCGTCTGCATACAAGGATTGCTTCCGGAAGTTGGGGCGCACAGTATGGCGCGCCCCGGCCGGGTTAGCGACGGTTTTTCCACACCGTCTGGATGTTACAGAACTCGTGGACGCCGAAGCTGGAGAGTTCGCGGCCATAACCACTCTTTTTCACGCCACCAATAGCGACGCGCGGATCTGAGGCGCCGTTGCCGTTGATAAACACCGCGCCGGTTTCCAGCTGCTCTGCCAGTTCCTGCGCCAGCGCTTCATTGCCGCTCCACACGGTGGCGCTCAGGCCAAACTCGCTGTCATTCGCCAGCTGCAGTGCATGTTGCGCATCGCGCGCGACGGTGATCGCCGCCACCGGCCCGAAGATCTCCTGACGAAAAGCGGTCATCGCGGGCGTGACGTCGGCAAGAATGGTTGGCGCATAATAGTTGCCGATGCCCTCGATCTTGTGGCCGCCCAGCACCAGACGTGCACCCTGCTGCAGGGTTTCCTGCACCTGATGATCCAGTTCATCACGCAGATCGTAGCGTGCCATCGGACCGATATAAGTCTCTTCCTGCAGCGGATCGCCCACTTTCAGTGACTGCACGGCTGCGCTGAAACGCGCCTCAAACGCTTCTGCGATGCTCTCTTCAATGATGAAGCGTTTGGCTGCCATACACACCTGCCCGCTGTTCTGGTAGCGTCCTGTGACCGCTGAGGCCACTGCCGCATCCAGATCGGCATCCGCCAGAACGATAAAAGGATCGGCGCCGCCTAACTCCAGCACGGTTTTTTTCAGTACCGCACCGGCCTGTGCGGCGATAGCCCCACCAGCACGAACGCTTCCGGTCACGGCGATGGCCGCGACGCGCTGATCTTTAATGGCGGCAGAGACACCGTCGTTATCCACGTTGATCACGTTGAATGCACCACGCGGCAAATCGGTTGCGGCAAACAGTTCCTGCATCAGCCAGGCGCAGCCCATGACGCTCGGAGCGTGTTTCAGCAGGTAGGTGTTGCCCGCCAGCAGCATGCTGACCGCGCCGCGCAGGACCTGCCAGTAAGGAAAATTCCACGGCATCACCGCCAGGATCACACCGAGTGGACGAAACGATTGCCAGGCCTGCTGGTTTTCCACCAGCGTGGGCTGATCGGCCAGCATCGCCGGTCCGTGTTCAGCATACCAGTCACACAGGCTGGCGCATTTCAGGACTTCGGCACGCGCCTGCGCAATGGGTTTACCCATTTCCAGCGTAGCGAGCGTAGCCAGTTGCTCCTGACGCTGGCGCAGCTGCTCACCCAGCTGACGCAGTACCTTCACGCGCTGTGCCATCTCTGTGTTACGCCACTGCGCAAAGGCGCTGGCGCTTTGCTGTAAAGCCGTTTCCAGCTCGGCTGCACTCTGCAGGGGATAAGTGGCAATGATTTCGCCGCTGGTGGGATTACGTGAAATAACGTGATCAGTCATAAGATGCCTTCGTCAGATAATCGGGTTGATCAGAGTGGGATCTACCTTACGCCAGCCATCAGGTGATGAAAAATGAATAGATGAGAGCAAGTTGTTCACCTGAAATGAATTGAGAGGCAGCGCAGGTCGGAAGATTTTCACTTTCCACCTTCACAGCGTGATTTAAAGACGTAAGCGAATATTCTACAGGTTACGCTTATCAGCATCAGCCGCCTCAACGGGTTATCCACTTATACAGTGATTAGATCTTAAAGAAAGATCATAAAGAGATCTAAAAGAGATCCTAAGAGATCCCCGATCGCGGCAGGCCGCACCCGACAAGGGCTGAGAAGGTGATCGCGTTCACTATAATCAGTAAAGTATCCACTATAGTCAGTACTTTATTCACTATAGACAGTAGAATGTTCACTATAAACAGTGTTAATGTTCACTGTAATCAGATACCGATCCTTTTCATCCACAGAATGAAGATCTCAGGCTATGGCAGATAAAGAGAGTGAAAACAAGGCGTTACTTGAACCTTTTCTGTCGGTGACAAAAAACAGCGGTGAAGTTATTCAGCTTCATCCCAATAAAAATAACACCGTACAACCGGTCGCGTTGATGCGCCTGGGTCTGTTTGTTCCTACCCTGAAGTCGACGGCTCGCGGCAAATCCGGCGCCATGGCTTCAACTGATGCCACCAAAGAACTCAAGAACCTGTCGCTGGTGAAAGCGGAAGGCTATGAAAAGATTACCATCACCGGCGCACGGCTGGATATGGATAATGATTTCAAAACCTGGGCCGGCATCATTCAGTCTTTCTCGCGTTATCCATCGAAGGGCGACACCGTCACGCTGCCGTTTATCGACTTCGTCAAGATGTGTGGTATTCCCTCAGCCAACTCGTCCGCGGCACTGCGTAAGCGTCTTGACGCCTCGCTGCGACGCATCGCAACCAATACCCTGTCGTTTGAGGGGAATGGTAAAGCCTATCACACGCACCTGGTGCAGTCGGCTTACTACGATCGTGAGAAAGATCTGGTGCGCATTCAGGCCGATCCTAAGCTGTTTGAGCTGTATAACTTCGACCACAAGGTGCTGCTGCAACTGCGAGCTATCTCGCGCCTCAAGCGTAAGGAGTCGGCGCAGGCGCTGTATACTTACCTGGAAAGTCTGCCCACTAATCCGGCGCCCATCTCCCTGGCGCGCTTACGCATGCGTCTTAATCTCGGCTCAAAAACCACCACGCAAAACCATGTGGTGCGGCGCGCCATGGAGCAGCTGAAAGAGATTGGTTATCTGGATTACTCCGAAGTGAAACGGGGCCGTTCGGTATTTTTCATCATCCACAGCCGCACACCCAAACTCGATGGTATCAGCAATCTGGAAAGTATCGATTCACTGGAAGACCTCGATTTCGAAGACTGACTTCACCCATTCACTGTAATCAGTCAGCTCTCTTCGCGCAGTGTCACTGAGCCTAAAAGTGACACTGCCGCTTTACCCTCATTTACTGTAATCAGCACATCCTGATCTGTTCACTGTAATCGGTAGCATTCACTGTAATCAGTGGTCGCTGCCGGTATTGCCTGTTCCGTAAAAATCGTCAAACCTTCCTTTCTATGCATAACAGCGCTTTTATTGATAGTGGGTACTTACCAGGTGGGTTGACAGACATCTTGTCTGTGCCTTCAGATACCGTCTGGCTGATTACAGTGAATGTCTGGTCTGCCGGGCGATTCTGCTGACCACAGTGAACACGTAAGCATACGACCTCACTGTTTACAGTGAACGCTTTATCCTATCTGACTGAAAATTAAACGTAATAATCGATATGCTACAATACATTCACTATATTCAGTAATTATGCTGTAAAAGTAACCAGTAAAAGTGACAGGGTTGGTCACTATCACTGATTACAGTGAATCGTGGGAGGGATTACCGATTATA
Source organism: Pantoea sp. ICBG 985 (assembly GCF_002928365.1). Classification (NCBI taxonomy): domain Bacteria; kingdom Pseudomonadati; phylum Pseudomonadota; class Gammaproteobacteria; order Enterobacterales; family Erwiniaceae; genus Pantoea; species Pantoea sp. ICBG 985. The sequence goes on from NZ_POWM01000003.1 coordinate 402,289, forward strand.
GTGAACGTCATTTCATGACGAAACGGCTCTCTGCGTTACTGATTGCAGTGAACGTTCTCAACACTCCCCTACCCTCACCGCAGGCACTGGCCTGCATGGAAGGGAAAGCCAGCTACTGACTACAGTGAACGTTATCGGGCTGAGGCTAAGCGGGCATTTACTGATTACAGTGAACGTGTTTGTCAGGTCTTGCTGCCTCAAAGCGCAGCGCGCGTCAGGTCGGCTACTGATTACAGTGAATGTTTTTAGCTGAGTGCCCTCCCCTGTGCCGCACAACCTTCTCTCAACCTGGCGCGATAAAGATGATCGGGTTTACTGATTACAGTGAATGTTCAGTCAGGCAGGTCAGCAATTCAGGCTTAAACACGTTTTTCCTTCTACTGACTACAGTAAATGCGCCGCAGCGGTCAGGTTATCAATTTCTGATAACGGTCACATTACTGATTACAGTGAACATTGACGAAAAGGTATTCATAGTTTACTGACTAAAGTGAATGTCGCCGGCATCGACGTCGCAGTTTACTGATTACAGTGAATCTTGTGCCTGCATCAATCGATGCGCTGGCAGATTGCCGCCAGTAAGGCGGCCCTTAACATGGCACTGCACGGCGCAGCCCAATTTTCCTGCAGGCGATGCTCGCCAGCCCGCAATCGCACACCGAGTAATTCTCATCGTGTGCAGCTTCTCCCCTTCTCACTGGCTGGCAGCACCCTCTCACACCGTGCATTGCAGGCAGGCAGTCAGTGAGGGATAAATTTTGTGAGCTTATCTTACTACAGTGAATCCTGCTCATTTGGTGAGCGGATGATCGCAGAATCACTGACTACAGTGAACATTTACTCTTGCGCACTGGCTCACCCTGGCGCCGGTAGCGCTGTCCCTGCGCTAAAGAGTTACTGATTACAGTGAATCTTATGGCAGGGTTACTGATTGCAGTGAATGTTATGCTGAATACAGTGAACGCGATTCATTCCTTTACACCCCCCGCTGATTACAGTGAACGTGCGGGCTGCTCTGTCAGGTAACGGCGCGCCGTATTTCACCGTGATCGCCCGATTCTGCCACACATGTCGGTAACTGATTACAGTGAACAGTGGCAGAGTGCCGCCCTTACGCCGAGCACATTTTCATCAATTGATGGGTAAACAATCAACGCGCGCTACTGACTGCAGTGAACGTCTGGTTTAACCCCCTCTTGCAAAAGGTCTTTTTACAACGCGAGCCGATGATGAACAGATGAGATAGATTTGCCTCATGTGCAGGATTTCGGTATAAAGTCATAAATCCTACATGTGTGGAGCAAGTATGGCTAACGATGAGAAGCAGGTTCTGAAAGTCGCTCAACGCTCAGAAAGAATGCTGATGAGCCTGACGGAGCAGATTCAGGCGCAAAAAGAAGAGTTACACGAGAATACTTTTTACCAGGTTTATGCCAAAGCGGCGTTAGCCAAGTTGCCCAAGCTGACGCGCGCCAGTGTCGATTACGCAGTTAACGAGATGGAAGAAAACGGCTATCCGTTTGATAAGCGCGCGGCCGGCAGTTCCACCAAGTACGCGATGTCGATCCAAAATATTATCGACATCTACCATCATCGCGGCGTCCCGAAATACCGCGATCGCCATCCTGAAGCGTTTACGCTGTTTGTCGGTAACCTGAAAGGCGGCGTGTCTAAAACCGTTTCTACCGTATCGCTGGCGCACGCGCTGCGCGCGCATCCGCACCTGCTGTTCGAAGATTTACGCATCCTGGTTATCGATCTCGATCCGCAGTCTTCGGCCACCATGTTCCTGAATCATGAACGTTCGGTCGGTTTGGTTGAAGCCACCGCAGCTCAGGCGATGCTGCAAAACGTCAGCCGCGAAGAGCTGAAAAGCGAATTTATTGTGCCGTCGATTATTCCTGGCGTTGACGTACTGCCCGCCTCAATCGATGACGCTTTCATTGCTTCACGCTGGGAAGAGCTGTGTGCAGAGCATCTGCCGCAGCAAAACGTGCATGCGGTGCTGTATGAAAACGTAGTGGCTAAGCTGAAAAAAGATTACGACTTCATCTTTATTGACAGCGGCCCCCATCTTGATGCCTTCCTGAAAAACGCCATTGCCGCCTCCGATTTGCTGATGACGCCGGTGCCGCCGGCACAGGTTGATTTCCACTCCACGCTAAAGTATCTGACGCGCCTGCCCGAGCTCATCGACATTATCGAAGAGTCGGGCGCCACCTGCCGGTTGCAGGGCAATATTGGCTTTATGTCCAAGCTGTCGAATAAAGCGGACCACAAGATGTGCCACAGCCTGGCGAAAGAGATATTTGGCGGCGATATGCTGGATGCGGCGCTGCCGCGACTGGATGGCTTTGAACGCTGCGGTGAATCGTTCGACACGGTTATCTCCGCTAACCCATCTACCTATGTCGGCAGCAGCGAAGCCCTGAAAAACGCGCGTTCGGCGGCAGAAGACTTTGCCAAAGCCGTCTTTGATCGTATTGAATTTATCCGCCTGAACTGAGGTTATTATGAGCGCAAAAAGAATCACTATTGGCCGCACCTTCAGCCAGAGCCCGTTACAAAATGAACCCAGCGAGGATGGCCACTCCCAGACGTTTATCCTTTCCACCGGTAAACGCGCCCTGTTCACCCTGGAACACATCACGGCTAAAGAGATAGAAGAACGTACGTACGTGGTGATGGAAACCAACGGCCGTGACCAGTCCGGTCTCACGCCAGAGTCACTGCGCGATATCATACGTACCATTAAACTGCAGCAGTTCTTCCCGGCCATCGGCGTGAAGCGTGGCGATCGGATTGAAATCCTCGATGGTTCGCGTCGTCGGGCGGCCGCGCTGCACTGTAAAACCGGGCTGGATGTGCTGGTTACCGACGTTGCCATCTCTGCCGAAGAAGCCCGTCGTCTGGCGCAGGATATCCAGACCGCGCGTGAGCATAATCTGCGTGAAGTCGGCATGCGTTTGCTGTCACTGAAAGACAGCGGCCTGTCGCAAAAAGAGATTGCGCAGAGTGAAGGGCTGTCACAGGCAAAAGTGACCCGCGCGCTGCAGGCTGCCAGTGTGCCGCTGGAGCTGGTCACCCTGTTCCCGAACCATTCAGAGTTGACCTATCCTGACTACAAAACGCTGTTGCAGGCCTACGAAAAACTGCAGGAAACCGGTCAGACGGTAGACGCTCTGATTGAAACCATCGGTATGGATGTGGACAGCGTCTGTGCGCGTGAAGGCCTGGCGGAAGATGAAGTCAAGAATGGCATCCTGCGGCTGGTCCGTAACGGCAGCCAGACACTGGTGCAGGCGCCGGCTAAAGATAAAGTGGTGGCGACACCGCTGTGGACCTTCGCGGATAAAGACCGTTACGCCCGCAAAAAAACGCGCGGACGCATGTTTAGCTACGAGTTTAACCGTCAGTCCAGAGAGTTACAGGAAGAGCTGGATCGCGTTATCACCGAGACGCTGAATAAGTATCTCAATCAGTAATAGCGCTTCACCTCTGATGATAAGCAATCTGTAGCAGCACAATCCCGTACATCCTGTACCGTGCCGCTACAGATTGTTACCTCACCCACCTGATTTCCCCCCAAAATTTCATCCTTCGCCAGCGTGATTTCAGCGCTAAGTGCATGAAATCACATCAACCTTAGCCGGAATTTCAGGCTGAAATCGCCAGCTCAGCAATGCAATACGATGAAACCGCGCCATCGCCGGTTGAAGCTTTGATGATGGCAAGCTTTGCTGGATGCGAAAGCAACAGTGAAACGAGCAGGGAGAATCCTTAACGAGATTTGCCGGAATCAGGCGACATTCGCCATGGCGATTTCACCTCTAACTACTTGAAAACAGGGTTTTTATCAGCAGGATTTCAGGGTGAAATCGCCCGAATTTCACAGTAAATCTTCATGCTGCCGTGAGAAAAACCGGGATTTAGCCAGACGATATTCAATGTGTTATCCACAGAAAACGTGGATAACTTTTACTGTAGCCGCTATGCCATAAGCGCCGTCTGGCTGGGCGACTGCCACACTGCATCACGCACGCGCACCGGTTTATGAATCAAACCGAGCGCATAAAAGCGGTCAGCGATAGTTTGCTGTTCTTTGATGACGTGGAAAACCATGGCCCGCGTCTGGTGGCTGCGACGGGATAAGGCACGTTCCACGGCTGCGAACTCCAGCCCCAGTTCCTGCGCCAGCATAGTGGCAGCTTCATGGCGATGATTATCGATAAAGGTCCCGGTTTGCTGCAGGCTCGTTACCAGCTGCTGCACGATATCGTCATGCTGCTGCACATAATCATGGCGCGCCAGATAAAACTGGTGATTGCGCACCCGGCCTTCACCCTTCTCCAGCACGCGCAAATCGGCGTTGCTTTCTGCGGCACTCAGCAGCGGATCCCACATCATCCAGGCATCGACGGCCAGGTAATCGCTGGCTGTGAGCGGATATTTCGGCGGCGTGTACACCACTTTAATTTCATCCAGACCGATGCCGGCTTCCTCAAGCAGCTGCAACAGCAGCCAGTGAACATTCGATCCTTTATTGACCGAGATACGCTTACCCCGCAAATCTGCCAGGCTGTGGATAGTACTGTCGCGTGGCACCACAATCCCGACGCTGCCCGGTGCGGGTGGCTCCCAGGCGATATAAGTCACGGCGTTACCGCTGGCCTGAGCGAAGATAGGTGGCACTTCACCGGTGGTACCAAAATCAATCTCATTATTCTGCAGCGCATACAACAGTTGCGGACCGGCAGGAAACTCGCTCCACACCACGCTGATACCCTGCTGGTTGAAGCACTGTTCCAGCGTCTGGCGCGCTTTCAACACGCCAAGATTGCCAAATTTCTGAAAGCCGATGCGCAACTCGCGTTCAGGGCGCGCGGCCCCGCTGGCGTGCGCGAAGGCTATGACGGCAGACTTACGCCGCCCTTTTATGACGCCCATCTGTGCCAGATGCGTGCGCAGCGTGTGCCGGCTAATGCCCAGCAGCGTGGCGGCCTGCGTCTGATTGTTGTCCGCTATTTCCAGTGCATTACTGATCAGACTCTGAATCACCCGATCAAACAGCTGTTGGGGTTCGCGCGTAATCTGCTGGCGCAGGAAACTATCCAGCGTCGAATCGTCCGTTTCGCTGTATGCGCGTTCACTGTAACCTGCCAGCCGCAGTTGCGTCGGTGTCAATGTCTCATCGCGACTGAGCAGCACCGCATTGTGCAGCGTATTCTCCAGCTCACGAATATTGCCGGGCCAGCTGTAATCGCGCAGCGCTTCCAGCGCGTCAGGCGACAGGCGACGCGCCGGACGGCCAAGGCGGCGTGCGTACAGGGAGAGGAAATGCTGTGCCAGCAGCGGGATGTCCTCGCGACGCTGGCGCAGCGGTGGCAGGGGAACAACGGCGATGTTCAGGCGATAAAACAGATCTTCACGAAAACGCCGTTCGCGAATTGCCTGCGCCAGATCGACATGGGTTGCGGCGATAACGCGGACGTCTATTTTAATGGCCTTGCGTGAACCGACGCGTGTGATCTCACGCTCCTGAAGGACGCGCAGCAGTTTAACCTGCAGCGGCAGGCTCAGTTCGCCGATCTCATCCAGCAGCAGCGTGCCGCCCTGCGCCGCTTCAAACCAGCCAGGGTGCGCCTGAGTCGCGCCGGTGAAGGCACCTTTCTCATGTCCAAACAATTCAGCTTCTGCCAGGCTTTCCGTCAGGGCGCCGCAGTTGACGGCCAGAAACGGGGCATGCCGGCGTGGACTGTGGTGATGCAGATAACGGGCGACCACTTCTTTGCCGGTGCCGGTTTCGCCCACAATCAGTACCGTGGCGTCGGTGGGTGCGAATTTATCCAGCAGCGACTGGAAAGCCAGCGATGCCGGGTCGACCAGGCGAGGTGAATCTGGTTGATTGTAAGGTGTCAGCATGAGGGTGGCTCCTGTAAAGGTCTGCCATCACGCTAAACCCGGCAAGTGGCAATGAACAGCAGGAAAAAAGCATAAGCAGTTGCATATGCAGCAAATGCTGTTGGCGTTGCGTTGCAATTGCTACAGACATTACGCGCTCTGATGACCTAACTGACTGAAAATGCACAATCTCTGTTTCGTTAAAACCTGGCATGCTTTTCGCTTACGCCTATATAACCAAATAGAAAGTTAAGAATGAACGTTTTCTCATAAAGTTATATAGGATAAGCATAATGGCCGATTCTGCGCACGAGAGCATAAATGTCTTCTGGTTCCTGCCGACGCACGGCGATGGCCGTTACCTGGGTACCACAGAAGGCGGACGCCCGGTTGATTTAGCCTATTTACAGCAGGTCGCGCTGGCCGCCGACAATCTGGGCTTCTACGGCGTCCTCATTCCGACAGGGAAAAGCTGTGAGGATTCCTGGCTGGTGGCTTCCGCGCTGGCACCCATGACGCGCCGGCTGCGCTATCTGGTCGCCGTACGGCCAGGGTTGCAGCCACCCACACTGGCAGCGCGCATGGCCACCACGCTGGATCGTCTGTCGGAAGGCCGTCTACTGATTAACGTGGTCACCGGCGGCGATCCGGTAGAGAACAAAGGCGACGGCATCTTCCTCAACCACAGTGAACGTTATGAAGTGACTCGCGAGTTTCTGGATGTGTATAGCCGTCTGATGCGCGGCGAAAAAGTGGATTATCAGGGCGAGCATATTCAGGTTGAAGGCGCTGAGGTGCTGTTTCCACCGGTGCAGGAAAACGGTCCACCGCTCTACTTTGGCGGCTCATCAGAGGCAGCGATCGACGTGGCGGCGCAGCAGATTGACACCTATCTCACCTGGGGCGAGCCACCGGCGCAGGTAGCAGAAAAACTGGCGGTCGTACGTGAGCGCGCTAAGTCACGCGGCCGGAAACTCGAATACGGTATCCGCCTGCATGTGATTGTGCGTGAAACCGAAGAAGAAGCCCGAGCGGCGGCGGATAAACTGATTGCCCATCTGGATGACGACACCATCGCTCAGGCGCAGAAGATTTTTGCCCGCATGGATTCCGCCGGTCAGGCGCGCATGAGTGCGCTGCACAACGGTTCGCGCGATAATCTCTACATTGCGCCGAATCTGTGGGCAGGCGTCGGACTGGTGCGCGGCGGTGCCGGCACTGCACTGGTGGGCAGCCCGCAGCAGGTCGCTGAACGCATTCGGGAATACCAGGCGCTCGGCGTGACTAACTTCATTCTTTCGGGTTATCCGCATCTGGAAGAGGCCCATCGCGTGGCTGAATTGCTGCTGCCGTTGTTACCGCTGGCCCACGGTCAGCAGCAGCGCGTCCGTACCATTAACACTGGCCCGTTTGGTGAAACCATCGGCGGCGATAAGCGCCCATCGGCGAAACAGACGAGCGCCAGCTGATGCAGGAGAAGGCGATGGCAACAGCGCACATCATTATTGTCGGCGGGGGCTTCAGCGGCACAGCGTTGGCGATTCACCTCGCCCGCACGTCGCTCGCGCCGCTACTGATTACAGTGGTCGAACCGCGCGCCAGCCTCGGCGCCGGTGTTGCCTATTCCACGCCGGAACCGGCACACCGCATCAACGTGCCGGCTGCGCGTATGCAGCTCAGCGGAGAAGAGCAGGGCGCCTTTGAACGCTGGTATCGTCAGCAACCGGAATGTTCACTGGATTCAGCAGCACACTGCGCCGATGGCGCGGTGTATCCGCAGCGCGCGCTGTTTGGCCGCTATCTGGCGCGGCAGTTTGCTGCCGCCGCTGAGGCGCATCCGCATGTCACTCTGCGTCATGTTCAGGCGCGTGCGCTGGCGTGGGAAGGGCAACAATTGCTGTTGAGTAACGGTGAAACCCTGACTGGCGACATCCTGGCGCTGGCGATCAGCCATCCACCGCCGTCGCTGCCACGCATGCTACAGCCGTTTGCCGACCATCCGGCGCTGATTGCCAACCCGTGGCAGCTAGGCGTGCTGGATAACGTTGAGCCTGACGCATCGGTGGCGATTGTCGGCACCGGCCTGAGCATGGCTGATGTGGTGGCTTCGCTGGCGACGCGTCAGCATCAGGGGCCGCTGCTGGCGTTCTCACGGCGCGGACAACTGTCACGCGCCAATCTCAGCGGCGAATGGCCGGAGTGGACACTGGGCGCGCAATCTCAGCCCAGCGCGCGTCGCTGGCTGCGGCATATTCGTGATGAAGTCGCTCGCGCCGCCGCGCAGCAGCTGCCGTGGCAGCGTGTGCTTGATGAGGTGCGTGTGCAGGGACAAGCTATCTGGCAGTCACTTCCGCTACCTGAACAGCGACGCTTTGCGCGTCATCTGCGTTCATGGTGGGATGTGCATCGCTATCGCATTGCCCCACAGGTCGCCGCCGTTATCGCCCAGCGACAGCAGCAAGGTAGTCTGCAGGTATTGGCCGCTCGCCTCGTGGCGATTCACGCTCACCCGCAGCAGCTGGAAATCACCCTGCGTCAGCGCGATGGCACCCGGCAAAACCATGTGCTGGATAAACTGATTGTCACGACCGGACCGGGACATGAAGCGCTGACGACCAGCCAGCCGCTGCTGCAATCGCTCAGTGAGCAGGGCCTGATCCGCGCCGATGCGCTCGGCTTCGGCATTGATGTGGATCACCACTCGCGCACCCTCAACCGGCACGGCCAGCCCAACGCACGCCTGTTTGTCGTGGGCCCGGCGGCACGCGCCCGCTTTGGCGAGCTGATGGGGTTGCCGCAGGTGGCCGATCACGCGGCCGCCGTAGCGGATGAAATTCTTAAGGTATTGCCTGTCGCTCACGCTGAGCGATGTCCCCCTTCCGCCTCCTGAACACTCAACATCCTGAAAATTAACTGACGAACGCCGGGTCGCTGCACGATCACGGCCTCGCTATGGAGATTGCTATGCCATCGCAACGCGAAATACGCCTGAATGCTTTTGATATGAACTGTGTCGGTCACCAGTCGCCCGGACTCTGGGCCCATCCCCGTGACCGCTCCTGGCAGTATAAGGATCTGGAATACTGGGTTGATTTGGCGCGCCTGCTGGAGCGCGGCAAGTTTGACGGCCTGTTCATTGCCGATGTGCTCGGCATTTACGATGTGCTGAACGGCAACGGTGACGCGGCGATACGCCAGGCCACTCAGGTGCCGGTGAACGATCCGCTGGCGTTGATTACGCCGATGGCGCTGGTCACAGAGCATCTCGGTTTTGGCTTAACCGCCTCACTGTCGTTTGAGCATCCTTATCCGTTCGCGCGCCGTTTGTCGACGCTGGACCATCTGACCAAAGGCCGCATTGGCTGGAACATCGTCACCTCCTATCTGGAGAGCGGCGCGCGCAACATTGGTCATAAAGCGCAAACCGATCATGACAGCCGGTATGACTATGCCGATGAGTACCTGCAGGTGGTCTATAAACTGCTGGAAGGCAGCTGGGAGCAGGATGCGGTGCTGCGCGATCGTCAGCGTCGTATTTTCAGCGATCCCGGCAAAATCCATCCGATTAACCATCAGGGTACCTTCTTTAACGTACCGGGCATCCATCTGTGTGAACCCTCGCCGCAGCGCACGCCGGTGCTGTATCAGGCCGGTGCATCGAGCCGCGGCAAACAGTTTGCCGCTGAGCACGCAGAATGTGTATTTGTCGCCGCGCCGTCCAAAGTGCTGTTAAAGAAAACCGTGGCCGACATCCGGCGTCGTGCAGCCGAAGCCGGTCGCGATCCGCGCAGTATTTTGATCTTCAACCTGCAGACGGTGATTGTCGGTGAAACCGATCGGGCGGCGCAGGCGAAGTGGCAGGAGTATAAAAACTGGGTCAGCTACGAAGGCGCGCTGGCGCTGGTTTCTGGCTGGACCGGCATCGACTTTGGACAATATCAGCCGGACCAGGTGCTGAAATACCTGCACACCAACGCCATTCAGTCAGCTGTTGAAACTTTCTCTACTGCCGATCCCGATCGTCAATGGACGGTGAAAGCGCTGGCCGACTGGGTGGGCATCGGCGGTTTTGGCCCGCTGCTGGTGGGCAGTGCGGCAACGGTGGCGGATGAGCTGCAGAGCTGGGTAGAAGAGACCGACGTGGATGGTTTCAACCTGGCGTATGCGCTGACCCATGAAACCTTTGAGGATGTGGTCGAGCTGCTGATTCCGGAGCTGCAAAAACGCGGCGTTTACAAACAGGATTACGCCGCGGGCACGCTACGCGAAAAGCTGTTTGCCGCCGGGGCGCAGCTCAGCGCGCCGCATCCGGGTGCTGGCTATCGTGTACGCAGCGCGCAGCAGCAGGAGGTCATATGATCGAAATCGAGCGCCTGAGTAAGCACTACCGTGCGCCGGACGGTCGCGTCACCGACGTGCTGAAAAACATCACGCTGCAGGTGCCGGAAGCCAGCATCACCGCGGTGGTCGGACCGAGCGGTGCCGGAAAATCTACGCTGGCGAAATGCATCAGCCTGCTGGAGCAGCCGAGCGGCGGCAGCATCCGGGTTAACGGCAGCGATTTATCCCGGCTGGATGGCGAAGCGCTGCGCCACGCGCGTCGCGCCATCGGCACGGTATTTCAGTCTTCCGCGCTGCTGCAGCGTAAAAGTGCCTGGGAAAATATCGCGCTGCCGCTGCGCTATCTCGGTGTGGTCGAGCGCGATATCCGCGCCCGCGTCGGCGAGCTGCTCGAGAGTGTCGCGCTGAGCCACAAAGCCAGCGCCTTTCCCGCCCAGCTCTCCGGTGGGCAGCGGCAGCGCATCGGTATTGCCCGCGCGCTGGCGTTGCGTCCGTCTGTACTGCTGGCCGACGAAGCCACCTCCGGTCTCGATCCGGAAGCGACGGTCACCATCCTTGAGCTGCTGAAAAAACTGCGTGACGACTACCGGCTGGCAATCGTGCTAATCACCCATGAAATGGATGCCGTACGTCAGGCGGCGGATGCGGTTGCCGAGATTCGCGATGGAGAGATAGTGCAGTATGGCACCGTCAGTGCGTTGCTGGCACAGCCGGACAGCGCACTCGGCCAGCGGCTGCTGCCGCTAACGGCACAAGTCAGTGATGCTGGACTGGTGCTGCAGCTTAGCTACCGTACCGATGTCGCGGTGGCCAGCGACTGGATTTCGCGCATCAGCCAGCAGTTCGCTTTAAAGGTGGATCTGCTGGGTGCGCATGTCGAGCGGGTCAATGGCATCCAGGCTGGTCGGTTGCAGGTGGGAATTCATTTTCAGCAGGAGCAGGTACCGCTGGCACGGTTGCTGACGCAGCTGGAGCAGTATGGCCTGGCGGCCAGCGTTGCTGTCAGCGTGCCGCCGTTACGGGAGGCGGTATGAGCGTATCCGTGATAAGCCAGGACACACCCTGGCCTGAAATTCCGGCACTGATGCTGCCGGCGCTGGGTGAAACCGCGCTGATGGTCGGCATCGTGATGCTGTTTGTGGTGAGCCTCGGTGGCGTGGTCGGCGTGGTGCTGTTTAACACCTCGCCGCGCGGACTGTTTCCGCAGCGCGGTGTGCATCGGGTGCTGAGCTGGATCGTCAATATGGGGCGCTCGTTACCGTTTCTGGTGCTGATGGCGGCCATCATTCCGTTTACCTTCTGGCTCACCGGCACCACCATCGGCATTCCGGCGGCGGTGGTACCGATGATCGCCGCCGGGATTCCTTTCTTTGGCCGCCTGGTCGACAACGCATTACGCGAGCTGCCCGGAGAAGTTACCGCCGTAGGGCTGGTGTGCGGCGGGTCGCGCTGGCAGATCATCCGCTCCGCCCAGCTGAGTGAAGCGCTGCCGGCGATTGTCGCAGCCATCACGCTCAACCTGATCTCCATGATTGAGTACTCGGCCATCGCCGGCACCATTGGCGCTGGCGGCATTGGCTACCTGGCGGTGGTGTATGGCTATCAGCGGTTCGATAACCACATCATGATCGCCACCATCGTGGTGTTAATTGCACTGATTCAGACCATTCAATTTTTCGGCGACCGGCTGGTTGCGGCCTTGCGCCATCCTCAGGGGACATCGTTATGACAACACAAGAGTTTGAATTACGTAAAACACGCCGCTGGCCGTGGCTGCTGCTGATTATAGTGGTCATTTTGCTGGCCGCCGCTGGCTGGTTCTGGCGCAGCCAGCAGCCGCAGGCGGTAGTGTTTGGTACCACGCTGAAAGTGCATTATGAGCCGGCAATGGCCGGTGAACAGAAGCTGATCGACTATGTGGGTGAGCATATCGCGCCGGACTACGGCCTGAAGCTGGAGGCGGTCGGTGTGCAGGATCCGGTGCAGGCGGACCGTGCGGTAGCAGAAGGGCAGTATGCTGCGACGGTCTATCAGCATCAGTGGTGGCTGAAGCAGGTGGTCGATGCTAACGGCTTCCAGCTCACTTCCAGCCTGCCTCTGTTCCAGTGGGCTTTTGGTATTTACTCCGATCGCTACCACTCGGTGGCGGATTTACCGCAGGGCGCAACCATTGTGGTGCCCGACGATGGGGCGAATCAGGGCCAGGCGCTCTGGCTGCTGGCGCGTCAGGGATTGATCACCCTCGATCCAACGGTAGAACCGCGCACCGCCAAACTGAAAAACATTGTCGGTAATCCGCACGGTTTCGTGTTCAAAGAGCTGGATCTGCTGACCATGCCGCGGGCGCTTAATTCGGTCGATGCGGCAATTGGTTATGTGTCGCAGTTTGACGCCGGTAAAGTCCCGCGTGACAAAGGTATTCTGTTCCCGCCCGCGCCGCGCACCTTTGCCTCGCAGCTGGTGATCGGTACGCCTTACCTGGAGCAGGAGAACATCGTCAAACTCAGGCAGGTTTTTGCCGATCCGCGCGTACAGCAGTGGCTAAAAACCACCGATGACCCGCTGGTCAAAGGCGTGCTGGTGCCGGTTTCAGCTGAATAACTTTACTGCCGAATACGCTACCCGGACCCGCATTGCGCGTCCGGGTTTTAGTGTTGATTTATTTGTTATCTTATTGATTATATTGTAATTAATAGCAAATATTGTTGCTTTGGTTTCCTGCATAAAGCGCTTATAACCACCTCACCTGCACAACAAAAACAGACGTGAGGCGTTATGAGTACTCTTCCTTTAGAAAACACCTTGCCGGCTTCGCAACCGGTACGTTCGGTCAGTGATGTGGCAAGGCTGATCAACACCCGCAGTAGCAAAAACAACTATGCGCGCATGATTGTGTTTCTCGCGTTGGGTGGCGTGTTCCTCGACGCCTACGACCTGACCACACTGTCGTACGGCATCGATGACGTGGTGCGCGAGTTCCAGCTATCGCCGTTCACCACCGGGCTGGTCACCTCATCCATCATGGTTGGCACCATTGTCGGCAACCTGATTGGTGGCTGGCTGACGGATAAGTACGGCCGCTATTCGGTGTTCATGGCCGACATGCTGTTTTTTGTCGTATCGGCGATTGCGGCGGGCTTAGCACCCAACGTCTGGGTGCTGATTGGCGCGCGTTTCCTGATGGGCGTTGGCGTGGGCATCGATCTGCCGGTGGCGATGTCTTATCTGGCGGAATTCTCTAAATTCGCTGGCAAAGGTAACAAAGCCGCACGGCTCGCGGCCTGGTGCCCGATGTGGTATGCGGCTTCCACTGTGTGTTTCCTGCTGATTTTTGGCCTCTATTTTCTGCTGCCTGAAGATCATCTCGACTGGCTGTGGCGCGCCTCGCTGCTGTTTGGCGCGGTACCTGCGCTGTTGATCATCGCGGTGCGCAGTAAGTTCATGAATGAATCACCGTTGTGGGCCGCGAATCAGGGCGATCTGACCTCGGCGGTGCGTATCCTGCGTGATTCGTACGGTATTCATGCTCACGAAGCAGAACCGGAAACGCCACCCGCGGCGGCGGCGCCGAAGGTGAGTTTTCGCGTACTGTTCCAGAAGCCGTGGCGTGAACGCACCCTCGTTGCCGGCGTAATGAATATCTGTATTTCGTTTGAGTACACCGCCATCGCCTTCTTCCTGCCGTCGATACTGGCGCAATTTCTCGGTGCCGGTGTGTTCGAGACCATCTCAGCTTCGCTGGGGCTGAACGCGCTGTTTGCCTTTACCGGCGGGCTGCTGGGGATGCGCCTGGCGTGGAAATATCCGTCACGCCACGTGGCGATCGCTGGCTTTGCGCTGCAGTTTTTGGCGCTGGTGGCGCTGGCGTTGATTGGCCACCCGCAGGCGCTGGTGGGCATCGTGTTTGCGGTGCTGATGCTCGGACTGTGGCTGTTTGCCGAAGGATTCGGGCCGGGCGCACAGCTGATGGTCTATCCGGCGCTCTCGTATCCCACCTCGATTCGCGCGACCGGCGTCGGCTTTAGCCGTGCGCTGTCGGGCATCGGCAGTGCGCTGGCGCTGTTCATTCTGCCGATTCTGCAGGCGGCGCTCGGCACCAACATGTTCTGGGTGGTATCGCTGGCCGCCATCATTCCGATCTTTTTCCTGCTGGCGGTGCGTCACGAACCGACCCGCCACGACATCGACGACCTTTCCCCTCAGGAGTAAAACATGAGCATTCTCTCTACCGGTACTGACTATGACACGCTGGCGGCGCACTTCCGACCGCTGTTTGCCCGCATCGCGGCGGGCGCGGCGGAACGCGAGCGTACGCGTACCTTGCCTTATGAACCACTGCAGTGGCTGAAGGAGGCCGGCTTTGGCACGGTGCGTATTCCACAGCAAAAAGGTGGCTGGGGCGCCTCGCTGCCGCAGCTGTTTCAGCTGTTGATTGAACTGGCGGAAGCGGATTCCAACCTGCCGCAGGCGCTGCGCGCGCACTTTGCTTTTGTCGAGGACCGGCTCAACCAGCCGGACAATGCGGAGCGCGACGCGTGGTTTCGCCGCTTTGTTGATGGCGAGCTGGTGGGCAGCGGCTGGACGGAGATTGGCAACGTCAGGCTGGGCGACGTGATCACCCGCGTTACGCCTGCCGCCAATGGCTGGACGCTGAATGGCGAGAAGTTTTACAGTACCGGTGCGCTGTTCGCCGACTGGATAGATGTTTACGCGCGCCGCGATGACAATCAGGGTGACGTGATCGCGCTGGTCAATACGCATCAGCCGGGCGTCACGCGTGAAGATGACTGGGACGGATTTGGCCAGCGCCTGACTGGCAGCGGCACGACGCGCTTCGAGCACGCGCATGTGGAGACGCAGCACGTATATGATTTTGCCACGCGCTTCCGTTATCAGACCGCGTATTACCAGCACGTGTTGCTGGCAACGCTGGCGGGCATTGCGCGCGCGGTGGCGCGGGACGGCGCGGCAGCCGTTGCCGCACGCAACCGCGTTTACAGTCACGGCAACGGAGCGGCCTCGCGGCAGGATGCGCAGGTGCTGCAGGTGGTGGGCGAGATCACCAGTCTGGCATTTGCCGTCGAAGCCACGGTGATTCGCGCTACTCATTCACTGCAATCAGCGTATGAAGCGCACTTGAGTGCCGATGAAGCGGCCATCGCCGCCCTCAATAACCTGGCGGAAGCCGAGGCCGGACAGGCGCAGGTGATCGCCAGCGAGCTGGTGCCGCGTGCTGCCACCGAACTGTTTAATGCGCTTGGCGCGTCGGACACGCGCGTCAGCAAAGCGCTGGATCGTCACTGGCGCAATGCGCGCACCGTCTCGTCGCATAACCCGGTGATCTACAAAGCGCGCGACATCGGTGACTGGAAAGTCAACGGCACGCCGCCAACCGGCATCTGGCAAATCGGCAGGGGAGAGGGGTAACCAGCCTTGATGAACAAACGGCGCCGTTATCGGGCGCCGTTTAATGGCGCAGAATCCGGCTGCGTCATGGAATTAGCACCTCATAAGCCGCAACCCGGCGGCTTAAGAGCGGTATTCAATAATATTGAAACCTTCATCAGCCGCTGGTGCTGAGAAATAACGGCTTATGATTTCAAACTGATCATCTGAAGCGGCAAAATCGTGGGTGCCTGCTGCGTTACGGGCACGTAATCGGCTCTTACACACCTCATCAGGGACGTTAAGGAAATGCATCTGGTTAGCAGCCCCTGATGCTTTGATGATACTCATCATCCATTCACGACTGGCGGGTGTATTAGCCGGAAAATCCAGGACTACCGACATCCCCGCGTTAAGTAATGACACCAGATGCGGTTTCATGGCATTTCTGAGCTTAGAGGAATACTGCACGTAATCCGCGACCGAGTGCATTTCATCGGCATAGAGCGCTGCAAGCCAGCGATCCTCACTGATAATGAGAGTATGTGGTGCAGCGCCTAATTTTGCGGATAACGTAGATTTACCCGACGCAATTTTTCCACATAACAGGTGAAGCGTGGGTTTATCAGGTGATGCGACATCGGTGGTGTTCATGGCAGACCTCACTGGTTGATTACCGGTAAGGCCCGCCTTACCGGCGGGAAAATGGCAAACGTTATCCCACCTGAACGTGCAAGGTGATAATAATGATTGCGGAAGACAGAGCTGAGCAAGTTTTCATCGTTTTAAACTAACAGGTTAAGTCTCAATAATCACCTGATGCTTTGCTTTAGCTGTGATGGCAGTGTGTTGTTGATAGCAGAGTGCGCAGGGGGGAGGGCCGTTTGGTGCCGGGAGCGGACATTGTTCAGATGTCAGGCAGGTATATCAGGGACAGATTATCCCCGGATGGCTGGCTTAATATCTGTTAAAGATTTCACACCCACAGGCCGATAAAAACAGGAGCGACAGAAACGTAAGGAGATGCGCATGTATGGAAAACTGGTTATTACAGGAATAATAGTAACGTTGTTAAGTGGATGTTCGGCTGGGTTTAGGCCTTCTCTGGAAGACTATAAAGGTTCAGATGCAGCCAGGGTTCGTGCTGCATCTGAGGGCAATACAGCCCTGCAATTTTACGAAAAACAGCCGAGTGGCTGTTATAAAAAAGTTTTAGAGCGCCGGATTACAGCTGGTCTGGCTATTCTCGGTATTCCTGTGTCAGGAAATAAAAAAATCGGAATGCCAGAATCAAGTAACAATAAGGGGGCTTTCATAAATGAATTTACGATCAAGCCGGGGCAACTGATAAGTATAATTCATTACTGGACTCAGCCGGGCTACTACCAAAATACAGAACGATCTGTCTCCACCAGATTCATTCCTCAGCCAAATCATGATTACGATATCGTCGTCACTGGCTCAGAATTTGGCGGGGATAGCGTATCGGTGAGAGATCTGGATCCAGGCGCTAAGATAGTTGGCTGGGAAGGCAATTACTGCCCCTCCGGTATATTTGATTAATTGCATGACGCTGGTCACCGTGTGTACGCTTAAGCCCACCCTGGAGTGGGCTTTTTTTATGTGGTAATAAAAGCGCCTGCTTATGCTGGAAGTGCGTCGGGGTTCAGGAAAAATCAATGACGATAAGCGCACGGCAAATACTGCATTCAGGATGAAATGCAAAAATAATGATGAAAGCCGCGGCACTCAGCAAGGTGCGCTTTTCCTTCAGGATAAACGCCAGTCCGGACAGCGCCGCACCTGGTCGCTGGATAAAAAGCAGGGAATAGCAGGGCGGATGTTGAGGGCAATAGCGGTTACGGGATTCAGCACAAGGCTAAGTCAGCGTAGCGGTGTGGTGCGCCAGGGGCCTGGAAGAAGGGGGAGATAAAGGGCGTTTAGCGAAACGGTGCTTACAATTCATAGAGTTACATAATATTAATGCTCCCGGGCGACTTCATGCGCTGTTCTACACTTACACATTCAATCAAGCCGTTTGATTGAAAAAGCAGCATCACTGAGAGGGAGGCGACCGCAAAGCGTCACGCAGCCGCAGCCTTCATAACTGATCATGCACGTGAGGAGAACATCATGAAAGCAGTTGTCTATAACGGACCTTTTGACGTTTCAGTCAAAGAGGTTCCGGATCCCAAAATCGTTCGCCCTACCGATGTGCTTGTCCGTATTACCACCACCAATATCTGCGGTTCGGATCTGCATATGTACGAAGGACGAACCAGCTTCGAACAGGGTCGCATCTTTGGCCATGAAAATCTGGGGCAGGTCATTGAAATCGGCAGCGCGGTTGAGCGGGTCAAAGTTGGCGATTATGTCTGCCTGCCCTTTAATGTCGGCTGCGGATTCTGTGAAAATTGCGAGAAAGGGTTAACCGGCTACTGCCTGACGGCAAATCCGGGTACGGCCGGTGCCGCCTATGGCTTTGCTGAAATGGGCGAATGGGATGGCGGACAGGCGGAGTTACTGCGTGTTCCCTATGCTGACTTTAACTGTCTGGTGCTGCCGCCGGATGCGGTAGAAAAAGAGGAGGACTACGTTTTACTTTCCGACATCTTCCCCACCGGCTGGCATGCCACTGAACTGGCAGGATTGCGCCCCGGAGAGAGTGTGGCAATTTACGGCGCAGGCCCGGTCGGCTTGATGGCGGCTCACTCGGCCATGATCAAAGGCGCATCGCAGGTGTTTGTGGTTGATACCCATCCGGACAGACTGGCGCTGGCCGAACAACTGGGTGCAG
The DNA here is from genome assembly GCF_002928365.1 of Pantoea sp. ICBG 985. Taxonomy (NCBI): domain Bacteria; kingdom Pseudomonadati; phylum Pseudomonadota; class Gammaproteobacteria; order Enterobacterales; family Erwiniaceae; genus Pantoea; species Pantoea sp. ICBG 985. Next base: position 420,713 of record NZ_POWM01000003.1, read on the forward strand.
TAGCGATCAATGGGGTGGGCGATGAGGCAGTAAACAAAATTCTCGAGTTAACCGACGGGCGCGGCACGGATTGCGGTTGCGAGTGTGTGGGATATCAATGCTGCAATAAACATGGCCACGAGGATAACTCAGCCACGCTTAACAGCCTTGTCGCGTCAACTAAGGCCACGGGCGGCATCGGTGCGGTCGGCGTTTTTGTTCCGCAGGATCCCGGAGGCGCGACCGACCTGGCCAAAGAGGGTAAAGTGCCATTCGATTTTGGGAATTTCTGGTTTAAAGGTCAGTCAATCAAGACCGGTCAGTGTAATGTCAAAGCGTACAACCGCCAGCTCGCAAGGCTTATCCATCAGGGCAGAGCCAATCCGGCGCAGATCATCTCGCATCGTCTCGCTCTGGCAGATGCTGCCGAAGGCTATAAGCATTTTGATGATCGTGACAATGGCTGGACGAAAGTTATTCTGAAACCCTGAAAGCCAGGTAACTCAGAAGAGCTAAGACACATTCAGGCGGTGGGAAGAGGGAGAACGAAAACTGCCTGTCTGTGGCTGGCTATCTCTTGCATGACCACATTAATGACATATCAGCGTAAATCCGGCAGAGATTTGCCCACTGCTCATCCAGTTTGATGCACATGCGCAGCATCTCTTTCGCAAGGCACGAAGCCGCACAAAGATCACCTGACACAACAGGGCGATATCAAGCTTCGAGGCATTTTGGCCATCGTCTGACAACATTCCTCCTCAGCTAAAGTTATTTATCAGGCATGAAAGAGATAACGGATTATTCAACTTTGTAATAACCAAATTTTTTTAATTATCATTTTTATAATTCGCAAATATCCGCGATGAGCGAGAAGGGAACACAACATTTAAGTAATAATCGTGCGAGGGAGCCAAACGCCTGGTATTATAGCCATATAAATGATCATGACGGAGAAAAGGCTAATGAAAATTACACTTAAAAAAGAAAATGGAACATCCGAAACACAGGATGTTGCGTCTTTGATTATCACATTAAGTAATGGTGAAACTGTTGAAATTAGTGACGAAAGCCAGCAGCGTCCGTCACATCTTTCGGAAGGAATTACGGTGTGGGGAGGAAGCATGCCGAAAGAAGGCGCCTCCATTGACGACCTCAGGGCTTCAACGCGATCATTAGGTATTTATCCCCTGGCCGCTAATTTGATTCACCTTTTCCCACTCAGTAAATAGCCGCTAAATACAGCAGTATGTGAGTTTCGTCTGGGGGCATTTGAGTCGGATAATCGTAAACATCGGCTTTTGCCATAGAACGAATTGACGAACAGACCGATGTCCGCTTTGAGCGAAAAGCGGACATCATCCGTTTGGTTTGCAAGCAATTCGGGAAACAGGTTGTTTGCGTATACATGACTTTGCCGGCGATCTCTTTTAGCCGGGCTTGCAGTCTGTGGTTAGTTGAACACACCGTTAATCACGGCGGTCACAACTGCTGTGCTCAACGCAATAAGCACTAAATCATCTCCAACCGCGCGCCACTCGTAGCCGGGGTAGTAAGGCAGCGCATTTATCATGGATGCTGGCAAATTTTTCTTAGCAATACCCGGTGGCAATGCTTTCCCACGCGCCACTTTCTTAGCGATTCCCGGTGGCAGAGATTGATAGCCTACCAAACCATAGTTGACGGCGAGCGCTCGTGCCTGAGAGAAGCTGATATCAGATTGAACATGATCGGGGTGCCGGGCGTTCTTGCGATGTCCATGTTCGTTTTTCGACGATGCGTAACCCTGCTCTTTATTTCCGTGCGCGCCATTATTACCGTGATTGCCATTGCCATTGCCATTGCCATTGCCATTGCCATTGCCAGGGTTTGCATAAGCCGGTGCAACAAAAACGGCGAAACCAATCAACAGAGCAAAGGTTGTTTTGAGCGTGCGTTGCGTGAGCATGACAAATGTCCTTAATAGTATGTATTGCCTTATTGAAATATAGAACGAGGCGGCAATCTTAACCATCACCTCATTCCTGAAATATCAGTAATGTAATAAGCCGGACATGTCTGGGACTCACTCTGAACGCGGGCATTCCACTGCTCAGCCTCTGAACCCAGGGGTGCGCCTGCCGGTTCGTGACTATTGAGAGAAATGTCCGCTCGTCGCGCAAAGCGGACATTGACGCTTCGAATCAACTTAGAGACGAATCAGGACAACCGTTAAGTCGCCCTGAAAAGGGGGCTAAAGCGGTAAAACGGTTTCCACGGTGTGCTGAAAAACGTATGGATCTGAAAGTAACTCAAATTGTTCGTCATCCGGATACGTCACTGCCACGTGATAGTTTTCTCCCGCGAAAGTCTTTACTGACTGCAGATCCTTCCAGTAAGTTGCCAGAAAGAAATGCTCCCAGTCACCCTGTGTTTCTCTGCGCACATAAGCGCCTATATTCCCGGCAATGCTTCGTGAATGTTCCACACCTGTCTTCTCAAGGTGTTTCGCAAAATCTTCAGCGTGTTTAAGCGGAACACAACCGTGCCAGGTTCTTACAATCATTCGCCTTTCCTCTTAATGTGGCAAGGAGGTAACCCTATCATCGCAATCCACTTAACGGTGTAATTTCTGAAGGACGAGTTGTTTAATACAAAATAAATTTATGACGACCGAAGCCTATTTACTCTTACCTGTATGTCCGTTTTTCGCTCATCGAGGCATTCGTCGGTGGGGAAGTCCGCTCCGTGCCGGCCCGTTATTTCTGTAGTCTGGCTGCGGCTTTCAGCGTCGCCTGCCGCCGCTTTTCAATAAATGGCGCAACCTGTTGCTGAGCTTTTTTCAGCTGTTCTTCAGATGCGGAGCGGGGCGAGCCACAGTCAAAGGGCGGGGCAGGGTCATATTCCATATGCAGCTGAATGTTTTGCGCGATATCCGGTCCGAACATCTCTGATACGACGCTGAGGGCAAAATCGATACCTGAAGTCACACCGGCGCCCGTTATACGGTTGCGGTCGCGTACAACACGCTCATTTACTGGCTCTGCGCCCAATAGCGCCAGCTGATCCAGCGAAGCCCAGTGCGTCGTCGCTTTATATCCCTCAAGAAGCCCGGCCGCGCCCAGCACAAGCGATCCGGTGCATACTGACGTTACCAGCTTCGCCTGTTTACTTTTAGCCCGGATAAACGACAGGACTTCTTCATCCTCCATCAGGTTTATCTGCCCCGGCCCGCCGGGAATACATATTATATCCAGCGCGGGACACGCGTCGAACGTGGTGGTTGGCTGAATCGCCATCCCCCGGTCTGACACCACAAGGTCCAGATTTTTCCAGATGAGATGCACTTTCGTGTCTGGTGCCCGCGCAAAGACTTCAAACGGACCGGTCAGGTCAAGCTGCGTAAGCGCAGGGAACAGCAGCAGACCGATGGATGTAGATGCAGAATCACGCATAAATAATGCCTTCATTGTGTGCCAGCAGCCGACATCGCTGCGGTAAGTTATGAATCACTGCAACAGACGATGCAGAGAAACCGCCATCAGCAATAGTGGCATATTTCCCCAGCATCAATGAGTTTGTTTTATTCGCGAAAAATACTCGTGTTTGAATGACGGCGACAAGCCAAATGTCCATAAGCCTGAATGGCCGCGCTGGCATCGTCGCCATCCAGTGAAAGCATAATCACCCGATCGGAATCTCATCTATGTCAGTATAAATTTTTAACCCGCGTTCTCTGCCAATCCGTATATCGTTATCGGCGCCGTGCGACGCGCCCGGCATACGTAAGATCGCGTCGCAATGTTGAATAAGCCGATGTGCAACCGGATAAAGATAAGCCTCACTGATTTCATCACCGATTGCCTTTGAACCTGCGGCGGCGGCAAGAGGTAATGCCAGCCATTCTCCAATCACCGGCGTATGCCCTCTGTGATAAACCTGCAGAGCGGCTTCATCTAATTTTTGTATATTGGCGTGAATTAAGGCCGGGTCTCCTTCGGTGCCGCTGCGCACAGGGCCGGCAATCAGGATCAGCATGGTATTGGCTCCTCAAAATGGACATTCATGGCAACGTATTGCAGTAACATGATGGTTTTCGCATCCATAATCTCCCCGCTGCGAATTGCGCTCAGGGCCTGAGTCAAAGGCCATTCCAGTACTTCAATATCCTCGCCCTCATCGGCAAGGCCACCGCCTTTGCTCTGGCGATCGTCATCAGCATATTCGGCGATAAAGAAATAGAGTTTCTCGGTAACCGAACCCGGACTCATAAAGGCTTCCATGACTTTTTCAATATGCTGCACCCGGTAACCGGTTTCTTCTTCTGCCTCCGCGACAATGCGGGTTTCCGGCGAAGCGTTATCGAGCAGCCCGGCAGCCGCTTCAATCAAAAAACCTTGGTGACCATTAATGAAAACCGGCAAGCGAAACTGGCGGGTCAGCACCACGCTGCGCTTTTGGCGATTATAGAGAAGCACGACGGCACCATTACCGCGGTCATACGCTTCACGTTGCTGCTTCTGCCACGAGCCGTCACGGCGCTGCAATTCAAAGGTGTATTTTTTCAGGGTGTACCAGTTGTCGGACAACAGCTGCTCACGGATATTGCGTATTTTCTGCTGCATAGCTTGCCTCCTGAAGATGACAAAACAGACGCTATCATGCATAATCGTGCAAATTCAAGAAAAAACGTGAGCGGGTAATTATGCTATCAAGCCAGCGAAAACAACAGATTCTGAAGATTCTGGCGGCTGAAAATCAGGTGATGTCAGGTGAGCTCAGTCAGCGTTTCGGCATATCCGAGGACTCAATACGCCGCGATTTGCGCGAGCTGGCCGCTGAAGGACTGTTACAGCGCGTGCACGGCGGCGCGCTGCCGGTGTCAGCCGCGCTGGCATCCTTCGAAAAACGCAAAAACGTGCAAATGAGTTCCAAGCAGTGTGTGGCGCAAAAGGCGGTGAAGCTGATTCAACCCGGTCAGGTAGTGATTATTGACGGCGGAACCACCACCGCAGAACTGGTGCAGTTGCTGCCAGCAGACCTGGCTTTCACGGCGATCACCCACAGCCCCGGTATTGCGGTTGCGCTGGTGGATTTTCCGCGGGTAGAAGTGATAACCCTGGGCGGGCTGCTCTATCGCCACTCGGTGGTCGCGGTGGGATCGGCTGTCCATGAGGCGGCTGCGCGTATTAATGCTGATCTGTTTTTCATGGGCGTTACCGGCGTGCATAAAACCGCCGGCCTCACGACCGGCAACTATGAAGAGGCCGGCATAAAGCGCGCGCTGGCGGGGAGAGCCGCCGAGACCGTTGTCATGGTGTCAAAAGAGAAACTCAATTCCGCCTCCGCCTTCGCGATTGGGGATCTGGATCTGGCCAGTGCGCTGATTGTCGATGGCGAACCTGATAAAGAGCTGCGCATGGCTTTAAAGCAGAAGCATGTCTCGCTGTTGTAGTGTTCTACGCTGCCTTTTTGACGCATCTGCGAAACAGATCGGTTCGTGATTGTGCATGACCTGCATGGCAAAGCTGTGAATGTCCGTGACCTGCCCCAAAAGATTGATACACCGCGTTGTCAGTAATATCCGCAGATCGCTCAAAGCTGAAACTCACCAGAGCCAACGCCGTTTTGGCTCTTGCCAGGCCCCCTGCCAAAGGTCAAAACGCTTGAGTTGTTCAAGTTTGTGTAGAACGACATCTTCACCTACGGATGAGAGAGTTCGCTCTGGAATTGAAATGCCGAAAAGGCCTTCAGCAATAGCGAATATTTCACAACCTGATGTCAGTGAGCCCAAAGATTTTTCTATCTTCTTAAGATCAGCTTTTACAATTAACTGAAGTCCCATCAGAATTTAAACTCCACAATTGCTACCTGCTCGAATGCTTCTTTAATCTGGGCCAGGACCAGGTCGGAGATCGATTGTCCTCTGATATCATAGACGACCCGACAAGTTTGAATGTGCGATGGAAGTTGCGATAGTCCATAGGATATTCTGGCAATATTATACGCAATACTGAGTTTTATTGATTCCGGAGATGCCAGGCTGTGGCTGGCTACAAGTATAAACTCTCCATGAACTTCATTAATAAAATCCGGGACGAACATTACACCTCCCTTTTATTACCTTCACCGATTTCTATCAATTGAATGTCTTTACGTCAGAATTTATCATAACAGTTATCCTTCTCAAAAATCGATGTACGTTCTTAGCTCATAGTGGACTTAACATTATGTAGTCAAAAGATGTAACCATGCATCAAGGCTGTCGTTTTAACCTTTTCCATTGCTCGAGAGTCAGAGTGAACATCAGGTTAGCCGGTGGGTCCTCAGGATTGTCTATCCTTTGGTTAAACAACAGACCTGCTTTTTCAAGAACGCGGCGAGAGGCGATATGATTTTCGCGTGTAACTCCGACAATTTCAGGAAGTTTTAGCTCGTCGAATGCATATATTAAAGCGCGACAGGCAAGCTCGGTTGCATAACCTTTCCCCCATGATTCTGGTTCAAACCGGTAGCCCAAATTATTCGTTTGTCGGCCATTGAACTGACTGACAAATACACCTCCAAAGCCAATGATCCTTTCTGGATCCGCCTTTTCAGAAACAGCCCAGTCGTCAAACCCATAACGCTCACGATCTGCGGTTCGCTGCAGGATAACATTACGACTATGCTCAATGTCCCGATGAGGACCCCTCGGGTTAAACGCGTGAGTTCTGATGTCACCGTAAATGCCAAACAGCGCATCCAGATCGGACATTACTACTGGTCTGTAAAGCAGCCTTTCTGACTCCCAGTACATTACTCTCTTCATTCCATGTAAGTGATTTGTTTAAACACATTAATATGTGAGACATAGGCTGAGAAGCATTTCTTTGAAACCTTTCAGCACTGATATCAAAAGCTGTCTACCCGGTTTCTCTGTAGGGACCGTATGATGCGGTTGCTGACGTCCGCTTTGTGCCAGAAGCGGACGTTTTCAGCCAGTCCTGCCAGCTATCTTGTGCTCATAGCAAGTTTAGCCGCGAAGCATAAAAATAAGCCCCCTGTTGCTCTGTCCATCATCTGGACAACGCGATTTTTCTTCAAAATAGCTGACGCAAAATGCGTGCTTAAAATGAGTGTGACTGACCATATAGTCCCAATCGCCACGTGGATGCTGACCAGGATAAAAGTCCATATCAAAGGAGAGTGACCGGCAGGTATGAACTGCGGCAAAAAGGAGACATAGAAAATGCCCATTTTAGGGTTTAGCACATTTCCCAACATTCCTCTGATAAACCAGTTCCCCTGAAAACCATTGTCATCATCGCCATCACTGAAAGATGATCGGGGACGTATCAGCAGTTGTAAACCCAGCCAGCTCAGGTAGACCGCGCCACAAACTTTAAGCACCGTATAAGCCATTTCTGAAACCACCAGAAGTGCACCAAGGCCTAATGCGACCAACGCCCCCCATAAAAAACAGCCAGCATCAATGCCAAGCGCAGCGTGAAAAGCCTTTTTGCCGCCCTCTGCACAAGCAGTGCGCAAAATAAGTGCCGTATCAAGGCCGGGGGTCAGGGTAAGTAACAATGCTGCGAGAGAGAATGCGAAGAGAGAATCGTTAACAGTCATTTTCTTTGTCCGAAAGAGCAGATGTTAATCATTTAGTTCCCTGTAATCAATCTAACAAATATCAGTTTTAAGTGTCCGCTTTTCGCTCATAGCGGACCATGCTCCGCGTCTGTCCGCTTTGTGCCAGAAGCGGACTTTGCAAACATCACTGTTTCAATAAGCAGATAACGGGCTATGCCATGTGGACTTCATTGACTGTGCTCCATCAACTCTAGCGTCTGACCATCAGGGCTTTGTAAATATATTACTCTGGTTCCCTTCATGGGGCCTGACAACACTGTCTGAGGTTTACCCGGCGTCTTCCAGCCATAGTCCGATGCTTTGCTCAACAGTGTATCAAGATCTTCAACTGTAAAAGCAAGGTGAGCGTAGCCTGGGATATAAGGTGCTGAAGGTTCTGCTGGCTGCTCTATATTACTATATTGTAGTAATTCAATTTTGATACCAGCCAGTTCAAGCAAAGCCATCCGTACATCAGCTCCCCTTGCACCTGTGACTTCATCGATTATGGGTCCAGACATTTTTCCTTCGCGTATTAATTCACCTCCAAGGATATGAGTCCAGAAGAACACGGAGTCTTCAATGTTTTTAACTGAAAAACCAACGTGATTAACACTTAAGATCATTCGATTACCTGCTGAGTTTCGAAAATTGACCATCCAACTATATGAAAAGAAAGCTTTATTGCTACACAATAAATGCGATGGGATTTGTACAGGAACAAGCACTATGCAATTCAGTTTAACTATGCATTTATGATGGATACACAGCATCAGATGGATAGAAACCAGCTCCCGTTGATAAATAAGCAACCATGCTATAAGCCTTAATGCCGTTCAGTTAAGTCCCAAATTCACTTACCGCACATTTCGTAGCGGCGCGATTAATCGCGCCTACTAATAGCAGCACCGTGCCCATCAATGCTTCGCGCAATAAATTGCGCCGCTACAAAAATGTGCCTGCTGTTTACTCTCAATTGATAAGCATTATGCTATGAGCCTGCATTTTTTGTCGATAAACAGCTGATGACCGCTTCGCGCTCATAGCAGACATGGACTTGTGCTCAGTCCTCTGTAGGCTAAAAGCGGATATTATTATTGATGGCCGCCGATAAAATGCTAACTATTTGCCTGATCTTACAGCACTTCCACCACTTCAAATTCTTCAGCAATCAACTCCATATCTTCTGAAAAATGACCTTCACGGCTAAAAAAGCGCTGGTGTTCTTTCTGCCAGAATTCAAGACTTAAATCGCCTTCACCTTCTTTGCGGGCAAACTCTTCTGTTACATCACAAAAACGCACCAGCCGCAGTGAAATCAATCTGATCACACAGACCGGGGTATTCTGACCATCAAGAATAATGTTATAGCTCCCAATCTTCGGAGCAGACTCCTCCTGCTGGTAAGCGGTAAACGATCCGCAGGAAGCTGTTTTGATGCCTTTTTTTACCAGTTCTGCCAGCTTGCTGGCCAGTTCCGCGCTGTCACCCATTTGCCAGGCATCTGCGCCAGGATACTTCACTTTTATTTCCTCAACCGCAAACATGAAAATTCCCTCAATCGTCGGTGAATGAAAAGTTAAATCGTTTATAGCATGAACTGTTCCGGTATTGAGAATCAGGCTGATCGTCGCATATCGTGGTCCACTTTTTGCTCAACGCGGACACTTACGTAAATCCAGACGACAGGAGGCTAAGACCTAAAGTGCAAACCTGCGCGAGCCAACGACACACAGGATCACGCCGAGCGTTATGAGAATCATCATCGGACTTACCGTTTCAGACAGTAACGTTGCTGAAAGTCCGAGACCAAAGAATGGCTGCAGCAACTGTAATTGTCCCACAGCGGCGATTCCGCCTGCAGCCAGTCCCCTGTACCAGAAAATGAAACCAATCAGCATACTGAACAGCGATACATATCCCAGTGAAAGCCACGCCTGAAGGCTTATTTCGCCTATGTTCTCAGGCAAGGTCTCCAGGGTGGCAACAAGCATCAGCGGCAGGGACATAATCAGTGCCCAGCAGATAACCTGCCATTCACCCAATTCACGCGAAAGCTTTGCACCTTCGGCATAGCCGAGGCCACACACAACCACGGAAGCCAGCATCAGAAGATCGCCGGTTACTGATACAGAACTCTTCTGGAGTAGGGCAAATCCCATCACCAGCAGACTGCCGGCAACAGAAAAAATCCAGAAAGCCAGCCTGGGCCTGTCGCCTCCCCGGATAACGCCGAAAATAGCCGTCGCCATGGGCAGCAGACCGAGGAAGACAATAGAGTGAGCCGAGGTAACGTGCTGCAGCGCCATGGCTGTCAGAAGAGGAAAACCAACCACTACACCTGCAGCAACGACAACCAGAGAAATCAGCTGATGTCGCTGAGGACGAGCCTGACTTAAAAAGAGAATCACCATAATGGCCAGCACACCGGCAATTGCAGCGCGTGAAAAAGTCAGAAAAAAGGGATCCATTTCCCGCACTGCTATGCGTGTTGCGGGCAAAGAGCCACTGAAGATGATCACGCCTGCCAGCCCATTCAGCCAACCTGACTTCAGGCCAGTATGTGTATTTATTACCCTGGTAGCTGTCACAAATGACCTCATTAAGTTCGATAAATGATTTAACAGATAACGTTGACAGCGCCCATGCTAAGTAACAGCATCTATGACAATCAAATAATTGTCATAGATACAATCCATGAAAGCTCGATACAAAGTCATCGTGGATGAATTCGCTTCCGCGATACGAACAGGCGCGCTCCTGCCGGGCGCCCGCCTGCCTACCCACAGAGCGCTGTCGGCTGAAAAGCACGTGTCACTGGCAACGGCTACCCGCGTTTACGCTGAGCTGGAAGCCATGGGGCTGGTGAGCGGAGAAACCGGAAGAGGAACATTTGTCAGGGAAATTTCGCTGCCCGCCGGGCTGGGTTTGGATCAGTACGCAGTGGCGTCTGACGTGCTCGATCTGAACTTCAACTATCCTACGCTACCGGACCAGGCGGAACGGTTACGCCAGGCAATGCGACAGCTGGCCACATCTGGCGATCTGGCTTCACTGTTGCGTTACCAGCCGCACGCTGGCAGGCAAAGCGACAGGGAGACAATCGCGTTATGGCTCAATGCCTCCGGCATGACCGCGTCTGCTGATGAGGTTTTGATTGTAAATGGCGCGCAGCACGGTCTTAGCGTTGCTGTTATGGGGCTGCTGAAACCCGGGGATGTGGTGGCTGTAGATGCTCTGACCTATCCTGGCTTCAAAGCCCTGGCCAGCCTCTATCATCTGGAACTGGTGGCGATACCCACTGATGCCAGTGGACCGGACCTGACGGCATTCAGGCAAATCTGCCAACGCCGGCGCCTGCGCGCGGTATATACCATGCCAACACTGCATAACCCGCTTGGCTGGGTTATGAATGATGCCCAGCGCAGGGAGCTGGCCCGGATTGCCAGAACGTTCGATCTGCTTATCATCGAAGACGCGGCCTATGCATTTCTTGTCCGTCGTCCACCGCCGCCGCTTGCCACTTATGCGCCCGAAAGAACCGTTTATGTTACCGGTTTTGCTAAAAGCGTTGCCACTGGCCTGCGCGTCGGTGCTGTGGTGTGTCCCGCTGAAATGCGAATCGCCCTGGAGCGAGCCATCAGGGCAACGACCTGGAATACTCCCTCCCTCATGGTTTCGATTGTCTGCGACTGGATTAAAGATGGCACACTTAAACGCTTTGAGGCGCTGAAAAGACGGGACGCGCGTCAGCGGCAGGCGCTGGTGCGCAAAATACTTGTGAACAGTGAATGGGTAAGCCATGCCAACGCTTACTTTATCTGGCTATCACTGCCTCAGGAAGTGAGAGCTGACAGGCTTGTTCACCGATTGATGCAGCAACATATCTCTGTTGCCACAGCAGAACCCTTTAGCACCTCAAACTGTGTGCCGCATGCTATTCGTCTGGCTCTTGGCTCAGTCACGATGAATCAGCTGAGCGAGGCCCTGGCGAAAATTAAAGAGGCTATTGAGTATGAGATTGATCTTTGAGCGCTGTCCGCTCCTCGCTCATAACAAACCGTAGCTGCGTGCATGCCCACCTGCCTCTGGTGTGGATGTGGCTTACATCATGCCCGAGCATCTGCACAGGCAGTGCAAAACCTCTTCGCCTGCTCCAGTGACGCTGTTCACAATCCGTGCAATTTAAAAGACATCGCGGTGACTTTGCAGTCATAAAACCCGTTGCGGAGTGTTTTAAATGTAACATTATTGTTAATTAATAGATCTTTTAATGTTGTAAAATGGCAGCAGAAGCCATCATAAAGCTCAGAATCGTGCCACAACTTTCTCTCAATTAACTATTATTTAACATATATGATTATAAGATTTAACATTTATGGGCTTTGCTCACATTTCCTTCACATCTGCGCGAAAACCTATGTACGTGTAAGTTAATCTCTGAGCGTGAATTAAATAGCAACCGCCTGTTCCCTATACCAGAACCTCATCAGAAAGGTACCAAAATGAAATTTAACCTCGCATTAGTCAGTGCATGTGTGGTTTCAGCGTGCATGTTATTCACAACACCCTCATTCGCTGCCAAACCTTACGATATCGCCGTGGTGGCCAAAGTCACCGGTATTCCGTGGTTCACCCGCATGGAAGTCGGCGTAAAAGAAGCCGCGCAGAAGCTGGATGTCAACGCCTATCAGGTTGGCGCCTCGACGCCCGATCCGGCGCAGCAGGTCAAGGTGATTGAAGATCTGATTGCCAAAAAAGTTGACGCCATCATTGTGGTGCCAAACGATGCCAAAGTACTGGAGCCGGTACTGAAAAAAGCGCGCGAGCAGGGCATCGTGGTATTAACCCATGAATCGCCGGACCAGCAAATTGGTCAGTGGGATGTCGAAACCATCGACAGCCAGAAATATGCGGAAGCCAATATGGACGAGCTGGCAAAAGATATGGGTGGCAAAGGCGGTTATGCCATTTATGTCGGCTCTTTGACCGTGCCATTACATAATGCGTGGGCCAATGCGGCAATCAAATATCAGAAAGAAAAATACCCGGACATGCATGAAGTCACGTCACGCCTGCCGGTGGCTGAAAATATTGATAAATCATACTCCACCACGCTGGATTTGATGAAAACCTATCCTGATCTGAAAGGGATTATCGGTTTCGGTTCCCTTGGTCCGATTGGTGCCGGTCAGGCGGTTCAGAAGAAGCGCGCGAAAAACAAGATCGCGGTTGTCGGTATCGCTATGCCGGCTCAGGCTGCGCCATATCTGATGCGCGGTGACATCAAAAAAGTCCTGCTGTGGGATCCAAAAGATGCCGGTTACGCCCTGGTTTCGGTTGCCGATCAGCTGCTGCAGGGTAAAGAAGTCACTAAAGACCTGAGCATTGAAGGTCTGGGCAAAGCCGACGTCGATATGGATAAGAAAGTGATTCGTTTTAATAAAATTCTCGAAGTAACGCCAGAGAATGCGAAATCACTTGGCTTCTGATCAGAACGTTTAACACCTTAATTTAACGGAGATAGATTATCTCCAGCGCCACACCAGGCAAATAGAAACAGATACGGCGTTGTATGTTGTGCTGTATCTGAACTTCTACTAAGAAATTGAAAACATATACCCTGAATAATTCGCGTCAGGCGCGGCGAAAGTCAGTGAAATTCGATGAGATATAAATGATTCGGATAAGCGAGCATCGCCAACACCCGGCTGGAAATAGGATGGGCAGGCTTAAGGATCTATGATGAATACGCTCAGCACGTCCCCCGCCAATGCTGAGGCCTTTATCAGCCTCGAAAAAATAAGTAAAAAGTTCCCCGGCGTATTAGCACTGGATAATGTCAGCCTGACGCTGAATAAAGGTGAAGTGCATTGTCTGGCCGGGCAGAATGGCTGCGGCAAAAGTACCATAATTAAAGTCATTTCCGGGGTTTATCAACCGGAAAAAGGCGCGGCCATCACGCTGGACGGAAAACTCTTTCATACCCTGACGCCACAGCTGTCTTCTTATTACGGCATTCAGGTTATTTATCAGGATTTGTCGTTATTTCCCAATCTGTCAGTCGCCGAAAATATCGTTATTCACCGCTATTTACCGGGCGGTGATTTCTGGGTACATCGCGAGTCAATGCGCAAAAAAGCGCTGGCGGCGATGCAACGGGTCGGCGTTGCTCTGGATCCGGATCGTAAAGTTGAAAAGCTGTCGATCGCTGACCGCCAGTTAGTGGCAATATGCCGTGCCATCGCTGCTGATGCCAGTCTGGTGATTATGGATGAACCGACAGCGTCACTGACCCGCAGCGAGGTTAATGGTCTGCTGCGGGTGGTGAATGAACTCAAAGCCGCCGGTATCTGCGTGGTGTTCGTCAGTCACCGTCTCGATGAAGTGATGGAAGTGGCCGATCGCATCAGCGTGATGCGCGACGGCAAACTGGTCGGCACCTATCCGGCCAGTGAACTCGACAGCCATGAACTGGCGTTCCTGATGACCGGGCAGCGCTTCACCTACAGCCATCTGCCGCACCGGGCGCCCGCCGATGTGACGCCACTGCTGGAAATCAGCCGGCTGAGCCGCAAAGGGCAGTATCACAATATATCGCTGTCGCTGCGCCAGGGAGAAATCACGTCGATTATCGGCCTGCTCGGTTCGGGCCGCACGGAACTCTGTCTGAGCCTGTTTGGCATGAGCCAGCCGGACAGCGGAGAAATCCGCATTAACGGCAAGGTGGTGAAATTCCACTCTAACCGCGACGCCATTCGTCACGGCATCGCCTATGTGTCGGAAGACCGGCTGACGCAGGGGCTCATCATGGATCAATCCATTTATGACAACACGCTGGTATCGATTTTCGACCAGCTGCATACCGGCACCGGATTAATGGATCACCGCAAAGCCGCGGCGGTGGTTAAAGACCTGATCCGTGACCTGAACATTAAAGTCCCGGACAGCAGTTTACCGGTTAAAACGCTCTCCGGCGGCAATGCGCAACGTATCGCCATCGCCAAATGGGTGGCGACGCGGCCCCATATCCTGATCCTCGATTCACCAACGGTAGGGGTGGATATTGCCAATAAAGAAGGCATTTACCGCATTGCCCGCGATCTGGCGGAATCCGGCATGGCGGTGCTGATGATTTGCGATGAAATCCCGGAAGCGTATTACAACAGCCATCGCGTGCTGGTGATGCGCAAAGGCGAACTGGTAGCGGAGTTCGCGCCGCACCAGAGCAGCGAAGCGCAGATTGCGGAGGTGATTAATGGGTAACAAATCGCTATCGAAACTGTTTACCCAGCACGAATTCTGGCTGGGATTACTGGTGCTGCTGCTGGTGGTGGGTCTGAGCGCCAGCAGCAGTGAATTTATGACGCTGGGTAACCTGACAGACGTCGCCACCAGCTATGCCATTCTGGGCATTCTGGCCTGTGGACTGTTTGTGGTGCTGATTGCCGGCGGCATCGACATCTCCTTTCCCGCTGTCACCTCCATCGGTCAGTACGTGATGGCGAGCTATATCATTCATCACGGCGGCAGCTTTCCGCTGGCGTTTGCCATGTCGATGGGAATCGGTTTGCTGCTCGGCCTGGTAAACGGTTTTCTGGTGTACTGGCTGCGCGTGCCGGCCATCATTATCACCATCGCGACGCTCAACCTGTTTTACGGTTTGCTGGTGTATCTGACTAACGGTACCTGGTTGTACGGTTTCCCCGACTGGTTTATGAACGGGATCAGCTGGTTCTCCTTCACCGCCGCCGACGGTTACGACTATGGCCTGACCCTGCCGCTGCTTTGCCTGCTGGGGGTGATCATCGTTACCGGCGTCCTGATGAATCGCACCCGCGTGGGCCGCCAGATTTACGCCATGGGCAGCAACCGTGACGCCGCATCGCGTCTTGGTCTGAACATCCTGCGACTGCATTTTTACGTTTACGGTTTTATGGGATTGCTGGCGGGTATTGCTGCCGTGGTACAGGCGCAAATTACCCAGTCGGTGGCACCTAATTCCCTGCTCGGTTATGAACTGACGGTGCTGGCGGCGGTGGTACTAGGCGGCACCAGCATGACCGGCGGGCGCGGCTCGCTAACCGGCACCATTCTGGGCGTGATGCTGCTGGCCTTCCTGCAAAATGGCATGACCCTGCTGAGCATTTCATCTTACTGGCATCAGGTGTTCAGCGGCGCGATCATTCTGGTCAGCATTAGCAGCACCGCGTGGAACGAAAAACGCAAACTGGCGAAGGGGATGTGACATGACCACCTTAAACCGATTCTTCCCCGGCGACCGCATCATCCGTTTGCAGTTGCTGATCATTGTGGCCGTTGCCGTGCTGTTCTCCTTTACGCTGGGTGGCAGTTTTTACAGCGTCGGCAATTTCCAGTCGATCTCCTCGCAGTTACCGATTCTGGGCATGCTGGCGCTGGGGATGGGCATTACCATGCTGACCGGCGGGATCAACCTTTCGATCATTGCCGGTGCCAACGCGTGTTCGCTGGTGATGGCGGCGATTCTGGTGGCGCATCCGAACCAGCCGGAATATGTCGCACTGGCGCTGCTTGCGGGTCTGGGTGTGGCGCTGGTGATTGGGGTGCTCAATGGCGCGCTGATTGCCTTTATCGGGGTTTCACCGATTCTGGCAACCCTCGGCACCATGACACTGATCGCCGGACTGAATATTCTGCTGACCAACGGCGCGGTCATTTCCGGCTTCCCGCCGGTAATTCAGTACCTCAGCAACGGCAGCCTGCTGGGTATCCCGGTCGCCCTGGTGTTATTCCTGCTGGTGGCGCTGCTGCTGTGGGTGTTTCTGGAACACACTACGCTCGGCCGCAGCCTGTATCTGATGGGTTCCAGCGAGCAGGCGACGCGGTTCAGTGGGGTCAACACGCATAAAGTTACTATCGCGGTGTACGTGCTTTCAGCTCTGCTGGGGTGGGGCGCGGCACTGCTGATGATGTCCAAATTTAACTCGGCACAGGCTGGCTACGGCGACTCCTATTTGCTGGTGACCATTCTGGCCTCGGTGCTTGGCGGCATTAACCCTGACGGCGGTTTTGGCCGGGTGATTGGGCTGGTGCTGGCGCTCATCGTGCTGCAAATGCTGGAAAGCGGCCTGAACCTGATGGGCGTCAGTAGTTACCTGACCATGGCGCTGTGGGGTTGTGTCCTGATCCTGTTTATCGCTCTGCAAAACAGAAAATCATAAGCGAAAGCTTTTCAAGAAAGGAAAGAACATGGCGAGTTATTTTATTGGCGTCGACGTAGGAACCGGCAGCGCCCGCGCGGGCGTCTTCGACATGACTGGCCGTATGCTCGGCCAGGCCAGCCGGGAGATCACGCTCTACCGCCCGAAAGCTGATTTTGTTGAGCAATCCTCTGATGAGATCTGGCAGTCCGTGTGTAACGCGATTAAAGACGTGGTCAGTCAGGCGGATATCAACCCGATTCAGGTGAAAGGCATCGGTTTTGACGCCACCTGTTCGCTGGTGGTGCTGGATAAAGAAGGCAAACCGCTGACCGTGAGTCCGACCGGGCGCAGCGAGCAGAACATTATTGTCTGGATGGATCATCGCGCTATCACGCAGGCAGAACGCATCAATGCCACCGGCCATCGCGTGCTGGAGTTTGTTGGCGGGATTATCTCGCCGGAAATGCAGACCCCCAAACTGCTGTGGCTGAAACAGCACATGCCGACCACCTGGAGTAACGTCGGGCATCTGTTCGACCTGCCGGATTTCCTCACCTGGCGCGCCACCCAGGATACCACGCGATCGCTGTGCTCAACCGTCTGCAAATGGACCTATATCGGCCATGAAGACCGCTGGGATCCGAGCTATTTCCGCCAGATTGGCCTGGAGGATTTACTGGAAAACAACGCGGCAAAGATCGGCAGCGAAGTGAAAACCATGGGTGAGCCGCTGGGGCATGGCCTGACGCAGCGCGCCGCCGCAGAGATGGGGTTAATGGCGGGCACGGCGGTCAGCGTTTCGATTATTGATGCGCACGCCGGCAGCCTCGGTATTCTTGGTGCCAGCGGCGCATCTGGCGAATCAGCGGATTTTGACAACCGCATTGCGCTGATTGGCGGCACGTCCACGGCCCATATGGCGATGTCGCGCAGCGCGCGCTATATCGGTGGCATCTGGGGGCCGTACTATTCGGCGATTTTGCCGGATTACTGGCTGAACGAAGGCGGACAATCCACCACCGGCGCGCTGATTGACCATGTTATTCAGTCGCATCCGTGTTATCAGGATCTGCTTAAGCAGGGTAAAGACAGCGGCAAAACCATCTATGAAGTGCTCAACGGCACTCTGCGCAAGATGGCGGGTGAACCCGAGAATATTGCCTTCCTGACCAAAGACATTCATATGCTGCCTTATTTCCATGGCAACCGCTCACCGCGTGCCAATCCGACCCTGACCGGCACGCTGACTGGCCTGAAACTGTCACGCACGCCGGAAGACATGGCGCTGCATTATCTCGCCACCATTCAGGCGCTGGCGCTTGGCACTCGCCACATTATTGAGACCATGAACCAGAGTGGTTACTGCATTGATACCATTATGGCCAGCGGGGGCGGCACCAAAAATCCCATATTTGTGCAGGAGCATTCCAACGCGACGGGTTGCGCGATGCTGTTGCCGGAAGAGAGTGAAGCCATGTTGCTCGGCAGCGCGATGATGGGCACCGTGGCGGCGGGTGCGTACGACTCTTTGCCCGAAGCAATGGCCGCCATGAGCCGCATCGGTAAGACCATCACGCCGCAGACCAACAAAATTAAAGAGTATTACGACCGTAAATACCGCGTATTCCATGAGATGTACCATGACAGCATGAAATACCGGCAGCTGATGCAGGGAAAAACTGAATAAATGCGGAAGAAGCAGGGCTGTAATCACAGCCCTGTGACGTAAGCGGCGGTTGCGGTTATTTTTGCCCATCCGCCTGAAGCACCCTTTTCGCCACAATCCGCATTTCCACCAGGGCGTTTTCCGGAATGAAATCTGATACGCCGATGGCAGACCATGCCGGGTAGGGGGCTTTGATATACACATCTTTGACCTTAGAAAATATCCCGATATGTTTTTTAAGATCGATATGAAAGGTGGTCATCTCCAGTATATGTTCATAGCCCAGTCCGGCAGCGTTTAAATACACACCCAGCTTATAAAACGCATCATGGAATTGTTCTTCAGGATGGGTACTTATCGGTTTGTCTTTCCGCGCTGCCGTCACACCGGAAAGATACAGGGTGCCATCGGCTTCGATAACGGGAGAGAAGTGCCAGTCATGGTAATAGTGCTGAAATTCTTCAGGAACGATCGATTTTTTCATGGTTTTTTCTCTGGTTGATGACCTGGGCAATGGCCGCCTGTTTAAAACCCTATGCCTGGCGAACTGCCCGATCGGGTACTCTTAACATAAAACGGCGCAGAAGATCCGCAGCAGGTCGGTGTCATCGCCTTTTTTATTTTTCCGCAGGTGATACCGCTGAGCGAAATCGGGTTATTGTCATCGCTTACCCCGCTTAAGATCAGGCCGGACACAGTGTGGCAGACGGTGCCGGACGACTGAAGGAGACGACGATGCACCGGGTAGGTTTACTGATTTCCGATTATTTCCAGGTTCTGGGATTATCCACGCTGAGTATTTTTGAGTTTGCCAATCAGGTAAACGGCGAACCGTTTTACCACTGCACGGTTTATTCAGAGCGCGGTGGCACGGTGCAGTCCTCTTCCGGCTTCGGCGTGGACAGCCAGCCGATCCATGCAGAGATGGAAATGGATACCTGGCTGGTCGCAGGCGTAATGACGCCGCTGGAGCTGCCGGCCACAGCGGGCATCGTTGATTTTCTGCAGGTGCACGCACCCCGGGCCCGACGGGTGGCCGGGATCTGTACCGGCGCATTCGTGCTGGGGCAGGCCGGTCTGTTATCGGAGCGCCGCGCCACTACGCACTGGGTACATGCCCAGAGTCTGCAACTGCTGCACCCGACGACGCGTATAGAAGAAGACCGCATCTTCATTATTGACGATCACATCTGGACCTCGGCAGGACTTACCGCCGGGCTGGATATGGCGCTGGGAATGGTGGAGAAAGATCTCGGTGCCGAAGTGGCGCGCAGCGTGGCGCACCTGCTGGTCATGCATCACCGCCGCTCCGGCGGACAGACGCAGCACTCTGAGATGCTGATGCTCTCTCCGCGCAGCGACCGGCTGCAGTCGGCGCTGGAATATGCGCGCAACAATCTCAGCAAAGCGCTGACCATCGAAGACCTTGCGGATGCGGTTCACCTCAGCGCGCGGCAGCTCAGCCGCCTGTTCCGTTCTGAGACGGGCAAGTCGCCGGCCAAAGCCATTGAGGGATTACGACTGGAAAACGCCCGCTTGCTGATCGAGCAGAGCAGGCTGCCAATGGAGGTGATAGCTCGGGAATCCGGCTTCCGCGATCGCCGCCATATGCGGGAAGTTTTCATTCGCGGTTATGGCATCCCGCCGCAGTCGCTGCGCACCGGTAAAGCCTGACGCGCGCTGTCCCGCCTGAACGCCTTCTGATCATGATGGCCGGAATCCCGGTCATCATGTTGTCCGAAATCACGACCTTTCTCGTCAGCCGCGCCGGTGCGTGACTGCGTACTATGAATTCACCAACCCGATAACTGACAAGGTGAATATCATGACGCAGCAGACACACACCAACCGCGGCACTGCCGTTGTCACCGGTGCCTCTACCGGTATGGGCGCACTGTACGCCGGCCGCCTGGCACGCATGGGCTATGACCTGATCATCGTGGCCCGCAATCACAACCGCCTGAACCAGCTGGCTGAACACATCACCACCGACAGCGGCCGCAGCGTGGAAGTCATCACCGCGGACCTGGCCGATGCCGCACAGCTGAACGCGCTGGAAGAGAAGCTGCGTCAGGACGCGAGCATTACGCTGCTGGTGAATAACGCCGGCATCGGCACCCATACCCCATTGCTGGACAGCGACGTGGCGCAGATGAACGCCATGATTAACCTCAACGTCATCGCGCTGACCCGCCTGACCTATGCGCTGGTGCCAGGCATGGTGGCGCGCGGACGCGGCGCCATCATCAACATCGCCTCGATCGTCAGCATTGCGCCTGAGCTGCTGAACGGTGTTTACGGCGGCAGCAAGGCTTACGTGCTGGCGTTCAGTCAGTCGCTGCACCATGAACTGGCCGGTAAGGGGATTCAGGTGCAGGCCGTACTGCCTGGCGCTACCGCGACGCCGTTCTGGGATAACGGCGGTCTGCCGGTTGACCAGCTTGACCCGAACATCGTCATGAGCGCGCAGGAGATGGTTGATGCGGCGCTCACCGGCTTCGCCCGCGGCGAGCTCATTACCATTCCGTCCCTGCAGGACGAAGCGCTCTGGAGCCGCTATGAGCAGGCGCGGCAGGCCATGATGCCGCACCTCGGCAGCGACGCGCCGGCTGAACGCTATCGGCCCGTCTCTGTGCACTGAACGCCCCCTTATTCAGAATCGCAATCCCAATAACTTTCCCATTAAGGAATCAGATCATGAAACTGACCGATAACACCATCTTCATCACAGGCGGCACTTCTGGCATCGGCCGCGCAATGGCAGAAAAATTTCATCAGCTGGGCAACCAGGTGATTATCTCCGGACGCCGCGAGGCGCTGCTGCAGGAAGTCACCGCCGCCAGTCCGGGCATGGGCTATGTGGTGCTGGACGTCACGCGCGCCGACAGCATTCAGGCCGCCGCACAGAGCGTGCTGGAACGCTATCCGGCCCTGAACGTGGTCATCAATAATGCTGGCATCATGCCGTTTGATAATGCGGCGGGCGAACTGGATGACGCGCAGGCGGTGACGCTACTGAACACCAACATTCTGGGACCGGTGCGCGTCAGTGCAGCTTTCATCGAACACCTGAAGCAGCAGCCGGACGCGGTGCTGATTAACAACAGCTCGGTGCTGGCCTTCCTGCCGCTGGCGACCAACGCGCTTTACTCGGCCACCAAGGCCGCGATTCACTCCTATACCCTGTCGCAGCGTTTCCTGCTGCGTGATACCGGCGTGCAGGTCATCGAAATTTCACCGCCGTGGGTGGATACCGATCTGATTTACAAAAGTGGCGACCCGCGCGCCATGCCGCTGGACGCCTTCATCAGCGAGACATTTGAAAAGCTGGGCACCGACACCATCGAAGCCATTGTCGACCGCGTGCTGCCGGTGCGCGATAACCCGGGCGCGAACGAGCATACGCTGGTGAATCAGTTCAACCAGTCTGTGGCGGATAACCCGATTCCTGTTCAGTAAACATTTCAGGGGCAGCGCCCCTGAAGTTTATGCCGGAGAGAAATAATGAACGCTGTCATCACCTCTTCCCAGCGCCGCGCGCTGCGTGCGCTGAGCATTGCCTACTTCGTACAGGCTACCGGCGCGCTGTCTGTCGCTGGCAGTCTGCCGGCCATCTCAGCAGCCTGGCTGCTGACTGATGCGCAGAGCGCGCGCTTACTGAGTGTTTTCGGACTCACCTTCGCGCTGGCGGCTCCGCTGGTACAGGTGCTGTTTGGCCACCTGCGCCGTCGCCAGCTGGTGCTCACCGGCATTGCACTGTTTAGCCTGGGCGCCTTCGCGTTTGTGCTGTCGCCGGGCTACAGCGCACTGCTCGCCTCACGCATCCTGATGGGGGCCGGCGCCGGGTTCATCGGTCCGGTGCTGGTTGCGCTGGGCTCCGAACTGGTCCATGAACAGCAGCGCGGCCGGGCCATCGGCATGGTACTGCTCGGAGTATCGATGGCAAGCCTTGCCGGTATTCCGCTCGCCGCCTGGGTAGCCAGCCTGTGGGGCGCGAAAGCCCTGTTTGTGCTGGTCGGATTGCTAAGTCTGCTGAGCGGGCTGAATATTTTGCTGACGGTGCCGGATGACAGTGCCGGGACGCGCATCCGGCTGCGTGAGATGGCCGGCGTGCTGGCCGATGGCAAATACCTGACGGCTTTCCTGGTGGTGTTTTTTATTACTTCCGGCGTTTACAGCTTTTACGCTTTTATCGCGCCGCTCATTCGCGACACCTACACTGGCGGCACGCATGCGGTCTCCGCAGCGCTGGCCGTGCTGGGCGTTGCCGGCGTGCTGGGCAATCTCTGGGTCACCCGCGCGGCGACACGCTTTACCGCTGAGAAGCTGCTGCTGAGCGGCATGACGCTGCTCATCGTCGATACGGCGCTTATCGCCGTGCTGCCGAAAGCGCTGGGCGTGCTGCTGGCGGCACTGGTGGTCTGGGCGTTTGCCACCGATCTGCTCTGGCCCAGCCAGCAGCGCCGGATCGTCGAGCTGGCATCAGTCCGCCATCGCGGCATTGCGCTGGCGCTGACCAGTGCCTTCATGTTTGGCGGTATCGGCTTTGGCTCGGCGGGCGCATCATGGATATATCCACTGGCCGGCTTTTACGGGCTGATCGGCATGTCGGTGGCCTTTATTCTGCTGGCGATGGTCAGTCTGCAGCTGTCAGAAAAGCGCAGGCAACCGGTAAACATCGCTGAGTGCGGTCAGCGTCAGGCCTGAATCGGCGGACGCCTCTTACCGGGTGCCGCGAAGCGAATGCTGGCCTGGCATGCTCTGCGTATTAAATACGTGACGCCAGCAGGGAAGGGGACCGGCTGGCTGCGGACAGGCTTTTACAGAACGTCCGGTATGCGATCCTGGCAGGTCCATGACGATGATAACTCTGGGAAACAATCTCCCGTTGACACCTTAAAATGCCCATTGTATAAAAGCCCGCTTCGTTAATGAGTTTCATTTGCATTAAAGCGGCGCGGGCTTCTCAAAACAATATCAATGGGGATAGGGGTAAATGAAAAAGGTCATCTGCACGTTATGTTTGGTGTTTGCATCGGTTAGCTCTGCGCTGGCCACCACCTATCCTCTCACGATTGAAAACTGCGGCTATAAAGAGACCTTCACCAGGCCGCCTGAGCGCGTGGTGGCGCTGGGGCAAAATACCGCAGAAATTTTGCTGCTGCTCGGCCTGCAGGACAAGGTCATCGCCAGTGCGTTCTGGCCGACTAAAGTGTTGCCACAGCTGGCCGAACAGAATGCAAAAATCAAAACGCTAACGGTAGAAATCCCCACCCTCGAATCCGTGCTGGCGCAAAATCCGGACTTCGTTCCTGCCCAGACGCCGCTGCTGCTGGGACCCGAGAGCAAGGTGGCAAAACGCGAAGATTTGATCACCCTTGGCGTGAACAGTTATGTGTCGCCAGGAATGTGCGCTACCAAAAAAGCCGCAGGTGATATGTATGGCAGTCGCCAGCAGCTGTGGGATATGACGTACCTGTATCAGGAGATTCAGGACTTCGCCAAAATTTTCAACGTGGAAGATCGCGGCCAGGCGGTGATTGCCGATTTCAAAAAGCGTGAAGCGGCACTGCGTCAGGAGTTTGGTAGCAGCAAAAAGAATCTCTCGTTCGTGTTTTGGTTCTCAAGCTCGTCACCGTCTGCGGATGCCTATGTGGGCGGTAAAAACAGTCCATCCGGATTCATCGCCAGCGTGCTGGGCGGGCATAACGCCATCACGTCAGAGACCGAATGGCCGACGGTCAGCTGGGAGAGCATCATTGCTGCCAATCCGGATGTGATCGTGGTCTCCAGTCTCGATCGCAATCGCTGGGCGCTGGATAAAGCCGAAGAGAAAATCAAATTCCTGAAAAGCGATCCTGCCGTCAGCCAGCTGGATGCGGTGAAAAAAGGCCACATTGTGGTGATGGACGGCCAGGCTATGAACCCGACCATCCGCACTGTCTACGGAGCCGAACAGGTGGGTGAGCAGCTGAGAAAACTGGAACTGAACTGATGATCATCGCTGTTGTTCAGGCGCGACAGGGGCTGTTCCTGACCGCCTCGCTGGTGGCTGCCGTGGCGTTATTATTGCTGGTGATCGCGACGGGCGTCAGCGTGGGTGAGCTGTCGATCCCGCTGGAAAGCGTCTTTTATGCCATCAGCAATAAAATCGGGCTTACGCATGTTCCCCTGACCCGCATCTACGAGAGTGTGATTTGGGATTTTCGCCTGAGTCGCGCGCTGGTGGCGGCATGCTGTGGCGCCGGATTAGCGATTTGCGGTGCCGTTTTACAAAGCCTGCTGAAGAATGCGCTGGCCGAGCCTTACGTGCTCGGTGTGTCTGCCGGAGCCTCCACCGGGGCGGTTTCAGTGGTGGTCATGGGCATCGGCAGCGGAGCCGTCTCGCTGTCGGCGGGAGCCTTTGCCGGCGCCTTCACTGCCTTTGCCTTTGTCGCTTTTCTGACGAAAGGGGCACGTGGCGGTAATGAACGCACCATCCTGGCTGGCGTTGCGGCTTCCCAGCTGTTTAATGCCATCACCGCTTACACCATCAGCACTTCTGCCAGTGCGCAGCAGGCGCGCGATGTGATGTTCTGGTTGCTGGGCAGCTTCAGTGGCGTGCGCTGGCCGGAACTCCAGCTGGTGCTGGTGGTAGTGACCATCGGACTGGCCATTTGCCTCTACTATTCCCGGGCGCTGGATGCGTTCACTTTTGGTGACGATGCGGCTGCCTCGCTGGGTATTGCGGTGCCTCAGGTGCGCCTTGCGCTCTTTATCACCACCGCGCTTATCACCGCCACCATCGTCAGCATGGCCGGTTCGATTGGATTTATTGGCCTGGTGGTGCCGCATGTCATGCGTTTCTTCTTTGGTCCGCTGCATCGCACGTTGCTGATTGCCAGCGCACTGGCCGGTGCCATTCTGATGGTGCAGGCAGATATTGCTTCACGCCTGCTGATTGCCCCGCAAAGCCTGCCGGTAGGCGTGGTGACCGCGCTGGTTGGCGTGCCGTTCTTTGCGGTGATTATCTGGCGTTCGGGGAATAAATAATGAGTATCTCCGCTGACAACATTAGCTGGAAGGTCGGAAAAAAGGTCATCGTCGATAACGTGTCGCTGCACATTTCCCGTGGTGAAACGGTAGGGCTGATTGGTCCAAACGGCTGTGGTAAATCTTCCCTCCTGCGCATCCTTGCCGGCCTGCGGCGCCCGGATACCGGCTGTGTGACGCTGGACGGGCAAAATATCGTCCGCATCGCCCGCAAACAGCTTGGCCGCCGGGTGGCATTCGTCGAGCAGCACGGCATGACTGACGCCAACATGCGTGTGCGCGATGTGGTGAAACTGGGGCGCATTCCGCATCATTCGCCATTCTCTAACTGGAGTGCGCACGATGACGAGACTGTGACGGCCGCTCTGCAGCGCGTGGACATGCTGGAGAAAAGTGAGCAGGGATGGCTGAGTCTCTCCGGTGGCGAACGTCAGCGTGTGCACATTGCCCGCGCACTGGCGCAAACGCCGAGCGAAATTCTGCTGGACGAACCGACCAACCATCTGGATATCCATCACCAGATGCAATTAATGCAGCTGATCAGCGAGTTACCGGTTACCAGCATTGTCGCCATTCACGATCTCAACCACGCATCGATGTTCTGTGATTCGCTGATCGTGATGCAGAACGGTCAAATCATCGCAACCGGCACGCCGCAGGATATCCTGACCGAGGCGCTGCTTTGGCAGGTATTCCGGGTGAAAACCAAAATTGAGATCTCCCGCTTTCATGGCAAGAAGCACATTCATTTCATTCTTTAGGGCCAGGTAGCATGCTTTCTTTCTCGCTGCGTCCTGTCTCTACCCTGCGCCCGGGCGTTTTGCTGGGCAGCCAGTTTGTTTTCAACATTGGCTTTTACGCGGTTGTTCCCTTTCTGGCGATATTCTTACGCGATGATATGTTGCTCTCCGGCGGCGTTATCGGGCTGATTCTGGGATTACGCACGTTCTCCCAACAGGGAATGTTTCTGCTGGGCGGTGCGCTCTCTGACCGTTACGGCGCAAAGATCATTATCCTGTGTGGCTGTCTGGTCCGGATTGCGGGTTATCTTTTGCTGGCGCTGGGGCAATCGCTGTGGCCGATCATTCTGGGTGCATGTCTGACGGGCATCGGCGGTGCGCTGTTTTCCCCGTCGATCGAAGCGCTGCTGGCCAAAGCGGGAACGCAAAGCGAGGCCAAAGGCATGCGCGGCCGCGCGGAGTGGTTTGCACTGTTTGCGGTGTGCGGCGAACTCGGTGCCGTACTGGGCCCGGTGGCTGGCGCACTGCTGACCGGATTCGGTTTTCGCCAGGTGGCGCTGGCAGGGGCCGCGGTCTTTGTCATCGCGCTGATTGTGCTGTACTTTTTTCTCCCTGCTACAGGTAACAGCAAACAGGCGCTGAAAATAGTCTCCTGGTGGATGACCTTCCGCCAGCCGCGTTTTGTCGCTTTCATCGTGGCTTACAGCTCGTGGCTTTTGAGCTACAACCAGCTGTATCTGGCGTTGCCAGTGGAGATTCGGCGAGCAGGCGGCAGCGAGAAAGATCTCGGCCCGCTCTTTATGCTGGCCTCGGTGTTGATTATCGCTTTTCAGCTGCCGCTGGCGCGCTTTGCACGACGCGTGGGGACGGTAAAAGTTTTACCGGTGGGTTTTTTGTTGCTCTCCGCCGCGTTTGCCAGCGTGGCCCTGTTCGCGTCAACCACGCCGCCTGACGGCTGGCTGCGGTTAATCCCTGCGGTGTGTCTGGTGACTTTTCTGACATTCGGCCAGATGCTGCTGGTGCCGTCGGCCAAGGATTTGATTCCCCGGTTTGCCGACCCCGCGACGCTGGGTGCACATTACGGCGCCCTGGCCACCGCCGGCGGCTTCGCGGTGCTGGCCGGCAATTTAATGTTTGGACCGCTGCTGGACAACGCGCTTGTCCCTTCAACGCAGGCTATTTATCCCTGGCTGCTGCTGGCACTGTTTCCCCTGTGCAGCGCCGTTGCCATGAGCGTGATTTGTCGCCCGCTGCGCAGTGCGCCGGTCGGGAAACCTGAATAACCGTTGCTGCCATTCGGGTTATACCGCCGCGGTGCTGTAGCATGACGTGCACAACGCGGGCAGGGAATGTTGCGCAGGCTCTCATCGACAAATGACCAGCCCGATCATGTGTAAACTCTACCTGGTTAACAACACCCAGAAAAACGTTTTCAGGAGTCAAGCCAGATGTTTACGCACATGCGCATTGCCAGACCCGTCTCCCAGCTTGAACGATCGGTTCTGATGTTTAGTCAGGGACTGGGTCTGCAAAAAATTGCCGAATTCCACGATCACGACGGTTTCAATGGCGTGATGCTGGGGCGAAAAGACCTCGACTGGCACCTCGAATTCACCTGCTGCCCGGGACATCCCGTTATACCCTCGCCAACCGAAGACGATCTCCTCGTCCTCTATTATCCGGATGAAAATGCATGGAAGCTGGCATGCGAAACCATGATCGAAGCGGGTTTTAAACGGACGAACTCTTTCAATCCTTACTGGGATGTGAATGGGAAAACCTTCGTTGATCCCGACGGGTACCGGGTGGTGATGCAAAACAGGGCGTGGGGCTAGAGGGGACTAATTAGTGCGACGTTGCTGTTTGTATCTGTTTGCTTTTAATCTAAGCAGACATGATAAATGACGAAAAGCACCATGAATCCTTTTGTTGACGATATCCAACTGCGATCAATCCAGAGTAATAACTCTGTCAGCTGAGGCGATCGTACTTTCCCTGTGTGCGACAATGATTCTGGTAATGTTAAGCTCTCTGATTGCCCGGTTCACCATCGCTTCACTCTCATTATCCAACGCACTTGTCGCCTCATCCAGAAACAAAATTGATGGTTTTTTATAAAGTGCTCGCGCAATGAACAGGCGTTGCTTTTGTCCGCCAGAAAGCCCTTCACCCAGCTCGCCTATAAGAGTTTCATAACCCATCGGCATACGCATAATCACCTCATGAATGTAGCTGGCGCGGGCGCATTCTTTCATCCAGACTTCATCAGCCTCGTCTGCAAAACTACAGATATTTTCCCTGATTGAACCACTGAACAGCTTGTCATGCTGCATGACGCAGGCGATCATTTTATGGTAGTTATTGATTCCAATCTGCTGAATATCAACACCCTCTATCTCTACTCTTCCGCTGTCGGGGGAAAATAGCCCGCATAATATTTTAAGTAACGTAGATTTTCCTGCCCCGGAAGGGCCCGTGATTGCCACGCTCTGCCCCGGCAGGATTGAGATATTCATTTTACGAAATATGTAAGGTGACTGAGTGTCGTAACGATAGCTAATTTCATGGGTCTCCAGTCCTAAAGGCTTTAACCCTGTTTCGTAATAGCGGTCAGGTTTATGATTTTCCCGCGGATTTAGTGCAATATCGGCAATGCGTTCATTATGCAGGCTCATCATGCGCAGCTGTAATACAAACTCCGTCAGTGAACTGATGCGATCAGAGAATTGTCCCCGAAAAGCACCGAATGCAACAAACATTCCGATAGTCATTTGGTTATCGATAACCTGACTCGTACCCAGCCAAAGCACAGTAATTTGATCGCAGGCAATAATCAATGTGTTGATACCGCCAAACAGCATGTCCATTTTAGTAATGCGAATGCTGGTATTAATTGAGTCAATTTCAAGGTTTAACCAGTGGGCGGCGCGACGCCGTCCCATTCCCTGTATTTTTACAGCGGCAATGCCGTATAACGTTTCCATAAAGTAAGAACTGGCACGAGCTTCTCTGACAAGTGATTCTTCTGACAGCTGTCGGTAGCGTCCATAAGTTAGCAGGCGCAGCAATACATAAAGGACGGTAAATGCCATCACAATCCAGGTCAGCCATCCACCATAAAGCACCATCATAATCACCACTCCAATGACCATGATACTGTCCATGATGGCACCGACTATACTGGTGGTGAAAGTGTTGCGCAGCGTATCCAGTGAGCTAAACCGTGACTGGATATCACCCATCTTACGTCGCTCAAAATAGCTGAGCGGCAGACATAACAGATGACTGAAGAGGCTGGATTGCCACTGCACGTTTATAAGCGTTGCCATAATTAGTGCTGACCAGGCGCGTACCATACCGACTACGGCCCTAAGCAGGATGAAAAAAATCAGTCCGACGCAGATTACCGTCAGTAAACTCTTGTCTCCTGCCGGTATGGCATGATCCATTACCAGCTGTGTACCGATCGGCATTACCAGATTGATGGTTTCAAACACCAGCGACAGACAAAATATTTTACCGAGCGCTCGCTTTAGACCGTGTACGCTGCTAATAAGGGATCTGAGGCTAATTTTGTTGAGGACGTTTTCGGCAGTAAAATTACTCCCAGGACAGGCTTCCAGCGCCACACCGGTAAAACTCTGCGAAAGTTCTTTAAGGCTAACCGTCCGCCGTCCGCGCGCCGGATCGTGTAGCACCATGCGATTGTTCCTGGCGCTGACCAGCACTACAAAATGATTAAATTCCCAGTGTAAAATGCACGGCATCTTCAGAGCCCCAATCTCGTCGATGTCGAGCGAAAGAGGGCGGGTTTTCATTCCCAACTGTTCAGCCATATCCGTCAGTCCGGATAGCGATGTACCGCGAGATGACAGATTAAACTGTTGCCTGAGCGCTATCAGGTCCACATTCTTGCCATAATGTCCGCAGATCATTGCCAGGCAGGCAAGGCCACATTCAGCAGACTCGGTCTGGTGGATCATCGGCAGTCGGTTGCGTAACTTTATTTCCAACTTCGCGACCAAAGTTTTAAAGGTCATTCTATTCATTGACTGGTCCTGAAGTACTGACCTTCATATCGTAGAAGGGGGCGATCATCCATTGATAGATTTTCCTTTTCTCCAGAAACATTGTGCTCTGCGCTTGAATGCCATTTTCCAGGCGCAGCCGTTTTCCGACATACCTGACTTCCTGCATTTCAGGCCTGACGATGACCTTGTAATAGGGAGCAACAGTGGTTAAAGCGGATGTGGGAGCGCTTCGGTAGCTGTGCATTTCCTGCAGCGATGCAGGCGTTCTTGTGATAACAGAAACCGTGCCGGCAAACTGGCCGAACTTCTCTACCGGGAAAGCCTCATAACGAATATTGACCCGGTCACCGGGATTAATATAAGGAATGGCGTTATCAGGAACCCAAAGCACCAGAGCGTAATATTCTATTTTTTCTGGAGTAATCTGTAGCAGGCTATCACCCGGATTAACCATTTGTCCCACTGTAACGCTCAGCGAATCTATACGACCAGCGGCTAGTGCCCGCACGATAATGGTGTCATCGGCATCAATACGGGTTCGCTCTTTTTGAAGTTCAAAGCGCTGTAGTTCCATCTGATAGATTTGATTGTCAAAATCGGCTGCCTGAGTATGGATCTGACTATCCAGTGCCGTTATCTGAAGAGAATTATTATCATTTTGAACTGACAAACCGAGAAGACTGTTCTGTTGCTGGTAATAAAGAGCTACCTGGCTAATGAGTTGTTCTTTGTTTACGAGTCCAAGTTTCTGATACTGGCGATAGTTATCCATATTTTCTTTCATGATACGGAGCCCTTCCTGTGCGCGACGAAGAATATTCGTAGAGTGCAGGAAGGCTGAGATGTATTGCTCTTTTTGCTTTTCTAACATATCCAGCGTAGCTTTCTTATTGCTTTCCAGGCGGCTGACTATATGTGAAATTTGGTTAAGCTGGTTGTCAATATCCCTGCGTTCATTTTCGCTTATGACACCGTTACGCGTACTTTTGCTTACATCAATTTGGTATACGGGCGAGCCTGCCTCAACTGATTGCCCTTCGTGAACGTATCGTTTTACAACTGTACCCTGAACACCGGAGTAGAGAGTTGCAGCGCGGGGATAAGTCGATATCTCACCTGAGACGTTGATCCTGCGGCTATAGGTTCCGGCGATAATGAAGGTCAATAATGCTGCAGTAAAAAAGAAACACAGGCTCGCCACTGCCCAAAAAGGGATTCCGGGAAGCAGCAGTGTCCGGCCCCGCAATCTCATCCTCTGATAATCAACCGCCTCCCTGCGAAACAATGTCATCTCCTTATAAAAGTATGCTATATGGTGGGAACCCTTTGTCATTTAACTGCCGAAAATATAGCTTTTATTTATGATGATACAATTCATCAGCGCATGTAGTATGACTGGCAATAATAATCCCTTTGACCGAACTCTCGCTGCTGTAAGCGTTAATGAAACAAAAAAAAGAATGATTAATGGCTTGTAGCCTGAATACTGAGTATGTAAAACGGCGAAGATCAGAGAGGATAAAATTGCCGCAGGAAATTTTGCTTTGAGAAAAATGGTCAGTGATCCGAATAGCGCACCTCTGATTGCAATTTCCTCATAAACAGGCGCCATTAAAATATAAGATATTTGTATAAAAATAAAGGTGATTGCAGGCAGGATTGTCTCAGAATGACTGTCATAGATTTCTTCTTGGAAGAACAGTTTTGGGAGGATGAACTGTATAGTCAAAATAATGGATAAATAAAGGATGAAATCTTTCAGGATGAAAGTTCCCACCCCAAAACCCTCTTTCTCTCTCAAAAATAAAAAATAAAGAGGGGTAATAACCAGGATCTCCACCGTGAACATCAATGGGAAAAACATACCAGACACGATCGACATCATTCTTAATTTTTCAGGCAAAAGCAGTGGAGCCCCGGTAAGAATAACCATAACAATAAAAACAGATAAGAATAAATATCCATCTTTTTTGTTCATTTAATGTTACCATGTGCTTTTATATCACCTTTGAATAAAATCTTTATAATCTTACCGCCTAGCAACACAAATGATATTAATGAGCTGATAGTGATGACTAACCTGGATAACTCAACGGGAGGTTTAAAGGTGTTGAATCCTGGGAGGATACCTGCGCCACTGAGAAACAAAAAGCCAGTCATTATTGATAAAAATAAAATAAGATTTTTTATGATAAATTTCAATTAATCCTCCTTAATACCCGCCGCAAAAGAAGCGGCGGGTGAATATTTTTAACGGCTGCAGGAGCCACCCATTCCACCTGAGTTACAGCTTCCAGAAGAGCTATTATTACCAGAGTTATTTCCACCGTTACCGCTTCCTGTAAAGCAGCCGCCAGCAAATGCGCCACCTGCTATGCCCAATGCTACACCACCGATTCCCCCGGCTGCACCGGAAATAGCTCCGCCAATAATACCATTATTACAATTTACCACGCCCGATTCATTATATCGGGGATTACCATTGGATCCTGAACTCGAGCCACCGTTATTACTGGTGTTGTTACGCCCTGAGCTATAGGAGGGATCGTTACGGCCGCCGGCTCCAGATATTTCGTCTAAAAGGTCTCTTGCGATTACTTTCATAAATAACTCCTGTTTATGGCTGTGGTGAGCTTAATAACAAAACATTGCCAGACAAACAAATACACCGTGAGTAATTTACTTTCAACTTTTTTATTTTTATGAAAACCAGACAAAACTGGTGTGCTTTTGCTAAGTTATCTTTTTAGTAATTTTATCTGGCGTAATTGAATAACGTTTCTGTTTAACGGTTTCCTGTTAATTCATAATTTCACGGTTTTATAAGAAAATTATTTCTTTTGCTTACATGTGGTTCCTTAGATTTTAATCAGTTATTTGATTTATCACTCATTTTTAGAAATATATACTGCTATACATTCCCTTCTGTTACCGGCGTTTTCTTAACATGTAACTGGAAGATAAAATCTATTTTTTGGGAGACCATGACTATGAATAAGGGCGCAATTCGTACCATTTATGGCGCTCGCCGTATATGGGCGCTGCGGCAATAGGGGGCAGGACGGGAAGGCTCGCTTACCGCCGGATCGCTGAGCGCTAAGGTGGGTGCCATGCTGCAGGTTGAAGTACTCATCCGCGGACTTACGGCGCTGGGAACCCGTATTCAACGGCAAGCCAGCAGACGGCCACTGCGACGCTGCCTATGCTGTTTTAAGTCATCAGTCGCATCATTAACTGAAATGTCTGGCCTGAATCCGGCAGGTCAAACTGGTAGTTTTTCGACCTTTCATTTTTCTTCAGGAATGCCGGGATCTTCTCGCGGCCCCTCATCATTGCTGCATCCTGGTAAAATAACGCGAACCATACCAGAGGATACCAGTTTTGTTAAAACGGGAGTTTCATCCCTATGCCAGCAGGTAAACATCAGGTATCTTTGAACTCTCATGAGGAAGGGACGGCTGAGCATGGATACGAAATTCATCGAGACACTGAAAACTTACTGTGACGATACAAATCGTGCCGTCGGCCCGCTGTATCTTCGCCTCGAGAAAGGTTTTCGCGACATGATCACCCGCGGTGATTTGAAAGCCGGATACGCCATTCCAAGCGAACGCGAGCTGTCCGAACAACTGAACCTGTCTCGCGTGACGGTGCGCCGGGCATTGAGCGAACTGGCGAATGCGCAGATCATTATTCAGCGACGCGGTGCACGCAGTACGGTCGCTGGCAGAGTCGAAAAGCCGCTGTCATCGCTGACCAGTTTCAGTGAGGACATGATTTCACGTGGCTATCAACCAGGTGCCCAATGGCTTGAGAAAGAGCTGACGCACGCATCGCCTTCGGAAATCATTGCGCTCAACCTCTCTCCTGGCGCGCTGGTTTGGCGTCTGAAGCGCCTGCGAACTGTCGACGATCGTCCGATGGCCGTTGAAATTGCGGTTGTGCCACAGACATTTATTCCGGATATGAATGAACTGAAAGATTCCCTGTATGCCGTGTTTCAGTTGCATGGGTTCATGCCTGCTCGGGCGCTTCAGCGTATTCGTGCAGAACCGCTGAACCGCGAACACAGCCATCTGCTGGATATGCCAGCGCACAGCCCGGCATTACACGTAGAACGCCACTGCTATCTGGAAGATGGTCGGCCGATTGAATACACCCATACCTGGTATCGGGGCGACAGTTACGACTTTCTGGTTGAGCTACAGCGAGATATCTCGTCGGGCCAGTAAACCAGTGCCATCTAATTGCGCTGTGCCCAGTCAGCAGCGCCCAGTAAACCGGCATCACCCTCGCCCAGTGCTGCCGTCACGGGCAGGTTAAACAGTGCCGGGAAGGCCTGAAGTGCCTTATTAACCCGCGCTATCATGCCTTCTGCCAGACCTACGCTTCCACCCAGCACCACCTCCTGGATGTCTACAACCATGAGCGTATCGGCAATGGCCTGTGCTACAGCCGTGGCTGCGTTATCGAGGATCGCACTGGCCTGTGGTTCATCTGCCGCCAGGGAAAACAGTTCGCGGCTGTCGATCCGGCGGCCAAAAAGTGCCGTGGCCTGGCGGGCAAGGGCAGTGCCGGAAGCGATATGTTCCAGACAACCCGTGCGTCCACAACCACAGCGCCCTGCGTCCGGATCCAGCGGTGCAACGCTCACCGTCGCATGCCCGATATGTCCGGCCAGCCCCTGCGGACCAATCCGTAGTTTCCCGTCGCAAATGAGGCCACCTCCGACCCCGGTAGAAAGGGTAATGAAAAGCAGATCTGTACGATTATGCTGGCGTGGAAGGTACTCTCCCCATGCCGCAGCCTGTGCATCATTGAGCATGATCACCGGACAGTTAAACTGCTTCTCCAGCACTTCGCCCAGCGCAAAACCTTTCCAGAAGGGGATGGTGTTGAGATTAACCGACCACACGCGGCCTTCGCGCAAATAACCCGTTGCGGCAACAGCCACGCGCTCAACTGGATAGTCTGATTGGGTGACCTCGCGTAACGCCGCCAGAAAACCCGCCTCATCATGCTGCATGGGTACCTGCCTGCGAGCAATACATTCCTGCCCCTCAATCCATGCGGCGGACAGTTTTGTCCCGCCAATGTCCAGCGCCAGTATCATGCCGTTGTTCTCCCCTTAATCACGTCAGCCAGTGCTGCTTTGTACCAATCAGTGATGTGCTCGACGCGGGTGATGGCAGATCCGACCGTTACTGCAAACGCGCCTGCTTTCAGCGCTGCTGCGGCGTGATCCGGCGTGCGGGTACGGCCTTCCGCCATCACACGATAACCGCGAGCTGCCAGCGCTGAGATGAGTTCAAGGTCTGGTCGATCCATCGGCTGATCGGCAGTTTCATCGGTATAACCTGAGAGGGTGGTGCCAATAAAATCAAAGCCCATCTCAGCGGCAGCAATGCCATCTTTCAGTGACGAGCAGTCGGCCATAAGTAACACATTTGACTGACGGCCAAGCTTATAGAGATCTGTAACGGGAACCGGGCGCTGACGATCGGTAGCATCCACTGCAATAATGCTGGCTCCGGCAGCTATCAGATCAACAACGTCTTGCAGGAAAGGTGTAATGCGCACCGGCGAATCATCCAGATCACGCTTCACAATACCAATCACCGGGATTTCCAGCGACTTAGAAACCTGCTTCACGTTCTCCACACCTTCGATACGCACGGCACCCGCGCCTGCCAGTTCTGCGCTACGCGCCATCGCGACCACGATGTCGACGTGATCCATTGGCCCACCAGTTACGGGCTGGCACGAAACAACCAACTGATTTTTAAGTTTATTCACATCGAGCGTCATCTTCCGTTCCTGTTGGTTTTGCAATTACCCATCAGATAACCACAATAATACCAGATCTGTAAATTGGTATTTTAAAGACATACTTCTCGCACCGTGATGGTGCTCTGATTTTGACCAAAAGCACCATGATCGTGCTGGACAGCAGTCAGGATTAGGCGTTATAACAGGTTAAATATGTTGCAAAAATATTGATTTAACGCTGATTGCGTTGATATGCAACTAATTTTTACTTTGGTATTAATCTGGACTTATTCTGGCATGTTATTTGAATCACCTGATATGCCACGGGAACGTTATGTAGTTTTCAAACCAGGTACTGAGGAAAGTGAAATGACAGACAGCGTTATTAAAGTATGCGTCATTGGCGCAGGTTTCATGGGAGCAATGCATGCCCGCATCTGGCAGCAGATGTATGGCGTTGATGTGGTTGGCGTGGCCGACCCGGACCTGTCCCGCAGTGAAGCGCTGAAGGAGTGGATCCCGAAGCTGAACTGCTATGAAGATTTTAATCAGATGCTGGATCATGAAAAACCCAACATCGTCAGCATCTGCACCAAGGATGATTTCCACGTGGCACCGGCCCTCGCGGCCGCCAGAGTAGGTGCGCACATCTTCCTGGAAAAACCGATTGCCGCAACGATGGAAGACGGCGAAGCCATCATCCGCGCTGCCCGCGATGCCAACGTGAAGCTGGGTATTGGCTTCCTGCTGCGTTTCGACCCGCGCTACTCCCGTGCTCAGGAAATTCTGGCGACCGGTAGCGCAGGCGAAGTCAGCCACATTACTGCTCGTCGTAACAGCCCGGCAATTGAAGGTCCGGCCCGTTACGGTGGCAGCCTGCCGTTGCCGCTGCACGTTACGGTGCACGACGTGGACATGATCCTGTGGCTGCTGAAGCACACCCAGCCGGTGAGCGTGTATGCGCAGACCACCAACAAGTTGCTTGGCCATCTGGGTACCGAGGATTCCGTGTTCGCCATCATTCGCTTCGCGGACAGCACCGTCGTGAATCTGGAAAGCTCCTGGGCACTGCCGGCCGGTTCACGCACGCTGCTCGATGCCAAAATGTCGATCTTGTCGACAAAAGGGCTGATTGAAATTGAATGCGGTGAGTCAGGACTGTATCACGCGTCCGAAACGGCTAACCGTTATATCGACACCCAGCACTGGCCGCTGAGCCAGGGTGAAATCAAAGGCGACCTGCGTGAAGAGCTGATGTCGTTCCTCGGTGATGTCCGCAACGGCACGACGACAGTCGCGACCGGTGAAGAAGCTAACGAGGCGCTGCGCATTACGCTTGCCATTATGGACTCCGCCCGTACCGGCGAAATCGTCCGGGTCTGACATTCTGACTGAATAAACCAGGTGATGAGATGAGCATAAAAAAAATGGGTATTGCAGGTGTTATTGGCACACTTCTGCTGGCAGGTAACGCCAGCGCAGAGGAAACCCTTCGTGTACTGCTTGAAGGACACAGCACCAGTGATTCCATCAAAGCGCTTTTGCCGGAATTCGAAAAAGAGACCGGTATTAAGGTTCAGGCAGAAATTGTACCTTACAACGATCTTACCTCTAAAGCCTTGCTGGCCTTCTCCTCGCACAGCGGACGTTACGATGTCGTTATGGACGACTGGGTTCACGCCGTGGGTTACGCCTCGGCAGGCTATATCACACCCGTTGATAAGTGGATGAAGAGTGATACCAAATTTTATGACAA
Source organism: Pantoea sp. ICBG 985 (assembly GCF_002928365.1). Lineage (NCBI taxonomy): Bacteria > Pseudomonadati > Pseudomonadota > Gammaproteobacteria > Enterobacterales > Erwiniaceae > Pantoea > Pantoea sp. ICBG 985. Next base: position 458,464 of record NZ_POWM01000003.1, read on the forward strand.
AGCGGATCTGGTACCGAGCTATGCAGATACGCTGCGCTATAAAGATGCTTATTATGGCCTGCCAGTATACGGGGAGAGTACCTTCCTGATGTATCGCAAAGACCTGTTTGAGCAGTACGGTATCGCCGTGCCGAAAACCTTTGATGAGCTGACCGCAGCCGCTAAAACCATCAAGGAGAAAACGAACGGTCAGGTCGCGGGTATCACTCTTCGCGGCGCACAGGGTATTCAGAACACCTTTGCGTGGGCTGCCTTCCTGTGGGGCTACGGCGGCCAGTGGATCGACAGTAACGGCAAGTCTGCCATCTCATCACCCGAGGCGATTGCAGCTACAAATGCGTTCGTGAATATCCTGAAGAATTACGGCCCGATTGGTGCGGCTAACTTTGGCTGGCAGGAAAACCGTCTGGTGTTCCAGCAGGGCAAAGCGGCGATGACCATCGACTCTACCGTGAATGGTGGTTTCAATGAAGACGCGAAACAATCTTCAGTCGTCGGGAAAGTCGGTTATGCCCCGGTACCTGCACAGCCGGGTGATCATCCGGGGAACAGCGGCGCACTTCAGGTTCACGGTATGTTCATCAACAGTGACAGTAAGCATCAGGATGCCGCCTGGAAATTCATCAGTTGGGCAACCGCCAGCCAGACGCAGATGAAATCAGTTGAGCTGAATCCGAACGCTGGTGTGAGTTCGCTCAGCGCCATTAACAGTGATGCTTTTGCTCAGCGCTATGGCGCTTTCAAGGACGGCATGCTTGCTGCTCTAAAGAACGGAAACGCGAAATATCTGCCTACCGTGCCGCAGGCTACGCAGATCATCAATATCACCGGCATTGCCCTGTCTGAAGCGCTGGCTGGCACCCAGTCTGTTGAAAGCGCACTGAAGGCAGCGAACACCCGTAACAATAAAGCGTTGTCTCGTTAACCTTTCTCCCTCAGTGCGTTCAGGCGTGCTGAGGGAAATGAATTTCTTACGCAGATCCAGGTAAAACTATGAAAGCAAAACTCACGCAGCAGGCGTTTACACTGCCTTTATTGATTGTATTGCTGCTGGTTTCGTTCTACACGCTGGGTTACGCCATCTATTTGTCCGTGTATGACATCGATTTGATGTCGCCACCGCCGTTTGATTTCATCGGTCTGGCGAACTTCATTGAGGTGCTGAAAGAACCCCGCATGTGGCTCTCTCTGTGGCATACGCTGGTCTATGTGGCGGGATCCACGGTGGCAGAGCTGGTACTCGGCAGTGCTATTGCGCTGTTCATCAGCCGCGACTTTTTTGGCCGCAAGCTGGTACGAGCGCTGTTACTTTTACCCATGATAGTGACCCCCATCGTGGCGGGACTTATCTGGCGTATTTTCTACGATCCTAATGCCGGGCTGTTCAACTGGATCGCGGGCATGTTTGGCATCGCGCCAATTGACTGGTTAGGCAATCCCGGCACAGCAATGGCCTCGCTGATTCTGGCGGATATCTGGCAGTGGACGCCTTTCATTATCCTGCTGGTATCCGCAGGGCTGGACGCGTTACCAAATGAACCTCTTGAAGCGGCAGAGCTGGATGGTGCACGTAGCTGGCGGTTGCTGGCCTTCATCAAGCTGCCGATGATGAAGCCCATTATTCTCATGGCGCTGTTCCTGCGCATGATTGATGCATTCAAATCTTTTGACCTGATTTATGTGATGACCCGTGGCGGCCCGGCCCTGGCGACGGAAACCACCAACATGTACGCCTACCTCACCGGGTTCCAGGATTTTCGTATCAGCGCAGCGGTGGTGATCGCCATCATCAACACGCTGCTGGTGATCGTGGTGCTGTCATTCGCCAGTAAGAAGGTAATGAAAGATGAGTGATTCACTGAAGTTAATCTGCCGGAGAACCGGCTTCTGGCTGGTGCTGATGGTCATACTGGCGTTTTTCCTGCTGCCGATCTACTGGCTCGTGACAATGTCATTTAAAACGTACTTAGATGCCTTCGCCATGCCACCAAAGCTCTGGTTTACGCCGATTCTGGACAACTATCGGCAGGTGCTGAGCAATGGCGATTTCATTCGCGCATTCGGTAACAGTCTGCTGATTTCGCTGGTCTCAACGTTCCTGTGCCTGGTATTCGGGTCGCTCTTTGCCTACGGACTGGTGTTCTTTATTGAGCGAAAAGGACAGGCTAAGCAGTTCATCATGAGCCTGCGCTACGCACCGGTCATTATGCTGGTTATCCCGGTGTATTACCTCATTACGAAGCTTGGCATGACGGATAACTATCTGGTGCTGATTCTGGTTTACACCGTAGCTAACGTGCCATTTACCATTCTGATGATCACTACTTTCTTTGAAGATATTCCCCCTGAAATTCGTGAAGCGGCGCGCGTTGATGGTGCCAGCGAATGGCGCGTGTTTCGCAGTATCATGCTGCCGCTGGCAAGAACCGGCCTGGCCGCATCAGGCGTATTGACGCTGTTCTTTATCTGGAATGAATTCCAGATTGTCCTGACGCTCTCTGGCGACTCTACACAGACGCTGCCAGTCGCGATCACCTCATTCCTAACCTTCCAGGGGACAGAGTGGGGGCCGCTGACTGCGGCAGGAACCCTGGTGATGCTGCCGATGCTGGTGCTCGGTCTGCTGGTACAAAAACATCTGGTGCGCGGTTTAACCATGGGCGGCGTCAAGTAGCTCAGAAGAGAGGAGTATTGAATTATGTCAGGTATACGTCTGAGCAATGTGTTTAAGCGCTTTCACGATACGCAGGTTATCAATCAGGTCGATCTTGAAATTAAACACGGCGAGTTTTGCGTGTTTATCGGGCCATCAGGCTGCGGTAAGTCCACGCTGCTGCGTATGATCGCCGGGCTGGAGACCATCTCCTCGGGTGAAATTCGCATCGGCGATAGGGTCGTCAATAAGCTGGCACCCGCCGATCGCGGTGTAGCGATGGTATTCCAGAGCTACGCGCTTTATCCGCACATGACTATTTACGACAACATGGCGTTTAACCTAAAGCTCGCTAAAACCGAAAAGGCGGAGATTGAGTCTCGCGTGCTGAATGCGGCCAAAATTCTGCAGCTTGAGCCGTTACTCCAGCGTCTTCCGAAAGCGCTCTCCGGTGGGCAGCGTCAGCGCGTGGCCATCGGGCGCGCGATTGTGCGTAACCCGGAGGTGTTCCTGTTTGACGAACCGTTGTCGAATCTGGACGCGTCGCTGCGTGTAGCTACCCGTGTGGAAATCGCCAGGCTGCACCATAAACTTGGCAATACGATGATTTACGTCACGCACGATCAGGTTGAAGCCATGACGCTTGCCGATAAGATTGTGCTGCTGAACAGTGGCGCGGCCATGCTCAATGAAGGTTCAATTGCGCAGGTGGGTCATCCGCTTGAACTCTATCACCACCCGGTCAATGCGTTTGTCGCCGGCTTTATCGGCTCACCCAAAATGAACTTCCTTCCTGCAGAGTTGATCAATAGCAGCGCGCAGAGCAGCAAAGTCCGGCTGGGTCATGCAGGAGAGGTCATTGATGTTGAGGTCAATACTGCCGTGGCGCAGTCCGGTGAGAAGGTGAAAGTAGGCATTCGTCCTGAGCATCTGCGTCTGTGCAATAAGTCTGAGGCGCATTTTACAGGTCAGATCCAGCACATCGAGCATCTGGGGGAAGCCGCCTACTTTTACATTGCGGTAGAAGGCTTCGATCCTGTTCTGGTTAAACATGCGGAAGAGCTGGAGCTGAGCCTGGGTGATGACGTTGGGCTGATGATCCCGCCACAGCACGCACATCTGTTTGATGAAAAAGGCGTGGCCTTCCGCCGCACAGCCCTGGCCGTACAGAAACAGTTTGCTGCAGCTTAAGCCTCAGGTGATATCTGTAAAAACAAAACCGGGCGATTGCCCGGTTTTTTTTATCCTGATGAAAACTGACATGGGCTGGCCGACGCTCAGCGTGATGTAACTGAAGGTGGCCAGGTAGCCATTAGGGGACTTAATGGAGAAAAGATGGAACCTGTACGCAGCCTGCTTCCTGTAACATAAATCAAGTTTTCAAAGAGGCTGCCGTTAATACCTTTGGCTTATAAGTATAAAATCAACAGGATGTGAGCGGTGAATATCAAACTTACTTTAGCAGTCTTGACCTCAACATTCTTGCTCTCAGGCTGTTCTGCATTGCTGCCGTTAAATTACAAATCGTATAGCGGTAAAGATGCTGCCACTGTGGTGATACAACAGAGGGAAGAGCAAAGTGGGATGCTTTATATCTTGTTCTACGAGAAAAAAGGCGAATGCTATGATCGCATAGAGCGCTTTCAACTAAGCCCTAATATGTGGGATATGAGTAAGAAACTCATAGTGCAAAAAGTACCACCGGGCAAACTAATTGCTATACAGCAGATTTACAATGCCAAAGATCCTGTAGTGACTATGACCACGTCTACAACCTACACTGGTGTGCAGTGGATCCCTATCATTTCTCAGCCGGGTAAGCGTTACTACTTTGCGGTGAACTATGGTGTTCGTGAAGTTCCAGCAGGTTACCCCATTAGCGTGAATACCGCCCCAGCACAGGTGTTCAGCGAATTTAAACAAGTTCCCCAACCTAACTGGGATGCACACAAGATTTGTAAGCATCTTATTGGCGGAAGCTAATGCCAGCCTGATGCCAGAAGCGGACATACAGAAATCCGTCGGATGATGCTTAACATAAGCCGTTAACGTTCGGATATGGCAATGTAAGAACTTTCGTGAAGATTTATCGACGTAAAAGCGGAGGGCGATACGTTTTCCCGCAGGATGCGGTAACTTACCGTCCGGCCGTGGAAAACAGGCTTACTCCGCTTCAGGTCAGGGCGCCAAATCGCCAGAACTTAAAGAGGTTATTTCTTATCCAGCGACCAGGTCGCGCTGCGCACATCAACCTTCACCGGCAGCAGGCCGACGCGGGTGAAGGTGTCCGCCAACGCCTGCTGTTCCGCAAACACCTGCGGTGACATGCGTGACGCGCCATAAGGCAGGCGTTGCAGCGTGGTCTGCCAGATAGATTTATCGAGGCCGGTGGATTTCGCCAGAATCGCGGCGGCTTCATCCTGATGCTGATTGGCCCAGTCGCTCAGCTTGCTCAACTCGTCAATCACCTGCTTAGCCGTTTGCGGGTGGTTTTCGGCAAACGGGCGGCTGGCAAGATAGAAGGTGTAGTGCGGCACCAGACCTTCGGCGTTGCGCACTTCACGCGCGCCGGCGTTGGCTTCGACCTCAGCCAGGTAGGGATCCCAGATCACCCAGGCATCGATTGCGCCCTTCTGGAAGGCGGCGCGCGCATCGGCCGGCGGCAGGTAAACCGGCGTGACATCTTTATAGTTCAGCCCGCCATCTTCCAGCGCTTTCACCAGCAGATAATTGACGTCTGAACCCTTGTTCAGGCCAACGCGTTTGCCTTTGAGATCGGCCACGCTTTTGATGGGTGAGTCTTTCGGCACCACAATGGCTTCGGTTTTAGGGTTGGCGGGTGAATGTCCGAGATAAATCAGATCGGCTTTTGCCGCCTGCGCGAAGGCGGGTGGCGCATCGCCGGTGGCGGCCAGATCGATACTGCCCACGTTGAGCCCCTCCAGCATTTGCGGGCCGGCGGGGAATTCCACCCAGCGCACCGCAATACCCTCTTTTTTGAAGGTCTCATCCAGCGTGCCGCGATATTTCAGCAGTGCAAAAATGTTGGCTTTCTGATAGCCGATGGTGACGGTTTCCGGGTTGGCGGCGAAGGCGTGCGTGGCGAGCAGGCCGAAGCTGAGTGCCAGTGCGCTCAGGGCAAAACGTTGTGCTTTCATGGGACGTCTCTCGTGGTTTTTCCTCCATCCTGGCAAAGTTGTTATATAACCAATAAATAACTTTTTAATATCGCTTATAACTCTAATTCCAGCCTGCATCAGTATTCACTGTAATGGGCAAGTTGCATAGAGAACCGGATAATTAGCACGGTAATAATTTGTATAACAAATCAAAATGTCTTCGCCGCAGGCTTCTGTCAGGATAAGCGATAACGTTGCCTGCTATAGGTTTCTCCTGTTCTATGAAGTGGTTTTCCCGAAGCGCCGTACTGTTCTCTGCCAAAACCTGTCTGGCCGCCTTTCTGGCATTTTATCTTGCGCTGGAACTTAACCTGGACAAACCCGCCTGGTCACTGACCACCGTGTATGTTGCCTCGCAGCTTTATTCCGCTTCGACGGTGTCCAAATCGGTGTTTCGCTTTTTTGGCACCGTGCTGGGCGGGCTGTTTACTCTGTTGATCTATCCGGCTACGGTCCAGTCGCCGATGCTGTTCAGCCTGTGTATTTCACTCTGGGTTGCCGTCTGCCTGTATCTCTCGCTGCACGACCGCACGCCAAAAAGTTACGTCTTTATGCTGGCCGGCTACAGCGCCGCCATTATGGGCTTTCCCGATGTGACCTCGCCCGGCGCCATTACCTATACGGTGATTTCCCGCATTGAGGAAATCACCGTGGCGATTGTCTGCAGCAGCCTGGTGCATCGGCTGATCTTCCCGGTTTCGATGCGCCATCTGCTCGAACAGAGCGTCGGGCTGTGGTATCAGAACGCGCGTAAATTGTGTAGCGAGCTGATGACGGCGATGCCTGCGGCAAAATCGCTGGAGCGCGAGGATATTCTGGTGCAGATGGCCAACTATCCGCTTAACGTCGAAACGCTGATCACCCACTGCGTCTATGAAGGGGATGCCGCGCGGCGGCTGGTGCGGCTGGTCAGCGTGCAGTATCAGCATTTGTCGTACCTGATCCCGACGCTCACCGCCATTGAATCGCGTCTGAATCTGCTGGCACAGCAGCAGATCCGCTTTCCCGATTATGTCGCGACGGCCTTTCAGCAATTTTTACAATGGCTGAACGGCGACGCGCAACAGCCGGTGCGCGATCGCCTCACCGGCGCTCAGGAGCAGCTGCAGCAGGCCTGGCGCGCAGGGCGGCTTAACAGTGAAGAGAGCATTTTGCTCATCGGCCTGCTGGAACGGTTACTCAATTTTGTCCGTATTGCCGATGCTTACCACAGCGTCAGCGAGCGCGTCAGTGACTGGACGCCAGCGGTGAAACCGGGCAAGGCGTCCCGCGCGCACAAACATGTCGATAAAGGTCTGCTGTTGCTGTCGTGCTTTACTGCCTTCATCGCCACCTTTGCCAGCGGCCTGTTCTGGATCGGCAGCGGCTGGCGTGATGGTTCAACCGCGCCGATGATGGCGGCGGTGCTATGTTCGTTCTTCGCCGGGCTGGATAGCCCCATCGCGCCGATGAAGCTGTTTCTGAAGGGCGTACTGATCTCCATGGCGATCAGCCTGATTTACGTCACGCTGCTGATCCCGCAGGCGGTGACGTTTGAAGCGCTGGTGATTTGCCTCGCGCCGGGATTGTTTGCTTTAGGGCTGGTGATTGCCAATCCGTCCACCAACCTGATCGGTCTCATCGTCGCCACGCAGATCCCCGGTTTGATCGGCATGAGCCACCATTTCAAACCCGATTTGCAGCTTATAGTGAATGCCATGATCTCCACGCTGGTGGGCATTGCCGTTGCGCTGGTGCTGACGCTGCTGATTCGCAACAAACGCCCGGCGTGGACGGCCACGCGTGCGCTGCGTAAAGGCATTCGCGATCTGCTGCAGTTTATTACCGCGCTGCGCATGAACACCGCCACGCTGACGGCGCGACAGCAATTTGTCGCACGCACGCTGGACAGGGTAAACGTGATTCTGCCGCGTAAACGTGTCGATCCGGCACCGGATCTGGTGGCGGGCGGTAACCTGATTGCGGAGGCCTGGCTCGGTGCTAACTGCTATGACTATTACACCCGTCATCGGCACCTGCTGCTGGCGAACCAGATAGAAAGCGCGGCGATGTTTCACGAGCTGAGCCAGTTTCTTAAGCAGCGGCTGAAAACGCTGGACAGCACGCCATCGCCGGCGCTGCTGCATGAGCTTGATGTGTTGCTGCTACGGCTGGAGGCGGCGGCGCAGCAGGAAAATGCGCTGTTTGCGCCGCTGTTTCATCTGTTCAATATCCGTTTGTCGCTCTTTCCTGGCGCGCGCTGGCCGCAGCCGCTGGCAGAGCAAAACCGCACATAGCGTGATTAAGATCGCACTTTTTGTTAGGTCGGTAATAATAACAATGGTTACTATAACTCCCATGCAGAGCATTCAGCTCTGACCCAAACATTGAAGGAATATGACCATGAAAAACGTAAAAACTCTGACCATCGCTGCTGTTGCTGCTCTTTCTATGATCTCTTTCGGTAGCTTCGCCGCTGAAAGCATCTCCGTTCACGGCAGCACCCTGGATAGCGCGGAAGCCCAGGTTGCCGCTCAGGCTAAAGCGAGTGGTGCGGACAGCTACAAAATTACCAGCGCCCGCGCAGACAACGGCGTGGACATGACTGCTGAGCTGTACAAATAATAACAATCCCTTTCTCCGTTAACGTGCTTAGCCCGGGTTATCCCGGGCTTTTTTGTGCCTGCGATGCGGTTCAGCGTCGCGACGCTTTCATGCCTTCATTGAATACCGTACAGTGCCAGACGAGCTAATTTCCGTGGGGAACGGTAACTAATGAAAATGATTGGCCTGATTGGCGGCATGAGCTGGGAATCCACCGCGCTCTATTACCGCATCATCAATGAACAGGTAAAGCAACAGCTGGGCGGACTGCACTCGGCGCGCAGCCTGATGTACAGCGTCGATTTTCAGCAGATTGAGAAATTGCAGGTCGCCGGTGAATGGCAGCAGGCCGGTGAAATCCTGGCCGAAGCCGCCCGTAGCCTGGAGAAGGGCGGGGCGGATTTCATTGTGCTGTGCACCAACACCATGCACAAAGTCGCCGATCAGATCACCACGGCCACCCGCATTCCGCTGCTGCATATCGCTGACGCCACGGCACAACGCATTCGTCAGGCCGGCGTGAAACGCGTCGGTCTGCTGGCGACCGCGTTCACCATGGAGCAGGAATTCTATAAAGGCCGCCTTGAGCAGCAATATGACATCGAGGTGCTGGTACCAGACGCCGCCGGACGTAAAACGGTGCACGACATTATTTATCAGGAGCTGTGCCTTGGCGTGATCCGTGAAGAATCACGCGCGCAGTACCGTGACATCATCGCTCAGCTGGTGGCACAAGGGGCTGAAGCTATTATCCTTGGCTGTACCGAAATCACGCTGCTGGTAAAAGCGGAGGATGCGGCGGTGCCGCTGTTCGATACCACATTAATCCATGCGCAGGACGCGGTGAAGCTGGCGCTGGCAACAAATAACTAGCCTGCTAATTATAAGCTGTGTTATTATGTGTTCATTGAAGGCACAACGCCGACCCGCATGGTCGCACAGGGATGTGCCAGAACTGGCTGCCAGCACTGGCAGCCTTTTTTGTGGCTGAAAAAGCGTCAGAACGCTGTTTCCAGTGAATCGGTGACGCAATAGTCATCATCCACCAACGGTAGATAACGCCACTTGTCAAATGCGGTACAGGGATGGGAAATGCCGCAGCCAATCCAGTCGCCCGGTTGCAGCGGATCGTCCGCCGGTAACTGCAAATAAGCGTGCTGATCGTTGACGTCGGTGATGCGCAAATGCGTAGCCGCGCGCGGTGCGCTGCCGTCCGCCTGACGAATCCACAGCGGATTGGGCAGATCCTGATCGAACGGTACATCGCGCCGGCCGAAATCGACAAAGGCCAGCCCCGGCTCCGGACGCGATAACACGCGGCCCCAGATCTCCAGTGCGGCGCTGAAATGGTGCGTTGCACCCGGCTGCGCAAAAGGGGCAATGCGTGCATACAAGCCGCTGTCGTGTGCCATGTACGCACCGGATCGAATCAGCGGCGTGACCGGAAGCGGCAACTGTGCCGCGCTGAAGCAGGCCGCGACCACATCGAACCACGCGCCACCGCCGGCGCTGAGAATAATTTCTCCGCTGGCAAACAGCTGATGTTCAGCCAGCAGCGCGGCGGTCGCGATCATCATCTCGCAGTAATCTTTCACGCGCTGCACGCCTGCGGCATCGCGTCCGGCACCCAGCGCACCTTCATAACCGGCCACACCCACCAGCTGCAGCGAGCGGCTGTCATGGATTGCCTGGGCGATTTCCAGCGCGGCCTGCGGCGAGCGACAGCCGGTGCGGCCGCCGCTGACCGACATCTCCAGCAGTACGGCAATCTGCGCGCCGCCGAGATGCTGCTCAAGCAGTTTTACGCCCTGCAGCGAATCCACATAACAGAGAAAGCCGTGGTCGGGATGCTGCTGTTGCCACTGGCCAATCCAGCGGATCCCGGCGGGATCCACCAGTTCATTGGCGAGAAACACGTTGCGGATGCCAAACTGGCGCAGTGCGCGTACCTGGGCCGGCGTCGCTGCGCTCAGGCCCCAGGCGCCGCCTTCACTGACGGCACGGCGCAGAATCGCCGGCGACATCGAGGTTTTGCCGTGCGCAGCCAGCATCACGCCGTTTTCCTGGCAGAACGCCGCCAGTTGCCGCAGGTTATTCTCCAGCGCCGATTGTTTCATCAGCATCAGCGGTGAGAAAACTTCAGGGCTGTTAAACACCGGCGTACCGTTAGCCAGCGGCTGATTGCCCGTTCCGGCCACCGATTTAAACCTCGGCGCAGGCTGCAGCGCATCCAGCGCACCATCGGCCTGCAAAGGGAAGTGAATCGACATTCTGCCTCCTGTTAGTGTTCAAGCACGCGCGACAAAAACTGCTGGGTACGCGGATTCTGCGGATTAACAAAAATCTGCTCCGGCGAACCCTGTTCGGCGATCACCCCCTGGTCCATAAACACCACGCGATCGGCGGTTTTACGCGCAAAGCCCATCTCATGCGTCACCACCACCATGGTCATGCCTTCCCGTGCCAGACTGCGCATCACTTCCATCACTTCACCAACCAGTTCGGGATCGAGCGCGGAGGTGGCCTCATCAAAGAACATGATTTTCGGCTCGACCGCCAGCGCGCGGGCAATCGCCACACGCTGTTGCTGCCCGCCGGACAGCTGAGCCGGATAGTGATGCGCGCGCTCCGCCAGGCCAACGCGCGTCAGCGCCGCCATGCCGCGTTTGTTCGCTTCCGCTTCGGACAGCTTCTGTGCTTTGATCAGCGCCAGCGTCACGTTGCCGAGTGCGGTTTTATGCGGGAACAGGTTGAACTGCTGAAACACCATGCCGACGTGGCCGCAAATTTCGCTGCTGCGTTTACGGTCGTGCAGCGGTACTTCATTAACCCAGATTTCGCCGCCGTCGGCGGTTTCCAGACCACTCATAATGCGCAGCACGGTACTTTTTCCCGAGCCGGAGGCGCCAATCAGCACCAGCACTTCGCCCGGCGACACGTCCAGGCTGATCTCTTTCAGTACCTGAGTTGCGCCAAAGGATTTGGTAATACGGCTCAGCGTAATGGCGGATTTGCTCATGATAACTGGCTCCTGGTTTGATGATGTTGAACCCAACGGGAAAGCGGAAAGCAGACAGCGAAGTAGAGCAGGGCGACCAGGCCGTAAACCACCACCGGCTGGCCAATGCGATCAACAATCGCCTGCCCCTGGTGCATCAGCTCCGACATGCCGATCATGCTGACAATCGACGTATCTTTGATTAGCGAAAGATACTGACCCACCAGCGGCGGCAGCACGATGCCGCGCGTTTGTGGCAGCACTACGCTGAGAAACGTCTGGCGTTTTGATAATCCGAGGATCCACGACACTTCCCACTGCCCTTTCGGCACGGCTTCAATGCCGGCCCGGAACACTTCAGCAATGTAAGCGCCCTGATAAATGCTCAGGCCCAGAATGCCGGCGGCGAACAGATTGATTTCATAGCCAAAATAGGCCACGCCGAAGTAAATGAACATCAAGGTGATCAGCACCGGCGTGCCGCGAAACAGCTCGGTGTACAGCACGGCAATCTCTCTGGCGATCGGCAGACGGCTGGTGCGAAGCACCGCGGCCAGTAAACCGAGCAGGGTGCTGCCGGCGATAGCGGCGATGGACAGCAGTAAGGTGATGACCAGCCCTTTCAGCAGAATTGGCAGCGAGCTAATGATAAGTTCGCTCATAACGCATTCTCCCGTTTCACTGGATTAATCAGCCATTTTTTTGCCCACCGCCAGCCGGACTTTTTTACCGGCGTCACCAGCGGCGGGTGGAACAGCCGGCGTCCGGCCACGGTGCCAAGCCATGAAAACAGGTTACTCAGCACCAGATACACCAGGGCAACGACGCTGAAGGTCTGGATATAAAGCAGGGTGCGCGCGTTGATCACCGTGGCGGTGCCGGTCAGCTCCGGCAGTGCGATCGCCGAGAGCAGCGACGTACCGAGTAGCAGCTGAATCAGGTTATTGATGATCGCCGGCCAGACGGCGCGAGCCGCCTGCGGCAGCACCACGCTGAGGAAAATCTGGTGGCGCGGAATGCCGAGGATATACGCCGCTTCCAGCTGGCCCTTCGCCACGGACTGAATACCAGCGCGGAAGGTTTCCGACAAATAGGCACCCACGTTAATCCCCAGTGCCAGCACCCCGGCGGTAAAAGCGCTCATGGTGATACCGAGCGACGGCAGGCCAAAAAAGATGATAAAAATTTGCAGCAGCACCGGCGTATTGCGGATGAATTCAACATAACAGTGGCTGATCCAGCGCAGCGGCGCCAGCGGTGAAGATTTCGCCAGCGCGGCCAGCAGACCGAGCGCCACCGCCAGCGCGAACGCCAGCAGGGTAACCTGCAGCGTGAGCCACGCGGCCTCCAGAAAGGTGTCGGCGTAACGCCACAGGGTTAGCCATTGATAACTCATGGTATGACTCCTTCAGGCGGCGCAGCCTGTGCGACTGCGCCGTGGGCGGACAATCAGTATTGCGGATTCAGCGGATAACGCGGTTTGCTGCCGAACCATTTCTCATACAGCTGGGCGTTCTCACCGGATGCGTTGATTTCAAACAGGAATTCGTTGAGGTAATTGGTCCATACCTGGTCGCCCTGTTTCACCCCAAAGGCGTTGTACTCCAGTGGGACCAGCGCTTCGTTGGTCACGGCCAGTGACGGATCGAGCTTCGCCTGGTAAGCGAGGAAGTTGTTATCCTCGATCATCGCATCGGCCTGACCCTGTTTGACGGCCAGAATCGCCGCCTGGGATGAGTCGTACTCCTGAATTTTCACGTCGATGCCGAGGTTGCGCACTTCGTCGCCATTGGTCGAGCCTTTCACCGTGGCAATGGTTTTGCCGGCCATGTCATGCGCAGACTGAATGCCGCTGTTTTTGCGCACCAGCATTGCCTCACTGGCTACTACGTACGGATGGGTGAAGCCAATCTCTTTGGCACGTTCCAGATTGCGGGTGAAGTTACAAAACACCACATCGACTTTGTTGGTTTGCAGATTAGGGATGCGGTTGGCGCTGGTGGTGTTGACCATTTCCAGCTTCACGCCCATCTCTTTGGCCAGCGCTTTCGCCAGGTCAACGTCGTAACCATCCGGGTTGCCGTCTTTGTCATAAAAACCGAACGGTGCGAAGCTCAGGCAGTCACCGACGCGCAATGTGCCGCGCTGCAGTACGGTTTGCAGCGCCGACTGTGGCGCAGCGCCAGCCTCTTTTTTCTCTTCGGTGGGCGTACAGCCTGCTATCGCCAGCAAGACCAGCGCACCGGCCACGGTTTTGGCACTTAATTTCAGCGATGTTGCATTCATCTTTATGCTCTCTTTAAATGTTTGACGAGACGGCGTTATTCCGCATCACCCGTTTAATAGACGATCGCCAGCGCAGCGGCAGCACCGCCTGTTTCGGGTTATTTTTTTGAAAAAGCAAATGTATTAATTAATATCAGGCTGGCCTGGTGTTGGCGAAGAAAATGAACATCGCAGCCTGGTTGAACGGTATTACTTATTTACGGTCGGCGCGGAAACATTTCATGTCCACTTCGACTTTGCAGTCGACCACTAAATCCTGCACGCTACAAATACGCGCCGGTGGATGACCACTGAATATCTCACTGAATACTTTGTTGAAAGAACTGAAATAACGCGCGTCGGTCAACACCGCCGTCACATGGACCACATCCTCCACGCGATAACCCGCTTCGCGCATGATGGTGAGGCAGTTGTCGAACGCTAACTGTGTCTGTTCGATGATGCCGCCCTCTACCACTTCGCCGTCGCGCATCGGCGTCTGGCCTGAGATATACAGCCAGCCATCGGCCTCCACGGCGCGGGCGAACGGCAATTTTTGCCCACCGGTACCGGTACCGCCCTCAATGCCATAACGTTTGATCGTCATGTCTTTCTGCTCCTTTGCACACTACCGTTTCTGTCTGATATACCAGACTGCTATCTGCAATACCGGATAGGACGAGATTTGCACAGCTGTTGCTTTTTTGCAATATGGCAATCGGCAATTAATTTTTTGCCGTGCTGGTGCGATCGCAAAATAAAATCCAGTGCGTGATTTTTTTGAATGGAAATGTGACCGCTATCGAATTTAACAGCGAGTCCCATCTTTTTTATGCGCCACAATGGGGCCCGAAAATAGCGCATGATAAATAAAGTCGCCGGAAAGATTTTTATTATTGCGGGGATGGGTAATTTCGTTTGCCGGGTGTATCATGCAGCTCTTTTTAAACGCAGATGAGTAGCACCATAACGACAGGGGAGTGAGCGTATGCCGGATGAAAAAACGTCCCGGGCACGCGGTGTTGACCGGGTTATTGATATTTTTCGCCAGCTGCATATCGCGCGTCAGCCTATGGCGATGCGGGATTTAATCGAAGCGACCGGTGCACCGCGCTCCAGTATTTATGAGCTGGTCAGTTTGCTGAGTGAAGCGGGTCTGGTTGAGCTTGATGCGGAAGGTGCCGTGTTTTTCGGTCGTGAAATGCACTATTACGGTGCGGATTACATGGCCCACAACGATCTGATCCGTCGTGCACATCAGCTTATGGTTGAGATCGTGGCGCGTCATGGCGAAACCGTGCAGCTGTGTATGCTGGAAGGTAACAAATACACCGTGGTGCTGTCGGAGAGTAACGCCCATCCGTTTAAAATCACCTCTGATATCGGTGTGCGCGTGCCGATCACCTGGACGGCGACCGGTCGTTTACTGCTGAGTAACTGGTCGGACAGCGCCATTCTCGACCTGATTCCGGAGGAGGATTATCGGCTGGCCAGCGGTCAGATTCTCGACAAGCAGACCTTCCTCGAAGAGATTCACCGTGCCGGCCAGCTGGGCTACTGCATGACCGAAGGTCTGTCCGAAAGCTTTACCTGCTGTATGGCTGCACCGATTCGCTCGCGCAGCGGCCAGGCGGTTGCGGCAATCTGCTTTATGGTCAGCCGTGATACTCCGGCGGAACGCCGACAGATGCTGCTGCAGGAACTGATCGCGTCCGGGCAGAAATTGTCTGATTTCACCTGAGCCGTTGCTTCGCCACAGCGTAATGCGGCGGGCTCCCGGCGCCGTATTATTCGCTTACAACCGCGTGCCGTCGGGTTTATTTTGCCGTGATTAAGGTTGTGTTAAGGTAATTGATAATAATAACTATTTCTTTTACCACGGAGTTTTGGCATGAAAACGCGCCTGTTACTGGCAATGGGGATTCTGGTCTCAACCGCAGCCTGCGCGACTGACTATCCGCTCACCGTCACCGACATGGATGGTCACACGCAAACAATCAGCAAAGAACCGCAGCACATCATTCTGCAGGATGGGCGCGATGTGTTGACGCTGGCGCTACTCGATCGCGACGATCCGTTTAAACGCGTTGTGGCCTGGAACAATCTGCCGAAAAAGCAGGATACGCAAACCTGGGATATGCTGAAGCGCCGCTGGCCTGAAGCGACAAAAATTGTCGATATGGGCTTCAGCGATCAAGGCCAGGTTAATCTGGAAAGCGTGCTGGCGCAGAAACCGGATCTGATGATTGCGCAGCTGCGCGCTAAGCCGGCGCTGGAACAATCCGGCGTGCTGAGCACGCTGAACAACCTGCACATCCCGGTGCTGTTCGTCGATTATGAACTGCATCCGGCACAAAACACCGCCCCGAGCGTCACGCTGCTGGGCAAAGTGCTGAACCGCGAAAGCGAAGCCAAAGCCTACACCGATTTTTACCAGCAGCGCTTCGACCGCATCACGCAAGCCGTTGCGAAGGTCAAAAACAAACCCACGGTATTTATCGAACCCATTGCCGGTAACAGCGATAACTGCTGCTTTACCCACAGCCATAATGGCTGGGGTGGGCTGGTAGAAGCGGTCGGCGGCAAAAATATTGGTTCGGCACTGCTGCCAGGCAATGCCGGCTTTGTCGCGCTGGAAAAAATCATCGCCATGAAACCGGATGTTTACATCATGACCGGTTCAAAGCGGCCAAACAGCAATGTGCTGCCGTTTGGTTACGGCGTGCAGCCGCAGGAAGTACGTGCCACGTTTCAGACGTTATTGCAGCGTACCGGTCTGGCGCAAATCGCGCCGGTGAAGCAGGGGCGCGTGTATGGGGTGTATCATCACTTCTACAATCACCCGTACAACATTATCGGCATGGAAATCCTCGCGAAGGATCTCTATCCGCAGCAGTTTGCCGATCTCAAACCGGTGGCTGATTTCCATACCCTCGTAAAGACCTTCACTCAACTGCCGGACGATGCCATCGAACTGAGCTATCCGGACAACCAGTAATTGCCCGCAGCGGGCGCCCGGCCCGCTGTTCCCATCCTGCCCAAAGCAAAACCCCACAAAAAGTGCACGACGATCATGACACTGCATATTGTGATGTTATAACATATCAATATCAGCACCCTTTCAGGTGCGCGTGATGTCATTATTCAGGAGTGATTATGTCAGCTTTATCCACAAACGGCGGCTTCAGGCGGCTGCCGGTCACCGTACTCTCTGGCTTTCTCGGTGCCGGAAAAACCACTTTGCTTAACCATATTCTCAACAACCGCGAAGGCCGCCGCGTGGCGGTGATCGTCAACGATATGTCGGAAGTGAATATTGATGCCGCGCTGGTGCGTGAGGGCGGGGCGGCGTTGTCACGTACCGACGAGAAGCTGGTGGAAATGAGCAACGGCTGCATCTGCTGCACGCTGCGCGAAGATTTACTGCTGGAAGTCAACCGGCTGGCTAAAGAGGGGCGTTTTGATCATCTGGTGATTGAATCGACCGGCATCTCTGAGCCGTTGCCGGTGGCGGAAACCTTCACGTTTGCCGATGAAGAGGGGCAAAGCCTGTCCACCGTGGCGGCGCTGGATACCATGGTGACCGTGGTGGATGGCTACAATTTCCTGCGTGACTATGATTCCAGTGAAAGTGTCCGCTCGCGCGGCGAATCGCTCGGCGAGGAGGATGAGCGCACGGTGGTCGATTTGCTGATCGATCAGATTGAATTTTGCGATGTGCTGATTCTCAACAAAACCGACCTGATTGATGCGGCGGAGCAGGCACGGTTGACCGCGATTCTGCACTCGCTCAATCCCCGTGCGCGGATTATTCGCGCGCAGTTTGGTCAGGTGGCGCTTGATCAGGTGCTGAATACCGGCCTGTTTGACTTCGATGCTGCGGCACAGGCCCCCGGCTGGCTGAAAGAGTTGCGCGGCGAGCACACGCCTGAAACTGAAGAGTACGGCATCCGCAGCTTTGTTTTCCGCGCACGTCGTCCCTTCCATCCGCAGCGTTTTTATCAGGTGATTACGCAGCACATGCAGGGCGTGGTGCGGTCGAAAGGGTATTTCTGGCTGGCAACCCGCCCGCGTCACGCCGGATCCTGGTCGCAGGCCGGCGGCGTCACGCGGCAGGGGCTGGCCGGGATGTGGTGGGCCTGCGTGCCTGAAGATCGCTGGCCGCAGGACGCAGACACGCTGCATTACATCCGCGAAAACTGGCATGAAGACACGGGGGATGCGCGGCAGGAGATAGTGATCATCGGGATCGATATGGATGAAACTGCGCTGCGTCAGCAGCTGCACCATGCGTTACTGACCGATGAGGAGATGGCGCTGGGGCCAGACGGCTGGGCACAGTTGCCTGATCCGTTTCAGCCATGGTTTGACTGAAGCGTCGCCGCGCAGCGGGCTGTGCGGCGACGAACCTATCATCATAACCCGGTATTCACCAGCCGCATCTGGGTGCAGAACGGACACTGACAGCCGCTCACCGCCGCCGCCAGGCGCGCATGCGCTTCGGCAATCGCCAGCGGCTGCGCCTGATCGGTGCTGGCAAGTGCGTTAGCCGGTTTCAGCGCCAGCTTTAACGGATCGATTTTCGCCTGAAATGCCCCCGCTTTCGCCGAAGCAAAAGCAATCACTAACAGTGGAACGGTAACCTTCATCGCAGCAACCTCAATCAGAGCACGGGATTGTAACGATATAACATAAACGTGACGCTGTTAAGCGCCTTTATGTGGCGATCCCAGCCACATTGAAACTTCGACGCCATCAGCAAACGGCAGCGAGGTATAGAGGCGGCTGCCGTGCACCATTTCCAGATACTCCGGGCTGAAATCGGCATCATCTGCCACAATCAGGGCCCCCGGACGCAACCAGGGCTGCACCAGCTGCAAGATCTCCGGATAGATCGCCTTCGCGCCATCCAGCACCAGCATATCAACGCTGGCTGGCAGGTCCTGACTGAGCGTGTCCAGCGCATCGCCCACGCGAATTTCAATCAGGTCACTGACGCCAGCATCGGCAAAATGATTGCGCGCCAGCGCCACTTTGCCCGGTTCAAACTCGCTGGTGATGATGCGGCCGCCGCCGTTATCGCGCACCGCCGCCGCCAGGTGCAGGGTGGAGAGACCAAACGAAGTGCCAAACTCAACGATATGCTGCGCCCGGCTGCTGCGTGCCAGCATGTACAGCAGTTTGCCGGTTTCCCGCGAGACCGCCAGCGGCACATCTTTTAAATGACCGTAAAGTTCGCGGTAATCGATTTTGCTCTGCAGCAGACGCGTTTGCTCCTCATCGGACATCACGCGAAACGCTTCATTAGTGGGATGCGCCATGTTATCCGCCAGCTCAAACAGATAGTTAAGCAGCGGTGCCAGCGGCGCGGAAGTCAGGGTGTTCATCATCGGGGTTCCTGCATCAGAAGATGGATTTTGCGTCAGGAACAGAATACGATGAATTACTCGCATTTAACTATTCGCGTTCAGGAGCAGACGATGGCCGCACAACGTAACGCTAAGATTTCTGAAAGAAAAAAGCCGCAGCAGGCGCGATCCAGTGAGCTGGTAGCAGCCATTTTGCAGGCGGCGACTCAGGTTCTGGAGCAGGAAGGTGCCACGCGCTTTACCACTGCTCGCGTGGCCGAACGGGCAGGCGTCAGTATTGGATCGCTGTACCAGTATTTCCCCAACAAGGCCGCTATCCTTTTCCGTCTGCAGAGCGAAGAGTGGCAGCGAACCGGCGATCTGCTGGGTTCGATTCTGCGCGACAGCGCATCCACGCCGCGTCAGCGCTTGCATCAGCTGACCTGGGCGTTCCTGCACTCGGAGTGTGAAGAGGCGGCGATGCGCACCGCACTGAATGATGCCGCGCCGCTTTACCGGGATGCGCCGGAAGTGCAGGCCGCGCGCGCCAATGGCGAGAATGTGATGTGCGAATTTCTGCAACAGCTGCTGCCGCAGCGGGACGCGGCTGAGGTGGCGCGGGCGGCGGATTTAATCAACAGTACGCTGGGTGACGTCGGCAAGCATTTTTCCGAATCGCCGCGCAGCGCAGCAGAAATTCAGGCTTATGCGCGCGATATGGCAGACATGTTCTGTGCCTGGATCAGAGAAAAAGGGGCCGAATTGCAGTAAAAAATGGGCTGGAAATCTCTGAAAGCGGTTAACAAACTCATTATTCACATTCTCATTAATCCACACCGCGAGTAAGCTTGATAAAACCTTGGTAAAGCCGGATGGATTGACGGCACACAGAGACGGGAGAGCATGATGGCAGTAAAAATGATTGCGGTGGATATGGATGGGACATTTCTCGATGACAATAAGCAGTACAACGCGCAGCGTTTTGCGCGCCAGTACGCGCTGCTGAAGGAGAAAGGCATCCGTTTCGTGGTCGCCAGCGGCAATCAGTATTATCAGTTGCAGCACTATTTTCCCGCTATCAAAGATGAGATCGCCTTCGTGGCTGAAAACGGTGCCTGGGTATCCGACAGCAACGAAGAAATTTTCTGCGGTGAACTGGCGCCGGAACGTGTTCATCAGGTGCTGGATATTCTCGCCAAAGAACCGGAGATCAGCACCGTGGTGTGCGGTCGCAACGGAGCCTATGTGCACAAGTCAATGCCGGATGAGGTGGTCGCCATGCTGGCCAATCACTATCGCCGGCTGGAGAAGCGCGACAGCCTGTACGATATCGACGATACCATTTTCAAGTTTTCGCTGAATCTGGCACACGAAGGTGTCGAGGCGCTGCTGGCACGTCTGCACAGCGAACTGAACGCGATTGAAAACATCATGCATCCGGTCTCAAGCGGATTTGGCTTTGTCGATTTAATCATTCCCGGCTGTCATAAGGCGCACGGCATCGCGCTGCTGCAGGAGAAGTGGGGCATTGATGATTGTGAAGTGCTGGCGATTGGCGACAGCGCCAACGACATCGAAATGCTGCGCCAGGCCTGTTACAGCTTTGCCATGGCCAACGCCGCTGCACCGGTGGCAGCCGTCGCGCGTTATCGGACGGAAAGTAATAACGACGAGGGCGCTCTCAACGTCATCGCCCGCCTGCTGGCACGCGAAACGCCGTTTGGTTAACGGTCACCGGATCGATCCACGAACCGCGGCGCTATTTAGTGTGGGATAAATCGCGCCGCGACGAACAGTATGCGACCCGCGCGTGGTTATTCACTGGCGGATGACGCTGCAGGGCGGGCGTTTTCCGCCGGCGTGCCGCCTGCTGCGCGAAGGTTAGCTTCCATCTCATCCAGTGCCGCCTGGTTTTCTAATCCCCACTGATACATCTGCTCAATTGGCCGGGCGAAGGTCATCCCCAGCGCGGTCAGCCGGTAATCCACTTTCGGTGGAATCACTTCGTAGACCTGACGTGCAATTAAGCCGCGCTGCTCCAGCTCTTTCAGTGTCTGAAACAGCATTTTTTTCGAAATCCCCTGCAGGCTACGCTGCAGTTCACCGGTACGGGCGCGCTGTCCCGGCCAGTGATACAACGCGTGCAGCACCATCGTGCTCCATTTCACCGAAAACAGATCCATCAGACGGCGCGGTGGCGAATCCGCATAGAAAACCAGTTTGCCATCAACCCAGGCTGGCATCGCACTCTCCTTTATGGTCACCAAATGGTGACTACTATCAATTCTGCACCGCGTTGATTATAGTCTGCCGCCTTCATTCAGCCCACATCAGAATTTGAGGAAGGCATCATGAAAATTAACGCACTGGTGGCACAGGATGCAGCGCAACCGCTCGCTGCCGGCCAGATTACTTTGCGTCCGCTGCAGCTGCAGGACGTAAAAATTGAAATTCTTTACTGCGGCGTATGCCATTCCGATTTGCACATGGCACGCAATGAGTGGGCGGTCAGTCGTTATCCGCTGGTGCCGGGCCACGAGATCGTTGGACGCGTGCTGGAGACCGGAACTCAGGTTACGCGCTTCAAAGCCGGTGATGTGGTCGGTGTGGGCGTGATGGTGGATTCCTGCCGTGCCTGCCACTTCTGCCAGCAGCAGGAAGAGCAGTACTGCGAAGCGGGCTTCACCGCCACTTACAACGGCATCGATAAATACACCGGCGACAGCACCTGGGGCGGCTACGCGCAGAATGTGGTGGTCGATCAGCATTTCGTCGTGTCGATTCCGCACAATCTGGCGCTGGCGGGCGTGGCACCGCTGCTGTGTGCGGGCGTAACGGTGTGGTCACCGCTGCGCCATTTTGGCGTCAAAGCCGGCGATAACGTCGGGGTGGTGGGGCTGGGTGGTTTGGGCCACATGGCGGTAAAACTGGCCAGCGCATTGGGCGCCGAGGTAACCCTGTTTACTACCTCACCGGAAAAAGGCGCTGACGCACGTCGTCTTGGTGCGACGCGCGTGGTGGTGTCGCGTGATGTCGCGCAGATGGCGGCATGCCAGACCTCGCTTGATTTCATCATTGACTGCGTGGCGGCACCGCACGATCTCGATCCTTACCTCGCGACGCTGAAGACCAATGGCCGTCTGGTGCTGGTCGGCATTCCTGACCAACCGCATCAGTCGCCGAACGTCACGCCGCTGGTGTTTCGCCGTCTGAGCATCAGCGGTTCATCCATCGGTAGCATTGAAGAGACTCAGGAGATGCTGGATTTCTGCGGCGAGCATAACATCACGGCAGATATTGAGCTGATCGCCGGTGAAGAGATCGAAACGGCCTTCGCGCGTATGCTGAAGGGCGAGGTGAAGTACCGTTTCGTCATTGATATGCTGGCGACTCGCTGGTAATTGCCCAGCCATGGCCGGCGATTTCAGGCTGAAATCGCCGGCTTTGCTATCAACAGATTACTCAGGCAATCTGTATTCCGTATCCGCATAGACCTGACTGCCTTCGCGTTTACCCACACCTAATACCATGACAGTGATGGTTTCATCCTGCACCAGGTACACCAGGCGATAGCCTGAAGCACGTAGTTTTATTTTGTACTGATCTTTTCGTCCGTGAAGTTGTGCTGAGGGGACACGGGGATTTTCCAGCCGTTGTACCAGCTTTTTCTTAAACTGCTCACGCACCGGATGACCCAGTTTCTTCCACTCCTTTTCAGCGGAAGGAACGAACTTTAATTTATAAGTCATCCAGCGAAATCTCTTTCGCATCCGCTAATTCAGAAATGCGTTCATCAGCGATACGACCCAGTTCTGCATCTTCTGCTAATTCCATCAGATATTGGTAAACAGCCGGTGGAACGCAGTAAAAAGCGGGCTCGTTGCGGTTTAAGATAGCAATGGTTTCCCCTTCCGCTGAACGCACTGTTCCCATGGGATCACGCTTTAAATCGGTGATGCTGGCAGCGGTGTTTGACAGGATCTGAAATGGCATGGTGAGATATCCGGACTTAGATAATGAAAACAGGTGAAGTATATTAACACTTTATGGTGCTGATATTAGCGCTTTAAGAAGTGCTTTAAAAGAGTATTTTGGCTAAATACTATACCGCTTTTATGACACAGCACATTTTCGCCCCGCAACAGTAAATAATTCCCGTTACGGTCCGATAACCCCTTCTGCAGACTCAACAAAAACAACAATGACAGGAGCGAGACATGGGACTGGTCTCCCGATTACGGAATGTGCGCATTACGCGCAAACTGGCGGCGGGCTTCGGCATCGTCCTGCTGCTGGTAGCGCTGGCCACAGCGCTCAGCGTGCAACGATTCAACCAGATTCACGACATCTATCAGAAAACCAATCTGATTTATGACATCAACATTGAAGTCTTTCAGGCCAAAATCAATCGTCTTAAATATCTGTATGGCGAGGACAAAGCGGGCGACACCATGACGGATTACGTCACGCATGCTCAACAGCTGACGCAGCAGGCCCAGCAATTGCCGTGGACGGCGGACGCCAGAGGGTTGCTCAACGATGTCGCCAGCCATCTTGCCCGTTTCCAGCACAGCATCACCGCCATGACCCAGGCAACCCGACAGCTCAACGATCTGCGCAGCCAGCTGGATGCGCTGAGCCAGCAGGACATGACGTCGCGCTATACCGGGCTAATCCGGACCCCCGCCAGCACACCCGAAGTCACCAACCAGATTTATCAGCTGCTGTTTGCCATCAGTAATGTGCGCGAAGAGGCCTGGGCGCTGCGCTTCAACGTCAGCGAGGCACTGCGCAATAAACTGGAACATGATTTTCAGCGCGCCGGGCAGGACATGAACACGCTACTGACTCAGCTGCCAGCGGAGCAGCAGGGCGGATTTAGTGCGCTATGGCAGGATACCGAACGTTTTAAAGATCTGAGCCTGCAGGCGGCAGCGATTTACGGCCAGCTGCGTGTCGCGGAAAACACCGTCAAAGTGGCGGGCGATAACAGCAGCGCGGCGATCAAACAGATCATCGCCCTGGTTAAGGCGCGTAACGATGAACTGGCTAACGGGTCAGCGGCGCTCTCGCTGCTGATTGGCAGCCTGGCAATAGTGCTGGGCGTGCTGGTGGCCTGGACCATTATCCGGCAGATTACGCGCCCGGTGTTCCACAACCTCGCGCTGGCGGAACGCATTGCCAGCGGCGACCTCAGCTCGCAGTTTGTCACTAATCGCCAGGACGAGCTCGGCCAGCTCACCTCTGCCATGGGACGCATGAATGCGCGGCTGCGCGGCATGATTGGCGAGGTGCTGCACAGCGTCAGCAATGTGTCGCAGGCTGCCAGCACTATACATCAGGGAAACCTGGAGTTGTCGTCGCGCACCGCCCAGCAATCGGCTGCGGTGGTGGAAACCGCCGCCAGCATGGAGCAGCTCACCGCCACGGTGAAAAATAATGCCAGCAATGCGCGTCTCGCCAGCCAGATCGCGGCGGAAGCGACGCATAACGCCAGTCAGGGCGGTATTGCGGTGCACAACGTCGTCAGCACCATGGGCGAGATTTCTGATAGTTCAAAGAAAATTGCCGAGATTACTGCGGTGATCAACAGCATCGCCTTCCAGACCAACATCCTGGCACTCAACGCAGCGGTTGAAGCCGCCCGCGCCGGCGAGCAGGGGCGAGGCTTTGCGGTGGTCGCCAGCGAAGTGCGTAATCTGGCCCAGCGCAGTGCCGGAGCGGCGAAAGATATTGAACGACTGATTGGCGAATCGGTAGGGCGTATCAGCAACGGCCATCAGCAGGTGGCGCGCGCGGGTGAAACGATGGAGCAGATTGTCAGTAGCATCGCACGCGTAAATGAAATCATGGCGGAGATCTCGGCTGCTTCTGATGAGCAGAGCCGCGGCATTGAGCAAATCGCGCGCGCGGTAGGTGAGCTGGACGGTACCACTCAGCAAAATGCGTCGCTGGTCACTGCGTCATCCCATTCCGCACAGGCGCTGGAAGAGCAGGCACTCATGCTGCAGCGGCTGGTCAGCCAGTTCCGTTTGCAAGGGGCAGTGAACTAAAAAACACGCGCAGCGGCAGCGAACTTTACCCGCTGGCCGCTGCTG
Organism: Pantoea sp. ICBG 985; assembly: GCF_002928365.1. Classification (NCBI taxonomy): domain Bacteria; kingdom Pseudomonadati; phylum Pseudomonadota; class Gammaproteobacteria; order Enterobacterales; family Erwiniaceae; genus Pantoea; species Pantoea sp. ICBG 985. The sequence goes on from NZ_POWM01000003.1 coordinate 483,588, forward strand.
CTATTGGCAGCAAAGCGCTTCTTATTTGCGTGTCGCCAATATGCAAGGTGAAAATTCTTAAAAAAAGTCGCCGCAGGGCGACTTTTTCCCGATACACTGCCATTTTTGTCGACCTGAATTTTCCCGTGAATGAATTACTACTCGCCTGATGAAAACCATTTGAAGCGCCGGTCAAAACGCTTCGTTCGTCGTATGTTCATCATGCGTCAGCTCGGCACGATCCTCTGTTTCTTTCCAATTCTCTCGGTGTTGCTGGAAATGCAGCGCGGACTGGCATTCAGTGCGCTGCTGTTTGTGAACGCCTTTTTCTGGCCATGGCTGGCGTATCAGCGTGCGCTTCGTGCCGAAGACTCAACCGGTACCGAACGCCAGAATCTGACGCTGGATGCCGCCTTTGGCGGAATCTGGGTGGCGCTGATGGCGTTAAGCCCGATGCCCTCTTTTGTCATCATGGCGGTGCTGGCATCGGATCGCTATGCCGCTGGCGGCGGCGCGCAGCTGATTGCCGCCATACAGGCATTTTTGTGCGGGTTTATTATGGTGTGGCTGCTGGATGGCACCAGCGTACATCTGGCGTTCAGCACGCAAACCGTCTGGCTGACGCTGCCGCTGGCTACCTGTTACATGCTGGTACTCAGCGTGGCTTCGTACAATCTCACCTGGCATTTACGCACCCGCAACCGTGAACTGGAGCGCATCGCGCTGATGGATCCCGGCCTGAAAATCCCTAACCGCCGCCTGTTTGAGCGGCGGCTGGAGAGTGAGTTTCTCAGCACGCGGCGCGGCGATAGCAGCGGCTATCTGCTGTTGCTGGATGTCGATCACTTCAAAGTGGTCAATGATAGCTGGGGCCATGAGGCGGGCGATTTTCTGCTGGCCGAGATTTCGGCGCTGCTGCGCAACTATGTCGGGCTGCAGGACATTCCGGCGCGCTTTGGCGGCGATGAGCTGGGCGTTATCGTGCATCAGGCCAGCGATGAATCGGTGGTGGAGCTGGCCGAAAGGCTAAAAGAGAAGATTGCCCAGCTGCGCTTACCGGCCTCGGCAGAGTTTCGCTGCTCGGTCAGTATCGGTATTGCGCCTGCGGTCAGCGCTGAATCGTTAAGCGACTGGCTGCGCCATGCGGATGAAGCGCTGTATGAAGTGAAGCGCGCCGGGCGCAACGGCGTGCGGCTGTGGCAAACGCCGCTGGCCCGCGCATCATAATCAGAAAAATTCAGGATCGCAGTTTACCGGAAAATTCAGCGAGTTGGCGATGAAGCAGGCTTCGTGTGCCTGATGATGCAATGCCCGCGCGCGATCGGCATCCGCTGGGTCGCGCAGTTTGATGCGCGGCTTCAGCGTGATATCGGTAAAGCGGCCACGCGCCCCCTCGACCATGTTCCCTTCGGCAGCATCTTCATACTCCTCCACCACAATGCCGGCATCGGCGCACAGGTGTAAATACCACAGCTTATGGCAGGCCGCCGCAGACGCCAGCAGCAATTCCTCAGGATTCCAGCGCGTTTTATCCCCACGAAATGCCGGATCGGCACTCAGCAAAATGGGCGGCTTACCGGGTGCCTGTAATTCGCTGTCACGATCGTAAGCGGTATAAGAAGCTGTGCCATCGCCGCGATTGCCGCTCCAGCGAAGGTGAATCTGGTAATGGTGCTGCCGTGCTGCCATGGGTAATGTCCTGTTAAGTGAGGTCACCTTAGCGGTTGTTATTCACAACGTTCGCTGCGTTTTGGTTCAAATTAATCAGGTGCGCGTCGATGCGCATCTGAAACACCTTACAGTAAAACGTCTACATAATCAGCGTATCTCATTGACATACATAAAATGTTCAGTGCTGAAACGGTGATGCGCAAGAATCACCGGCGTAGCGCTTTGATCAAATGAGACCTCATCGATCACCATCACCGCGTGCGGCAGAGCAAGTTCCAGCAGGCTGGCATCTTCTTCTGTAGCGAGCGTGGCGCTGATCTGCTCGCGTACCGCCGCAACACGCACATCGTACTGCTCAAACAGGTAGCGATACAGCAACTGCGGTAGCTGTTCCGCCGGCGGAAAGTCGGGCAGACGCGCGGCGGGCAGCACCAGCGTTTCATGCATGGCCGCAATGCCCTTCACCCGGCGCAGGCGTTTCAGGCGAATCACTGCGTCACCCGCTGCGATCTGCAGCTTATCGGCCTCGTCGGCGCTGGCGCGGCTGTGCTGATACTCCAGCAGTCGCGTTTCCGACTGCAGCAAACCGCCCGATTTGTCATGCAGACGAAAATAGTGAAAGAAATGGCTGAGGTTATGCAGCGGCGCCCAGCCGGTCACCACCGTGCCGGTTTTGCGCCGGCGCATCAGCATCCCTTCCGTCGTAAGCGCCGCCAGCGCTTTGCGCACCGTACCGACCGAGACACCGAACTTCGCCGCCAGACTGTTTTCACTGGGCAAAATGGTGCCTGCTGGCAGTTCGCCCTGCAGGATGGATTCACTGATATGGCGCTTCACTACTTCGTACAGCGGAGCGCCTTCGCCTTCGTTCAGGCGACTGAATTGAGGAACGTCGTGCGCGTCATAGTTTTTTTGCATGTTTCCGATTACCGATTGACCCCAGCTGTTCATTTGCATTATCTATAAACTATATAGAAATACAATAAGTGAACAGTTTATGCGGGAAAATTCATCACTACAGCGCGCTCTGACCCATATCGCCGACGATCAGGCGCAGATTCTTGACGATCTGCAACGCATGCTGGCGGTGGATACCTGCTTCCCGCCCGGACTGGGTTACGCAGCATTCGCCGACCTGCTGAGCACGATGCTGCAGCCGATGCATTTTGATTTGCAGCGCGTTTCGGTGCCCGACGCGCTGTGGCAGACGCCGGATGGCAGCGCGCAGGGCGAGCGGGTCAATCTGCTGGCCGCGCTGGATGCCGGCGCGGCTGAGAACTGCAACCTCTACTTCCACACCGATACGGTCCCGGCCGGCGATGGCTGGCGCTTTCCGCCGCTGGCACTCAGCGTGACGGACGACAAGCTGTTCGGACGCGGTGCGGCGGATATGAAAGGCACCATCGTGGCCGCGCTGGCTGCGGTGCGGGCCGCGCAGCGCTATCAGCTCAGGCTGCGCTATAACCCGGTATTTTTACTCTGTACCGACGAAGAGGGCGGTCTCTATCCCGGCATCCGCTATCTGGCCGAACAGCAGTTATTCCACGGCCACCTGCTGAGCTTTAACGGCGGCGCGGTGCCGCGCATCTGGGCCGGCTGTTTTGGCAGTATCGACATCAAAATTATCGTCAGCGGTCGCTCGGCGCACTCCGGCGATCCGCTGCAGGGCATTAACGCTATTGAGGCCGCACTTCCGCTGATGAATGCGCTGTATCAGCTGAAAGGCGAGGTGGAACAGCGGGTTTCGGCAATGCCCGCGCCGCCGCACTATCAGGGCCAGCCGCTCACCGCTTTACTTACGCTGGCCGCCGCGCACGGCGGCAGTAAAGGCTCCACCATTCCGGAACGCTTCGAGCTGCTGGTTAATCGCCGTTATGCACCGGAAGAGCCGTTTGCCGACGTGTGGCAGGAGCTGACGCAGTGCGTGGATAAGGCGATGCAGGGCAGCGCCGCCAGCGACGTCACGCTGCAACTGATTGGCCATCTGGCGCCAGTCGCCGATCCCACCGGTCCGCACTGGCCGCGCTGGCAGGCGGCGCTCAGCCAGGGCTTCGGCTTCCCGCCAGCAGAATTCAAAGCCTGGGGATCCGCCACCAGCTCGGATATGGGCTGGGTACAGCAGGCCGGCATTCAGGAAATTCTGCTGGGCGGACTTGCCCGTCCCGATAACCGCATTCATGCCGCCGATGAATACACCACGATGGCAGATGTTATTGCACTTTCGCAGTCGATTCTGGCGTATCTCGCCAATGATTTTCAGCCAACCCAGGGTAATTAATAAACCAACGAGGAACAGAAGATGTGCGCCATGAAAGGGTTAAACCGCAGACAGTTTATCGCCAGTTCAACCGCCCTGACCGGAGCGGCGCTGCTGCCCTGGTCATTCAGTGCCTCGGCTGCCGCCGTTGCCAGCGCGACCCCGGGCGGCACGCCGCGTAAAGGTGGCGTATTGCGCATCAGCGTTGACCAGGCGGTCAGCGTACTCAATCCCCATCAGGTACGGGTTAATCCGGAATATCTGGTGGCAGAGCTGCTGTACAGCGGCTTAACCCGCCTGACACAGGCGATGAAAGCGGAAGGCGATCTGGCGCAGTCCTGGCAGCCGAACGACGACTTAACCCAGTGGACCTTCACGCTGCGGCCCGATCTGCGCTTCAGCGACGGTTCGCCGCTCACCGCAGCGGATGTGGTCGCCAGCCTGCAGGCGCTGCTGGACCCGAAAAACGCCTCACCGGCGCTGCACAACATCGGCCCGATTAAAACGGTAAGCGCTAAAGACAATAACACCGTCCTGATTGAGACCGAGGCGCCTTATGCCGATCTGCCGGTGATGCTGGCCTATCCGGATGCCAAAATCATCCCGGCGCATATCGCGCAGGGGCAGTACGACAAGCTGAGTAGCGCCTCGCTGGGGGCCGGGCCGTTCCAGCTGGTGTCTTACGATCCGGAACGCAAAATCGTGGTGAAACGCAACCCGCACTATTACGACGCCACGCGGCCGTATCTGAATGGCGTGGAAGTGGTGGTGTATCCCGACGCTATCGCTGAAAGCTCCGCGCTGATTGCCGGCGATACCGATCTGATGCTGAGTGCGCAGTCGAGCGAGTTTGCCCGCTTAGCCAAATCGGCGGGCGTGCTGCCGCTGCGCGTGGCGTCCGGCCAGTTTCTTAACGTCAACATGGGCTGCGATCAAAAGCCGTTTAATGATGTGCGCGTCCGCCAGGCGCTGGCGTTATGCGTAGACCGCCAGGCATCGGTGGATTTTGTCGCAGACGGGCTCGGATCGCCGGGTAACGACACGCCGATCAACGCCGCTTATCCGTATTACGCGCAGCTGACGCAAAAAGCGCTGGATTACAGCAAAGCCAAAGCGCTGCTGGCGGAGGCCGGTTATCCGAATGGGCTGGATTTAACGCTTGTCGCCTCAGACAAACCGTCAACCCGCACCCAGCTGGGGATTGCCCTGCGGGAGATGGCGAAACCGGGCGGTTTCCGTATCAACGTGCAGACCATGGCGCACAGCACCTATCTCGATCAGGTGTGGAAGAAGGGCAATTTCTACGTCGGCTTTTACAATATGCAGCCGACGCCAGATGCGGTGTTTTCTCTGCTCTATACCTCAACAGCGGCGTGGAACGAAACGCGCTGGAACAATGCGGCTTTCGACGGTGCGGTGATGGCGGCGCGCGAAACCAATGACGAAACGCTGCGCAGCCAGCTGTACGGCAAAGCGCAGCAGCTGATGCACGACGAGGTGCCCTCGTTAATCCCGACTTTCTTTGATTTGCTGGCTGCCAGTCGTGAGCACGTGGCGGGCTATCATCTGCATCCGCGCGGGGCGGTGTTCCGCCTCGATCATGTCTGGCTGACCGCTAACGCGCCAAAGCGCAGCCTGTAAGGAGCGACCGTGACAGCAAGTTACCTGCTTAAACGCCTGCTGCTGATGATTTACACGCTGCTGGTGGTGTCGCTGCTGGTGTTTGGCATCACTCAGCTGCTGCCCGCCGATGCCGCGGTTACGCTGCTGGGACAAAACGCCACGCCGGAAGCGCTGGCGGCGGTGCGGGCGCGGCTTGGGCTGGATGCGCCCGCCTGGCTGCAATACTGGCACTGGCTGACACAGGCGCTGCAGGGCAACTTTGGCGTGTCGATGCGCAATGGCCTGGCCGTCGGGCCAACGCTGCTGACGGCGCTATCGCGCTCGCTGCTGCTGGCGCTGTGCGCCCTGTTACTGATGCTGGTGATCGCCATTCCGCTCGGCATCTGGGCGGCCGTGCGGCGCGGTAAGACCGCCGATGTGCTGGTCAGCGTGATCTCGTACATGGGCATCTCGTTTCCGGAATTCGTCACCGCCACGCTGGTGCTGCTGCTGTTTGCCGATGTCTGGCAGATTCTGCCCGCTACCGGCTACGTGCCGCTCAGCGAAAATTTTATCAGCGGTATTCAGCACCTGATTCTGCCGTCGATCACCGTTGCGCTGATTCTGGTGGCACACGTTTCGCGCATGGTGCGCTCGGAAATGGTTGACGTGCTGCACACCGACTACGTTCGCGCCGCGTGGCTGAAAGGCCTGTCGCGCCGGCGCATCCTGTGGCGCCATGCGCTGCGCAATGGCCTGTTGCCCACCATCACCATTGTGGCGCTCGACGTCGGCTATCTGCTGGGCGGGATTGTGGTGGTGGAGGAGATTTTTGCCATTCCCGGTATTGGCCGGGAGCTGATTGTCGCGGTACAGGCGCGCGATCTGCCCACTATTCAGGCCGGCGTGATGATCCTCGCGGCAACCTATGCCGTGGTGAATTTCCTCGCGGATTTGGCCTATGTGATGCTCGATAAGCGGATTTCCTATGCCTGAAATACTGAAACGATTACTGCGCTCGCCGCAGGGTGCGGCGGGGGTGCTGATTCTGCTGCTGGCGCTGCTGATGGTGGCGGGCGGCGCGCACGTGGCACCGTTTGATCCGGAAGCGATCTCGATCCTGACGCGTTACCGCCCGCCCAGCGCAGAACACTGGTTCGGCACCGATCAGCTGGGGCGTGACATTTTCAGCCGGGTGCTGGTCGGCGCGCGATCCACCATTTTGCTGTCGCTGCTGGCGACCGCGCTGGCGATGGTTATTGGCTCGGTGCTGGGCACCGCCAGCGCCTACCTTGGCGGCAAAGTGGATGAATTCCTGATGCGCACCATGGATGCGGTGATGGCGATTCCCAGCCTGCTGTTTGCGCTGCTGATTGTCAGCACCCTGGGGCAGAGCAGCATGAACGCCGTGCTGGCCATCACCATCGCCTTCGTGCCGGGCATGGTGCGCATTGCGCGCAGCGTGGCGCTGGCGGCGCGTCAGCAGGACTACATCAGCGCCGCCATCGCGCGCGGCGAAGCGGGTTACTACATCATTCTGCGCGAAATGCTGCCGAACATTCTCGCGCCGATCATCGTGGAAGCCACCATTCGCGTGGCATTCGCCATCATGCTGTTTGCCACGCTGAGCTTTCTCGGCCTCGGCGCGCAGCCGCCCGAGCCAGAGTGGGGGCTGATGGTGTCCGAGGCGCGCAGCTATTTCTTTAAAGCACCGTGGATGATGATGATCCCCGGTCTGGCTATCGCGCTGGTGGCGATTGGCTTCAACCTGCTGGGCGATGGCCTGCGTGATGTGCTAAATCCAGGGAGCCACAAATGAAAAGTCCGCACAACCCGGTGCTGTCGGTGGACAATTACAGCCTCGATTATGCGTTAGCGCGCGGCCATTCGCTGCCAGTACTGCGCGATATCACCCTGCAGGTGATGCCGGGCGAAGTGCTGGGGCTGGTAGGGGAGTCCGGCTCCGGCAAGACCACCCTCGGCTGGGCGATCATGCGCTGGCTGGCCAGTAACGCACGCGAGCAGGCGGGTGATATCCGGCTGAACGGCGAAAGCCTGCTGCAGTTGCCAGCGCACCAACTGATGGCGCTGCGCGGTAAAAAGCTTGGCATGATTTTTCAGGATCCCAGCGCGTCGCTGAACCCGACGCTGACGCTGGGTGAACAGGTCACCGAAGTGCTGCGCCGTCATCGTGGGCTGTCAGCGCGCGAAGCGCAGCAGCTGGGAGAGTCTCTGCTGCGCGATGTCGAGCTGAAGCACCCGGCACGCATGATGCAGCGCTATCCGCATCAGGTTTCCGGCGGTGAGAAGCAGCGCATCCTGATCGCCACCGCCTTCGCCTGCCAGCCGGACTGCCTGATTTTTGATGAGCCGACCACGGCACTGGACGTTATCAGCTCGGCGCAAATCCTCGATCTTTACGAGCGACTGCGCGCCGAGACCGGCGTCGCATCGCTGTATATCTCACACGATCTGGCGTTGGTGGCGAAAGTGGCCGACCGGGTGTGCGTGCTGGAGCAGGGCCGCATCGTCGAACAGGCCGCGACGCGCACGCTGTTCAGCGCACCCGCGCATGCGTATACGCGCAAACTGATTGCCGCGGTGCCGGATCCGCAGCATCGGCTGGTCGCGGATGCGGCCGGCAGTCAGCCGCTGCTCAGCCTGCAGGCGCTGACGATTGATTATGGCCAGCACGGCGTGCTCGATCGGCTGCTGAAACGGGAGGCGAACACGACGCGGGCCGCCAATGCGGTTTCGCTGACGGTGCATCAGGGCGAAATTCTCGGCGTGGTCGGCGAGTCCGGTTCGGGTAAATCTTCACTCGGTAAGGCGATAACCGGCCTGGTGCCGTTCACTGGCAGTCTCGATTTCTGCGGCGCAACGTTATATGGCCGCGCGCAGATGGACCCGGCGTATCGCCGCCGTGTGCAAATGATTTTTCAGCATCCGGACGCGTCACTCAACCCGCGCATGACCGTCGGCGAAATCATCGCCCGTCCGCTGCGGCTGTATGGACTGCCACCAGGAGAAAGCGAGGCGCAGGCGGTGGCGCGTCTGCTGCAGGAAGTGCGGCTGCCCGCGGAATTTGCCAGCCGCTATCCGCACGCGCTGTCGGGTGGGCAAAAGCAGCGCGTAGCGATTGCGCGCGCCTTCGCTAACCCGCCGGACCTGGTGATTTGCGATGAAATCACGGCGGCGCTGGATGTGTCGGTGCAGGCCACCATTATCGAGCTGCTGCTGGAGCTGCGCCGTCGCTACGGCACGGCGTATCTGTTCATCACCCACGATCTCAATCTCATCCGCCAGATCGCTCATCGCGTGGCGGTGATGTATCGCGGCGATGTGGTGGAAGTGCTGCGCGGCGAGAATATGCGGGCGCAGGCACAGCATCCTTATACCCGTGCACTGCTTGATGCCGTGCACATCCCTGATCTGACCCAATCCGTGGCATAACGAGAAGCGCATGAACCCTGAACAGTTAATTCATCACATCGATCGTGAATACTGCCTCGCTTTCCTGGCAAAAATGGTGCAGCACAAAAGTTACAGTGCCACCGAGGGCGAGCGCGAATTAGCCCGCTATATGGCAGAACAGATGGCGCAGCTCGGGCTGGAGACGGAACTGCAGCCGGTGGCCGGCGATCGGCTGAACGCTATTGGGCGGCTGGCCGGCAGCGGAGGCGGCCACAGCCTGCTGTTCAACGGTCATCTTGATACTAACCCGGTCACCGAAGGCTGGACCGTCGATCCCTGGGCGGGAAAAATCGACGAGCAGTTTATTTACGGCATCGGCGTTTCTAACATGAAAGCGGGCGATGCCGCCTATTTCTGCGCGCTGAAGACGTTGATTGATGCCGGCGTGAAGCTCAGGGGCGACGTGATCCTCACATACGTGGTCGGCGAGTTACAGGGCGGCATCGGTACGCTGGCGGCGATTGAGCAGGGCGTACGCGCCGACTATTTCATCAATGCCGAACCCACGGATTTACAGGCACTGACCATGCATGCCGGCTCGCTGATGTTCACCATTGAACTGACCGGCGATACGCGCCATCTGTCAAAGCGTGAGGAGGCGGTCGACGCGATTGCGGCGGCGGTCGAACTGATTCCGCAGATCAATAACATCACTTTCAGCGGAGCGAAAAGTGCAGAACACCGCAAAATTAACCGTGGCCATATTGGCACCGTACACGGTGCGCTGGGGCGTGATTTGCAGGAGTGGCGGCCGCCGCAGGTCGCGGATTTTGTCCGCCTGAAAGGCTCCGCTCGCTTTGCGCCGGGGCAAACGGTGGACGGCGTGCTGGCCGATCTGCAGGCCCTGCTGGATGCACTGTGCCAGCGCTATCCGGGTCTGCAGGCGCAGCTGTTTGATGACGGCCTGCGCGATAAACCCACCATGCTGCCGTTTGAGGTGTCGCCGGAATCGCCAATCGTTAAAGCGGTCAATCGCGGCTGGCAGACCGTGCGCGGCACGCCGCAGCCCACCGGGGTGATCACGCCGCCCGCCTTCTACGGTACCGATGCGGCGCACCTGTATCAGCATGCGGGCATGGAGGGCATCGTGTGCGGGCCCGGCGGCAAGTACAACACCATGCCGGACGAGCGCGTCGAGATCAGTGAGTTTCTCGATATGGTGCGCATCTATTTGCTGGCCATCCTCGACATCTGCCAGCCGGTTGAACCGGCGTCATGATCGCCGACGCGCTGTCACGGCTGCGCAGCGCCATGCGCGCCGCCGACATCGAGGTGATGCTGATCGATCATGGCGAACTGCTGGCATGGTTAACCGGTTATACCGTGTCGGAAACGCGTTATCGTGCCTGTCTGGTGCCGTTGCAGGACGAACCGTGGATGGTGCTGCGCCAGCTGGATGCCGCGCCGTGCCGCGCGCAGTCACCGCAGCTGGCGATTGACGCGTACCGTGATGAAGACGATCCGTGGCTGGCGGTGGCGCAAAGCCTGACGCGGCGCGGCTATCAGCGGGTGCGGCTGGGCGCGGATTATGCATCCTACGGCATGTCGGTACACAGCTGGCAGCAGCTGGCGCGTCATCTGCCCGGGGTGCGCTGGTGTGATGTCAGCGGCCTCAGCGACCGGTTGCGCAGCGTTAAATTTCAGGCTGAAATCGCCAGCTTACGCCAGGCCGCCAGCATTGCCGATGCCACGCTGGCCCAGCTGAGTGCGCAGGTGCAGGGCGGCTGGCGCGTGCGTGATGTCGCCGCGCTGGCGGCGGCACAATTTCTGCGGCTCGGTGCTGACAGCGGTGAAACCGGACCGATTGTTATCGCCAGCGGCGACAGCGGATTTTTGCATGCCAGCGGCCATGAGCAGCGTCTGCAGCCGGGCGATGTACTGCACGTTGAGCTGATCCCTAAAGTGCGGCACTACAGCGCGCGCCTGATGCGTCCGCTGATTGTCGGTGAAATCTCTGCGGCACGCGCGGCGCTGGCACAACAGCTGATCGCCATTCAGGATAGCCAGCTGCGGGCGATGAAGCCGGGCGTTGCGGCCTGCACGGTGGATGCCGTCGCGCGTGAGGCGGTGCTCAGCGCCGGGCTGCGTGACGATTACAGCAACATCACCGGTTATGCGCTGGGTCTGTATACGCGCACCCCGCGTCCGAGCGATTTCAGCTGCTGTTTTCATCCTCAGGCGCCGTGGTTACTGGAGGAAAACATGGTGTTTCACATGTATATTTCAGCGCAGGGCCTCGCCTTCAGTGAAACCGTGCGCGTCACGGCACAGGGCGCAGAGCGACTCACCACGCTGCCGCGCCAGCCCTTTACGCTGCCGGCTAACAATTAACAGGATGATGTACAGTGCAGGACGTTGAATTAATCGATTTGGCTGCCACCTTGCCGGGCCTGATGTTTGATCTGAAATACGCCACCGTCGATAACATCGCCGGGTATGCTATTTATCGCGACGCGCAGGCGCTGCTGCATCCGGATGCCGCCGCCGCGCTGCGCCGCAGCTGCGATATCGCCCGGCTGGCGGGATTTCGCCTGCTGGTGCTGGACGCGTATCGTCCGCAGCAGGCGCAGTGGCACTTGTGGGATGCCTGTCCGGACGCGGATTATGTGGTGCCACCGGCGCGGGGCTCGAATCACAGCCGTGGCGTGGCGATCGATGTGACGCTGGTGGATGAGGCGGACAACATTCTGGAAATGGGGACCGGGTTTGACGACATGTCTGCTGAGTCGCACCCGTTCCATCCCAACGTGCCGCAGCAGGCGCAGCGCCATCGCCTGTTGCTGAACGCCATCATGCTCGGCGGCGGTTTTGTCGGCATGCCCACCGAATGGTGGCACTTTGAACTGCCGGATGCGCAAAACTATCCGCTGCTCAGCGATCGCTTTGCCTGCGTCAGCCGGGCTGATCGCGCTCCTGTGAATGATATTGCGCGTTAATAATCGCGTTGCTGAAGCGGGGGTTCTGCGCCTTCCCGCCTTGACATGCCCTCCGTTCCGACCCCAGAATGCAGCTTGTTCCAAGGGGTGCCCTGTTAGAGGGCTGAGATTCTACCCGCGCGGCTGTCACGGCCGGCAACGTAGTGACCCTCTGAACCTGATCCGGCTAATACCGGCGTAGGGATGTGGAACCGGGGTCACTGCACGCCCTCATTCCCTCTTTGCGCCTTTCTGCGAATTCTGCGCATCACTCAGCCCCTGGCTGGCCGTTATGCCGCAGTCCAAAGAGGGCACCTTCATGACCGAAGCGTCAATCATTGCCGCGCTGCTGGCATTTATGCAGCGCCAGGAAACCACCGAAGCGGATTTCAACCAGCTGGCGCTGCAGCTGTTCGCGTGGCAATTCGAACACAATCTCCCTTACGCCCGTTTCTCCCGCCAGCGCGGCCGTACGCCGCTGACGGTCAAACAGTGGCGGCAGATTCCGGCGGTGCCGATTACGGCGTTTAAAGATCTGACGCTGAGCTGCCGTCCGGCGGCGGAGATTCCCCACATCTTTATGACCAGCGGCACCACGGGGACCGGCCGGGGGCGCAGCTATCACCCCACGCTGGCGGTTTACGATCGCTCGATGCTGATCAATTTCCGCCAGCGCTTTATGGCCGGATATCCGCGCCTGCCGATGGCGATCCTGTTTCCGCACAGCAGCGAGCTGCCCAACTCTTCGCTGGCCCATTATTTGACGCTGGCGATGCAAGAATGTGGCACGCCAGACAGCGAAGTGATGGTGGATGCGCAGGGGCTGAAACTGCCGCGTCTGATCGCCGCGCTGGAGCAGGCGCAGGCCAGCGGCCAACCCTATGCCCTGCTGGGTGCCAGCTACAGTTTTGTCCACCTGCTGGACGAACTGGCGCGTCAGCAGCGGCGTTTCAGGCTGCCGCCGGGCAGCCGCATCCTCGACACCGGGGGTTTTAAGGGCCAGTCGCGTGAAGTTGCGGCGGAAGCGTTTTATAGCGCGCTGCAGCAGACGCTCGGCGTGCCGCGTTCGCACTGCATCAATATGTACGGCATGACTGAACTCAGCACGCAGTTTTACGATTCCGGCAATGAAATCTGCCCGCCGGTGAAATCCGGACCGCACTGGATCCGCACGCGCGTGGTTAATCCGCTGACCGGTGCGGACGTGCCGGAAGGTGAGACAGGCGTACTGGTGCATCACGATCTCGCCCATTTCAATTCTGTTTCCGCGATTCTGACCGAAGATGCCGGCGTGATGGTGCCCGGCGGGTTTCAGCTGCTGGGGCGCGTCGCGGGCGCGGATGCCAAAGGCTGCTCGCTGGCGATGGAATCGTTTCTCGCTGCTGCGCAGGCACGGGCATGAAACTGTATGCCGGCCATCTGCCGGGCATCCGCCACAGCGAGGTGGCGTGGCACAGCCTGCACTTTGGCCAGCAAGGCAGCACGCTGGAAGTGTGCGTGCCGGTGCTGTCCGAGGCGCAGATTGCCACGCTGGCGGCCAGCGTACGCGATAACGCGCGCCGCTACCTGCACACCCTGAGCGTAGCGCGCATCACCGCGTTGATTGATGAAGCCATCGCGCGCCTGCTTGACCGTTCGCACCCGTTGCGCCAGCAGGCGGAGCGGTTGCTGCCGCTGGTTACCGGCTATGACGCCGGGATGCTGCGGCTCGGTTTAACCGGCTATCTCAAAACCTTCCGTGAACCGCAGCTGCGGCGTTTTCTGGCGGAAGATTTCGGCAACGTGCAGATGCTGGACGATTTTCAGCCGCGGCCAAAAGGCGGCTTTGCCCGCGCGTTTGGTCCGCAGCTGTTGCTGCAGGTCTGGGCCGGCAATGTGCCGGGTTTGCCACTGTGGAGCCTGATTGCCGGCCTGCTGGTAAAGGCGGGAAGCGTGGGCAAAGTGGCGAGCGCTGAGCCGCTGATGGCGGGCTGGTTCGCCCAGCTGCTGGCGGAGATCGATCCGCAGCTGGGCGACTGTCTCGCCGTCGTATGGTGGCAGGGCGGTGATGAACGCACTGAGCAGCAGTGGTTCCGCCAGGCAGATGTAGTGATGGCTTATGGCGGAGAAGCCGCGCTGACGGCGATGCAGCGGCGTCTGCCGCCAGCCACGCGCTTTCTGCCGCATGGCCACAAAATCAGCTTTGGCATGGTGGCGCGCTCGGCGCTGGACGTGCGGCGCGGTCCGGCGCTGGCGCGTCAGGTGGCTTACGATGTGATGCGCTATGACCAGGCCGGCTGTTACTCGCCGCAGGCGCTGTTTATTGAGCGCGGTGGCCGGGTGTCGCCGCAGGATTTTGCTGCTTACCTCGCCCATGAACTTGCCGCGCTGGCACAGCGCTATCCGCGCGCGACGCTGACGCTGGGTGAAAGTCAGGCTGTGGCCGCATGGCGCAACGCGGAGGAAATGCGTGCGCTGAGCGGTGACCGCACGCTGTACGGTGATGAGCACGATGCCTGGGCGGTGGTGTACGTCGATAAGCCGGAGCCGTTACAACCGGGCGCGCTCGGACGCACGCTGAAGGTGATTGCCGTGGATACGCTGGAGGAGACGGTAAGCTGGGTAGCCGCGCAGCGCGCGTATCTGCAAAGCGTTGGCCTCGCGGCCGCGCCCGAGGTGCTGTTTCGGCTGGCGGCGCAGCTCGGTGCGGCGGGCGTCACGCGCATCACGGCGCTGGGTAACATGACTTCACCGGAGGCGGGCTGGCATCACGATGGCCGCTTTAGCCTGCTGGATCTGGTCACCCTGTGCGAAATCGAACAGGCGGCGGAAACCGCCGCTGAACACTATGCGCCCTATCTTGACTGAGCGGGCGTGGAGAAACGCAATGAAATTCAGCAATCACACCGTGCTGGTGACCGGCGCCAGCCGCGGTATTGGCGCCGCCATTGCCCAGGCCTTTGCCGCCGAAGGCGCGTTTGTCGTGGTGAACTATTTACGTAATCACGACGCCGCTGCGCAGGTGGTGGCGGCCTGTGAAGCACAGGGCGGGGGGGCACTGGCGATTGCCGCCGATGTGACCTGTGCCGCACAGGTAGCCGATATGATGCAGCAGATCGACGCCGCCACCGGCCGACTGGATGTGGTGGTGAACAATGCCTTCGCACCTTATCGCTTCGATCCGGACCAGCGCCAGCGCTTCTGGGAAACGTCCTGGTCCGCTTACCAGACGCAGTTTGATGGCGCAGTGAACGCCTGCTACAACGTGTGTCAGGCGGCCTTGCCGCTGATGCGCCGCCGCGCGCGCGGCAGTATCATCAATCTGGTGAGTGATTTGATCGCCCGGCCAGCGGTGGCTTATCACGACTATATCACCGCAAAAACCGCGCTGACGGGCTTTAGCCGGACGCTGGCGGCCGAACTGGGGGCGCTGGGTATTCGGGTGAACTGCGTGGCGCCGGGACTGGTGTATCCCACCGATGCCAGTCAGCATACGCCAGAAGCGGTACGCCATGCGCTGACAGCGCAAACGCCGCTCGGACGACTGGCGCGCGCTGCGGATATCACCGGGCCGGTGCTGTTTCTGGCATCAGCATGGAGCGAATTTGTCACCGGCCAGACGCTGTATGTCGATGGCGGGTTGGTGATGCAGGATCATTAAGCCAGGTCGCCAGTCGCTGCACTGGCGACCTGCCACCGCCCTCCCGGTACCTCAATCCGTTATTCCGCCATGCCCACCGTCATGCAGCTATCTGCGCACTGCAGGCAAATTTCTGCACAGGTCTGACAGTGTGGATGCTGGTGCTTCTGGCACTCCCAACCGGCCAGCTGACAGGCCATCGACGTGATGGTACAGAGCTGCTCGCTCAGTTCACTCTGGGCAGCCAGCAGTTGGGCGGTTACGCGACACAGCGCCGCGCACTGCTGATTCAGGCTAATGCAGACGTTCATCTCACTGGCGTCAGCGTCCAGCAGACAGGCGGCTGCACATTGGTCGCAGGCGGTCGCGCAGCGATAGCACAGCGCAATACAGTCATTGAGGTCAGCGTTCATGCGTTTCCCTTAGCGTCAGGTTAATAGCGACGCAATAGTGAGCGTGAATGGAGAATTTAGCTAAAAGCGGGGTGATATCAAGCGGATAGCGGGTAATTAATCCATGTAAGGTGCATTGCGTATGCAATAATTCCTTAAATATTGCGGAGTTAGCCAATTGTAAGCTTGTGTATATATATCAGCCCGGGTAATTAACGCAGATTAAATAAAAGTGTACAACTCTGCGTGGCTTGTACAAATATAGGGTGCCTGAAGCTGATAGTTAGATAATCAATGATTTAATTTTGGGATAAATAAACTGAAAAGCGGTCGCTGATAAGCGAAGCGGTAAATAACGCAGGATCGCTGAAGATTTGATCGATTAATTGTTTTCGGATGGGAAAATTACTCTCCTGACAAGGTTAGACGTGCGTTTAAGCGAAGCGTAAACGCGATGTCAGGAGAGCACAGTGCAAAAAGTTATCGAGGTTAAATCAATACAAAGATGGGGAGTAGTTATTTACGACGACTGATCTTTCCTCCCTTCCTGCCGGCTTCAATGGCGCGCTGTGGGTCATTTTTGAAGTTACCACCACTGACCTGACCGCCTTTGCGGCCTGCTTCAGCCGCGCGCTCCTTATCGGCGGCGAAGTTGCCTGAACCCCCACGACGTTGCGTCACTTTTTCTTCCTCTTCAGGTTTCTTCTTTGGATCCTTCATTTTTTCCTCTCTGTTCATACCCGCATGAAGCAAAAATAAATGTAGCGATGTTTTTACCATAATCAAGCCAGGAATAATCTTAACTTTTAATTTACAGCACGTTGGTTGTTTAACGATGAGTCAATTTCAGCTGATTTATTCCGGCAAATCATTTGGGGGGGAATTGTTAACATTTTACTTTCATAAAGGGAAGCGTTCTTTTAGCGGCGCTAATGTGAATTGATGACGTTGTGACAATTAACCGCTGTCGCATTTCTTAAAAACCTTTCTTGCACAGCCCGGCTTGCTTGCTACGTTTAATTAAGTTGTTCGCCTGGACTTAATTAGCGCTTCGCTTATTTTTCAGATAACCAGCCTGAAAGCGATGAGGTCAAAGCGTGCTGCCCGATCAGGGATCCATCTCTGACGCCGTTGAGGTAGATCGCCCGTGTCATTCACTTTGGAGCAAACCATGACGAAGGAATCTGTATATCTGGACTGGCTGCGCGATGCGCATGCTATGGAGAAACATGCGGAGAGCCTGCTGAAGGCGGCTGCATCACGTCTGACGGATCATCCCGCGTTGCAGGCGCGTATTGAGCAGTATCTTGAGCAGAGCCGTGACCAGCAGCAGCAGGTGAAAACGCTGCTGCGCCAGTATGACAGCAGCTGGTCGGTGCTGAAGGAGTCGTTAGGCCGGATGTCGGTGGTCGGTCAGGCCGCCAGCGACATGCTGCAGGATGAAGAGGGCATCCGTGTGGCCGTCAGCAGCTACGTGTTCTGTAACTATAAAATCGCCACCTACTCGACGTTGCTGGTGGCCGCAGAGCAGGCGGAAGAGGGGGAGGATGTCAGGATTGTGCGGCGCATTCTGCAGCAGGAAAGCCAGATGGCCAGCTGGCTGCTGCAGCTGCTGCCACAGGCGGCAGAGGAAGCCATTGTGCTGCGCACGGAACCTGAGCTTTCCGGCACGGATTAAGTCATCCTGCGGCGCGCCCTAGAGATCAATCACCAGTTCCGCCGATTTGCTGCGCGAGCAGCATAAGGCGATGTACTGCTCCGGGGCGCTTTTTTCGCTGTCAGACTGCACGGTATCGCGGTGATCGATCTCTCCAGCGGTAACCCGCGTCAGGCAGGCGCCGCATATGCCCATCTCGCAGGAGAGCGGAACGTCGACGCCATGCTCCAGCAGCACCGTGGCAATGGTTTTGTCAGGCGGAATGGTACATTGCTGCCCACTGCGTGCCAGCGTCACGGTAAAGCCTTCTTCAGCCCCAGCCTTGCGGGCGACAGGTTTGAACGCTTCAGCGTGTATGTTGGCGCTGTCCCAGCCGCGCGCCAGCGCCTGCTGCTGCATGTGCGTCATAAACCCTTCCGGCCCGCACAGGTACAGATGCGTGTCGGCGGCAGCATCAAGCAGTTCCGCCGGTGGATAATCACGGGCGCTGCGGCCTTCGCTGCTGTACCAGATTTCACAAAATCCATGCTGGAAACGCTGCGCCAGTTCGGCGGCAAAAGCTTCATCACCGCGCTGGCGCACGAAGTAATGCAGCACAAAAGGCACGGCGGCGGCCTCCAGCGCCAGCGCCATGGCGTACAGTGGCGTAATGCCAATTCCAGCCGCCAGCAAAATGACTTTAGCGGCCGGTTGCAGAGGAAACAGGTTGCGCGGTGGCGAAATCGCAATCGTCTGGCCGGGGCGCAGCGTGTCGTGCACGTAGCGCGATCCCCCGCGTGATTGCCCGTCGCGGGCAATACAGATTTGATAGCCGCGCGCGTCATCGCAGCGTCCGGTCAGTGAGTACTGACGTATCAGGCCATCACGCAGGTGGACATCAATGTGCGCACCCGGTTGCCAGTCCGGCAGCGGCTGGCCATTTTCTGCCACCAGCGTGACGCTGAGATTGTGACGTCCCTGACGATACAGGCCATCCACCACCACATTCAGCAGATCACTCATCGTTGCCTCCTTACACCAGGAAAAATTCGCCGAAGCCCATGCGCTTCAGACCACGACGATAAGCAATGGAGCTGCGATCGGCCGGGATATGCGCTTCCAGAGCGAGGTCGAGCGGCAAACGCTCCGGCTGCTGGGTTTCCACCATCAGGCGGTCTTCTTCGAACACGCGCTGATTGAAGGCGTGCACCTCTTCAACCGGGATGTGCAGGTCAAAATTACGCGCGATAGGTGCAAACATGCGCGTTTTGCGCGCCGATACCGGCGACGCGGCATTCATGATCACCAGGCGCGATTCGCCGGGGAAATGAATGGTCAGCGTGGCGGTAAACGGCAGATGCATCTCGAAATGACGCAGCCAGCTAAATCCTTCCGGCGCCTGCTGCGGACTGTCAGCGGCAAAGTTACTCACTGAGCTCCAGTAATCCACGGCAAAGCCGGTCTCGGTTTCGACCGGGTTATAGGCAGGTACTACCTGGTTGTTGGGATCGGCGAAGGTTTCCGTGTGCACCCAGGCGAAGTGCGCCACATCCAGAAAACCTTCCACCTGGCGTCCGGCAAAGCCGTTGACGTCAAAACCGGGGCAGTTGATCTGTTGAAAACCGGCATCATCCCAGTGCGGCATGGTGGGCAG
The DNA here is from genome assembly GCF_002928365.1 of Pantoea sp. ICBG 985. Classification (NCBI taxonomy): domain Bacteria; kingdom Pseudomonadati; phylum Pseudomonadota; class Gammaproteobacteria; order Enterobacterales; family Erwiniaceae; genus Pantoea; species Pantoea sp. ICBG 985. The sequence continues at coordinate 502,787 of NZ_POWM01000003.1, forward strand.
CGGCGCGGGCTGGTCAGCATCCGGTGCGAGGCACACCCAAATCAGACCAAAGCGCTCTTCCACCGCATAGCTGATCAGATTGAGTTTGGCCGGAATCGGCTGATCGGGGCTGGACGGAATGCGGTTGCAGCGGCCATCGGCACCAAAACGCAAGCCGTGATAAGGGCAGACGATTCCCTCTTCATCGTGAAAACCCAGTGTCAGCGGCACGCCACGATGCGGGCAGACGTCGCGTGCTGCCACCACCTGGCCATGCAGACGGTACAGCACCAGTTGTTCGTCCAGCAGCACCGCTTTGGTCGGTGCGCCGGCGATATCACAGGAACGGGCAACCGGATGCCACTGTCGCGCCAGACGCAGCCAGTCATCAGGTTCAAACGTGCAGTGTGCGGGAGGCGTAATGTTATTCATGCTGTTGTCCTGTCAGGTGCTCACATAAGGCGAAATAGAAGGCTTCATTTTTGTCAGGACATTGTTAATATGCTTGCCTGTGCAAATCCATCAGCAAGAATGCAGCCAGGTGTTGCAAAAAACCGTACAGGTGAGCAATGAGCCCGTTTTCCCGCTTTGCCGTCTATTTTGCCGAAGTGGCGCGCAGCGGCAGTTTGCGCAAAGCCGCTGAGCAGCTGCACGTTTCCGCTTCTGCCATTAACCGGCAGATTCTGCAGGCGGAAGAGAGTTTTGGTACGCCGCTGTTCGAACGTTTGCCGGAAGGGCTGCGCATGACCACCGCCGGAGAATTGCTGTATGACGATGTGATGCGCTGGCAGCGTGAGTTTCGCGTCACGCGGCAGCGCTTTGATGATATTCAGGGGCTGAAGCGCGGTAACGTAACGGCCGGGCTGGTGCAGTCGCTGACTAAAGGCAGCGTGGCAGACGCCATCGCCGATATCGCACGCCAGCATCAGTGGCTGCGGCTGGAGCTGACGGTGGACAACAGCCACCGCATCAGCCAGATGATTCGCCAGTCGGAAATCGATTTTGGCCTGATTCTCGATCCCGCCGGGCAGAGCGGACTGGAAGTGCTGGCGTTTGCCGAACTGGAGATGGGCGTGGTGATGGCCGCCGACCATCCGCTTAGCACGAGGCCGCTGCTATCGCTCAGCGAACTCAGTCATGAGCGACACATTGTGCCTGGCGCCGCGCTGGTGGTCCACGAACGTGTCGATGCGCTGTACCGCAAGCAGGGTCTGGCGCCGGAAAACATTATCGCCTGTAACGACATCCGCCTGATTCGCAGCCTGATCGCGCAGGGCACCGGCATCAGCGTGCTGAGCCTGCTGGACGTGATGACCGAGGTGCAGGAGAACCAGCTCTGCTTCGTACCGCTCAGGCACAGCGTGATGCGACCGCTGACCCTGGCGCTGTGTACTGCGCCGTCGCGCCAGCTATCGCGGGCGGCGCAGATGGTGATTCAGCGTATGACTGAGGTGATCGAGGCGATGGCCAGTGTCAGGCCCGCAGGCGGGCCGTAATCACGTTCAGTGCCCGGTTTCGGCATGCGGCGCGCGGGTTTTGCTGGCACCGGCACCGCCCGATGGACGGGCGATAATAATACCGAGAATACCGCCGGCAATCAGCGCCATCGCCACAATCAGCAATCCTGAGTGATAACTTTGCGTCGCATCTTTCATTTTTCCCAGCAGCGGCGGTAAACCCAGTCCGACAAAGTTTGCCACCGTATTGATAAAGGCAATCGATGCCGCAGCGGCTACGCCAGCTAATTTTTCCGTCGTCACGGCCCAGAATATTGGCGTCAGGGCAAAGTTAAGCCCGACGGTGAAGACCAGCAAAATATAAGCCAGCAGCAGGCTGCCCGAATAAATCGCGCCGGTTAATGCCAGGCCCGATAAAATTAATGGCAAGCCCATATGCCAGGCGCGTTCACCGCTGCGATCGGAATGGCGTCCGTTTAAATACATAAATACGCAGGCCATCACAAAGGGCAGGGCGGATAACAGGCTGATAATAAAATTGCTCTGCTCTGCGGCCATGCTTTTAATAATCAACGGCATAAACAACGTAATACCGATCGAGCCAAACGCCTGTAAGAACCACACCAGACTGAGCAATAACACCGTGCGATCTTTTAATGCCTGCAGCCAGGAGTGGTTCTTATTCAGGGTAACACCCAGATTGTCCTGTTCGAGGCGCTGACGCAGCCAGTGTTTTTGCGGTGTAGTTAACCAGACAGCATCGTCGGGCTTATCGGGTAAGCGCCACAGCACCAGACAACCAAGCACCACTGCAGGAATGCCTTCCAGCGCAAAAAGCCAGCGCCAGCCTGCGATATCGGCAATGCCATGCATATTGAGAATGGCACCGGAAATGGGCAGACCAATAATCGACGCGCCTACCGATCCCATATAAAAGAAAGACATTGCCCGTGCGCGGTTACTTTTAGGGAACCAGCAGGAAATATAATAGATAATACCCGGCGCAAAACCGGCTTCGGCCATACCGAGTAAGAAACGCATCACATATAACTGATTGGCGCTATGAACCAGCGCCATGCCGGTACTGACAATGCCCCAGGTAATCATAATGCGCGCTATCCAGCGCCGGGCGCCGACTTTGGTCATAATGACATTGCTGGGAATTTCGAAAAGAATGTAGGAAATATAGAACATGCCGACACCGAGGCCGTACATGCTGGTGGTAAGCCCGAGGTCGGCATTCATTTGCAGCGCAGCGATAGAGATATTGGTTTTATCGAGATTAGCGACAAAATAACAGATCACGATAAACGGGATGATGCGCTTATTTAATTGACTCAACGTAGAACCAGAAACATCGGAACTTATCATATCCACCTCGTCACGCAGCATTACGCCACTCCGCGCCGGCAGACGGGCGCAAGGGCAGCGATGTCATGAATGATCTGTTTCGCTTGCTAAGCAATAAATGAAGTGCAGCCGAAAAATAAAAATCATTTTATTTCGGCCACGCGGCAGCATTAACTATGCCGATAGTGATGTTGCACATGAGCGATATAAATCGTCATGAGTTAGCAGTGTAGTACAATCTATTTTGATTGTACTACAATAGAGATCACAGATTGGACGATTGGCAGGCGTTAAACGATCGCGGCGTAATCACCGGTACCCTCCGGCCAGGGTGTGAGCAGGTCGAAGCCGGTATCCGTGACGGCTACAGTGTGCTCCCACTGCGCGGACAGGGAGCGATCTTTGGTCACCACCGTCCAGCCATCAGACAGCACGCTGGTGCCCGCTTTGCCGGCGTTAATCATGGGCTCAATGGTAAAAATCATGCCAGCCTGCAGTGCCAGCCCCTGGCCGGGCGTACCGTAATGCAGAATTTGCGGATCGCCGTGGTAGATCTCGCCGACGCCGTGACCGCAATACTCGCGTACCACGGAAAAACCGGCCTTTTCAGCGACCTGCTGAATAGCCGCACCGATATCGCCCAGCGTTGCACCGGGTTTCACCATCCGAATGCCTGCCACCATTGATTCATACGTCACGTCAACCAGGCGCTTAGCGCGTACCGACGGCTGACCAACGAAATACATGCGGCTGGTGTCGCCGTACCAGCCGTCTTTGATGACCGCCACGTCGATATTGACGATGTCACCGTCTTTGAGCTTTTTCTCGCCCGGAATACCGTGGCACACCACGTGATTGACCGAGGTGCAAACGGTACGGGTGTAACCCTGATAGCCAATGTTAGCCGGAATGACCTTTAGCTCATTGACAATATAGTCATGACAGCGGCGATCCAGTTCATCGGTGGTAACGCCGGGTTTCACCCAGGGCGCGATCATCTTCAGGACTTTGGCGGCGGCGTGACCGGCGGCGCGCGCCCGTTCAATCTCTTCAGCGGTATGCAGTTTGATACTCATTGCGCGATTCCCTGCGGAATAAAGGAAGGTTGGTCAAGCAGCTGCGCCAGTTCAGCGCCGCCATCACGTTCGACCCGCATCAGCAGACGCGTCAGTTCCTGATGGCTGAGCTGCGGATAAAGTTCGGCCAGCATGCCGATTTTCATCCAGTGCTCCGCCTGCGCGTTGATCGAACGACTGAGCGCCGTGCTGGCGATGCGCAGGTTCTCATGCATTAAATCCGATATTTTGACGATACCCATAACTGGCCTTTATATGAAACGTATATGATATGTATATAGCATATCCACAACGGCATGATTTGCAAGGTCAGATTTTCGCCTGTGCGAAAATTTGCGGAATTTGTCAGAAAATCAAATACATTGTTTAGACCACTACGTTCTCGTCTCCACGCGGACCGGGATACTTTTTGGTCATAGAAAGATTTTTATGACCGGGCAGCCGCTGCGATTCTCGTGAAGAGAAATGAGGTGATACGAAAACGGCACGGCTTTTGCTTGACTCACTTTTTGGCATCAAAGGGTGGGGGAGCAATGGATGACGCACTGAGTTGGTTACAGGCCTCAAGGCAAAGCGATATTGCCAGCCTGCAACGCCTTCGCCAGACCGGCAAACTCATTACCACCGTCAGCGAGCTGGTGCATCAGCTTCAGCGCGAGCGGGGGGCGAGCAATCTGTGGATATGTTCAGAAGGCAGGCTTTACGGCGAGCAGCGGCTCGCCAGTGAGCAGGATGTGACGCGCTGCCAACGGGATTTTTGCCAGGCCTTACCCAGGGTTGAAGCCCAGCCGGGATACAGCCGCTTCTGCAACCTGATCGCCGCCGCGCTGCAGGCCCTGGCCGGATTACCGGCGTTGCGCCAGCAGATTACGCAACAGCAGATCGCGCACGCGCAGGCCGTTGCGGCGTTCAGTACCATTATCCGTAGCTTACTGAACCTGGTTTTTGAGGCCGCCGACACCGCCAGCCATCCTGACATTACCCGCGCGCTCATTGCGCTGTTCAGCTTTATGCAGGGCAAAGAGCTGACGGGACAGGAACGCGCCCTGGGAGCGGCCGGCTTTGCTGCCGGACAATTCAGCGCGGAGCAGCGCAGCGCCATGGTGGCCTTAATTGAAGCACAGGAACAAAGCTTTTCGACCTTCCAGCAGTTTGCCGATGAGGCGGTTTTACACCACTGGCAGCCGCTGGCGCAGGCCAGTCGTGAAATTGAACGACTGCGACGCATTGCCTGTACCGACGGTCGGCGGGACGACAGTGGCGCGCTGCACTGGTTTTCGCTGCTGTCACAGCGCATCGACCAAATGAAATTGCTGGAGGATCGGCTGTCAGCCACGCTGATGTTGCGCTGCCGCGAGGCGATCGCACTGGCACAGCATCAGGCAGCTGAACCTCTGCATGTGGCGCAGTCGGGCTGCGATTTTACATTATATGTCTCCGGGGTGGACTGGCTGCCCACCGAGTCCGGTGCGCTGAACAGCGACGGGCTGGCACCCCAGCTGGGTCGTTCACTGCTGTCGTTGATCACGGAGCAGTCTCAGCGTTTACAGCATCAGGCCAATGAGCTGGCCACCCTGCGCGCCACGCTGGAAGAGCGCAAACTGCTCGACCAGGCCAAAACCTGGCTGATGCAGCAGCATGGGCTGAGTGAAGAGCACGCCTGGCAACGGCTGCGTAAAAGCGCGATGGATCAGAATAAACGGCTACCGGAAATCGCCCAGGCGATCGTCACGGTGGCAGCCACAATGAAGAGATAACTCTAAAGCGTTAGCTGCACAATGCTTGTGCGTGGTCTGCGTCACAAACGTGCAAAATCGGTTAAAAAACCAGCCCGGCGAAAGCCCTGATCGCCACGCGCAGGGCCGTTTCAAAGCTGGCATGCAGTTTGCTTTACCCTATTAAGTGTATGCATTTGCTTTGCCAACGGCGGTAAAGCGAGTGCTTTTGGATAAAGGCGTCCATCTCCCTGTGAAAGCAGTGGAGAGGACGCCTTTTTTTATTTCCTGAGGGTGGCAAAAAATGAGCAAATCGCCAGTTTCACTGTCTCGACGTCAACTGCTGTTATCCAGCGCCGCCGCTGGCGGGCTGTGGCTGTTGCCGGGATTGCGCAACGCCGTATGGGCGGCGGGTTCCGATGCGCCAGAAAAAGCCACCGTGCGGGTGGGATTTATTCCACTGACCGACTGTGCGCCGGTCGTCATGGCCTCGGTGAAAGGCTTCGACAAAAAATATGGTCTGACGCTACAGCCCAGTAAAGAAGCCAGTTGGGCAGCCGTCCGCGACAAACTGATCTCCGGTGAGCTCGATGCGGCACACGTCCTGTACAGCATGATCTATGGCCTGCAACTGGGCGTTGCCGGCCCTCAGCATGCGATGGCGAACCTGATGACGCTCAATAACAATGGCCAGGCAATCTCCCTGTCGAACCAGCTTAAAGCGCAAAAGGTCACCGATGCCGCCAGCCTGAAAAAGACCATCGACAGCAAGGCCAAAGGCAGTCTCACCTTTGCGCATACCTTTCCGACCAGTACCCACGCGATGTGGCTCTACTACTGGCTGGCGAATGCCGGTATCAATCCATTTGATGACGTGCGCACTGTCGTCGTGCCGCCGCCGCAGATGGTGATGAATATGAAGATTGGCAATATGAGCGGCTTCTGTGTGGGCGAGCCGTGGAATCAGCGCGCTATCAGTGATGATATTGGTTTTACCGTCGCTACCAGTCAGCAGATTTGGCCCGATCACCCCGAAAAAATTCTTGGCACCCGCGCCGCGTGGGTGAAAGAGAACCCCAATACGGCGCGCGCGCTGACGGCGGCTGTCCTGGAGGCGGCACGCTGGATCGATGCCTCCGATGATAACCGCCGCGAAACGGCGCAGGTGCTGGCCGGACGCGCCTGGATCAACACCAAACCTGAGATTCTGCAGGGTCGCATGCTCGGCCAGTACGAAAACGGGCTGGGACAGAAATGGCAGGACCCGCATGCGATGCGCTTCTTCCATGACGGCAGCGTCAGTTTCCCGTATCTGTCCGATGGCATGTGGTTCCTCACCCAGCTTAAGCGCTGGGGAATGCTGACCGAGGATCCGGACTATCTGGACGTCGCAAAGCAGATCAACCGAATTGATATCTACAAACAGGCAGCGAGCGCCGTCGGCAACATCACGTTGCCCGGCAGTGAGATGCGCAGCAGCACCCTGATCGACGGCAAGGTGTGGGATGGCACGAATCCTGCCGTTTACGCCGCCAGCTTTGCCATTAACCACAAAGAGAGGTCGTGATGAAAAGCCAGACTCGCTCCCTGACGCAGCCTGAGACGCTGCCCACCCGGGCCACGGTGGTGCCCCTTCAGGTCACGCCAAAAAAGATGCGCTCGCCTGCGCGCCTGCGTCCGTTTTTGCAGCGTGCCATTCCCGCGCTGTGCGGTGTGATGCTTCTGCTTCTGATCTGGCAGATCGCGGCCCTTTCCAGCAAAGGCTTTCCCGGCCCGTACGCCACCTGGGAAGCGGCGAAAATCCTGTTCGCCGATCCGTTCTATAACAACGGCCCTAACGATCAGGGCATCGGCTGGAATGTGCTGGCCTCGCTGCAGCGCGTCGCTATCGGCTTTGGCCTGGCCGCGCTGGTGGGGATTCCCACAGGCTTTCTGCTGGGGCGTTTTGCCTTTGTGGCACGCATGTTCAATCCGGTTATCGCGCTACTGCGTCCGGTCAGCCCGCTGGCCTGGCTGCCTATCGGCCTGCTGCTGTTCCAGCGCGCCGAACCGGCCTCCAGCTGGACCATTTTTATCTGTTCTATCTGGCCGATGATTATTAATACCGCCGAAGGTGTACAGCGCATTCCACAGGATTACCTCAATGTGGCGCGCGTGCTGCAACTGTCGGAATGGACCATCCTGCGCCGCATCCTGTTTCCCGCCGTTCTGCCTGCGGTGCTGACCGGGGTCCGCCTGTCGATTGGTATCGCCTGGCTGGTGATCGTGGCTGCCGAAATGCTGACGGGAGGCCTGGGGATCGGCTTCTGGATCTGGAACGAGTGGAACAACCTCAATGTTGAAAACATCCTGATTGCCATTTTGCTGATTGGCGTCGTCGGCCTGCTACTGGAGCAGGGACTGATGCTGCTGGCGCGTCGCTTTAGCTGGGATAAATAAGGGGAACACTATGCAACCTATCATTCGTGTACAGCAGGTCAGCCAGCGTTTTACCACTTCCGGCGGCGATTTTCTGGCGCTCGATAATGTCAGCTTTGATATTCATCAGGGGGAAACCCTGAGCCTGATCGGCCACTCCGGCTGTGGTAAATCCACGCTGCTCAACCTGATCGCCGGTTTAACCCGACCTACCAGCGGCGTCCTGTTATGCGATAACCGCGAAGTCACCGGCCCCGGCCCTGAGCGCGCCGTTGTGTTTCAAAACCACTCGCTGTTGCCCTGGCTGACGGCGTATCAGAACGTTGAGCTGGCGGTAGAGCAGGTGTTTAAAGGCAAGATGAACAAGGCGGAAATGCGTGACTGGATCGAGCACAACCTGAACCAGGTGCAAATGAGTCATGCCATGCATAAACGCCCCGGCGAGATCTCCGGCGGCATGAAGCAGCGTGTCGGTATCGCCCGCGCGCTGGCAATGAAACCTCGCGTGCTGCTGCTCGACGAACCCTTCGGTGCGCTGGATGCCTTAACGCGCGCGCATCTGCAGGACAGCGTCATGCGCATCCAGCAGGCGCTGAACACCACCATCGTCCTGATTACCCATGATGTGGATGAAGCCGTGTTGCTGTCCGATCGGGTACTGATGATGACCAACGGTCCGGCGGCGCAGGTGGGCGATATCCTGACGATCGACCTGGTCCGGCCGCGTTCACGCGTGGCGCTGGCGGATGACGTGCGTTATCACCAGCTGCGCCAGAAAGTGCTGCATTTTCTCTACGAAAAACAGACTTCGGCGGCATAAGGACGACACCATGAGACAACGGCTGCTGGTTGCGGGTAACGGGATGGCGGGCATGCACATGGTAGAAACTCTGTTGCAGCTGGCGCCGATGCGTTACGACATCACTGTGATTGGCCGTGAGCCGCACGGCAACTATAACCGTGTGCTGTTGTCGCCGCTGCTGGCCGGAGAAACCACCGTTGAGCAAACGCTGATCCACGACCCTGACTGGTATCACCGTCACGGCATAACATTGCGGGTGGGAGAGACGGTGGAACAGGTGAATATTGCTGAGCGGACCTTACGCACCGACCAGCGCCTGCTGCACTGGGACCGCCTGGTACTGGCGACCGGATCGCAGCCCTGCAGGCCGTCTGTTCCAGGCAGCGACCTGCCGCATGTCAGCACGTTTCGCACGCTGCAGGATGTGAACACTTTGCTGGCCGGGCACGGTCCGGTAGTGGTGGTCGGTGGGGGCTATCTGGGTATTGAAGCCGCCGCCGGACTTCAGGCGCAGGGACGTCAGGTCACGCTGATTCATCGTCAGTCACGTTTGCTGGACAGACAGCTGGATATCAGGGCAGGGGAATTACTGCTGGCTCAGCTCCGGGCGCGCGGCATTCGCTGTGAACTGAATGCCAGCCTTGCGGCGATCCGCACGGATAGCGTGATCCTCCACGATGGCCGTGTGCTGGCGGCGCAGCAGGTGGTGATGGCCATTGGTGTCCAGCCGGCGATCGCCCTGGCGCAGGCCGCCGGTATTCCCTGTCAGCGCGGCATTCTGGTGGATCGCCAGTTGCGCACTGCGCACGCCGGAATTTATGCCGTAGGCGAATGTTGTGAAATCAGCGGCGAGACCTTCGGTCTGGTCGCGCCCTGTCTGGCCCAGGCAAAGATTCTGGCGGCGCAACTGGCCGATCGGCCTCAGGGAGGTTTCTACAGTGCGGCCACGGGCACCCGTCTCAAAGTCAGCGGCATTTCCCTGTTTAGCGCTGGTGACGTTCGCGAAGCCCCGTCTGTCACCAGTTTTGACCCGATCGCCGGGCACTATCGCCGCCTGTTCCTCAAAGACGGCCGACTGAACGGCGTGCTGCTGTATGGCGACTGCCAGCAAAGTGGCGCGCTGCTGAACCAACTCCATAATGCCGGACCGGTTTCTGTGAATACGCTGTTCGGCCTTGATGAACCTGAAACGCAGCCGCTGGCTGCAGGAAACCCTGTGATGAGCCAAACGAAACCTGTATTAGCCGTGGTGGGTCACGGCATGGTCAGCCACCATTTTCTGGAGCAGCTGGTCGCCCGTAACCTGCATCAGCATTATCACATTGTGGTCTACGGCGAAGAGCGCTATCAGGCTTACGATCGGGTTCACCTTTCTGAGTATTTCACCGGTAAAACGGCAACAGAGTTGTCGCTGGTGAGCGAGGATTTTTTTGCCCGGAACGCAATTGAACTGCGCAGCGGTTGCCGGGTAGAGGCGATCGATCGCCAGCAGCGCAGCCTGCGTGACAGCGCGGGACGTGAGCTGGCCTGGGATAAGCTGGTGTTGGCCACCGGCTCCCGCGCCTTTGTACCACCGGTACCCGGCCATGACGCCGGGCGCTGCTTTGTCTACCGCACGCTGGACGATCTGGATGCCATCGCAGCTTGTGCCCGCCAGAGTCAGCGCGGCGTGGTGATCGGCGGCGGGCTGCTGGGGCTGGAAGCCGCCAATGCGCTGAAGCAGCTGGGGCTGGAGACGCACGTGGTTGAGTTTGCGCCGCGCCTGATGGCCGTGCAACTGGATGACGGCGGGGCGCTGATGCTGCGGCAAAAGATCGACTCGCTGGGCGTGACGGTGCATACCTCGAAGCAGACCGAACAGATTGCCACCCAGCCTGACGGCAGTCTGGTGCTGCACTTTGCCGATGGCGGCGAGCTGGCCACCGATCTGGTGCTGTTCTCTGCCGGTATCCGCCCGCGTGATGAGCTGGCCCGGAGCGCCGACATCAGCGTGGGGCCGCGCGGCGGCATTACCATCAATGATCAATGCCAGACGAGTGACAGCGACATTTATGCTATCGGCGAATGCGCGTTGTGGAACGGGCAGATTTTTGGCCTGGTAGCGCCTGGCTACCAGATGGCGCGTGTGCTGGCCGGGCATCTGGCGGCCGAACCGGCGCAGTTCACCGGTGCCGACATGAGCACTAAACTGAAGCTGCTGGGCGTAGAAGTCGCCTCCTTTGGCGATGCGCACGGCAAAACGCCGGGCAGCCTGAGCTACCACTGGGCCAACGGGCCAAAAGGCATTTACAAGAAGATCGTGGTTAGCGCCGACAATGCACGACTGCTGGGCGGCGTGCTGGTGGGAGACAGCAGCGACTATGCCACGCTCCTGCAAATGATGTTAAACGCCATGCCGCTGCCGACGGCAGCGGAAGCGCTGATTTTGCCTGCGTTGAATGGCGCGCCGGCCAAAGGGTTGGGCGTCGCTGCGCTGCCGGACAGTGCCCAGGTGTGTTCCTGCCATAACGTCAGTAAAGGCGATATCTGCCATGCGGTGCAGAGTGGCTGTGGCGATATGGCCAGTATAAAAAGCTGCACTAAAGCCGCAACAGGCTGTGGCGGCTGCGCCGCGCTGGTAAAACAGGTGATGGAGCTTCAGCTGGAAAACCTGGGCGTCGCTGTTAAAAAAGACATCTGTGAGCACTTCGCCTATTCCCGTCAGGAGCTGTATCACCTGATCCGTATTAATGGCATCAAAACCTTTGACGATCTGCTGGCCAGCCACGGACGGGGTTGTGGTTGCGAGGTATGCAAACCGCTGGTGGGGTCGCTACTGGCCTCGTGCTGGAACGATTACCTGCTGAAAACGGCACATTTACCGTTACAGGACACGAATGACCGTTACTTTGCCAATATCCAGAAAGATGGCACCTATTCGGTCGTACCGCGCGTGCCGGGGGGCGAGATCACGCCACAGGGCCTGATTGCCATCGGCGAAGTGGCCGTGCGTTACGATCTCTATACCAAAATTACCGGCGGCCAGCGTATCGATCTGTTTGGTGCGCGGCTGGACCAGCTGCCTGCTATCTGGGAAACCCTGCTGGAAGCCGGTTTTGAAACCGGTCATGCCTACGGAAAATCCCTGCGTACGGTGAAATCCTGCGTCGGCTCGACCTGGTGCCGTTATGGCGTGCAGGATTCTACCGCCTTCGCCATCGCGCTGGAGAACCGGTATAAGGGTCTGCGCGCACCGCATAAGATCAAGATGGCGGTGTCCGGCTGCACCCGCGAATGTGCGGAAGCACAAAGTAAAGATATCGGGGTCATCGCCACGGAAAACGGCTGGAACCTGTACGTCTGCGGCAATGGCGGCATGAAGCCGCGCCATGCGGAACTGTTTGCCAGCGATCTGGACGATGACACGCTAATCCAGTACGTCGACCGGATTCTGATGTTCTACGTGCGCACGGCGGATCGCCTGCAGCGTACCAGCGTCTGGATGGATAACATGGAGGGCGGGCTGGACTACCTGCGTGAGGTGGTGATTCATGACAGCCTGGGGATCGCCGCCACGCTGGAACAGGAAATGCAACAGGTGGTGGACACCTGGCAATGCGAATGGCAGACCACGCTGGCCGATCCCTCGCGACGTGCGCTGTTTACCGCCACAGTGAACAGCGATCAGCCGGATGAAACGCTGCACTATGCACGCGTGCGCGGACAGCGCCAGCCACACAAGGCTAGTGGTATTCCCCTGATGCATCTGCCCGCCGAACCCTGGAGCGAAATCTGCCCACTGGAGGCCATTCCGCCAGAGGCCGGCATCGGAGCCCGTCTTGGCAGCGTCCGTATTGCCTTATTCCGCATGGGTGATGACTGTTATGCGCTGGAGGATCGTGAGCCGGGCAGCGAAGCCAGCGTACTGTCACGCGGTATCCTTGGTGATGTTGCGGGGGAGCCGGTGGTGATCTCGCCGCTTTACAAACAGCGTGTACGCCTGCGTGACGGACAGAGCCTTGATAATCCCCAGCATCAGCTGCGTTGCTGGCCGGTTAAACTGGAGGACGGCCAGGTCTGGGTCGCAAACCGTCCGCTTAACCTGATGGCGCAGGCATCATGAAAACTACCTGCGCTTATTGCGGGGTGGGCTGCGGCGTCGAGGTCACGCAGCCGCAGAGCGCGTCGCCTCAGGTCAGTGGCGATACCCGTCATCCGGCGAATGCCGGGCGGCTATGCGTAAAGGGCGCGGCACTGGGCGAAACCCTGACACAGGCCGGACGGTTGCTGCATCCTCAGCTTCATCACCAGCGGGTCAGCATGGAGACGGCACTGGATGCCGCGGCTGATGGTTTGCGCAGGATTATCGATGCGCATGGCCCGGAGGCGGTGGCTTTCTACGGTTCCGGCCAGTTGCTCACGGAAGATTACTATGTGGCGAACAAGCTGATGAAAGGCTTTCTCGGCGTCGCCAACATCGATACCAATTCACGCCTGTGTATGGCCTCCGCGGTGACAGGCTATAAACGGGCATTTGGGGCGGATGCCGTACCGTGCTGTTACGAGGATCTGGATGAGGCCGAGGTAGTCATTCTTGTCGGCTCGAACGCCGCCTGGGCCCATCCGGTGCTGTTTCAGCGCCTGAAACAGGCAAAAGTGCAGCGCCCTGAGATGCAGGTTGTGGTTATCGATCCGCGCCGCACGGCCAGTTGTGAATTCGCCGATCTGCATTTACCGCTCCGGCCGGGCAGCGATCCGGCCCTGTTCTCGGGCCTGCTGCACTGGCTGGAACAGCATGACGGCATTGACGTCACGATGCTGCCGCATCTGGACGGTGTAGACACAACCTTACGGGCCGCGCGGCAGTGGGATGGTGCGGCGGTGGCAGCCCATTGTGATATCAGCCATGAAGTGATCGCCGCGTTCTACGGGTTGTTTACCCGGCATGAGCGCGTACTGACCTTATGGTGCATGGGCATTAACCAGTCACAAAGCGGCAGTGACAACAACAATGCTATTCTCAATGCGCACCTGCTGAGCGGCAAGATTGGCCGACCCGGCTGCGGCCCGTTTTCGCTGACCGGACAGCCGAATGCGATGGGCGGGCGGGAAGTAGGGGGGCTGGCCAACCAACTGGCGGCGCATATGAGTTTCACCGCAGAAGATTGCGACCGTTTACAGCGTTTCTGGCGCAGTCCGCGTATGGCGCGTGAGCCCGGCCTGACGGCGGTTGATCTGTTTGACGCCATTGACCGTGGAGCAATCAAAGCTGTGTGGATTATGGGCACCAATCCGGCGGTTTCGATGCCAGAAGGCAATCGCATTGCCCGGGCGCTGGCTGCCTGTCCGCTGGTAATTGTGTCAGACGTGCTGGCGCAAACGGATACCACCGCCTTTGCGCATATTTTGCTACCCGCGCAGGGCTGGGGGGAAAAGAACGGCACCGTGACCAATTCTGAACGCCGGATTTCCCGCCAGCGCGCGTTTATGCCTCCGGCCGGAGAAGCTAAACCGGACTGGTGGTTACTCGCGCAGGTCGCCCAGCGTCTGGGCTTTCATGAAGGCTTTACCTGGACGCATCCGGCAGCCATCTTCCGCGAGCATGCGGCGTTGTCGGGGTTTGAGAACAACGGCCAGCGCGCCTTTGATATCAGCGGTCTGGCCGGTATGAGCGACGCACAGTGGGATGCGATGAAGCCGGTACAGTGGCCAATCAACGCTCGTTATCCCGAGGGCTGCGCCCGGCTGTTTAGCGACCGGCACTTTTACCATCCTGATGGTAAAGCCCGCCTGTTGCCACCGGCCACGCCGCAGCCAGTGGTGTGCGAAACGGCTTACCCGTTATTAATGAACAGCGGACGGATCCGCGATCAGTGGCACACCATGACGCGTACCGGCCTGGTTCCCCGGCTCATGCAGCATTGTGATGAGCCATTTGCAGCCCTGCATCCGCAGGACGCACAACGCTATGGCCTGTGCGCGGGCGCACTGGCACGGGTGCAGTCCGACGCGGGCTGGGTGACGGTGCGTGTGACGCTGGACAGCGGTCTGCGGCGCGGTGAGATCTTTGTCCCTATGCACTGGAACCGACAGTTCAGCCTGCAGGGCACGGTTGGCGGACTGGTGGCTTCAACCCGCTGTCCAGTCTCGGCACAGCCTGCATTTAAACAAACCGCTGTGCGTATCCACCCGCTCAACGTCAGCTGGCAGGGCTGGCTCTGGCAGCGCGACGCAAGCCCGCCTGATGCGCTGCGCTACTGGGCGCGAACACCCTATGAGGGCGTGCAACGCTTTAGCGTGGCTGGAGACGGTTCGCCAGAACAGTGGCTCATGGCAACGATCCCGCTGGCCGGGCTGCAACTGCAAACCGCTCATGCGGCGGAACCGCATTACCGCCTGCTGGCCTGGCGTAACGGTGAGCTGCACCTGGTCTTTTATGCAGGCGCGTCTTTACCCGAGATCAACCATGACTGGGTTGCTCAGGCTTTTCGCCAGGCACCTGTGAATGCGGCGGACCGGCATGCTCTGCTGGCGGGACAATCGGCACAACGTGCCGTGGCTGGCCGGACGATCTGTAGCTGCTTTGGCGTTGGGGAAAACACCATCTTACAGGCGATTAAACAGGGCTGTCACAGCACTCAGGCACTGGGTAACGCACTCAACTGTGGTACCAACTGCGGCTCCTGCCTGCCGGAGCTAAAACACCTTTTGCTTTCCGTTGCTGTACCGGAGGAAGAATGATGATTGCGATCAACCCTTTAGATAAACTGCTGGCGCCGGACAACGCGTCCAGCCCTGGCAAAGTCTGGCTGGTAGGGGCCGGACCGGGGGATGTGGATCTACTGACAGTCAAGGCGCTGCGCCTGCTGCAACGTGCGGATGTCGTGGTCTATGATCGCCTGGTCAGCGAAGCGGTGATGGCGGAAGTCGCCAGCAGTGCACTCTGTATCGACGTGGGTAAACAGCCGGGTCATCACGGCCTGAAGCAGGCTCAGATTAATCAACTGCTGGTGGACCTGGCTGCCAGCGGGCGCAATGTCGTGCGTTTAAAAGGCGGCGATCCCTTTATCTTTGGCCGTGGCGGTGAAGAGATGGTCAGCCTGCAGCAGGCGAATATTGTCTGCGAAGTGGTGCCCGGTATTACCGCCGCAGTGGGCTGTGCGGCTGCCAGCGGCATTCCGCTGACGCACCGTGACTGTGCCCAGTCATTGCGCTTTATCACCGGACACGGGCGCAGCGGCGAACCGCAGCTGGATGCGGCGGCGCTGACCGCGACCAATCAGACGCTGGTGTTTTACATGGGATTAAGCTGGAGCAGCGTGATTAGCGCCCGGTTACGGGAATATGGCCGCAGCGAGGCGACGCCGGTGGCGATCATTGAAAACGGTACGCGTCAGAACCAGCGGGTGCTGATCACCACGCTGGCCGGGTTGCCTGAAACTGTTGAACAGCAAAAACCGGTGTCGCCGTCGTTACTGATTGTGGGCGATGTGGTGCGCTATTACCGTGCCGATCGAGTTGCAACGCATGGGTGTGAATTGGAGTTAAGTGATATTGCAGCGCACTGATGCTCACCGTGCCGAAGGAAGGGACACGGTTTCTACGGCTGGGGGTGAGACGGTCGTAAAAAGCATTATCTGCGAATCTGTAGTGACAGCCCCTATCATAAGTGCCTTTCGCATAAAACTTATTCCTGTCAGTTACCTCACTCAGACATTTTTCTTAAGATTTTACCCTAAATAAACGCTATCGCTGCATTACAAAACCGGCAATCTGTCGGACACTGAGGCCCGTTTGCATGGTATCCAGAACGCTTCACCATAACCTGATGTTTACCACTGCCAGTCGCGCCATGCTTTTTCTTCTCAGTCCAGGTAAACTTTATTCTGGCTGGTAAGGGCGGGCCGAAATCCGTCCGAAAAAGGCCAAAGAAAAATCTCACTGTCTGATTATAAAGTTATGAATTAGTAAGTATTACTACCATTTATATGCAGGCATCGTGCCCATATATCGTTGAATTTTCTGGATTAAGCGGGCGGTTTTTAACAAATATGATACATATACCGCATATTCAGAAATGCATGATTTGCAAGTTCAGATTTTCGCCTGTACGAAAATGTCCGAAATTTGTCCGTAATTACATATGCCTCATACCAGTACGTACTCATCGCCACGGAAGTCGGGATACTTCTGCGTCATCGAGAGATTCTTATGACCCAGCAACCGCTGTGTAAACACCTCACCATAATGCGCTTCAAATAACCTTCCCGATAAACTGCGGATCTCATGGAAAGCTGGCGGGTTGTCCGCCTCATCCAGACCGCAGCGGGTTCGCGCCTGCGTCAATGCCTGCGTCAGATTTTCCGGGCGTACCGGACCGGGTCTCCGTGAGCACGACTCCGTATATACCAGGCGAACTGGCGTGACACTCTATGTGAGAGGAGTGAAATCATGTTTCCAGTCGGTATCGCTGGGATGTGCTGCTGGCTGACGCTATGCGGGGGGAAAACCGGCTCGAAAAATATCAGTCTACTGACACGCCTGCAGACGTCATCGGTTCATGCATCAGGATGGCGCAGCTGCTCCATGAAGAAGTGAGAAAGATTGAATGGCAGGTTAAAGCGGACATTCAGGCCAGCCCAGACCTGAAACGGGATTGTGCGCTGCTGACGTCGATTAAATCTGTCGGGCCCCACTGGGATGCACATGCTGGTTGTGCTGCGGAGCCATAACGTTGAATCAGCAGATCAGGCTGCGGCTTTTCCAGGCATAGTGCCTCTTGAAAAACGTTCGGGGACGGCCACGCATATCTTAAATCGGCCGCCTCAGCTCAGAGCAAAGCTCTACATGTCTGCCCTATGCGGAAAAATTAACAATAAACGGATGCGTAATATCTACAAGGAAATGTGTCTCAGGGGCAAACCTGAAATGGTAGCCATCGGTGCACTGATGCGAAAACGGGTTCACCGGTGTTATGGCGTACTGAAAACGGCAACAATTTTTTGTGATCTGGAATCAAGAGTTGCACTTAACGACTGATTTATATGAATCTTATTTTTATACCCTATCCAGGGATGCAGGTTTTGTCTTCATCATAAACAGGCTCTGCGCAGGATATTTTTGGTTTCCTGGCAAAGCCTTAGGAGGCACAGCATGTACTCAAAAGAATCTGTCTGTATTCCGGGAAAGGATCTCAGTCGGTTTCGACAATGAACATCCGTGCTTCCTGAGCTTCCCGGCGTTCGGTCTTGATGGGGGCGTATTTTTCAGAGTTGTAGAAGGCTAACGCCTGGTTAAGGGTTGGAAACTCAAATACGCCAGCTAATGGCAGTGGCACCTCATCGCCTTCAAGAACCTCCGAGACGGTGCCAAAATGCAGGATTCGCCCGCCAGCTTCTTTCAGAGCTGCCTGAAACCGGGGAGCCAGTTTAGACTGCCTGTCAGGGTCGATAACACGCAGATTGATATGCACGTATGCAGGCATGATGCTTCTCCAGTTGTTAAATAATGCATATACAGTATTATTCATTAATCGGGATTTCAAGAGGTACCTCATGAGCGGTTTTGATCCAAAGTATTTCAGGGATGTAGCAGCAGAATGTCCGGGATTTCAGGCTCGTGCCACGGCGCGCGCAGTCACGCGCTACTACAATGTCTGTTTCAAATCGCTCGGTTTGACCGCCGAGCAATTTAGCCTGTTGGTCGGAATTGGAGCTTTCGAGGGCGCCACAATAGTTGATCTTGCGGTCAGCGCGGGTGTTGATGCCACAACCCTGAGCCGAAATGTTCAGAACATGGAATTGAGAGGTTTAGTCCGTTCCGAAGGTGGACGCGGCCGCGCAGGAAAGCGGCTAAATCTGACGGATTCCGGATACCAGCTCATGGCAGAAGCCTTGCCTGTATGGAAATCAGCTAAAGATAAGTTGTCCATGAAGATGGGTGATGACCGACTTCAGTCAGCAACACGGGCAATGGAGGAGTTAGCCAGGGCAATAAATATCGACCAGAGCCCTGAAGCAGATCGCAACTCCCACAATAAAAATACGGTAGCTGAATGACAATTCCCCCGTATCAGCACTCCTGATTGAGCATCTTGAAAAAATAGGTTTCCTCAATATGAACGATTTTTTACCTCATTTTTTTGGGCATGCAGAGCGTTCCGGTGTGAAGGTGAACGGTGCCGTACGCCCGTCGTAGCCGGTTACAGCCGTATAAATCGCGCCATACCCTACCTTCCCTGTTTATGCCCAGAAAGTGCGGGCATGCTCATATCAATGTCAGCACTGAGCTAAGCAGTTATTCCCAAAAAATAGGTGTGGGGTATGGGGGCTTATAAACACGGGACGAGTGAAGGGTTACATGCTTTCACATACTGACCATGGGGATGTTGGTACTTTGTAAAAATGCATGCTGAATGTCCGTTTTGTGCCAGAAGCGGACATTATGGACATTAAAAACGCACTAGGCCTGAAATTCATTAGCATATAGTTCCTATGAGAGATACTGACATCGGTATCTGGGTGGTGAGCTTATTTCTCCTATGGTGACAATAAACTGCAAAGCTGAACTGAGCTGAACGTCAGCGGCTGTACGTCTTGAAAATTAGTTATCGATTTTAAACTCGACCGCAGGTTACGCATTTGTGCTTTTTTGACGGTTTGAATTACCAGAAAAATTAAGGCATTAATAGCACATTTAAGCAGCCTAAAGGTAAAACTATGGAAATGGATGACTGGTGGTTTGGTTGGAAGGGGTTCACGCCCGAGTGGCCCTGCCCGGGCAAGGTTGTATTAATGGTTGGCGCGGGAATTTCGATTGAGTCCCCTACGCAGTTACCTGGAGGATATGATCTAACTGAAGCTCTGCTCGACCATTTATTAGACAACAAAGCGGCTTCCGAAATAAAAACGGTATTTAGCCAATGCAATCAATGGATGGGGCGAAGCCTGCCACGCTTAGAACATGTGCTCGATAAAGCGTTTGAACCTTCAACCATTGAAGGCGCTGAACGTAGTGGTTCCGCGCGGGAACTGCTGCGTATTTTTTCCCACCGTCCTCCGAATGCAAATCATCACCTGATTGCCGATTACCTGATTAAGCACCGTAGCTGGTGTATTACCACCAATTTTGATGATTGTATTGAACAGGCGGGTTGTCATCAAATCCCTGTGCATGTGATCGATCCTGATACCAAAGCTTTTGACATCCTGCATCGAGAATACGGCGAAGACTGGGGTATTATCAAGATACATGGCACCATAGAGCATGGCTGCTCTGGACTTGGTGCAACGCTTGCAGACCTGGAACACGGACTACCGGAGGTAATTAAAACTTTGCTTGAGCAGGTAACCGTTCAGGCAGATTTAATGGTGGTAGCAGGCTACAGCGGTACCGACCATTTTGACGTTAATCACTGGATCCGTGAGCGCTGGAATGGAGATCGTTCGACCCGGTTGGTATGGATTGGCCACAGCTCGGAAGTAAAGCAAGAGTTCTGGCGACCCGACGATCAGGAAAATCGTGAACCGATGGTCTATTGGCAAGGGGCCTTTGGCGGTATGAAGATTCAATACGGGCCAACGGCAGAACTATTGACCTCTTTACTTGGAGTTTCTAGTAGGACTTTGGCCGATACAGGAGAGGGTAATGATTGGTGGCGAATTGCGCTAACTGAATATTACATCCCGACTGAGAAAGAAAAGTACCTTACCGGTACACGCCTGGCCAGCTCTATGGGTCTTGGCCAACTAGCCGAAGAGCAGCTCCGCTATTTGAAACGCCGGCTGGAGAACGACAATTTGTTAGTGCCTTTTGAAGCTGAGATTTACTACTCCCGTGGATTTATTGCAGGGGCGCTACTGATACAGAACTATCTAAAATCCCCGCACGAAAAAGTTAGAAACGTGAATCGTACAGGCCTGATTCGGGCTAAAAATAAACCTGCAACAGCGCTTTTATTTTATCTTGCTCGGTGGTTAAGGGGCCCACTCAAAGTCTCATTTGATGAGCAAATCGATGCGTTTGGCTGTATGCTCGATATCGCTGAACGGAGACAAAAATGGCGACTCTGGCAGAGTAAACCTTTGCGATGTCTCAGCGAAAAGATATGCATCCTTTTCCGTAGGTATTTCATGAGGCTTGAGAATACTAAGCTGCCTCTGTATCTGCATGGAAGATTACAAATGCAGTCCATTCGCTTGGGCACTTTGTTTTATGACGAAGAGGTTTTTCCCTTTGGAGAGGTCTGGAATTTGCTGTATCGCGAGAGCAATCCGCCGAGTTTTTACACTCCGTTCGGCCCGGCAATCCCTGGTTTTTATCTTACTGAACGCAGCACTGCCCGTGAAGAAGATCGCATAGCAGACTTGGCACTGGCCAATATTAATTACGTCAATATCCTGCTTTCCGCTCTGCGGCGTCGCTGGCCTAAGGGCAGCAAAAGTGTGTTTAAAGAAAGACAGCAGAAGGATGGGTATTTTGATTCGGGAGAGTATGTTGTTACGTATATCGTGCGATTATTAAATGAAAGCTCCCAAATCATCAGTGCACTAAATGCACCGCATTTGCAGATCCATGTAGCCAGAGCATGGATTAGGGCGGATAGCATTTTGGCGGTATCGAATATTGGAAACAGCAACGGCTTTATCTTGGTACTCCACCCTCGCTAAAGAGCGCTTAGGTATAAGTATGCACTTCGAACTTCCGCTCTTCGCTCATAGCGGACATCCGTCTGTCGCCAGTCCGCTCAGTGCCAGAAGCGGACATTGCAGATCTGGAGTGTATACGCCAGACTGGAGACAGACAGGAACGCGGGTCAGCCAGTCTTTTTTGCATGAGTGTAAATATCAGGACGTGTGATACTCCATGCATAGTTTTCCCGATTAACAGGCTCGTAGCCAAATTTTTCATAGAGCCAGGGCGCTGTGGTTGTAAACAACATGATCCTGCGAAGCCGCTCAAAAACAGGATGATCATGTATGCATTGCATCACCCATCTGCCCAACCCTTCTCCCTGATATTCCTCCAGGATATAAACATCACAAAGGTAAGCGAACGTAGCGTAATCTGTTATTAAGCGCGCGAAACCAATCTGGGCTTCATCGTGATAAACACCGAAATTAAGGCTGTTTTCAACGGATGCACGGACAAGAGCCAGATCAATCCCTTTTGCCCAGGTTGACCTCGTGAGATAGAGATGGATAGCCTGCACATCCAGTTTTTTTCTGTCTGTACTTATCAGGTAGTTATCTTTATACCACTCATATTTCTCTGAAATACTCACGCTCAATCCTGTTTAAGAATTCCCGGGAAACCTGACCTTATCACCTGATGGAAAATCGGACTATTAATACTTCTTTGGAAAAAAAATGAATCCTGCACTCTTATGCCAGCGTTTCATTCAGCGCTTTTGCGCAGCGGGCTCCGTTTCCTGGAAAATAGTGTCCATCATTACTGGACAGGAGTAATCAGCCGGTATCAGGCCCCATGATGAACTCCCCGGCTGATTCAGCGTTATGCATCCAGACTAATAACCACTTTCCCGATATGTCCGGCAGCCTCAAGGTAGCGATAAGCTTTTCGTGTATCGGCAAAAGTGAAAATACGATCAATTACGGGATAAATCGTGGAGGTTTCAATCGCCCTGACCGCCGCGCGCAAATCTGAAGTAGAACCCGTATTGTTACCCACAATATTCAACATCTTTTGCATTACGGGCAGAACAGGCATGCTGACTTCAGCGCCACCAACAAAGCCAATAACGAAAATGGTTCCGTTATGAGCTGCTGCGTTAATCGATTTCGTAAATGTTGAGCCACCCACTGATTCCAGTACAAGATCAGCGCCATGCCCATCAGTCAGCTTAAGCACCCGTTGATCCCATTCGGGCACCTCGTGATAGTTAATTCCTTCATCCGCTCCCAGGGCTTTCACTCTGTCCAGTTTTTCCTCAGAAGAGGAGATGATGATCACCCGCGCACCTGCTGCCTTCGCATATTGCATTGCAAACAGACTCACCCCTCCCGTGCCAAGCAGTAAAACAGTGCTGCCAGGCTGTATTTTACCGCGCACTATAGCGTTCCATGCGGTCGTTGCGGCAATGGGTAACGTCGCTGCCTGTTGCCAGTTGAGAAAATCGGGTATACGCACCAGTGACTCAGCAGGCACTACAGCGTATTCTGCCAGCCCGCCGTTGGTCGTAACTCCGCGTAATATTTGATGATGTTGAGATCGTATTGCTCCAGCATGCCAGTGAGACATCATCCCCGGCACCACACGTTCGCCAATTTGCCAGCCTTCAACTCCCTCTCCAGACTCAACAATTTCTCCCGCGCTGTCTGCACCAGGAATAACCGGCTGCGAAACAGCGCCGAATTTACCAGTGGCCAGCGCCAAATCAAGGTAATTCAGACTTACAGCATGCTGACGAATCAGCACTTCGCCATACCCTGGTTGTGGTGGTGAAATATCACATATTTTTAAGCTGTCTATTCCTGCAGCGGATAAGTGGATAGCTTTCATGGTGTCCCCCTGTTCAATTAATACGATCATTTTGAGGCAGAACTGACGCTATAATGAGCCTGAAAAACAAATAACTGTTGCATGAGGTGCAATAATGCATGACGACGATTATCGTCAGCGGGAGGCTTTTCTTGCAGTAGTTCGCGCTGGCAGCTTTAGTGCTGGTGCGCGCGATTTGGGAAGAGATGTCTCTGTCGTTTCCCGGCGTGTAGCTGCATTAGAAAAACGTCTGGGAATTCGCCTGCTGGAACGCACCACCCGCCGCATACGTCCCACAGAAGAGGGCTTACGCTATCGGCAAAAAATTGAATTGGCAGATGAATTGCTGCGGGAAGCGGAAGAGGAAGCCCGTGATTTGGCAGCGCGTCCGGCCGGGACGATTCGCCTTACCGTTCCCGCCTCATTCGGACGAAAGTGGGTCGTACAGGCCTTACCATTCTTTTTAAAAGCCTATCCTGACATCCGTATTGTGCTGCACTGCAGCGATCGCTACGTAGATTTACTGGGTGATAATTTTGATATGGCAATCCGTATTGGTGTTCTGAAGGACAGCAGATTAATTGCCCGAAAGCTAGCAAATACAAGTCGCATTTTATGTGTCGCGCCGGATTACCTGGAGCGCCATTCTCCTGTAACACACCCTCAGGACCTTCGTAAGCATGATTGCCTGGGTTTCACACCCATGCACAGCTGGCCCGAATGGCGACTCGAGAAAGACGGTCAACAGATAGCGGTACCTGTTAAGACGCGTTACGAGAGTGACGAAATGGATGGGCTTATACTGGCCGCTCAATCGGGTATGGGGATATTACTCGCGGCCAACTGGCTGGTACAGAAAGAACTGGCTGAGGGTTCACTGGTGCCAGTGCTGTCGGACTGGCAGGCAACAGGCGAGGATGGTGTCTGGTTAATGAAACCTTCAAGCCAGTTGCAGTCGGCAAAAATCAGTGCATTAACAGACTGGCTGACTTCATGGTTTTCCACACCACGCTGGTAACCTGCGGGACGCAATATGAAACAGCCTGTCACCTTTTCTGAATGGCAGATGGGTTATGTATGTACAGCTTGTGCAGTCCAGCAGTCGACATACCCCGGAATAATGTCGGCGCTCCTGGAGATAATAACGTATTTCTTCACGCTGATGCCGCTCCACTTCGTCATGGATCACCGGCAGGTTAGATCGCCCTTTATATGCTACGGCAGACTCAGCTTAACCCCCTTAATACTGCTCCGGCGGAATCATGATGTCATATAACCTTGCTGCCCGATGCAGATAACAGCGGGACATAAATTGCCAGCTTGAGTGCAGGGGAGTCATTTGACGTAAACGTTGAATAGCAGAATGTCCGCGTTATCCCGTCCTTCCCTGTGAGTTTTTTCTCTCCGGACACCGGCGCCGTTATCACATGCTCGCTCCACCATGTATCAAACTCCGGGCATTCACGGCTTAAGCGTTCTACCAGCGCAGTGAAGGTCTCATTGTCTGCATTTCGTGAATAACTGGAATGAAACAGGCCGAGCATTCTCTGTGCCTCTGCAGGCCAGGTGTCGCCAAAAAGGTATCTGGCCTCCTCTGTAGTGAACATGAAAACCATGATATTTCGCTCATTTGCAGCCAACAGGCTGAAGTCCGTGATGACCTGTTCTGCTGCAGAATTCCACACCAATACATCCCATCTGTCATTGGTGACGTAGGCAGGCTCACTCAGCGCCCTGACAAGATGCGATAAGCTAGCCGGGACTTCATGTTCGATATCTGCACTTTTTTTCCGGCCTGTCAGTGTTTTCAGGTGCAGAAATTCTGCCTTGTTCAGCTGCAGAGCTTTACCCAGGGCGTTAACTATCCGCTCGGAAAGCGTGCTGACCCGTCCCTGTTCGATTTTGGTATACCATTCCGTACTTATTCCCAGCATCGCCGCAACTTCCTCACGCCTTAACCCGGGCGTTCGCCGTCTTTCTGGCACGGCAGAGGAGGGGCGCTCAGGCTTCACCCTGGCACGTCGTGAACGTAAAAACTGACTGAGCTCAGTATTCTTAACCATTTTTTGAACCTGGTAGTAAATTATACCTGTATAAAACTAGTGTATTTTACGCCGTTTTTGGTCGCCCTATGATGGTTTCATATTGTTCTATGCCCTCAGGAGAATATGACCATGAAAGCTGCTGTGCTTACTGCCTTTGGCCACCCGCTAGACGTTAAGAATGTGCCTGCACCGGTGATGGGAACCGGGGAAGTCATTGTCGATGTGGTTGCGGCGCCCGTTCTCTCCTACACGAATGAAGTACTGAGTGGGGAAAGAAAATATCTTTTACCTGTGCCGGTCATCCCGGGCTGTGGTGCCATCGGAAAGGTTCGCCAGACCGGCCCTGACTCAGCCTGGCTGAAACCAGGAGACTGGGTATTCTGCGATCCGACGGTGCGTTCCCGTGACAACGCGCTGTCGCCAGAAATTGTCCTTCAGGGATGGAGTGCCCGTGGTGAAGGAGGACAAAAAATCCAGCAATATCACCTGAATGGCAGTCTTGCTGAACAAATACGCATTCCGACTGAAAACGCAGTGCCCATTGGCGACATATCGCCTGCAGAAGCGGGGCGGTGGTGTGCCATCAATACGCTGCTTATAGCCTATGGCGGATTGTTATCTATGGATTTGAAAGCGGGAGAGCGCCTGCTGGTCAGTGGCGCAACCGGTAATTTCGGCAGTTCCGCTGTGCTTGCTGCGCTGGCAATGGGAGCCCATAAAGTCATCGCACCGGGCCGTAGTGAACGGGTGCTGAACGATTTGAAAAAACGTTTTGGATCGCGTGTGGAAACAGTAAAGCTCACAGGTACAGCAGAGATCGATATTGCTGCCATGAAGCATATGGCCGGGGGACCCATTGATGCGGTCCTTGATTTCCTTCCGCCGTCTGCGCAGGCCTCTGTCGCCCGGAATGCGATTATGTCAGTCAGACCTTATGGTCGTGCAGTCCTTATGGGCGGTGTTGGCATGCTGGGTGGGGACGATCTTTCGCTACCTTATCCCTGGATAATGCGTAACCTCATTACCGTAAAAGGGCAGTGGATGTATGAACCTTCGGCAGTCCCTACGCTCTGCGGCCTTATACGCGCGGGACTGCTTGATCTGAGCCACTATGACGTAACCGAGTTTCCGCTTGAGAGAGTGAATGATTCAGTCGCGCATGCTGCGAAAAACAGCGGGCCGTTTAAACTCACCGTCGTGCGTCCCTGACCAAAGGCGCCGCGATGGACCGGATGGCTCACCTACGACGGCCCTGCGTATGGGTTCAATCACAAAATTCTGGCACAAAAAAGCCCGCTGCGCGGGCTTGATAAGAACCGATTAATGCGGAATCTCAGAGACCTCTTTGACATCCGCTTTGTTGATCTGCTGTTTGACACCATTGGCATCAACGTAGCCCAGCAGTCCGCTTTCCGCTTCCTGCGGTTTACCATCGCTGACAATGGTACGGCCATCATTGGTATGAATGGCGTAGCTGGTACGGGTACAGCCGGTCAGGGCGCTCAGTGCCACAATGGCTGCCAGTGGTAACAAAATCACTTTTTTCATGTCGCTCTCCCTATCGAGTAGATCAGTTGTTCAGTTCACTCATATTGGTGATCTGGTCACGGTTAATCTGTTCTGTTTTACCGGTTTGCGCATCTTTATAAGAGACCAGGCCAGTATCACTATCCACCTGTGGCTTACCATCGGTGACGATAGTGCGTCCGTCGGTGGTTTTAATCGCCTGATTCGATGAACAGCCGGCGATGGCAAAAATCGATGTCAATAACACAGCCGCTACAGTCAGTTTCTTCATAGTAATTTCCCTGATTGGTCTGAAGTCCAGCTATAAGCGTAGAACAAAATCCGGATTCTGGTCTGACCTGACTCGCTTTCTTTGCACAATTAATGCGGTTTAGCGTGCAATTGATGAGGAGGAAATTACCAGGCGCGGCTAATGTGTTTCGCCGCGTATATTGGGAAGGCAGGCTAGCGTTGCGATATTACTCAGCGGCCAGGCGACCAAGCAGCAGAGAAAAAATAGCATCGTAATGCGTTTTTAATATCACATCGTCGCACTGGTCGAGACGTGCTATTAGCGCGACAAACAGGGTTTTTCGGTTCAGCAACTTGCCGCTACACAAAATTTCCTGCACCAGCGTGCCAAGTAACTCATGCTGCTTTGCCTGCAGCGATCCACCAGTCCATGGTAATGCATCTTCAGAATTAGTATGAAAAGGATCGTATCGCATCATCATTACCCTGATAGCAGTGCGTTAATTCAGCTTTTTGGCCAGCAGCCTGATCGCATTATCGCAGGCCTGCTGGATGGCCGGATTCTCCGAGCGCAAGCCCGTGCGATACAGCGCGCCAATTATTTGCTGAACAGATAAGGTTTCACCCGGTTGTACAATCTGTGTGACGACTTTGCCCAATAAAAGATAGATCTCATCGGCATCTTCTAATTCATCGTGCTTCACTCAACCCCCGGAACAAATAAACATAAATCTAAGTAATATGTTACTGACTGATAAATATTATTAAGCGCGCGATTCCAGGGTTTAAAAAGTTATCGCGGCGAATATTAATTAGGAAACGCCTATTTCCTAATAGGCCGGACGAATCAGTCCAGAATGCTGAGCACCATATTAATGGTTTCTTTGCCATTAGTCACATCCTGAATTTTGCCTACCACGCGCATACCAAATGCCACGCAAAGCAGCAGTCCGGCAGCGGTGTCGGCATCCAGTCGTGGCGAAATCGATCCGTCCTCTTGTCCCTGTTCAACCAGTGAAGTCAGGAAGTTGCGGTTGCGCAGTACCGCTTCACGTACCAGCTGGGATAACTCTTCGTCCAGCGTTTGCAGTTCCACGGTACTGCCAACCACCAGGCAGCCGCGTCTGCCCTCGATCTCGCTGGCTGAGTCGAGATAAAACTGCAACAGCTCAGCAATGCGCGCCCGGCCGGTCGGGTACTGTTGCAAACGGGCGCGCAGGTCCATGTTGCGCAGCAGGATGTAGCGCTCAAACACCCGCAGAAACAGGGAACGTTTATCCTGAAACGCTTTATAAATACTGCCCGCCGTCAGGTTCATCGCTTCACCTAAATCGGCAATCGAGGCCGCATGAAAACCCTTCTGGCGAAACACGATCATGGCGCTGTCGAGCGCTTCGTCGATATCAAAATTGCGCGGTCTGCCGCGCTCTCTGGCAACCGGCGCCGGATTGGGTTTACTGGTCATAATGCGGGCTATTTAGAATGAATCGTTTCCAAATTATCCGGCTTATCGGTGACAGGGTCAAATCCTGCCCAAACGCCTGGCCCGGCGTGCACTGATCGACAGCGAACCGCGTTAATGTTCAGCCCTGCTAGTTGAGAATTTTTGACTGCCGGAGGATGATAAACCTTTTGCCGGGCCGGGACCTTTTCATGCTGATCTCCACTGAGGATACGCGCACTTTCAACACCGACATCCGCCTGGCGGCGACGCTGGCCGCCGTGGCGGGCGCACTGAACACTGCGGCGTTCGAAACGGTTGGTTTCTTCTCCGCCAACATGACCGGTAACGTCTCATCCCTGTCCGATCATCTGGCGAAAGCCAATCTGCATATCGGGCTGTTCTTCCTGCTGATTGTGCTGTTATTCATCGCCGGTTCGTCGGTTTCCACGCTGATCATCAATTCCGGCCGCAGGCGGCAGATACGCGGCATCTACGCCATCAATATTCTGCTGGAGGGCATAGCGTTGCTGGTACTGGGGATTGTCGAAAGCGGCTTTCATTTCAGCGAGGGCGGCGTGTTACTGATTCTCAGCCTGAGCTTTCTGATGGGCCTGCAAAATGCGGTGGTAACGCGCATCTCCAATGCCCGCGTGCGCACGACGCACGTTTCCGGCACGTCAACCGATATCGGCATTGAGCTGGCGATGCTGTTCGACGTGCTGCGTCGCAAAGAGTCACCAAAAGACGCGCCGCTGTACATTGAGCGGCTAAAACTGCATTGCTACACCGTGCTGGCGTTTCTCGCTGGCGGCGTGCTGGGCATTCTGCTGCTGCAGTGGCTAAGCTACGCGCTGCTGATCGTCATTGGGTTACTGCTCAGCGCGCTGGCGCTGTCGGCGCTGAAACGTGCGGGCAGCAATCCGCTTCACGCCCGCTAAGGAAGGGAATCATGATCTCGCTCGACGACCGCCTGCAAGCCATCTGGCAGCTGCTTAGCACAGCCACCACATCGCGTTCGGCTTTCACCCTGATGCAGCTGGCAACGGTGACCGCTGACGGCCAGCCCAGCCTGCGCACCGTGGTGATACGGCAGTTTTTGCCCGCGCTGCCGGCCCTGCGTTTTACCGCCGATCGGCGCAGCGCCAAAATGCAGGATATTGCAGCCCAGCCGCAGGTGGCGTTACTGGCTTATGATGCCGCCAGGCGCGTTCAGCTCAGGCTGGCGGGCACGGCTCAGCGCGTTGACGATGCACAACAGCGTGCCGCAGCCTGGCATGCATTGCGCCCGCATTCACACGCGTTGTTTCAGTCACCGGTCAGGCCGGGTAGCGTGATTACTCATCCTGATGACGCACTGCCTGCCAGCGCGCAAAAAGCGGGCACCGGATCCGACGAGCACTTCGCGCTGGTGCAGATCACCTTGCATAGCGTGGAGTGGCTGGATGTCAGCCGCGAGCCCCATCAGCGCGCGCGATTCGAGGCCACTGCGGCGGGATGGCAGGGCAGCTGGCGCGTGCCCTGAGATTTATTGTTCCGCCGGTGTTTTTGCCTGACGCGGGCGGCCAGCCGCACCTGCGCACACCAGCGCCAGCAATACCATGATCAGTACCGGCAGCATCGCCATGCGCAATCCGGCATGTTCGCCGATAAAGCCCAGTCCGGGCGGGCCGACCAGAAACGCCAGATAGCCCAGCGTGGCGGCAATCGTGACGCGCACCGCGCTGTTATGACCATCGCCCGCCGCCGAGACCGTTAGCGGGAAGCCGAGCGACGCGCCGACGCCCCAGAACAGCACGGCCGCCGCCGCCAGCCATGGGTTATCGGAGAAAATCACCATCGTCAGCCCCAGCGCGGCGGAGAAAGCGCTGGCGCGCAGTACCCAGACACGACCCAGACGATCAACCACCAGCCCACCGAGAAAGCGCCCCAGCGTCATGCCAGCGGTGAAGCCCGCGTAGACCAGCGTGCTTTGGGTATGATTGAGGTTATGACCGTCGATCATCAGTAACGGCAGCCAGTCGTTAGCTGAGCCTTCCGCCAGCGCCATCGCCAGAATCACCACGCCGAGCACCAGCAGCTGGCGGTCACGCAGTTCACGTCCTACCTGGGCCAGAAAGCCGCCGTGATGCGGCTGTTCACTGCGTTCGCTGTCGCTGGTGGCGGGCAGATGGCGCAGCGCCAGGGCGGCAATCAGCAGGTTTACCAGCAGCACCACGCTAAAGTGCCAGTGGGTGCTGATATCGGCTGCGGTCATGGCCAGACCCGCCAGTGCGCCGATCAGCGTGCCGAAACTGAAGAAGCCGTGAATGATTGTCATGATTGACTTGCCGATGCGCCGCTCAAACGCTGCCCCTTCGACATTGACCACCACATCCATCAGCGCGGTTCCGCCGCCCAGCAACACCAGACTGGTAAACACCAGCCCGCTACTGGCGAGCGTTAACGCGACGGTCATCAGCACCAGGCCACCGAGCAGGATCAGGTAACCCGAGCGCATCACCCGGCTGGTGCCAAAGTGCGCGACCAGCTTACCGGCCAGCAGCACGCCCAGCATGGAGCCACAGGAGAAGCCAAACAGAATCAGGCCCATCATTTCCGTCGAGGCGTGCAGCACATCGCGCATAAAGGGGGTGCGGCTAACCCAGGAAGCCCAGGTAAAGCCAGGAATAAACATCAGGCCAAAGATGGCCCATTTACCGCGTGTCTGTTGCTGAGGGTGCATAAGATTCCTTTAGGGAGCGGCGGGCATGCGGAGGTGAAACGCTTTCGTTGCTGACGACCGTTAGCATGGTTCACAGAATAGCAGTTTTGCTGGCGCTCGTTGAGGCAATGTCGCTCGCGCCCGCGCGCCGGGGGAATTCGTCAGTGGGAGAAAGCCCCTCCGCGCGACGACGCGGAGGGCAACGGGATCAGAAACTCTGCCAGTCGGCATCGCTGGCCAGTGCCAGGCGTCCCGGCTGTGGCGCTTTATGGCTCGCCGGCGCCGGCTTGATGACCGGCGTTGCGCCGGATTCCGCCAGCACGAAGCGGGTCACCAGCTGGTTGAGCGTCTGGGCCTGTTCCTGCAGCGATTGCGACGCGGCTGAGGCCTGTTCCACCAGCGCGGCGTTCTGCTGCGTCACATCATCCATCTGATTCACCGCCTGCTGCACCTGGCTGATGCCCTGACTCTGCTCAACCGCGGCCGCGGCGATTTCGCTCATCAGTTCGCTGACCTGATGGATAGCGTCATTCATTACCTGCATATTGCTGCTGACGTCGCTGGCCTGGGCGGCCCCGGCTTCGGTCAGTCGATGCGACTCTTCAATCAGTCCCTTAATTTCGCGTGCGGCCGAGGTTGAGCGCTGCGACAGGCTGCGTACTTCACCCGCCACCACCGCAAAGCCCTTGCCGTGCTCACCGGCGCGTGCCGCTTCGACTGCCGCGTTGAGCGCCAGAATATTGGTCTGGAAAGCGATACCTTCGATCATCGAAACAATGTCCGTGACCTTGCGCGAGCTGCCACGAATATCATCCATGGTCGAGAGCATGGTGCTGAGCGAGGTACCACTTTTTTCCGACAGCGCACTGGCGTTAGCCGCCAGCTGGCTGGCCTGGCGCGTGTTATCGGCGGTCTGACGTACGGTTTCACTCAGTTCAGTCATGCTGGCCGCGGTCTGCTCCAGCGAAGCAGCCTGCTGCTCGGTACGCGCAGAGAGGTCTTCGTTACCGGCGGCGATCTGCACCGATGCGCTGCCCACCGAATGTGACGCGCTGCGCACGGCACTCAGCGAACCGGCCACGCTGCGCATCAGCTGATTGAAAGAGTGCGCCATGGTGCCCACCTCATCGCGACGGCTTTCGTCGGCGCTGAGCGTCAGGTCGAGATTTTCACTGGCGCGCATCATAACTTTGCCGACATCGGACAGACTGCGACGAATGCGCAGCACGGTGAACAGGGCGAACAGGCCAAAAATAATCACTGTGGCTATCACGCCGGTAATGGTGGTCCACAGCACTTCATGGAAGGTGCTGAGGTTGGTGGCGCGTAACTCATCGCCGATAGAAATATTCAGCATCAGCTGCTGCTGGTAATTGGTGACCAGCTGGCGAATGGCGGCACCAATGCCGTTCTGCCCCTCGATCAGATCAAGGCTGATGGCGTTCTGATGCGCGCGCGAGGCAGTGAGAAACGCCGGCAGCCGCTCGCTCACGCGCTGAATATTGGCAAAGGCCAGCTCGGTCAGGCGCTTATCTTCGTCACTGGAGAGGTTGTGAGTCAGGTAGTAATCGGTGAGCGATTTCAGGCCGCCGATCTGTTTATCAATGTCCGCTTCGACGGCGGGCATGTTGCTGTCCTGCAACTGGGTCTGGTGTTTGTACAGCGTCAGCGCCAGCTGATTGCTGCGATCAATTAACGTGTTGAGGTCTTTGATCGAAGGGATGGCATTGGTTTGCACATATTCAAAGCGCTCCTGGAAGCCGGAAAGCAGTGAGATGGCGAGCACGGCTTGCAGAATGATGGCGCCAAACAGCATGGTAAAGGTCAGTAACAATCGTTGGGAGATGTTCATCTTATTATCCTTAATCTAAACGCACCCCGACGCCTGACGCGGCGGGTACAAGTGCAGATTAAAGAACATCGGCAGATTGTGGTTTTTAGTTAATGAAATTTTAGTGCCGGGTAGCAGAAGAGTCTGGCGGGTTAACAGTGGAGCCGGTCGCCGTGAACGGCGACCCTACGGTGCATGTCCCGTTATTTCCGTAGGGTGCGCATTCATGCGCACCTGGATACCGGGAGTGCATGTCCCGTTATTTCCGTAGGGTGCGCATTCATGCGCACCTGGAAACCGGGAGTGCATGTCCCGTTGTTTCTGTAGGGTGCGCATTCATGCGCACCTGGAAACCGGCACCTTGCGTTCCACTCACGGCCGGCGGAATAGCGCCAGGCTGCGGCCCTCCAGCTCGAAATCCTTCTCTTTGGTAATTACCAATCCCTTACTGGCGCTGTCGGAGGTGGTCAGCTCCAGCACCCAGCCGCCTTCACCAAACTGCGGGATGCGGAACGGCACATTGCCTTCAAACGGATTGAACAGCATCAGCACATCGTGCCAGATACCCTCTTCGGTTTGCAGGTCCGGACGCCCGATGTACACGCCGAGCGTCGAGCCCTCATCCCACTGTTCCGCCTGCTGGAAACCGCCGCCGGCGTTAAACCATTTAATCTCCATGCCGTCGCGCCAGCTTTCACGTCGCAGCAGCGGCTGCTGTGCGCGCAGTGCAATGATTTGACGGGTGAAATCGCGTAACGCATCAGCGGAAGCCGGCAGATCTTCCCAGTGCAGCCAGGAAATCTCGCTATCCTGACAATAGCCGTTGTTGTTGCCCATCTGGCTGCGGCCAAACTCATCGCCCGCCAGCAGCATCGGTGTGCCGTGAGAGAAAAACAGCGTGGCGAGGAAGTTACGCTTCTGCCGCTCGCGTACCGCGTTGATGCCTTCGTCGTCGGTGGGGCCTTCGGCACCGTAGTTGTATGAACGGTTATCGTTGTGGCCGTCGTTGTTATCTTCCCCGTTGGCATCGTTGTGCTTGTCGTTGTACGAGACCAGATCATTCAGCGTAAAGCCATCGTGCGCGGTGATGAAATTGACGCTGGCCCACGGGCGGCGGCCGCGTTGATCGTACAGATCGCCGGAACCAAGCAGGCGCGCGGCAAAGTCGGTTGAAACGTTGTCGCCTTTCCAGTACTCACGCACCGTGTCGCGATATTTGTCGTTCCACTCAGCCCAGCCGGGCGGGAAACCACCCACCTGGTAGCCACCAGGGCCGATGTCCCAGGGTTCGCCGATCAGCTTCAGCTTTGACAACACCGGATCCTGCGTCATGGCATCAAAGAAGCCGCCACGCTGATCGAACCCTTCCGGCTCGCGGCCGAGAATGGTGCCGAGGTCGAAGCGAAAACCGTCGATATGCATCGATTCTGCCCAGTAGCGCAGCGAATCCGTCACCAGCTGCAGCACGCGCGGATGGGAGGTATTCACCGTGTTGCCAGTGCCGGTATCGTTGATGTAATAACGGTGCTGATCCGGCAGCGTGCGGTAGTAGGAGAAGTTATCAATCCCTTTGAACGACAGCGTCGGCCCCAGTTCGTTGCCTTCCGCGGTGTGGTTATACACCACGTCGAGAATCACTTCGATGCCGGCATCGTGGAAAGCGCGCACCATGTCGCGAAAGCCCTGAATACCGCGCGGGCCAAAATAGCGGCTGGCAGGCGCGAAAAAGGCCAGCGAGTTATAGCCCCAGAAGTTTTTCAGTCCGCGATCCAGCAGATGCTGATCGTCCGGGAACCAGTGTACCGGCAGCAATTCCACTGACGTCACGCCGAGGCTTTTGATGTAGTCGACGGTGGATTTGTGGCTCATGCCGTCATAGGTGCCGCGCATCTCTGCCGGAATCGCCGGATTAAGCTGGGTGAAACCTTTGACGTGGGTTTCATAAATCACCGTACTGGACCACGGAATGCTGGGCCGGTTATGGTCCTGCCAGTCAAACTCATTAGTGTCAATCACCCGGCACTTGGGAGTAAACGGCGCGCTGTCACGGGTATCCAGCGTCAGATCTTTATCTTCGTGCAGTAAATCGTAAGCGAAGTGCGCTTCATTCCAGTCGATGTTGCCCTGCAACTCGCGGGCGTAGGGATCAATCAGTAATTTGCTCGGGTTAAAACGGTGACCGTTTTCCGGATCGAACGGTCCGTGAACGCGATAACCATACAGCGCGCCGGGTTTCAGCCCGGGCACGTAGCCGTGCCAGATTTCGTGGGTATATTCCGGCAGATCGAAGCGGGCAATTTCATGCTGACCGCTCTCATCGTACAGACAGAGTTCGACCCGTTCCGCGTGTGCTGAAAACAGCGCAAAATTTACGCCGTCCCCATCAAAGTTGGCGCCGAGCTGGTGCCCCGATCCAGCGGTGATTTCTAAAGGTTTACCGTTAGACATTCAATCCTCTCCATCCAGTGAATAGATAGTCATGTAAAACAACAGGTTTATCGGGGACACTACTGGCTAATCAGCACCAGCGGCGCGCTATAGCTCACATTGTCCAGCGTAACATCGTCATTAATCACTACGGTCTCGCCGGTCAGCACATTGCGATAGTGGCGATGCGCCAGCGATTCCGGCAGTGCCAGTCGGGTATGACTCCACTGTGCACCATTGAAAATCAGCCGTGGCGTAATCACCAGCAGCGCGTAGTCGCTGTCCTGACGGGCAAAGGCGATCACTTTTTCCGCATGTTCGCCCGATGCACTGAGCGGTTGATAATCACCAAAGCGGAACAACTGCGCATGGTCGCGGCGCAGATGCAGCAGGCGCGCTACCATCTGCTGCTTCAGGCGGCCGCTCAGCCAGTCCTGCTGGCTGGCGAAGTCCGGCGCGGCGTGGATATCCAGCTGCGCCGTCAGCTGAGCGAAATCCGGCTCGCGTCGGTTATCCGGATCGACCAGGCTGAAATCCAGCGCTTCGCAGCCCTGATAGATATCCGGCACGCCCGGCGCGGTCAGTTTGATCACCGTCTGGCTCAGGCTGTTAACCAGTCCGGCCCGGATGAACGGCTGCAGTGCGTGGCTGAAGTCCTGCAGAAACGCCGGATTGGTGGGTGACAGCAGCTGGCGGGCGTACTCCAGCACGGCATTTTCATAAGCTTCATTGCTGTCCGCCCAGTCGGTGCGTAACTTCGCTTCGCGCAGGGCTTTTTCCACAAACGGCAAAAAGCGATCGCGCAGCGCGTCCAATGCCGCCGTGTCCTCCGGCTGCAGCGTGGTGGGCCAGACGCCGGCCAGCGCCTGGTACAGCATCCACTCAACCGGCGGTTCGGGCGCCGGTCCATCCGCCAGCGCGACCACGTGCGGCTGATTCATCTGGCGCCAGCGCGTCACATTCTCCGCCCACAGCGCCGGCGCTTCACTCAGGGTATACAGCCGCGCGCGTGCATCCTCGCCGCGTTTGGTATC
Organism: Pantoea sp. ICBG 985; assembly: GCF_002928365.1. NCBI lineage: Bacteria > Pseudomonadati > Pseudomonadota > Gammaproteobacteria > Enterobacterales > Erwiniaceae > Pantoea > Pantoea sp. ICBG 985. The sequence continues at coordinate 539,302 of NZ_POWM01000003.1, forward strand.
GTGCGTGGAGGTACCCGACAGCCCATCCGGCTGGTGCTGCAGGCGGGTTTGCATTTCGTGGTGAAAGCGTTCAAGCGAAAACGCATGCGGCAGCGGTTCGGCACCCACTTCGTTGATCGCCAGCGCCACGTGATTGCGGAAAAACAGCGTGTCTTCGACCGATTTCGCCATCAGCGGGCCGGTCAGCTGCTGGAAGCGGGCGCGGAATTCCGCCGCATCCTGCTCGCCCTGTTCAGTGATCGCCCCCAGCAGTAATGCCTGCAAAAAGCTCAGCGCCGCAGGCGAGGCGCTGTGTTTAACCTGCTCCAGCACCTGTAATAGCAACGCTTCGCCTTCCAGCGGCATACCGGCTTTCCGGCCGTAGGTGCGATACACCGGGAAGGCGATCAGCAGCTCGCGCAGCGCCACGTGCAGCTCAGCCTCACTGAAGTTGCGATGCACCAGATCGGCTGCCTCGGTAGCCAGCGCCAGCAGGCGGCTGAATTCCCCGGCAAAGTTACGATCGACCATCAGTTCACGTGCCGCACGCAGGCCAGCCGCCACGTCGTTACGTTCAGCGGATACCGCTTCATAGGCCAGATGCAGCATATCGATCTGATTATCATCAATCAGCGCATGCGACAGCGCGGCGATAAACTCGTAACCGGTGGTGCCGGACACCGGCCAGTCGGCGGGCAGTTGCTCACCGTCAGCGAGAATCTTCTCCACCGTGATATAACACGCGTCGCCCGCGGCCTGACGCAGCTGTTGCAGATAGCCGAGCGGATCGGCCAGCCCGTCAACGTGATCGACGCGCAGCCCGCTCACCACACCGCTGTGTACCAGTTCAAGAATCAGGCGATGCGAAGCCGCGAACACCTCTTCATCTTCGACGCGCACGCCGACCAGCCCGGTAATTTCAAAGAAGCGGCGGTAGGAGAGCGCGCTGCGCGCCTCACGCCAGTTCATTAGCTGCCACGGCTGTTGCGCATGCAGTTCCGCGATGGCCGCGCGATCGCGCAGCGCCAGCACCTCGTCTTTACGCTGCTGCCAGCTGGCGGGCGTCAGCGGGTAGTAACTGTCGTAATAGACCAGCGCCGGATTGCCGCTGTGCGGATCGGCCTTGATGCTGAGTTCATCATTGGCCAGCACGCGGTCAAAATCATCGCCAAGGAACGGCAGCGTCAGCCTGCGTGACCAGTCGATATCAAAGTAGCGCGCGTAGCGGCTGGCTTCCCCGTGTTCAATCACATCGCGCCACCAGGCATTTTCCAGCGACGCCGCCATGTGGTTAGGCACAATATCGAGGATCAGGCCAATCCCGGCCTGCTGCAGCGCCGCGCTGAGGCGGTCAAAACCGGCGCGTCCGCCAATTGCCGGGTCAATCTCATTGGCGTCGGTGACGTCATAGCCGTGCGTCGAGTCGCGGGTGGCGGTAAAGATCGGCGAGGCGTAAAGATGGCTGATACCCAGCTGCTGCAGATAGGGCACCAGCTGCGCCGCGCGGTCAAACGTCATGCCGTTACGGAACTGGATACGGTAAGTCGCGGTTGGAATGCTCATTGCGCTGCTCCTTTTGCCAGACGCACGATGAGGGAGTGCTGCGGCAGCTCGCCGCTTTCCTGTGGCCACGCAAAGAGCGTCTCGCCGGGCATAGCGGGCAGCGGCTGGCTCTGCTGTCCAATATTCAGCGCCAGCGACAGCTGGCCCTGCGGGAACTGCCAGCTGATGGCGACAAAGCCTGGTGCGGTGCGCAGCACCTGGCCGTTATGCCTGCGGGCATCCGCCAGCAGCGGCACGATGTGCTGCTGGCGCAACGCCAGCAGCTGGCGCGTAAGCGTCAGCCACGCCTGTCCTGCGGGATTTTCCACTTTGCTCCAGTCCAGTTTCGAACGCGTGAAGGTCTCTTCAGCATTGGGATCCGGTACCGTATCGTCATGACCGGCGTGACCGGTAAATTCGCGCGCACGTCCTTCGCGCACCGCTTTCGCAAGATCGCCGTGGAAATCGGTAAAGAACAGGAACGGGTTGGTTTCACCGTACTCTTCGCCCATAAACAGCAGCGGAATATGCGGTGACAACAGCAGGGTGGCGAGCAGCACTTTGCTGCGATCGGTACCGGCCAGGCTAATCAGGCGTTCGCCCTGGGCGCGATTGCCCACCTGATCGTGGTTCTGGATGAAGTCGACAAACGCCACCGGCGGCTGGCCTGCGCTGGGTACGCCGCGCCGCTGGCCGCTCTGTGGCGACAGCTCGCCCTGATAAGCAAAGCCCTCGGTGAGAATGCGCGTGATTAATTTCTCCGGTACGTCGGCGAAATCCTGGTAATACGCGTGCGTCTCGCCGGTGGCAAAGACATGAATGGCATTATGAAAATCGTCGTTCCATTCACCGCTGAACAGTGGCGCGTTACCGTCCGCATCGCGCGGATGCAGGAAGATCACGTTGCGGCTGTCTTCGGTGGTGAGATGGATCGGGCGAGAGTGGATTTCGCTGCGAATGCGTTCGGCAATCTCAATCAGCACATGCTTGCTGGACGTGTCCTCAATCTGGTCGATGGCATCGAAGCGCAGGCCGTCGAGGTTAAACTCCTTCAGCCAGTAGAGCGGCGCTTCGACGATATAACGCCGCGCGGCATCGACATCGTAAGCAATCCCGGCGCCCCACGGCGTCATGCGCTCTTCGTGGAAAAAGGCCGGCGCCAGTAGCGGCAGGTAATTGCCTTCCGGACCAAAGTGGTTGAGCACAATATCCAGCACCACCGACAGTCCCAATGCGTGCGCGGCATCGACAAAGGCTTTGAAATCATCCGGTGAGCCATACGCCGAGTGCGGCGCATACAGCAGAACGCCGTCATAGCCCCAGCCGCGCGCGCCGCCAAACTGCGATACCGGCAGCACTTCGATCATGGTGATACCGAGGTCAGCCAGCGCGGGGAGTTTTGCGATAGCCGCGCGGAAGGTGCCTTCGGCGGTGAAGGTGCCGATGTGCAGCTCGTAGACCACCGTTTCGTGCCACGGCCGTCCCTGCCAGTCACGCTGCTGCCAGTCGTAATGGTGAGGGTCGATAACCAGAGAAGGGCCGTTGACATCGGCGCGTTGTGCCCGCGCGGCCGGATCGGGCACCGTGCTGCCATCGGCCAGCTCGTAGTGATATGCGCTGCCGTGACCAGGCCCGCGCAGCGTCAGGCTGAACCAGCCATCCTGCTGCGGCTGCATGGCATGCTGCTGACCATCGGCGTGAAGGGTAATTTGCTGCTGACCGGGTGCCCAAAGGCGAAACCGCACGCTGCCGTCAGCAAGGATTTCAGCACCCCAGGATTTTTCCAACGTTGTGGATTCCATTCTATTGCCTCGTTAAGCCCCGCACGGGGAATGGACGACATCAAGCGATTCGCGTTCCTTAAAACCATTTACTCTCTGAATACAAAAGACTAAATGCCCTGGTAGCAAACGGGTACGCAGATAAATCACTGAGTACCCTGAAAAATCATAGCCTATATTTTCAGATTTAATTCCCGCTGCGCTTTAAACAGTACCGTTACGTAAATTTTCCGATTTGTTCGCTTAAGCACCTTTTAATCTCAGTCATAGGCTACGCTTATCTCTGCGTAGTTAACCGCTGCGCGAAATAATGCCAGGCGGCACTGTCACCTAAATGAGGAGAACACTGATGAACGAAGATCGTATCAGCGGAAACTGGAAGCAGTTCAAAGGAAAAGTGAAAGAGAAATGGGGCCAGCTTACAGATGACGATTTAGACGTAGCCGAAGGGAAACGCGATCAATTAGTCGGCCGCATACAGGAGCGCTACGGCTACGGTAAAGATCAGGCAGAGAAAGAAGTCAAAGAGTGGGAAGATAGTAATAAATTTAACTGGTAGTGTTGGTTATCCCCGGTACACTGATGTGCCGGGGTTTTGTTATTTATAATGGCACTGTTTTTGAGCTGGATAAAATATCAGGCATGTCTTGATTTATTTTCTATGTTATTTTAGACATATATATGCCTATGTATTCATCACTCCTGTAAAAAAAATCTTTCGGCCCCTGTAGGGTCGCCATTGATGGCGACCAATGATAGGTGCTTACCTGCACAAACGCTTTTCTCAAAGGGGTCTGCGGTGATCGTCCTTATTGAGCGAAAGCAGCGCGATAAAACTCACTACGGCGGTGGCCATCACATACCAGGCGGGAATGTCGGCATTGCCGGTTTGCTTCATCAGGCCGGTAATGATCAGACCTGCGCAGCCGGAAAACAGCGCGTTGGAGAGCGAATAGGCCAGCCCCAGCCCGGTGTAACGCACGCGGGTCGGGAACATCTCGGCCAGCATCGCCGGTCCCGGTCCGGCCAGCATGCCCACCAGCGCACCGGCGATAAACACCACCAGCGCTTTGATCGCCATACCGCTCTCCGGATGCTGCAGCACTTTCAGCAGCGGGAAAGCCAGCACTAGCAGCAAAAACGTCGCCAGCAGCATTAATGTGCGGCGGCCATAGCGATCGCTGAGTATGCCGGCCGGCAGGATGGTGGCGGCAAAGCCGAGGTTCGAGATCACCGCAATCAGCAGCGCCTGGTTGAAGCCGGTGTGCAGCGCGGCCTGCAGATAGGTAGGCATGATCACCAGGTAGGTATAACCGGCGGCCGACCATACCATTAACCGCCCAATGCCCAGCCCGATAGCGCGCAGCGTGACACCCAGCGATGCCTGCTGTTGTGGTGCCGCCGGTGTCTGGCGGAACTGCGGTGATTCGTCGAGTCCGCTGCGCAGCCACAGCGCCACTGCGCCGAGCGGCAGCGCCAGCAGGAAGGGAATGCGCCAGCCCCAGGCGTTCATGGCGGCGTCTCCCAACAGCAGCGGCAGTACTGCCACCACGCCCGCGCCCGCCAGCAGTCCGAGCGCCACCGTCAGCGACTGCCACGCGCCATAAAATCCGCGCTTGCCGGGCGGCGCCGATTCGGTCATCAGCGAGACCGCGCCGCCGTATTCTCCGCCGGCAAACAGTCCCTGTAAAATGCGTAGCAGTGTAATCAGCAGCGGCGCAGCCACGCCAATGCTGGCATAAACCGGGACCAGACCGATGGCGACGGTGGCCAGCGTCATCAATACCAGCACCGCGATCAGCACCGGTTTACGGCCATAGCGATCGCCCAGGCGGCCAAACAGCACCGCCCCTAACGGGCGAAAAAAGAACGCCACCGCAAAGGCCGCATAGGTGAGGATCAGGCTGGTGAGGGCGCTTTCTCCTTCCAGCTGGAAGAAATGTTTAGCGATTAGCGTGGCCATGAAACCGTATACGGCGAATTCATACCACTCGATAAAATTGCCGACGGATCCGGCAATCAGTACGCGTTTTTGATTAACGGCGGGAGCCACGGCAGATGACATCATTATCCCTTAATGAGTAAAAAACAGTCAGAGAGGGGCAGTCTACCGCAGCCCGGGGCGATTATCTGAGTTATAAGTCTGACGCAGGGCACAAAAAAGGTGCGCATTGAGCGCACCTGATGTGAATATCAGCGAGGATTATGCTGGCTGCTGTTTTTTACGGCTGCGCTGTTTACGCAGTTTATCAATCAGTTTATGCGCTTCGGCTTTGGTCGCCACCGCAGGGGATGAACCTTTCAGTGGCTTACGTGCTGTCTCACTCAGCGTTAATACTGTTAACAAACCAATCACGCCGGCACCCATCATGTAATACGCTGGCATCATGGTGTTGTGCGTGGTGTCGACCAGCCATGCGGTAATTAACGGTGTGGTGCCACCGAACAGCGAGACTGACAAATTAAAGCCGATAGCCAGCGCACTGTAACGAATGTCGGTGACAAACAGTGCCGGTAATGTCGCTGGCATGGTGCCGCTAAAGCAGGTATGCAAGAGGCCCAGCACGGCCAGACCGGCAAATACCCATAGCATGTTGCCAGAACCAATCAGCATGAACGCCGGGATCGCCAGCACTAATAATCCCAGCGCGCCGAAACCAATCACCGGTTTACGGCCGATGCGGTCGGTAAAATGGCCCCACATTAAGGTCAGCGGCATCATGATAAACATCACCACCATTACCAGCAGCAGACCGGATATTTCGCTCAGCCCCAGAATGCCGGTTAAATAACTTGGCATGTAGGCGGTCAGCATATAATTAGACACGTTAAACAGCAGCACCAGGCCAATACACTTCAATAGCGGCTTGCTCTGCGTGCGCAGCATTTGCCACAGCGTGAGCTGCGGCTTGTTATGTTCGGCCTCTTCACGCTTATCCATGTGCTCTTTAAACGCGGGTGTCTCTTCCAGCTTCAGGCGGATATACAGGCCAAACAGCCCCAGCGGCGCGGCCAGGAAGAACGGAATGCGCCAGCCCCAGTCCATCATCGCCTGATGCGGCAGCAGCGCAATCATACCGGTCACCAGGCTGGCGCCCAGCAGATAACCGGCCAGCGTACCAAACTCCAGGAAGCTGCCCATAAAACCGCGGCGTTTGTCGGTGGAGTATTCCGCAATAAAGGTGGCGGCACCGCCATATTCACCGCCGGTGGAAAAGCCCTGCACCAGACGCGCCAGCAACAGCAGGATCGGCGCGGCAATACCGATACTGGCATAGCTGGGAATCAGGCCAATACAGAAGGTGCCAATCGACATCATAATCATGGTAAAGGCCAGCACTTTCTGCCGGCCAAAGCGATCGCCGAGTGGACCAAATACCATGCCGCCAATCGGGCGCACTAAAAACGCGGCCGCAAAAGTACCAAACGACGCAATAAGCTGCGCGGTATTACTGGCGTCCGGGAAAAATACCTGGCCGATAATCACGGCAAGGTAACTATAAACGCCGAAATCAAACCACTCCATGGTATTACCCAGCGCTGCTGCGCTGACGGCGCGTTTCAATAATTTGTTGTCAATGACGGTAATATCGTCAACGGTCAAATCAGGTTTATTGGTCATCGTTCCGGTGCTCATAAACTCCCCATGAGTAAAATTGGAGCGATCTTATAGCTTTCGCAGCCGGCACTTCACAAAGGGAAATGAAAGCTATAAGAGGCTGAAAGGCGGTCACCTTAGGAAATATTTTATCTTTACGCAAGTTTGCGACATATATCCTTGCAATTAAGCGTAGCGTTAGAGTATGAGACTGTCAAAAGGCGCAGCGGCTGAAATAACCCATTATGCTGATGCTTAAAGCTAATAGCATTCTGCACATGATATTCTTTGGTGAGGCGATGATTTATAGGGAAATATGCTGCATTGCTACAGGATAAGAATGTCGGCTTTGATAAATTTCACAGGTTACAGGCAAGTACATCATCAAAGGATTTGGCTGAAAGGAATAGCCAGACCGTTGCCATGCTGGACACCAACCTGCGCCGCCAGTCTCGTAGCGTATTGTCATTGATGACTTAGCTGCATATCGTGGTCTGGCTCAATGACTGTCTTGTCGCATTAATTATCGTGATTGCCGGCTGAATACATCTTTCAGCCCCTGGGAAAGCAATGCGCGTGATAAACCGCTACCGTCCACCGGAATCAACGTCCTGCGATGAATTTTCCATTGATCCGCAATGCGTTTCAACTCCCAGCGATTCACTACAACGCGATGTATGCGATACCCAGGAGAGCTGCCGTGATTGGCCAGCATGCGTGATTCGCCTTTATCATCCAGATAAATTAACTGTAAATAAGAGGTGACTACCGCGCTGTCTTCGCGCAGATCAATCAAGGGTAATCCGGTAAAATGCGCTAATCCGCTAGCCAGTGCTTCCTCATGCTCAGGCCGCGAAATAAAGGCGGCTATCGCCTCTGCACCCTCCGCGCCATCAAGATGAGGGCCGCGATTGAATTCACTCTTCTCCAGATAAACCGATAATGTATATTCCGCCATTGCAGTATCTGCGCTGGGAGGATGTGACGCAATCAATTCATAAATAGCCAGTTTGTCTTCGATAATTTGTAATCTCTGGGCTAATTCAAGGTTTTCCTGCAGCATAAAGTGCTCCTGATATTATTTATTAATTATGATTTGAGTGATTATAACGAGATACTTACAGGCGTGAAGTTCCTGTATCTTAATGGTGTGTTAAGTGGCAATTAATAAAGGACATCAATAATGATTAACAGCGCGGAGTATCTGGCTTTACGGGCTTTCGTCGTGGTTGCTCAGCAACTGAATTTCAGAGCCGCTGCGGAAATATTAGGGGTATCTGCGTCAGCCGTCAGTCAGCAAATCACCGCGCTGGAAGCACAACTCGGGCAACGTTTGCTGAACCGGACCACCCGGGCGGTATATCTTACCGATGATGGCAAGTCCCTGTTTCTTCAGACTGCACCCATTATGAATAACCTGCATGAGACCCTGCAGCAGGCACACGCCAGAAGCCAGGATATTAAGGGGCTGATTCGCGTTCATGCTTTTCGATCGGGTGCTGAAATGTTTATTGATCACAATATTGCCGGGTTTCTTACTGATTATCCCAACGTGCAGTTGGATATCACAACCAGCGATGCGCCGGTCGATCTGAGCCGCGGCGGCTATGATTTATCACTGCGCTTAGGCGAGGTGCTGGAACCGGGATTTGTTGCTATTCCATTAGGCAAGCCGCTCCATCAGATTGTGGTCGCTGCGCCAGCATATCTGGCAAAGCATGGTGCGGTTGAAGTCCCGGAAGATCTGATCAATCACAATTGCATCGGCTGGCGCTGGCCGGGAAGTAGCAGGGTAGAGCCCTGGCAGTTCTTAAATGAGGGGAAAATTTTTGATATTCCCGTGCACGGAAATCTGGTGGTAGACGATCGCGAAAGGCAGCGGCAGGCCGCTATTGCTGGCGCAGGTATTGCCCAGTTAACGGCGGAACGGGTCAGTGCATTGCTGGCCTCCGGCAAGCTTTGTCGCCTTCTGCAACCCTGGGAGATGGAATTCCCGGGTTATTCACTTTGCTGGATAGCGGGTAAAGCCATGTCACCTGCCATGCGCGCGTTTATACAATGGCTTCGCATAAAATAACCCTGCCCGGAGTGTGCCAGCGCACTCTGTTCACTTCGATTAATCACCACGTTTTTAGCTCATCATCGCCCGGCTCGCCCCTCTTATAAACGTTTACCAGCGGCTTCACGCTGAAACGTTTCATATCTCATTTCCGTACTCAGCCCATTGAAGAGTGTTCAGCGGATGTATACAACAGAACTTGTATACAAGTGCATTTTTTATCCATGTCACCAACACCGGGAAAGACCATGCAAAGTACAGATACTGAAATTGAAAAGCGGGTGATCCGTAAACTGTCGTGGCGACTGATTCCGCTCCTGATTGGCTGCTACGTGATTGCGGTGATCGATCGCGCCAATATCGGCGTGGCCGCCCTCACCATGAATGCCGATCTCGGCATCAGCGCCGCCAGTTTTGGCCTCGCCGCCGGTCTGTTTTTCCTGCCTTACGCCATCCTCGAACTGCCCTCCAATCTGCTGATGGAAAGGGTGGGCGCGCGCTGGTGGATCGCCCGCATTATGGTGACCTGGGGCATCATCTCCGGTGCGCATATGTTTGTGTGGAGTGAAAACAGCCTCTATGTGATGCGCGCGCTGCTGGGTGCCGCTGAAGCCGGTTTCTTCCCCGGCATCGTGTTTTATCTCACCCTGTGGTTTCCGGTGGCGTGGCGCGGACGCATTATCGCCTCGTTTATGACCGGCATTCCGATTGCGCTGATTATCGGCACACCGGTTTCCAGCCTGTTGTTAGAACTGCACGGATGGCTGGGGCTGCGCGGCTGGCAGCTGATGTTTCTGCTGGAGGCCATTCCGGCGATTGTGCTGGGATTGATCGTCCCCTTTGCGTTGCCCGATCGGCCGAAAGATGCCCGCTTCCTCAGCGCAGATGAGCAGCACTGGCTGGTGACAACACTGGCTGCTGAGCGGCAAAAACTGCCTTCGCGCGGCCACGGCGGTCTGCTGAAAGCGCTTTTCAGCCCGCTGGTGTTGTTGTTCAGCCTCACCTATTACGGACTGGCGAACCTCAACGGCGCAGTGAGCACCTTCCTGCCGCTGATCATCAGCGAAACCGGCTTAAGTCATGTTCAGACCGGGTTCATCACCATCATCCCTTACGTATTTGGTCTGGCCGGCATGCTGGTGCTGGGACGTATAGCCGATCGTCCCGGGTCACGGCTGCTGGCCAATTATCTGGCGCTGATCTTCTCCTTTGTCGGGCTGTTATGCGTCGCGTGGTTCGATAACTCGCTGGTGAAAATGATGTTTTTGTGCTGTTCGGCATTTGGCTTTTTCGGCGCGATGCCGGTGTTCTGGGGATTGCCCGCGCAGTTTATCCCGGCATCCGTGGTGGCGGGCGGCCTCGCCCTGATCAATGCGCTGGGCAGTATTGCCAGTGTGGTGAATCCGTGGGTCATCGGCGTGATACGCGACCGCAGCGGCAGTTATAACGGCGGATTTTACTGGCTGGCGGCGATGGCGATGCTCTCGATCATTACCCTGAGCATCATCTTCCGTCGTCAGCGTTTACCGGCTTACCAGGCCAGCAATGAACAACGTGAGGGGCAGTAGTATGAAGATTATTGATGTCCGGTTACTTCAGGTGAAAGGCGTGATGCCGGGAGAGGGCGATTTCTGGGAGGAGCGTCTCGCGCGTCCCACCGATGTCTATGCGCAGTTTCGTACTGTGAATAATCATGACGGTGGCGTTCAGCTGGAAGATGGTTTTGCCATTACCACCGTGTTTCTTGAGATCGTTTCTGATGAGGGCGTGGACGGGCTGGCAGGGCCGGTGCCGCATGCCGTTGCATCAATCATTCATGGCCAGCTGCGACCGTTGTTGCTGGGTCAGGATCCGCGCGACACCGAGCGTTTGTGGGATCAGATGTACCGGGCGCAGATTCATGGGCGTCAGGGCGATGGCATGCTGGCGATCAGCGCGGTGGATTGTGCCTTGTGGGATTTGCGTGCCAAATGGATGCAGCAACCGGTCTTTCGCCTGCTGGGCGGTTCGCTACAGGAAGAAATACCGGCGTACGCATCGATGCTGGGTTTTGCGGTGCAGGATATGGCGCGGGTGCACGAGCGGGCGCTGGAGTATAAGGCGCTGGGATATCGCGGACAAAAATGGTTTTTCCGCCACGGCCCGATGAGCGGCAGGGAAGGGCTGAAGAAAAACATTGAACTGGCAAAAACGCTGCGCGAAGCCGTGGGGGATGATTACGATCTGATGTTTGATTGCTGGCAGTCGATGGATGTGACGTATCTGCTTGAACTGGCAAAGGGCATCGAGCCGTATCGCCCGCGCTGGCTGGAAGAGTGCGTAATGGCCGACAGAATCGGCAGTATGCAACGACTCAAAGACAAACTGTCCATCCCGATGGCGGGAGGCGAACATGAGTACACGCGCTGGGGCTTCAAACGCTTCTTTGATTCCGGGGCGCTGGATGTTATTCAGCCTGATATCTACTGGTGCGGTGGCCTTTCAGAAACGCTAAAAATTGCCGCTATCGCCACCCTGTACGATTTGCAGGTAATCCCGCACGGTCATTCCAGCATCGCAACGGCCCATTTCAGCACCACGCAATCGCCGATCCACACGCCTTATCAGGAGTATCTGGTGAAATGGAACGATATTCATCAGTACTTCCTGCGCGATCCGCTGGTGCCGCAAAACGGGTTAATCCCGGTACCGCAGGGACCCGGCATGGGCATGGCACTTAATCCAGCGCATATTCAGCAGCAGACATACTTGTTCACCCCATAACCCAACGCTCCCTCAAACAGGCCCGTTATTGTTTGGGGGATCTGTCTCTTGTATACTACAAAACACAGTGCCCACCGTCATTCTGACCCCCTAAATGCTCGCTGTTTAAAGGACGCTCGCCACGCTATGCCCGCCGATAAACTCATCATTGACTGGTCATCGAAAAACATCCTCCGCCCGCAGTCACTGAGCAGCATTCTGGCCGATCATATTCGTGACCTGATCGTGAACTGCCAGATTGCACCCGGTGCATTAATTTCCGAGAACGATATTGCCACCCAGCTTAACGTGAGCCGGACGCCGGTAAGAGCGGCGCTGCAAAAGCTGGAGATGGAGCGTCTGGTGCAGATTATCCCGCAGCGCGGCACTTTTGTGTTTTCGTTCAATGAGCGGGAGATGCGCGAAACCTGTGAGATGCGGCAGATTCTGGAATCAGGCGCATTAAAGCTGGCGCTGCGACACGATCGTCAGGCGCTGATCGCGCGCCTGAACGAACAGCTGGCGCGTGGACGCGATGCATTACAAAACGCGCCGGAGACCTACCGCGAAACCGATGCGGCGTTTCATATGGCACTGATTGAAGCCAGCCAGAATAGTGAGCTGGTCGGTTTTTACAAAACCAGCATCAACCGCATTCGTGCCTTTCTCAATCACCTGACGCGCACGCCGGATGAGTTTCAGGGTTCGCAAAACGATCATGAGGCGATTGTGGCGCGGTTAACTAATTACGAGGATGAACAGGCGCTGGAACTTCTGCACTGGCATCTTGGCGGCATTATGCGCATGTTCCAGCGGTCGGTGGCGGACACCGACTCAGCCAGTTAACCGGCATCACTTCGCAGTCAGAACATCGCTGAAAAGCGGTCACGCCTCAAGCGCTGCAACCACCGCCAGACCCGCCAGCTCCGCGCTGGCCAGCAGTTGCTCAACGCTGTGGCCCTGACGCGCTCTCGCAGAAAGTCCGGACATCACGGTACTGACAAAATCGGTCAGGCGCGGTGCGTCCTGTGGGTAGCGGGCCGCGATATAGCGCCGGATGGTATCCTCAGCGGCGCGATGAAACACCCTGGCCGCCTCACGCGCGTGCTGATCCTGACAGCGAATCCCTTCCAGCACCAGACAACCCGCACACACCTCATCCCGGGCATAATGCAGCGCCGCCGCTTTCAGTAATGCATCCAGGGCTTCGGCCACCGGGCGGTCGTCGCGCAGTATCTCAGCCAGAGGAATCGAGCCGGTAGCGGCGTAGCGATCGAGAACGCGGGCATACAATCCGGCCTTATTACCGAAGGCGCTGTAAAAGCTCGGCGGATTGATGCCCAGCGCGTCAGTGACATCGGCGACGCTGACGGCGTCATAACCTTTGGCATGAAATAACCCCTGCGCGACCGCTACGGCGTGTTCGGGGTCAAAGTTACGGGGACGACCAGGTGATTTCATATTTTATAGTGCTCGCTACAAAATCGCATTGACATTAATTCGGGCTCATTTTGTAATGCATACTAAGAAATCACACGTGGAGATGCAAATGAGCGTATTTAAAGATAAGCAGGTTCTGGTTCTGGGCGGCAGTCGCGGTATTGGTGCGGCTATTGTGCGTCGCTTTGCTGATGAGGGTGCCAGCGTGACCTTCACCTTCTCCGGTTCGCCCGAGGCCGCCGAAAAACTGGCGCACGAAACCGGTTCGGCTGCCGTTCATACCGACAGCTCAGAGCGCGATGCGGTGATTGCCACCGTGCGCGACAGTGGACCGTTGGATGTGCTGGTGGTTAATGCTGGCATCGCCCTGTTTGGCGATGCGCTGGAACAGGATCCGGACGCGGTCGATCGCCTGTTCCGCATTAACATTCACGCGCCGTATCATGCTGCGGTTGAAGCCGCCCGACAGATGCCAGCCGGCGGCCGCATCATCATCATCGGTTCGGTCAATGGCGACCGCATGCCGATTCCCGGTATGGCGTCTTATGCGCTAAGTAAATCCGCTTTACAGGGGCTGGCGCGCGGCCTGGCGCGGGGTTTCGGCCCGCGCGGCATCACTATCAACGTGGTGCAACCGGGCCCGATTGATACCGATGCCAATCCGGAAAATGGTCCGATGAAAGATCTGATGCACAGCTTCATGGCCATTAAACGCCATGGCCGTTCTGAAGAGGTGGCTGGCATGGTGGCGTGGCTGGCAGGACCCGAAGCCGGTTTCGTCACCGGCGCCATGCACACCATTGATGGGGCGTTTGGCGCATAACGTCAGTGTCTGAACAGGGCGCTGACCACCGCGCTGAATACCGAACCGGTGGCAAAAGCGTGTTCGGTCATGTGCTCTTCATGGCGAATATCAGCCAGCCGCCGCAGCGCCGCCTGTGCGCTGGCTGCATTAATTTCTTCATCCATCTTGCTGTAACCGTCCGCCATCAGCAACCGGGCACGTTCCACATCCGATCGTTCCAGCGTGGCGATAACCTGTTGTTTGCGGTAAAAAACGTAACCTGTCATAAGTGCGTCCTGTTGCCGTCATCGTGATTATGCCGGGAAGGCGATGGTTTAAATCAGCTCAACATCGCATCCTATTTATCGCGCAACACATTGCGCCGCGATCAAAACCTGGCCGTTGTATAAACAATTCGCAGCATAGCTGTTTCTCCCCGCGCGTCAGGCAACCTATTTTATCAGCCCGGCCCTTCGCTGCCCGCTGCCAGCAGCGGCACCACGACATCGCTAATCGGCGTAGCAATAGCATGCTGACGGCCATAGCGCTGTACCACACCATTGCGGGTATCCCACTCCAGCGGGCGGTTGGCCTGGCGATCGGCGAGGATCGAGGTGCTCAGATCGGGCGGCGCGCGATGAAAGCCATCAATAATTTCCTGCGGCACGCTGTCGTCGAGCACCGCGCCGGCCGCGCGTGCCACCGTCAGGCACTCCTGTAAATAGGCTAATCCCAGCTGCGTGATATCGCCGCGGCTAAACATGCCGGCGCGACGGTTGGCCAGCACCATCAAACCGGCGACGGCATTTTGTAACAGCTTGCGCCAGGCGATGGAGAGAAAATCCGCGGCCAGTGCCACCTCACAGCGCGTATCGCGTAGCGCATCCACTACGCGCGCGGCCTGCGGCACATCCGGCAAGGTCAGGCGAGGCTGAGCGCGCAGCCAGACTGACGCATCCGGCTCGCGCTGCGCCGGAAACCACACCACCGAAGGTAATACCGTGGCGCCGTTGACGTAAGGCGCCAGCTGGCTCTGCTGCTCGACGCCATTTTGCAGCGCGCACACCACGGTTTTTTCATCACACAGGGTGGCCAGCCACGCGGCGCTGTCCGCGACCTGGGTGGTTTTAACCGCCACGAACAGCAAATCGCAGCGTTGTGTCACGTGCGAGACATCATGCAATACCGGACCAGGCACGCTGATTTCGCCCGCATCGTGGCGCAGCGTTAACTGGGCATGGGCCGTGCGGCCGCACAGCAGCGGGGTGCGCCCGGCTTCATGCAGTACCGCCGCGACGGTGGTACCAATTGCACCGGGGCCCAGCAGGGCGATTTTACAACGTTCAGACATACTGCCATCTCCTCATCGCTTAACCGATCATCAGCGTGCCGAGTGCAATCACCGCACACGCCAGCATTTTTCTTACCGTTAATGCTTCACCGAGAAACAGCGCGCCCAGCACGGCGGCAAACAGCACGCTGGTTTCACGCAGCGCCGACACCGCGCCCATCGGCGCTGCCGTCATGGCGTAAATGATGATGCCGTAGGCCAGCAGCGAAACCAGGCCACCCGCCGCGGCGCTCAGCACGCCCGGTCGCCACTGCAGCAGGCTTTTGCTGTCGCGCAGCGCGATGTAGACCGCCGGCATTAATATGCCCCACAAGCTGCACATCCACGCGGTATACGCAAACGCATTGCCGGCAACGCGCACGCCCATGCCGTCCACCACGCTGTACGCGGCGATAAAGGCACCGGTCGCCAGCGTGTAGCGCAGGCCCGGCAGCGCCAGTTTGCCGCCGCGCAGCGCCAGCGACACAATGCCAGCGGACACCAGCACGATGCCGCACAGCGTAGTAAAGGCGATGTGCTCGCCGGCAAACAGCGCGGCGGCGCAGGTCACCAGCAGCGGCGACGATCCGCGCGCAATCGGATAGGTCTGGCCGAGATCGCCGCTCTGGTAGCTGCGCACCAGGCACAGGTTATAGCCGACGTGCAGCAGCGCCGACAGCAGCGCATATTTCCAGCTGGCGCGCGCCGGCAGCGGCAGAAACAGCGTACTGAGCGCACACACCAGCGCGATCGCCACGCACATAATGGTCATTGACCACAGGCGATCGGATCCGCCGCGCAGTAAAGTGTTCCAACTGGCGTGCAGCAGCGCGGCGCACAGCGTTAAGACAATAATGTAATCAGGCATAGGCTGATGCTATGCAGCCGCAAATGGATTGGAAAGCGAAGATTTATCATTGCGCTATGAGTAAAAGCTCATGCTTTACTGATAATCCTGCTGCGCCTGACGTGATTCAGCGAGCAGCCAGCGACGAAAATCAACGATGTGCGGCTGGCTTTCAATGCCCTGCGGACAGACGAAATAGTAGGCGGCGGGCGAGGAAAACGCGACGCTGAACAGCCGCACCAGGCTGCCGTCGCGCAGCTCTTTTTCAACGTGACCGCTGCGCGCCAGCGCCACGCCTTGCCCCAGCAGCGCGGCTTCCAGCGTCATATTGGTGTCGGCAAAACGTACGCTCTCCTGTAAGGCATCCAGCGTCAGGCCGACCTGTTTAAACCAGATCTCCCACTTTGGCACCAGATCGGCGCCATCACGCATCAGCAGCGGGTAGCGCAGCAGTTCTGCCGGTTCCTGCGGTGTGCCGAAGCGCTGCAGCAGCGCCGGACTGGCAACCGGAAACAGCTGTTCACGAAACATAAATTCGCTGTGCAGCGCCGGATAATTGCCATGTCCAAAGCGGATCGCCACATCAGAATCCTGGCGCGAGAAGGTAATCGCATCATCGGTGCTTTCCAGCGTCACCAGGATTTCCGGGTGCTGGCGCGTCAGGTCCGGCAGGCGCGGCAACAGCCACTTCAGCGCAAATGAATAAGTGGTGTTTACGCGCAGCCGCACGCGGCCTTTCTGCTCGCGCAAGTCGGCTAAGGTGGTTTCCAGATTACTGAAAAACTCGCGCACAATCGGTGCCAGCGCCGCGCCGGCCGGCGTCAGACTCAGCGTTTTGCCGCGCTGAAAGAGCTGCACGCCCCAGATCTCTTCCAGGTTTTTGAGCTGATGGCTGACGGCGCTTTGGGTGATAAACAGCTCTTCAGCCGCGGCGGTAAAGGTCGGA
Organism: Pantoea sp. ICBG 985; assembly: GCF_002928365.1. Taxonomy (NCBI): domain Bacteria; kingdom Pseudomonadati; phylum Pseudomonadota; class Gammaproteobacteria; order Enterobacterales; family Erwiniaceae; genus Pantoea; species Pantoea sp. ICBG 985. Next base: position 556,350 of record NZ_POWM01000003.1, read on the forward strand.
TGACGCGTCGCCACTTCAAACGCGCGCAGCATGGCGGTAGGCGGTAACTCTCTCATCAGTGCAGCCTTGTTTTATGAGCGTTCACTCATGATAGCGGAATCGTCTGTTTACTCACGAAACTTATTCACCCAGCCCCCAGCTTCGCCTCTCGGCCTGTCACTCTGCTAACAGTGGCCGACACATTCATCACTGAATCGGCGGGCAGCTGAGCGGCCTGATATTTACCGCGTGGCAGTTTTAATTCGCCGCCGGATATGGTTCCCGCTGCGCTCGCGTCCTGACGCTGATTAACTATGTTTATCACTCAATATAAGAATGGGGTGATGAAATGCGAAACCGTGTATTTAGCGCGCTGGCGTTATTGTTATTATCCGGCTGTGGCGCGAATAACAGCGCCTCGCCGGTTACGGCACCTGGTGCGCCGGTAGCGGGGAAAACCGCGCTGCTGGAGAGCGGGGCGGCGGCGTTGCAGTCGCGGCCGCCGATTGAGGCGATCAATACGTATCTGGATGGTTTTCATTATTACTGCGGAAATCAGCAGGGGCAGATGGAAGCCCATCACTACGTCACCATTCTTAATGACGATGTGATGCAGGCGGTTATTTATGACGGTAACAAAAAAGACGCCAAATTAATGGGCGTGGAATACATCATCAGCGAACGTTTATTTAAGCAGCTGCCGGCGCAGGAAAAGCAGTACTGGCACAGCCATCGCTATGAAGTGAAATCCGGTACGCTGATTGCGCCCGGCCTGCCGCCAGCCGCGGAGCACGCGCTGATGAGCAAAATTGTCAACACCTACGGAAAAACCTGGCACACCTGGCATACCGACCGCGATAAAACGCTGCCGCTGGGCGCGCCGACGCTAATGATGGGCTTTACCGCCGACGGTCAGCTCAATCCGGCGCTGCTGGCTGACCGCGATAAGCGCTTTGACGTCGATACCGCGACAATCCGCGCCGACCGCGCTGATATCGCCGCCCATCCGGTGGCGGCAGGTGCCGATCATTGCCGGCGCGTGCATCCGTAACCGGCGATTCCGCTTTACTCGTGATACATCTGGCTGCGCCCGCCGTCGATCAGGATATCAGTGGCATTGATAAAGCGCGCCTCGTCGCTGGCGAGAAACAGCGCGGTGTAAGCCACTTCATCCGGCTCGCCGATGCGTTTACACGGCAGCAGCGTCGCCTGACGCGCGCGCTCGGCCTGCGGATCCGGACAGCTCGCCAGCCAGGCTTCAGCGGCTGGCGTCATGATCAAACCGGGCGAAATACTGTTTGCGCGGATGCCCTGCGCGGCGTACTCCACGCCCAGAGAACGCGTCAGGCCGATCAGCCCGTGTTTAGCCACCGGATAAGGGAACGCGCCGGGAATGATTTTGTGCCCGTGCACCGAGGCAACGTTAACGATGTTGCCATACTGACGTGCCAGCATCGCCGGCAGGACGCTGCGTATCAGGTTGTAAGGCCCTTTCAGATTGGTGTCCATGCAGCGCTGCCAGTCATCCTCGTCCAGCGTCAGCGGATCGCGAAAAACGTTTACGCCAGCGCAGTTGATCAGGATATCAATATCTCCCAGCGCCTGCTGCGCCTGCTGTACCGCGCGGCTAACCTGCTGCGGCTGCGTGACATCGGCTGCGCAGGCCAGACAGCGCTGGCCGGACTGCTGCTGTAGCTGCGCCGCCAGCGCTTCGCTGCTGTGTGCGTCGCGATCGAACAGCGCCAGGCGGGCGCCTTCGCGCGCAAACAGGGTGGCGATGGCGCTGCCGATGCCGCTGCCGGCACCGGTAATGATGGCGGTTTTATTGGCTAAACGTGGGGACATAGTCGCTTCCTTATGAGGATGTCGGGAGAATCAGCCAGTCGGCCAGCTCTAAGGTATTATCACCTCGCTGCAGGCGAATCAGCGGCCAGCTGTCGCTGCGCGTGAGCGGCGACAGCCCGCTGCGGCTGAGCAAAAAAGTGTCTTCGCTTTTCACGCCGCTCAGCGTCGGGTTCCACGCCACGGCGGTGTCGGGCTGCACCTCACCGCGACTCTCCGGGGTGATAATCCAGTCGCGACAGCCATAGCCGGCCGGACCGCCCTGATGATGATCGCGCCACGCCTCAGCGTGACCGTGGCGTTGATAAGCCTGAGTGATGTCGGCAAAAACCGCTGACCAGCTGCGCTGCACCTGGGTGGCATACAGCATATCGGCGTGGATCTCCGCCAGCGTCACAATGCGCTGGCGCAGCGCCGCGTCGGGTTCGCCGAGATGCACCAGGCGCGTCAGGCTGACATGCAAACCGTGCCGTTCGGCACCGAGGGTGATCAGCATCATGCGCTGCAGCGTTTTGTGCGTCGGCACCGGATGTTTAAATGCGGCGATGCGCTCATCGGCGGCCACCAGCGTGCACATCGGGCGAATGCCGCGCGCCAGACAGCCGGCGGCAATGTCGGCTTCGACCTGCCATTCGCTGACGCCCGCGCGCAGCTGGCGCGCCACCGTTTCGACAACCTGCGCCGTCTCCTGTCCCAGCGTGCGAAAGCGCTGCTGTTCCGCTGCGCTCAGCCCCTGGCGCAGCGTAATCATCTGCGGCTGGATATCGCTCAATCCTGCCATGGGCGTATCGCTGCCGATATTGCCCGCCGGCAGCACGCTGCTCAGCGACTGGTACCACGGATAGTGCCGGGTCGCACAGCTGAACGGCAGCGGCTCTTCGGCCAGAATGCGCGGTAGCTCATTGTCCGGTGCCAGCAGCAGCACGCTGTCGCGGCCAATCAGCAGGCTGGCAACGCCAGTCTCGGCGCGATCCACTACATAATAGCTGGCCCCGTCGGTCAGCCAGGCGATGTTATCGCGGCGCGTCAGCAATACTGCATCCAGCTGCCAGTGTGCCAGCGCCTGTTGCAGGCGCGCCAGTTTGTCACTCATACACGGCCTCCTTGTGCTCGACAAGTTGTGACTGCAGAACCAGCTCCGCAGCGCGATGCGCCACGGCCATCACCACCGCATTGGTGTTGCCACTGATAGTATTCGGCATCATCGAGGCATCCACCACGCGCAGCCGCTGTACGCCGCGCACGCGCAGGTCGTCGTGCAGCACCGCCAGCGGATCGTCATCGTGTCCCATGCGGCAGGTGCCGACCGGGTGATAGCCGGTTTTCACCATGCGCCGGCAGTGGGCGCCAATCGCTTCATCACTGGTGACTTCCGCACCAGGGAAGATCTCCTGATCGACCATCTCGCGGATGGGCGCGGCCGCCAGCACCTGACGCGCAAAGCGAAAACCGGCGAGGGTGCGGGCTAAATCGTCCGGATGGCCGAAAATCTGCGTATCGATCACCGGCAGGCTGCTGGCGTTGTTATCGCGCAGCGTGACTTCACCGGTGGCTTTAGGGCGCAGCAGCAGGGAGTTCACCGTGACACCGTCACCGGGATCGGCACCCATTACATCGCGATCGAGATATACCGTTGGCACGCAGAACATCTGAATGGTGGGCGTCGCCGTGAAATCGAGCGGATCGAAAAAGGCGCAGGTTTCCACGCCGGTGGTAGTCACCGGGCCGCTTTTGAACAGCAGATATTGCAGTCCGGCTTTGACCATCGGCCAGCCGCGATCCTGGCCGTAGTAGCCAAACGCACCGCGCGTGCTGGCAACCACCGGTACTTCGTAATGGTCCTGCAGGTTTTTACCCACGCCCGGCAAGGCATGGCGCACGGTAATACCGTGTTGTTTCAGCTGTTCCTGCGGACCGATGCCGGAGAGCATCAACAGTTTTGGCGTCTGATAGGCACCGGCGGCCAGAATCACTTCGCGGCTGGCGCGCGCCTGTTGCGGCTGGCCATCCTGACGATAGCGCACGCCGCTGGCGCAGGTGCCGTCAAACAGCACCTCTTCAACCTGCGCACCGGTGACCAGCGTCAGCCGTGCGTCATGGCGCAGCGGGTTGATAAACGCATCGACCACGCTGCAGCGTTGCCGCGTCTGACCGTCGATGGTGTGCTGCATGAAGCCGACGCCAGACGGATTGCCGCTGTTAAAATCCGCCGTGTAGGGAATACCCAGCCCCTGCAGGGTTTTGACATAGGCGCGGCTCAGCGGACTGAAGTGGCCGAGATGCGACACTTTCATCGGGCCGCCAACGCCGTGATTGGGTGCGCCGAGGTGATCGTTATCTTCGATGGCGGTAAAGTGCGGCAGCAGCGCCTCCCACGACCAGTCGATGCCCTGATGACCCAGCGCCTGGTTCCAGTCGGCGTAATCCTGTTTATGACCGCGCATGTAGACCATGGCGTTGACAGTCGAACCGCCGCCCAGCACTTTGGCCTGCGGCACGATCACGCCGCGTCCGTTGAGCTGCGGCTGCGCTTCGGTTTGATGCATAGTCAGAAACCGGTCGCTGGCGAGAAACTTCATATAGCCGGCGGGCATTTTCAGCACCGGATGGTATTCGTCGCGCCCGGCCTCCAGCAGCAGCACGCGCGCATTTCCTTCGCTGACCAGGCGCGCGGCAACGATACAGCCCGCGCTCCCGCCGCCCACCACAATGTAATCGTACTCTTTCATAACGCTCCGTTTACTCCGATGCGATGGAATCTAACCGGCGCAGGCGCTGCGCCGCCGAGTTGTGCTGCTCGCCCGGATCGAGCGGACTGAGCAGATAACGCCACGAGATAAACGCACTCACCAGATACAGGAAGGCGTAGCCCCAAACCACCCCGAGTGTGCCGAGCAGCGCATTGATTGCGCCGTACAGCGCCGGACCGAAGAAGGTGGACAAACCGGCGGCGAAGCAGTAAATCGCCATGGAGTTACCTTTGTCCTTCGGCTGGCACAGCGAGGAGAACAGCGCGGCGGCGGGCACGTAGCCGCACAGCGTGATGCCGTACAGGCACGCGCAGATCACGCTGAGCACAAAGCTGCCGTGGCTCCACTGCGGCACAAAGTACATCAGCAGCATCGAGACACCGGAGCCGAGGCCGCCGAACACCGTCAGCACTTTGCGCCAGCCGATGCGGTCGCTCAGCTTGCCGACGATGGGATTAAAGCTCATGCCCACCAGTCCCATGATGGTGATCAGGCTGAGGTATTCGGTCTGGGAAAAGCCAATCTGTTCGGTGAAAAAGCCCGGCAAAAAAATAAAGAAGCCGAAGTAGGGCGTGGTGTTGATGATGCGCACCACTGCCGCGGCAGCGATGCGCGGCTCACGCCACAGAATATCGATGCCGCCCATCAGCGTGCGCAGCGTGCCCTGCTGACGATGTTCGGCATCCAGCAGCGACTGATAACCGCTGCGCTCTTTCAGCGCCAGCAGCATCACCAGCAGACCGATCGCCACCAGACCCAGTGACAGCCAGAAGGTGGCGTATTCGCCCACCAGGCGGATAGAGAAGATCGCTACCAGCGAACCGAGCGTCGGCAGCCCGCCGGTAAATGCCAGCCAGAACCAGCCGGTGGCGGAGCCGCGCATCTCCGCCGGGGCCGCCGACTGAATCCACACCAGAAAGGCGTAGGCAAACATCGGATAAGCCACGCCGCGCAGGCCATAGGTTAGTGCCAGCAGCAGCACGCTGTGCGACGGCAGCGCCACGGCCAGGAACAGCACTTCAAACACAATCCAGATCAGGCCGCCCGCCAGCATCACTTTACGCGGGCCGATCAGCGTTGACAGCGAACCGGCCAGCCATGAGCCCAGCGTGACGGTGACGCCGTAAAAGGCGATTACCCAGGCAGCGATATTCAGGGAGAAGCCGTTTTCGTGCAGATAGGGCGCGAGATAGTTGGACTCGACGCCGTCGCCAATCATAAACAGCAGGACTGCCAGATAGCCCCAGGCCAGCGCGGGCGGAATGCCGAGGCGGATCAGCCACGGATGGGTTGCAGGTGATGTTGTCATTATGTTTTCTCTGTAGGGTTGGTGTCAGCACAGCCAGATAAAGCGTTCGCCCGGCATTATCAGAACGTTTTTTACCGGAATAGCGCGAACAGGTTGTTATGAGCAGGGACTCTAAAGCACGGCAGGCGCGCAGGATGGCGCAACCATCACAGAAGTCAGTAAACACTGTTTAGTAAGATGAGCGCGGATGAAGCGAAAGGAGGCCGCGTGAAAACCGTCGGACTGAATAATTTCCAGGTGCGTAAGCACAACAAAGCGCTGTTTATGCAGCTGATGTGGCGTCATAAACGTCTGAGCAAATCGCAGCTGGCGCAGCTCAGCGGCCTGACCATTCCGGCGGCCAGCAAGATTTTGCAGGAGCTGCTGGAGCAGGGCCACGTGCAGCACTCCAGCGCCACGCTGAGCACGCGCGGCAACAGTAACGGCAGTTTTCAGCTGCCAGCGCAAGGCGCGTGGACGCTGTGCCTGTGCGTCAAGCCGACCAGCATTGAACTGCAGCTGGCGGATGCGCAGCTGGTGGCGCAGGGCGACTATCAGCAAATCAGCATCAACGCGCAGACGCCAGAGCAGCTGCTGGCGGAGATTGAAACGGTGTGGCGCGCGACCTGTAAACGCTGGCCGAAGCGACAGATTAATCTGGCGCTGGCGGTGCACGGGCAGGTCGATCCGGTAACCGGCGTCTCGCAGCATATGCCGCAGGCGGCGTGGCGCAGCCCGCTGCAGCTGAAGTTTCTGCTGGAGGAGAAGCTGGCGGTTGACGTCCGCGTCGATAACGACTGCGTGATGCTGGCGCTGGCGGAAAAGTGGCTGAACCGCAATGCGCTGGCCGAATTCTGCGTCATCAATGTCGATTACGGCATCGGCTCATCATTTATCATCAACGGCGAGATCTTTCGCGGCAACCTGTACGGCAGCGGGCAGATTGGCCACACCATTATTGATCCGCACGGGGAGCGCTGTAACTGCGGACGGCAGGGCTGCCTGGAGACGGTCGCCTCGCTCAGCACGCTTAAGCGGCTGGCGCATCAGCGCGCGCCGCAGGCGGTGCAGCCCACCAGCCGTCAGCTGCTGGCCGCCTGGCAGGCCGGCGAGCCGTGGATTGTCGAGTGGGCGCAGCGCAGCGCGGAAGCCATCGGCATGAGTCTGTACAATTTCCTTAATACGCTGAATATCAATCAAATCTGGCTATACGGTCGCAGCTGTACTTTTGGTGAGAGCTGGCTGCAGACCATCGTGCACCAGATTGATTTCAACCCCTTCGATCCGCGCGATGCGCTGAAAAGCAAAGCCACCAACGTGCATTTTGGTCAGCTTGACCGCGCCCGACAGGTCCTCGGCATCGGTTATCTCTATGTCGAGGCCGATCCCGGTACGGCGTAGTTTACTAAACTCCTGTTACTAAAATCTGTGAGGGCCTGAACTTTCACCCTGCAGTATCGGTGGTGTGATAGCCGCACTTTGACCCTGGTGCGGAGAGTGGCCGTGAACAATCATCAACATCTGAATATGCGTTACGTGTGGAGCATCTGTCTGGTGGCAGCCTGCGGCGGTTTGCTGTTTGGCTATGACTGGGTGGTGATTGGCGGGGCCAAACCCTTCTATGAGGCCTGGTTCAACGTCACCGATCCGGCGGCATCCGGCTGGGCGATGAGTTCGGCGCTGGTGGGCTGCGTGTTTGGCGCGCTGGTGTCCGGCTGGTCAGCGGACAAGCTGGGGCGGCGGCTGCCGTTGATCGTCGCCGCACTGCTGTTTGTGGTGTCGGCGATCGGCACCGCGCTGGCCAGCAGCTTTACGCTGTTTGTCTGGTGGCGCATTCTCGGCGGCGTCGGCATTGGTATCGCCTCGGCGCTAAGCCCGATGTACATCGCGGAGATCAGCCCGGCAGACAAGCGCGGCAAGTTTGTCGCGGTTAACCAGCTGACAATCGTTATTGGCGTGCTGGCGGCGCAGCTGGTCAACCTGATGATTGCCGATCCGGTCGTCGGCGCATCAACCCATGCGGCGCTGCGTGAAACCTGGAACGGTCAGGTTGGCTGGCGCTGGATGTTCGCCTCGGCTGCCGTGCCGTCGCTGGCGTTTCTGCTGCTGATGATGTGGGTGCCGGAATCACCGCGCTGGCTGATGCTGGTGGGCCAGCCGCAGCGCGCGCTGGCGATGCTGAATAAAATTGGTTCGCCTGCTTATGCGCAGCAGACGCAGCGCGAGATTGCCCGCGCGCTGGAACAGGATCGCCAGCAAACGCGCGCCCGCGCCGGCTCGCTGCTGGCTCCGCGCACGCTGCCGATTGTCATCACCGGCATCGTGCTGGCGATTTTCCAGCAGTGGTGCGGTATCAACGTGATTTTCAATTATGCGCAGGAGATTTTTGCTTCGGCTGGTTTCGATATCAACGGTACGCTGAAGTCGATCGTGGCCACCGGCCTGATCAATTTGCTGGCAACAGTGCTGGCGCTGCCGCTGGTGGACCGGCTCGGTCGCCGCAAACTGATGCTGATCGGCGCCGGAGGACTGACGCTGTGTTATGCACTGATCGCCGGTGCCTACACGCTGGGCATCACCGGCTGGCCGGTGCTGATTCTGGTACTGGCGGCGATTGCGGTTTATGCGCTGACGCTGGCACCGGTCACCTGGGTGCTGCTGGCGGAAATTTTCCCCAACCGGATTCGCGGTCTGGCGATGTCCGTCGCCACGCTGGCGCTGTGGATTGCCTGTTTTGTGCTGACTTATACCTTTCCCATCCTCAATGCCGGACTTGGTGCAGCGGGCAGCTTTATGCTGTATGGCGTGATTTGTGCGGCGGGCTTTGTCTTTGTGCTGCGTCGCGTGCCGGAGACCAAAGGCATATCGCTGGAGCAGCTGGAGCAGCAGCTCACCGCTGGCGAGCCGGCAGCGGTGGCAGGTGAGCATTCGCTGCGTTAACCGCAGCCATGCTTCAGGCAGAAAGCCGGTGCGCCGGGCGGCGCACCGGTACAATACCCGCTTACACCTGCGCCATACCGCCATCGACAAACAGTTCGGCTGCATTAATAAAGCTGGCGGCGTCGGAGGCGAGAAACGCCACCACCTTGCCAATCTCTCCCGGCTCACCCAGACGACCGAGCGGTACCTGCGCGGCTAGCGCATCGAACAGCCCCTGGCGCTGATCTTCCGGCACCAGGCCGCCTAAGCCTGGCGTCTGTACCGGGCCAGGGCTCACCACGTTAATGCGGATGCCGCGATCTTTCACGTCCAGCGCCCACGAGCGGGCAAAGTTACGCACCGCCGCTTTACTGGCGCTGTAAACGCTGAAGCCCGGCGTACCCTGAATTGCGGCGGTGGAGCCGGTGAGAATCACCGATGCCTTATCGCTCAGCAGCGGCAGCGCTTTCTGCACGGTGAACATCACGCCGCGGACGTTGGTGCTGAAGATACGATCAAAATGTTCTTCTGTGATGGCCCCCAGCGGCAGCATGTCGCCGCCACCGGCGTTGGCAAACAGAATATCCAGCCGGCCGGCCTGGCGCGCAATCTGCGCATAGACGGCGTCGAGATCGCTTAACTGTGCCGCATCGGCGCGAATGCCGGTGGCGGTGGCGCCGATGCTGGCGACGGCTGCATCCAGCTCAGCCTGACGACGACCGGTGATAAACATGCGTGCGCCCTGTGCCGCCAGTTCCTGAGCAGTGGCGAGGCCAATACCGGAGGTGCCGCCGGTCACTAAAGCAATTTTGTCTTGCAGAATCAGGTTCATAGTATGTACTCCACAGTTGATCAGGTTAAGTGGTGACGGCCTTGCCGTCGCTGAAGTGCACTGTAGCGCTGCCGCTTTTACGGATAAATGGTGTAAAATCGAAAGGACTATTTCTCTGGGTGGATAATCAGGTTAGGGGTAACAATGGATCAATTGCTGGCAATCCGGGCGTTTGCCCGCGTGGTCGAGGCAGGTAACTTTACCCGGGCGGCCAATTCACTGGATATGCCTAACGCCACCCTGAGTAAGCTGGTGCAGGAGCTGGAAGCGCATCTCGGCGTGCGTCTGTTGCAGCGCACCACGCGCCGGGTCACGGTGACGGCAGAAGGGCGCGATTACTACGAGCGGGCGCTGCGCATCGTGCGCGATCTGGAAGATATCGATTGTGCGTTCAATAGCGTCACGGCAAAGCCGCGCGGTCAGCTGCGTATGGATATCGGCGGTTCAACGGCGCGTGATGTACTGCTGCCGGCGCTGCCCGATTTTGTCGCCCGGTTTCCCGACATCACCCTGGACCTTGGCGTGTCCGATCGCACCGTGGATCTCATCAGTGATAACGTGGACTGCGTAGTGCGCGGCGGTCCGCTGAGCGATTCGTCACTGGTGGCACGGCACTTAGGCAATGCGCAAATGATCACCTGTGCCACGCCCGGCTATCTGCGGACCTACGGCATTCCGGCGTATCCGCAGGAGCTGAACAATGGCCACCGCATCATCAGCTATCTGTCGCCGCAGAGCGGGCGCGCGTTTCCGCTGCGCTTCCGCCACGGCGAAGAGCGAATCGAGGTCAAGACCGCGCATCGCGTTGGCGTCAATGAGAGCAACGCGCACCTTGCCGCGGCGGTGGCGGGTCTGGGCATCATTCAGACGTTCCGTTACGCTGCGGCCGCGGATTTGCAGGCCGGACGGCTGGTGGAGATCCTCGCCGACTGGCGTCCGTCCGACTATCCGTTCCACGTGGTTTATCCGCAAAGCCGCCATCTCACCCAGCGCCTGCGGGTACTGATCGACTGGCTGCGTGAGGTGTTTCCGCAACGGCTAAATGGATGACAGGGTGTAAACAATCTGTTAACGTTTGGCCTCAACCCCATGCTACAGGCGCGTTTATGACACTCTCTGCTGATTCCGCATCGTCATCTGACTTTCGCCTGTATGCGCCTTGCTGCCCGCCACCTCCGGTACGCGTTGTGATTCGCTAAGTATCGAACTTCCTGCGCCTCGCTAAGCGAGCGCGCTAACAACGTTTGTTTCAGGAGCAATGCTATGCGTTCTTCTTCTTCGCTGACTTCGCAGGCAGCGACGTCAGGCTTTGTGCTGCTGTGGGGCAGCGCAGCCATTTTCTCGCGTCTCGGGCTGGATAATGCCTCACCGCTGGCACTGCTGGTGGTGCGTTTTAGCATCGCGCTGGTCGCACTGTTGCTGGTGGGACTGTTTCGCCGCCGCTGGCTGCCGCAGCCCGGTACGCGCCCGCGCGTGATGCTGACCGGCCTGGTGTTGATCGGCGCTTATTCGCTGTGTTATTTCCAGGCGATGGCGGAGGGCGTGACGCCAGGGCTGATCGCCACCATCATGGGCATCCAGCCTATCCTGACGCTGTGCCTGGTGGAGCGGCGTCTGCCGGGCAGGCGGTTGCTGGGCTTAACGGTCGCGCTGGCGGGGCTGATACTGCTGGTGTGGCGCAGTCTGGCGGCGTCGCAGCTGCCGCTCAGCGGCGTGCTGTTTGCGCTGGCCGCGCTGCTGTGCATGACCTTCGGTGCCATCATGCAGCAGCGGGTGACGCAGCATCCGGCGCAGGTGCTGCCGCTGCAGTACGGCGTGAGTTTACTGCTGTGCCTGCTGTTGCTGCCGGTTAAACCGTTTTATGTCAGCTTCACGCTGCATTTCTGGCTGGCCGCGCTGTTCCTCGGCGTGATGATCTCCGTGGTGGCCCAGCTGCTGCTGTATCGCTTACTGAGCGCGGGCAGTATCGTTAACGTCACCAGCCTGTTTTATCTGGTGCCGGTGATTACCGCGCTGCTCGACTATCTGCTGCTGGGTAACCGACTGCCGTGGCTGAGCCTGCTGGGCATGGCGGCGATTCTGGCGGGTATCCTGCTGGTGTTTCGTGCGCCACAGCCTTCACGTTAACATCATGCCCCGCCAGCCGGCGGGGCATTTCAGCCATGATCGGTCAGCGCCTGTGCGGCGCAAATTAATGCCAGATGGCTGAGGCCCTGCGGCATATTGCCGCGCCATTCGTCACTGCGCACATCAAACATTTCGTTGAAAGTTTCCACGTTGCCGCGCTGGCACAGTTTGCCGAGAATCTGCTGCATGGCGTTCTCGGCGCGCGTGCATTCTCCCAGCGCCGCCCAGGCTTCCACCAGCCAGAATGAGCAGGCGATAAAGGTGCTCTCTTCCTGTTCCGTGCCGCTGTAGCGATACAGCATGGCGCAACCGTGTCCCAGTTCCTGCTCAATGGCACGGTAGGTGGCCTGCATACGTGCCGGGTTGACGCGGCTGCCATAGGGATGCACCAGCGCCAGCGCAGCGTCCAGCCTGCCGTTGCTATCGGGATAAAATTCATACGACTGTTTCTCTTCGTTCCAGCAGTGCGCTTCAATCCAGCTGCTGATGCGGTCGCGCTCGCGCTGCCAGCGTTTCAGCCAGGTCGGTTCAATGTGGCGCGCTTCGGCCAGCGCCACGGCACGGTCGAGGGCCAGCCAGCAGGCCATCTTTGAATGCGTATAGTGCTGCTGCTCCGGCAGTTCCCAGATGCCGCTGTCTTTCTGACGCCATAAATCGGCACAGTGGTTAGCCAGCGCACCCAGCATGCGTGAGGTGGCTAAGTCCAGCACGTGCCCGGCGCGAATAAACAGCTCGGCGGTCGCCAGCATATCGCCGTACATGCTCAGCTGCAGCTGGTCGCGGGCGTTGTTGCCCACGCGTACCGGCTGGGAATGATGATAGCCACGCAGCGGCACGAAGCGTTCGGCAGGCACTTCGTTGCCCTCCAGCGTGTAGCAGGTGCGCAGCGCGGTGCCGTGGCGGATAATGGTTTTCGACAGCCAGGAGAACGCCGCTTTACAATCTTCCAGCGCACCGAGAAAAACAAAGGCTTTGATGATCAGACAGGCATCGCGCACCCATGCGTAGCGGTAGTCATAATTCTTCTCTCCGCCAATGCCTTCCGGCAGCGAGGTAGTGGCTGCCGCCGCCAGCGCGCCGGTGGGGGAATACCATAAAAATTTCAGCGACAGCGCCGAGCGGCGCACGTGCTCAGCAAAGCGCCCCTGATAGCTCAGGCTGCGGGTCCAGTCGCACCAGGCGGTATGGCTGGTTTCGATGCGGGTATCGATCGCCTCCAGCGGCGGCACCGCCAGCGGTTCGCGCTCGGTGACCAGCAACGCCACCAGCGATCGACTGCCCTCTGCGGTGCGTAGCGTGGCGCAGATTTGCTCATCGTCACGCTGTTCGATCTGCCAGTCCTCGCTGGTGCGCAGCATCGCCAGCAGATCGCCAACGTGGTAGACGTCGCCCTGTTCAGTGCTGTCCTGCCACGGCGATCGGGTTTCGGCAACGGTGCCAAAGCGCAGCGTCAGGCGCAGCGTCACTTCGCCGTCAACGCCTTCCACGCGCCGCGCCAGCTCACTCCACGGCAGACGGCCTGCCAGCGTGCTGTTTAGCGATTCGGTCAGCAGTACGCTGCCGTTATCGGTAAAAAAGCGGGTTTCCAGTACGTTGCTGTCAGCACGGTAGGCGCGTTCGGTACGATAAGGGGCATCAGGTTCGATCTGGAAAAAACCGCCGATCTCGGGATCGAGCAGGCGGTCAAACAGCGGGGCGGAGTCAAGGTTGGGCGCGCACCACCAGTCAATCGCGCCGTCGGGCGCGATCAGCGCCACCGACCGGCCCTCGCCGATGGCCGCGTAGTCACCGAGACGCGCGAAGCCCCGTTCGCGCACCGGCGACTGGAACGTTTGATTATTCATGGATCTTCCCTGTCAGCAGAAACGGCAACGTGGCCGCCTGCTGGCAGCCACGTAATACGGGTGGAATTCCCCGGTCAGACGGTACCGGTACCGCCATCGGAGCACCACACCTGACCTGAGGTGAAGCTGTTGGTGGTTTCAGCGAAGGTCACGTACAACGGTGCGATTTCAGCCGGCTGACCCGGACGCCCCAGTGGCGCGCTGGCACCAAACTTCTCGATTTTTTCCTGCGGCTGACCGCCGCACACCTGCAGCGCGGTCCAGTACGGTCCTGGTGCTACAGCATTGACGCGAATTTGCTGCTCGCCCAGCTGCTTCGCCAGCGCTTTAGTAAAGGCGGCGATCGCGGCTTTGGTTTGCGCATAATCCAGCAGAATGGCGCTCGGTTCATACGCCTGAACCGACGAGGTATTAATAATGGATGATCCGGCAGGCAGATATTCCAGTGCCGCTTTGGTGATCCAGAACATCGCATAAACATTGGTCTTAAAGGTGGCGTCAAAATCTTCCGTTGAGAGCGTACGGATAGACTCATTAAATTGCTGGCGACCGGCGTTATTCACCAGAATATCCAGGCCGTCGAGTTTTTCTGCTGCCTCTTTTACCAGCTGCTGGCAAAAAGATTCTGAGCGAATATCACCGGGAATAGCCACCGCTTTACGGCCTTCCGCTTCGATTAATTGCACCACTTCAGCGGCGTCCTGCTCCTCTTCCGGCAGGTAGTTGATCGCCACGTCTGCCCCTTCACGGGCATACGCAATGGCTACCGCGCGACCAATACCGGAGTCGCCACCGGTAATCAGCGCCTTGCGCCCGGTTAAACGGCCAGTGCCGCGATAGCTGGTTTCACCGTGATCGGGACGGGGTTCCATCTTACTGGCTAATCCCGGAATGGGCTGATGCTGCTTTTTGAATGGCGGCTTTGGATATTCCTGGGTAATCAGCGTTTTGTTAGTAAATGAAGTCATACCTATCTCCTTGTACAGTGGAACGTGTAAATTAAGCCTGGCAGAGATGTGATATTTGTCACGTCAAAAAATAAGCAGTCGCGATTTATTAAAGCGGGACGGGCGTAACTGAAATGATATTTTTAGTTACAAAATCACTAACGTAATGATTATTTTAGCGCTGCGTAAGCTGTGCGCATTATTAAGCGAATCGGTCTGCTTGCGGGATAAAGATTTGTTCCTAAGCTCTATGCATAACTTTACATAATAACCGGCGCTGGCCGGCCCGAATATTTATGAGCGATGGCTTAAACGAGGCGTTAAATGAGCGAAGCACAATGTACCATTATATTTAATGGTGAACGCTTAAGCGGAACCGCAAATCAACCGTTAATTGATTTTCTGCAGGAGCAGGGAAAAAAACTGCCTCATGTCTGTTATCACCCGGCGCTGCCGCCGCTGCAAACCTGTGATGTCTGCTGGGTGGAGGTGGATGGCGAAGCCGTGCGCGGCTGCACGTTACGCAGCGCCGAGGGCTTGCGCGTGGTCAGCCAGAGTGCGGTACTGCAGGCGGCACAGCAGGAGGGCATGGACCGCATCCTCAATCGCCACGAGCTTTATTGCACGGTGTGTGAGCACAACACCGGCGACTGCACGTTGCATAACACCGTCGCGGATATGCACATTCCGATTCAGTATTACCCTTACCAGCGCAAACCGGACAGCAAAGACTACAGTAATCCGTTTTATACCTACGATCCGGATCAGTGCATTCTGTGCGGACGCTGCGTGGAGGCCTGCCAGAATGTCGAGGTGAATGAGACGCTGTCGATTGATTACAGCGCCGATCACCCGCGCGTGCTGTGGGATGGCGGGACGCAGATTGCCGGTTCCAGCTGCGTCAGCTGCGGGCACTGCGTGACCGTCTGCCCGTGCAACGCGCTGCTGGAAAAAACCATGCAGCCCGACGCCGGACCCTTCACCGCGATGGATGAAGACCTGAAGCGGCCGCTGATTGATTTCGTCAAATCGCTGGAAAACAGCATCGGCATGGAGCCGATCACCGGAATTTCGCTGATCGATGATGCGCTGCGCAAAGTCGAAATCAAAAAAACCAAAACCGTCTGCACCTATTGCGGCGTCGGCTGCAGTTTTGAAGTCTGGACGCGCGATCGCCACATCCTCAAAATCCAGCCGGTGGCCGATGCGCCGGTTAACGGCATCTCAACCTGTGTCAAAGGCAAATTTGGCTGGGATTTTGTGAACAGCCCGAACCGGCTGACCACGCCGCTGATTCGTGAAAATGGCCAGTTCCGCCCGGCCAGCTGGGAAGAGGCGCTACAGCGCGTGGCCGACGGCCTGCGCGCGGTGGCGCGCCAGCACGGCGGTAACGCCATTGGTTTTATTGGTTCCAGTAAAGCCAGCAATGAGGAAGCCTATCTGACGCAGAAGATCGCCCGTCTGATTTTCGGCACCAATAACGTGGACAACTCCTCGCGTTATTGCCAGAACCCGGCGACGGAAGGGCTGTTTCGCACCGTGGGCTACGGCGGCGATGCCGGTACGCTGCGCGATCTGCAGCAGACCGACCTGATCATCACCGTTGGCAGCAACCTGGCGGAAAACCACCCGGTTTTCGCGTCACATATCAAGCAGAGCCACAAACATCGCGGACAAAAGCTGCTGGTGGTCGATCCGCGCCGTCACGAAATGGCCGAGCGCGCCGACTGTTATCTGCGCATCCGCCCCGGCACCGACATGGTGTGGGCGTCGGCGATGGCGCGCTACATGTTTGACCACGGTTATGCTGATGAAGCATTCCTGCGCGAGCGCGTGAATCAGGTGGCGGAATACCGCGCCACGCTGGCGCCTTTCACCCTTGAGATGGCCAGTGAGGTCACCGGCCTGAGCGTGGCGCAGCTGACTGAGGCCGCCGAGATGATCGGCAACGCGGGCAGCGCCTGCCTGCTGTGGGCGATGGGCATTACGCAGCACAGCCACGGTGCGGATACCAGCACTGCGCTCTCCAATCTGCTGCTGGTGACCGGCAACTACGGCCGGCCTGGCACCGGCGGCTATCCGATGCGCGGTCACAATAATGTGCAGGGTGCCAGCGATTTTGGCTGCTTAAGCAATGTCTATCCCGGCTACGAAAAAGTGACCGATGCGCAGGTACGGGAAAAGTGGGCGCGCGCCTGGGGCGTGGCGCCGGACGCGCTTTCCGATGAAGCCGGGCTGGATAACTTCATGATGGTGGAAGACGCGCATAAACAGCGGGTGCGCGCCATGTACATCATCGGCGAAGAGACCGCCTTTTCTGATGCGGACTCGACCAAAGTGCACGAAGCCTTCAGCCGGCTGGATTTCATGGTGGTGCAGGACATCTTCATGAGTCGCACCGCGCAGTTCGCGGATGTGGTGCTGCCTGGCTGTCCGAGCCTGGAGAAAGAGGGCACCTTCGTGAATACCGAACGGCGCATTCAGCACTTCTCGCCTGCGTTTGCGCCGCTCGGCGACAGCCGGCCTGACTGGCAGATACTGACGGAGGTCGCGGCGCGTCTCGGCCATCACTGGCACTACCCGAATCCCGGCGCCATCATGGCAGAAGCTGCGGGTATCGCCGCGCTGTTTGCCGGAGTCAGCTATGAGAACCTCGTCGGCTGGCAGTCACAGCTGTGGCCGGTAAACGCCGACGGCAGCAGCACGCCGCTGCTGTACACCGAGCGTTTCGCCTTTCCTGATGGCAAAGCGCGTCTGTATCCACTGACGTGGCAGCCACCGATGGAAGCGCCCGATGAGCAGTACGATCTGCTGCTGAACAATGGACGTATGCTGGAGCATTTCCAGTCGACTAATCAGACCGGGCAGGGCGGACGCATCAAATCGCTGTCGCCCAACTGGTTTGTTGAGATTTCGCCGCAGCTGGCGCAGGAGCGGCAATTACAGCAGGGCGACTGGGTGGAGCTGCGTTCGCGCCGGGGCAGCGTGGAGGTGCCGGTGGTGGTGACCGAACGGATGGCCGGCAATGTGCTGTTCATTCCTATTCACCATGGCAAACCGGGCATTAACGGGCTGACCGGTGAACATCACGATCCCGACGTCAACACGCCCGCCTACAAGGAAATTGCGGTGATGATGCGCAAACTGGCGCATGCGCCACAGCCGCACCCGATTCCGCTGCACAACTTCCGTCACGGCCAGCGCACGCCGCTGGATCATCTGCCCGTTGAACAAAAATGGCAGCAGCCTGAATACCGGCTGCCGCCTGAACACGTTTCGCATCCGGAGAAAAGCTAATGGCCGAACCGCTGCACTATCAACCCACTCCGACGCGCACCGAACCCAGCGCGCAGGAAGCGCTGAACGAACTGCTGGAGAATCTGCATCAGCACGGTTTCCTGCGCCTGGCTAATGACATGGTAAAAGCCAACAATGACATCGGCAAAATCGTCGCCGCCGGGCTTAACCGGCCCGGCACGCAGAATGCGGTTCAGAACCTGTCGCTGCTGTTTATGACGCTAAGCACCGTACCGCCGGAGCGTTTCAACCATTTGCTGCTGGCGCTGCGCGATGCCCTGCTGGCGATGAAGCCGGCCAGTGACACGGCGCAGCAGGAGAAAAGCGCGCCGGGCGTCAGCGGCGTACTTAAACTGCTGAATGATGAGGCGCTGTGGCAGGGCATCCGGCCACTGCTGGCGGCGCTGGAAACCTTTGCGCGCGCAATGCAGGGTGACGAGGAGAAGCCGATCACCCGCTACAGCGGTAAGCCGAGCCGTGAGTAGCCAGGAGTGGGTGCTGCTGATCGCGCGCGGTCAGTTTGCCCTGACGATGGGCATGCACATTACCCTGGCGGCGCTGACGCTGGGGCTGGCCCCGTTTCTGGTGTGGTTTGAAGCGCGCTGGCTATGGGGCAGGCGGCCGGAAGCGCATCAGGCGCTGCACTTCTGGATCAAGGTATTCGCGCTCACCGTGGCGATTGGCACGGTTTCCGGCGTGATCATGGAGTTTCAGTTCGGCACCCACTGGTCGGTGTTTGCCAGCAAAGCGGGCGGCATTATCGGTCCGCTGATGCTGTATGAAGTGCTGATCGCTTTTTTCCTCGAGTCGGCGCTGACCGGCGTGATGCTATTTGGTATCGATCGGGTGAAACCCGGCGTGCATTTCGCCATTACCTGTCTGGTGGCACTGGGCGCGATTTTTAGCGCTTTCTGGATCCTCGCCGCTAACTCCTGGATGCAAACGCCGCGCGGTTTTACGCTCAACGACGCCGGCCAGTTCACGCCGGATAGTGCCTGGAGTTTGATTTCCGCGCCCTCGTTTGGCTGGCGGCTGGCGCACATGCTGCTGGCCTCGTGGATCAGCGTGGCCTTTTTGCTGGGTGGTGTCGCGGCGTGGCGCCTGCTGCGTAATGCTGGCGAGGCCGCCAGCCGGCTGATGCTGCGCAGCGCGCTGGCGGTGTCGCTGTGCATCCTGCCGCTGCAGATGGTGGTGGGCGATCTGCACGGCGAAAACACCCGTGACTATCAGCCCGCCAAACTGGCGGCGATCGAGGGCAGCTGGCAGCCGCCTGCGCCAGGGGAGAGCGAGCCGCTGCGGCTGTTTGCGCTGCCCGATCAGACGCAGCAGCGGAACCACGCCGAGCTGGCGATCCCGGCTATCGGTTCGCTCTATCTGCGCCATAACCTCAGCGGCCACATCAAAAGCCTGGGTGAATTCCCGCGCGACAGCCTGCCGCCGGTGCTGCCGGTGTTTTTTGCCTTTCGCCTGATGGTGGGCCTGGCGCTGCTGATGCTGCTGAGCAGCCTGGCCGGCAATGTGCAGCGCTGGCGCGGTCGTCTTGAACAGTCGCGGCGCTTGCTGCGTCTGCTTGCGCTGATGTCACCGGCTGGCTTCATTGCACTGCTGGCGGGCTGGGTGGTGACGGAGGTCGGCCGGCAGCCGTGGACGGTATACGGCATGCTGCGTACTGCCGACAGCCTGGCGCCAATGTCCCTCGGCAGCAGCGTCGCCATTTTCGCGTCGGTGGTGGTGATTTACGCACTGAGTTTTGCCTTTGGCCTGTGTTATCTGCTGCGCCACCTGGCGGCACCGCTGCCGGATCCGCAGGCGACGGCGGTAGCGGAAACCATACAGACGCCAGCCTGAGGAGGATGAGGATGTTGGTCGAACTTTCTGCTGTGCTTCTGCTGTTTGCCCTGCTGATGTATCTGGCGCTGGATGGCACGGATAGCGGCGTGGGGATGCTGCTGTACAGTTTCGACCAGCCACAAGAGCGGCAGTGGATGGTGCACAGCCTGCTGCCGCTGTGGGATGCCAATGAAACCTGGCTGGTGTTGCTGGCAGGCGGCATGCTGGCGCTGTTTCCGCCGCTGTACAGTCTGCTGCTACAAACGCTGAAGGTGCCGCTGTTTCTCTTCCTGCTGGCGCTGTTTTTACGCGGGCTGGCGCTGGCGTATCGCGGTCAGCCTGGCGAGACCGGGCGACGCTGGCTGGACCGGCTGCTGATGGTCAGCTCGCTGCTGGCAGCGTTTCTGCCAGGCTGGATGAGCGGGTTGATGCTGGTGTCGCGTCCGCCCAGCGGGATTGTGATTGATTTTTCGCTGGTGCCGCTGCTGTGCGGTCTCGGGCTGGTGGCGGTTGATCTGCTGCTGGGCTGCTGCTGGCTGTGCTGGCGCATTGGCGAGCCGGTGGTGGAGCGGGCGCGGGCGCTGGCCATGCTGTGGTGGGTGGTGACGCTGGCCTGTTTTATTGCCGTGCTGCTGCTGGAGCCGGCGCTGTGGCAGCAGAGCTGGCAGCGCTGGCCGGGAAAAGTGTTGCTGAGCCTGTTGCCTGCGCTGTGGCTGCTGCAACTGCTTACGCTGTGGCGGGAAGCGATGGTGGCGTTGCTGATGATCACGCTGGTACAGACGGGCGTGGTGGTCGCGGCGCTGGCGTGCGGGCTGTATCCATGGTTGCTGCCGTGGCAGCTGGAGATGCACCAGCAGGCCTCCTCGCCGGTGACGCAGGGGTTCGTGGTGACGGGTTTATTGATTGTGTTGCCGCTGACGCTGCTGTACCACAGTTGGGCGTTCTGGGTGTTTAAGCGCCAGCCGCAGGCATAAATAAGTGTTTATAACGGTATTATTCGCTGGCACGTTTCGTAGCGGCGCGATTTATCACGCTGATCAAACCTCTGCGCCGCTGTGTTTTTGCGCAATAAATTGCGCCGCTACGATTGGTGCAGAATGTGATGACGGTACTGGTCGCTGGCAGGTTTCGTAGCGGCGCGATTTATCGAGCTGATCCAACCGCTGCGCCGCTGTGTTTTTGCGCAATAAATTGCGCCGCTACGATTGGTGCAGAATGTGATAACGGTACTGGTCACTGGCACGCTTTGTAGCGGCGCGATTTATCGCGCTGATCCAACCGCTGCGCCGCTGTGTTTTCGCGCAATAAATTGCGCCGCTGCAATTGGTGCAGAATTTGATAACGGTACGGGTCGCTGGCACGTTTCGTAGCGGCGCGATTTATCGCGCTGATCTAAACGCTGCGCCGCTGTGTTTTTGCGCAATAAATTGCGCCGCTACGATTGGTGCAGTATGTAATAACGGAATTATTCGCTGGCACGCTTTGTAGCGGCGCGATTTATCGCGCTGATCCAACCGCTGCGCCGCTGTGTTTTTGCGCAATAAATTGCGCCGCTACGATTGGTGCAGAATGTGATAACGGTACGGGTCGCTGGCACGTTTCGTAGCGGCGCGATTTATCGCGCTGATCCAACCGCTGCGCCGCTGTGTTTTTGCGCAATAAATTGCGCCGCTACGATTGGTGCAGTATGTAATAACGGAATTATTCGCTGGCACGCTTTGTAGCGGCGCGATTTATCGCGCTGATCCAACCGCTGCGCCGCTGTGTTTTCGTGCAATAAATTGCGCCGCTACGATTGGTGCAGTATGTAATAACGGAATTATTCGCTGGCACGCTTTGTAGCGGCGCGATTCATCGCGCTGCTCCAATCGCTGCGCCGCTACGGCTTGTGCTGGCTGGATGAATCCACCGCCGGAATACGCATAAATAGCGTGCCGCGATAGGGGATCGGCAGGAAATCACGGAACAGGGTTTCCAGCGTCTGCTGCGGATCGATGTCGGCGAACAGCTGCGGATACAGCGTTTTTGCCATGAACTCGGTCACCGCAATATGCCACGGGCTAAGATAAAAATTCATCCAGATTGCCGCTGCATGGCCGTTGCGAATCGCCTTCAGCTCACGCAGGCCGTTCTGCTGCGCGGTGAGCTGGCGGAAACTGCTTAGCACCGCGTCGGGCGTGACGTCCGGCCCGAGGCGCAGCAGGCCTGCGCTGGCGTTATCGCCAAAGCCGGTGGCAAAGTAATACTCAGGCTGGGCTGCGATCACCTGCTCCTCACTCAAACGGCCAAACACGCCGTGCTGGGTTTTGCCAGCAATATTGTCGCCGCCGGCGGCGTTGAGCAGCTCGCCCAGACTGCCGTTAATCGCCGTCACGCAGCACTCGTTGCGCCGTCCCAGATGCAACTGCAACAGCACCGTGGGTTTCGGCCCGTGGTAGCGCGCCAGCCGTTCCTCGATCACCTGCAGATGGGCGCTGTAAAAGCGGGTGAACGCCGCCGCGCGCGCCTGCTGATTCAGCACCTCACCAAAAATCTCTACGCTGCGCCGGGTGTTCTTTAACAAATGTACGCGCAGATCGATCTTCACTACCGGAATATGCGCAGCATTAAGGATGCTGACCAGCCTCAGATCGGCATCATCGTAGCGCGCCAGGCTGGGCAGAATCACCACGTCCGGCCGCAGGGCGAGAATCTGCTCCGGATTGATCGCCTGAGGGCCGCCCGATCCGAGCGTCGGGATGTTCAGCATCTGCGGAAACCGCTGCGCAAAACTGTTCCACGTCTGGCTGTCATACTTTTGCAGATCGCGCGGCCAGCCGACGATGTGGCGGAACGGGTCATCCGGCGCCAGCAGCGCCAGGGTATACAACATGCGGCTCTCACCCAGCACGATGCGCTGCGGATTATCGGGAATCTCTACCCGATTGCCGTCAATATCGGTGATCACCCTGGCCAGCGCGCTGGTGCTGAACGCCAGCAGCAGGAGGGCTGCCAGCCAGGCACGCCACGTCAGCGGCTTTTTCGCTCGATCAGAATTCAACGCTGGCCTCGACCATCATGTTACGGGTTTCCCCTTCGCGCACGCGCAGGTTGCCGCCGCTGGAGGTGTAATAGTGCTTATTGAACAGGTTATTCAGGTTAAGCTTCAGCTGGGTTTTCTCGCCAAACAGCTGATTATTCCAGGCGATAAAGCTGTCGGCGACCACATAATCCGGCAGCGTAAAGCTGTTCTCCGGATCACCGGCGCGTGAGCCAACGTAGCGCGCACCGCCGCCGACGCGGAAGTCACCGGGAATGCCGTTCAGCGTCAGGTTATGGCTCAGGTAAAGCGCCCCGGCGTGACGAGGTGCATTCTGCAGGCGGTTGCCATTGTTCGCCGGATTGACGCCATCGTCGACGATTTCAGCCTTATCGTAGCTGTAGTTGGCGCTCAGATCCCAGCCCGGCAGCACTTCCCCATTGAGCTCAAATTCAGCGCCGCTCGAACGCGCTTTATTGATGGCGCGCGTGGTGCCGTTAATGTTGAGCGACATATCGCGTTCGTCGATGCGGTACAGCGCTACGCTGGCAAACAGCCGGGGCGAAATCTGCCACTTGCTGCCCACTTCCCATGTGGTGCCCTGTTCCGGCTTGCCGACGTTGCCGTCATCGTCGACGTCAGTCGACGGCGTAAAGGATTTGCTCACGCTGCTGTACAGTGAGACATCCGGCGTCAGTTTGTAAATCAGCCCGGCCTGCGGCAGGAACTTGTTGCCCTCGCTATCCAGCGTTTGCACCACCGGATCGAAGCCCTTTGACGCGCGCTGTTCATAGTGCTGATAGCGTCCGCCCAGCACCGCAATCCAGTCGTCGGTGAGCGAAATGCTGTCTTTGGCGTATACCGAGCGACTGTGCAGGCGGTTAAGCAGGTTGGCGTTGGCGCTATTTTCACTGCTGCTGTTGGTGATCGGTGCCAGCATATCGTATTGCGGATCGTACAGGTTGAAGCCGGTGTTCGCTTTACCCTGATACTGGTGCGCACGGTAAGTCTGGTTCATTTCATAATCGGTGCCGAACACCACATCGTGCGTCATGCCAAACAGCTGCGGCGAACCGATCACATCCCACGCCACGTATTTGGTTTTATGGTTGAAGCCACGGTTGGCGTCGGCGCGGCGCGTCACCACGCCGGTGGTGGGATTGATCGCCGTGACCCGCACTTCGTTGTTGTCGTACTGACGCTGGTTCCAGCCAAAAGTCAGGCGCGTGCTCCACGCCTCATTGAACTGCCAGTCGTAGTGCGCGTTCAGGGTTTTATTGTGGCCCCACGCATGGTTAGCTTTATCGTCCAGGCGATCTTTATAGCCAATCGCTACCG
Organism: Pantoea sp. ICBG 985; assembly: GCF_002928365.1. Classification (NCBI taxonomy): domain Bacteria; kingdom Pseudomonadati; phylum Pseudomonadota; class Gammaproteobacteria; order Enterobacterales; family Erwiniaceae; genus Pantoea; species Pantoea sp. ICBG 985. Next base: position 580,362 of record NZ_POWM01000003.1, read on the forward strand.
GCTTACCGTTAACAAACGCCGTGCCGCGATCGTAGGGAATATCGTACTGATAATCTTCGTAGCTGATGAGGAAGCTGGCCTGCTCGCCATACCACTGTAGCGAGGGGGCAATTAAGGTGTGTTTATCGCTGCCGAAATTGCGCCAGTAATCCTGATTCTGCTTTTCGGCAATCAGGCGGAAAGCAAAACCGTTGCCGAGCGGGCCGGTGACGTCCAGCGTGCCGGCGCCGCCGCCCTCGCTGGCTGCGCGACCGCTGACTTTGGTGTGCCAGGTGTATTGCGGCTTTTTGCTCACAATATTGATCACGCCACCGGGATTCTGGATACCGTACAGCAGCGAAGCCGAGCCCTTCAGCACCTCGACACGTTCGGTGGTGGCATCAAAATTCAACCCCTGGCTGCTGCGCACGCCATCACGATAGATGGAACCATCCGAGTTGCTGCCAAAGCCGCGGCGTACAAAGCCATCTTCGGTACCTGCCAGCGTATTGCCTTCGCTTACGCCGCTGACAAAGCGCAGCGCGTCGGCGAGGCTGGCGGCCTGATAATCCTCCAGCTGCTGTTGCGTCACCACGCTCACCGATTGGGCTTCATTGAGGCGCGACACCGGCGTTTTACTGGCGACCGAACTGCTGGTGGCGCTATAGCCGTCGTCACTGTTTTGCTGCTGCGCCGTCACGGTGAGGGTGCTGTTTTGTTCAGCGGCAAGGCTGTCAGTACTGCTGAGTGCCGTTACGCCGTAAATAGCGGCAAGGATAGCCGGATGGCACAGTAATTTAACCGCCCGCGGTGAGTTGTTCTGCATCGAATATAAACCTGGTGTAATTGCGGGATTATTTATTCCGCGCAACTAAGCTATCAGTAAAATACTGCCGTTGACGAACAGGACATTCGCGGCCCGGCATTGTTATGCCATCAGTCAGCGGAAAAAGGCGGCTGAGATGTAATTGAGAATCATTCAAACATGAAAAAATGTAGTAGTAAACGTAAATGATGGTGTGGATACTACAGCAGAACGCGGTAGAAAATTTTGAACCGGGATTGTCAGAAAATTTATTTACAATCAGTCGATTATGCTTTTTTTGTAGTTTGAGGCTGGCCGGGTTAAGCCAGGCGTGAAGGGAGTGGGCAGCGGTAGCGGCGCAAATTTTTACTACAAGCCGGCCTGCCGACGCGGTTCACAACGATGCGGTATTACTAACAGGCAACATAATGGCGGCAAATAACATTAAAAATCGGGTGGATGTATTCGGTGAACGCTACCGTGCGCGCGTCACGACATTATCGGCCAGCCTGCAAACGGTGGCGCGATATATCCACGAACATCGTGAGGCTATATTAGACGCGACTGCATTGGATATCGCCCAGGCCACCCAAACTTCTGACGCCACCGTGGTGCGCACCGTGCAGGCGCTGGGCTTTGCCGGTTTGCGCGATCTGAAAACCACGCTGGCCGCGTGGTTTGGCCCGGCGCAAAACTCGGAAGAGAAGATGAGCGCGACCATCAGCGAACTGTCGTGTGACATCAACTCCGGCATCGATTTTGTGCTGGGCGGCCATCAGCGCGCCTGCGAAGTACTGGCAGAACCGGTCAACCGCCAGGCGGTAGCGGCTGCGGTGACACTGCTGCTGGAAGCGCGTCAGGTGGCGCTGTTTGGCATCAACGCTTCCGGCATTCTGGCGGAGTACAGCGCGCGACTGTTCCGGCGCATCGGCCTGCCGGCGGTGACGCTTAACCGTGCCGGGATTGCGCTGGCGGAACAGCTGATAACGCTACAGCGCGGCGATGTACTGATCATGATGGCGCAGAAATCGGCGCACCGTGAGGGCATGACGACGCTGAAAGAGGCGCAGCGGCTGGGTATGCCGGTGATTCTGCTGACCCACGCGCTGGATTCGGCGTTTGCGCAGCAGGCGGATGTGGTGATTAACGTGCCGCGCGGCGGTGAAAATGGTCGCATGCCGCTGCACGGCACGGTGCTGGTGTGCCTCGAAATGCTGATTCTGGCGGTGGCCTCCGCCAGTTCGGCACGCACGGTTAAAACCATGAAACGCATTCAGGATCTCAATCGATCGCTGAAACCCACGTCGAAGAAGGCGGGATAACCGCGCATCGCTCAGGCGCGGCGGCGGGGCGATTCACTCCGCCGTTCGCTTCCGGATCTATTTCACAGACTCGCTTGCAAGGCGCGCGTGGCTGTCGTTAATATTAAGGAAATAAACATTTCCTTAATGAGTCCGCGTTAACGGCGCGGTAGCGCAGAATCGCATCCAATAAGGAAACACTCTTTACCAAAATAACCGGAGAACGCTTATGTCACTGCCTGCCCTGGACGCCGCGCCGCGCTGGTCACAGCCCGTCGATCACCTGCCGCAATTTAACCATGCTTACGCCACGGTCGCGGGCGTGCGGCTGCACTATGTCAGCGGCGGCAATGCGCAGGGACCAGTGCTGGTACTGCTGGCGGGCTTTCCGCAGAGCTGGTTTGCCTGGCGTAAGGTGATGGCGCAGCTGGCGGCAGACTATTTCATCATTGCGCCGGATCTGCCCGGCCAGGGCGACTCCGACAAGCCTGCCAGCGGTTATGACACCACCTCACTGGCGCACAGCGTGCAGGGATTGTTGCAGCAGTTGGGTGTTGAGCGTTACTACCTGGCCGCGCATGACGTGGGTGCCTGGGTTGCCTGGCCGCTGGCGATGCTGCACGGTGATGCCATCAGCAAACTGGCGCTGCTGGATGCCGGCATTCCCGGAGTGACGCTGCCGGATGCGCTGCCTGCGACGCCGGACAAAGCCTGGAAAACCTGGCACTTTGCTTTTCACCTGTTGCCGGATCTGCCGGAAGCGCTGATCGCCGGTCGTGAAGCGCTCTATCTGCAGTGGTTTTTGCAGCGCAAAGCAGCCAGCCCGATGGTGTTTGGTGACGAAGAGATGGCGGAATATGTGCGGCTGCTGCAGCAAAACGGCGCGCTGCGCGCCGGCATGGCGGCGTACCGTGAAGTCAGCACCTCAGCGGAACAGAATCGTCAGTTGTTGCAAACCCGGGGAAAACTGGCGATCCCGCTGCTGGCGGTGAGCGCCGATCAGGGCTCAATTGCCGATATGGCACAGCCGCTGCGCACTTTTGCGGCCGACGTCAGCGGGATTCGCCTCGCGCACTGTGGTCACTTTATCCCGGATGAGCAACCGCAGGCGCTGGCCGACGCGTTACGTCAGTTCTTTGTGTGACGCATCACTTAACCCTGATTATCCATGTGTAAGCGGCCGAGCCGTGAAGGGGGGGCGGCTGACTTGCAATAGCCACTGCATTGCGGCTAAGATAGGAACCAGTTGGTTTATAATTAAAGGGGAGGGCAGTGATGAAGAACCTGACCGTCATCGGTCGCCCGCGCGAGTTCGAGCTGGAAGAGGCCGCCCGCAGCGCCATGCACGTTTTCTGGGATCGCGGCTATGAAGCGGCGTCGCTACCGGATTTGATCGCCGGAACCGGTTTATCGCGCGGCAGTCTCTACAAGGCGTTCGGCGATAAAAAAGGGCTGCTGCTGGCCGCGCTGGATATCTACATGACCGAAGGTCTGAAAGCCACCTCGGATATTCTGGCGCAGCCCGGCGCGGTTAAAGCGGCGATTCGCGCCTCGCTGCTGCGTTATGCCGCGCTCTCCAGCGGCGAGAAAGGGCGGCGCGGTTGTCTGGTGGTGTCACTCACCACCGAGATGGCCGCGCATGATGAACAGATTGCCGAACGCACGGGACGCATGTTCCGGCGTTTGCAGCAGCTGTATGCGGCAACACTGGTGCGCGGTCAGCTGAGCGGAGAACTGCCCGAGCGTGATGAGCAGGTGCTGGCCCGCTTACTGGTTTGCCAGATTGAAGGGATGCGTATCCTCGGTAAAACCGGGGCAACGGAAGCAGAAATGAACGCAGTAGTGGACTGCACGATGCGTCTGCTCGACTAATTTTTTTATCCATATTGGAACTGATCGGTTCCTTAGTGAGGTGTTGTGATGTCCGATCCGCACGCGTTAAATCCCGAGCCACGCCGCTGGGCGATGTTTATCGTCCTGCTGACAGGCGCATTTTTACCCCCGCTGGACTTCTTTATTGTCAATGTGGCGCTGCCGTCGATTCAGAGCGATTTGGCCACGTCCGGCTCGGCGGAGCAATTTGTCATCTCGTCCTATGCCGGGTTTTATGCCGTCACGCTGATCACCGGCGGTCGCCTCGGCGATCTGTTTGGCCGCGGGCGCATGTTCTTCGCTGGACTGACCGGTTTTGCAGCGGCTTCTGCGCTGTGTGGCTTTGCCTGGTCACCGGGCGCGCTGATCGCTGGTCGCGTGCTGCAGGGCATCACTGCAGCGATTATGGCACCGCAGGCGCTGGCCTCGATTCAGGCGATTTTCCCGGAGGCGGAGAAATCGCGCGCGCTGAGCCTGTACGGCGCGGTATTTGGCCTGGCCTCGGTGATTGGCCAGGCGCTGGGCGGCATCCTGATCTCACTCAACCTGTTCAATAGCGGCTGGCGCGCCATTTTCCTGGTCAATCTGCCGGTAGCGCTGCTGGTGGTGCTGTTTGGCATCCCGTTGATTAAAGAGACGCGTGCTCAGCACGCGCGCAAGCTGGATTTTGGCGGAATGGGACTGTCGATGATGACGCTGGGTCTGCTGATCGTGCCGCTGATTGAAGGACGGGAAGCGGGCTGGCCGCTGTGGGCCTGGCTATCGCTGCTGCTGGTGCCGGTGCTAGGCACTCTGTTCTGGCGCTATGAAAGCCGGCTGGCAAAGCAGGGCGGCGATCCGCTGATCGATCCGGCGATTTTTAGCGTGCCGGGTCTTGGGCTGTCCCTGCTGCTGGCGCTGCTGTTCTACTCGATTGGCGTATTCTTCCTGCTGTTCTCGATCTATTTACAGGGCGCGCTGCATCAGGGCGTACTGAGCGCCGGGCTGATCTTCCTGCCCTTTGGTGCGGGTTTTCTGCTGGGGCCATTATCCACGCCCGCTGCGCGACGGCTGATTGGGCCTTACGTTAACGCCACTGGGATGGTGCTGGAAGTGGTCGGCCTGCTGGGCCTGTCGTGGCTGATGGCCAGCACGCCGGTCGGGGTGTCACCGGCGGCGCTGCCGCTGGCCCTGGGGTTGTTTGTGGTGGGGTTTGGTCAGGGGCTGGCGCTGCCGACGTTGATGCACATCGTCACCGGACGCGTGGCACCCGCCTGGGCCGGGATGATTGCCGGTATCGCCAGCTCCACCTTGCAACTGAGCACGGCACTGAGCGTGGCCATTATCGGCGGGATCTTTTATGCCGTGCTGGGCACGGGCAAGGGGCCGGGAGAGATTACCCATGCCTTCATCGTGGCGATAGTGTGTATGTCGATTTGTCTGGCGGCCGGCGCGCTGCTGAGCATCCGGCTAGCGCGCAGGCCTGCCGCACAGGCGGCGGTGCTTAAATCCCTCAGCTAAGTTCGGTCGCTCAAATCAATCGCGTCCATTCCTCAGAACGACATCGTGACACCGGCGTACCAGGCGCGGCCCGGTTCGTTATAGGTCGATGCCCCGGCATTTTCGCGATAAACGCGCTTATCAAACAGGTTATTGATACCGGCGTTGGCGCTCAGGTTTTTAGTGATGTCATAGTTGAGGTTCAGCCCGACAATGGAATACGGGCTGATTTCACGCTGCGACAGACCACGGCTGGCCTCGAGGCTGGTTTCCGCATACTGGCGTGGCTTCTGCCGGCCGTATTGCGTCCAGTTGATGTTGGCGCTGAGCGCCTCGGTCGCCTGCCACTCCAGCTGCGAATTGATGGTGAATTCCGGAATTACCGTCAGCGGGTTGCCGGTTTTTTTGCTCTCCGAGCGGAACATATAGGTGGCATTGGTGCGCCACTCCAGCGTGTCGGCAATCAGCGGGATGCTCAGATTGCCTTCCAGCCCTTCGACGATCGCTTTGCCGCCATTTTCCCAGCGCAGCAGGTTATACGAGCCGGTTGAAGCCACCGGCGTGGTGCCGGAGATGATTTTGTTTTTGTAATCATTGCGGAACCAGGTGATGCCCGCCACATAGCCCTGATGACTGAACTCAATGCCGACTTCTTTATTCACACTGATCTCGGGATCGAGGTCTTTGCTGCCCAGCAGGTAACAGCGTGACAGGCCAATCGGACAACCGTTGCCGCGCGTCGACAGGATATAGCCCTCAGTGGACTGATACAGGTTTGGCGCTTTAAAGGCGCGCGCAATACCGGCTTTCAGCGTGAAGTAATCACCGAGGCCCTGCGATAGATTGAGGCTCGGGCTCCAGTTAGCGCCAAACTGATCGTGATAGTCGAAGCGCAGGCCGGGAATCACTTCGGTGGAGTCGGTGGCGGCGATGTTGTCTTCGAAATAGAGCGAGCTGATGGTGGCGCTGTTTTTACTGTCACGCTGCGAACCGTCGCTGGAAACGCCGCCGAAATCGACGCCCGGTGCGCTGGTGGCCTGTACCGATGCCGGATCGTTAAGTTCATCGCGATTCCACTCAGCACCCAGCGTAACGGTTTGATCGACCAGCAGCTGCAGCGGGAAATTGATCTCGCCGCCGGCGCGATAGCTCTCCAGCCGGCTGGTAGCGTACGTATCGCTGTTGATCATCCCTTCGGTGCTGCCGCCGGAGCCTTCTTTCAGGCGGGTGTTATTGGTTTTCTCATAGCTAAAGTTGAGCTTAGAGGTGCCCCAGTCCCAGATGCCGTTGTGCACCACTCCATAGTTCTGGCGATACAGGCGGTTGGTTTCGCTGCCGTACAGCGCTTCCACCAGCCCGTTGGCGCTGGCATTGCTGTTGCTGTTTTGCGTGTCGCCGGCATAAATATTGCCCTGGCGACTATAGCCATAGCTGAAATCGATAATCTGCGTCGGGGTGATTTTCCACGACAGCACGCCGTTGATGTCTTTGTTACGCACCCCTTCGCGTCCGGCGGCGTAAGCGCCATTTTGCGCGGTATTGATGTCGAAGGCGTCGGCATCCGTTTTGTTCAGGTTGCCGTACAGCCGCATGGTGAGTGCCTCACCGGCCAGCGGACCGCTGAGGTTGAAGTTCGCGCGGCGGGTGGCGCCTTCCTTGTCATCTTCTGGCTGGTTAGTGAACAGCGACAGCGAACCGTGCCAGTCATTGGTCGGGCGTTTGGTAATAATGTTGACCACACCGCCGGCGGCACCGGAGCCATAACGGGCAGCGGCCGGACCGCGTATCACCTCAATGCGTTCCACCATTTCCGGCGGTACCCAGTTGGTATCCCCGCGTGAGTCGCGCTCACCGCGCCAGCTGTAACGCACCGAGTTACGGGAGGTGACCGGCACGCCATCGATCAGCACCAAAGTGTTTTCCGGGCCCATGCCGCGAATGTCGATCTGACGGTTGTTACCGCGGCTGCCGCTGGCGCCGTTACCGGTGAGGTTAACGCCGGGCATTTTGCGGATGATGTCCGCGAGGTCGTTAACGGGCGGACTTTTTTTGATGTCTTCAGCGGTAATGGTGGAGACTCCCGGCTGCTGCTTCAGCTCCTGCTCTGCCGTCACAATCATCGACTCATCGTCGGCCAGCTTCTCCGTGGGTTCAGCGGCAAACACCGGTGAGGTTAACAGGCCCGCCAGGCACAGTGCGACCGGATGCTTTTTGCTACATACAGTTACATTCACTTATATCATCTCCCTGATGCGTTAACATTTGTAAGCAAATGCGCATGATAATGAGAATGGTTTGCATTGTATATTGGTGTGCAACTTCTTTACATTCCTGCGCAAATCGCCTCGACGGGCCGCTTTTTTGTCAGTTTTTGTCAGCAGGGCGATACGCTGGCTTAGACAGGAACGTTATGGCTAATAAGCAAATCATTCAGCGTGGCAGGATAAGGAGGTGCCTGATTTGCGGCAACAATCTGATTTTTGCGCGACGACAGGGCCGCATTCAGGCCAGCAAAGAACCCTATTGCCGGATTTCGGCAATAGATATCTGTTTTTCGCATTTGTGATCGCTGCCTATCTTCCAGAGAATGGCTGCGGGACGTTCAGAGGATGACAATCCTTTGCGCCGCGCGGCTTTACGCGACATGTGCAAAGGGAAAAATACATCGCTACCTCGACGCCTTTTCCCTGCCGGGAAACATTTTAAATATCAGGAGAAAGGTTCCAGTGAAATTCGCAAAAGGTATCACCCTTTTCGCACTCGCTCTCAGTGCGCACACCGCGTTTGCCGCCGAACAATCCGTCCCAACCGACAGCTCACTGCATGTACAGGCTGATGCCGCGCTGAAAAGCCTGGTGCCCGCCGACGTGGCGAAGCGCGGCTATATTGTGGCAGGAACCAACCCCAACACGCCGCCCACCACCTTCTATAAAGAAGACAACAAAACGCTGGCCGGTCGTGAAATTGACATCATGAACGCGGTCGGTGAGCGTCTCGGCATTCAGGTGCAGTGGCGTGATACCGGCGGCTTCGACAACATCATTCCGGGACTGAAAACCGGTCGCTATGATGTGGCCTTGTCCAACATCAACGCCACACCGGCGCGCGCCAAAATTATCGACTTCGTGAGTTACTACGACGCCAGCCGTCTCGGCATTATTTCGCGGAAAGACGCCAACGTCGCGCCGTTCAAAACCCTCGACGAGGTGTGCGGTCAAGAAGTCGGCGCCGGTTCCGGCACCACCCAGGTGACCCGTCTGGAAGAGGCCAGCAAAGCCTGTGAAGCGGCCGGGAAAAAACCGATTAAAGTGTCAGTGTTCCCGGATCGCCCGGCGGGTGTTCAGGCCGTGGTCAGCGGGCGTGTGCCGATGTTCCTCGGTCCGTACGAAGGCCTGCTGTGGCAGGTGAAAGTGATCAAACCGCTGACCATGAGCGGCGAAATCACCGTACATGATGCGCCGGTATCGGTCGCCTTCCCGAAAGATTCCGCGCTTGAACCTGCCGTACAGGCAGCGCTGAACTCGCTGATTAAAGATGGCAGCTACCAGAAGATCCTGGATAACTGGGGCATCGGCTTTGGCGCGGTTAAAGAGTCAAAACGTAATCAGGATATCTTTCAATGAGTGACTTTCACGACCACACCGACGATCTGAAAATCGTCGGTAAACGCTACTACGGACGCTGGCTCAGTGCGCTGGTGGTGCTGTTGTGCGTGGTGGCGATGGCGCATTCGATGATCAACAATCCGCGCTTCGAATGGGGCGTGATTGCGGAAAACTTCACCGGCGAGTCGATCCTGCAGGGCGTGCTGATGACACTGCAGCTGACAGCGATTTCGGTGGTGCTGGGCTTCGCCTTTGGCACGGTGCTGGCGCTGATGCGCCTGTCATCCAACCCGGTGCTGGTCGGCGTCAGCTGGTTCTATACCTGGTTTTTCCGCGGCGTACCGATGCTGGTACAGCTGTTCCTGTGGTACAACATCGCGGCGCTGTACCCGACCATTTCACTGTCGCTGCCGGGCCTAGGTGAAATCTGGAGTACTCAGTCTAATGCGCTGGTCAGTCCGTTCAGCGCGGCGGTGATCGCGCTGGTAATGCATCAGTCTGCCTATGCGGCGGAGATCGTGCGCGCCGGGATTCAGAGCGTTGGCAACGGCCAGCTGGAAGCCGCCCGTGCGCTGGGTTACCGTCCGGCGCAGATTTTCCGCCATACCGTACTGCCGCAGGCGATGCGCGCCATCATGCCGCCGGCCGGTAACGAAATCATCGGCCAGCTGAAAACCACGGCGGTGGTATCGGTGATCTCCCTGCAGGATGTGCTGTTTTCGGCGCAGATCATCTATCAGCGCACTTATGAAGTGATCCCGCTGCTGCTGGTGGCGACGCTGTGGTATCTGCTGATGACTTCGGTACTGTCGGTTGGTCAGTTCTACGTCGAGCGCTACTTTGGCCGTGGCGTCACGCGCCGTGAAAAGCGCAGTTTACTTAAGTCACTGCCCGGTTTCTCCGCGCCTAAAGCCGAAAGGAGCGTAAGCAATGGCTGAAGCGATCGCCTTACGTAAGGTGACCAAACGTTTTTCCGGCGTCACTATACTGGATGAAGTTAATCTTGATATCCCGGCTGGCTCGGTGACGGTGATCCTCGGACCGTCCGGCTCGGGCAAATCGACGCTGTTGCGCTGCATTAATCATCTGGAAAAACTGGATGGTGGCACTATTCGTATCGGTGGCGAGATCATTGGTTACAAACAGAAAGGCCAGGCGCTGCACGAGCTGAGCAGCAGCGAGATTGCGCGTCAGCGCGCCGAAATCGGCATGGTGTTTCAGCAGTTCAACCTGTTCCCGCACCGCACCGTACTGCAAAACATTGTCGATGCGCCGATGCGGGTGAAAAAACAGAGCCGCCAGCAGGCGACCAGCAAAGCGCTGTCGCTGCTTAAGCAGGTGGGGCTGGCCGGGCGCGAAGAAGAGTGGCCGCAGAATCTCTCCGGTGGTCAGCAGCAGCGCGTGGCGATCGCCCGTGCGCTGGCGATGGATCCCGGCGTGATGCTGTTTGATGAGCCCACGTCTGCGCTCGATCCGGAACTGGTGGGTGAAGTGCTGCAGGTGATCAAACAGCTGGCGCACTCCGGCATCACCATGGTGATCGTGACGCACGAGATCGGTTTTGCGCGCGAGGTGGCTGACAACATCGTGTTTATGGAAGGCGGGCGGATTGTGGCGGCGGGGCCGACGCAGCAGGTGCTCGACGATCCGGAAAACGGACGTGTAAGAAACTTTATTGCAACGGTGCTGTAAGCACCGTTTTTCATTTTTGACTCCAGGAAGCATGATGACGCAAAAACCGGTGATGCACAGCGCCCACTGGGGTGCTTTTACTGCCCGCCAGCAGGGCGATCGACTGACCATCGAACCGTTTCACGGCGATCCCGATCCCAGCCCGCTGCTGCAAAACTTTCACAATGTCCTGCATCACCCGGCGCGCGTGGCGCAACCGATGGTGCGCCGTGGCTGGCTGGAAAACGGGCCCGGCGCGGATCCGCGTCGCGGCAATGATGACTATGTGGCGGTGAGCTGGGAGCAGGCTTACACGCTGGTGGCGCGCGAACTGCAGCGCGTCGGTGACGCGTATGGGCCGGAAGGTATTTTTGGTGGCTCATATGGCTGGTCAAGTGCCGGCCGTTTTCATCACGCGCAGAGCCAGGTGCACCGCTTTCTTAACACGGTGATGGGCGGCTATGTGCGCTCGGTGAACAGCTACAGTTCCGGCTCGGCTTCGGTGCTGTTACCGCATATCGTCGGCGACATGAATGAGATCGCCCGCCGCGGCGTCAGCTGGGAAGAGATCGCCCGGCATAGCGAGATCGTGCTGGCGTTCGGCGGCCTGGCGCTGAAAAATTCGCAGGTGGCAAGCGGTGGTCTGAGCGAACATACCGAGCGCGGCTTTATGCAGCAGGCGGCGGAACGCGGCGCACACTTTATTTCAGTGAGCCCGTTGCAGAGCGATCTGCCCGATGAGGCGCAGGGAGAGTGGCTGGCGCTGCGTCCTGGTACCGATGCGGCCTTCATTCTCGGTCTGCTGTCAGTGTTAATTGACGAGCAGCGCACCGATGAGGCTTTCCTCGCGCGTTACACCGTCGGCTGGCCGCAAATGGTCGCCTATATTCGCGGCGAAGAGGACGGTACGCGGCGCGACGCACAGTGGGCGGCTGAGATTTGTGGCGTCAGCGCGGCAACAATCACCGATTTTGCGCGCCAGCTGCACGGTAAACGTGTGCTGGTTACCGTGGCGCACGCATTGCAGCGCGCGGAACACGGTGAGCAACCGGTATGGCTGGGGCTGGTGCTGGCGGCCGCGCTGGGCCAGCCGGGGCTGCCGGGCGGTGGATATACCTACGCGCTCGGCGCGCTAGGTCACTACGGTAAGCATCATAATCTGGTGAGTTTCCCGGCGCTGCCGCAGGGCAGGAACGGTATTGACCGGCTGATTCCGGTGGCGCGCATCGCCGATATGCTGCTGCATCCCGGCACGCAGTTTGACTACAACGGCCGGCGTCTGACCTATCCGCACATCCGTCTGGCCTACTGGGCGGGCGGCAATCCGTTCCATCATCATCAGGATCTGGCGCGGCTGCGGCAGGCGTTTTGCCAGCTGGATACGCTGATTGTGCACGAGACCGCGTGGACCGCCAGCGCGCGCCATGCGGATATCGTGCTGCCTGCCACTATGACGCTGGAGCGTGAAGATATCGGCGGTGCGCCGACCGATCGTCATCTGTTTGCCATGCAGCCGGTGGCACAACCTTACGCGCAGGCGCAGGATGACTACACCATTTTTGCTGAACTGGCGCGTCGTTTAGGCCGTGAAGAGGCGTTCACCGAAGGACGCGACGCCCGCGGCTGGCTGCGCCATCACTATGCGCAGCTGCAGGAAAAACTGGCCGCGCATCAGGTGACGATTCCTGACTTCGACCAGTTCTGGCTGCAGGGCGTGATTGAACTGCCGCAGCTGAAAGATGGCGGGCGGATGATCAATGCGTTTCGGGCCGATCCGGCGGCGGCACCGCTACCGACACCGAGCGGCAAAATCGAAATCTTTTCCGCCACCATCGCCAGCTTTGGCTATGAAAATTGCCCCGGCCATCCGGTGTGGCGCGCGCCGCAGCAGCAGACGGATGCGGAACATCCGCTGTGGTTGATCGCGAATCAGCCGGCCACGCGTCTGCACAGCCAGCTGGATTTTGGTGACTACAGTCTGAGCGGCAAATGCGAAGGACGTGAGGTGTGCAGCCTGCATCCGCACGATGCCGCCGCGCGCGGCATTACCGACGGCGACATTATCGAGTTGTACAATCAGCGCGGTCACGTGCTGGCCAGCGCTCGCGTTACCGAAAGCATTATGCTGGGTGTGGTGCAGTTGCCGACCGGCGCCTGGTACGATCCGGTCGATCCCACCGCGCTGCGACCGCTGTGTCGCCACGGCAATCCGAATGTGCTGACGCTGGATATCGGTACTTCATCGCTGGCGCAGGGCTGTAGCGGACAAATCACCGTGGTGCAGTTGCGCAAATACCGCGGCGAGCTGACGCCGGTGCAGGCATTTATTCCGCCGCAACCGGTCAGCTACAGCACTGAGATTATCTGAGGCCGTGCAGGGCTTCGCCTACCGCATCAAATAGCCGGTCCAGTTCGGCCGGCTGGGTATCAAACATCGGGCCGAACTGCAGCGTATCGCCGCCAAAGCGGACGTAAAAGCCGGCTTTCCACAGCGCCATGCCCGCTTCAAACGGCCGCACGGTCGCGTCACCTTCACGGGGTGCCAGCTGAATGGCACCGACCAGCCCGCAGTTGCGGATATCCACCACCTGCGGACAATCGCGCAGCCCGTGCAGCGCACGTTCAAAATGCGGTGCCAGTTCGGCCGACTGGCTAATCAGCGCCTCGTTTTCCAGCACGTCCAGCGTCGCCAGCGCGGCCGCGCAGGCCACCGGATGCGCCGAATAGGTGTAGCCGTGCGCAAACTCAACCGCGTGCTGCGGCAGCGGCTGAGACATAAAGGTGTGATAGATTTCGCTGCTGGCCACCACGCCGCCCAGCGGAATGGCACCGTTGGTAATCTGTTTGGCGAAGTTGAGCAGATCCGGTGTGACGCCAAAATACTCCGCGCCGCTCCAGCGTCCCATGCGGCCAAAGCCGGTGATCACCTCGTCAAAAATCAGCAAAATATCGTGCTGCGTACAGATCTCACGCAGGCGCTGCAGGTAGCCGTGCGGCGGAATAATCGCGCCGGCGGAACCGGACAGCGGTTCAACAATCAGCGCGGCAATAGTCGAAGCATCATGCAGCTCAATCAGCTTCAGCATCTCATCCGCCAGCGCCTCGCCGCCCGTGGCGGGCTGGCCGGGGGTGAACGCCAGCTCTGGCTGCAGCGTATGCGGCAGGTGATCAACCTCCAGCAGCTGACCAAAGGCCTTACGGTTGCCGCCGATTCCACCAAGGCTGGTGCCGCCAATGTTCACGCCGTGATAGCCACGCGCGCGACCAATCAGCCGGGTTTTATTGGGCTGGCCTTTGGCCCGCCACCAGGCGCGCGCCATTTTCACCGCAGTATCCGCCGACTCCGACCCCGAACCGGTAAAGAACACGTGGTTGAGATGGCCGGGCATCAGGCTGGCGATGCGCTCGGCCAGCTGAAACGACAGCGGATGGCCGTACTGAAAGCCCGGTGAGTAATCCAGCGTACCGAGTTGCTGCGCGACCGCCTGCTGGATTTCACGGCGCGTGTGGCCCGCGCCGCAGGTCCATAAACCGGACAGACTATCGAAAATCTGGCGGCCGTCGCCAGCGGTCAGCCAGTGGCCGTGCGCGGCGACAATAAAACGGGGGTCCTGCTGAAAATAGCGGTTAGCAGTGAACGGCATCCAGTGCGCCTGTAAATTCAGGTCGGCGGTATTGATCGGCTGTGACATCGGGTTTTCTCCGGCGGGTGATAAGCAGAGTTTGCAATCCGCCGCCGGTTAAGTTAAATGCTAATTAACTTGTCTTCACTTATGGATTTACTCACCTTAATGAAAAAGAAAACGCTGGCCCAGGTGACCGACTTCGACCTCAGACTGCTGCGCGTTTTCAAAACCGTCAGCGAGTGCGGCAGCTTTTCCGCCGCCGAAAGCCTGCTCGGTATTACGCGCTCGGCCATCAGCCTGCATATGAGCGATCTGGAAAAACGGCTGGGCATGCGCCTGTGCCAGCGCGGTCGCGCCGGGTTTGCGCTCACCGAGGAAGGGCGTGAAATTTTACGACACAGCGAGACCATGATGGCGGCGGTGGAAGATTTTCGCCAGCAGGTGAACCAGATGCATCAGCAGCTGCGCGGGGAGTTCAACATCGGCATCATCAATAATCTGGTGACGCAGCCGCGCATGCGTCTCACCCATGCGCTGGCGGCGCTGCGGGAGAGCGGGGCAGGGGTCCGGATCAACATCAGTATGTTAACCGCAGCGGACATCGAGCGGGGTCTGCTGGAAGGGCGCCTGCACGTGGGTGCGCTGCCGATGGCGGCACCGGTCTCCGGGCTGGCGTACGCACAGCTGTATGATGAACATGCGCAGCTCTATTGCAGCCACGCGCACCCGCTGTTTAACCAGGCGGAGCGGCCGGAACACCACGCGCTGGCGGCCTGCGATGCAATAGCGCCGCTGTTTCGCATGCCGGCGGAGGCGATTGTGCTGCATCAGCAGCTGAACTGCAGTGCCACCGCTTCCGATCGCGAAGGGATCGCGTTTCTCATTCTCACCGGGCGCTATATCGGTTTCCTGCCGGACCACTACGCCGCGCAGTGGGTGGAGAAAAAGCAGATGCGCGCCCTCGCGCCACAGCAGTTCCATTACCACAGTCAAATCGCGCTCGTTACGCGCCAGGGCTCGCGTCACAACGCCATCCTGCAACGCTTTTTGCAGGCGCTGGCGCTGGACAAGCCCGGCGCTTAGCGGAGGCGCTAAGGTATTATAGTTACAACATACTGTTAGGTTGCTACATCAACCCAGGTACCAGCACCGTGCGGCGCAAAGTCTGACAGGCCTTGATGGCAGTCGGGGTGACGAGAGAGAAGAGGGCGAAAAAAAGGGGAGAACCGTACGTTCTCCCCCTGAGACATCACTGCTTTATGCGCGCAGCGGCTCGCCGCGCACCGGGCGATCGCCCGCCACGAAGTAGTCCGCTTCGCTGCGCGGCAGCGGCTGGCGACCACGAATGTTGTCGGCGATCTTCTCACCAATCATGATGGTGGTGGCGTTCAGGTTACCGGTGATGATCAGCGGCATGATTGAGGCGTCGACCACGCGCAGCCCCTGCAGGCCGTGTACGCGACCTTCGCCATCCACAACCGCCATCTCATCGCTGCCCATTTTACAGGTGCCGCACGGATGGTAAGCGGTCTCAGCATGGTTGCGCACAAACTCATCCAGCTGCTCGTCGCTCTGGCACTCCAGCCCCGGACTGATCTCTTTGCCGCGATACTTATCCAGCGCCGGCTGGTTGATGATTTGCCGCGTGATGCGGATGGCATCGCGGAACTCATGCCAGTCCTGCTCGTGCGCCATGTAGTTGAACAGAATCGCCGGATGCCGGCGCGGATCGCGCGACTTAATGCGCACGTGACCGCGGCTTGGCGAACGCATCGAACCGACGTGACACTGGAAGCCATGCGCTTCTACCGCATTCGAGCCGTTGTAGTTAATCGCCACCGGCAGGAAGTGGTACTGAATGTTGGGCCAGGCAAACTCTTCCCGGCTGCGGATAAAGCCACCGCCTTCAAACTGGTTGCTGGCGCCGATACCGGTGCCTTTGAATAGCCACTCGGCACCGATTTTCGGCTGGTTCCACCACTTCAGGGCCGGATAGAGCGATACCGGCTCTTTGCACTCGTACTGCAGGTACATCTCCAGATGATCCTGCAGGTTTTCACCGACGCCCGGCAGATCATGCACCAGCGGGATGTCGTGCTGCTTCAGCAATGCCGCCGCGCCAACGCCGGAGCGCTGCAGAATCTGCGGCGAGGCGATAGCACCTGCGCACAGCAGCACTTCACGCCGCGCATGCACGGTGTGCGACGTATCGCTGGCGCCGTGCAGATACTGCACGCCGACCGCGCGTTTGCCCTCGAACAGAATGCGATCGGTGGTGGCGTGGGTGATGATTTTCAGGTTCGGACGCTGTTTCGCCGTATCCAGATAACCGCGCGCGGTGCTGGAGCGGCGGCCCTGCGGCGTCACGAAACGGTCCATCGGACCAAATCCTTCCTGCTGATAACCGTTGAGATCGTCGGTACGCGGATAGCCCGCCTGCACGCCGGCTTCAATCATCGCGGCGAACAGCGGGTTGTTGCCAGGCTTACAGGTAGTGATGCTCACCGGGCCTTCGCCGCCGTGATAATCATTAGCACCGATATCGCGCGTTTCCGACTTGCGGTAGTAGGGCAGGCAGTCGCGGTAAGTCCAGTTTTCCAGTCCCGGCTGCTGCGCCCAGTTGTCGAGATCCATGGCGTTACCACGGATGTAGCACATGCCGTTGATCAGCGACGAACCGCCCAGCCCTTTACCGCGTCCGCACTCCATGCGGCGGTTATTCATGTGCGGCTCAGGCTCGGTTTCGTACGCCCAGTTGTAGCGTTTGCCCTGCAACGGCCAGGCAAGCGCCGCCGGCATTTGCGTGCGGAAATCAAAGCGGTAATCGGGACCGCCGGCCTCCAGCAGCAGGACGTTCACGCTGCTGTCTTCGGTCAGTCTTGTTGCCAAAACGTTCCCTGCGGATCCGGCTCCGATAATGATGTAATCAAATTCCATTAGTCGCTCCTCAGGTTAAGCTTGATTAAAATACCGACTGAAAACGGGTCAGTTCGACCTGTACAGATTTCACCTGGGTATAGCTCTGCAGCGTCATCAGGCCATTCTCGCGGCCGATACCGGAGTGCTTGTAACCGCCTACCGGCATTTCAGCGGCGGATTCACCCCACGTGTTGATCCAGCAAATGCCCGCTTCAATCTGGTGAATGACGCGGTGCGCGCGATTCAGATCCCGGGTGACCAGACCTGCCGCCAGGCCGTATTCGGTGGCATTGGCGCGGCGCACCACTTCCTCCTCGCTGTCGTAGGTCAGGATCGACATCACCGGTCCGAAAATCTCTTCGCGTACGATGGCCATCTCATCACGGCAATCGGTGAACACGGTCGGTTCTACCCAGGCACCGTTATCAAACGCCGCGCCGCTCATGCGTTTACCGCCGCACAGCAGGCGCGCGCCTTCGCTGATGCCGGATTCGATATAGCGCAACACATTGTCACGGTGCGGGAAGCTGACCAGCGGGCCGAAGTTGGTGGCCGGATCGTTGACATCGCCAGCTTTGATGCGCGCCACGCGTTCAGCGATTTTGGCTTCAAACGCCTGCTGCAATGCCGTCGGCACAAACACGCGCGTGCCGTTGGTGCACACCTGGCCGGAGCTGTAGAAGTTCGCCATCATGGCGATGTCGGCGGCGAGATCGAGGTCGGCATCGTCAAACACGATCAGTGGCGATTTGCCGCCCAGCTCCATGGTCACCTCTTTCAGCGTGGAGCCGGCCGCGTTGGCCATCACTTTTTTACCGCTGGCCACGCCGCCGGTGAAGGAGATTTTGTCGATGCCCGGATGGTCAGTCAGCAGCTGACCGGTCACCGCGCCGCGCCCGTTCAGCACGTTGAACACGCCATCCGGTACGCCGGCTTCGCTGTAGATTTCTGCCAGCTTCAGCGCGCTCAGCGGCGTCACTTCGCTGGGTTTGAAGATCATCGCGTTACCGGCCGCCAGCGCCGGCGCAGATTTCCACAGCGCGATCTGAATCGGATAGTTCCATGCGCCAATACCGGCGACCACGCCAAGCGGTTCGCGGCGCGTATAGACGAAGGAGGTATCACGCAGCGGGATCTGCTGGCCTTCCAGCGCCGGAATCAGGCCGGCGTAGTACTCCAGCACATCGGCACCGGTAACAATGTCCACCGCCTGGGTTTCACTCAGCGGTTTACCGGTGTCGAGGGTTTCCAGCGCCGCCAGCTCATCGTTACGCTCGCGCAGGATATCCACCGCACGGCGCAGGATGCGTGACCGCTCCATCGCCGTCATGGCCGCCCAGATTTTCTGGCCTTTTTGCGCGGCGGCGACCGCGCGATCGACATCCGCCTGCGCGGCTTCATGGACCTCGGCCAGCACTTCGCCATTGGCCGGGTTGATGGTCTGGAATGTGTCGCCCGCTGCTGCGGCAACGTATTGACCATCAATGTATAAATGCTGCTCGGTGAATCGGGACATGGTTGCTCCTTCCTCAGTGATTCGCGGCGCCAGCCAGCTGCTGGCGAATGAATTGGGTGGTGAGCGTTCTGGCAATCGCCAGATCAAACGGTTTGCCGCTCAGCGCGGCGCGCAGCCACAGGCCATCAATCAGCGAGGCCAGACCGTGCGCGGCCAGCCGCGCCTGCTCACGCGGCAGCTCGCGGCGAAACTCGGCAGCGAGCGTGGAAAACAGGCGACGGCTGCTGACGCGTTCCAGGCGACCCAGCTGCGGCTGATGCATGCTGCTGGCCCAGAAGTCCAGCCACGCTTTCATCGCTGCGCTGTGCACCTGGGTGTCGTCGAAGTTACCTTCGACAATCGCCAGCAGGCGCGCTTCGGTGCCGGCTCCCGCCAGCGGTTTCAGTCGTGCCGCCACCGCATCACGCAGCTGGCGCGTCACGTCGCGCATGGTGGCTTCCAGCAAACCGTTTTTGTCTTTGAAGTAGTGGCTGATGATGCCGGTCGAGACGCCGGCGCGCCGCGCAATCTGCGCAATGGTCGCGTCATTGATCCCGACTTCGTTAATGGTACTCAGGGTCGCATCAATCAGTTGCCGACGACGTATCGGCTGCATTCCCACCTTTGGCATGACTCCAGCTCCACCGCAATGTAAGACCCCTATTAAAACTTTTTTTGATTGCACGTTCAATATAAAAAAGAAACTTGTTAGGATACTGTGCTTCGGTTGTTATGAAAGCGCAACGGGAAGGTGAATACTGAACCGTGCCGAACAATCAGGAGGGAAAACAGGAGAACGATACCGATAAGGCCGATCGCTACGGCCCTGCTACTTCATTGAATAATTACAGGAAATTAACCAGAGGTAACCGATGATTAATCCACCTGCCAGTGAAAAAGACAGAATCAATCCCGTGGTGTTTTACACCTCTGCCGGACTGATTCTGACATTTTCACTTGTCACCATTTTGTACAGCGATCTCGCTGCCGGCTGGATCCAGAGCGCCGTCAACTGGGTATCGTCCACTTTTGGCTGGTACTACATGCTGGCCGCCACGCTGTATATCGTCTTTGTCATCTATATGGCCTGTTCACGCTACGGCGCCATCAAGCTGGGCCCGGAGCAGTCCAAACCCGAATTTAGTCTGCTGAGCTGGTCGGCGATGCTGTTTGCCGCCGGCATCGGCATCGATTTGATGTTCTTCTCGGTGGCGGAACCGGTCACGCAGTATATGCAGCCGCCGGAAGGCGCCGGGCAGACTCTGGAAGCGGCGCGTCAGGCGATGGTGTGGACGCTGTTCCACTACGGTCTGACCGGCTGGTCGATGTATGCGCTGATGGGCATCGCGCTCGGCTACTTCAGCTACCGCTATAATCTGCCGCTCACTATTCGCTCGGCGCTCTATCCGATTTTTGGCAAACGTATTAACGGCCCGATTGGCCACACGGTGGATATCGCGGCGGTGATCGGTACCATTTTTGGTATCGCCACCACGCTGGGTATCGGCGTGGTACAGCTCAACTACGGGCTGAAAGTGTTATTTGATGTGCCGGAAGGGCTGACGGCGCAGATGGCGCTGATTGTACTGTCGGTGGTGATTGCCACCATTTCGGTGACCTCGGGCGTGGATAAAGGCATCCGCATCCTGTCGGAGCTGAATGTCGCGCTGGCGCTTGGTCTGATTCTGTTTGTGCTGTTTATGGGCAAGACGGATTTCCTGCTCAACGCGCTGGTGCTGAACGTCGGTGATTACATCAACCGCTTTATGGGCATGACGCTCAACACCTTTGCGTTTGATCGTCCGACGCAGTGGATGAACAGCTGGACGCTGTTTTTCTGGGCGTGGTGGGTGGCGTGGTCGCCGTTTGTCGGCCTGTTCCTCGCCCGTATTTCCCGTGGCCGCACCATCCGTGAGTTTGTGCTCGGCACGCTGATTATCCCGTTCACCTTCACGCTGCTGTGGCTGTCGGTGTTCGGTAACGCGGCGCTGTACGAGATCATCCACGGCGATGCCGGTTTTGCCCAGGAAGTGATGGCGCATGCCGAGCGCGGTTTCTACAGCCTGCTGGCGCAGTATCCGGCGTTTAAGTTCAGCGCCTCGGTCGCCACCATTACCGGCATGCTGTTTTATGTTACCTCGGCGGATTCCGGCTCGCTGGTGCTGGGGAACTTCACCTCGAAGCTGAAAGACATCAACAGCGATGCGCCAAACTGGCTGCGCATTTTCTGGTCGGTGGCGATTGGCGTGCTGACCATGGGCATGCTGATGACCAACGGCATCTCTGCGCTGCAAAACACCACGGTGATCATGGGCCTGCCGTTCAGCTTCGTGATTTTCTTTGTGATGGCCGGGCTGTATAAATCACTCAAAGTGGAAGATCACCGCCGCGCCAGCGCCAGCCGTGATACCGCGCCCTATATTCCGGCTAGCAATGACCGTCTGAGCTGGAAAAAGCGGCTGTCGCGCCTGATGAACTACCCGGGCACGCGCTATACCCAGCAGATGATGGAAACGGTGATCTATCCGGCGATGCAGGATGTCGCCAAAGAGCTGGAGCTGCGCGGCGGTCGCGTATCGCTGGAGAGCGTTGCGCCGGAAGAGGGCCAGCCGCTGGGCTACCTTGATCTGCGCGTGCACCTCGGCGAGGAGCAGGATTTCGTCTATCAGGTGTGGCCGCAGCAGTACTCGGTGCCGGGCTTTACCTATCGCGCCCGCAGCGGTAAGTCGCACTATTACCGGCTGGAAACCTTCCTGCTGGAGGGCAGTCAGGGTAACGATCTGATGGACTACAACAAGGAGCAGGTGATCATCGACATTCTCGATCAGTACGAGCGTCACCTGAACTTTATCCATCTGCATCGTGAAGCGCCGGGCAGCAATATCACTTACCCGAGCGTGTAACAGTGCGGGCAGCCGTGCAAGGCGGCTGCCCGTTTAATCACGCGGCGTTCCTCGCATAATTGCCAGCGGCAGCTAGACTCACTAGCTGACCTGAAGGGGAACATAATGAAATTGGGTTTTGCGTGTAAGTACTTTGATTCTGAGGCTAAACAGCCATTTCCATTTAAAACCACCACCCGCACACGCTTTCTCGCTATGGAGCGTAACGCGGCGGCCACGCTGCTGCTGGCACTGGCACAAAATAACCTGCAGAACCTCTCTCTGACGCTGGAACAGCTGGCGCAGCAGCCGGATGCGTTGCGCATGATGCGCATCGGCAGCGATCTGCTGCCGCTGTACACCGTGCCGCTGGCCACTGAACTGTATGGCGATATTCTGCCCGAATTGCAGCCACTGTTTAGCCGCTGCGGCGAATTGGCCCGCGCGCACAACATTCGCCTGTCGTTCCATCCCGGCCAGTATACGGTGCTGGCTTCGGATAATGATGACGTGGTGGATCGGGCGCTGGAGGATGTCGAGTACCACACGCTGTGCGCGGTGCTGATGGGCTACGGCAGGCAGTTTCAGGATTTCAAAATCAACATCCACATGAACGGCAAACGCGGTATTGAGGGCTTTCGCGCGGCGTTTATGCGCCTCAGCCCGGAAGCCCGCAATATGCTGACGGTGGAAAATGACGAAATTTCCTGCTCGCTGGATGACGTCTTGCAGGCGCGTGCGCTGTGTCCGGTGGTGCTGGATATTCACCATCACTGGGTGAAAGAGAATCAGTTTATTCAGGCCAGCGATGCGCGCGTGGCGCTGATTCTGGAGTCGTGGCGCGGCGTGCGGCCGGTGCTGCACTATTCGATCGCCCAGGAAGGGCTGATCCCGGAGAGCGGCTTTCCCGATCAGGAGCAACTTGCCGCCTCTAAGCCGAAGCTGCGCGCCCATTCTGACTACTATTTCAACCAGACGCTGAATGACTGGGCGCTGTCGTTTGAACGCTTCGACATCATGTGCGAAGTCAAAATGAAGAACCTCGCGCGCGATCGCCTGTATGACTATGCGCAGACGCGCTGATTACCCGCTTACGGCGCCGTGATCACAATGGCAACGCGGCGATTTTGCGCCCGGCCCTGTGCAGTGTTGTTGCTGGCGACCGGCGCGCTCATGCCCAGCCCACGCGTCACGATGTTTTGCCGTGGAATCGCCGCGCCGGTGGCCCACTGATCGGCCACCGCGTTGGCGCGCTTCAGCGACAGCTGCTGGTTGTAATCCGCTTTGCCGTAGTTATCGGTGTGGCCGTCTATGCGCAGATGTTCGATGCCGGTGGCGGCCAGGTTTTTCGCCATCTGCGCAATGCTGGCTTTGCTGGCGGGCGTCAGGTCAGATTCATTGATGCCAAACAGGATCTTATCGGACAGGCCCAGTCCCCAGCCTTCAGTGTTTTCGCTGAAGCCGGCGTCGCGCATCGCTTTAATCTGCGCGTCGCTAAAACGCCCGGTTGACTGACAGCCGACACAGGCCAGCACCATAACCAGCAAACATGATTTCAGTTTCATACGCGTACCTTACTCATTCCTTTGTTTTTATACATGTGCATATCGGCGCGCTCCAGAATCGACGCCACCGAATCGCCATGCTGCGACCAGGCGTAGCCGATGGTCACCGATGTGGTGATCTGCGTGCCTTCCGAAATCACAATCGATTGCGCGATTGCGGTACGAATATCTTCCGTCAGCTGCTGCAGATCGGCTTCTGAGGTGCGGCTGGTGATCAGCATGGCAAACTCGTCACCGCCCAGCCGCGCCACCAGATCGTCCTGATACGCCAGCGCGCTGAGGCGCGCCGCGATGGCCTTCAACACTTCATCACCGGCGGCATGGCCCCAGTTGTCGTTAATGCTCTTGAAGCGATCGCCGTCGAGAAACAGCAGCACAAAATTCTCATGCGCCAGCTGCTGATCCAGCAACTGCGACAGGCGGCCAACGAACGCCGAGCGGTTGGCCAGTCCGGTTAACGGATCCTCCAGCGCTTTGGCCGCCAGTGAACGGTTATCGCGCAGCAGTGAGGCTTTTAGCGTCTGCATTTCACTCAGCAGCGAGTTGAGATCTTCGGAAAACAGCTGAAACTCTTTGGTCGGATTTTGCGGTACGCGCGTCGAGAAATCGCCAGAGCGAATCACGTAATGGATGGCGCTGGTGATATTGCGCAGCGAGCGCAGAATACCGCGATGCAGAAATTCACTCAGCAGGCAGGAAATCACCAGCACGCACAGCATACCGATGGATAAAATCATCACCGAATAGCGAATAAAATCGGCCGCACCGCTGACGGTGCCAGCCAGCATTAAATGGCCGACCTGGGTTTCGGCGTGATTAATTTCCACCGCCAGCGGCTGCTGATAAATCCAGCGACGCAGTAGCGTTTCATACCAGCCGCTCTCTTGCTGGCGATCGTGCCAGTCCACCAGTACGGTATTGCCCGCCGTGACCAGCTTCGCGGAGGCAAACATCCCTTCATTGCCGAGCAGGGCTATTTTGTTGCGGGCATCATAGCTGTCTTCAAATACCGTCGCGGCGGTCAGGCTGGTGCTGAGTGTGGCGGCAATGAGTTCGAGGTTTCTTTTCTCATAGCGTTTAATAAACAGTAAAGACGTCGATGTCAGCAGCAGCCAGCACAGCAGTAATATCACGGCGGCATTGACGGTGCTGATACGACGCAACTTATTGCGAATCGATGATTTATCTTTTTTTATGCTATCAAACTTCATCTTATTTGCTTCCTTTGCGGGACAGCAACAACACGTCCGGGCTCACTCTGACACCGCTGCGCGCCAGCGAGTCAAGGTTGACGGAAAATGCGGTGTGATCGCGGTTAAAGATCAGACAAAAGGCCGCGCCAACCGCACAGTCCGGGTTGTTTTCCGCGATGGACAGGACGGCTTTACCCTGTAGCATCGCCAGCAGTTCAGTTTGCTGCTGCGGCGTCTGATCGCCGAAGTAAATGGCATCGCAGCGCTGGCGGCTGAGTTCGCTGGTCTGGTTAATCCTCACCACGCTGAACGGCGTCGGGCCCTGAGGCTGCGCAAGGTGCTGTGCTGAAGCGAATACGCACAGCTGTGGCGGCTGTGTTAACTGTGGCCAGTGGCTAAAACTGATGATGCCGCTGACGATGCGGTTAGCCTGATCGTCACGCTGAACCGCACTGTTTGCCGCCTGAGCAGCAGGAAAACAGAGGAGATAAATGAGAGAAAATACGGGAAGAAATGCGCGTAAGCCCTGCAATAAATAGAGCAGCTGGCTGTCGCCCTTCACCTTTAATTGTAGTTGTAACATAGCGCTATCTCTGAACAGCAACCGGGAAATAGTACCATCGCGCTGTACAAAAGAGTACCGCCGTACAGGCGCTGATACCGCGATCAGGCAGGGTAGAATAAATTCGTCAGGACCGGATTTAAATAGAGAGTTAAAAGAGTAATGAATAAAAACGCAGCATAATAAGCCTATTAAGGCTGAATTCTGCCGGATATGCCCGCAGCAAAATTAGCGCAGCGGCGCGATTTTTCGCGAAATGATTTGCCCGGCGCCGCCGGATATTCCCTTTGTGGCGCAATGGCCCTGAATTGAACAATCATTCAGCGCCATTCACCGCATTTTTTTAATTAAAAATCCAAATCCCGGCCGTTGCTGGCAATGACCCGCTGATACCACCAGAAGGATTTTTTGCGCAGCCGGTTGAGCGTGCCGTTGCCGTGGTCGTCGCGATCGACATAGACAAATCCGTAGCGTTTACTCATTTCACCGGTCGACGCCGCGACCAGATCGATGCAGCCCCAGGTGGTGTAGCCCATCACCGGCACGCCGTCAGCAATCGCTTCACCCATAGCGCGAATGTGCTGTTGCAGGTAGCTGATGCGGTAATCGTCTGCAATTTCCCCGCTGGCATTGATTTCATCGTGCGCGCCGAGACCGTTTTCCACCAGAAACAGCGGCTTCTGATAGCGGTCGTACATCATATTCATGGTGATGCGCAGGCCAAGGGGATCAATGCCCCAGCCCCAGGCGCTGCGCGCCAGATGCGGATTGGTCAGTGACTTCACCACGTTGGCGGCGCTGCTGTTCTGTTCATTCATATCTGCCGACGCGCAGCGCGAGGCGTAATAGCTGAAGGAGATGAAATCGACGGTGTGGCGCAGCAGTTCGTCATCGCCTTCCGCCATGACAATCTCCACGCCTTTCTCGCGAAATACCCGGGCGGCATAAGCGGGATAAGCGCCGCGCGCCTGGACATCGATAAAGAATAAGTTCTCGCGATCTTTCTGTAACGCGGCCCACACATCTTCCGGCTTGCAGGACCACGGATAGAAGTTGCCGCCGGCCAGCATGCAGCCAATCTGATTCTGCGGATTGATCTCATGGGCGATTTTGGTTACCAGCGCGCTGGCGACCAGCTCATGATGCGCTGCCTGATATTTCACCTGTTCGTGATGTTCATCCGGCGCGAATACCAGACCGGCACCGGAGAACGGGCTGTGCAGCAGAATGTTGATCTCATTGAAGGTCAGCCAGTATTTCACCAGACCATCAAACGCTTCGAAGCAGGTGCGGGCGTAACGCGCGAAGAAATCGATCATTTTACGGTTGCGCCACGAACCGTATTCGGTGACCAGATGCATCGGCACATCGAAGTGACACAGCGTGACCAGTGGTTCGATGCCGTATTTGCGGCACTCCTCAAATACGCTGCGATAGAAGGCGATACCTGCCGCGTTCGGCGTCAGCTCATCGCCGTTGGGATAAATGCGGCTCCAGGCGATGGAGGTGCGAAACACCGTGAAGCCCATCTCCGCCATCAGGGCGATATCTTCTTTATAGCGGTGATAAAAATCGATGGCGTCGTGGCTCGGATAGAACTCATCGTCGCGCAGCGTATAGCGCGGCTCCAGCCCCAGCTTCACCGCCATGCGATGCTCGCCGTGTGGAATCATATCCACCGTGGTTAAGCCTTTACCGCCGGCGCGATAACTCCCCTCTGACTGGTTGGCGGCTAACGCGCCGCCCCATAAAAATCCCGCAGGAAATGTCACTTCAGACATCACTCACCTCAATCACAGTCCATTATTAATTCGCGCTGACCGGCTTTGCCGCTTCCGACTTACCGGGGCGCGGCGCGGTCTCCGTCACCGGAATATCTTCAAAGCCAAGAATCAGCGTCAGGATGAACGACAGCACCACTGACAGCACCATCACGCCAGCCACCCAGACGATGCTCATCGGGTTGGTGGGATCGAAAAACTGGACGCTGGTAAACAGGCCCGGTGAGGCCATCGAGTGGCTGGCGAGGCCGCCAATGCCGGCCACCGCGCCACAGATAAAGCCGCTGATCAGGCTGGCAATCAGCGGGCGCTTCAGGCGCACCGCCACGCCGTACAGCGCCGGTTCGGAAATGCCGGCGACGATGGCGGAAGCTGCCGCCGCGAACGCCGTCTGCCGCAGTTCCGGATTTTTGGTTTTGAACGCCACCGCCAGCGATGAGCCGCCCAGCGACAGGTTGGCGCCAATTTCCGACGGCATCACCATGCCTTCTTTGCCGGTCTCAGCGATGGTCTGAATAATGGTCGGGGTAAACACGCGATGCATGCCGGTCATCACCAGCAGCGGCCACAGCCCGCCCATGATCGCCACCGACAGCCAGCCGAGATAACCGTGAATGGTGTACACCAGCGCCGAAATGCCGCTACCGATCCAGATACCGAGTGGGCCAATAAAGACGATGGCGATGGGGGCAGCAATCAGCACAATCAGCATCGGTTTAAGGAAGTTTTTGGTTACCGCCGGGGTAAAGCGATCGACCCAGTATTCGATGTGCGACAGAATCCACGTCATCACCAGCGCGGGGATCACTGTGTAGGTGTATTTCACCGCGGTGACCGGCACCGAGGCGAATTCCACCACCTGACCCTGCGCCGCTTTGGCCATCAGGTCGATAAAATTGGGATGCACCAGCACGCCAGCAATGGCAATCGCCAGCGACATATTGGTTTTAAATTTCAGCGCCGCCGAAGCCGCCACCATCACCGGCAGGAAGAAGAAGGCGCCGTCACCAATCACATTCAGGATGATTAACGTCGACGAGCCTTTGGGCAGCACGCCGCTCATCTCCAGCATCATCGCCAGCAGTTTTACCATTGATCCGCCAATGATCGCCGGGATCAGCGGCGACATGGTGCCGACCAGCGCATCGAGAATGCCCGCGCCGACACTGCGCAGCGTGATTTTCCGTTTCACCGGCGCGCTGCCGCTGTTGCCCGGCGTGCCGAGTTTCATCACTTCCTGAAAGGCGAGATTGACATTGTTGCCGATGATCACCTGGCACTGGCTGTCGGTGTGCACCACGCCCATCACGCCGGGAATGGCTTTCAGCGTGGCGTTATCGACGCGCGCGCTGTCTTTCACCACGAAGCGCAGGCGTGTCATGCAGTGGGTTACGGCTTCAATATTCTCTAATCCGCCGAGCGAGGCCACAATGGCTCGTGCGGCGTCAGCGTAGTTGGTCGCCATGAATGTTTGTCTCTGATTGTAGGGTAGAGGAAACGTCGGTTTCGTCTGGCTGTTATGTATTCATGAGAAACCGGTTTCACAAAATCATGAACAGGCGTATTCATTCAGACAAGAAAAATCGCTATCTTCGTTTTAATTTTGTGATGTTGATCGGCTGACGTGCGGCGGGATCTTCACCCGCAGGCGCAGGGCGACAAGAAAATTCCCCGTCTTATTCATCGCTTAGGTACACTGAGGCGATGAGCAGCGAAGCAGAGTGAAGCATGGCAACCATACTTGAGGTGGCAAAAAAGGCCGGCGTGTCAAAAGCGACGGTGTCGCGCGTGTTGTCCGGCAACGGCTACGTCAGCCAGGAGAAGCGCGATCGGGTGTACCAGGCGATTGCCGAGACCGGCTTCCGGCCGAATTTGCTGGCGCGCAATCTGGCGACTAAATCCAGCCAGACCATCGGCCTGGTGATCACCAACACGCTGTATACCGGCAGCTATTTCAGCGAAATGATGCAGCATTCGGCGCGTATTCTTGAGCAGCAGGGCCGTCAGCTACTGCTGGTGGATGGCAAACACAGCGCCGAAGAGGAGCGTGCGGCGATTCAGTTTCTGCTCGATCTGCGCTGCGATGGCGTGATCATCTATCCGCGTTTTCTTACCATTGATGAGATGGACAGCATCATTGCCCAGCACCGCCATCCGATTCTGGTGATCAACCGGCGGCTGCGTCA
Source organism: Pantoea sp. ICBG 985 (assembly GCF_002928365.1). NCBI lineage: Bacteria > Pseudomonadati > Pseudomonadota > Gammaproteobacteria > Enterobacterales > Erwiniaceae > Pantoea > Pantoea sp. ICBG 985. The sequence continues at coordinate 609,283 of NZ_POWM01000003.1, forward strand.
GCACGACAGTTACTGCATCTACTCCGATCAGCAACGCACCAGCGCCGAGGCGGTGGCGCAGCTGATTGCACTCGGCCATCGCGATATCGCTTTTATCACCGGATCGCTTGACTCGCCAACCGGGCGCGAGCGCCTGGCCGGTTATCACGCGGCACTGGCGCAGCATCAGCTGGTGGCAGATGACGCGCTGGTGGTGGAGGGCAAATGGCAGGCGCAGCACGGGGCGGCGGCGGTGGAAACGCTGCTGGCGCGCGGTAAATCGTTCAGCGCGCTGGTCGCCAGTAACGATGAGATGGCGGTGGGCGCGCTGAAAGCGCTGGCGGCGCATAACATCCGCGTGCCGCAGCAGGTGGCGGTGCTGGGTTTCGACGATATTCCGCTGGCGCCCTATACCATTCCGGCGCTGGCCAGCGTGCGCATGCCGGTGACCGGCATGATCGAGGAGACCATTGAACGCCTGGTGTCGATGCTCGACGGAGGCGAAATGCGTAACCGCAAAACCTTTGCCGGCGAGCTGATTCTGCGCGAATCCGTCGGTCCCGGCCCGTTTTACCCTGGCTAAAATCAGGCGTTCAGCAGCGCTTGCTTAAACGAATAGATGTGCACGCGCGCGGCGTCTTCTGCCCGTGTTACGTCACCCTGCGCCAGCGCCGCAATGATTGCGTCATGCTCGGCAATCACCTCCTGCATGTGCTGCGCGCTCGACAGGGTGGTTGCCCAGAAGCGCTGCGCCTGGGCGTGGATGATGCTGAGAATATCTGACAGACGACCGTTGCCGGCGATGTCAGCCAGCACCTGATGAAACTCGCGGTCCAGCAGCATCATCTGCTCACGGTCGCGCGCCACACTGGCGGCGGCGATGCGCTGATTCAGCGCCTGTAGCTGGGCAATCTGCGCCGGATTCACGCGCTGCGTCGCCAGCCGCAGGCACAGCGCTTCATTTACCAGCCGCACTTCAATCAGCTCCAGCGCATCGTCAATCGACAGCGGTGCCACCATCACCCCTTTACGCGGGATAATCTGCAGTAACCCTTCGGTCGCCAGCCGATGTACTGCCTGGTTAACCGGCGTGCGGCCCATTGCCAGATCCTCCATCACCTGCGCGGTATTGAGATATTCACCTGGCTTATAGCGCAGCGTAATCAGGCGATGCCTGAACGCCAGATAGGCCTGTTCATTCAATGAAACGCTTTTTTGTCCGGCCTGTGACTTCACATTTTCAGCAACTGAATCACTCATCACGCAGATCCTTATTGGGGTACTGAGACATCTTACACAAAAACCTGGCATGAAAATGGCTATCTTGAAATTGCAGTGAAATTTCACACGCATTTTTCATCAGGAGATCATCGCATGCATTTACGCTTTACAACCGACTCACAAGCCGCCCCGGTGCTGGATGTCGACATTAAGCAGCTGGTCATTGCCGGGTGGGTAGGCCGCGACCAGGCGGCGGTGCTGCACCATATCAGGGAGCTGGAGGCGCTGGGCGTGCCCGCACCTGGTGCAGTCCCGCTGTTTTATCGCGTAGCCACCCAGCAGCTGGCGCAGCACAGCCCGCTGGAAGTGGTGGGCGAGCAAACCTCCGGCGAAGCCGAGCCGTTTGTGTTTTTCCATCGCGGCGAATACTGGGTGTCGCTGATTTCCGATCACACCGACCGTCACCTGGAAACCTTCAGCGTGGCACTGTCGAAGCAGGCCTGCGTTAAGCCGGTCGCCGGTCATGCGTGGCGTATGGCAGAGGTTGAGCCGCACTGGGATCGGCTGGAGCTGCGCGCGTGGATCAAAGTCAACGGCGACTGGGTGACTTATCAGCAGGGCACGCTCGACTCTCTGCTCACGCCGATGGATCTGCTGGCGCGCTACTTCGGCGATCGCCCGGTCAGCGAAGGCTTTGCGATGTCATGCGGCACGTTGAGCGCGATCGGCGGCATCCGTCCGGCCAGCGAGTTCCGCATGGCGCTGCACGATCCGCTGCTGAATCGCACGCTGGAACACCACTATGTCACCGGCACGCTGCCGGTGATTGCCTGAGGAGACGCATATGACCACCTTATGGCAGGCGAGCCAGCAACTGCGCGCCGGAGACCTCACCGCAAGCGCCGCGACGCAACAGGCACTACGCGCCGCTGAGCAGCCATCGGGCGAAGGCGCACGCGTGTTTACGCGGACCTGCGCCGACAGCGCCGTTCAGCAGGCGCAGCAGGCTGATGCGCGCTGGCAACAGCAGCAGCCGCGCAGCCCGATTGATGGACTGCCAGTCAGCATCAAAGACCTGTTTGATGTGGCGGGCGAACCTACCTGCGCCGGCTCGCGCGTGCTGGCGGATGCGCCGCCCGCCGCGCGCGACGCGCATATCGTGCAGCAGCTGAAACAGGCCGGTGCCGCTATCGTCGGCAAAACCAACATGACCGAGTTCGCTTTTTCCGGGCTCGGTATCAATCCGCATTACGGCACGCCAGCTAACCCATGGCAGCGCGGCGAAAAACGCATTCCCGGCGGTTCTTCATCCGGCGCGGCGGTGGCGGTGGCCGACGGCATGTGCCTCGCGGCGGTCGGCACGGACACCGGCGGCTCGGTGCGGATACCGGCGGCGCTGTGTGGGCTGACCGGCTTCAAACCCAGCGCCAGCCGCATCAATCAGGCTGGCACGCTACCGCTATCGGCGGCACTCGACAGTATTGGCGTAATTGCCCATGACGTGCGCAGCTGCTGGCTGCTCGACAGCGTCATCGCCGATCGGCCTTTGCAGCTGGCAGAGCGTGATATCACGCGGGCGCACTTTGCGATTCCACAGACCCGGGTGCTGGACGGGCTGGATCTCGCGGTCAGCCAGGCGTGGCACCACGCGCTGGCACAGCTGCGCGCGCAGGGTGCCACGCTCACCGAGCTGCCGCTGTCTGAACTGGCGGAACTGGAAACCATGAACGCCCGTGGCGGCATCACCGCCTGGGAAGCCTGGCAGTGGCATCAGTCGCTGCTGCAGTTGCACGCGGCGGGTTATGACCCGCAGGTGCGGATGCGCATTGAGCGCGGCGCGTTGCTGAATGAGGCCGACGCACAACTGTTGTATCTGCAGCGCGCCGACTGGCGGCAGCGGGTGGAGCAGGCGGTGGCACCGTTCGATGGCCTGCTGCTGCCCACCGTGCCGCTGATTGCGCCGACCATCGCCGAACTCGACGACCCGGAGCGCTATCGCCAGGTCAACCTGCTGATGCTGCGCAACACCAGCGTGATCAACATGCTGGACGGCTGCGCCATCTCCCTGCCTTGTCATCAGCCCGGCAGTGCGCCGGTGGGTCTGATGCTGGCCGCCACCCATGGCCACGATGCCGCGCTGCTCAGCTGGGCGCTGGCGCTTGAATCCATCCTGCAACGGAGTCTCTGAAAATGACACATCCTCACGGCATGCTGTTTGTCGCCACCAACGTCGCCGCTGAAAACGAAGCTGATTTCAATCAATGGTATGACCATGAACATGTCGCCGAGCGCGTCGCCATCGACGGCTTTCTCAGCGGCACGCGCTATCAGGCGCTGGATGCTGAACGCAAGTACCTCGGACTGTATGAAACCCGCTCGCTGGAAACCTTCACCAGCGCCGATTACTACGCCGCCTTCACGCGCCAGACGCCGTGGTCGGTAAAAAACCTGGAGCGGATGATCAAACCGATGCGCCGCGTGTGCGCCATTACCCAGCAGCACGGTCAGGGCAGCGGCAGCCACCTTGCGGTGCTGACGCTACAGGCTGGCATTGAAACTGCAACGCTCAACGCCTGGCAGCAGCAGGTTGCCAGGGTGCCGGGCTATATCGCCTCGCGCTTACTCACGCCGGACACCACGCTGAGCACGCCGCTGCCACAGGAAGATCGGGCGCAGCGCGCCATGCAGCCGATGCTGCTGCTCAGCTGTTCGTGCGCCGATGCCTGCCAGACACTGGCGGCCGCCGCGTCACAGGCGCTCAATGCCCGCGCTGAATTTTATGCGCTTAGCTGGCAGCTCACTAAACAGGAGATGGCTCATGGCGAATACTGATTCTACTCTGCCGCACGCCGCGCGTGCCGCAGCAGGAAAAACCCACACCGGCCGTCTTGCTGCGGCCAGCTCCATCGGCACCGCGCTGGAGTGGTACGACTTTACCGTTTACAACATCATGGCGGCGCTGGTGTTTAACCATGTGTTTTTCCCCAGCTTCGATCCGCTGGTCGGGACCATTCTGGCGTTTTCAACTTACGCGGTCGGTTATGTGTCGCGTCCGGTGGGCGGTTTTATCTTTGGCCATCTCGGGGATGTCGCCGGGCGCAAGGCGGTCTTGATCACCACGCTGGTGATCATGGGCGTGACCACGGCGCTGATGGGCATGCTGCCCGGTTATGCGCTGTGGGGCATCTGGAGCCCGATTCTGCTGGTGGCGCTGCGCTTTGTGCAGGGCATCGCGCTGGGCGGCGAATGGGCCGGCGCGGTGTTGCTCTCCATGGAGCACGGCGAAGCCAGTAAGCGCGGGCGTAACGCCTCGTTCGCCCAGGTCGGGCCTTCCTGCGGTACGCTGATTGGCACCGGCTTTATTACTTTAGTGACGTTGTCACTCAGCGGCGAACAGTTTCAGGAGTGGGGCTGGCGCATCCCGTTCCTGCTCAGTCTGCTGCTGGTGATGTTTGGCCTGTGGCTGCGGCGCGGCGTGGAAGAAACCCCGACTTTCGTGGCGATGCAGCAGGCGGAGAAAACCAGCCACACGCCGCTGAAAGAGGTGTTCCTGCGCTATCCACGTGAACTGCTGATCGCCGGCGGCTCGCGCATCGGCTCTGACGTGCTCTACGCGCTGGTGGTGGTGTTCACCCTGACATACGTCACCACCGTGCTACAGCTGCCGCGTCCGCTGGCGCTGATGGCGACGATGGTCGGCGCGATTGGCAACGCGTTGACGGTGCCGCTGTTTGGCGCGCTGTCCGACCGCCTTGGCCGCCGTCCGGTGTACATTGCCGGCGCGCTGCTGGCTATTGTCTGGTCGTTTGTGTTTTTTGTCCTGCTCGACAGCACCCAGCCGTGGCTGATTGTGCTGGCGGTGGTAATTGGCCTGCTGATTCACGCCATGATGTACGGTCCGCAGGCGGCGTTTGTCACCGAGCAGTTCCCCAGTCACGTGCGCTATGCCGGTTCGTCACTGGCCTATACGCTGGCCGGCATCATCGGCGGCGGTTTTGCCCCGCTGATCATTACCTCGCTGTACAAAGAGCTGGGCAGCACGCTGTGGGTGTCGCTATATGTGACGCTGGCGCTGGCGATCACCCTGTTTGCCTTATGGAAAGCCAAAGAAACCGCGCACCAGTCGCTGTAATCACCTCTGGCGAAGGATCGCCACCTTTTATCAAATATTCATGTGCAGCGCCGGTTCACTCTGCGGCGGCTCGGTCGAGATTTGCGGCAGCGGCAGCGGTCGTCCGATGTAGTAACCCTGAATGGCATCGCACGCCAGCTCCTGCAGCTGCGACATCTGCACCGGCGTTTCCACGCCTTCCGCGGTTACCGACAGGGAATAGGCTTTGCCGAGTCCAATCATGTTTTCCACCACCTGGCGCGCCTGGGGCGAATCGGCCAGCGGAAAAATAAAGGATTTATCGATTTTGATGCCGTCGAACGGGAAGGCGCGCAGGTAGCACAGCGACGCATAGCCGGTGCCAAAATCATCAATCAGAAATCTCACCCCCAGCGCTTTCACCGCCTGCATCACCGCCAGGGTTTTGTCCGGATCGCTCAGCAGCGCGTTTTCCGTGACTTCAATTTCCAGCCGCTGGCTCGGCAGACCGCTGAGCTGCAGCACCCGGGTGATGCGTTCGGCTAAGGCGCTATCCTGCAACTCACTGGCGGAAATATTCACTGAAACCGCCATTTCCGGCCGGTAACGGGCGATATCCTCGCAGGCATTGAGCAGCACCCAGTCGCTCAGCGCGCTGATCAGGCCGGTCTCTTCGGCCAGCGGAATAAACTGATCGGGCATCAGTAAGCCCAGCCGCGGATGCTGCCAGCGTACCAGCGCCTCGACCGCGCTGATGCGCTGCGCGATCAGGTCATAGCGCGTCTGATACACCAGCCGCAGCTGGTTCTCCTGCAGCGCTGCGCGCAGCTCTTGCTCCATTTCGCGCCGCTGCACAATTTTCTCTTCCATGTCACGGTCGAAAAATATCCACTGGTTGCGGCCGCTGTTTTTCGCTTTATACAGGGCGATGTCGGCGAAGCGCAGCAGATCGCTGGCGTTGTCGGCATCCTGTGGTGCCAGCGCGATGCCGAGACTGCCGCCGATGTGGATGTCGTTGTCGTACACCGGGAACGGCAGATTGAGCTGGGCGATGAGCTGCTGACACAGCGCGTCGACCTGCTCGCGGCTGCCCGCCTCCGGCAGAATCACCACAAACTCATCGCCGCCGAGCCGCGCCACCAGGCCGTTGCCGTTGAGCGTGCACCGGATACGATCTGATACCGCATGCAGCACCTGATCGCCCGCCGCATGACCGTAGAGATCATTGACCGGTTTAAATTTATCCAGATCGATCATAATCATCGCCAGCAGCGGCTGCGCCGGCAGCGGCAGGCTCAGCTGCCCCGTGAGGAATTCGCGCATCTGCACGCGGTTGGCCAGTCCGGTCAGTTCATCGAAATGCGACAGATAGTGCGCGCGCGCCTGCGCTTCAACTTCCAGCGTTACGTCGCTGGCGCTGCCGCGAAAGCCGCTGACGCCGTGCGCCAGGCTGACGCGCTTGAGGGTCAGATTGCAGTAGCGCGGCTGATGCTGAGCGGAGAGATAGCGGCAGCCGTTCAGTGTGAGCTGAGCGCCCGAGTCTGCCAGCTGCAAAAGCCGGGCGCGCTGGTGCTCATCGCACAGCAGGAAATCCAGTAGCGTGCGCTGCAGCCACTCCTCGCTGGTAAACCCGGTCACTACCGGGAAGCGGCCGGAAACCCAGCTGAAGCGCAGCTGTTCGTCCATCTCCCAAATCCAGTCGGTGGTAATTTCGGCGATATCACGGAAGCGGCGTTCGCTGGCGCTGAGCGCCCGCTGGCTTTGCGCCAGCAGCAGCGTATTTTCATCATTGAGCTGCGCTTTACGCAGCGCGTTGCGCATCAGCATGATGGCACCATACAGGGTGATCAGCATGGCGATCACCAGCAGCGGCAGCAGGGCGGTCAGCAATTTACCGCCGGGGTTGCTGCTGGTCCAGCGCAGCGTGGCGTCATGGCCATTGGCGGCGACGCGCAAACTCTCCGCCGGCGGCGCTGCATGGGTTGCGCCGAACTCCACCCGCAGCGCATCGATGCCGTACTCGTGCCCCAGCTGCTGTAATTTTTGCGGCGTCAGGCGATCGGCAAAGATCATCAGCGATGGCGGGCCGGGCTCCTGCGGCACGCTGTTATCGCCACCGGTGGTGATCCAGGCCGCGCACAGCAGCACCAGTTGCTGGTTTACCACCACAAAGCGCGACAGCGCCTTACCGTCATTGTGCTGTAACTGCTGACGCAGCGCGGGCAGTTGCTGGCGACCGAGCCAGCCGGTGAAATCGCGTTGCTGCAACTGACCCTCGATCACGCTGTAAACCGTATCGCCGCGCGGCGCGATGACAAACACGCCCTCGTAGGCAAAGGTCTGGAACAGCGACTCACCCAGATTCTGCCGCGTCCACGCCCAGTCAGTATTCAGCGTGCGGTGCAGGTTTTGGTAGGCTTCGCCCCATTCTGCATTATCGGAGAGGTGAAACTGCATCACTTCCTGACGCGTCTGCAACGCCTTCTCCAGCAGCAGGCGGTTTTGCCGCGCCTCCTGCTGGTTGAGATCGCTGGCGATAAAGCACAGCGTCACCAGCGCCACCATAAAGGAGAGAAAAATCAGCAGCACCATCAGCAGCATCGGCTGGCGCATCAGTCCGCGCATCCGACCATCGGTCGGGAAATCCATCAGTGAACGTTTCGCCATCATAGACTTATCACAAACCAGTAAAATGATATTTCATAAGTACGTTATGAGTATCGGCATGACTGCGCCGAACCTGGGCGAAAAAGTAAAAAAAGCGTGAGCGGAGCGGCAAAAACAGATCGCATATTCGGCCAGAAGCCCGACGATGCCGTGGCGCAATCAGATCTGCATAAGGTCTGTTAATAAAAGGCCCTGCCGCTGCGTTTGCACCAGGGCAATTCGGCGAATGCCGGTAAATTTTTCCCGTTGCGCTAATAGCTTAGTGTTTATTTCATGCTGATGACGATAAATATATTACAGCCATAATTTATCAGAGCGTGATTTAACGTTCAGGACTTAAAGAATTTCCTGGTTAAATGATGGTGCGTTATCCAGGACTATTCTTGTTGAGTGTAAATCTTTGTCAGTGCTAATTTGCTGAAACCCATCTGCTCCTCTTTCCAGAGACCACTTATGCAACCACGTATCACGCATCTTGATGGCATGCGCGGATTAGCGATCCTGCTGGTGATTGCTTATCACGCCTATGCCCGCTGGCCCGAACTGTTGCCGTATGCCGCCACTACCCAGCATATTCCGCTGCTGGCATTTGGTTGGGTCGGCGTGCAGTTGTTTTTTATGATCTCCGGCTTTGTCATATTTATGACGCTGGATAAATCGTCCGGCTACCTCAGTTTTCTCAAAAAACGCTGGCTGCGCCTGTTTCCGGCAATGCTGATAGCCAGTCTGCTGCTGTACGTTGCCGGCGGCTTTTTTCCGGAGTGGTCGCTGATGACACCGGAAAGCCGCAACCTGCTGCCCGGTCTGATATTTATTAATCCTGAGACGCTGACGCAGCTCACCGGCATTGAATTCCGCTCCATGGCCGGATCGTTCTGGTCTCTCTATGTTGAAGCGCTGTTTTATCTGATTATTGGCGCGGTTTATTTTACCTTTGGACGTAAATATTGTCTGCCGGCGCTGATTGTGCCGATGTTATTACTTTCCGCCTCATCGGTATTGAAATCACTCGGCCATCCATTATTAATCGATGTAATTTCAAAATTCGGTTTTATTCACTATGCCTGGTTTATGGTCGGCTGTCTGGTTTATGAACGTCTGCATGGGCGCGATAAACGTTATCACTACGCGCTGACCGCGCTGGCCTTGCTGATTAATTTCAGCTACTACGTTAAAAACAGCGGCGTGGTCGCCGTGGTGCCGCTGTTACTGGTAATGCTGTTTTTTATTGCCAGCTTTTATTCCAGACAGATTGAGCGCTGGCTTTCCCTGCGCTTTTTCACCGCCATCGGATTTGTCAGTTACGCCCTGTATCTGATTCATGAAAATTTAATGATCGCGATATTGATAAAGCTTAATGGCTATATCAAAAATGAAGCGGTGATGACGATGCTGCCGGTGGTGGTGGCCAGCGTACTGTATTATGTTGCCTGGCTGATCAGCAAATATGCCGAACCGGCGCTGCGTAATGCGCTGAAGTGGAAGCGGCAGCCCGCGCCGCAGGCGGGCAGCGGGCTGTAATCGCGCGGGAGCCAGCGCTCCCGCGTACGCTGTTACACATCCAGCCGGTGAATGACGTTCACAAACTCGTGTACGCCACTGTTGATTTCCCGCAGGCTGCGCGACAGCACGCTGATCTTCTCCTGTTCGGTCACCACAAATTGCCTGACCTCATCCAGCTGCTGATACATCTGCTGGATCAGGTCGGCATTTTGCTCCACGACCAAGGAAATCTGTTTGGTGGCGCTGGCGGTCGAGGCCGCCAGGCGGCGCACTTCACCTGCCACCACGCTGAAGCCACGTCCGGCCTCGCCAGCGCGTGCGGATTCGATGGCGGCATTCAGTGCCAGAATGTTGGTCTGTGAAGCAATCAGGTTGATGGTTTCCACCACGTCGCTGATGCTCCTGGCCGAGGCGGTGAGTTGCGCGCCAATTTCGGCGGCGGCATTCACCTGCTGCGCCACCAGTCCGGAGTTACGCACCGTTTCGTCCAGCACTTCATTAGCGTTATCGGTAATTTGTGAGGTCTGCTCAGAGGTGGTTAGCGCGATATCCGCCACGCGCTTTGCTGCCTCGACGCGCGCGGTGATATCCGAGGCGATCTTAATCACTTTGTAGACCTTACCATCGCCGTCAAACACCGGGTTGTAGCTCGCCTCCAGCCAGATGCGCTCGCCGCTGGCAGTCTTACGCTCAAAGCGACCGACAAAATGCTGACCGTTGCCGATTTTGCGCCAGAAGTCCGGATTCTCGCGGTAAAAATTGTCGAAGCAGAACAGGCGATGATGCTGGCCGGCGATGGCTGGCAGGGTATAGCCCATGTGGGTGAGGAAGTTGGCGTTGGCGGTAATGATGTGACCGTCCGGCGTGAATTCAATCACCGCCATCGAACGATCCAGCGCCGTTATCACCGCCTCTTTATGCTCCAGCTCCTGATGACGCGCGGTGATGTCGCTCGCGACCTTGATCACTTTGTACAATTTGCCGCGCTCATCGCTCACCGGAAAATAGGTCGCGCTGAGCCAGAAGCGCTGATGCTGCTTGTTGAAACGCTCAAAAATGCCGTTCACCGATTCGCCGGCGGCCAGCGTTTGCCAGAAGGCGTAATAGTCGGAAGACTGGCTGTAAGCAGGGCTGCAGAAAATCCGGTGATGCTGTCCCTGAATTTCATGCAGCTGATAGCCGGTGACCTGTAAAAATTGCGCATTGGCGCTGAGGATTTCACCGGCCGGTGAAAACTCAATCCACGCAACATGCTGCTTTATCGCTTCAATATCCTTAGCAATGTCGCCACTTTTGGCAAATGGCAGAGAAAGGCTCGATTTTTTCACCCCGAACATGAGAGACCTCAGGCGCTTGGTATGCTGTTGAACGAAATGCAGGCGCAGATGCGCGCGTGCTAACGCATTCGGCGCGTCCAGTGGACGGCACCGCATGATTTCCCCGGTTGTACATTACAGCCGTGCCACAGGCACAGGCTGCTGTCTCGCTGCGCACCGATGTGCGCAGGTGGGGTGTGTAATGGTGTTACCTGCCTGATGTTGTTACAGCGCAAGCTGAAAGCTGATTTTGCTATGCAACTTTGATTATCGACCGTGGCGTTAAAAATGTGAGAAAAAAGTGATCAACACCGCGCGTGCGGGTAAGAAAAGTGCATAGCGGACTTGTTAAAAGATGTATGTTAAATGTATGTTAATGTCCGAGACGTGACGCAATCAACGCCCGATGACGGGTTGGAGAAAAACCACCATGACGACCGCGCTGTGCCAGCTGTTAAAACTGCAGTATCCGCTGATTCAGGCACCGATGGCCGGTGTCGCCACGCCGCAGCTGGCCGCAGCGGTATCCAATGCCGGGGCGCTGGGATCGATTAGCGTCGGCGCGGTGACGCCGCAGCAGGCGGCAGAAATGATTGCCCACACCCAGGCACTGACGCGTGCCCCGATCAACGTCAACGTATTTTGTCACGCGCCGGCAAGGCGGGATGCCGCGCGCGAGGCGGCGTGGATCAGCCGGTTCAGTCCGCAGTTTGCGCAGTACCATACGGCGCTGCCGCCAGCATTAACGGAGATCTATCAAAGCTTTTTGCACAATGAGGCGATGCTGACGGTGCTGGAGCAGGCGCGGCCGGCGGCGGTCAGTTTTCATTTCGGCATTCCCGATGCCACGGCCATCGCCCGGCTAAAGCAACGTGACATTGTCACGCTGGCGACCGCCACCAGTCCGCAGGAAGCGCGGGCAATTGCACGCAGCGGTATCGATGTCATTGTGGCGCAGGGTTATGAAGCCGGTGGCCATCGCGGCCATTTTGATCCGGGCGCGCCAGACCAGCAGCTTTCGACCGTTGCGCTGGTGCAGGCGATTCGTCAGCACACCGCGCTGCCGGTGGTGGCAGCGGGCGGCGTAATGGACGGTGCCGGCATCGCGACGATGATGAAACTGGGTGCCAGCGGTGTACAGCTCGGTACGGCGTTTGTGCTGTGTCCCGAATCGGCGGCCAGTGCGGCCTATCGTCGCGCGCTGCTGGCAGCTGGCGAGCGTGGCACGGTAATGACGGCGGCGATCTCCGGGCGTCAGGCGCGCTGCGTGCGCAACGCATTTTGTGAATTATGCCATGACGTAACGCCGGAGGAGATTCCCGACTATCCGCTGACCTATGCGCTGGGAAAAGCCCTGGCGGCGGCAGCAGCAGCGCACGGCGAGGACGGCTTCGGCGCGCAGTGGGCGGGTCAGGGCGTGGCGCGGGTGCGCGCGCTGCCGGCGGCACAGCTGGTGGAGACGCTGGTTGCAGAGTGGCAGCAGGCATAAAGCAGGCTGCTGCCACATAGTGTGTAACGTTACAGGCCGAGCGCGCGCGTTACTGCTTCCGGCATTGACGGACGCCCATTGGCGAGACAGGTGGCAACAAACGTGGCCTCGGCATACACCACGCCGTCGACCTTGATTTGCTGCACGAAGTTCACGCGATTGCGCTTCTCGTTCTGCTCCAGCGCGCAGGTGACTTCCACCTTATCGCCTTTCACCAGGCTCTTGCGGAAGCGCAGCGTGTACTCCAGCACCATGTAAATCTTGCCCTGACTGAACTCTTCTTCAATGTCGATACCCAGCGCCTCGCGCATGTAAGCGTGGCGCGTCCACTCCATGTAAAACGGGTAGTACAGCCCGTCGACCACGCCCTGAAAATCGATATGGCTTTCATCTACGTCATAGTGCTTTACGAACATTTTTGCATCCTGATAAGCGCGTTACGCGGTGAGGCAATGGGTATACCGCAGAATGACGTAGCGGGAAAATGGCAAGATGTTGCAAAGTAATTCCACTGTCGCCTGACGGAATGAATGCTGGTATTTTCCCGTGCTGCAGCAGAAACTGACAGCTGCATCACATATCCATAATCAACTGGCTACCTTTTTGTGACAAATCACGCAGCCCGGACACATTTTTCTGCGCAGGGTCGCGCGGCCAAACATAATGGTTTTACTATGTACACGCATGTTGTACAGAGTAAAACAATAACACTGGCCGATTTGCGTTAAGCCATGACTCTGTGAGGAACTCTATGTCTGACAAGATAACCCGCGCGGCCGCTGTGCCCGATATTGAGCAGCAGACCGTAAAACGCGTCATCTGGCGCATTCTGCCGTTCCTGATCGTCTGCTATCTGATCGCCATTATTGATCGCGGCAACATCGGCATGGCGTCCCTGCAAATGAATGAAGATCTCGGGCTGAGCAAAGCGGTGTTTGGCCTGGCAAGCAGCCTGTTTTTTGTTGGCTATTTTCTGTTTGAGGTGCCAAGCAACCTCGCGATGCAGAAGATTGGCGCCAAAATCTGGATTTCGCGCATCATGGTGACCTGGGGCATTGTCTCGGTGTGCACCGCGTTCGTCAGCAGTGCAGAAATGCTGTACGTGCTGCGCTTTCTGCTGGGCGCTGCCGAAGCCGGCTTCTTTCCCGGCGTGATCCTATATTTGACTTACTGGATCCCGGCGAAATATCGCGCGCGCGTGATTGCGACCTTTATGGTGGCGATCCCGGCAGCCAACTTTATTGGCTCGCCGATCTCGGGCGCAATCCTGACGATGGACGGCTGGTTCGGCCTGCGCGGCTGGCACTGGCTGTTTATCATCGAAGGATTCCCGGCGATTGTGCTGGGGGTGCTGGCTTTCTTCCTGCTCAGCAACCGTCCGGAAAATGCCCACTGGCTGACCAGCGAACAGCGCAACTGGCTGAGCGGCAAACTGGCTGAAGAGAATGCACAGCGCAAAGCGATTGGTCATATCACCCTGTGGCAGCTGCTGCGCCACAAGCATATCTGGGTGATGGCGCTGATTTACGCCGGCGCGTCGGCAGCGGGTTCGACGCTGAGCGTCTGGTCACCGCAGCTGCTGAAATCATTTGGCCTGGATAACTTCACCACCGGTTTGATGAATGCGATCCCGTACGGTCTGGCATCGATTCTGATGATTGTCTGGGGCCGCAGCTCTGACCGTAGCGGTGAGCGTCGCTGGCACACCGCGCTGACGCTGTTCCTGATTGCCGGTGGACTGCTGGCGGCGTTCCTGACCGATACGCTGGCGGGCAGCGTGGTGATTCTGTCACTGGTACTGATTGGTGCTTACTCGATGAAAGGGCCGTTCTGGGCGCTGGCCTCGGGCTGGATGTCCTCAACCACCGCAGCGGCCGGTCTGGCTGCTATCGGCGCGATGGCCAACCTGATTGGTGGCGGGCTGATGGTGAACGTTTACGGCATCATCAATGAGAAAACCGGCAGCCATGCGATGGCGATGATTCCTCTGGCGCTGCTGTGCGCGGCGGGCGGCATTGCGGTATTGCTGATGGGACGCAGCAAAAAGCTACACGTTGAAGCGGAACAGCCGGTGGCCAGCACCGGGAAATAATCTCATGAGCCTGTGCCAGGGAGGGCACGCATCTGGCTTATCACTTCTGCCGTTATCCTGCTTTCATCCTTTAAAACATCCGTTTCCCGATGCGCCACAGGCACACCGGGAAACGCGGCGTTATTATCTCTGCTCAGCGCTGCGCTGGCGCCATGGATCTTTCACCATAGCGACCGCCAGTGCGCCAATCATCAGGACTGCCGCCACCGCCAGCAGCGCCCACATAAAGCCGCCGGTAGTCTGACGCACATAGCCGATCAGCGACGGGCCGAAGAAGCCGCCGAGATTACCAATCGAGACAATCATGGCTAAGCCGCCTGCTGCGGCATTGCCGGTTAAAAAGCCGGAAGGCAGCGCCCAGAACGAGGCCTGAAACGCCAGAATACCGCTGACGGTGCAGCACAGTGCCAGCATTTTGATCACCGGCGCATCGCTCAGCGCGCTGCACATCAGGGCTAAGGCGGCGATCACCAGCGCGCCGCTGATCCAGCGAATACGGTGCGCTGATGCATTAGCGCGGCGCGCCCACAACAGCATGCTCACGGCACCGCAGACATAGGGCAGCGCGGTAAGAAAGCCGGTTGCCGTATGGCTCACGCCGAGCTGTTTAATGATCTGCGGCATCCACAGTCCCACGCCGATCGAACCCACAATGCCGCAAAAGTTAATAAACGCCAGCAGATACAGCAGTGGATTGCGCAGCGCGTCGCGCATCTGGGAACCGTGCGTTGCCGCGATTTGCTGTTGCTCATCGGCCAGTCGCCGGCTCAGCAACTGCTGTTCACGCGGCGCCAGCCAGCGCGCTTTCTCCGGCCGGTCGCTCAGCACAAACAGGCACATGACGCCGAGGATCACCGCCGGTAAGCCTTCAATCAATAGCAGCCACTGCCAGTTACGGATATGCTCATGGCCGGTGATCTGCATCAGCGCGCCGGAAATCGGTGAGCCGATGATATTGGCCACCGGAATGCCGACCAGGAACGCGGCGGTGATTTTGGCGCGCCAGCTGCCAGGGAACCAGTAGGTAAAGAACAGATAGATGCCGGGGGTAAAGCCGGCCTCTGCTACGCCGAGACAGAAGCGCGCAATGGCAAAGCTGACGGGGCCGCTGATGAACGCGGTCGCCATCGAAATCAACCCCCACGAAATCATGATGCGCGCGATCCAGATGCGCGCGCCCACTTTTTGCATGATCAGGTTGCTGGGAATTTCAAACAGGAAATAGCCGATAAAAAACATGCCCGCGCCAAAGCCAAACTGTTCGGCGGTGATGCCGAGATCGGCGTTCATGCCCAGCGCAGCAAAGCTGACGTTGGTGCGGTCAAGGTAGCTGACCACATAGCAGATAAAGATAAACGGCAGAATGCGACGAAAGGCTTTGGCGGCCGCCTGCTCACTGTCGTGGAAATCCTGTTCGCTGAGCGTTTCATGGCGGGGTGGCACCGCAGCCGGCTGAGCCGGCGCAGGGCTGGATGTTGAGTGCAGGGTCATAGTAATCTCCGGTGCGTTCGGATGACGCAGAGTTGTAGTCAGAGAAACGAGGTATCGATGGCCGGCAATGCGCGGCCTGGCGTGTTCTGAGTGCAGGTCAGGATGCTGCCGCTGACCGATTCGGTGATAAACAGCTGGTTAAGGTCGGCCCCGCCGAAGCACAGGTTGGTGGTGGAGCGCCCCAGCGGACTGAGCAGAATCTCTTCCGGTTCAGCCAGATCGTTAAGACGCCAGACGCGCCCGAGGCCGGGATTGGCGATCAGCAGTTCGCCGCGCTGATTGATGGTCAGCCCGTCCGGCCCGCTGGGTCCGTGCGAGGTAAAGAACAGTCCGACTTTGCTCACCGAACCATCCGCCAGCAGCGGCACGCGCCACACACAGTTGCCGCGCGTCATCGCCACGTAGAGGATTTTCTCATCCGGCGACAGAACCAGGCCGTTCGGGCTCGGGCAGTTATCCAGCAGCAGATCCAGCCGGCCATCCGGACTGAGCCGATAGACGCGTCCGCTGGCATCGTGCAGCCCGGTCTGGCCCTGATCGGTGAAATAGAGATTGCCGCGACTGTCAGGCGTTAAATCGTTGACGCCGCGAAAGCTTTCGCTGTTACGCCGCGTCAGCCACGGCGTGATAGTGGCGCTGCTGATTGACAGCTTCATCAGGCCGTTACGGTAATCGGTGATGATCAGCGTGTCCGGATCGGTCAGCTTCATGCCGTTGGGCTCACCGTCATACTGCACCACCAGCTCCCAGTTGCCGCTCATATCAACGCGAAAGATGCGGCCATAGGGAATGTCGGTGACATACAGACAGCCGGAGGGATGCCATACCGGGCCTTCAAGAAAGGAGTCGGTAAGCTGGCCGCCGCGATTGGCGGCAGCCCAGACATTGCCGGCGTCCGGCCGGCGAAACGCTTCCGGCAGGCGCGAAAACAGCGTTAACTCGCGCACCTCCGGTACGGTGAGCACGGTCATGATACCGCCTCCTGCTCCTGCAGAACCTGCAACGCGTTGCGCGCGGCACCGGTGCCCATGCGCACGTAAGCATTGTCGCTCACGCCACCAATGTGCGGCGTAATAATCACATTGTTGAGCGACTGCCACAGATGCGGTGCAGTCAGCGGCTCGCTGGTGAAGCTGTCCAGTCCGGCGGCACGCAGCGTGCCGTTTTGCAGCGCGGTCGCCACCGCCTGATCGTCAATCAGTCCGCCGCGCGCGGTATTGACCAGAATAGCGCCAGGCTTAAAACGGGCGAGGGCGGCCGCGTTGATCATCTGGTGATTGCTGTCCGTCAGCGGACAGTGCAGCGACACCACATCGGCACGGCTGTACAGTTCATCCAGTGATTCAACCGCTTCACAGCCAGCCGGCAAGGTTTGCGCATAAGGATCGTAGGCCAGCACCTGCATACCGAAGGCCTGACCGATGCGCGCCACGCGGCTGCCGATGGCACCCAGGCCGACCAGGCCGAGCGTGCGTCCTTCCAGCTCCAGCGATTTATGCTGCGCTTTATCCCAGTGTCCGTCGCGCATCCGGCGGTCCAGCTGCGGCACGGATTTAGCACAGGCGAGGATCAGCGCCCAGGCATGCTCCGACACGGCAGCGGCATTGGCGCCCACTGCCGCGCGGACCGCAATCTGGCGTTCCGCCGCTGCCTGCTGATCGATAACGTCAATACCGCTGCCGTGCTTGGAGATCACGCGCAGCGCCGGCGCGGCGTCCATGATGCGCCAGTTGATTTTGCCGTAGCGCACAATGATCGCCTGAGGGTTATGGCGCTCACACAGCGCGATCAAATCGGCTTCCTGCGGCTGGCGTCCGGCATAAATCAGCTGATAGTCCTGCAGCAGCTCGATGGCTTCAGCAGCCAGGTCGCTGCCGGTGATGAGGATAGTTTTTACGTTGCTCATTACAGCGATTCTCCTTCTGCTAACATACCCGCCGCGCGCAGGGCACCTTCCAGCCAGCCCGGACGTAAATCGCCCTGCTTAATACCCGCGATGCGGCGCGTTTCGGCGTCCAGCTTCTTCGCCGCCAGGGCAATGATGCGTTCCACATCCTGTTTAGCGATCACCACCACGCCATCGGCATCGCCGACCACCAGGTCGCCCGGCTCAATCGACGCACCGGCTACCGACACCGGATGGTTCACGCGTCCGGGAATACTTTTGGTGGGGCCGCTCGGGTTTAGGCCGGCCGCAAACACCGGATAGCTGCCCTGCGCGAGGGCGTCAGCATCACGCACCGCGCCATCAATGATGATGCCGGCGATGCCGGACGCTTCGGCCTGGGTTGCCATGATTTCACCCAGCAGCGCGCAACTGATGTCGCCTTTGCCGTCCACCACCAGCACATCACCCGGCTGGGCGATAGCCAGCGCCGCGTGAATCGCCAGGTTATCGCCCGGACGCACTTCCACTGTGATGGCCGGCCCGGCGACTTTCATCTGCGGCGACAGCGGTTTAACGCGGCCATGCAGGGTGCCGCGACGACCGGCGACATCGGCCAGAATCGCCGCCTGGAATGCGGCGGCCTGGCTGACGGACAGGGCGCTGACGCGCTCGATGTTGCGGTTGATCAGGTTATTTGCAGACACAGACATAATTCACCTCGTGGTTTGTTTTACCTGGTACAACAATGTTGTACAATATAAAACAACTATATCGACGATCTGACGCTGCATGCCAGTGTTACGAAGGTGTTTGTGATGTAAACACGATGTGACTCACAGTTTTCAGGTACACTCAGGACGGCACAAATCAGGAGGAAAAAATGGGAAATGAAGGCGTTAATGCGGTGGAGAAGGCGTTGTCGCTGCTGGATTGTTTTAAGCCGGGCGAAGAGAGCCTGTCGCTGACTGCGCTGTCGCAGCTTTCCGGCTATCACAAAACCACTGTTTATCGTCTGATGAACTCGCTGGAAAGGATGGGCTATGTGGTGCGCAGTGACAGCGGTGTCTACACGCTCGGCCCGCGTCTGTTATACCTCGGCAAGCTTTATGAGCAATCATTCCATCTGGCCAGCGTGGTGCAGCCGGAATTGCAGGCGCTGGCAACGGCGACCAACGAGAGCGCCAGCTGGTACGTGCTGGATAACGGCCAGCGTCTGTGCCTGTTTCGTGCTGAATCGTCTGATGGCCTGCGTCATACGCGCCTGCCGGGGACAATTTTTCCGCTCGATAACTCAGCCATCAGTAAGGTGCTGCGTTTCTGGGGCATGAATGAAAATCTCTTCGATGCGCTGCCGTCGCTGCCAATATTCAGCTCAGGCGCGCGCGATCCGCACATCGCGGCCTTTGCCGTGCCGGTATTCGCCGAAAATGACCGGCTGACCGCTGCGCTGGCGCTGACCGGCCCGGTTTCGCGTCTGACGCTGAATCGCAAAGATGAAGAGTTAGGTGTGTTGATGCGCGAAGCGGCTGCACGCCTGTCAGCCAAACTGGGCGCGCGCAAAGCATTTTGTGATGCGGTTTATGCGGCTAAATAAGGCTGCGCATTAATCACTCATCGGCGGGCCAGCAGGCCTGCCGCACTCCTTCGGATTTTTCAAAGCAACACCTCAGTTAATGCTGTTTTCCCTGCTGCGCTAAGCCCGGTATACCTTGCGGAAACCAATTAAACGCTGGCAGGCACCATGAGCACCCATACCCGCATCCGCAAATTCAACACCAAAGATACCTATCCTAATCAGTCGCTGGACAACGACCTGTGTCAGGCCGTGCGCGCCGGCAACACCGTTTACGTGCGTGGCCAGATTGGCACCGACTTCGAAGGCAACCTGGTGGGGCTGGGCGATCCGGCAGCGCAGGCCGAGCAGGCGATGAAAAACGTGAAGCAACTGCTCGAAGAAGCGGGCAGCGACCTGTCGCACATCGTGAAAACCACCACCTACATCATCGACCCGCGCTATCGCGAGCCGGTGTATCAGGTGGTCGGCAAGTGGCTGAAAGGCGTGTTTCCCATCTCCACCGGTCTGGTGATCTCGGGACTGGGCCAGCCGCAGTGGCTGATGGAGATCGACGTGATTGCGGTGATCCCCGACGACTGGCAGCCGCAATAAGGAGCGCCGCATCATGACGTTATCGATTGTTGGACGCTGCGCGCAAACCGGCCAACTGGGCATTGCGGTCAGCTCGTCGAGTATTGCGGTCGGCGCACGCTGTCCGTGGCTGCGCGCCGGCGTCGGCGCGGTCTCCACGCAGAACATCACGCTGCCGGCGCTGGGCCCGCGTATCCTTGATCGGCTGAGTCAGGGCGAGACGGCGCAGCAGGCGCTGCAGAGCGGCCTTGCCAGCGATGACTTTTTTGATTATCGCCAGCTTACGGTGCTGGCGGCCGACGGCAGCAGTGCCTGCTTCAGCGGAACGCACACGCTGGGAGTGAATCACGCGCTGTGCGGCAGCGACTGCGTAGCGGCCGGTAATTTGCTGGCGAATCCCGAGGTGATTGCGGCGATGGTCAGCGCGTTTACGCAGCAGCCGGGCGAACTGGCCGCACGGTTAATCGCGGCCATGCAGGCCGGGATGGCCGCCGGAGGTGAAGCCGGGCCGGTTCATTCGGCGGCGCTGGCAGTGGTGGGCGAACCGTCGTGGCCGCTGGTTGATCTGCGCGTTGACTGGACGGAGGGCGATCCCATCGCGGAACTTCATCAGCTGTGGCTGGCCTATCAGCCGCAGATGCAGGATTACCTGACGCGCGCGCTCAATCCCACGCTGGCACCCCGTTACGGCGTGCCGGGTGATGAATAAGCGTGAGGAGACGCGATGCTGACCAGCCGTAACCTGCTCGAACATCTGGTGGCTTTCGACACCACCAGCCGCGAATCCAACCTGGCGCTGATCGATT
Source organism: Pantoea sp. ICBG 985 (assembly GCF_002928365.1). Lineage (NCBI taxonomy): Bacteria > Pseudomonadati > Pseudomonadota > Gammaproteobacteria > Enterobacterales > Erwiniaceae > Pantoea > Pantoea sp. ICBG 985. The sequence continues at coordinate 629,971 of NZ_POWM01000003.1, forward strand.
TCTGCTGGCGCTACCTCAGCGGGCTGGGCGTGACCTGTGAACTGATGCACAACGCAGAACGCAGCAAGGCCAATCTCTATGCGCGGCTCGGGCCAGCCGGCAGCGGCGGGGTAATGCTATCGGGCCACAGCGATGTGGTACCGGTTGATGGCCAGACGTGGACGGTGCCGCCGTTTGCGCTCACCGAACGTGACGGCAAGCTGTATGGACGCGGCACGGCAGACATGAAAGGCTTCCTCGCCTGCATGCTGGCTGCGGTGCCGCATTTTCTCGCCCAGCCGCTGCGTCAGCCGCTGCATCTGGCTATCTCCTATGACGAAGAGGTGGGTTGCCTCGGCGTGCGCTCGCTGGTGAAGGCGCTGGCGCAGCGCAGCGATCGACCGGCGATCTGCCTGATTGGCGAGCCGACAGAACTGCGTCCGGTGCTGGGCCACAAAGGCAAGCTGGCAATGCGCTGCGAAGTGCAGGGCGCGGCCTGCCACTCGGCGTACGCGCCGCAGGGCGTTAATGCGATTGAATACGCCGCGAAGCTGATCCAGCGCTTGACCGTCATCGGTGAACGTCTGGCGGCGCCGGAACGACAGGATGCGCGCTTCGATCCGCCATTTACCACCGTGCAAACCGGGATGATCCACGGCGGACGCGCGCTGAATATCGTGCCTGACGCCTGCAGTTTTGATTTCGAAGTACGCACGCTGCCGCAGGAGGATGCGCAGCAGGTGGCAGAGGAGCTGGTGGCGTATGCGCAGCAGACGCTGGAGCCGCAGATGCGCGCGGTACAGCCCGCCAGCGCTATCCGCTTCTCGCCGCTTAGCGCCTATCCAGGGCTGGATACTGCCGCGCACAGTGCCGCGGCACAGCTGATTGCCTGGCTGAGCGGCAGCGACAGCTTCAGCACCGTGGCGTTTGGCACTGAAGGCGGACTGTTTGCCGCCGCCGGCATCCCCTGCGTGGTGTGCGGTCCCGGCAGTATGGAGCAGGGCCATAAGCCCGACGAATTTATCACCCTCGCACAGCTGGACGCCTGTGACAGCCTGTTACGTCGGCTGGCGACCTGGATGTGCGAATGAACCCGCGACGAGCCACCCCGTCCGAATCCGGAGATTGTATGGTCAGTGCAGAAGTAACCCCGTTTCCGCAGCCGCTGTCATCGGCACCGCATAAGGCCAACGTGGCGGTGCAGCTGGATGGCGTCCTGAAGCGCTTTGGTGATGCCATCGCGCTGCATAAAATTTCTCTCACCATCCACGAAGGTGAGTTTATTACGCTGCTCGGCCCGTCCGGCTGCGGCAAAACCACGTTGCTGAACCTGATGGCCGGCTTTGCCGAAGCCGACGGCGGTGAGATTTTTATCGATGGCGACCTGGTAACGGAAATCCCGCCCTATCAGCGCGAGATTGGCATCGTGTTTCAGAACTACGCGCTGTTTCCGCACATGACGGTGGAGAAAAACGTCGGCTACGGCTTGCGTATGCGCGGCGTGCCGAAAGCGGAAATCGCCGAGCGGGTCGGGCAGGCGCTGGCGCTGGTGAAGCTGGCGGGTTACGGCCAGCGCAAGCCGCGTGAATTGTCTGGCGGGCAGCAGCAGCGCGTGGCGCTGGCACGCGCGCTGGTGATTCGCCCGAAAGTGTTGCTGCTGGATGAGCCGTTCTCAGCACTGGACAAAAATTTGCGGTTATCCATGCAGGTCGAGCTGAAAGCGATTCAGCGCAAACTCGGCGTAACCACGGTCTTTGTCACCCACGATCAGGGCGAAGCGCTGAGCATGAGCGACCGCGTGGTAGTGATGTCGGCCGGTCACGTGCGCCAGATTGGTCCGCCGGATGAGATCTATCGCCGCCCGCAGGATCCGTTTGTCGCCAGCTTCGTTGGTGACGTGAACATTCTGCCGGGCCGCTACGCCGGCCGTGACACCAGCGCGCTGCTGGAGCTGGGCGGCAACACGCTGCGCCTGCCGGCCAAACGGGTGCAGGCCAGCGTCGGCGACCGGCTCGATGTGTATGTGCGTCCGGAAAATGTGCAGCTGGCGCCGCTCGGTCCGCAGGCGCTGCTCAGTGCCACGGTACTGACACACGTGTTTCAGGGCGATCACGTTGACGTGCACCTCGATATCCCGGCGCTCGGCAGTGCCTCACTGTTTGCCCGTCAGTCCGGACTGGAGGCGCTGACGCGCTGGCCGGTCGGCAGCGTGGTGGGGCTGACTTTTGATGATGAGGGCGTTTGTGCCTTCGCCAGCGACGCACAGGGTTAACGCATGACAACGGAAACCATGACGGCGATCATCGCCGCACAGCCGGGTGGTGCAGAGGTGCTGACTGCGGTGCAGCGTCCGGTGCCGCAGCCGGGACCGGGCGAAGTGTTGCTGCGCGTGGTCAGCGCAGGGGTTAACCGGCCTGATATTCTGCAGCGCAACGGCATGCCACCGCCGCCAGGCTGCAGCGATATCCTCGGGCTGGAAGCGGCGGGCGTCATCGTTGCGCTCGGCGCAGGCGTCAGCGAACTGCAGCCGGGCATGGCGGTGATGGCGCTGCTGAGCGGCGGCGGTTATGCACAATACTGCGTGGCGCGCGCCGACCTGTGCCTGCCGGTGCCGGACACGCTGCCGCTCAGCCACGCGGCGGGGTTTCCCGAAGCCGCGTTTACCGTCTGGCACAACCTGTTTGAGCTGGGGCGTCTGATGCCGGGCGACAGCGTGCTGATTCACGGCGCGGCCAGCGGCGTGGGCACGCTGGCGATCCAGTGCGCCCAGGCTTGTGGCGCGCGGGTGATTGCCACCGCCGGCGGTGCAGAAAAAATTGCCGCGCTGCAGCAGCTGGGCGTGTGGCGCGCCATCGATCGCCATAGCGAAGATTTTGTGGCGGTGATTCAGACGCTGACCCGGGAACGCGGTGTGGATGTGGTGCTGGATAACGTCGGCGGCGACTACATTGCGCGCAACCTCAGCGTACTGGCAGCGGGCGGGCGGCACGTCAGCCTCGCCTTTATGCAGCGGGCCACGGTGGAGATCGATTTACAGTTGATCATGCGCAAAGGCTTAAGCCTGACCTCTTCCACGTTGCGACCGAAAAGCGCGGCGGAAAAAGCGCGTCTGGCGCAGTGCGTGCGCGCCCATCTGCTGCCTTTACTGGCCGCCGGGCGCATCACACCGCAGGTGCATCAGCGATTGCCACTGACGGCCGCCGCGCAGGCGCACCGCATCCTTGAAGCCAATGCGAATATCGGCAAAGTGCTGCTGCTGCCAGATGCGGAGGCCATGCCATGATGGAACTTTATTACGCTTCTACCTCGGCTTACGTGCGAAAAGTGATGGTGTGCGCCCAGCTGCTGGGTCTGGCGCCGGAGATCACCCTGCTGGCGTCGGCGGCGCACCCCGTCGAGCGCGATGCGCGCATTGCCGCGTTTAATCCGCTGGCCAAAGTGCCAGCGCTGCGCACTGAACAGGGGCTATGTTTATACGACAGCCGTGTGATCTGCGAATACCTTAACCACCGCGCCGCGGGCCAGTTGCTGCCGGCAGACGGCGAGGCGCGCTGGCTGTGCCTTACGCGCCAGGCGCTGGGTGATGGGCTGCTGGACGCCGCGCTGCTGGCGCGCTACGAAACCAGCGCCCGCCCGCTGGAAAAGCAGTGGTCAGCGTGGCGCGATGCGCAGCTGACCAAAGTGGCGGCTGCGCTGGCGGCCATTGAGCAGCAGGCGGAGGCGTTCAGCCGCACGCCTGACGATCTCGGGCTGATCGCCATCGGCTGCGGATTGGGCTACCTCGACTTCCGTTTTGCTGAACTCAACTGGCGCGCCACGCATCCGCAGAGCGCCGCCTGGTTTGCCCTCTTTGATGCGCATCCGGCGATGGCCGCGACGCGCCCGCACCTGTAACGGAGCCGCAATGTCTCAGATTTTCTTTCTCAATGGGCCCAATGCCAATCTGTACGGCATGGATCGCCACGGTACTTACGGCAGCGACAGTTTCGCCAGCATCGGCGACCGCTGTCAGCGGCGCGCCGACGCGCACGGCCTCAGGCTGCAGTTTCGTCAGAGCAACCATGAAGGGGTGCTGGTGGACTGGATTCAGGAAGCGCGCCAGCAGGCGGACGGGCTGATCATCAATGCCGCCGGGTTGTCGTACCGATCAGTACCGATTCTGGATGCGCTGCTGATGTTCGATGGCCCGATCATCGAAGCGCACATGAGCAATATCTGGCAGCGCGAGCCGTTTCGTCATCAGTCGCTGGTGTCGAAAGCCGCCACCGGCGTGATCGCCGGGCTGGGCGCGCTGGGTTATGAACTGGCTATCGATGCGCTGGCGACGCTGCTACAGGAGCCCAGCGCATGACGACGCTGGTGTTTTATAGCGAGTTCGACAGCTTCGAGGCGTGGTCGGCGCTGCTGGCACCACAATTACCGGATGTCGCTATTTGCCGTGCCGACCAGGTTGCGGATGCCGATAGCGTGCAGTTTGCGCTGGCGTGGAAGCCGCCGCGCGGCTTTTTTGCCCCGTATCGCCAGCTGAAATTGCTGGTGAATCTGGGCGCGGGCGTTGACTCGCTGGTAGGGCGCGACGACCTGCCTGACATCCCGATCGTCCGGCTATCGGACCCGGATATGGCGCGCATGATGGCCGGTTACGTGCTGTTTGCCGTGCTGCGTTACGCGCGTGACATACCGGCATTTGAGCGCGCACAGCGTGAACGTCGCTGGCATTATCTGCATCCGCGCGAGCCGGCGTCGATTCGCGTGGGCGTGTTGGGGCTGGGCGAACTGGGTGCGTATGCGGCGCGCGAACTGGCGCGTCAGGGCTTCGACGTGCGCGGCTGGTCGCGCTCGCCCAAAGCGCTGGACGGCATTCACTGCGTCAGCGGCATACAGGCGCTGGATGCGTTTCTGTCCAGCAGCGACATTTTGGTGGTGATGCTGCCGCTCACGCCGGAAACCCACGGTTTGCTGGATGCGCAGCGTCTGGCGCGGTTGCCGCCGGGCTGCGCGCTGATCAACGTGTCGCGTGGCGCGATTGTCGATCAGCCCGCGCTGACCGCGGCGCTGCAGAGCGGACAGATCGGGCACGCCACATTAGACGTGTTTGATCGCGAGCCGCTGCCGCCCGACGATGCGCTGTGGGGCATGGAGAATGTGCTGGTCACGCCGCATCTGGCGTCGGTGGCGATCCCGGCCAGCGCCGCGCGTCAGGTGGCTGATAACATCCAGCGGGTGATGCGCGGCGAGCCGGTGCTCAACCAGGTGTTTCCCGCGCGGGGTTACTGAGTGCGTCAGGCGACGCGCACCACCTGCGGGTCGAAGTAGCTTGGCGCGGCCATGCCCGGAATGTATTGATCGGAGATGAACATGCGGCAGCGCTCGGCGAAGGCGTTGACCACCATCGACTGCTGCACGTGGGCCACAGTGGCGTATCCCAGCAACATTGGCCGGTTCACACCGGCAAGGCGCACGCGGATCACCCGTTTGCCATCCTGCGACAGATTGGCTTTGGGCCGCACATTGGCGATGCCAAATCCCACGCCGTTGGCCACCATCGCGCGTACCACTTCCATATTGCCGGAGCGCATCACAATGTTGGGCGTGACGCCCGCTTCGCTAAACAGGCTGAGAAAGTATTCACGGCTCCACGGCATATCCAGCAGCACCATCGGCACCGTAGCGAGATCCTGAATGGTCACCGCAGACTGACTGGCAAACGGGTGATGTTCGCCGACCATCACATACGGCGGCAGCTGTGCCAGCGACTGAAACGCGATGTCGCTGGCTGGCACCAGATCGTAGGTCAGCGCGATATCGATATCGGCGGCGCGCAGCTGTTTCAGCAGCTGTTCATGATTGCCCTCCACCAGCGTGATGCGCACGCCGGGGAAGGCACGGCCAAAGCCAAACACCAGCTCCGGCGTCAGCATCGGGGCCAGCGTGTCGAGACAGCCGACGCGCAGCGGGCCGCGCACGTTGTTCAGCGACTCTGAGGCGATGGTATACAGATTCGACATCTGTTCCAGAATCAGCTTCGCCTCTTTTAAAACCTGATGGCCAATGGCGGTGAGCGACACGCCCTGCGCGTGGTGGCGCACAAACAGCTGCACCCCCAGCTCGGATTCGATGTGGGTAATGGCGGCAGAGATCGACGGTGACGATACGTGAATACGTTCGGATGCGCCAATAATGCTGCCGGCTTCGCCGGACGCGACGAAGTATTCCAGCTGGCGCTGGGTGATGCGACTGAGCATGCAGATTCTCCTGGTGTCGCCAGCGCGATCTTGTCGCGCCGGCTTTTCTATTTACCCCTGTTTCCATGCATTTATCATGCCGGACAGCGAATAGCAGCATAATCCCCTGCCTGACCCTTCACGCCCATTCGCTTCTGCCTCACTAAGGCTTAAGAAAATCCGTTGCAAAGCAGCGACTTTTTTAGCGTCAGAAATTCCGATGCAACGGCGAGGAAAAGGCTGTTTTACCGCAGCAGCGGCCAGCGGCAGAATCGCTGTGACACCTGCTTTTCACTTTCGCACTGTTTTGGCGCAGCGCGCCGTGGCGAATCAACGGTGGTTCAGAGCAGCGATAACAGCCTTTTCATTCACTGGGGACAAAAATATGTTGCGTAAGATGTGTGCCTTAACGTTGTTAACCACGGGAATTCTGAGCGCAGGGAATGCCATGGCCGCCGACAAGCTGATTGTCAGCACCTGGGGCGGCAGCTTTAAAGATCTGATCGATCAAACCATCGCTAAAGAGTTCACTAAAGAGACCGGCGTCGAAGTCCAGTTCGTCACCGGCGGCACCATCGATCGCCTCAACAAAGCCAAACTGGCGGGCGGTTCGCCGGAAACTGACGTGACCTTCACCACCGCGCACGTCGGCTATCTGTATGCCAACAGCGGCCTGTTCGAGAAGCTCGACATGAGCAAAATCCCTAACGCGGTCAATCTGGTGCAGCAGGCGAAAGTCAGCCCGTATCATCTTGGCGTGTGGGGCTACGTCTACACCATCGGCTACCGTCCGGATCTGGTGCCGAAAGGGGAAACCTTCAGCAGCTGGAACGACCTGTGGAAGCCGGAGCTGAAAGGCACGCTGGCGCTGCCCGACTGGGATCCGAGCCACATTATCGCCGTGGCCGCTAAACTCTCCGGCAGCGATGCGGCGCACTGGCAGCAGGGCCAGGCGAAGCTGAAAGCGCTGATTCCTAATATCAAATCGTTCTACACCGATGATGCCAACAGCCAGCAGCTGATCTCCACCGGAGAAACGCCGGTGCAGGTGATGCTGTCGATGAACGCCTACAGCATGATTGCGGAAGGGGTCAACATTAAGCTGGCAATACCGAAAGAGGGCGCGATCCTCGGCGTGGATACCGTCGGCATCAATAAAGGCAGCAAACATGCCGATCTGGCGTACAAGTTCATCAACATCGCGCTGAAACCGGAAATTCAGCAGCAGGTGGCGAAGATCTATCGCGGTAGCCCGACGGTGACCAACGCGCATATCGATCCGGAGCTGGCGAAGCTGCCAGGCATGCTGACCACGCCGGCGCAGTGGAATGCCACCATCAATACCGATCCCCAACTGCGTGCGGAGAAAACTGCCGAGTGGCGTCAGTGGTTCTCTGAAAACATCATGTCTCACTGATTGTCCTGGTGCTGCGGCGGGGCGGGTGCCTCGCCGTAGCCGGTACCACCTATGCAGGCAGTAACGTCCATGACGAAAAAACCGACATTTTTACCCTGGTTCATTCTTCCCGCCACGCTGACCGCGATGGGGCTGGTCGTCGCGATGTTTGCGGTGATGCAGTTCAGCGTGCGTGCGTACATCCCCGGCTCGCTGGATGTCGGCGGCTTTACGCTGGCCAATTTCAGTGGCCTGTTCAAACGCATCTACGGCGACGCGTTTCTCAATACTGTGCTGCTCAGCGCCAAAACGGCTTTATTTGGTTTGCTGATGAGTTACCCACTGGCCTATGCGCTGGTGCGCACCCGCACTGCGTGGATCAAATCCACCATTCTGATCATCGCGATTACTCCGCTGTTTCTGGGGGAAGTGGTGCGCACCTATTCGTGGATTATCGTGCTGGGTAACAGCGGCTTTCTTAATAGCCTGCTGCTGGCGCTGGGCATCATCAGCCAGCCAATCCAGTTTATGTTTACCCAGACCGGCGTGGTGGTCGCGCTGGTGCATGTCACCATGCCGATCATGGTGCTGATGCTGGCGACGGCGCTGTCACACATCAATCCGGACTACGAAAAAGCCGCTACCAGTCTTGTTGCCGGGCCGGTCCGCGCGCTGCTGACGGTGACCATTCCGCTGTCGATTCCCGGCATCATCGCCAGCCTGACCACCGCGTTTGCCTGGACCTTCAGCGCTTTCGCGACGCCACAACTGATTGGCGGCGGGCGCGTCAGTACCGTGGCTACGCTGGTGTATCAGCTGGGCTTCTCCTCGATGAACTTCCCGTTTGCCGCAGCGCTGAGCATTGCTGGCCTGCTGCTGACCATTCTGCTGCTGCTGGCGCTGAAGCGCATGACGCGCTTCCTGCACGCCATGGGAGGGCACTGATATGACCCGTTCTCACAACGACAAACTGATCGCGCTGCTGGGTAAACTGCTGGTGATCGCCATTCTGGCGTTTGTCATGTTGCCCACCGTCGTGGTGTTTATCTCGTCGTTCAGCAGCACCTCCGTGCTGTTCTTCCCGCCGAAAGGCTGGTCGCTGCGCTGGTTTGAGCGGGCGCTGAGCTACGACGATTTTCGTCACGGCTTCTGGTCCGGACTGATTGTCACAGCATGGGCGTCAACGCTGGCGGTGATCATCGGTGCCACGCTGGCAATTGCCATTGAGCGCTATCGCTTTCCCTGCAAACAGGTGCTGGAGAGTATTCTGCTGTCGCCGCTGTTTATTCCGCATTTCACCATTGGCCTCGGCCTGCTGATGCTGGTGTCGCAGCTCAATCTGGGACGCGGCTACGCGCTGGTGATTTTCTGCCACGTGGTATTAGTGCTGCCGTTCGTGCTGCGCAGCGTCTATGTATCGCTAAAAAATCTCGAGCAGCGGATAGAACTGGCGGCCGCCAGTCTCGGCGCATCGCCGCTGCGCGTGGTATGGACCATTACCGTGCCGCTGATTCTGCCAGGCCTGTTTGGTGGCTGGCTGTTCGCGGCGATTCTCTCTTTCAATGAATTCACCGCCTCGCTGTTTATTACCACCCAGGCGACGCAGACGCTGCCGGTGGCGATGTACAACTACGTGCGCGAATTTGCCGACCCGACGCTGGCGGCGCTGTCGGTTATTTATATTGTGGTGACCGCCGCGATGTTAATTATCGCCAATAAATTTTTCGGGTTGGGAAAAATATTAAACGTTGAGGCCGGGCATTAATTTCGCTGTGCCATTAAGCCGCCGTTAAACATGACAACCTGGTGTTAATCGCCAGCGGCGCAATATTTGCGCCGCGCTGGTGGCATGCCAACTATTCGGGGATGACCTATGTCAGTAGAAAAAATCAATACCGTGATCGTCGGAGCGGGCCAGGCGGGTATCGCCATGAGCGAACATCTGGCGCAGATGCAGATCCCGCACGTGGTGCTGGAGCGCAGCCGCATTGCCGAGCGCTGGCGCTCCGAACGCTGGGACTCGCTGGTGGCCAACGGCCCGGCGTGGCACGACCGCTTTCCTTCGCTGAAGTTTGATAACATTTCGCCGGAGGCGTTTCCGCCGAAAGAGCGCATGGCGCAGTATTTCGAGGATTACGCAAAGATGCTCAACGCGCCGGTGCGCACCGGGGTTGAAGTACAGCAGGTGACGCGGCTGCCCGGACGCAGCGGCTTCCGGGTGGTGACGTCGGTGGGAGAATTCGACGCGGACAATGTGGTTGCTGCCACCGGGCCGTTTCAGAAGCCCGCGTTCCCGGCCATCGTGCCTGAAGGCGCGATGCCGCAGCAGATCCACTCATCGGCGTACAAGAATCCACAGCAGCTGGCGCCCGGTGCGGTGCTGGTGGTCGGTGCGGGTGCGTCCGGCACCCAGATTGCCGAGGAGCTGCGTCAGGCCGGCCGCGAGGTGTTTCTGTCGGTCGGTGAGCACTACCGCCCGCCACGCGCCTATCGCGACCGTGATTACTGCTGGTGGCTTGGCGCGCTGGGACTGTGGGACGAAGTGAAAATCAAGCCGAAGAAACAGCACGTGGCCTTTGCCGTCAGCGGCTATGAAGGCGGTAAAACCGTGGATTTCCGCCGGCTGGCCCATATGGGCATTACGCTGGTCGGCATCACCGAGCGCTGGGATAACGGCGTGCTGCGCTTTGCGCCGGGGCTGGCAGAGAATATCGCCGAAGGTGACAGAGCCTATTTCGAGGTGCTGCGCGATGCGGATGCGTACATTGAGCGCAACGGGCTGGATTTACCGGCCGAGCCGCAGGCGTGGGAGCTGTTGCCGGATCCGGACTGCCTGTTAAATCCGCTGATGCAGCTGGACGTGCAGGCGGCGGGCATCAGCACCATTATCTGGGCTACCGGGTTTAAATTTGATTTCAGCTGGCTGCAGGTGGATGCGTTTGATGAACAGGGCCTGCCATTCCACAAGCGCGGTATTTCTGCCGAGCGCGGTATTTATTTCCTTGGCCTGCCCAATCTGGTCAACCGGGCGTCGTCGTTTATTTACGGCGTGTGGCACGATGCGAAATATATTGCCGACCACATCGCGCTGCAAAATGCCTATTCGGATTACGTAAAGTCGTAATTATTTTCCAGGTGCGCATGAATGCGCACCCTACGGAGAAAGTTCACCCTTAAATTGTATCATGTAGGGTCGCTATTAATAGCGACCCGCTATAGCGACTGAACCGTATTTATTCTGGCTCTGCTGGTGGATGAGGCAATCGGGAAGATGACGTATAGCTTTTATAGAGCGCTTTGATATCAGGATCATCAACCGCACCGTAGTAAATGTCTTCTTTATCTAAACCGTCCAACCCTTTTATGCCACTAATCATTGCCGGCCATTCGCTTCGACTGGCAATATCAACAACGCAGGGGAGTAAATAATTATCCAGATGGCCTTTAGCGGGTTCACGAATCTCAGCGCTGAGTGCGCTAAGATACGCATCTTTTTTGGTTCTTGCCCATTCAATGGCAAAGCCAGCACGGTAGGTCATTTCCATAAATAGCAACAGCAACGTTCGACCATTACCATCCAGAAAAGGATGAGCAAAAGCCAGTTGTCCCATAACCTCACCCGGTTTTTTTCTGAACCGCGATGAGTCGCTGGCAAGGCGCAGTGCATAATCAACGGCGAGCTGAATCGAGTGGGGCTGCTCAAACATGGTAAAATGAGCATCTTCTGGCATGCCTTTAAAAACAGCAAGATGAGGAACTAACTCGTTGCGATCTTTACCCGCCCAGGGATAAAAGTCAGAAAACAGAATTTTATGAACTGACAAAAAAGTGCTGTAAGTGATTGCAGGTTGAAGTGCCAGTAAATGAAGCGCATCTTCGACGCTCGATTCAAAGGCCAGATGCTCAGCTTTTTTTACCTCATCCGCATCTTTAAGCCCCAACGCGTTTCTCAGGTAGCCAGAAGTAGAAAAATCGCTGAAAGGATCAAACGTCATGCGCTGAAGTTCTGCTTGTGCTCACGTTTTTCCTGCAGATAAGAACCCTGAAGCTTCAGCGTTTCTGCTTTAGTCAGTACACCTTTTCTTTTGAGATTAACCAGCAGTTGTTCAACGTAATCCAGTTCTACTCTGTCGCCTGCCAGATGAGTAATCGCAGCAGCCATCAGGCTGACACCGTCACGCTCGGCGGTGATATGGTTAGCCTTCGCTAAATTCTGGATCTGGCTGGCAATACTCAGAGATGTATTTCTGCTCATAATTAATCTCCCGTCAGAAGTTCAATTTTAGCACGCTGCATCGTCAAAGTCAGTGGGAAGAGTCGCTGAACCACAGGGCATCTCTCAGCGGTAACACTGGTGAAGTCTGACATAGCAATCATCAGATTCCAGATAAAAAAATGCCGGTGGGCGATTGCTCGCGCACCGGCATCGGTTCGATTGACTCAGCGATGGCCTATTACAGCGCCATATCCTGCTTCGCGGACTCTTCGCGCGGTTTGGCCTGCGCAGGTGCCGACTGCTGATCGTCCATGTTAATCACAGGCGGTTTGGTCAGCTGCAGCACGGATGCGGTGTTATCCCATACCTGCTGGGTCAGCGCGGTGTTGCCGTTCAGCTTCTGGCCGAAGCTTGGCACGATAGCGCGGATCTTCTGCTGCCACTCCGGTGACGCGAACTGCTGTGGGAACAGCTTCTGCATCACGTTCAGGGTGATCGGTGCCGCGGTAGATGCACCCGGTGAAGCACCCAGCAGGGCCGCCACGGTTTTCTGCTGATCGGTCACGATTTCGGTACCCAGCTTCAGCACGCCGCCTTTCTCAGCATCTTTCTTGATGATCTGCACACGCTGGCCGGCCTGAATCAGTTTCCAGTCCTCTTTACGCGCGTTCGGGTAGTACTCTTTCAGCGCGGCAAAACGGTCGTCATCGTTCAGCATCACCTGACCAATCAGGTATTTCACCAGGTCAAAGTTATCGATGCCCACGTGCGTCATCGGCATGAAGTTGCTGGTGGTGGTGGCGCTCAGCAGATCGAACAGCGAACCGTTCTTCAGGTATTTGGTCGAGAACGTGGCGAACGGCCCAAACAGCACCACTTTTTTACCGTCGAGGTTACGGGCATCGATGTGCGGTACCGACATTGGCGGTGCGCCTACGGAAGCCTGACCATACACTTTCTGCAAGTGACGGCTGGTGATTTCCGGGTTTTCGGTCATCAGGAACGAACCGCCCACCGGGAAACCGCCGTAATTATCGGCTTCAGGAATACCGGTTTTTTGCAGCAGCTTGATCGCCGCACCGCCCGCGCCGATGAATACGTATTTCGCATCCACTTCACGGTTTGCGCCGCTCTTCACGTCTTTGATGGTGACGTGCCAGGAGTTGTCGCTGTTGCGTTTGAAATCGGTGACTTCAGAGGAAGTTTCCAGCTTGAAGTTCTGATCTTTCTGCAGGCTGCCGATCAGCTGACGGGTAATTTCACCGTAGTTCACATCGGTACCCACCGGCGTCCAGGTGGCGGCCACTTTCTGATTCGGATCGCGACCTTCCATCACCAGCGGTGCCCACTGCTCGATCTGCTTGTGATCGGTAGAGAACTTCATGCCCTGGAACAGGGTGGTTTTCTGCAGCGCCGCATAGCGTTTGGTCAGGTATTCGACATTTTTGTCGCCCCAGACAAAGCTCATGTGCGGGGTGGAGTTAATGAACGAACGCGGATCGTGCAGCACGCCACGCTGTACCTGGCTGGTCAGGAACTGGCGGGTAATCATGAACGATTCATTGATTTCCAGCGCCTTGCTCACATCGATGGAACCGTCTGCACGCTCTGGCGTGTAGTTCAGCTCCATGTTGGCAGAGTGGCCAGTACCGGCGTTATTCCAGCCGTTGGAGGATTCCAGCGCGACGCCGTCGAGACGCTCAACCATCAGTTGTTTCCAGCCCGGTTGCAGCTCCTGCAGCCAGGTACCGAGCGAGGCGCTCATGATACCGCCGCCAATCAGCAGCACGTCGGTTTTTTCTGGTGCGTTCTCAGCGTGAACCGCTGAAGAGACAAGCAGTGCCGTCAGCGAAAGCGCGGACACAAGTTTTTTGGTCTGAGTCATGCCAGTCCTGTTTATTCTTTGCAGATGAACGTTAAAAATTCGGTTGGCAAATTAAAAGATTGTTACGAAAAGATTAACTTGTTTTTAGTTAATTAACTATTGATGGCAATTAATTAACTTTCATAAAAGCGGGATGGCGAAATAAGCGGCAGGAATACAGCAGCAATGCGGGAAAAAGCAACAATATATCCGCTAACGGAGCGCGGTTATTATTTATAACGACGGGCACGACTTAGGTCAAATTAAATCCGCTGCAGCGATGACAAATCATGCACTATCACTGCACGGAGCGTGTTGATGATCTGACGCCGAATGGGTTTACCCTAAGGTCTCTGATGACTTGTTTAACTTTCGCGTGGACATGAGCATGGCGGGCAAAACCCTGTATGAAAAGCTGATCGAACAGCATGTGGTACGTCACCTGGACGATGAGGGGCACGTGCTGCTCTATATCGACCGGTCAATCCTCAATGAATACACCAGCCCGCAGGCGTTTAGCGGTCTGCGCGACCGGTCGCGTCGCGTGCGTCATCCGGCCACTATTCTACTCAACGTCGACCACGTGAACCCGACGCGGCCAGTGCGCGATGCGGCGATGACCGACGCTGGCGGTCAGCTGCAGGTCGATTACTTCCGCAAAAATGCGGAGCACTTTGGCATCGAGCTGTTTGACGTGCTCGATCCGCGACAGGGCATTGAACATGTGGTGGCGCACGAGCAGGGGCTGGTGATGCCAGGCATGGTGATTGCCGCCGGCGACAGCCATACCACCACTTACGGGGCGTTTGGCGCGCTGGGGTTCGGCATCGGCACCTCGGAAATCGAGCACCTGCTGGCGACACAGACATTGATTTATCGCACGCTGAAAACCATGCGCGTTGAAGTTACCGGCGAGCTGCCGTTTGGCTGCGCCGCCAAAGACATCGTGCTGGCGTTGATCGAACAGATTGGCGCTTCCGGCGCCACGGGGTATGCGATTGAGTTTACCGGCAGCGCGATCGATGCGCTGAGCATGGAAGGGCGTATGACGCTATGTAACATGGCGGTGGAAGCCGGTGCGCGCGGAGCGATTATCGCGCCGGATGACAAGGTCTACGCTTACATTGCCGGCAAACCGCAAATGCCGGTGGGCGAGCTGTGGCAGCAGGCGCTGGCCGAGTGGCGCACGTTGCGCAGCGATGATGATGCGGTATTTGACCGGCAACTGACCATTGATTGCAGCGATCTGGAACCGAAGGTCACCTGGGGCATCAGCCCGGATCAGGCCTGCGCCATCAGCGGCCACGTGCCTAATCCGGCTGACGAACCCGATCTGGTGAAACAGCAGGCGATGAAAAATGCGCTGCACTATATGGGGCTGCAGGCCGGCACGCCGCTGGCCGACATTGCCATCACCCACGCGTTTATCGGCTCCTGCACCAATGGGCGCATTGAAGATTTGCGCGCTGCGGCAGCGGTGATTGGTACCCGCAAAATCGCGCCGCACGTGCGCGGCATCATCGTGCCGGGCTCAACCCAGGTGCGGCAGCAGGCGGAGGCGGAAGGACTGGCGGCCATCTTTATCGACGCTGGCTTCGAGTGGCGTCAGTCGGGCTGTTCGATGTGTCTGGCGATGAACGAAGATGTGCTGGCACCGGGCGATCGCTGCGCATCGGGCACCAATCGTAACTTTGCCGGCCGTCAGGGCGCGGGCGCGCGTACTCACTTAATGAGTCCGG
This sequence comes from Pantoea sp. ICBG 985, assembly GCF_002928365.1. NCBI lineage: Bacteria > Pseudomonadati > Pseudomonadota > Gammaproteobacteria > Enterobacterales > Erwiniaceae > Pantoea > Pantoea sp. ICBG 985. The sequence continues at coordinate 645,389 of NZ_POWM01000003.1, forward strand.
CGATGGTCGCCGCCGCTGCGCTGGCGGGCCATCTGGTTGATGTTCGTCACTATCTGCAATCCGGGGTTTAATATGCAAGCTTTCACTACCATCACCGGCAAGCTGGCACCGCTGCCGGCTGCTAACATCGATACCGATGTGATTATGCCCAAGCAGTTTCTCAAAGGCATTGACCGGCAGGAGCTGGACCGCGGCGTGTTCTTTGACCTGCGCTTTCTGGCCGACGGTGCACCAAACCCTGATTTCATCCTCAATCAGCCGGGCTGGCAGAACGCGACGTTTTTGCTGGTCGGCGCCAACTTTGGCTGTGGCTCCAGCCGCGAACATGCAGTGTGGGGGCTGAATCAGCTGGGCATCCGCGCGATTATCGGCACCAGCTTCGCCGGCATTTTTGACGACAACTGCCAGCGTAACGGCGTGCTGACGCTGAGCCTGAGCGAGGCGGATTATCAGCGTCTGAGCGCGGTGGCCGCCGATGCGCAGCGCAACACCATCAGCGTGTCGCTGGAGCAGCAAACCATTCAGTTCGCGGATGAAGTGATTCACTTTACGGTCAGTGCCCTGAAGCGCGAAATGCTGATCGGTGGCGGCAGCGCGGTGGACTGGACGCTGCAATATGAAGCGGATATCCGCCAGTTTGAAGCGCAGCACTTTGCGCAGCGCCCGTGGCTGCAGCGCACCAGGGAGCAACCATGAGTAAGATTATCGATCGCGGCCCGTCGCCGTTTATCGCCGGTTTTACCTTGCAGGATGTGACGCTGGATAATGGCGTTACGCTGCGCGTGGCCAGCGGCGGCAAGGGCACGCCTTTGCTGATGCTGCACGGCCATCCGCAAAATCATCTGGCCTGGCGTAAAATCGCACCACAGCTGGCGCAGCATTATCAGGTGATCCTGCCGGATTTGCGCGGCTACGGTGACAGCAACAAGCCCGCCAGCGATGCTGAACATCTGCCGTATGCCAAACGCAGCATGGCACAGGATATCAGTCAGCTGATCGACGCGCTTGGCCTGCAGCGCGTGGCGTTTGTCGGCCACGATCGCGGCGGGCGCGTCGGGCACCGGCTGGCGCTCGATCATCCGGAGAAAGTCAGCTGCTGCGTGTTTGTCGATATCGCACCCACTGCCACCATGTACGCGCTGACCGATCAGGCGTTCGCCACGCGCTATTTCTGGTGGTTCTTCCTGATTCAGCCGCACCCGCTGCCGGAGACCATGATTGGTCACGATCCGGCGTTCTTTTTGCGTAAACACATTGATGGCCAGCTGAAAACGCCGGGTGCGACCGAAGCGGCGATATTCGAAGATTATCTGCGCTGCTATCAGGATCCGGCGATGATCCACGCGGTATGTGAAGATTATCGCGCCGCCGCCAGCATTGATTTGCAACACGATGCCGCTGACAGCGACCGGCGCATTGCCTGCCCGTTGTTACTGTTGTGGGGCGAAAAGGGCACGGTCGGTCAGCTGTATGATGTGGTGCACACCTGGCAGGACAAGGCGCTGCAGGTGCAGGGCGAGGCGTTACCGTGCGGCCATTCACCGCAGGAAGAGGTGCCAGAGCGGTTTCTGCACTCGCTTCAGCGCTTCCTGGGATCTGTGTTATAACCACGTGGCGTTCACTCACCATGTGCTGTTATGAAAATACTGCTTGCCGGAAAAAGTTATCAGAAGCCGTTACAGGGTTGGCCGTCGATTGAAGACCTGTACGTGTTTATCAGCGTGGCGCGGCATGACGGTTTCGGCCGCGCGGCGATTGAGCTGGGTCAGTCACCGTCTTACATCAGTAAACGCATCGCCATTCTGGAAAAACAGCTGGAGACGCGGCTGTTTTTCCGCACTAACCGCGTGATGCGCCTGACGCCGGAAGGTGAAAAAGCGCTTGAGGGCGCGCTGCAGGTAGTGCAGGAAATGGATGGCTTTCTCAATAATTTCCGTCAGTGGCGCGGCGAGCTGACCGGGGAAATTACCGTCGGCTGCTCATTTGGTTTCGGTCAGGACTATTTATCGGATGCGGTTTCGGCATTTATTCACCAGCATCCGTCGCTGAATATTAAACTGATGCTAAGCGATCGGGCATTCGACCTGCTACAGAGCGGCACGGATGTAGAAATCTGCGTTGGCGATGATCTCAATCCTTCCTATATTGCCCGCCGGCTGATTGCTAACCGGCGTATTTTATGTGCCGCGCCGGCGTATTTATCCCGCGCCGGTATGCCAGCCTCGCTGGATGCGTTAATTCATCACAGCTGTCTGATCATTAATGAGCGCGATAATTCATTTGGTAACTGGGCATTGACCAATGGCGAGCAGCAGGTGTTGTGTCGCCTGAACAGCCATTACTCTTCCAATAGCGGCAAGGTGATTCTGCACTGGGCATTGCAGGGGCATGGTATTGCGCTGCGTTCAGCGTGGGATGTGGCGCCGTATCTGGCGACGGGCGAGCTGGTGGCGGTATTACCGCAGTGGTATCAGGAAGCCAATATCTGGGCGGTGTATACGCAACGCGCCGCAGAATCGCAGCGTATTAAAGTTTTTCTCGATTTTCTCGCTGCCTATTTTAATGAAAAAAGCCTGCCGGAAATGACGGGCAGGCCATAAACAGAAAAACGTGTTAATCCCAGCATCAGCCGTAAGCCACCTTGTCATTGATGTGATACAGCGTCGCAGTGGCTGCCATCACGTGCTGGCCGTCGTGGCCCGGCTCATGCGATTCAACGTCGGTAATATGATAACCGACGGCTCCAGCCGCCTGGGCTTTTTTCACAATGGCGTCTGTTAACTCTTCCATTGACGTGGCCCAGCTTACTGAGGTCACACCTGCCGGATGGATTGAGGATAATTCGCGGTGCGTCAAATCGGCGCGAATTAAAACCGGTTTAACATTTTGCGGCGTAAAAATGGAAATCACATCGTTAATTAACGCTTTCATGGTCTTACTCCTCAAAAATAACAACAGAGCCGGAAGTGAATTAACCGATCCTGAGATCGTTGTTTATTGGTTTATACATTCCGGCAAAGCGCACGGTGAATCATCATGCCGGTAGGGTTAATAAACACCTTTTGAGGTTATGCGTTTTAGCTTTAATTGCTAATCAGATGTTAAGAAAAGTTCCGCCACAACTCCGGTAATGTTTCGCTAATATTTTTTCATCTGCTTACATTTGCCATTAAAAAAGTCGGTGCATCATGTGCAGGCAAATCCGGCCATCCGTGGCCCTGCGGCTTAAAACTCGCGCTGGCCGCCCAGTTCGATCACCCGGTTGGGCGGAATATGAAATTGCTCATGGGCGCGCAGCGCGTTGCGCTGGCAGAAGTGAAAAATTCCGCCGCGCACCCGCGCCAGGCCGCGGCGTTTTTTCATCACCAGCGTATCGTGCGCGGTAAAAAATGACGCTTCATTCACCGTGCAGCCAAAACCTTCCAGTCCGCACAGATGCAGAATCTCGGCCATTGACGGCACTTCACGCCAGCCATAAGCGGCAGTGACCTGCCAAAACGACGGCGACAATTGCGTAATGCTGATGCGCTGCTGGTTATAGACGCGCGGCGTGTCGGTGGTGCGGATATGCAACAGCACCACGCGGCGGTGCAGCACGCGGTTATGCTTGAGGTTGTGCAACAGCGCCTGGGGAATTTCAAACTCCTTGCGCGCGAGGAAGATGGCGGTGCCCTCGACGCGGTTCGGCGGATTGCTCTCCAGCGATTTCACCAGCGCCAGTAAACCGTCCTGGTCGTTATTTAAGCGGCGAATCAGGCGGTTACGCTCGCTGCTCCAGATCAGCATCAATCCCATCATGGTCAGCGCCAGCAGCACCGGCACCCAGCCGCCGGACAGCAGCTTCATCAGGTTGGCGATGAACAGCGGCACGTCGACCACCAGCATACACAGCAGGAACAATAGCGCCAGCGGCAGCGGCCAGCGCCAGTTACGCAGCGCCACCACGCCCGCCAGACAGGCCGTGATCACCATGGTGCCGGTCACCACGATGCCGTACGCCGAGGACAACGCCGACGACTGACGGAAAGCCAGCACAATCAGCATCACGGCGGTAAACAGCAGCCAGTTGACCACCGGAATGTAAATCTGCCCGGACTCAGTATGCGAGGTAAAAATGATGCGCATCGGCGGTAAAAAGCCCTGGCGAATGGCCTGATGCGTCAGGGTATAGACGCCGGAAATCACTGCCTGCGCCGCGATGACCGTGGCCAGCGTTGATAGCACAATCAGTGGAATCTGCGCCCAGCCGGGAGCCAGATTAAAGAACGGATTGTTCAGCGCCTGCGCATTTGCGATCACCAGCGCGCCCTGGCCAAAGTAATTCAGTATCAGCGCCGGCATGGCGATCACCAGCCAGGCTAGACGAATCGGCGCTTTGCCCAGGTGGCCCATATCCGCATACAGCGCTTCCGCGCCGGTCACCGCCAGCACCACCATGCCCATCGCCGCGAGCGAGAGCGCTTTGTGGCTGAGCAGGAAGGTCAGCGCATAGGACGGACTGAGCGCGTGCAGCACTTCCGGGTTGAGCAGAATACCGCGAATGCCGAGCGCGCCGATGGCCACAAACCAGACAAACATCACCGGGCCAAACACCCGGCTGACCTTTTCCGTGCCGTGTTTCTGGATAATGAACAGCAGCGCGAGAATGGTGAGCGCCAGCGGCACCACATATTTTTCCAGCCCGGGCGAGACCACCTGAATCCCTTCAATGGCCGACAGCACCGAGATGGCCGGGGTGATCACGCCATCACCGTAGAAAAATGCGCCACCAATCAGACCGGCCAGCACGATGATATGACCGGCTTTGCGGCCAACGTTGCGGCGAGCCAGCGACATCAGGGTGAGAATGCCGCCTTCGCCGTCGTGGTCGGCGCGCATCACGAAGCAGACATATTTCAGCGTGACGATGAGCGTCAGCGCCCAGAAGATCAGCGACAGAAAGCCCATCACCGCCAGTGCCGACGGCGCGCCGTCCGGCAAAATCGACAGACACTCTTTCAGGGTATACAGCGGGCTGGTACCGATATCACCAAACACGATGCCGGCGGCGGCCAGCATGCCAGCAGGCAGAGACTGTTTCTCTGATTGACTCATACATTTCCTGTTTTTTCAGGGAGAAAGGGCGAGCGCCATCAACCGCACTGGCGTGTCGCAATCACCCACTTTTATGCTGGCGAAGATAGCCTTTCAGCGGCGTAATCGGTAGGGGTTGGCGTTTTTTTGTACACGATTTTTATACCAATCGGCCAAATTTTTACGCCATTTTTACACCGCTGCGGCTTTTTCAACCTGAAGTGTAGACGATTCAGACAGCAGCAGAAGCGGGCTGGCTGGCAGAAAATGGGATGGGGGAGCGCAGATAGCGAGATGATTAAAAATGCAGGAAATAGCGATGCTAAGACTTTGTACCAAAAATTATATCCGTACCCTCCGACCGCACAATATGTAGCGGCGCGATTTATCGCGCTGAGTGAAACACCGCACAACTGCCCGAATGCGCAATAAATTGCGCCGCTACGATGGGTGCGGTAATCCTGTTCCTGCCTGCATCAACAGGCAGGTAATCCTTACCAACCCTTAATAATATCGCCTTTATAAATCTCGTTGGCTTTATCCAGTACCGGCTGGGACTGGAACGCTTCTTTCAGCTTCTGCACGTTCGGGCTGTCTTTATTATCTTCGCGCGCCACAATCGCATTCACGTACGGCGACGCTTTGCCTTCCATAAACATCCCGTCACGCGAGGCGGATAAATTCACCAGCGCGGCAAAGTTATTATTAATGATCGACAGATAAACCTGCGGATCGTCCAGCGTGCGCGCCAGCTGCGGCGTATCCACTTCCACAATCTTCAGCTTTTTCGGGTTGTCGGTAATGTCCAGCGTGGTCGGCAGCAGACCGGCTTCGGGTTTCACCTTCAGCAGGCCCTGCGCCTGCAACAGCAGCAGGCTACGCCCCAGAGTGGTCGCTTCGTTAGACACGGTCACGGTAGCGCCATCCGGCAGATCCTGCAGTGATTTAATCTTGCGTGAATAACCGGCAATCGGGAACACGAAGGTATTGGTCACGACGGCAAATTTATACCCGCGCTCTTTGGACTGCATCTCCAGATAAGGCAGGCTCTGGAACGCATTGGCATCCACATCTTTATTGAACAGCGCTTCGTTCGGCTGCACGTAATCGTTAAACGCCACTACATCGACATCGAGCTGATATTTATCGTGTGCCACCTGCTTCACGGTCTGCCACAGCGCCTCATCCGGTCCGGTATTGATCGCCACTTTAATTTTGTTTTCGTTGTGGTTGTCACAGGCGCTGAGCAGGGTGACAGAGGCCGCCAGCAGGGCGGTAAGCCATGTTTTTTTCATTGTTTGCAGGTTTCCTTATGTTTGCAGGAAACCGACTATAGTATGCGTCCAGACGTCTGTACATCCGTGTGCGGTGCGATCGCCTGGTATTTATCCAGCGCGTCTGTGTAAGCGCTACGGCTGTGGATGTTGCAGACAGGCCAGATAGCGACGGCCCGACTGCTGTACCGCCTCATCGGCACGCGCGAGAATTTCGCGGCCGGCAAACGCGCCGTACAGGCGCGTAAACTTCACGCCCTGCAACCGCTGCAGCATGGCCGTCACCGTGGCGCCGGCCAGCGGTAACATATTGGGATAGCTCCACATAAACGAAACCGCACTGGCACCGGGCGTTACCTGCAGAATATCGCCGCTCAGCAGCACGCCGCCGTCGTGCGCCCAGTGCAGCACCGTGCCGCCGGCAAAGTGGCCGCCGAGACGTAACAGCCGCACGCCCGGCAGCAGATCACAGCTGTCGCCGTGCCAGGGCTGCAGACGGGGCGATGCGCGCATAATCCACTCGCTGTCGCTGGCGTGCAGATAAACCGGCGCGTCGAAGGCGTCGGCCCAGTCCTGCATGGTGCTGTAATAATGGGGATGGGAGATGGCGATGGCGTGCAGGCCGCCGAGTGCACGCAGCAACGTGACGGTGGCGTCATCCAGATGGGCGATGCAATCCCACAGGATATTGCCGTGCGGCGTTTGCAGCACAATGGCGCGCTGGTTAATGGCAAAATCCGGTACGGTTTGCAGGCTGAGCAGCCCGGGCGCCAGCTGTTGCCACTGGTTTTGATGCGAGGCGCGCAGCGCAGACTGATCGATCCACTGCTGCCCGCCGGGCGGCACAAACTGGCGTTCATCCTGACAAATGCGACACTGCGTAAGGGCAGGTTGCTGCTGCTGATAAGACGTGCCGCAGGCGGTACAAATGGTGATCATGGCTTCTCCTCACAGTCCGGTGAGGATCAGTGTAGGCAAGGTGCGAGGTTAGCGCGCGGCGTCCTGCTGTGGCTGCAGCTGATAAATCCACGCCGTCCGCTGCTGGCCGTCGGTCGTGGTGACCTCAACCGGCACCCGGTCGTAGCCATCTTCAAACTCATCCAGCATCGGCCAGTGCAGCGCCAGCCGGTCCGAGATGAACAGATAACCCGGCACGCGCGCGCCGTGCTCATCAAGTACGATGCCGGGAAAATCAGCGGCCGCGCCCCAGCCGTTGGCATAGTAAGTGCCGGCGACCGTCCCTGCCAGCCACTCACCGCCGATGTTTTCCAGGATATGCGCATTGCACTGGCCCGGCTGCAGCGTGCCGTAAACGAAAAGCGTGTTCATTTTCCCTCGTAAAATCATGCAAAAGCGCTACTTTACCTGCCTGCTGCCGCCCTGTCATCCGCCAGGGAAAGGCCACACCGGCAGCGAAATTCTGCGTTACCGGTGGTGCGATGGCTCGTAATGTGAGGACGCGCGCGGCATTAAACGGTTAACGTAGCCGCAGATGTTTACCGCTGCTGCCAGCCAGCTTTCTCATTTTCGAGGTATCCGCGCTATGTTGAAGGGTTCCAGCCTCTGCCGGGGTGCAATCAGGGGGTATCCGCACTCCGCCCAGTTTGATGGCAAAAAGTTTCGCAATGTCCAGCCGCGTCAGTCGCTGAGCTTTGGCGACTACCGCAAAATGCTGTGGGATTTCCTGTTCAATAAACCGAAAGATACCCAGCCGCCGGCCGCGCTGCCGGTGCAGCCCATCACGGCCGCCGCGCTGACACAGGCCGCCCCCAACAGCGTCTTTCGCCTCGGCCACTCTTCGCTATTGCTGAAGCTCAATGGCCAGTTCTGGCTGACCGATCCGGTGTTCGCCGAGCGCGCGTCACCCTTTAAGCGACTGGGGCCGAAGCGATTTCAGCCAGCGCCGATTGCCGTGGCCGATCTGCCGCCGATCGAAGGCATTATTTTGTCGCACGACCATTACGATCATCTCGATTACCACACCATCATGCAGCTGAAAAATCGGGTGAAGCACTTTCTCACGCCGCTCGGCGTCGGCGATTTGCTGATTAAGTGGGGCGTTGCGCCGGAGAAAGTCATCCAGCTCGACTGGTGGCAGTCGCGGGATATCGGCGGCATCCATTTTGTCGCGACGCCGTCGCAGCACTTTTCCGGCCGTGGCCTGTTCGACAGCAACAAACGGTTGTGGTGTTCGTGGACGCTGATTTCTGACCAGTTCCGCCTGTTTTTTGGCGGTGACTCCGGTTACTTTGACGGTTTCAAAGCGATTGGCCGGAAATACGGTCCGTTTGATGCGGCGTTTCTGGAAAATGGCGCTTACGATGCGCGCTGGGCCGACATTCATATGCTGCCGCAGGACACGCTGCGCGCGTTTCAGGATCTCAACGCACGCTGGCTGTTTCCGATTCACAACGCGGCTTTTGATTTAGCGTTTCACCGCTGGGACGATCCTTTTACCCAAATCGTCCAGCTGGCGGCGGAGCATCAGGTTGCACTGTGTCTGCCGATGCTGGGCGAGGGCATTGATCTGTTACAGCCGCAGCCCACCGCGGCCTGGTGGTAAAGCACGCAACCCGATGGCCGTTTGGCTATCGGGTTGCGCAGGTCAGGCCGTGATTTCGTCGTACAGGCTGCGCAGCCGGGTGCGCAGAAACAGAACCGCTTTATGTTTGCGCGACAGAAGCGCCTGCACGCTGTCGCCGCTTTCAGCGGCCAGATCCTGATAGCTGAAGCCGAGCAGTTCGGTCTTTTCAAATACCTCGCGCTGCGCAGCAGGCAGTTCCGCGAGCGCATCGTCCAGCTCTTCCCACAGCAGCGTCTTCAGATACTCATCCTCCGGCGTCTGCGCCACGCCAAACAGCGTTTCGGCAATTTCATCCTCGGGAAAATCCTCGTCTCCGGCGGCGTTGAACAGCGAGAGCTCGCGTTTTTTTCGTGACCGATCGGTGATCTCGTTGCGCGCGGCGCGAAACAGCCAGGCGCTGACGTTCTCCACCGGCTGTTCCACCTGCAGCAGTTTCCAGCTGATCTCCTGCAGGATATCTTCGGCCTCATCGTGCCGCTCGCTGCGGCCGCGAATAAAGGCGCTGAGCTTAGTGCGGCAGGCGCCGAGGGCCGCCAGCAGCCGCGAATCCTGCGCCATGCCGTTTACTCTGCATCCGGGGACTTGGCGGGCGCATCGTCTGCCGGCGGGCGAGGATCGTCACGCTGGCTGCGGCGATCGTGCCAGTCACAGCGTCCGCCATGATGACCACGGCCGCCAAACCGCTCGCGCCGCTGCTGCATAAAGGCTTCGCGCTGCTCCGGCGTCATCTGCATCCAGCGTTCATGCATGCGGCGACGCGCCATGCCAAACATACCGGGATGGAAGCCCAGCCCGCCAAACAGGATACGACACAGCACCAGCAGCCCCAGCGCCTGCCAGAAGCCAATACTTTTTACGCCGGTCAGTTCCGGCAGCAGCGCATTCCACAGCGACATCACCAGCAGGCCAAGGGCAGCAAACAGCACCACGCCGAGCAGCAGCGGTTTCGCCATGCGGTGATGACCAAAGCGGTGACCACGTGAATGCTGATGTCTGTCAAAATCTCTCATTGGGGTTCCTCATTACGGTGATAAACAGGGTTGGTGATGAGGTAGACGAATCAGCGACGAAAATATTGCTGAAAAAATGAAAAAAGTGCGCGCTGCACGCCAGGCCGCTGGCTTGACTTCTTCCCTGCCTGCCAGTAGGTTGACCGATCTCTGTTGTTCTACCGGATTGCGTTATGACTGCCCGTTCCTCTAAAGCCCGCGAAATCATGGCCTGCACCCGCCAGTTGCTCACCGCCGGCGGCTATAAAAGCTTTAGCTATGCCGATATTGCCGCCCAGGTGGATATCCGTAAGGCCAGCATTCACCACCATTTTCCCGGCAAAGCCGATTTGGTGAAAGCGGTGGTAGAGGAATATCGTGCTGAGGCGCAGGCGGGCATGCAGGCGATGGATGAACAGATCAACGATCCGCTGAACGAAGTGAAGGCCTACGTCGATTACTGGGCGCACTGCATTAAAGAGGGAACTTCGCCTTTCTGCATCTGCGCGATGCTGGCGGCGGAAATGCCCACGCTGCCGCCGGATGTCGCCACGGAAGTCAGCGGCCACTTCAGCGATCTCTCCGGCTGGTTAGCGCGCCAGCTGAGCAAAGGTGCCGCCAGCGGCGTTTTCCAGCTCAGCGACAGCGCTGAAAACGAAGCCAAAACGCTGATGGCCAGCGTGCACGGCGCGATGCTGGCGGCGCGGGCATTCAATAACGCCGGGATGTTTGAGCAGATCACTCATCCGCTGCTGCATAAGCTGATCAAAACCGCCTGACGATGCGCAATTAGTGCGCCCCTGCCTGGACGGGTGTGGTTTGCTGACGCAACGAAGCTTCCATCCTGTCCACCAGCGTTAGCGCTTCCCGCAAATGCAGCAGGATAATTTCCCTGTCTTCCTGCATTTCCGCCAGCTCTTCCAGCATTTCGCACTGCTCCGTCAGCTGACGGATGCCGGTGACGCGCAGCGATCCGGTGATGCGATGAAACAGGCTGGCGGCAGTCGCGAGATCGCCGCTTTGTACCACGTCAATCGCCTGCGTCAGATCGGTGCGTGCTTCATTAATCACGATGTCGAGAAAATCCGCGATCGCGCCGGGGCTGTTGGGCATATATTTCTCGATTTCGGCAATATCCACCCAGTCAGAAAAATCATCACCGACCGACAGCGCGCTGGCGCTGTGAATCTGGCTCAGAATCGTGGTTAACTGCGCCAGCTTAACCGGCCGGAATACGCACTCGTTCATGCCCGCTTCGAGGCAGCGCTGACGCTCCGACTGCTGCGCGTTGGCGGTGATACCGATGATATAGGTGTGCTTATCTTCCCGGCGGATGTTGCGCGTCATATCCAGACCGTTCATCACCGGCATATTGCAATCGGTAATGATCACGTCCGGCTTCTGCTGCTGCCACTGCGCCAGGCCTTCTTCACCGTTGTTCGCTTCGCGGAAACTATGACCTAACAGCGTCAGCTGACGCGAAATCAGCAGGCGGTTGGCCGGATGATCGTCAATGATCAGCACATTCAGCGCGACCTGCGGCGCAGCGGGCAACGGTTCCGCGACCGGAGACGGCAGCGGGGTAGCGATATCACGCACGCTGACCGGCACGGCGACGTTGAGCACGGTGCCGACGCCGGGTTCGCTCTCCAGAGAAATGCTGCCGCCCATCAGGCGGGTGATCTCCTGGCAGATAAACAGGCCCAGCCCGGTGCCGGCGTTATCCGACAGGCCGGCCTGTTCGAACGGGCGGAAAAGCGCATTTTGCGCTGCTTTATCGATGCCGCGTCCGGTATCGGCCACCTGGATCCGCAGCTCGGTATGGCTCTCCAGCGGCGTCAGACCCACCGTAACCTTCACTTCACCCTGATCGGTGAACTTGACGGCGTTACCCACCAGGTTAGACAGCACCTGGCGTACGCGACTGGCATCGCAAAACAGATCGTCATCGCCGACCGGCAGCATCAGGTTCAGGTTGATGCCTTTTTGCCGCGCCAGGCCGTCGAAGGCACAGATCACCGGACGCACCAGCGCATGCAGGCTGACCCACTGCGGCTGCAGCGTCATGCGTCCCGACTCAATTTTCGCCATATCGAGAATGTCGCCGACGATATCCATCAGGCTGACCGCCGCTTCGTGCGCCACGCGAATCAGTTCGGTATCGGCGCGGCCTTCCTGCGTCTGCAGTTCCAGCAGGCCAATCACCGCACTGAGCGGCGTGCGAATTTCATGGCTCATGGTGGCGAGGAAGTCGCTTTTGCTCTGGCTGGCCAGCTCAGTGGCTTCGCGCGCCAGCGAAAGATCTTCCAGCAATTGCAGGTAGTCGGTGACGTCCTGCCAGCCGCAAATCAGCCCGCCGCTGCCGACTTCATCGCCGGTGTACGAGGTCATCCAGTGACGGATATGGCGCTTCTGCCGCCCGTCATCAATAACAAATTCCGCCTCTTCCGGAATGTCGCCGGGTTGGATGTTTTTGTCGATCTGCTGCCACACGTGATAGAGCGGATGGCGACAGTCATACAGCGAATAGCCCAGATGGGTTTGTTCTTCCGGGGTGAAAAACTGGGTAAACGCCGGATTGGTGTGCACGATCATCCCATCCAGCGAGGCCACATAAAACGGCCGCGGCGGACCATTGATCAGGCGATCGCGCAGCTGAATTTCCTGGCGCAGCAGCGCTTTGGTGCGGCGCGTCCGTTTGACCTGCCGCATCAGCAGCACCGCCCAGACAAAGGTGACGGCGATGATGGTGGCTGCGCCCAGCGCGCCGACATAAAACTCTTTGCGGTACAGCTTCCAGGTGTCGAAATGCGCGGCGGGCGTGGCCTGCCAGTGGGTTAATACATCGGTCATCATGCCAGCCGGAATGGCGGCCAGCGCTTTGTTCATGATGTCCTGCAGTTCCGGCTCGCTGCGGCTGACGCCAAAGGCGATAGCCGCTTCCTGCGCCGGTTTCAGCTCAGTTAAGCGCAGTTTGCCGGGATACAGACCTTCAGAGAGATAGCGCGCGCCCACCAGCGTATTAATGGTGGCGTCGGTTTGCCCATCCGCCACCCACTGCATCGCCAGGCTGGGATTGCCAACATAATCGACTGACACATCAGGATATTTTTTCAGGAACCAGTGGGAGGCATCCTGCTCGCGCACCAGCGCGGCGCGCTTTGGCGGCGCATCCTGCGCGGCGGTGTTGGTCACCAGCACTTCCGGCGTGAACATAAATGGTGTGGTCATCAAAAAGTCACGGCTGCGCTGCTGGCTCCAGATCAGCGGTGCGGCAATCGTGACATCGCCGCGTTTCATCCGCGCGGTCAGATCGCGACTGTCGCTGATCTCAACAAAGTTGAAGCTTAGCCCGGTGCGCATTTCAATCAGGTTGAGCAACTCCGGCACGATGCCGGTGATTTCGCCTTGCGCGTTTTTGATAAAGAACGGTGCCACCAGGTCCGTGACCGCCATGTTGATTTGGTTATGCGTCTGCAGCCAGGCCTGCTCGGTGGGCGTCAGCGCCAGCGGCGTGGTGACAAAGCGCGTGATGTTGGCGATATCCCAGCGTGCGGCAATGATCTCACCGGCCGCGTGGCGCTGCAGGGCGTCAAACGCAATGCGCATCGCCCGCGCCAGCACGTGTTCTTTACTGTTGACCACAAAGCGATACGGCGAACTGAGATCGGGCAGAATGTGATCGATGGTTAGCGTATTCAGATAGTTGCGTTCAATCAGGTAATAGGCTTCCACCGCCGGCACATCGGCATAGGGCAGGGTGCCCATCGCGACCTGCGGCAGCTGGCTGTAGGGGGAGGTTATCGCCGGGCCAGGTAAAAACTCCTGACCGGCCAGTGGGTTACTGCTGCTGCGCACCACCCGCACCGGGCTGGCTTTCAGCGCGGTTACGCTGATAGTGTCGTTAACATGCGCCGGCACCGCCTCACCGGCCGGCACAAATATCATATCCAGCTCTTCGCGCGCCAGCGCGGCAAAGGCTTCGGGCGCGGTGTCATAATGTTTGACGCGAAAACTGATACCCAGGCTGTGCAGCGCAGCGTAAGCCGCATCGGGAATGTAGCCAAACACTCTTCCTTCAGGATTGGTGCGCAGCATCGGTGGCCGATCCGGCCCATAGATGCCAATCACGCTGTCGCGCTTTTGCCCCAGCCAGTGCCAGTCGCTGTCATTGAGCATCGGCGCGGGCATCGCCGGCAAATCGTTAGGCTGATAGTTAAGCTGCTGCACCGCCGCGCGCAGTGGGGCGACCAGCAGCAGCGCGCAGCACAGCGCGCACAGGAAAAAAAGTCGCATCAGTTAATCTGGTTCCGGCGGGTGAAATCGAGTAAATCCTTTTGATTTTTCAGCGATAACTTTTCCATCAGTCTGGCTTTATAGGTACTGACCGTTTTATTGCTGAGCTTCATGCGGTTGGCAATTTTGACAATCTCGGTGCCTTCACCGAGATAGCGCAGCACTTCATATTCGCGATGCGACAGCAGCAGCAATTTGTCGCTGTCCTGCACCAGTTGATCGCCCTCCGCCTGGTGACTCAGGCGCAGCGGGAAAAAACCATAGCCGGAAAGCACCGCGTCAACGGCTTGTGCCAGGTCGTTCAGATTGTTCTTTTTACTGATAAAACCATTGGCACCTGCTTTTTTACTCTTATAGGCGTAAAATTCCGCGTTTTTCCCGCTCATCACAATCACCGGAATTAATGAGCCCGCGGTGCGAAGATTCCTGACCGCTTCAATACCATCAATGCCGGGCAGATCTATATCAATAATTGCCGCATCGGCGCCATTCTCTTTGATCAGGCTAAATATATTGTCGCCATCAACAGCCTCTGCTGAAACACGATGCCCGGCATTTTCCAGCACCAGTCTTATCGCCACGCGCACAATGGGATGATCATCAACAATAACAAAGTTAGCCATACGCACTGCCTTTCTCTTAATTAAACTGAGTACGCTCGTTCAAAAGCACACTTATATAATGTCATCTTAATCAACTCAAGATCATTCTGTACATGGGCATTTATTTTTAAATGTAGTCCATAACTTACAGCTGATTACTGGCTGTCTTATTTACAACGATAAAATCTCGCCTGCGACTTTTCTGCTTAGCATAAAGATTATTCACTAAGGATAAACGGCGCGAATTTATTAAACTTAAGTGCTGAAGATTAAAGGTTCGTAAGTTTTTAAAAAGTTAACATGACAACAGAGGGTGGCAAGGTTAGCGCTTTAATAACAGCGACTTACCGTAAATCTTTAAATGTTTTATGTTATGGGTAAGTTATGAGATCTGCATCAGGTGAATTATTTGATAAATAAATTAGTCGTTGTTGTTATATTTAGGCAATAAGCCGAGTGTGCATCAATTCGGGTAAATGAATAAACGCTGAATTAACCACGCTGAATTGCGGGTTGCAAAGGGAGACGTGGCGTTTATTCTCTGCGCACTCAGGTTGCGCGGAAGCATTGTTTTTGAATTATTTAAATTTCAAGGTGAGTAAACCTGTAGTCCTCAGCCTACAGCGTAATCTGATGGTTTTTATTTGTCTGGCGATTAGTTTTGAGACAGGTCTTAAAGAGGTTAAGACCTGTCTCAGCGTTAGAATTCAGCCCAATCCCGTAGCTTTAATTATTTTGCGGCATCAGGTGAAGGAGAAAATTCCTATCGCATCGCCGCCGTTTAAACCGTTACGTCGTATCCGTCCGGGTTCGACATAATCAGAATCAGGAAAAATCATGAACAAAAATTATCGTGTTATCTGGAATTACGCCCAGCAATGTTATGTCGTGGCCTCGGAACTGGCACGCGGCAAAGTGAAGTCTTCCTGCTCTGGTGCAGCGACAAATAAATCATCCCTGATTATCGGCGCGCTGGGTTCAGCGCTGCTGCTGGCCGGTTCACCGGCGGCGCTGGCAGATAATGGCGCGACTGCAACAGGACCGGAACAAACTCTGAATCTCAGCAACCAGACGTTACAGGCGACGGGTAAAGATCATTACGGGTTGCTGGTTGAGAGCGGCGCTAAGGCCAGCGCCACGGATGTAACGGTATTAACTGATGGCGCTGATGGCTACGGTGTATTCTCCACGCTCGCTTCTTCTGATATTCAGATGACACGCGGCAGCGTGCAAACCACGGGCGATGGCGGCTACGGCGTGGTCGCCAGCCTGACCGGCGCATTTAAACTTGATGGCACCCGTGTAGAAACCAGCGGAAAAAACGCCTACGGCGCATACGCTTCTTCGGCCGGAATCATTAATAGCCAGAACGCAGACTATATAACGCACGGTGACAGTGCTTATGGTGTTTATTCCCGCGCTGCGGGTACGCTGATCGATATTACAGGCGGCAGCGTCACCACCAGTGGCACTAAAGCTTATGGTCTGGTGGCGGGTTCCGGCGGCAGACTTAATGCCAGCGATGTGACCGTTATTACCCAGGGTAACGATTCATCGGGTGTTTTTAGCAACCTGGCCCGCACGGAAGTCACTCTGCAAGGCGGCAGCGTCACCACCAGCGGCACTAAAGCCTACGGTCTGGCGGCGGGTTCCGGCGGCAAACTCAGCGCCAGCGGCGTGCAGGTGAACACCAGCGGTGACCAGTCGAATGGCGTAACTGCCAGCAATGCCGGTACGAAAGTGAATCTGGATAACAGCAAGGTTACTACCGCCGGAGCCAGTGCATTTGGTCTGTATGCCAGTGGTGCTTCAACGTTGGATGCCAGTAATGTGCAGGTCACTACCAGTGGTGATAAGGCCTATGGCGTAGTGTCCGAAAGTGCCGGCACTGCACTGACTTTCACGGGTGGAGAAGTGACGACTGGCGGACAAGGTGCATATGGCTTATATGCCAGAACTAATTCAACTCTTAACGTCGGCAACGTGATAGTCAACACCGCTGGCAAAAATGCGCACGGCGGCTACGTTACTGGCGAAGGCTCTGTACTGAATGTGGACAACAGTTCGTTTGTTGTCAGTGGCGCAGAAGCTAATGGCCTACAGGCGGACGGAAAATCGACGCTTAATGCCACAAACACCGCGATTGAGATTACGGGCGACGGCTCAGGCACTTACGCATCGGGAACAGGCACGGTGCTGAACCTGTCCGACAGTCACATTCACATGGGGCAGAATGCCGGAAACGCAGCACTGGGGAAGTATAACAGCACGACCAACCTCAAAAATGTTGAAATCATCACTGACGCCAGTAATGCTGCTTTGGCAGTGGGTTATGGCGCTACATTAAACAGCGATAATGTTAACGTGCAGGCGCGCAGCGGGGGTTTTGGCATTCAGGTCCAGGATGGCAGTACTTTCAGCGGTAATAATATTACAATTCAAAAAAGTGGCACGGACTCTGAAGGGTTTAATGCTGCAATAAATATGACGAATTTATATTATCCTGATGCACGGAATACTCTTTCCCTGAGCGATTCAGATATCAATGTATCCGGCGAAAATGCCACCGGCATTCTTTCCAGACGACAGGCCACGCTGGCGGACATTAAGCTTGCGAATACCACCATCACCGCCACTGACGGCACCGCCGTCAACGTGCTGACCGGCACCGATATGCATATCGACGCCGACAACTCGCTGCTGAGCGGTAGTACGCTGCTGAAAACCGGCTATGACACAGCAGAAGGTTCGACCGCCGGCTCGGTGGTGCTGAACGGCAGCAACCGCTCGCTGTTCATCGGTGACGTGGACATTGACCGCAGCCAGACCACCGCCAGCCAGATCAACCTGAGCGGCAGCTCGGCGTGGACCGGCGCGTCATCCGGCCTGCAGACGCTGACGCTCAGCGACAGCAGCCAGTGGAACATCATGGATAACAGCAGCGTGGATGCGCTGACGGCCAGTAACAGCGTGATCAACGTGGCGCACAACAACGCGAACTTCACGGTGCTGACCGTCAACGGCAACTACACGGCGGACAACGCCACGCTGGTGATGAATGCGGCGCTGGGCGGCGACACCTCGGCCACCGACCGGCTGCACGTGCTGGGTGACGTCAACGGCAACACCGACGTGGTGGTGAACAACGCCGGCGGCAGCGGCGCGCAGACCATTCAGGGCCTGCAACTGATTCAGGTGGACGGCGCGACCAACGGCGAATTCCGTCAGAAAGGGCGTATTGTCGCCGGTGCCTATGACTACAACCTGGTAAAAGGCGCGGATCAGCACGGCTGGTATCTGGTGAGCGACAAAAACGGCAGCGAAACCGATCCGGTTAACACCGATCCGGTGACCGCACCGGGCGAAGGCACCGGCGGTGACATCATCGCGCCGCCGGTGGGGCAGCACAATATGATCGTGCGCCCGGAAGCGGCGAGCTACAGCGCCAACCTCGCGGCGGCCAACACGCTGTTCGCCACCAGCATGGACGACCGCCCGGGCGTCACGCAGTACACGGACGCGAACGGCCGGCAGCAGCACACCCGCCTGTGGCTGCGCAACAGCGGCGGCCACAACCATCAGAAAGACAGCAGCGGCCAGCTGAAAACCGACACCAACCGCTACGCCATCCAGCTGGGCGGCGACCTGGCGAGCGGCACGCTGACCGGCACCGACAGCCTGCGCCTCGGCGCGATGGCCGGCTACGGCAACGCGCAGAGCAAATCGCGCTCGGCGGTGAGCGGCTATCAGTCGCGCGGCCAGGTGCACGGCTACAACCTGGGCATTTACGGCACCTGGCAGCAGAACGCGGCCGAGCGCAGCGGCGCATTTATCGACAGCACGCTGAGCTACAGCTGGTTCGACAACAGCATCAAGGGCGAGGACGTCGGCGAGGAGTCCTACAAGTCGAAGGGCATCCTGGCGTCGCTCGCCGGCGGCTACAGCGCCGAAGTGGCGACGCTCTCCGAGTCGACCGGCTTCTGGCTGCGTCCGCAGGCGATGCTGAACTGGCAGGGCGTGAAGGGCGATGACCTGACGGAAGGCAATGGCACCCGCGTGCGCGGCACCGGTGAAGATAACCTGCAGAGTCACGTCGGCGTGCGCGCCTCGCTGCGCTCTGCGCTGGAGCAGGGGCGCAGCGTGGAGCCGTACGTCGAGGCCAGCTGGGTGCACAACACCCGCGCGCTGGGCACCTCAATGAACGGCGTTACCATCCATCAGGCCGGCACGCGTAACGCCGGTGAGCTGAAGCTGGGCGTCGATGCCACGCTGAACGCCAACGTCAACCTGTGGGGCGGCGTAGCGCAGCAGCTGAGCAGCCATAGCTACAGCGACACCAGCGCCATCGCCGGCGTGAAGGTCAGCTTCTGATGAACAACGGCTCCCGCAACGGGGGCCGTTTTTTTTTAGCCCGCCCGCGTTCTCCGCTTTTGTTTACTGCTCACCTGACGTGTTAACACAGAATTAATTGATCTGGAACATAGCGCGGCGACTTACTTTTTGTAGTCCTGCGACTACAGCCGTATTCCGGTGCTCTCATATTCACCTTTCCGCGATTTTGCGAATATTTTCCCATCAGCCGCTCTGGCAGAGATTAATTAAGGCCGGTAAGACAGCGCGTCACCGTAAATAGTTTGATGGCTGTTTCTTCCGTGCCTGCCCGTTAATAACCGCTTATTTCGCTTATTGCCGGAAGGGATTGCTTTAACCTGAATCAGGAAAAGAATATGAACAAGAGCTATCGCGTTATCTGGAATTATGCCCTGCAATGTTATGTCGTCACCTCGGAACTGGCGCGCGGCAAAGTCAAATCATCCTGCTCCGGCAAAGCGGCGAATAAATCAGCACTGATCGGCGGCGCGCTGGGCTCGGCGCTGCTGCTGGCCGGTTCACCGGCGGCGCTGGCCGCCAACGGTGCCACCGTCAGCGATCCGGCGCAGCCGGTTGAACTGAATAATCAGACGCTGCAGGCGACCGGCGACAAATACTACGGGCTGCTGGTGCAGAACGGCGCAAAAGCCACCGCCACCGACGTGACGGTGCTGAACGCGGGCACCAGCGGCTACGGTGTGTTTTCCACCGCCGGCGCTGCCTCTGCGGAGATGACGCGCGGTAGCGTGACCACCACCGGCGCCGGCGGCTACGGCATCGTGGCCAGCGTGACCGGCGCGGTGAAGACCAACGGCACAAAGGTGGAAACCTCCGGCCAGACCGCCCACGCCGCCTACGCCTCTTCTGGCGGTATCATAAACAGTACTGATACAGACTATGTCACTCACGGCGACGGCGCGTATGGTGCTTATTCGCGCGCGGCGGGTTCGCTGATCGATCTGACCGGTGGCAGCGTTACCACCAGCGGCAACAAAGCCTACGGCCTGGTGGCGGGTAACGGTAGCAAACTCAACGCCAGCGGCGTGCAGGTTACCACCAGCGGAGATCAGTCCAATGGAGTGGTCGCCAACAATGCCGGCACGGAAGTCACGCTGATGGGCGGAACCGTGAACACAACCGGCAGCAAAGCTGTCGGCCTGGCGGCGAATTCCGGCGGCAAACTCAACGCCAGCGATGCGCAGGTAAGCACGAGCGGCGCACAATCATATGGCGTGGCGGTCAGCAACGTCGGTACAGAAGTGACGCTGACAGACAGTACGCTCACAACCACCGGTGATAACGCCTATGGGGCCTATGCCGCAAACGGTGCAAAGCTCAGCATTTCAGGAACAAAGCTGATCACCTCAGGTAAAAATGCTGATGGCGTTTATACCAGCGGTGAAGGCTCTCTTCTGAATGTGAATGACAGTACCATTGCAACCAGTGGCAGCGGGTCTAATGGCCTGAAGGCGGACGGGAAATCGACGCTAAATGCCACAAAAACCGCCATTGAGATTACGGGCAGCGGCTCAGGCACTTACGCATCGGGAACCGGCACGGTGCTGAAGCTGTCTGACAGTCGCATTCAAATGGGGCAGAATGCTGGATACGCCGTACTGGGGATAAATAACAGCACGACCAACCTCAAAAATGTTGAAATTATCACTGACGCCAGTCACTCAGCTTTGGCAGTGGGTTTTGGCGCTACATTAAACAGCGACAATGTTAACGTGCAGACGCGCAGCGGCGGTTACGGCATTGAGGTCCAGGATGGCAGCACCTTCAGCGGTAATAATATTACCCTTGAAAAAAGCGGCATTGATTCTACAGGTTTAAACGCAGCGATTAACGTGCTTAATTTATACCGGCCAGATGCACAGAATGATATTTCCCTGACGAGTTCAGATATTAATGTCTCAGGCGAAAACGCCACCGGTATTCTGTCGCAGTATCAGGCCACGCTGGCGGATATTATACTGGCGAATACCGCTATCACCGCCACCGGCGGCACCGCCGTTAACGTGCTGACCGGCACCAGTATGAATATCGACGCGGATAATTCAGTGCTGAGCGGCAGCACGCTGCTGAAAACCGGCTATAACACCGCAGAAGGTTCGACCGCCGGCTCGGTGGTGCTGAACGGCAGCAACCACTCGCTGTTCGAGGGTAACGTGGATATTGACCGCAGCCAGACCGCTGACAGCCAGATCAACCTGAGCGGCAGCTCGGTGTGGACCGGCGCGTCATCCGGCCTGAATACGCTGACGCTGAACGACAACAGCCAGTGGAACATCACCGGCGACAGCAGCGTCGATACGCTCAACGCCAGCAACAGCACGCTGAACTTCACCCACGACGGCGCCGGCTTCAGCACCCTGACGGTGAACGGCAACTACAGCGGCGACAACAGCACGCTGGTGATGAACGCGGCGCTGGGCGACGACCACTCGGCCAGCGATAAGCTGCACATCCTCGGCGACAGCAGCGGCAGCACCGACGTGGTGGTGAACAACGCCGGCGGCAGCGGCGCGCAGACCATTCAGGGCCTGAACATCATTCAGGTGGACGGCGCTAACAACGGCGAATTCCGTCAGAAAGGGCGTATCGTCGCCGGTGCCTATGATTACAGCCTGGTGAAGGGCGCGGATCAGCACGGCTGGTATCTGATGAGCGATAAAAACGGCAGCGAGCCCGATCCGGTGGTGACGCCGGGCGAAGGTGAGGGCGGCCAGATCGTCGAGCCGCCGGTAAATCAGCACAACATGATCGTGCGTCCGGAAGCGGCGAGCTACAGCGCCAACCTGGCGGCGGCCAACACGCTGTTTACCACCAGCATGGACGACCGTCCGGCGGAAACCTTCTACACCGACGCCAGCGGCCAGCATCAGAGCACGCGCCTGTGGCTGCACAACAGCGCCGGCCACAGCCGGGTGAAAGACAGCAGCGGCCAGCTGAAGTCAGACACCAACCGCTACGCCATCCAGCTGGGCGGCGACGTGGCGGGCGGCACGCTGACCGGCAGCGACAGCCTGCGCCTCGGCGCGATGGCCGGCTACGGCAACGCACAGAGCAAGTCGCGCTCGGTGGTGAGCGGCTACCAGTCCAGAGGCCAGGTGAACGGCTACAGCCTGGGCGTGTACGGCAGCTGGCAGCAGAACGCGGCAGAGCAGAGCGGTGCATTTGTTGACAGCTCACTGAGCTACGGCTGGTTCAACAACAGCGTGAAGGGCGATGACATCGGCCAGCAGTCGTATAAATCCAAAGGCATCAGCGCGTCGCTGGCCGGCGGCTACCGCGCCGAAGTGGCAACGCTGAGCGACAGCACCAGCCTGTGGCTGCGTCCGCAGGCGCAGCTGAACTGGCAGGGCGTGAAGGCGGACGACGTGAAAGAGCAGAACGGCAGCCGCGTGCAGGCCACCGGTCAAAACAACCTGCAGAGCCGCCTCGGCGTGCGCGCCTCGCTGCGCACGCTGCTCGACCCGCAGGCGCAGAGCGCTATCGAGCCGTACGCCGAAGCGAACTGGCTGCACAACAGCAAGGCGTTCGGCACCGCGCTGAACGGCGTCAACATCCAGCAGGCGGGCACGCGCAATGCCGCCGAGGTCAAGCTTGGCGTGGACGCGCGGCTGAACGCGAACGTCAATCTGTGGGGCGGCGTGGCGCAGCAGCTGGGTAATCACAGCTACAGCGACACCAGCGCGGTGGCGGGCGTGAAAGTCAGCTTCTGATAAGTGACATATAATTAAACCGGTGGGGCGTGTCGCCTCACCGGTTTTTTTGTATCTGTAATGCGGAGGTCAGGTGCCATCATCCGTACAACCCGAGTCCGGCCAGCCGATCATTCTTTATGATGGACAATGCAAGCTGTGTAATGCCTGGGTGATTTTTCTGCTGCGCCACCGCTTGCCGCGCGATTATCACTTTGCGGCGATCCAGAGCGAGCGCGGCAAACAGCTGCTGCAGCGCGCCGGATTGCCGCACGATAACATCCGCACTATCGTGTTACTGCGCGATGGGCAGCACTGGCTGCGCGCGCAGGCCATCTGTCGCATTATGCAATCGCTGCCCTGGCCGTGGCGCGTCTGCGGCGTTCTGCGTTATCTGCCGGACGGGCTCACTAATCTGCTCTACAACCTGATTGCCCGCAATCGCTATCGCCTGTTTGGCCGTTATGACCAGGTGCATGCGATTGAAGCAGATTATCCGGGACGATTTCTGACCGACTAAAGACTAACGCGCCGGCCCTGCGCATCAATCACCACCTCACCATCCTCTTTAGTAAACAGACCGCGCTGCGCATCGGGCAGGATATCCAGCACCTGCTCAGAAGGACGGCACAGACGCGTTCCCAGTGGCGTCACCACAATCGGGCGGTTGATGAGAATCGGCTGCGCCAGCATGGCATCCAGCAGTTGCTCATCGCTCAGCGCTTCACGTGCGGGCCCCAGCGCCTGCCAGGCGTCGGTGTTTTGGCGCACCAGCGCGCGCAGGCCAATCCCCATGGCGTCGATCAATTGCTGCAACGTTTCACGCGTGGGCGGCGTAACCAGATAAAGCACAATGGTGGGCTCGACGCCGCTGTTGCGAATCAGTGCCAGCGTATTGCGCGAGGTGCCGCAGTCCGGGTTGTGATAGATGGTAATGTTAGTCATTGTCAGTCTCTTAACGGTCAAAGGGAAAGGCGCAGCGCCAGAGCTGCCAGCGTCACGGCCAGCACCGGTAACGTCAGGGTGATGCCGACGCGAAAATAGTAGCCCCAGCTGATGCGAATCTCTTTTTGCGCCAGCACGTGCAGCCATAGCAGTGTTGCCAGACTGCCAATCGGGGTGATTTTCGGGCCCAGATCGCAGCCGATAATGTTGGCGTAAATCATCGCCTCGCGCACCACGCCCTGCGCCGTGCTGGCATCAATCGCCAGAGCGCCCACCAGCACCGTCGGCATATTGTTCATGATGGAGGAGAGCAGGGCGCTGAAGAAGCCCGTGGCAAACGTTGCGCCCCACAGGCCGGTTGCTGAAAAACTATTCAGCAAGCCGGTAAGCCAGACGGTCAGCCCGGCGTTGCGCAAACCATACACCACCAGGTACATGCCGAGCGAAAACACCACAATCTGCCACGGCGCGCTGCGCAGCACTTTACGCGTATCAATCACCTGACCCCGCCGCGCCACCAGCCACAGCATCAGTGCGCCTGCGGTGGCCACGGCACTTACCGGTACGCCCAGCGGCTCAAGGGCAAAAAAGCCAGCCAGCAATAAGAGCAGCACCAGCCATCCCGCGCGGAAAGTAGCTCGATCCCGAATTGCCGCCGCGGGCGACGTCAGCCGGGCGCGATCGTAGCTGAGCGGTAGCTCTTTGCGGAAAAACAGGTGCAGCATCAGCAATGTCGCCAGTACTGCCGCGAGCGTGACCGGCACCATCACGGCGGCGTAATCGTCAAAGCCGAGCCGGAAATAGTCGGCGGAGACGATGTTAACCAGATTGGACACCACCAGCGGCAGGCTGGCGGTATCGGCGATGAACCCGGCCGCCATGACAAACGCCAGCGTGGCTCCCCGGCTGAAACCCAGCGCCAGCAGCATCGCGATCACGATAGGTGTCAGAATCAGCGCGGCGCCGTCATTGGCAAACAGCGCGGCGACTGCGGCACCCAGCAGGATAATAAAGGAGAACAATTTTTTACCGCTGCCACCGCCCCAGCGCGCCACGTGCAGCGCCGCCCAGGCAAAAAAACCGGCCTCATCAAGCAGCAGGCTGATGATGATCACCGCGATAAAGGTGGCGGTGGCGTTCCAGACAATCTGCCACACCGCCGGGATATCGCCGGGATGCACCACGCCCGTCAGCAGCGCCAGAAGCGCGCCGGCGCTGGCGCTCCAGCCAATGCCCAGCCCGCGCGGTTGCCAGATCACCAGCAGTAAAGTAATGGCGAAAATAGTCCCTGCCAGTAACATGTTTCCTCCGGAAAGTCAGGTTGTGTTCGTTTCATATATGGTAAATCGAATATGTATGGGTAAAATTTTTTACAGACACACCGCCCGACCATCGGTGGTCAGCTGGTCGCGCTGCACCGGCAGCAGCAGGGCATGAATCGCATCGCGCTGACATTGCCATGCCTGTTCGATCACCGTCGCTGCCCACACCGGCATATGCGGCGAAAGGCGATAGTGGATCCACTTGCCGTCACGACGATCGCTCAGCAAACCGCTGTTGCGTAACAGCGCCAGATGGCGGGAAATCTTCGGCTGCGGCAATTGCAGGATGGCAGACAGCTCGCACACGCACAGCTCCTGACGTTCTTTCAGCAGCAGCACCAGCGTCAGACGCGTCTCGTCGGAAAGGTTTTTAAACAGCTGCAGTGGCGTTAGCGGCGACATAATCCTTCCTGAATGGAAAGCCAACAGTGTGGTGCGGCGACGTGATGAAGTCAACTACATATGCGAAAAAAGAGATGTGTTAATTTTGTGATGCGCCAGGCTCACGGTGGGCGGCTTGAAGCTGGTCACAAATCTGTATTGTGGTGCCCGCGTGCCTGAGCGGAGTAAAAACGGGGCTGGCTTTGTTAACTCATTGTTAATATTGGGGGCGGCCCGTTGCCGGCAGCGATTAATGCGTCAGACGCATCACGCCATGCGTTTATTGCGCTTATTAACCTTAACGTTCTGATCCAGTCTTCCGAAGCAGGCGCGATTGATAACAGCGCCAGGGACAAACTGGAGATACTTATGCATTCCTCTGCCTTACCGATGACCACCCGAGCCCGGGTTGGCGCTATTTTCCGCGTCACCTCCGGCAACTTCCTCGAACAGTTCGATTTCTTTCTGTTCGGTTTCTATGCCACCTATATCGCGCACACCTTTTTCCCCGCCAGCAGCGAATTCGCGTCGCTGATGATGACCTTTGCGGTGTTTGGTGCCGGCTTCCTGATGCGGCCGATTGGCGCGATTGTGCTGGGCGCTTATATCGATAAGGTCGGCCGGCGCAAAGGGCTGATCGTCACACTGTCGATCATGGCGGCGGGCACCTTCCTGATTGTGCTGATTCCGTCGTACCAGTCGATAGGCCTGTGGGCGCCGCTGCTGGTGCTGATTGGTCGTCTGCTGCAGGGCTTCTCGGCCGGGGCAGAACTGGGTGGCGTGTCGGTTTATCTGGCAGAGATTGCCACACCGGGGCGCAAAGGTTTCTACACCAGCTGGCAATCCGGCAGTCAGCAGGTTGCCATCATGGTCGCGGCCGCAATGGGCTTCGCGCTCAATGCTGCGCTGGAGCAGAGCGCCATCAGCGCCTGGGGCTGGCGTATTCCGTTCCTGTTTGGCTGCCTGATCGTGCCGTTTATCTTTATTCTGCGCCGCCGTCTGGAAGAGACACAGGAGTTCAGCGCGCGCCGTCATCATCTGGATATGCGTCAGGTATTTAGCACGCTGTTACAGAACTGGCCGGTGGTGATTGCCGGGATGCTGATGGTGGCGATGACCACCACCGCGTTCTACCTCATTACCGTCTATGCGCCTACCTTTGGCAAAAAAGTGCTGATGCTGAGCGCCTCGGACAGCCTGCTGGTGACGCTGCTGGTGGCGATCTCCAACTTTATCTGGCTGCCAATCGGCGGTGCGCTGTCGGACCGCTTTGGCCGTAAACCGGTGCTGCTGGCGATGACGCTGCTGGCGCTGGCGACCGCCTACCCGGCACTGACGCTGCTGGCGCAGACGCCGACCTTCAGCATGATGCTGAGCGTGCTGCTGTGGCTGTCGTTTATTTACGGCCTGTATAACGGTGCGATGATCCCGGCGCTGACTGAAGTGATGCCGGCAGAAGTGCGCGTCGCCGGTTTCTCGCTGGCCTACAGCCTGGCAACCGCGCTGTTTGGCGGCTTCACGCCGGTGGTGTCTACCGCGCTGATCGAATACACCGGCGACAAAGCGTCACCGGGTTACTGGATGAGCTTTGCGGCGATTTGCGCGCTGCTGGCGACGCTGTACCTGTATCGCCGCCGCGCGCTGACGTTGCAAACCGCGCGTTAAGCGTGCTGAGACTGTTCGATAATCAGCTTTTCCAGCTCCGCAGCGACGTAAGATTGCATACGTCCGCTGCGGCGAATTAATCCTACCGAACGGGTGACCTGCGGATCGGTCAGCGCCAGCTGGCGCAGCAGCGGATGCCCGTTCGCCGGCATCGACATCGCGGGCACGGCAGCAATGCCGATGCCCGCTTCTACCATCCCCAGCAGCGTCGTGACATGGCGCGTTTCGCAGATACTTTGCCGGGCGGGCGTAAGATGCGCCAGCGCACTGTCCAGCAGATTGCGGTTACCGGACACCTTATCCAGCGCCACATAATCCTGCAAAAAATACTCCTGCCAGCTGAGCTGCTGGCGCGTCGCCAGCGGATGATCGTGGCGACAGGCGGCGACGTAAACATCCTCCACCAGCGGCGTGAAGGTGAGCTCCGGCGGTAAATTGCGCGCAAAGCAGATACCGAAATCGGCCTGTCCGCTGCTCACTGCATCCATCACGTTGCCGACGCTGCTATCAATCAGCTTGATGCGCACGCGCGGGTAACGCGTCTGAAAGCGGCGGATCACCTCCGGCATAAAATAGTAAGCGCCTGAGGGCACGGTAGCGACGGTGATCAGGCCAGTGCGATCCTGGCTGGCGCGCTCGACGTCGGCCAGCATCGATTCGACATTATCCAGCAACTGCTCCGAGCGCTGAGCAAAGTTCTGACCATACAGCGTCAGCGTGACGCGCCTCGTGGTGCGGTCAAACAGCCGGGCACCGAGCGCCGCTTCCAGCTTCTCAATTCTGCGGCTGAGCGCTGATTGCGACAGGCAAATTGACTCCGCCGCCAGACGAAAGTTGCCGTACTCCACCAGCGCGCGGAAGGCGTAGAGATCGTTGAGGTCAAAATTGACGGGCATAACCGCGACTATCCTGCGTAATAACGCCAGCACACTGCGCCGCTGACGTTAAAAAGTTGTTATAGCCGACGAGTGTAACAGGCTGCAGGGCGTTTCCGGCGGCGCAGAGGGAAAAAATCCGCTTTTAGCGCATCAGCGGCACTCAGCGCATCCATTCAGCGATGAGCTGCCCGTAAATCTGCTCAGCCTCGCTCAGACGGCTCACCAGGCAGTATTCATCAGTCTGGTGCGCCAGCGTCGGCTCACCGGGACCGAGAATAATGCAGGGCGGATCGCTGAGCGCCGGCAGCAGCAGCGAGGCATCGGTAAAATAGGGCACGATACGCGCTTCCGCAGGTTCCTGCGTCACGGCTTCGCAGGCACGGTACACCGACTGAATCCACTGGTGCCGCTCCGGGCTCAGCACCGCCGGCAAATCGACCAGCGTGCTGATGTGCACGCTGTCACCGAGAAAGGTCGCCAGCTGCTGGCGAATCACCGCGTGTTGCAGGTTGGGCGCGCTGCGGATATCCACATCAAACGCGGCGCGGTCCGGCACCGAGTTAATGTTGAGGCCGCCCTCAATGCGGCCGACGTTCAGCGTCGGCTGTTTCATCAGCGGATGCGGCGCGCCCGGTGAAAAGTGACGAATCTTACCCAGCGCATCGGCCGCCAGATAGATAGCGTTGATGCCCAGCTCCGGCATGGCACCGTGCGCGGTTTTGCCACGCGTTTCGCAGCGCAGCCACAGCGCGCCTTTGTGGCCGATCACCGGCTGGTTGGCGGTCGGCTCGCCCACGATCAGCGCGCCAACTTCAGGCAACTGCCCGGTCGCGATCAGCGCCTGGGCACCGTGGCAGCCGGTCTCTTCACCGCCGGTCAGCAGCAGTACCACGCCGCGCCCGGCGGCAATCGCCGCTTTGTGCTGCACGCAGGCCAGCACAAACGCCGCTACCGCCGCTTTCATATCGCTGGCACCGCGCCCGTACAGCCGGTCGCCATCAATATCGTGACCAAACGGATCAAACTGCCACGGCTGATTACCCAGCGGCACGGTGTCCAGATGGCCGGTAAAGGCCAGCGGTTTGCCCGGCATCTGGCCCGGCAGGCGGGCGATCAGGTTGGCGCGCTGCTCGCCAAACCCCGTCAGTTCGACCACGAAGCCCTGCTCCTGCAGCCACGCGGCGAGGAATTGCACACAGGCCAGCTCATTGCCCGGCGGATTGATGGTGTCAAAGCTCAGCAGCTGCTGCGCCAGAGGCAGTGAGCGCGCTGCCATCAGTCACGCTCCGTCAGCCAGTCGAGACAGTTGATCCACAGCTGGCGATAGCCCGACCAGCGGCTGAACTCTTCCGGCAGCCAGTGGGCTGACATGTCACTGGTCCACACCAGCGAGCGGCCTTGCTGATATTCGCGCACCGCCAGCAGCGGATGACCGGTGCCCGCCACGGTGGCTAGCAGTGTGCCTTCCGGCTGCATCTCCACTTCGTTGTAACCGAGCAGCCACGGCCAGTCGCCGGGAAGACCGGCAATCACTTTATGTGACGTTGTCACCTCAGCGTAACTGCCTTCCGGCGTTTCGATACGGTCATCCCAGGCCAGACAGCGCACCGGCAGCACTTTCTCCACCAGCGTATTGCGATAGCGTGCGCCGCCGTTAATCCCCTGAAAACTGTAATAGCCGCCCACCATCATTAATGCGCCACCCGCGGCAACATAGTCGTGTATCAGCGTCAGGCGATTGGGCGTGCGCCGGCTTTTCAGCCAGGTGTCCGGATGCAGCAGCAGGGTATTGGCACCGATATCGGACAGAATAATCACGTCCCAGCGCTGCAAATCCTCCAGCGTCTGCGGAAAATCAGTGGCGGCGGCGTGGGCCGGCATATGCGTGACGGCATAGGCGCTCTCCTGCAGCGCGGCAAGAAAATCCGCCGCACCGCTGTGCCAGGTGGCGGTAGCAAACTGATCAAAGCCTTTTACGTGCGTTGCGGTACTGGTCCAGGATTCACCGACCAGCAAGACGTTCTTTTGCATGCCAACTTCTCCGTTTATCCGCCAAACACCCGCTGCGGATTAGTGATCATCAGGGTTTCGAGTTGTTCGCCGCTGACGCCATGACGTTTCAGGCGCGGCACAAAATGTTTGAGGATGTAGCCATAGCCGTGACCGCCGTAGCGCGTCAGCATGGTCTTCAGGAACACGTCCTGGGACAGCAAAATCTGCGGCAGATAACCATCGTCGATCAGTGCGCAAATGGCGCGCGCGTTCTCCTCATCGGACGGTGACTGCGCCGATTCATCGGCGTAGTAGTAGCTCATGCCGATCATGTCGTATTCGAGGAACACGCCGCGATCTGCCAGTTCGCGCTGGTAGGTTTTGTCGGCAAAGCTGGGGTTCATGTGACACAGCACGGTGTGGCGCAGATCGGCACCTTCCTGCGCCAGAATATCCAGCACCTTATGGCCGAGCCGCTCCCAGCCCGGCAGATGCACCTGAATCGGTACGCCGGTGGCGGCGCTGGCGCGTCCGGCGGCACGCAGCGACTTCTCTTCATCAGGCGTGAAGCGGCTGGAGATGCCGATTTCACCGATCAGCCCGGCCAGCACCTCCGGCTTCTCCGGCAGTCCGCCGAGGTCGTAAATCAGCTTGTCGGTCAGCTGTTCCACGCTAATGGTTTTTACCCACTCCGGATGCGACGGCTCCAGATACAGGCCGGTACCCATCACAATATTCAGGCCGGTGAGACGAGCAATGCGCTGCAGCGCTTTACCATCGCGGCCGATGCCGATATTGGTCGGATCGATCACCGTTTCGCCGCCCAGCGCGCGGTATTTCATCAGCTCGTCAATTGCGGTGTCGACGTCAAACAGCTGGCAGTTGTCGCGACTCATCAGCGGGTTGAGCGACAGCTCGCCGAGGTTCTCGATGCGCACCGGCATTTCAGCAATGTGGCGGTCGCTACAGCAGCAGGGCGGCACCCATTTACCGGAGGCATCTAGTAAAATGTGCTCATGCATCAGCGTGACGCCCATCTCCGCCACCGGCAGCGGACCGAGTACCGTCATTACCTGACCGCTGCTGACGCCGAGCGGCAACGGATCCGCATGGCGAAAAATTGATCCTTGCATGGGCTATCCTTTGGCGGGCGCGCGGCTCGGGTTGAGAATGCGGGTGTTGAGCCAGATGGCGAGCAGAATGATGGTGCCAGTGGCGATCTGGGTATAAAACGGCGAGATATGCGACAAAATCAGGCCGTTCTGGATGATGGCAATCGACAGCGCGCCGAGCAGCGTACCGATCACGGTTCCAAAGCCGCCAAACAGGCTGGTACTGCCCAGCACCACCGCGGCAATCACCTGCAGTTCAAAACCTTCGCCCTGGTTAGAGGAGCCGCTGCCGAGGCGTGCGGTGATGATCATGCCAGCCAGTGCCGCCGCCATGCCGCTGAGAATGTACACTTTCATGGTCACCGCTTTGGTATTGATACCGCTACGGCGTGCGCCTTCCGCGTTGGCACCGATGGCGGTGACGTAGCGACCAAAGCGCAGGTGATTAAGCACAATGTGACCGGCCAGCAACACCACGATGCCGATCAGCGCCGGCATGGGAATTCCCAGCACCCAGGCGCGACCCATGAAGGTGAACAGGCTGTCAGCCGGCACCGGGATCGAATAGCCCTGCGTCACCAGCAGCGCGATGCCGCGCACCACCGCCAGCGTGGCCAGCGTGACGATAAATGCTGGTATCCCTTCCCAGGCGATAAAGAAGCCGTTGATGGCGCCCACCAGCGCGCCGAGCAGCAGCCCGCCAATCAGCACCACCGGCCACGGCAGGCCCCAGTTATTAAGCGCAATGGCCGACAGCGCGCCCACCAGCGCCAGCGTCGAGCCGACCGACAAATCGATGCCGCCGGTAGTAATCACCAGCGTCATCGCGGTGGCGACGATCAGCAGCGGCGCGCTTTGCCGGATGATATTCAGCCAGTTGGTACTGGTAAGAAAGTTGCTGGTGATCAGCGAAAACACCACGCAGCAAAAGACAAAAAACAGCGCGATGCTCACCACACCCGAATGGTTATGCAACAAGCGGCGCGGCAGAGAGTGCTGGATCATGCGTGAACTGCCTAAATTCATGATGCTCATCCTGTTACCTCAGTGTGCTGCCGCGGACTGCGCGGTAAATTTCTCACCCACGATCAGGTTGACGATATCGCTCAGGCTGGTGTCCGCCACGCGGCGATCGGCCACGTTAGTGCCCTCGTACATCACCATGATGCGATCGCACACCAGGAACAGATCCTGCAGCCGGTGGGTGATGAGGATCACGCTGACGCCGCGCGCCGACACGCGGCGAATCAGCTCCAGCACCGCCTCGACTTCCGCTACCGCCAGCGCGGCAGTGGGTTCATCCATAATCAGCACTTTAGGATCGAACGCGGCGGCACGGGCGATAGCAATCGCCTGACGTTGCCCGCCGGAGAGATTACGCACCAGCAGACGGGTATCGGGAATTGAGATGCCGAGGCCTTTCAGCATCTCACGCGCCTGCGCATGCATTGTGGCCTGATCGAGAAACGGCACGCCGAGGATGCGTCTGGTCGGTTCGCGGCCCATGAACAGGTTACCGGCCACGTCGACCGTGTCGCACAGCGACAGATCCTGATAAACCATTTCGATATGGCAACGGCGCGAATCCGCCGGATTGCTGAAGTGCTGCTGTTCGCCATCAATGCGGATCGCACCGCTGGTAGGGATCACCGCGCCGGACAGCACTTTGGTCAGCGTCGATTTGCCGGCACCGTTGTCGCCCACCAGACCGAGCACTTCACCGGGGGCCAGCTGCAGATTGACGCCGCGCAGAGAACGAATTGAGCCGTAGGTTTTGGTGATGTTAATCATCTCCACCCGGGCCGGAAGAGCTTGTAATTGCTGCATTGGATCACTCCCATCAACGCCTGTGGGAAATGTTTAGCCGGTCGCGAAAAAGAGGCTATCTGACACGATTCACAATCTAGTAAACCGGTTTACCTGCCAGATAAACCCTTAATTCACAGCAACAGGGTAAACGCTACAATGATATTTACTCGCCAGATATGACATTGCAGCATCCATGCCAGCCTGAATAACAGGCACTGCACTCGCGGCTAACTTGTTGTAATACATCGTATGTTATGTAATCAGCAAGTAAACCGGTTTACTCACTATACCGCTAACGGAAAAAATCGCTCACTTTTTGCGCCATGATTGTGCAGTTTTGCCTCATTTTGGGACATCGCTAACAAATCCCACCGAATCGCGACCAATCCATTCCACCGGTAAACGTGTCTCCATCGGGATGCTGCTGTCGTTGTTGAGCAGGCGCAGCATAATGCTTACCGCCGTGTGGCCCAGCTGGCGCGCTGGCTGGCGGATGGTGGAGATACGCGGCTGCGTCAGATCGCTGTAGTTGGCGTCATCGAAGCCGACCAGCGACAGCGCCGCCGGTGCCTGCAGGCCGATGGCGCGCAGACCGTCGAGCAGTCCCAGCACCAGATAGTCACTGGCGGCGAACACGGCGGTAGGGCGCGGCGTGCAGCGGAACAGGTGCTGCAACGCCTGCTGACCAAATTCGCGTTCGTAGTTGCCATACATCACCCATTGCGGCGGTACGGTTAAACCGGCCTGCTGCATCGCGGTGCAAAAGCCAAGATAGCGTTCGCGCACGCTCATCAGCTGCTCCGGGCCGCCGATAAACGCAATCTGCGTGTGCCCGGCGGCGATCAGCTGCTCGGTGGCCATGCGGCCACCCTGCACGTTATCTGCAAAGACCTTCGGCACGTTACTGCCGGGAATGTCTTCATCCAGCAGTACCACATGGCGCTGGCGCTGGATCTCGTCGCGCAGCAGGCCGTTGTCCGGCCGGTTGGTGGTGAACAGCAGGCCATCTACCTGGCGCGTATCCAGCCAGCGGATAAACTGCGCCTCTTTGTCCGGATTGTTGCGCGTGATGCACAGCACCAGACTGTAACCGTGTGCCGACGCCGCTTCTTCGGCGGCATCCGCCAGTTCGGCAAAAAACGGGTTAGTGATATCCGGCAGCACCAGGCCCAGAGTTTCGCTGCCGCCTTTGCTTAAACGCCGCGCAAGAGAATTACCGCGATAGTCCAGCGTGCGGATCGCGCTTTCAATGCGGTCAACGGTGTCCTGCGGCAGCACAATACTGTGATTCAGATAGCGTGACACCGTGGCTTTTGACAGGCCAGCTAGCTTTGCCACGTCAGATAACAACACGCGTTTTGTACTCATCCATTTCGCCATGTTTGCCGGGGTGGCTTATCTGTAACACAGTTAAGCGCGACTAATACAGCGCTTTCCCGATTGCGTCGCTGGAGAAATAAACACTTGACAAAAAAATTCGTCGGGCGAATTGTATAAAGCGTTTACCGCAGTACCGGGATTAACTTCCCAACCCGACATTGTTTTTTTCACCCCGCACTCCCAGTGGATGGGATGCCGAAAAAGACGACGCCGGCGGCATCAAAACACGGCATTATCGCCGTGCTCAGAATCATTGAACTGATATTTACCTGCCAAAAAAAACGCTCAGCGGTACGTCGCTGAGAAGCGCTGGTTATTATTATTCCCGACGAGGAACTCAATGATGTCATCTTTCAGCGGAAAACTGCGTTCACTGTTCATTGCGAGTGGTTTACTCGCCGCAGGTTCGTTATTTATTCAGGCGAAAGCCGCACCCACTTATGCGTTAGTCCAGATTAATCAGCAGGCGCTGTTTTTTAACCTGATGAATCAGGGCGCGCAGGAAGCGGCTAAAGCCAGCGGTAAACAGCTGGTGATTTATAACGCCAACGATAATCCTGTGGCGCAAAACGATGCGATTGAAAACTATATTCAGCAGGGAGTGAAAGGCATTCTGGTGGATGCAATCGATGTCAACGGTATTATGCCAGCGATAAAAGAAGCCGCAGCGGCGAATATTCCGGTGATTGCGATTGATGCCGTATTGCCTGCCGGTCCGCAGGCGGCGCAGGTGGGCGTAGATAATCTCGAAGGCGGAAAAATCCTCGGTAAATACTTTGTCGATTATGTTGCGAAAGAGATGGGCGGCAAAGCGCGACTGGGAATTGTCGGCGCGCTCAATTCGGCCATCCAAAACCAGCGTCAGAAAGGTTTTGAAGAGACGATTAAAAGCAACAGCCAGATAACGGTCGCCGATGTGGTCGATGGCCAGAATATTCAGGACAACGCCATGACCGCTGCCGAAAACCTGATTACCGGCAACCCGGATCTCACCGCGATCTATGCCACCGGCGAGCCGGCGCTGCTGGGTGCCATTGCCGCAGTAGAAAACCAGGGGCGGCAGAAGGACATTAAGGTATTCGGCTGGGATCTGACGGCGAAAGCCATCAGCGGCATTGACGGTGGCTACGTTACCGCCGTGCTGCAGCAGGATCCGAAGAAAATGGGTGAAGAAGCGCTGAAAGCGCTGAATAGCCTGACGGCCGGCAAAACCGTGAGCAAAACCATTCTGGTTCCGGCCACGGTGGTGACCAAAGCCAACGTCGATAGCTACCGTTCGCTGTTTAAGTAACCGCCAGGCGCAGACGCGAACGTCTGCGCCCAGGCTTAGCGCTGCGCCAGAATACGTTGTAATTCATCAGCATCGGGAAACGCGTTCAGCGTGCCGGTGCGACTGACGGTGATCGCCGCCGCCGCGCTGGCATGCTGCAGCGCCAGCAGGTCGGGCGCGACGCCGCGCAGCAGGGCAGACGCCAGCAGCACGGCGAGGAAGGTGTCACCAGCACCGGTGGTATCGACGGCCGCGACGTTCATCGCCGGGCAGAACACGCGCTGATTGCCGCGTATCAGCAGCGCACCGGCAGCGCCCTGGGTAATCACCAGCGTGTTAACGCCGGTGGGTTGCAGCAGATCGGCCTCCGGTTGATTGACCACCGCGATGTCAATCAGCGGCCAGAGATCGGCGAAGTCCGGATTGACCGGTGAAGGATTAAATACCGTGGTTAAGCCGTGCGCTTTTGCCCAGCTAAATAACCGGCGGGTTTTATCCGCAGAAAAATTGCCCTGCTGCAGCAGAATATCGCCGGCAGCGGCATCGGCTAAGTAAGCCAGGATAATATCGGCTGCCAGCGCGTCGGCCGCGGCGGTGGTAGTAATAATGGCATTATCGCCATCGCTGCTATTAAAAATAATTGAGGTGTCAGTGTGAGCAGACAAAAACTGAGGCGGCAGTAAGGTTAATGTTTCGTGCCGGATGCGTTCGCGGATCCACTGGCCGTTAATATCATCGCCAGTGGCGCTAATTAAGCGCGTATCGATGCCGCAACGCGAAAGTATGATTGCCTGATTGGCGCCTTTGCCACCGATATCCTGCGCAATTTTTTTGCCATGAATTGAGGCGCCTTTTTCAGGGAGTTGATCGATGGACCAGGTTTCATCCACCACAATATTGCCTGCAACATAGACACGCATAGTTTTCTCGTTAATAAGGTGAAAGAGATGGCTTCTATATCAGCAGAAAAAAGTAACGCGATACAAGATATTTTTTCACGCCCTAAAGCGGTGATTGGTGTTATTCACTGTGATGCTTTTCCCGGCTCGCCGAAATATCGTGGTAAACCGGTGAATGAAATTATCGATTGCGCCCTGCGCGATGCGGATAATTATCTGGCTGGCGGCGTGCACGGTTTAATCGTTGAGAATCATGGCGATATTCCCTTTGCCAAGCCCGACGATATTGGTCCGGAAACGGCGGCATTTATGGCGGTGATCACCGATAAAATTCGCGAGCGTTTTGCGGCACCGCTGGGTATTAACGTGCTGGCCAATGCGGCAATCCCGGCGATTGCCACGGCATTAGCCGGCGGGGCAGATTTTGTGCGCGTTAACCAGTGGGCCAATGCCTATATCGCCAATGAAGGTTTTATCGAAGGGGCAGCCGCTAAAGCGCTGCGCTATCGCAATCAGCTGCGGGCCGATCATATCCGCGTATTTGCCGATAGCCATGTTAAACACGGCAGCCACGCGATTGTCGCCGACCGCTCGATTCAGGAGCTGACGCGTGACGTTGACTTCTTCGAAGCCGATGCGGTGATCGCCACCGGCCAGCGCACCGGCGACAGCGCCACGCTGAGTGAGATCGACGAAATCCGCGCCGCAACTGCCTTGCCGCTGCTGGTGGGCTCAGGCGTGACGCCGGACAACGTCTGTCAAATCCTTGGCCGCACGCAGGGGGTGATTGTCGCCAGCACGCTGAAAGTCGATGGCGTGTGGTGGAACCCGGTGGAACTGGCGCGCGTGAAGCACTTTATGGCGGTGGCGCAGGCTGCACTGGAGGAGGCGTGATGGAAAGCTTCAGCGATCGGCTGCTGACGCAGCATCAGGCGCTGTGGCAGGCGATGCAGCAGCACCGCTTTGTCGTCGACATTGAGCACGATCGGCTGCCGGACAGCGTGTTTAATCGCTATCTGGTGTTTGAGGGCAACTTCGTCGCCACCGCCATCGCTATTTTTGCGCTGGCGGTTAGCAAGGCACCCGGCATTCGTCAGCAGCGCTGGCTGATTGGCGTGCTCAATGCGCTGGTGGATACGCAAATCGCCTGGTTTGAGGCGGTGCTGGCACGGCGCGGCATTCAGCCAGCGGATTATCCGGACGATCTGCCCGGCGTCAGCGCATTCCGCGATGGCATGCTGAAAGTCGCGCAGCAGGGCAGCTATGCGGAAATCATCACCCTGATGTTCGGTGCCGAGTGGATGTATCACCACTGGTGCCTGCGCGTCAGCGCGCAATCGCAGCAGGACGCTGACGTACGCCGCTGGGTAGAGATGCATGCCGAAGACGAGTTCCATCAGCAGGCGCAGTGGCTGAAAACCGAGCTGGACCAGTGCGCACTGACGCTCAGCGCGGCGCAACAGGCGCAGTTGTCGCAGCTTTACGCCCGCGTGCTGCAGTGGGAGATCGATTTCCACAGCGCGGCTTACCCGGAGAGCGCCCATGACTAGCTGTTTCATCGAAGCGCGCAACATCGGCAAACGCTTCGGCGCGTTAACGGCGCTTAGCCAGGTCAATCTGTCGATCCATCGTGGCGAAGTGCTGGCGCTGCTGGGTGACAACGGCGCGGGCAAATCCACCTTTACCAAAGTGTTATCCGGCGCGTACAGCGCCAGTGATGGCGAGCTGTGGGTGGACGGCAGGGCGGTGAAATTCACCTCGCCGCGCCAGGCCGCCGATCACGGTATTGCCACCATCTATCAGGAGCTGGCGCTGGCAGAGAATCTGTCGATCGCCGAGAACGTGTTTCTTGGCCGCGAGCTGAAGCGCCGCGTGCTCGGCATCCCTTTTCTGCGCCGCCGCGCGATGCGCGAAACGGTGGATCGACTGCTGACCGAACTCGATGCGCACATTTCCGATGCCGAAGCGGCGGTTGGCAGTCTGTCCGGTGGTCAGCGCCAGGCGGTGGCGATCTGCCGCGCACTCAATCTCAACGCGCAGCTGGTGATCATGGATGAACCCACCGCCGCGCTGGCGGTCGCGGAGACGCAGAAAGTCCTGCAGCTGACGCGCCGCCTGGCGGAACGCGGCTGCGCCGTGGTGCTGATCAGCCACAACATCAGCGATGTGTTTGCCGTGGCCGATCGCATGGTGGTGTTTCGTCGCGGCCGCAAAATCGCCGAGCGCCGTCACGCGGACACCACGCCAGACGAAATCGTTGCACTCATTACCGGTGCGCATCCTGATGCGCGCATTTTCGAAAACACCTAAGCACTCACACCAGGGGAAATCATCATGCATCGCATTGCTACTGCTGTTTGTTCGCTGTCGTTGCTGGTATCGGGTTACGCCTTCGCGGCACAAAAGGTGGCCTTCGTGCCGCAAATCATCGGTATTCCCTATTTTCAGGCGATGGAGGCGGGCGGCAAGCGCGCCGCGCACGATCTCGGCGTGGAGTTTGTCTACAGCGGTCCGGTAGATACCAACCCGATGGATCAGCTGCAGATCGTGCAGAACCTGATTGCGCAGAAGGTCAATGCGATTGGCATCAGCGTGCTGGATGCCTCCAGTATTGCGCCGGTGATGGCGCAGGCGCAGGCGAGTAATGTGCATCTGTTCACCAGCGACAGCGATGCACCCGACAGCGGGCGGCCGGTCTATGTGGCGCAGGCCACCGATGAGGGACTGGGCGATACGGTGATCGATGAGATGGTCAAACGCGTCGGCGAGCGCGGCAAAATTGGCATCGTCTCCGGCGAAGCCACCGCGTCCAACCTCAACAGCTGGATTGGCTTTATGCAGCAGCGGGTGAAAAGCAAATATCCGCACATTACGCTGCTCAAACCTCAGTACGCCGGCGGCTCCGCCAGCCGCGCGGCGCAAATCACCACCGATTTGATGTCCGCTAACCCCGATCTGAAAGGGGTGATTGCCATGGCCTCTACAACCTGTCCGGGCGTGGCGCAGGCCATCGAAACCGCCGGCAAAAACGGCAAGGTGATTGGCAGCGGTTTCTGCAGCCCGAACACCGCGCGCGCCTACCTGAAAAGCGGGGCGTTTGGCTACACCGTGCTGTGGGACCCGGAAAAGCTTGGCTATCTGACGGTGTGGGCGGGCAAACAGCTGATCGACGGGAAAGCGTTTGCCGCCGAAAATCACGTTCCCGGCTTTGCCCAACCGGTGACCTTTGACAGCAAAACCGGTGTGCTGCTGCTCGGCAAGCCGGCGGTGTTCACCAAAGATAACGTCGACCAGTTCAAATTCTGACGAGGCCTGTGATGCATATGACTTCGCGGGAAATCGTCCTGCTGGCGATCGCCGTGCTGGCTGGCGCCTGCTTTACGTGGTTTTCGCCGTGGTTTGCCACCGCTGACAACCTGCTGACCATTCTGCGCAACAGCAGCGAACTGCTGTTGATCGCGCTGGGTATGACGCTGGTGATCGCCATGGGCGGCGTCGATGTGTCGGTGGGCGTGGTGATGGGCGTGGCCGCGTGGGGCGTCGGACAACTGCTGATGCTGCAATCCCCGCTGCTGGCGGCGCTGGCCGGACCGCTTATTGGCCTGCTGGCAGGGCTGATCACCGCGCTGGTGGTGGTGATTGGCCGCATTCCGGCAATTGTCGGCACGCTGGGGCTGTTCGGCGTCTGGCGCACGGCGCTGTTTGTGCTGCTGGGCGGGCAGTGGCTTTCCGGTCTGCCGGGCGATCTGACGCATGCGCTGATGCGGCCTTTGCTGGGGCTGCCGCTGATGGCCTGGCTGATTGTCGCGGCCTGGGCGCTGGTGTGGCTGGCGCTGCGCCATACGCCGTACGGGTTATGGCTGCTGGCCGCCGGCAACTCCGAAGAAAAAGCGCGGCTGGCGGGCATTCCGGTAACCCAGGTGCGTGTCGCGACCTTTGCCCTCAGCGGCGTGCTGTGAAGCCTGGCCGCCACCTGCTACATCGCCACCTATCGTAACGTGGAGATGACCGTCGGCGGCACGCTGGCACTGGAGGCGATTGCCGCGGTGGTGCTGGGCGGCACGCGCATTACCGGCGGCTCCTGCAGTCTGCTCGGCACGCTGCTCGGCGTGCTGCTGTTGCGCATTCTGCAAAATGGCCTGCTGCTGATTGGCGTGCCCTCGCTGTGGCAAACCGTGGTCACCGGGGCGGTGCTATTGCTGGTGCTGAGCAGTGAAGCAGCCAGTGGGCGGCTGTTATCGCTAAGGAGGCTGGCATGAAACTGTGGCGCAAAGCCCCCAATCTGACGCTGCTGCTGGCGCTGTGGCTGTTGCTGCTGGGTGCCATCGCGATTGTGCTGCCGCAGATGCTGGCGGCATGGTCACTGACCTCCATCCTGCAGTTTGCCACGCTGCTGTCGCTGGTAGCGCTTGGGCAGTCGCTGGTGGTGATGACTGGCGGCGGCGGCATTGATTTGTCGGTTGGCGGTAACGTTTCGCTCTCGGCGGTCATCGGCATGCTGGCACTCGATCAGGGCATTGCGCCCGGCTGGCTGCCACTGATTTGCCTGCTGAGCGGTAGCCTGGCTGGCGCGCTGAACGGCCTACTGGTGGCGCGCTTACGCCTCTGGCCGCTGATCGTTACGCTGGGCAGTTTTTATCTGTTCTCCGGCCTGGCGCTGGCATTAACCGGCGGTACGGCGCTGGCTGGCGTGCCGCCGCTGCTGACGCAGTGGGGCCGGGCGGCCATGCTGTCCGTTCCGTTGCCTTTCTTTACCTGTGTCATCCCGGCGTTTCTGCTGGCGTGGCTGATCCTCAGCAACAGCGCGTGGGGCAAATGGATCTACGCCTGCGGCTTCAACGAGCACGCCACGCGGCTGGTGGGCATTCCGGTCGATCGGCTGCGGCTGCTGGTTTACTGCCTGAGCGGCGCGCTGGCGGGCTGCGCCGGCTTTATTTCCCTGTGCTGGCTCGGTAGCGCCCGCCCGGAAATCGGCGTCAATCTTGAGCTTGAGTCGCTGACTGCCGCGCTGCTGGGTGGCGTGGCGATCTTTGGCGGGCGCGGCAGCGTCATCGGCGTTCTCGCCGCCGCGCTGATGCTGGTCACCCTCAAAACCTGCATGTTGCAGCTGGGGCTGAACAGCGTGTGGCAACTGGGCGTGGTGGGCATGCTGTTAATCATGGTGTTAATGGCACAACGACTTTTTATCTATCGGAGATAACACATGAGTCTGACTGAAAAAATTAGCGCACACGTCGATGCCAGCGCGCAGCGTATCGCGCAGACATTATGCGACCTGCTGGCGTTTCCCTCGGTGGTAAAGGTCGATCCGCGCGAGGCCGGGCCAGGCGAGCGCGACTGCCAGCGCTATCTACAGCAGCGGCTGATGGCGCTGGGCATGGACACCGATTTGTGGGATCCGGATGGCCCGGCGCTGTACCAGAAGTATCAGGGCCGCCCGGGCGCCAATAAAGGCCGCACCTTCGAAGGCCGTCCCAATCTGGGCGGCACCCTGAGCGGATCCGGTAGCGGCAAGTCACTGATGCTTACCGGCCATATTGACGTGGTACCACCGGGTTCGGCGGAGCACTGGCACAGCGATCCCTTTGTGCCGGAGATCCGCAACGAGGCGGTGTATGGTCGCGGCGCGGTCGATATGAAAGGCGGCGTGGCCTGCATGCTGATGGCGGTGGAGCTGCTGCAGGATCTCAACGTGCAGCTGGCCGGCGACGTGGTGTTCACCACGGTAGTGGATGAAGAGATCGGCGGCATGGGCTCGCTGGCAATGGTGGATCGCGGCTTCAAAGCCGATGCCGGTATCATGACGGAGCCAACGGCCAATCGCATCGCGCCGATTTGCCACGGCATTTTGTGGGCGCGCATCATTCTGGATGGCATCGGCGGCCATGCGGAATTAACGCCGAACAGCTGGGACAGCAGCGGTCCGGTTGATGCCGTAATGTTGTGTCGCCAGATGCTGGACGGGCTCGATGTGCTGAACCGCCGCTGGCAGACGCAGCCCGACAAAAACCATCCACTCATGGATCTGCCCAACCAGATTATCGTGACGCAGCTAAAAGTGGGCGAGCATCCGGCGTCGATTGCCGGCCGCGCCGAGATCGTCATCGACGTGCAGTATCTGCCGGCAGAAAAGGATGAGATGGGGCTGGGCGGTAAGGTAAAACAGGAGATTGAGGCGCACGTGGCGAAGGTGTGCGCGCTGGATCCCTATCTGGCAAAGCATCCGGCGCGCGTGGAGTGGATACTGGATGCCGACTGCGCCGAGATCCCGGCCGATCATCCGTTTGTCAGCGCTTTTCAGCAGGGTGTCAGCGCCGCGGCACTGAATCCGCAGCTGGCCGGCTTTGGTGCCCACAGCGACATTGGCCTGCCCAGCACGCTGGGCCAGACGCCGACGGTCAACTTTGGTCCCGGCGATCCGGCGCTGTCGCATCAGCCTAACGAACATGTGCCGATTGCCGATCTGGTGGCTTGCACCAAAGCCATTGCGCTGACGCTGGTGCACTGGTGCGGGCTGGCGAAGGAAGCGGGGCGCTGAGAGCATTAACCACCGCAGTGACGCTGGCCGCAGAGGGCCGGCGTCATGCGTTAGCGCATTCTGTCACTGGCAAGGTGATAAACGTCACTGCGCTCGCGTTTACCCACCGCGACCACGGCGATGATCAACTGGTCATCAATCACCTGATAAACCAGGCGAAACCCGGAAGCCCTGAGTTTAATTTTGTAGCAGTCTTTAATGCCACGCAATTTGGCTGAGGGGATATGAGGATTTTCACAACATTTTTTGAGCTTTTTGGCAAACTGCTGCTGAATGGCTTTATCCAGCTTATGCCACTCCTTCAGGGCTTCTTCCCTGAACTTAACTGTCCATGTCACAGAAAGCTGTCCAAATCCACGTCAATCAGCGGCTGCTGTTGGCGTTCAGTTACCTTTTTAACCAGTTCCTGATCGTCCAGCGCTTCCAGCATTTGCTCGTAAAGTTGTGCGGGAACACAATAAAAGGCGGGCTGATTACGATTGAGAATCGCCACCGGCAAGCCTTCTCCCGCATTGACGGTCGCCATAGGATTCTTTTTTAATTCACTGACGCTGGCGCTCATATCGCTGAGAATGATGTTTGGCATACGTCTCTCCAGACTGGTTAACAGGTCTCAATATTATCAGCTTGATGACCT
This sequence comes from Pantoea sp. ICBG 985, assembly GCF_002928365.1. Taxonomy (NCBI): domain Bacteria; kingdom Pseudomonadati; phylum Pseudomonadota; class Gammaproteobacteria; order Enterobacterales; family Erwiniaceae; genus Pantoea; species Pantoea sp. ICBG 985. The sequence continues at coordinate 689,113 of NZ_POWM01000003.1, forward strand.
GTTAACCAGTCCTGACGGCTTAGCCATTCACATTTTTCCCCCCTCCGCCAGCCCGCATGCATTGGCGGAGGGGGCCTGCATTACGGCTGGTCAGGCAGCGCGGCGAGTAACTTATCCAGCGTCACCGGATAGTCTCTCACCCGGACGCCGGTTGCATTGTAGACCGCATTAACCAGCGCAGCACCGACGCCACACAGCCCCAGTTCACCGACGCCTTTGGCTTTCATCGGCGAAGAGACCGGATCGGTGTCATCGAGGAAAATCACCTCCTGCTCAGGCACATCGGCGTGTACCGGCACTTCATAGCCTGCCATGTCGTGATTGACGAAGTAGCCGAGCCGGGTGTCCACCGCCAGCTCCTCCATCAGCGCGGCGCCGAGGCCCATGGTCATCGCGCCGATCACCTGACTGCGCGCGGTTTTGGGGTTGAGGATGCGCCCCGCAGCACACACCGCCAGCATGCGCCGCACGCGCACTTCACCGGTGGCGCTATCGACCGCCACTTCGACAAAATGGCCGGCAAAGGTGGATTGCTGGAAGGTTTTGTCAAGATCGCCGAATTCCATGGTCTCTTCCGCCATCAGCGGACCCGCCGCAGTGAGCGGCAGGCGCTGCCCGTTGGCGTGAATGTGCCCATCGGCAAACTCTGCACTTTCCGCATCCAGACCCAACTGTGCGGCAACCTTCTCGCGTAGCCGGACGCAGGCCGCATAAACCCCGGCCGTGGAAGTATTGGCTCCCCACTGGCCACCCGAACCCGCCGAGACAGGAAACGCCGAATCGCCGAGCCGCACGCTGACCTGCTCAATCGGCACGCCCATCATCTCGGCTGCCGTCTGGGCGATGATGGTATAGCTGCCGGTGCCGATATCGGTCATGTCGGTTTCGACGGTGATTGTGCCTTGCGCATCCAACTGCACGCGCGCGGCAGAGGGCGCCAGCAGGTTATTACGGAAACCGGCTGCCACGCCCATGCCCACCAGCCAGCGCCCCTCGCGCCGCTGCCCGGGTTCGGTACAGCGCTCAGCCCAGCCAAATTTGCTGGCGCCGGTGCGCAGGCATTGCACCAGCTGGCGGCGTGAAAAGAAGCGCTCCGGATGCAGCGGATCGACCTGTGTATCATTGATGATGCGAAACTCAACCGGGTCGATACCGGCGATGGCGGCCATTTCATCCATGGCAATCTCCAGCGCCATCAGACCGGGTGCTTCACCCGGCGCACGCATCGCGTTGCCCTCAGGCAGATCGAGTTCGGCGAGGCGCAGCCCGGTAAGCCGATTGGCAGCGGCGTAGAGTAATTCAGTCTGCTGCACCGCAGTTTCCGGCGTTCCGCCCGGCAGGTTACCGGACCAGCTTTCATGGGCAATGGCGGTGAGATGGCCATGCGCATCGGTAGCTAATCGGATGCGCTGCCGCGTTGCTGGCCGGTGCGTAGTGTTGTTAGGGATCATCGGGCGCGGCACCATCACTTTCACCGCGCGTCCCACGGCGCGCGCACCCAGAGCCGCCAGCAGCGCATCGCTTCGTAGAAACAGTTTGCTGCCAAAGCCACCGCCGACGTAAGGAGAGAGCACGCGCACCTTTTCCATCGGCATGTCGAGCGTGTGCGCCAGGTCGGTGTGGCACCAGTTAATCATCTGATTCGAGGTCCAGACCGTCAGGTGATCATCCTGCCACAGCGCCATGGAAGCGTGCGGTTCCATTGCCATATGGCTTTGATCGGGCGTGGTGTAGGTGGCGTCCAACGTAAAGGCTGCGCTGTGCAGGGCAGCATCGACGTCGCCCAGCGTTTTATCCGGTTCACCTTCGGGTGACGTTGTCACCTCTGACTGGGCCGCTGCGAGATCGTAAGCCCCCGTTTCAGCCTGGCAGTTAACCTTAACCAGTTGCGCGGCCGCACGTGCCTGCTCGAAGGTCTCCGCCACCACCAGCGCCACGGCCTGGTGATAGTGTTCGATTTGATTATTCGCCAGCAGCGTCGCGGTGTTGCGCTCTGCCTTGTTGAGCTTGCCTGCAGTTGCTCCGGTGACGATGCCGAGCACGCCCGGTGCCTGTGCTGCGGCGTGGGTGTCAATCGAGAGAATATTGCCTTTGGCAACTGGCGCGCCGACCACATAACCGTAGGCCGCATCCGGTGCTTCAGCGTGCCATTCATAGGCGTAATGCGCCGAGCCGGTGGTTTTCAACGGGCCGTCGATGCGTGCCAGTGGCTGGCCGACGACGCGCTGCTGGTCGATAGGATTGGCGGTTGCAGGTGTGTCAAATTTCATGTGTTGCTCCTCGCTTCCGCGATCGCTGAGGCGAGCGTGCGCTGCGCCAGCAACAATTTGTATCGGTTGGCTTCAGTGGGACGTGCATCAGCAAACAGCACGTCGCAGACCGCCTGCGCCCCGTGAGGAAGTTCAGCATCCGCCGCCGCGCTGCGCCACGGCTGATGGGCCACGCCGCCGACGGCCACCCGGCCGCCACCCTCAGGCAGGATAACCGCTGCTACTGAGACCAGCGCAAAGGCGTAAGAAGCGCGATCGCGCACCTTACGGTAAATGTGCGTGCCACCCAGCGGTGCAGGCAGGGTAACCGCGACGATCAGCTCACCCGGCTGCAGCACGGTTTCGATGTGCGGCGTGTCGCCCGGTGCGCAGTAGAATTCAGCGATGGGAATAGCGCGCTGGCTGCCATCAGGGCTGACGGTTTCAATCACCGCATCCAGCAGTCGCATCGCCACCGCCATATCGCTGGGATGGGTGGCAATACAGGCTTCGCTGACACCCACTACCGCATGCTGGCGGCTGAATCCTTCGCGTGCGGCACAGCCCGTCCCCGGCTGACGCTTGTTACAGGGTTGATTAACATCGTAAAAATAGGGACAGCGCGTGCGCTGCAGCAAGTTGCCAGCGGTGGTGGCCTGATTGCGCAGCTGGCCTGAAGCACCCGCCACCAGCGCGCGCGTCAGCACGGCATAGTCGCGCCGGATGCGCGCGTCTGCCGCCAGATCGGTGTTGCGCACCAGCGCACCAATACGTAAGCCGCCCCCGGCGGTGGGTTCAATGCTGTCCAGCGCCAGTCCGTTAACATCAATCAGATGCGACGGGGTTTCAATTTCCAGCTTCATCAAATCGAGCAAATTGGTACCGCCGGCGATAAAGCGTGCGCCCGGATGCTGCATCGCGCTGCTGGCGGCCTGTACAGGCGTCGCAGCCCGTTCAAAGGTAAAGGCTCTCATGCTTTCTGGCCTCCGGCGTACTCTTCAATGGCGGCAAGAATGTTGGCATAGGCGCCGCAGCGGCAGATGTTGCCGCTCATGCGCTCACGAATCTCTTCATCGCTCAGCGCTGGCGCGGCGGTCAGATCGCCCGTGACATGGCTGGGAATGCCCGCCGCAATTTCCTGCAGCACCGCCAGCGAGGAGCAGATTTGCCCCGGCGTGCAGTAGCCGCACTGATAGCCGTCGTGGCGGATAAACGCGGACTGCAGCGGATGCAAATCTTCGGGCGTGCCGACGCCTTCAATGGTGGTCACTTCTGCATCCTGCTGCATCACCGCGAGAGTAAGGCAGGCGTTGATGCGCCGGCCATTGACCAGCACGGTACAGGCACCGCACTGACCGTGATCGCAGCCTTTTTTGGTGCCGGTCAGGTGTAAATGTTCGCGCAGCGCGTCCAGCAGCGTGGTACGGGTGTCCACGTTAAGCTGCTGGGGCTCGCCGTTCACCTGCAGCGTGACTGGCACCGTGACAGGGGCCGGCGCGGCGGAACCGGCACCGGCTGTCAGCCGGGCTCGCTCTGTCTCTTCCTGCTGCGGTGAATACCGCTGCGTCTTCTCATCGCGTGGGTTGCTCATGCCTTTGCCTCCGGACAAGTGGCGAAATGAAATTTCAATGACACCGATTTTTATAAGGTTTTGGAAAACTTTAAGCATAGACGTCAATACGCAGACGACCATGCGGCAGGGCGAAACCGATCCCAGCAACGGACAAGTCTGAAGCCTGTCGGTCTGTTCACGGTGACAAATACCCACATTCATGATTAATATGCATGCTTTGCTAAACCGTTTTAGCGATTAAGTGAGACTGAATCATGATGAAACGAATCTGGTGTCTGGGTGATGCCGTAGTGGATTTGCTGCCTGATGACGAGGGCCGTTTGTTGCAGTGTCCCGGTGGCGCGCCCGCCAACGTGGCAGTGGGTATCGCCCGGCTGGCGGGTAACAGCGGATTTATCGGACGGGTGGGCGACGATCCTTTTGGCCAGTTTTTGTGTCAGACCCTGGCGCAGGAAAAGGTGGATGTTTCCCATATGCGCAAAGATGTGCAGCAGCGCACCTCCACGGTGGTCGTGGCCCTGGATGAGCAGGGCGAGCGTACCTTCACTTTCATGGTGCGCCCCAGCGCCGACTTGTTTCTCACGCCAGACGATTTGCCGCGGTTTCAGTGTGGCGAGTGGCTGCACTGCTGTTCGATTGCGTTACTCGCCGAGCCGTCGCGCACGGCGGCGTTAACCGCCATGCAGCGCGTGCGTGAGGCGGGCGGTTTTGTCAGCTTCGATCCGAATATCCGTCTTGATTTGTGGTCCGATGCGGCGGAGCTGCTGCAATGCCTCAGTGCGGCCCTGCAACGGGCGGATGTGGTGAAGCTCTCCGTGGAAGAACTGGCCTTTATGACGGACACCGCCGACATTGACAGCGGCATCGCGCAACTGGCGCAGCGCTTCTCCGTAAAATTGTTGTTAGTCACGCAGGGCAGCGCTGGCGTGCGTGCTTATTTTGATGGCCGGCAAACTCACTATCCCGCGCGTGCGGTGATCAGCGTGGATACCACCGGTGCCGGCGATGCCTTCGTGGCGGGACTGCTGTGGGAACTGGCGCAGCGGGGTCTGCCAGTGGATGAAGCGCAGCTGGCGGCCTGCCTGCGTACGGCGCAGGTGTGCGGGGCGCTGGCTACCACCGCCAAAGGCGCGATGACCGCGTTACCCAACCATCAACAGCTACAGCAGCACAGTATCTGACCCCGCCGTTTTCCCTGTTTTGCGATGTATCTCACATCCACTAAATCGGTTTAGCAAAATCCATTGCGCTTTAAAAAATGGCACCGCTATGATGCGGTGCCTAAATCGGTTTAGCAAAAAATACATCTGATGATAGCCTTGCCTCAGGGATGCAAAACAGTGAAAAAAAGCATAATCGCGATAACCCTTAGTACCGTGTTAGGCTCAGGCTCAGCCTGGGCGGCAGACGACATGAGCAGTATTGAAGCGCGCCTGGCGGCGATGGAAAAACGACTGGCCGCGGCTGAACAGCGTGCCAGCGTGGCGGAGCAGCGCGCGCAGGCGGCGGAACAGCAGGTGCAAAAGCTGGCTGCGGTGCAGCAGCAGAACCCGACGCCGGTTGCCGTGGCACAGACCGAACCGCAGGCCGCTCAGCCTGTTGCGCCTGCCGCCAGCAGCGAGTCAGAGGGCTTTGAGTTTCATGGCTACGCGCGTTCCGGCCTGTTGATGAACAGTTCCGCCGCCAAAACTCAGGGCGGGCCCACCGTCACGCCAGCCGGTGAGACCGGCGGTCACGTCGGGCGGCTCGGCAATGAGCCGGATACCTACGTTGAACTTAACCTCGAACATAAACAAACGCTGACCAACGGTGCCACCACGCGCTTCAAGGCGATGCTGGCCGACGGACAGCGTACCTACAACGACTGGACTGCCGCCAGCAGCGATCTCAACCTGCGTCAGGCGTTTGTCGAGCTGGGGCAGCTCCCGACCTTCACCGGCGCGTTCAAAGACACCACGGTGTGGGCCGGTAAGCGTTTCGACCGCGATAACTTCGACATCCACTGGATCGATTCCGATGTGGTGTTCCTCGCCGGAACCGGGGCCGGTATTTACGACATGAAGTGGGGCGATGACGCCCGCAGCAACCTGTCGATTTATGGCCGCACCTTCGGGGACATCGAAAATAACGACAACACCGCGCAAAACTACATCCTGTCGCTGAATAACTTCGTCGGGCCGCTGCAGCTGATGGTGAGCGGCATGCGCGCGAAAGATAACGATCAGCGCACCGATATTGACGGCAACCGCGTGAAAAGTGATGCCGCCAGTGACGGTGTGCACGCCCTGGTCGGATTGCACAACGACAGCTTCTACGGCCTGGGTGAAGGTTCAGCGAAAACCGCGCTGCTGTACGGTCATGGCCTCGGCGCAGAAGTGAAGAGCATTGGTTCCGACGGCGCGCTGTTGCCGCAGGCGAATACCTGGCGGCTCGCCAGCTACGGGATGACGCCGCTGGGCGCGGGCTGGAACATCGCGCCGGCGCTGCTGGCGCAGAGCAGCAAAGACCGCTATGTCAAAGGCGACAGCTATGAGTGGGCCACCGTGAACCTGCGCCTGATTCAGGAATTTACCCAGAACTTTGAGATGCAGTATGAAGGCTCATATCAGTACATGGATCTGCGGCCTGAAGGCTATAACAATCGTCAGGCCGTCAGCGGCAACTTCTACAAGCTCACCGTCGCCCCCACGCTCAAAGCCAGCGATGTGGGCGAATTCCTCAAGCGTCCGGAAATCCGCCTGTTCGCCAGCTGGATGGACTGGGATCATCGTCTGGATAACTACGCCAGCGATGACGCCTTTGGCAGCACCGGCTTTAAATCCGGTGGCGAGTGGAACTTTGGCGTGCAAATGGAAACCTGGTTCTGATGAAACGGCCCGCGTGCGGGCCGCTTAGCGCATGATGGCATAACAACCAAAAACAGAGGTTACTATGGATTTTGTTACTCTTTCCCGGTCGCTGCTGCCGCTGCTGGGAGGCCGGGAAAATATCGCCAGTGCGGCGCACTGTGCCACACGTTTGCGCCTGGTGCTGGTGGATGACGCCAAAGCCGACACCGCTGCGATTGGCAAACTTGACGGGGTGAAGGGCTGTTTTCGCAATGCCGGACAGCTGCAGGTGATTTTTGGCACTGGCGTGGTGAATAAAGTGTATGCCGCGTTTATCCGCGAAGCTGGCATCAGTGAAACCAGCAAGTCGGAAGCGGCGGATATCGCTGCGCGCAAGCTCAATCCGTTCCAGCGCATTGCGCGTCTGCTGTCGAACATTTTTGTACCGATCATCCCGGCGATTGTGGCCTCTGGCCTGCTGATGGGACTGCTCGGCATGGTTAAAACCTACGGCTGGGTTAACCCCGACAACGCGCTGTATATCATGCTGGATATGTGCAGCTCGGCGGCCTTTATTATCCTGCCAATCCTGATTGGCTTCACCGCGGCGCGTGAGTTTGGCGGTAACCCGTTCCTCGGCGCCACGCTCGGCGGCATCCTGACGCATCCGGCGCTCACCAACGCCTGGGGCGTGGCGGCCGGCTTCCATACCATGAACTTTTTCGGTATCGAAGTGGCGATGATCGGCTATCAGGGCACGGTGTTTCCTGTGCTGCTGGCGGTGTGGTTTATGAGCGTGCTGGAGAAGCAGCTGCGCCGGGTGATTCCGGACGCGCTGGATCTGATCCTGACGCCGTTCCTGACGGTGATTATCGCCGGCTTCGTTGCGCTGCTGGTGATTGGTCCGGCAGGGCGGATGCTGGGCGACGGTATTTCATTCGTCCTCAGCACGTTGATTGCCCATGCCGGCTGGCTGGCCGGACTGGTGTTTGGCGGGCTTTACTCAGTTATCGTGATCACCGGCGTGCACCACAGCTTCCATGCGATTGAAGCCGGGCTGTTGGGCAATCCGGCGATTGGCGTCAACTTCCTGCTGCCGATTTGGGCGATGGCTAACGTGGCGCAGGGCGGTGCCTGTCTGGCGGTGTGGTTTAAAACCAAAGATGTGAAAATCAAAGCCATTTCGCTGCCGTCCGGCTTTTCAGCGCTGCTGGGTATTACCGAGGCGGCGATTTTCGGTATCAACCTGCGCTTTATGAAACCCTTTATCGCCGGCCTGATTGGCGGCGCGCTGGGCGGGGCCTGGGTAGTGTCGGTGCATGTGTACATGACAGCTGTCGGTCTGACCGGGCTGCCGGGCATGGCGATTGTGCAGGCCAGCTCATTGCTTAATTATGCCATTGGCATGGTGATTGCCTTCAGCAGCGCATTTGTGATCTCTTATCTGCTCAAATACAAAACGGATGCGGAATAATGGCGGCTTCTACATTGTTACCCGATATTTTACAGGCGGTGATGCGCGGTCAGCCGCGCGCGCTGAACGATGCGCATTATCCGGGCTGGCATCTGGCACCCGTCACCGGATTACTTAACGATCCGAACGGCTTTATTCACTTCGCCGGGCGTTACCATCTGTTCTATCAGTGGAATGCGCTGGGCTGTCAGCATCAGCATAAATGCTGGGGCCACTGGAGTTCCGCCGATCTGCTGCACTGGCAGCATGAACCCATAGCGTTAATGCCGGATGAAGAGTATGACCGCAGCGGCTGCTATTCGGGCAGCGCCGTTGATGATAATGGCGCACTGACGTTGATCTATACCGGCAACGTGAAGTTTGCCGATGGCGCGCGTACCGCCTGGCAGTGTCTGGCGGTGCAGAATGCGCAGGGCGGCTTTGACAAACTCGGGCCGGTGATCGCGCTGCCCGACGGCTATACCGGACACGTGCGCGACCCGAAAGTGTGGCGGCATGGCGAGCACTGGTTCATGGTGCTGGGTGCGCAGGATCAACAAAAGCAGGGCAAAGTGTTGCTGCTGCGCTCGGCGGACCTGCGTGAGTGGCACAATCTGGGCGAGATTGCCGGCAGCGGCCTGAACGGGCTGACGGCAGCCAGTTACATGTGGGAATGCCCGGACATGTTTACCCTCGGCGATAGCACGTTCCTGATTTGCTGCCCGCAGGGGCTTGCCCGGGAACAGCACCGTTTTCTCAATGCGCATCCCAGCGCGTGGCTGTCCGGCGATCTTGATTACGCTAACGCCCGCTTTAGCCATGGCGAATTGCATGAGCTTGACGCCGGTTTCGAATTTTACGCACCGCAAACCACGCTAACCGCCGACGGACGCCGGCTGCTGGTGGGCTGGATGGGCGTGCCGGATGGCGAGGAGATGCTGCAGCCCACGGTGGCCAATGGCTGGATCCATCAGATGACCTGCGTGCGCGAACTGGGCACGCGTGATGGCCGGCTGTTCCAGCGTCCTGTCACTGAACTGCAGGCGCTGCGCAGCACTGAACAACACTATCAGGGGCCAGCCGCCGATGCGCCGGTCATTGATGCGCAGCGGCTGGAGTTACTGCTGAGCGGGCAGGGCGACATCACCCTGAATTTCGCCGACCGGCTACGGCTGGAATGGCGTGCCGACGGGCTGCGGCTCGCGCGGCGCAGTCTGGCAAACGGCGAGTGGCAGTTCCGTTACTGGCGCGGCGCGGTGAGTCAGCTCCAGTTACTGTGCGATCACTCCAGCGTCGAGATTTTCATTAATGAAGGAGAAGGGGTGATGAGCAGCCGCTACTTCCCGGCGAATCCGGCGCAATTAACCCTGACCGGACACGCAGAAGTGACGGCGCGCTACTGGTCGTTACGGCCGTGCATGGTAGAATAAGTCATTGTTTCCTTAACCGATGCACTGACGTGAGAAAAACCAAACGCGTTACCATAGCGGATATCGCCGCGCTGGCGGGGGTGTCCAAAGCCACCGCCAGCCTGGTGCTGAATGGCCGTGGCAAAGAGTTGCGCGTGGCGAAAGAGACGCGTGAACGGGTATTAACGCTGGCGCGCGAACATCACTACCAGGCCAGTATTCACGCACGCTCGCTGCGCGATAATCGCAGCCATACGCTGGGTTTAGTGGTGCCGGAGATCACCAACCATGGTTTTGCCGTGTTCTCGCACGCGCTGGAAAATCTGTGTCGCGAGGCGGGCTTACAGCTGCTGATCTCCTGCACTGACGAGAACGCCGGGCAGGAGCGGGTGGTGGTGGATAATCTGGTGGCGCGTCAGGTGGATGGGCTGATCGTGGCGTCCAGCATGTTAAGCGACAGTGACTACGTCAAACTGAGCGATCAACTGCCGATTGTGCTGTTTGACCGCTACGTTAATGATACGCAACTGCCGCTGGTGATGACCGATTCGGTCACGCCGACTGCCGAGCTGGTGGAACGGCTGGCGCGTGCCAATCCGGATGAAATTTATTTCCTCGGCGGTCAGCCGCGTCTGTCACCCACCAAAGATCGTCTGGCCGGTTTCATGCAGGGTCTCGAACGGGCAGGTGTGACGCCACGACCGGAGTGGATCATTCATGGCAACTATCACCCGAGCAGCGGTTATGAAATGTTTGCCGCACTGTGCGCCCGGCTGGGGCGTCCGCCCAAAGCGATTTTCACCGCCGCCTGCGGTCTGCTGGAAGGGGTGTTGCGCTACATGAGCCAGCATCATCTGCTGCACAGCGACATCCGCGTGGCCAGCTTTGACGATCACTATCTGTATGACTCACTGACACTGCCGATCGATACCGTCGAGCAGGATGTGCCGCGCCTGGCGCAGGAGTGTTTTACGCTGCTCACTACCATGATTAACGGCGATGAACCCATCAGCCAGCATACCGTGCTGCCGGCAACGCTGCGGCTGCGCTTTGGCAGGTAGCGCAGCCGCAGCGCGTTCAACGACTTAATCGGTCTCCGGCTCACACACCTGCCATCTGACCGAGCTGACGCCTTTTTCCAGGCTGATGCGGCTGACCAGATTTTCCAGCTGATCGGTCAGGCTGGGTTTACCCAGCACTTCCGCATTTACCGCCATGCGGTGTGAGGGTTCCAGATCCTCACTGTGCAGGGATTGCAGCCGCAGACCGCTGCCGCCAAGGCTGTGTAGCATCAGGCTGCGCACCTGCACCTCATCGGCCGCCAGACAGATGATCTGCACTTTGTAATACTGGCTGGCGTCCTCCGCAATAATGATGCTTTGCCGATTGATGCCCTGTGCCAGCTCGCGCAGCAGGATGTTGGCGCACAGAATAACCACGCAACCGATGCCTGCCTCCAGCAACAAGCCCATGCTGCATAACACGCCAATCGCCGCGGTACACCACAGCGTGGCAGCGGTGTTAAGACCGCGCACATTCAGGCCATCGCGCATAATGACGCCACCGCCGAGGAAGCCAATGCCGGAAACCACATAGGCCGCGACGCGCGAGGCATCTGCGGCAATTCCCGGCACGCTTTGTGTCATCAGCACAAACAAACAGGCACCGGTGCTGACCAGCGCATTGGTGCGCAGCCCGGTCAGGCGCTGGCGCAGCTGGCGCTCGCTGCCAATCAGCGCGCCCAGAATCAGCGCGACCGTGACGCGCAATAAAAAGATTTTCCAGTCCATGTCAGACCTCACTCCATCACCGCCGGGCAATGGATATTCAGGGTTATAAGAATGGATTACAGCGGGGCCAGACAGAACGCAGGAAAAAGGGGGGAGGGAAATCCACCGTCTTAACGCAGGGCTAAGACAGCGATGAGGCTATCTCAGCATCGGCACCGATTGTAATCGTGTGGGACAGGTGTCCAATTGTGTATCCTCATCAGTAAAAATTTCGCCGGCATTGTAGACGCTTTGCTCCGTCAGAGCGAAGACAAATCGCGCATCGTTTAAGCGGGGTTGAATAGGCATGAGATAATCACGCGTTTTCACCACAATCAGGCTGGAGTATCTGCTAAAAAACGTTTCATAATTAATTATCTGCGCTTATCCAAATACCCTAAGGTCTGACATGCAACCAATCAGTCTGCAAACCCGGTACCGTTCTGCAAACGAGAACACCATTGCGCTGTGGGCGAAAAATGCAGGCATCGGGAACATCCGTGAAGAGAACTATTACGATCCGGTAAAACTGGCGCTTGCCGCAGGGATAAAGCCGTCAGTTTCCTTACCGGTGTTACGTCTGATTGATGAATTGCAACGACTCACACTGGCTGATCCGCTTGCCGATACCTTGCCAGCGCAAGGTCTTCATTTTACTTTTTTGCCTCTGACCTTGCCGCTTTACAACATCAATGAGCGTTTACCAGCGAAAGTGGCGCAACTGACCACAATCTGGCAGGAATTTGCTGCGAAAAAAATCGTTATCCGGGGTCTGCGTTTAGTGGCGTTGCCCGGCCAGTTATTGCTTGCGGGCATACCTGACACGCCTGCGATTGCCATGCGCCAGTCATTCTGTGAAAAGGTTCTGGATTCAGACTGGAAAAATGAATTGCTGATGCGGCATAGCAACAGCCCGTTGCCGGCACCATTCTGGCACAGCACGTTACTGCGCTACAGCGCTGAGTTTTTACCCGCAGTTTTGCGTCAATTCTTTTATGAACGTCAGGATATCAATTTTGCTGAGGTGGCGGGAGAACTGATGCTGGCGAAGACTAACTACAACTGGACGAAGTGTTTTCCTTTATTGCCGGCGAGGATTTAAATATGGTGAGTGCGCCATAACTGGCAGCCTCAAACTAATGGAGCTGTGTATGGGTGCTACTGATTTACCTTTCGGGCTAAAGTGCGCATAATCATGATTATGTTAAATAAGATATCTAGTCACGTATCGTAATCCTTCAGTTCGCCCTTCACGCCTCTTACCAGGCCCACAACTCATTTCATCACGGCGACAGTGAAAACTTATCCTACCGGTCCGTTTGTCACCACGGTGTTATATTTTTACTGACGATGTGCGTTGCTGTCATCTGTTCAACAATGTTTGCACCTATCGCTTACGGCATTGAATAAAAAATAGCATCGCTTAGGGAAATTCATCTTTCCACTACACAGAATTCATTCAGAAGCATCTAAGCGTTTCTCAGTCATCAACATTCAGTTTTATAGTTCCACCATCTGGCATATCTTTAATCTGAACTGCAATACTTCCCCTTGCTCGCATTGCTGTTACAGATTGCTGAGCACGCAAACTCTTAACTGAAAACTCACCACCCAAAACAAAAGGAATGACAGGCACTAACCGCTGATTCTGCTTAATTTTTCCGTGCGTGATCTGCCATTGATGCATCAACGAATGACCTGTTAGAAAGTCATAATCATTTAGAATAGCATCGCACCACTGAGATAAATTTTCACACATTTTTTGGCTTTCACCGGTCTCGGGATCAAATGAGTATATTCCATCCCCCTTTAAAGAAAATTGTCCACCAAATGCATCTTCTGCAAAAAAGAAATGACCATCTGTCATACCACCATAGCTTTCGCGCCATAATTTTTCTTCATTCCAGGAAAAGATATTAAAATCATCGTGTTCGTGTGTTCCTGGGAAGACATGTAGCGCTGATTCAAAACCATAAAACCCATTGCGCATTCTCAACAGAGCAACATAATCAGGAAACTTTGATGAAAGTTCGAGCTTAAGAGTGCCAGAAATATCATCGAAAGGCTTTGCTAACTCATTGCTGCAAATTGACAATAGCTTTGAGATTGGGTCTTTCATGTTACTCCTTTTATGGATCTTTATTATTACTGTATAAGGTGGCAGTTGCGGTTATATTCTTAATCGTTATTTAATGGCTAATGAATATTATTAACCATGTCATATACGCAAGTCTTGATAGCTAAAGAAAAATCGCACCAAAAGATAGGTCTAATTTTGTCAGGAAAACCCTGATAAAGAAAAATGGCTTTTTATCTTCAATTAACCCCTGGTAAAAATACTTCCCATAGAGTGCGAAAAGAAGAAATGACATTCCTCCAGACAAATTAGATATTAAAGATAAATCATCAAACCCTCTTCGATATTCAGCTATCGCCGCCGCCACATACCCAAGAACAAGAAAAATCAATGCACTGTTTGATAAAGCATCACGTTTAAAAAACATATAATTGAAATAAAGAAAAGAATCCTTACCTACCTTAGCGCCGCCAAGATTTTTATAAACAAAGATAAAAAAACAGACTCCCAACAGCAACAACAAAAATAGCAACATGAAGGATGATGCATTAAGAACATGATCATTTGAAATCATAATGGTATTTTTTCCTTAGTAGAGTCACCTTCAGATCTATTTTTTCATCATGAGAAGTAGTGGTGTAACCAGTAAAACCAATGCTTCACTGGTGCGTAAGAAAGGACAAAACTGCGCCGTTTTCCGTAGATACCGTCTTGCCGGTTACCTGGCAAGACATATTTCGGCATCGAACGGACGACCCGATTTCAGCACGCCATAAGCCAGCTGCAGCAGCTTCTTCATCGCCGCGCACACCACGACTTTTCCCGT
>NZ_POWM01000004.1:0-586636 GCF_002928365.1 Pantoea sp. ICBG 985
GGGAAAAGTCGTGGTGTGCGCGGCGATGAAGAAGCTGCTGCAGCTGGCTTATGGCGTGCTGAAATCGGGTCGTCCGTTCGATGCCGAAATATGTCTTGCCAGGTAACCGGCAAGACGGTATCTACAGCAGGACGGCAAGCCTGAGCTGGTCAGGTAAATTCAATCCCACACATTGCGCGATGAATCGCGCCGCTACGGGTTAGTGCACCTACTTTCTGCGAAATAATTTGTGCCACAGCAGCCCGTCAAGCCCGAGCTGTTCAGGCAGGTTTCAGTCCCATTCCGCAACGATCGCGGGTTTAGTTGCGGCGCACTTTATTGCGCGATGAATCGCGCCGCTACGGGTTAATGCACCTAATTTCTGCGAAATAATTTGTGCCACCGCAGGACGACAAGCCCGAGCTGGTCAGGCAAGTTATAGCCCCATTCCACACCGGTTGCGGTTTTGGTAGCGGCGCAATTTATTGCGCGATGAATCGGACCGCTACGGGTCAGTGCAGCTAATTTCTGCGAAATAATTTGTGCTAGCGCAAGGCGGCAAGCCTGAGAGTCCCCGGGAGCATACATTAGTATGTGACCGGGGCGAGCAGGCGCTGCCAACGCCGCGATAGTGCAAAGAATGAAGCAGAAGTTCTGCGAAATAATTTGTGCCACCGCAGGACGACAAGCCCGAGCTGGTCAGGCGAGTTATAGCCCCATTCCACATCGGTTGCGGTCTTGGTAGCGGCGCAATTTATTGCGCGATGAATCGCGCCGCTACGGGTTAGTGCACCTAATTTCTGCGAAATAATTTGTGCCACCGCAGGACGACAAGCCCGAGCTGTTCAGGCTGGTTTCAGCCCCATTCCACAACGATCGCGGGTTTAGTTGCGGCGCAATTTATTGCGCGATGAATCGCGCCGCTACAAATGTTATGCGGCCTGCAGTTACCTGCATTAATACGAAGCAGCCAATCTGCGAAATAATTTGTGCTAGCGCAAGGCGGCAAGCCTGAGAGTCCCCGGGAGCATACATTAGTATGTGACCGGGGCGAGCAGGTGCAGCCAACGCCGCGGTAGTGCAAAGTATGAAGCAGGCGCAGCCAGCGCCGCGATAGCGCAAAGTATGAAGCAGAACTAGCGTTCGTCGCGCCGTCCGCCGACTGCCGCCCAAATCCGGCGCACATGCACGGTCACTTCTTCGCGGTCGTGATACAGCTGGCGCGCCTGGATCTGCGCGTTTACGCCCTTCTCCTTCAGCGCCGCGTCCATCATTGCCAGGTTCTGCGTAACTTCTTCATAGCGCTTTTTCATTGGCAGCTTGAGGTTGAAGATCGCCTCACGGCACCAGCCGTTGACCAGCCATTCGGTCATCAGGCTGGCGACGCGCACCGGTTTTTCCACCATGTCGCACACCAGCCAGCTGATGTTGCTGCGCGGCGGGCGGAATTTGAACCCGTCTTCGCGGCAGTGCGTAACCTGTCCGGTATCCATCAGGCTTGGTGCCATCGGGCCGTTATCCACCGCGTAGACCCACATGCTGCGCTTCACCAGCTGATAGGTCCAGCCGCCGGGGCAGGCACCGAGATCGACCGCATACATGCCGCTGCCCAACCGTTCATCCCACTCATCGGCCGGCACGAACACATGGAATGCTTCTTCCAGCTTCAGCGTAGAGCGGCTTGGCGCATCGGCCGGGAACTTCAGGCGCGGAATGCCCATGTAAAACGGCGAGTTGTTGTGCGGCAGCGAATAACCAACATAGCAGGTGCCCGGCGCGATAAAGAACACATGCACCACCGGACGTTTATTGCTCTCATAATTCAGCAGGATTTTGCTGTCGCGCAGGCTGGCGCGCAGCGGTACCGTCAGCTTGCGGCAAAATTTGGTCAGCTCTTTGGCTTCATTGGTGTCGGGCACTTCAACGCGCAGCTCGCCGCCCTTCTCCACTACGCCGCTCAGCATACCGACGATCGGGGTAATACGATCTTCTGGCGGGAGATCGCGCAGCAGCTCGCCCACCACCAGCATTTGCCGGGCAAAAATCAGCTCCGCGAACGGCAGCGTGGCGATCAGTTTTTCCGCCTCTTCCGGCTGATAGCACTCAAACAGCACGTAACCGGCGTCATCTTTAACGCGCGGAAAACCGTAGATTTCGCGTTCCGCTGCTTTGGCACTGATTTCTGCCGCACACTCTTTCTCAAATCCCGGACGGCAATAGAGTAAAACTTTATTCATGGCGATCTGCCTTTCGTTTCAGACGCAGCGCGCCAATCAACATCAAAAACCAGCCAATCAGGAAGCACAGGCCTCCAACCGGCGTAACAAACACCCAAAACTTCAGGTGCGACAGCGCCAGACAATACAGGCTGCCGCTGAACAGGACGATACCCAGCGCCATCGCGGCGCTACTCCAGTAAAACCAGATATTGGCGCGACGCAGCATCGCTGCGCCAATACCGATAATCGCCAGCGTATGATACGCCTGATATTCAAGGCCGGTATGGATCCACGCCATCTCGGCCGCGCCGAGCGCTTTGCTCAGCACGTGCGCCCCAAAAGCACCAAACGCCACCAGCAGAAAGCCGCTGATGGCGGCAAATATAAACATGGCACGACTGGACATTCATTTATCCTCATGGTGAAACCGCACATCACTGTGCGGCAGGCAACGCGTTAGTGATCGTAGCGGAAGCGGAATTTTTCTTGTTCAGTTGCGGCTTTTTCCAGAATCCACTGCCGAAAGGCGGCTATTTTACCCAGTTCTGCCTGGCTGTCATGACAAACCAGATAAAAAGCATTTTTACTCACTAAGACATCGTTGAAAGGACAGACCAGCCGTCCGGCCTCAATTTCACTCTGCGCCATCACGTTATTGGCCAGCGCCACGCCCTGGCCGTGGATCGCCGCCTGCAGCACCATGGCGCTGTGGCTGAAGATCGGCCCCTGCTGAACATTAATGTGCTGCAAGCCCAGCTGACGAATATAGGATTGCCAGTCACGGCGCGAGGCGTCATGCAGCAGCGTGAAATGCGCCAGATCGGCTGGTGATTTGAGCGGATTGTCGCCGGTCAGCAGCAGCGGCGAGCACACCGGCAGCAGATATTCGGCATACAATTTTTCTACCCGCAAACCGGGCCAGTTGCCGCGGCCGTAAAAAATCGCCACGTCGACATCGTCGGCCAGCTTCTCCTCATCACGGTCTACCGCCTGGATACGCACATCAATGCCCGGATAAGCCAGATTAAAGCTGGAGAGGCGCGGAACCAACCACTGAATGGCGAAACTCGGCAACAGGCTGACGGTGAGAGCCCCTTTGGCACTGCGCGCCTGCAGTTTGCGCGTGGCATCGTTCAGTGCCGAAAAAATCTCTTTGATATCGAGATAGTAGCTTTGACCCTCTTCGGTCAGTAACAGCGAACGATTGCGCCGGCGAAACAGCTTGAGACCGAGAAAATCTTCCAGCGATTTAATCTGATGGCTGACAGCCGCCTGGGTGACAAACAGCTCCTCAGCGGCTTTGGTGAAGCTCAAATGACGGGCCGCAGCGTCGAAGACGCGAAGAGCATTAAGCGGCGGAAGGCGTTTTGACATGGTTTTCCGTACCCGGATTGACAGCGTAACACTGCAACTTATACAAAGTCGTTACGTATTAGATTTTTTAATCCGAGACATTATAATTTGTCCGTTGAGGAAGCTCCAGCAAATACCTATAGTTGCCGCACTTCCTGAGCCGGAACGAAAAGATTTCTGGAAACGTGCGAGAGATCGCAGACTTTTAGAGAGCTTTTGGCTTGTGGTCGTGATGTTGTGTTTGCATTTTGATCTGACGATTGCAGATCAAACTTTTAATTCCTGTAGATTTACCCTGTCTGTCCATAGTGATTTTAAATAGCACCGCAAATTGCGGTGCTTTTTTTTACCTGCTAGCCGGGCTTACTGGCCCATTTCCACCATCTCTTTCACATCTGAGCGGTTAATCTGCTGCTCGTTGCCATTGGCATCTTTATAGCTGATCATACCGGTTTCATCGTCAACTTTTGGTTTGCCATCCGCAACAATGGTGCGACCATCATTAGTATGCATGACGTAGTTGCTGGAACAGGCGGCCAGGGTAAAGGCCATGGTGCACACGGCCAGCACTGCGGCGAGTTTATTCATCTTCTATCTCCTTGCAGATTGATTGCATTAAACCACCCGCGTGCGCTGACCAGTGGCAGCAAACAGAGCGATCGACTGGAACAGACCGATTCGTTATGCGGGTTTCGGTTCAAACCTTGCAATAATTAGCATAACGCGCTTTTCCAGCTTTGCCAGGCCACGGCGTGGCTTTCAGCCTGGTCCTAACATCCAAGTAAGTGAGCTGAGTATGACCCATTTCTCTCCTGGCGAGTTTCGTCAGCAGTTTCCCGCGCTGAGCGATGCGGGTGTCTATCTCGACAGCGCTGCCACCGCGCTGAAGCCGCAGGCGGTGATTGACGCGACCGCACAGTTTTATTCGCTGAGCGGCGGCACCGTCCACCGCAGCCAGTTCGCCGCTGCCCGCGCGCTGACGGCACAGTATGAACAGGCGCGTGCGCGCGTGGCGCACTGGCTGCAGGCGGCGGACGATCGGCAAATCGTCTGGACGCGTGGCACCACGGAAGCCATCAACCTGGTGGCGCACAGCTGGCTGGCGCCGCGCCTGCAGCCGGGCGACGAGATTGTAGTGAGCGAAGCCGAGCACCACGCCAATCTGGTGCCGTGGCTGATGGTGGCGCAGGCCAGCGGTGCGAAAGTGATTAAGTGGCCGCTTGGCGCTGACCGGCGGCCGGATATCGCCCTGCTGCCGCAACTGCTCAACGCGCGCACCCGGCTGCTGGCGATAGGTCAGATGTCTAACGTGACCGGCGGCTGTCCGGATCTGGCGCAGGCGATTACGCTGGCGCACGGCGTTGGGGCGAAAGTGATGGTGGATGGCGCGCAGGGCGTGGTGCACTGCCCGCCGGATGTGCAGGCGCTGGATATCGACTTCTACGCCTTTTCCGCGCACAAGCTGTACGGCCCGATGGGCACTGGTGTGCTGTACGGCAAAGCGGAGCTGCTGGACGCGATGCCGCCGTGGCAGGGCGGCGGCAAGATGCTGACGCAGGTCGATTTCAGCGGCTTCACGCCGCAGCCGGTGCCGTGGCGCTTTGAAGCAGGCACGCCGAACGTGGCGGGCGTGGTCGGGCTGAGTGCGGCGCTGGACTGGCTGGGGCAGTACGATGCGGAAAAAGCCGAACGCTGGAGCCAGCAGCTGGCCAGCCTTGCCGAAGAGCAACTCAGCGCTATTCCCGGCTTCCGCAGTTTCCGCTGCGGCAGCGCCAGCCTGCTGGCGTTTGATATCGCCGGTATTCACCACAGCGATATCGTGACGCTGCTGGCGGAACAGGGCATCGCGTTGCGCGCCGGCCAGCACTGTGCCCAGCCGCTGATGGCGGCGCTTGGCGTCAGCGGCACGCTGCGCGTCTCATTTGCCCCCTATAATAATCTGCAGGACGTGGACGCGCTGGTGCGCGCCATGCACCATGCCGTGGATTTACTGAGTGAGTAACGTAATGACATCAGCCCTGCTTGCCCCCCATCCGTTTGGTGATCTGATTACCGAAGCCAGCCTGACGGAGAAGTTTGCCCATTTTCATCAGTGGGAAGATCGCTATCGCCAGCTGATTCAGCTCAGCCGCCAGCTGCCGGCGCTGCCGGAAGCGCTGAAAACGGCGGACATTGAGCTCTCCGGCTGCGAAAACCGCGTCTGGCTCAGCAGCCAGCAGCGGGCCGACGGCACGCTGCATTTTTACGGCGACAGTGAGGGGCGCATTGTGCGCGGATTGCTGGCGGTGCTACTGACAGCGGTGGAAGGAAAAACGCCCGCAGCGCTGTTAGCCACAGACCCGCTGGCGCTGTTTGATACCTTAGGGCTGCGCGCGCAGCTGAGCGCCTCGCGCAGCAGTGGTTTACAGGCGCTGGCTGAGGCGGTACAGCGTGCTGCCCGCGCGCATCAGGCAGACTGACGCGCCGCGCGCGCGAGGAATTTTTTCAGCGCGTGCGACACTGCAACAAAACCAAAGGTGGCGGTCACCATGGTGGCCGCACCAAAGCCGGCGGCACAGTCCATGCGCTTTGGCCCTTCCGCCGTGCTGCGCGAAGCGCATACGCTGCCGTCCGGCTGCGGATATACCAGGGCTTCGGTAGAGAACACGCAGTCGATCCCCAGTTTACCCTTGCTGTTTTTCACTACGCCAAAATCACTTTTCAGCCGCTCGCGCAGTTTGGCAGCCAGCGGATCCTGAATGGTTTTGGCTAAGTCACTGACCTGAATCTGCGTCGGATCGATCTGTCCGCCGGCGCCACCGGTAGTGATCAGCGGGATCTTATTGCGCCGGCACCAGGCGATCAGCGCAGCCTTAGGGCGCACGCTATCAATCGCGTCAATCACATAGTCGAACCCCGCCGCCATCAGCTCAGCGGTATTGTCCGGCGTGATAAAGTCATCGATGCAGATCACCTCACACTCCGGATTGATGGCGTGAATACGCTGCGCCATCACCTCGGTTTTCGCCTGACCGACATGCCCCTGCAACGCATGAATCTGACGGTTGGTATTAGTAATACACACATCGTCCATGTCGATCAGGGTAATTTTACCGATGCCGGTGCGCGCCAGCGCTTCGGCCGCCCAGGAACCGACGCCGCCGATGCCGATGACGCAGAAATGCGCGTCAGCAAAACGCTGCAGTGCTTCCTGCCCGTAGAGACGCGCCGTGCCGCCAAATCGCTGGCGCCAGGCGTCGCTGACAACTTTCATAGCTAACCTTTTAGTACGATGCGCGGACGCGCACCCGACAAACCCAGGGTGCGCAGCCTATCAATTTGCGCCGATAATCAATGAACCATTATTGCCGTTTTGCGGATTGCTGAACAGCGGCTGGCCGGTTCCCGGCGCGGCTTTCAGTACCCAGACGCGGCCATAATGGTTGTAGAAGCCCGCCAGATGCGCCGCATCCGGGCCGACACCCTGGTAGATATCGAAGTGCTGGCCTTTGATCGCGCCGCCCACGTCCAGCGCGACCATCAGGCGCATCTCATATTTGCCGTTGAATTTGCCCTTCTCATTCAGCTGCGGCACTTCAGCCAGCAGCGCCGTGCCGGCGGGAATCAGCGAACGATCGGACGCTACCGAGGCTTTGGCAATCAGCGGTACCGCGCTGGCACCGCGCACCGGCACATACTCTTCCGGCTTGAAGAACACGAACGACTGGTTGGTTTCCAGCACATTGCGCACTTCCTGCGGCGAGTGCTCCTGCGCCCACTGCCGAATCGCCTGCATCGACATGTCTTCGCGCTTCACTTCACCGCGATCGATCAGCTCTTTGCCAATACTGTGGTAAGCCCAGCCGTTCTTGCCGCCGTAGCCGAAGAAGCGCAGCGGACGGCCATCGCCGAAATCGACATAGCCGCTGCCCTGCACGTCCATCATAAAGTTGTCGATCAGCGAGTTGCTCCAGGCAATCACATAACGCTCATCCAGTGCGCCACTATAGATAGAAGCGCGGCTTGGCAGCTTCTGTCCGCGTGGGCGCGGCGGCATGCGATAAATCGGATACTGGAATTCGCCCTGACGGGTATAACGCGCTTCCACCACCGGCGTGTAGTAACCGGTAAACTGTACGTTGCCGTAGCTGTCGGTGCCTTCCATCTGATAGGCGTTCAGGCCGAACTGGCGCAGCTGACGCGTATCGGCGCCGGAGAGCAGCCAGTTCTGAATCGCACTGTAAGTGCCGAGGTTGCGGCCATACAGACCGGACGACGCCGACTGGATCTGCTGCACCTGCAGGCCGAAATCACGGCCATTGACCGGACGCCCTTTGGCGTTCGGCTCATTCACCAGCCCGAGCGGTTGCTCCAGCTTGCCATCAATATATTGCTGACCGCGATCGGTCGGCTTAGAGCTACAACCGGCTAACAGCGCCAGAAATGCGCCAGTAAGTGCATACTTCGCCCAATGTCCTTTCATTACCTTCTCTTTTTAAGCTGGTTGTTTGCACGGCGACGATAGCAAAGGGGCAGACAGAATGAAATCTGCCGCAGGCTAGCGCGCTCACATCTGTATAATAAATCGCCCAATGGCCAAATAATTCAGCAACTGTTTGTCTATTTAGCGCTTTAACGCAAAAAAGGGGTTGCATCATCATACGCCCGGTGTATAGTGCGCATCCACGGACGCGGGGTGGAGCAGCCTGGTAGCTCGTCGGGCTCATAACCCGAAGGTCGTCGGTTCAAATCCGGCCCCCGCAACCAATTCTTCGTAATGAAGAGACAATGTGGCAAGTCGCTTAGCGCGACAGACGGACGCGGGGTGGAGCAGCCTGGTAGCTCGTCGGGCTCATAACCCGAAGGTCGTCGGTTCGAATCCGGCCCCCGCAACCAATTGTCTTAACGAAGAATACAATGTGCAAAGTCGCTCAGTGCGACAGACGGACGCGGGGTGGAGCAGCCTGGTAGCTCGTCGGGCTCATAACCCGAAGGTCGTCGGTTCGAATCCGGCCCCCGCAACCACTTCTTCAGACGAAGAACATCACAACACCCTGACGGGTGTTTTTTTGTTTCTGCGCCCGGTAAAAAGCGGCATCGCTGCCGCCCTGCCCTAACGCCGTGCCAGCACGCCGCCTTTGTCAAAATACGCCTTGATGCCGTGCAGAATGGCTTCCGCCACCTGATGCTGATAGCGCGGCGTACGCAGCTTCCGCTCCTCTTCAACGTTACTGATAAACGCCGTTTCCACCAGAATCGACGGGATATCCGGCGCTTTCAGCACCGCAAAGCCGGCCTGATCCACCGTGCGTTTATGCAGGTGGTTAATGTGGCCCATGCGCGTCAGCACTTCTTTGCCAAACTTCAGACTGTCGCTGATGGTCTGCCGCTGCACCATATCGAACATGGTGTGGTCGAGATAGCGATCGCCGCTCATGCTGACCCCGCCGATCAAATCCGCTTCGTTCTGCGTCTGGGCGAGAAAGCGCGCAGCGGCCGAGGTTGCGCCGCTGGTGGAGAGCGCGAAGACCGAAGAGCCGCGCGCCGCCCGGCTGGTAAAAGCGTCAGCGTGAATCGAGACAAACAGATCGGCGCGCTGTTTGCGCGCTTTCGCGACCCGCACGCGCAGCGGTATAAACACATCTTCGTTGCGCGTCATGTAAGCCTTCATATTACGTTCTTTGTCGATCAGCGCTTTCAGATAGCGTCCAATCTTCAGCACGATATCTTTCTCGCGCGTTTTGTACTTGCCGTGCGCGCCGGGATCTTCCCCGCCGTGACCGGGATCGATCATGATAATAATCGGTCGATCGCGCCCGGCTTTGCCCGGTAGCGGCGCCTGCGCCGGTTGATCGCGCTCCAGTTCGCCCTGGTTGTAATCCTTCAGTAACGCCAGCAGCGGATCCTCTTCCTGTGACGACTGGCTGGGATAGAGATCGACCACCAGCCGGTGGCGAATACCCGCGACCGGATCGAGGGTGAAGGTTTTCGGAGCCACGCTGCGCTTCAGCTCCAGCACCACGCGCACCGTGGTGGGATCGAACTGACCGACGCGCGCGGTTTTAATGTAGGGATCGTCCACCCGCACCAGCTTATCAATGCCTTTCAGCGCGCTGTTGATATGCAGGTTCTGGATATCGATCACCAGCCGTTCGGGATTGCTCAGCGTGAACTGCTTATAGTGCAGCGCGACGCTGGATTCCAGCGTCACGCGCGAGTAAGTCGAGGATGGCCAGATGCGCACGGCCACAATGTGCTGACTGGCCGCAAAACCGCTGCGCGTCACGCTCAGCAACCACAGCGCACCTGCGCCCTGTAAAAGTCGTCTTCGGGTAAAAGCTTCGGACATGCCGCTCCAGCTACTGTGTTATGTCTAAAAAATCGTCAGTTGACGAGCAGAAGGCGAAAACTTTATTCAATGAGGAATGTCTTGTCTTGCCGGAAAAACCAGATAATGCAGTCTGTTAGCGCGGCTTGCATCAGGAAAATCGTAAAGTAACGTCAGGTCCGATGCTTGCAAAAAGTAGCGAAAAAGCATAAAAATACAAAAATTTCGAATAACCATTCACAGAGGGTTTGCCGTGAAGGAACGCAGTACCGAACTGGTTCAGGGTTTTCGCCATACCGTTCCCTATATTAATGCCCACCGTGACAAGACGTTTGTCATCATGCTGGGTGGCGAGGCCATCGAGCATGAGAACTTCTCCAGCATCGTTAACGATATCGGCCTGTTGCATAGTCTCGGCATTCGCCTGGTGGTGGTTTATGGCGCACGGCCGCAGATCGATGCCAGCCTCGCGCAGCAGCAGCTGGAGCCGATTTACCACAAACACACGCGCGTGACCGATGCCCAATCGCTGGAGCTGGTGAAGCAGGCGGCCGGGCGTTTACAGCTCGATATTACGGCGCGTCTGTCGATGAGCCTGAATAATACGCCGCTGCAGGGCGCGCATATTAATGTGGTGAGCGGTAACTTCATCATCGCTCAGCCGCTGGGCGTGGATGACGGCGTCGATTACTGCCACAGCGGCCGCATCCGCCGCATTGACGAAGAGGCGATCCATCGTCAGCTGGATAACAATGCCATTGTGCTGCTGGGGCCGGTGGCGGTCTCGGTGACCGGCGAAAGCTTTAACCTGACCTCGGAAGAGGTGGCGACGCAGCTGGCGATCAAGCTAAAAGCCGAGAAGATGATCGGTTTCTGCTCCGAACAGGGTGTAACCGACCGCGAAGGCACCATCATTTCCGAGCTGTTCCCGAACGAGGCGCAGACGCGGATTGATGAAATGGAGAGCGACGGTGATTTTCTCTCCGGCACCGTGCGCTTCCTGCGTGGCGCGGTCAAAGCCTGCCGCAGCGGCGTGCGCCGCAGCCATCTGATCAGCTATCAGGAAGATGGCGCACTGCTGCAGGAGCTGTTCTCGCGTGACGGTATCGGTACGCAGATTGTCATGGAGTCGGCCGAGCAGATTCGCCGCGCCAACATCAACGACATCGGCGGGATTCTCGAACTGATTCGTCCGCTGGAGCAGCAGGGCATTTTGGTGCGCCGTTCACGCGAGCAGCTAGAGATGGAGATTGACAAATTCACCATTATTCAGCGCGACAATATGACCATCGCCTGCGCAGCGCTCTATCCGTTCCCGGACGAGCAAATCGGCGAGATGGCCTGCGTGGCGGTGCACCCCGACTATCGCAGCTCGTCACGCGGCGAGCTGCTGCTGGAGCGCGTAGCGCTGCAGGCGCGGCAGATGGGGCTGAAGAAGCTGTTCGTGCTGACAACGCGCAGTATCCACTGGTTCCAGGAGCGCGGCTTCACGCCGGTGGATATTGAGTCGCTGCCTGAAAGCAAAAAGCAGATGTACAACTATCAGCGTCGTTCCAAAGTGCTGATGGCAGACTTACGCTAAGCGCCACTGCTCATCAAAGCGCCGCTGAGGGAAAGTCCCCGCGGCGGCGCAATCATCTACCCTCTTCTCCCCCTAAGCGATCCAGCAGCCCGCTGCGCCGCTGCGTGCGCAGCTGCACCGCGCGCCGGAACACCGCTTCATCACTGAACAGCGTCAGCTGGCTGCGCGCCCGGGTAATAGCCGTGTAAATCAGCTCGCGCGTCAGTACCGGCAGGAACTGAGCCGGCATCACCAGCGCGGTGTGGTCAAACTCCGAACCCTGTGATTTGTGCACCGTCATCGCCCATGCCGTGTCATGGGCCGGCAGGCGACTTGGCTGTACCGCTTTGATGCTGCCATCAGGCAGCGAGAAAAACACCTTGAGCAGCCCTTCCTCATCGAACAGCGTAATGCCGATGTCACCATTGAACAGGCCGAGCGCGCTGTCGTTACGCGTCACCATCACCGGACGCCCCTGATACCAGCGGCTGCCCCCTGCCGGACGCCGAATCAGCTGCAGCTGCATCAGCTTGTGCTCAATACGCTGATTGAGCCCCTGCACGCCAAATGGCCCTTCGCGCAGGGCGCACAGCAGCTGATAACGGCCAAACGCAGCAATCACCTCGGCCGGTGCGGCACGCTGGTTAATCAGCTGGAGAAATGGCCGATAGCCTTCGGCAATCTGCGTCAGCATCGCCTGATACGCTTCGGCATCGTTGAGCGGCTGGCGCACGATATCGCTGAAGCCCGCCTGAAAGGCCGCCTCGACCGCCTGCGCTTCGCCGGCGTTGACCGCCGCAGCCAGCTGACCGATGCCGGAGTGCGCCGCGAAACGGTAGCTTTTGCGCAGCAGGCAGATGGCATCACGCACCGCCGGGGCCACCGCATCATCGGTGCCGGCAACCTCGCAGCCGGTCAGCGTGGTGAGCTGCAGCGCACGCACCGGACTATAGCCCGCCTCGGCACAGCGGCAGATATCCCCGAGTACCGCACCGGCTTCAACCGAGGCCAGCTGGTCGCGATCGCCGAGAAAAATCACCCGCGCGTGAGCGGGCAGCGCGGCGATCAGGTTTGCCATCATGCCGAGATCGACCATCGAGGCTTCATCGACCACCAGCACGTCGAGATGCAGCGGATTACCGGCGTGGTAGCGCAGGCGCTGCGTCTCCGGCTGGGCACCGAGTAAACGGTGCAGCGTGGTGGCTTCTGCCGGAAAACGCTGGCGCTCCGCATCGCTGACGTCGAGACTGCGCAGCGCCTTACCCAGCGACTCGGTGAGCCGCGCCGCCGCCTTGCCGGTAGGGGCGGCCAGCTGAATGCGCAGGGTTCCCTCACTGAGGCGAATCAGCGCCGCCAGCAGCTTCGCCACCGTGGTGGTTTTGCCGGTGCCAGGCCCGCCGGAGATCACCGCGGTTTTTTGCGTCAGCGCCACCGCCGCCGCAATTTTCTGCCAGTCCTCAGGCTGACTGCCGAAAAAGGTATCCAGCACGCTGCGTACCTGTTCGGGTGCAAACAGCTGCGGCGCCGCCTGTGGCTGGAAGAAGCGCGCCACTTCCCCTTCGTGATGCCAGAGCCGGTGCAGATAGAGCCGGTTATCACGCAGCACCACCGGTGCCGGGCGATCGCTGGCGCTGAGCGCCTGCCAGTCCGCCAGCAGCGTCGGCCAGTCCTGCGGCTCGCCGGCGGCCTGCCAGATGGCGTGCGCCATCTCCGGATGACGACCGCTGAAAAGCCCTTCGCGGGTAAGCTGCGACAACGGCAGGCAGACGTGACCGTCACCGGCTTCCGCGCTGAGACAGGCAGCCGCCAGCAGATGCGCGGGCCGATCGTCGTCGGCCAGCAGCCGGGCAAACTGAATATCCAGCGCCCGCAGCAGGCGCAGTTCTGCCGCCTGTGCCAATAGCGTACTCATGCTACTCATGCTGCTGCTCCCGGCCCGCGAAACAGGCTATCCAGTTGTGAAACGAAATCTGACGTCGGTCGGGTATGGAACACCCCGTTATCTGGCGAGCTGCCATCCATGCCGCGTAAAAACAGATAGAATACGCCGCCAAAATGCTGTTCATAATCGTAATCCGTCAGGCGGTGCTGCAAATAGCGATGCAGTGCCAGCGTATACAGCTGATACTGCAAATCGTAACGGTGGTCGATCATCGCCTGCGCCATCGCCTGCGGTGTGTATGCCTGATGGCTCTCGCCCAGCCAGTTAGATTTGTAATCCAGCAGATAGTATTTGCCCTGCCAGCGAAATACCAGGTCGATGAAGCCTTTCAGCATGCCCTGCACCTGGCGGAAGTCGAGCGGCGGCGCCTGACGCGACAGCGGATCCTGTCGCATCAACGCGTCCAGCGCCGGTGCCGTCAGCAGTCCGTCAATCGGCAGATAGAACTCCATCTCGATCAGGCGATTGCCCGGTGTGATGTCGCTCAGCCGGGTCCCTTCAGTGTTGAGCGGCGTGTTCACCACGCGGGTAATCCACTCGCTCAGCATCGGCTGCCAGTGCAGCGGATAGCCGCTCTGCTGCAACTGCTGTTCCAGCTGCGGCGCTGAAGGCGGCTGGGTGAAGTCGAGCGATTCAAACAGCGTATGCAGGAAAGTCCCGGGCGCTGCGCCGCGCGGGAAATGGTGCGGCGTCAGCGCGGCTTCCAGCACTTCCGCCTCGCGATCTTCCCCGACCGCTTCCGCATCGAAGCCCGGCATCACATCCAGCAGACGGTGACTGCCGTGCTGCTGCAGCCCGGAGTAGCTGGTAACCCGCCACGGATCGGCCAGCGCACGCGTGATACTGCGCGCATCCAGCGTATCGTCAATCTCGTCCGGCGTCTGCCAGCGTTCGTGGCCCTGCGGCTGCGCCAGCACCACTTCGGTGCCCGTCACGTCGATGTCGTGCAGCAGGGTCGCCAGCTGTTCTGCCGTAGCCGGCTCGCCGCGCTGCAGCAGAAAACCCAGCGCGCTTTTGTGCACATCGCTTTCGCCCTCTTTCTTACGCGTACCGCGAAACAGCGGGGCGACACCTACACTGCAGTGATGCACCGAACGCGTCAGCGCCACGTACAGCAGACGCAAATCCTCTGCCAGCCGCTCCTGCTCTGCCAGCGCCAGACTTTGCTCATCATTCTGCAAATCCAGCACCGCGTTGTAATGCTCGCGGTCGTGATAGAGCGCGATATCGGCCTCGCGGAAACCGGCGGCAAACGGCAGCCACACCAGCGGATACTGTAACCCCTTGGATTTATGGATAGTGACAATCTGCACCAGGTGGCGGTCGCTCTCCAGCCGCAGCTGCTGGCTGGCCGACTGGCTGTCTGGTCGGGCGATCTGCTGCGCCAGATAACGCACCAGCGCGTGCGGACTGTCGAGCTGGGCCGCCGCCTCCTGCAGCAGTTCGCCGAGGTGCAGCAGATCGGTCAGGCGACGCTCGCCATTCTCTGAGGCCAGCAGGTTTTCTGCCAGCTGGCGCTCCAGCATCAGCTGACGCAGCATCGGCAGTACGCCACGCTGGTGCCACAATTGCTGCCAGCGGGCAAAGGTATCCACCAGCGCATCCCAGCCGCGCGCATCCTGATCCAGCGCGTCCAGCTGCGCGGCATCAAAGGCAAACAGCGACGTGGCCAGCGCGGTGCGCAGCATCCGCTCCTGCTCGGGCGCGAGGATCGCCTGCAACAGCCACAGCAGCTCGCGCGCCTCGGGCGTGGTATACACGCTGTCGCGGTTGGAGAGATACACCGAAGGGATGCCGAGCTGATTGAGCGCGGCGCGAATCAGATTGGCTTCGTTCCGGCTGCGCACCAGTACGGTAATGTCCGAGGCCTGCACCGGCCGCTGATCGGGGGTTTTGCCCAGCAGCGCGCGCTGTTGCTGACCCGCCTGCAGCCAGCGGCTGATATCAGCGGCGCACTGCTGCGCCATCAGCTGCTGGTATTCGCTGACGCTGCAGCCTGCGCCCGGCTGTAGCCAGAAGCGCAGCGCGGCCTGCTCCTCGCCGTCGATACTCAGCGACAAACGCTGATTGGGCGGCGCGGCATTGACCGGCAGAAACGGGATGTCCGCAAACAGAAACGGTGCGGGCTGGCGCATAAACAGCTGATTGACGCTCTCCACCATCGCCGGTGACGAGCGCCAGTTGGTATCCAGCGTGTAGTGCGCGTGAACTTCACTTCGCGCGCGAATATAGGTAAAGATGTCCGCACCGCGGAAGGCGTAAATAGCCTGTTTCGGGTCGCCAATCAGCAGCAGCGCATGCTGCGGCTGCTGTAAATAGAGCGTGCGGAAAATACGGTACTGCAGCGGGTCGGTATCCTGGAATTCGTCAATCAGCGCCACCGGAAAGCGCTGGCGAATCGCCTGCGCCAGCTGCTCGCCGCCGGGATGTTGCAGCGCCTCGTCCAGCCGGCTCAGCAGATCGTCAAACCCCAGCAGCGCCTGCAGGCGTTTCTCTTTACGCACCGCGTGACGCACCTCCACCAGCGCGCGTGCAATCACCAAATCGCGCAGCGACAGCGGCTGCGCCAGGAATGTATCAATGGCGGCAAACAACGGGTGCTGCGGTGGCGCGCCCTTTTTGGTTTTTTCATTGAGCACCTGCTGACCGAAACGCGCCAGCTCGGTGGGAATCTGGTAATCCGCGGTCTCGCTCTGCGCCCAGGCGCTGACTTTGCTGACCCACAGCGGCAGGTTTTTACTGCTGTAGCTGCGCTTATCAACATCAGACTGCCCGACCAGCGTCAGCACCTCTTCGCCCAGCGCCCGCCACTGCGCTTTCATTTCGGCAATGCGTGCCAGGTTGCTGCTGTGGCGCGATGTCAGGGTTTCACTGTCGTGCGGCGCCAGGCGCAGGCTGGGCGACTCGCCCTGCAGCCACGGGCGCAGCGTCGATAACAGCTGTTCCGGCCCGCTCCATTCCGCAACGATGACGCGCGCAATATCCAGCGTCAGCGGATAGCAGTGGCGCCGCCAGAAATCCGCCGTCGCCTGACGCAACAGCTGCTGTTCATCTTCAATCAGCTGCTGCTCGAACAGCATACCGGACTCAAACGCGTTGAGATTGAGCATGCGCTGGCAGAAGCCGTGAATGGTGAATATCGCCGCCTCGTCCATCTGCCGTTCCGCCGCCAGCAGCAGCGAGGCCGCCTCAGCGGGCTGGGCAATGTCGGCCAGCAGCTGCATCAGCATCGGATTTGCGCTGACGCCGCGCAGACAGGCCAGCCGCAGCTCATGAATATTTTCCCGGATACGGCCGCGCAGTTCGGCGGTGGCGGCTTCGGTAAAGGTCACCACCAGAATCTCTTCCACCGACAGCGGGCGCGCATAGGCATTCTGCCCGCCAAGTCCCAGCAGCAAACGCAGGTAGAGCAGACCAATGGTAAAGGTCTTACCGGTGCCGGCGGAGGCCTCAATCAGACGCTCACCCTGCAGCGGCAGCGTCAGGGGATTGAGCGATTCAGGGCGCTGACTCATGGCGCATCACTCTTCACGGAGAGCGACTGCTGCAGCCGGGCGACTTCATCCCAGGTGGTAAAGCCCGGCAGCGGCGCGTAATCCGCATCGTGGGTGCCATCGTGACTGCCGCCAATCTGCGAGATCATCGCCATGCCCTGCTGCGCCAGCACAGCCTGATGGAAAAAGTCAGCCAGGCTGGCCGGTGTCAGCTGCTGAATTTGCGCAATGGCTTTTTCGCGCGTATCAAACGCGAAGTTCTGGCGATTGAAATCACGACTGTAACGGTTGGCCTCTTCATCCAGCGTTTGCGGACGCTGTTTCAGGTCGTTGATCAGTGCCTGCTGATACTGGGCGAAATCCTCCGCTTTCATGCTGCGCAGACGCTGTTCCGCCTGCGGATAGAACGCCTGGAAACGCTGCAGCAGATAAGCGGGCGCTTTACTGTTGCTTTGCAGCAGGAAGCCAATGCCCCACTGGCGGCCAATCGGCATCTGATAAGCGAACACCGCATAGCCCAGCTGCTCCTCGGTGCGCAGCTGATTGTAGAACCACGGCTGCACAATCTGGCTCAGCATGGTGCTGTTAGCCATACTTTGATACTCGCTGTAGCCGAGCGGCACATACAGCGTCGCCAGCGCCGAGTCGGTGCTGCTGCCGGTTTTCTGCAGGTTGGCTTTGATCGGCTTATCCACCACCACATAATCGCTGTGCCAGTAACCGTGCCCCGCGCTGTGCAGCTGCTGTTTAAGCTCTTCGCCCAGCTGCCTGACGCGATCGGCCGACAGATTGCCGACCACCATCATTTCCGGCGTGGCGTGCTGGATCAGCGCATCGCGGTAATCCATCACCTCCTGCAGCGTGATCTGTTTCACCTGCTGGCGTCGCGCTTCACGCTGGGTATAAGGCAGCTGGGACAGCATTTGCATCGGCTGAATCGCCTGTTCAAACGCTTTGCCCTTTTCCGCTGCTTCCAGCCGATCCAGATACCAGGATTTCGCCTGCTCCAGCTGCTGCGCATCCGGCTGGAAGCTGGCGTAACCTTCAACCAGCTTTTTCAGCAGCTCCGGCAGGCGCTGGGTGAAGCCGCTGGCATTGAACACCAGCCCGTCGTCCTCACCGGTAGAGAAGCTGATGCCGCCCACCGAAGCCTGCGAATTCAGCTCATCCAGCGCCAGGCTGGAGAGGTAGTCGTTGAGACCAAACAACACCTGCTGGCGCGCATCGCTGATCGCGGATTTGTTTCGCAGCGCGAGCGTAATAGCGGCCTTCGGCTCGCTGGCGTAGAACTGGCTCGGCATCCAGTAGATGCGCATGCTGTCGCCATTGGTCAGCGCCACCGGATGATCGTAGTGCTTACCGTCAGACGGGATGAGGGAGAAATCCGACGGAATGTAGGGATTCAGGGTCGGCAGCGACAGCGGAATCTGCTGCGCCTGCTGCTGCCAGTCGCTGAACTGCGCGGCGCTGATTTTATCCACCTGATAAGGCGCATTCACAAAGTAAGCCTGTTTGTTGTGCGGCTCAGCGGGACTGATGTACCAGATGCGGGCGTTCTGCGGCGTCATCTCAGCCAGACGGGCGTTGATCGCGGCCGCATCATAGCGGTCGGCCAGATAAGGTGCATCCAGCGTGTGCGTCACCGGCACGCGCAGCATGGTATCCACCA
Source organism: Pantoea sp. ICBG 985 (assembly GCF_002928365.1). Taxonomy (NCBI): domain Bacteria; kingdom Pseudomonadati; phylum Pseudomonadota; class Gammaproteobacteria; order Enterobacterales; family Erwiniaceae; genus Pantoea; species Pantoea sp. ICBG 985. The sequence continues at coordinate 18,525 of NZ_POWM01000004.1, forward strand.
GCCACTCAATGTAATCCATATCGCGGGTAATTGATGGATAGCGGAAATCCAGCGCCAGCACGTGCGCAACTTCATCGAAATAGCGCTTGTCGATGCCTTGCTTGCGCAGCATATCAAGGTAGCTGAATACCGCAGCCACCACGCGATCGCGCTGCGCCAGGCCTTTGTCGGTCAGCGAAACCGAGATGGCAAACACGCCGCTGTTGCGCTCGGTCATCGGATCCGCGCCGGCATTGACGCCATCCGCCAGTCCCTGCTGCTGCAACCAGTCGTTCAGGGTATTTTTGCTGCGGTTGCCCAGCAGATAACTGATTAAGGTGTCGGTTTTGCTGCGGAACTGGTCGCTGTCGTTGGCGATGCGAAACTCAATTTTCAGCTGCTTGCGCGGCTGCGCTGGCACGTAATGAATGATGATGCCTTTCTGCGCATCGGTGACCACCGGCACGGTAATATCCGGCACGCTGGCATGATGATTGGCCACGCGGCCAAAGGTCTGTGCAGCGATCGTCGCCATCTCCGGCAGCGGTTTGTTACTGTAAATCACCGCTTTCATCAGATTCGCCGAGTAGTGGCGGTGATAGAAATCGAGCAGCGCCTGATGCAGGTTGCTGTCGGGTTTGTCACTCAGGGTATCAAGGTTACCGCCCGAATAGCGCGAGCCGGGGTGCGCCGGGTTGAGGGTTTCCGCGCCAACCTGCGCCATACGCAGCCCATCGCGCGAGCGTGCCATCGTCAGCTCAGCGTTAACCGCATGCCGCTCGCGGTCCGCGTTGGTCGGGTCGAGCAAGGGTTGCGCAATCGCATCCGCCAGACGATCCACCGCCGGTTGCAGCGCATCGTTTTCGACTTCCAGGTAAAACGCGGTGCGGTACGAGGCTGTGCTGGCATTGTGGCTACCACCGTGCTTCTTGAGAAACTCCGCCAGGTTATCCGGCTGCGGATAATTTTTTGACCCCATCAGCACCATGTGTTCCAGATAGTGTGCCAGGCCCAGCTGACTGTCGGGATCGTCCAGAGAACCGATCGGTAACGTCAGCGCTGCCAGCGATTTCGGCGCGGCAGCATCTGACACCAGCAGCACCGTCATGCCGTTGCTCAGGGTAATGGCCTGATAACTGCGCGGATCGTGATCGCTCTTGCGGATGGTTTCATCAATCGGCTGCCAGCCGCGCCCGTCGTCGGCAAAGGCATTCAGCGCCAGCATGCTCAGCAGCAGCGCTCCTATCCAGCGTGCGTAAATCCGCATTTCAACCCCTTAACGTTACCCTTATCCGCCGGCGTTGCGCCGGTCGGGATACTCAAACACTTTCTTATAAGACGGTGGCTGCCAAGGTACAGGCCGCACTTCCGTTGCTATTCATCATCCTGATGCGCGAGGCGCACCGGCAAATACCACTGACGCGCCGCAGCGATGATCTGCTGCTGCGTCGGCTCGTCCAGCGTGCGGCACAGGCGCTGCAGATAGGGATCGCTGCCCTCGCCTTCAACCTGGTAGCCACCCTGCCACGCCTGCAACAGCTTGTTGAGCGCCTTTTTCTGCGTAGCGTCATCTTCCTGAAGCTGGCCGGATTTGCTGTCAAAGCTGGCGTCCAGCCAGGCGCCGCCGGATTTATTCAGCAGCAGCAGCGGCTGCGCCAGACCCGCCTCACAGGTGGCCACATATTCAGCCAGCTGCGCCTGCGCCTGGGCGGGAGCCACCGCCGCGAAGCGCCAGCGGCTTTGTTTGCGACCGTACATGCGGCTGGTGCCGTTGCCGCCCAGCGCACAATACACCAGATGTTCCAGCCACAGCAGCAGGCCATCGTTGATGTTGAGCACGCCCGGCCGCCAGCGTAGCAGCCCATCAGCTTGCACCTGAGTCAGCCAGCCGGTCAACTGCGTTGCGCCCAGCGTCAGGTTGACTTCCCAGCTCTCCGCCGGCAGCCGCTGCGCGCTCACTTCCGCCGCCACTTCCTGCATCTCTTCGGTCTGGCTTTGCCAGAAAAGTTCCCCGAAGGCGCCGTAAGGCAGATTACCGGCGGCGCGATGGTGCGCATACAGCTGGGCCGGATCGTCACCGTTGACCAGCGTATTGAGCAGTTCAGCGTTGATCTGATAGCGCTCCAGGCTGTCCGGTGCGAACGGTTCGCTGTCCGGCAGTTCGCTCTCCTCCATCCAGAAAGCCACGCCGAGGCGCTGCTGAAACCACGCCCGCACCGGATGACGCCAGAAGCGCAGCAGCTGCTCCAGCGACAGCGTGGTCAGCGGCTGAACCGGCAGCGGCTGGACAAACCCGGGCTGCGCCACGCCGCTGCCGGTCGCCGCCGGCAACCATTCTGCGGCGAAGCTCTGCACGTGACTTCCCGGCTGGAAATTTTCCGCTGCAAACGGCATGCGGCTGTGCAGGCGTTGCAAATGTGCCCGCACCCGCTGCTCACTGACGTCCGGCTCACAGGCTTCATCGCCCGGCAGACAGAAGCTTTGCGCCAGATAATCCACCAGTTCAGTCACCAGCACCGAGGGATAGCGCTCGGTGTTGTCCTGAATCGCCCGGCCAATGTAGCTGATGTACAGCTGCTGCTGCGCCGAGATCAGCGCTTCAAGGAACAGATAGCGGTCATCATCACGCCGGCTGCGATCGCCTTTCCGCGTCTGCTGCTGCATCAGGTCAAAACCCAGCGGCGCCAGGGTGCGCGGATACACGCCGTCGTTCATGCCCAGCAGGCACACCACTTTGAACGGGATGGAGCGCATCGGCATCAGCGTACAGAAGTTGATCGGCCCGGCCAGGAAGCGCTGGCTGATGCGCTGCTGATCGAGGCGCGCACGCAGCTCATCGCGCAGCAGCGTGACCGGAATCGGCTGCTGATAGGCGGCCTGCATCCCCTGTTCAATGATCTCCTGCCACTGCGTTTCGACCAGCAACAGCGCCGCCTCGCTGTCGGCATCGCCGCTGAAAAAGCTGTCGATCAGCTCACGGCACAGCGGCAGCCACTCGGCCAGGGTGCGTGTCTGCGTAAGGCGCGTGCGCCAGCTGTCGAGCCGCGCCAGCAGCTCGGCCAGATGGCCCGCCAGCTCGGCGATCAGGCCGCTGGATTCGTCATACGGCAGAATGCCCTGCCAGTCGCCGTTGCGGCTTTCCAGCGCGTAGCCCAGCAGCATACGCTGCAGGCCGAAGCGCCAGGTGTGCTGGCCGGTGACCGGCAGCGCCAGCGCTTCCACGCTGGCGTCATCCAGTCCCCAGCGGATGCCGGATTCCATCACCCAGCGGCGCAGCAGGCGCAGGCCGCTCTCCTCGACGGAGAAACGCTGTGCCAGCGCCGGCACCTCCAGCAGCGCCAGCACCTCTTCTGAGGCAAAGCGACTGTCCGGCAGAGCCAGCAGGCTGAGCAGCGCGAGGATGGCCGGATGCGCCTGACTGGCGCGCCGGTCAGAAATGGCGAACGGCAGATAGCGCTCAGGCGGCGCACTGGCAAAAGCCGCCTGAATAAAAGGCGCGTAGCTGTCGATGTCTGCCACCATGACGATGATATCGCGCGGCTTCAGATCCGGATCGGCTTCCATCAGCGCCAGCAGGTGATCCTGCAGCACTTCCACTTCACGCTGGGCGCTGTGACACACCTGCAGCGTGATGGAACGATCGTGTGGATCGAGCCGGCGCTTGTCCATGCTGTCTGCCAGCTCGCCAGCGCTGAGCCCAATCACCGCGCGATCGTCAAGATTGAGCAGATCGGCCTGCAGGCAGTGCAGCAGATTATCCGGTGACATCTCCACAAACGCATCGATGTCGTTGGCGGCTGACTCCATCTGGCTCAGCAGAAACAGGTTGTCGCGGCCCAGCTTGCCCCACGAGGCCAGCAGTGGATTGGTCAGCTGCTGCTCGCCCAGTTCGTTAAACAGCGCTGGCGCGGCATCCGGATCGCGGAACAGCGGCTGCGTCTCCTGCGAATGCAGGCGCAGCCGCTGGCGGCTCTGCAGCTTCGCGAGGAAGGCGTAATCCTGAATGTCGCCCCAGTAGTGACGACAGGGATTGGTAAACAGCAGGTGAATATCAATGTGGCGGCCCAGCGCTTCCAGCGCCTGCAGATAAACCGGCGGCAGCGCAGAGATACCGCAGATGAAGACGCGCTGCGGCAGCCCCGGCGGCGGCTTTGTCGCCTGCTCCAGCGCCTGGATAAACCGTGCATAGAGGTTGGCACGGTGCCACATCGGCTGACCGAGGCTGCGCGTGAATTCGACCAGATCGCGCCACAGCGCCGCCTGCCACTGCTGAGCATCGCTCAGCCCATCCACCTGTTCGCCGCGCTCCCAGCGGTTCAGCCAGTCGGAGCGGTAGACCAGATACTGGTCGAACAGATCCGCCACGCGTGCGCTGAGCTGGTAGAGTTTGCGCTGATCGTCGTCATCATGCAGATAGCTGCGCAGCGGCTGAAACGCCTCCTGCTCCAGCAGCACCGGCAGCCGGTGCATCAGCTTCCAGCTCATGCTGGCTTTGGTGAAAGCACTCTCTTCCGGGATATCCGGCAGCACTTTAACGAACATGCTCCAGATAAAGCTGGCGGGCAGCGGAAAATCAATGTTGGCGGCAATGTTGAAGCGGTTAGCCAGCTCCATCTGCAGCCACTGCGCCATACCCGGGCTCTGTACCAGCACCTGCTCAGCCGCGAGCGGATCGGCCAGCGGCTGGAGTTTTATCAGCTCTACCGCTAAGTCTTTCAATAAATCTAACCGATTGGAGTGGTAAACCCGGAACATAAAACTCCTTAAAGAAGGGAAAGCGCAGCCCGGTCACTCTACCCTTAATCGTCTGGCCTGCCTACCCGCCGGCATCACCTTCGCGGCAATTGAGCCGCGCCAGCGACGCCGTGCGCTGATGGGGTCCGGTGACGGTAACGCGATCCAGCACGCAGCCGCCAGGTAAACTCTGCGGCTGATGCACAATGTGCCAGCCGGCGGTATCACGCCCGAGCAGCGCCTGCCCGGCCACCTGCCACGCCTGGCGCTGCTGCCACTGCTGGCTAAATCCCAGCGCCAGTGCGCGATGATACTGCAGCAGCGTGCTGATGGTCATCGCCAGCAGCAGCATGGCGACCAGCGTTTCCGCCAGGCTAAAACCCTGCTGTCGCCTCTGGCAGCTGACACTGCTCCGCCTTTGCCAGCGGGCAGTAGTCGATCCAGCCATGCGGCTGTGGCTGCAGCTGACCGTTGCGCAGCGACACCCACTGATAGAGCACGAGCGCGCGTCCGGTGCCGCGCGCCGATAATAAGCCATGATTCTCCTCCTGCCGCAGCAGACAGCTTTGCCACGCGTCGGCCTGAGCGGTCTGACACTGCCAGCCCGCGGCCTGTGGCCAGTTTTGCTGCTGGCCCCACGTTAAAGCGGCCTGCGCCTGCCAGAAATCCTGCTGATGCTGCTGCTCGTCGGCGACCAGCGCCATGCCCTGCGCCAGCTGCGTGCGCGCGGCCTGTGGCCAGTTTTGCTGCTGGCCCCACGTTAAAGCGGCCTGCGCCTGCCAGAAATCCTGCTGATGCTGCTGCTCGTCGGCGACCAGCGCCATGCCCTGCGCCAGCTGCGTGCGCGCGGCGTGCAGCGTGAGCCCGCCCATTAGCAGTAACATCACGACCATGCCAAGCGTACTGTTGCCCCGCTGCTTCACAGATTCAGCCCCTCAATCATCATCGTCAGCTCTGCCTGCTGGGGGCCCGCCGTGGCGGCCAGCTGCAACAGCAGCCGCGAGTTCTGACGCTCAACCCGGAAGGTGCTGAGGGTGAGGAATGCCGGATCGGTGATGCGCTCCCAGCCGTTGCTGTTGCACTCGTCCACGCCGCGCTGCATCTCCAGCTGTCCGTTGCGCAGACGATAGCCGTAATAATCGCTTTCACTGTGACCGACGCCTTCCCAGCGTCCGTTACTGTTTTCGTCCCATCGCAGCAGTACACAGCTGCCGCTGCTCATCAGCGTGAGCGCCGCACCGGCGCACTGACCGTGACAGTAACCGGCACGGCGCAGCGCTTTGGCCAGCGAGCCGGCAATCTGCTGCAGCTCCTGTTGCAGCTGGACCCGCTGCTGCAGGCGCAGGTTCTGCTCCAGCAGCAGCGGCAGAAAGCGGCCGACGCTGACCATCAGCACCGCGCCAATCGCCATGGCGATCAGCATCTCCAGCAGACTGAAGCCCCCCTGCGCTATTCGCATCCCTTCTCTCCTGGCTGGCAGACCCGGATGCGCGCCCGGGCGGAGAGGATGACGCGCCAGCGGCCAGCTGCGCTCTCCAGTTCGATACTGCCGGGCCGGGCCACATCGCGTCGGCCGTAAAAGCCCGGCTCGCCGATCAGCGCAGTAATGCGCACTTCGCGATAAGGCGGCCGGAACAGCCAGCGGGACGGCAACTGACACCCTTCTGCAGGCTGCGGCCCGGTGCCGAGGCAGCCGTTTTCGCCCGGTCGCAGCCACAGGCTGAGGTCGCGGTTGTGCCAGCTGGCGTGCGCGCGCAGCCGCAGCAAAAAACTCTGCAGCTGCAGTACGCTGTCACGCAGTTGCTGATACTGCTGCCAGCGCTGCCAGCCCTGTAAGGCTGCGATGCTGAGGATGCCGGCAATCACCATAACCAGCAGCAGTTCCGGCAGCGTAAAGCCGGCGTTTTGGGTTCTGTTCATAACCGGCACTCTGCGCCTGCCGGACGAAAAGCAACAGCGGCAAATAGAGAAGATGGAAAGCGTGCAGCAGGAAAGTTATGCCCGGTGCAGACAACACCCTTTTTTTGCGCGTCGGATTCAGAAAATCCCCGTAGAAGCGGGCGGAGGCGAGGCAAAAAAAAGCCCTGCGCGATGGCAGGGCCTGATGCTGAAGAGCGGCAGATTACACGGCAACCGGCGCTTTGATCGCCGGATGCGGATCGTAGCCTTCGATCTCAAAATCATCGAACTGGTAATCAAAAATCGACGCGGGCTTACGCTTAATCACCAGTTTCGGCAGCGGTCGCGGTTCACGCGTCAGCTGCAGTCGCGCCTGTTCGAGATGGTTGCTGTACAGGTGCGTATCGCCGCCGGTCCAGACGAAATCACCCACCTCAAGATCGCACTGCTGTGCCACCATATGCACCAGCAGCGCATAGCTGGCGATATTGAACGGCAGGCCGAGGAAGATATCGCACGAACGCTGGTACAGCTGGCACGACAGCTTGCCATTCGCCACGTAGAACTGGAAAAACGCGTGGCACGGCGCCAGCGCCATCTGATCCAGCTCACCGACGTTCCATGCCGAAACGATAATGCGGCGCGAATCGGGATCGCGTTTCAGCTGCTCAATCACCTTGCTGATTTGATCGATCTCTTCGCCGGAAGCCTTGCCCCAGCTGCGCCACTGCTTGCCGTAGACCGGTCCCAGATCGCCGTTTTCATCCGCCCACTCGTCCCAGATGGTGACCTTGTTCTCTTTCAGGTAGCCGATGTTGGTGTCGCCTTTGAGGAACCACAGCAGCTCATGAATGATTGAGCGCAGATGCACCTTCTTGGTGGTGACCAGCGGAAAACCGTCCTGCAAATTGAAACGCATCTGGTGGCCAAAGATGGAGAGCGTGCCGGTACCGGTACGGTCGGCCTTTTCTGCGCCTTCATTCAGCACATGTTGCATCAAATCCAGATACTGTTTCATTTTACCTCACGCGTTTGTTGCTGCGGGCGACGACGATACGCCCAGACCATCATAATCACTCCGGCCAGAATCATCGGGATCGACAGAATCTGGCCCATACTGATACCGCCTTCGAACAGGCCAAGCTGGGCATCCGGCTGGCGGAAAAACTCCACGATAATGCGGAATGCGCCGTAGCCAATCAGGAACAGGCCGGAGACGCTGCCCATCGGGCGCGGCTTGCGAATAAACAGGTTGAGAATGATAAACAGCACGATGCCTTCCAGGCACAGCTCATACAGCTGTGACGGATGGCGCGGCAGCACGCCGTACGTGTTCAGCAGTTCCTGATATTGCGGGTTGTTGGCCGCCAAAGCGAGGTCTTCGCTGCGCGAACCCGGGAACAGCATGGCGAATTTAAAGTCAGGCGCCACGCGGCCCCACAGTTCGCCGTTGATGAAGTTGCCGAGACGGCCAGCACCGAGACCAAACGGGATCAGCGGCGCAATGAAATCAGAGACCTGGAAGAAGGTGCGTTTGGTACGGCGGGCGAAGATTAGCATCACCACGATCACCCCAATCAGACCACCGTGGAATGACATGCCCCCGTCCCACACTTTGAACAGATAGAGTGGGTTGTCGAGGAACAGCGGCAGGTTATAGAACAGCACGTAGCCGATGCGGCCGCCGAGGAACACGCCGAGGAAGCCCGCGTACAACAGGTTTTCAACTTCTTCTTTCTTCCAGCCGCTGCCGGGTTTGTTGGCGCGGCGCACCGCCAGCCACATAGCAAACACAAAGCCTACCAGATACATCAGGCCGTACCAGTGCAGCGAAACCGGTCCGATGGAGAAGATCACCGGATCGAATTGGGGAAATGAAATGTAGCCGTTAGTCATCTTTCACCATGTTTTTTCTGCCCGCAAAAGGGCGTGGCTAAAGGGCCATACAATAAAAGGCTGCGCATCATAGCACAGCCGCTTTTCACAATTTCCGCAGAAATGTAAACAGTTAACGTCCGCCGCGAATCAATCCGCCCAGGCCGCGCCGCTCCATGAAGGCCGACACCAGATGGCGCACTTCCGTTGCGGTGTGCGCCATCACGCCCTGCTGGCTCAGTTTCTGCGCCTCTTCATAATCGAGGTGGCGCAGCAGGTATTTGACGCGCGGAATGTTCTTGCCGTTCATGCTGAGATGGTGATAACCCAGACCCACCAGCAGCGCGACGCACATCGGATCGCCCGCCATTTCACCACACAGGCATAGCTCCAGTTTGGCCTGGCGGGCTTCACTGGCGATGGTTTGCAACGCCCGCAGCATCGCCGGATGCAGCGAATCATAAAGGTTGGCGACGCGGGTATTGTTGCGATCGACCGCCAGCAGATACTGGGTGAGATCGTTGGTGCCGACGGAGATAAAGTCCACGCGTTGCGCCAGATGCGGGATCAGGAACAGCATCGACGGCACTTCAATCATCACGCCAATGCGCGGTTTTGGAATGGCATAACCGAGCATCTCTTCCACCTCGCGACCGGCGCGATCGATCAGGCGCCGCGCCTCTTCGATCTCGTCAATATGACTGATCATCGGCAGCAGAATGCTCAGGTTGCCCGAAGCGACGTTGGCGCGCAGCATGGCGCGCACCTGCACCAGGAAGATCTCCGGCTGGTCGAGCGTCAGACGAATGCCACGCCAGCCGAGACAGGGGTTCTCTTCACTGATCGGCATGTAAGGCAGCTGTTTGTCAGCGCCGACATCCAGCGTACGCAGCGTCACCGGTTTATCGTAAAACAGTTGCAGCATGCCCTGATATTGCGCCACCTGCTCCTCTTCCGACGGGAAGCCGCTTTGCAGCATGAACGGAATTTCGGTGCGATACAGGCCGATGCCGTCAACCCAGTTGTCGAGCGCCTGTTCGTGTTCCGGGCTGAGACCGGCGTTGAGCATCACCTGCACGCGCTCGCCGCTTTTCAGCTCGCCGGGCTGTTCCACCACGTCTTCGGCCATTTTGCTCAGCGCGTTCTCTTCGCTGATCAGCCGCTGATACTCCTGCACCAGCACCGGCTCCGGATCGATCAGCACTTCGCCGCGATAGCCGTCCACGATCAGCAGCCGCTTGTTGAGCTGCGACGGCAGGATATCCGCGCCCATCACGGTCGGAATACCCATGGCGCGCGTGAGGATCGCCGCGTGCGAGTTGGCTGCGCCATCGCGCACCACTACGCCCGCCAGCCGCTCCTGCGGCAGCTCCGCCAGCGTGGTGGCGGTGAGTTCATCGGCCACCAGCACAAAACGTTCCGGCCAGGCGTTGGTGCCCACCAGCGTGTCGTCAAGGTGGAACAGCAGCCGCTGGCCGAGCACGCGCAAATCCCCGGCGCGCTCGCGTAAATAGTGATCCTGCAGGCTGGCAAACTGTGCGGCAAACTTCTCGATCACCGTTTTGACCGCCCACTCGGCTACCGATCCGCGCTCGATCTCGGCAAACAGATCTTTTTTCAGTCGCGCATCGGTGAGCAGGTGCGAGTAGAGATCGAAGATCGCCGCGCTCTCTTTCTGCACGCTGGCCGCGAAACGCTTGCTGAAGCGACGAAACTCGTTGCCCGCCTCGCCCATGGCGACAATCAGGCGCTCGCGTTCACGCTGCGGATCGAGCGTAGAGGCGGCGGACACCTGGTCGAGCAGCGGCTGCGTTTCATCAACCCAGCCAGGTGCAACGGCGACGCCCGGCGCGGCGGCAATCGCTTTGACGCGTGTCTGGCGGAACTGACCGAACAGCTGGCCAAGCTGCGACTGCGACAGCAGCGCGGCCATCTGCGTGGCCAGCGTAACCAGAAATGACTCTTCGCTTTCGTCGAACTGACGATGCTCTCGCTGTTGCACCACCAGCACGCCGAGCAGCTGACGCCGGCTGATGATTGGCACACCCAGAAACGAGCGGTAGCGCTCTTCTTTGACGGAGGGAATGTATTTGAAGCTGGGATGACTTTGCGCATCGGCGAGGTTGATCGGTTCGGCCAGGCGGCCCACCAGCCCGACGATACCTTCGTCGAACGCCAGCGTAACCGTGCGGCCGCGCGGCTTTTTCAGGCCGCGCGTCGCCATCAGGTAGTAGCAACGCCGATCGTGATCGGCGAGGTAAACCGAGCAGACCTCGGTCTCCATCGCCAGGCATATTTCGTTGACCAGAATGTCGAGTGCTTCATTCAGACGCGGTGCACTCGCCACTTTTTCTACAATTTCGCGCAACTGAGTGAGCATAAAGGGCGTGGCCTATCCTCTTTTACGTCGATGGGCGGCGTTGTTATTGCGCTGCCCCGCACTCTCCTGCATAGACATCACCACGCCAGCGAATTCCTTCATGACGCGGCGATACACATCGCGCTTGAAAGAGACAACCTGACGTACCGGATACCAGAAGCTGACCCAGCGCCAGCCATCGAACTCCGGCGTGCTGCTGTGTTGCACATTGATATCCGCGTCACTACACATCAACTGCAGAAGAAACCACTTTTGTTTCTGGCCGATACACACCGGCTTTGTGTCCCAACGCACCAAACGTTTTGGCAACTTGTAACGTAACCAGTTACGGGTTGAAGCAAGTATTCGAACATCTTTGCGGTGTAAACCCACTTCTTCGAACAGTTCGCGATACATCGCCTGTTCAGCGGTTTCACCCGGATTGATGCCTCCCTGAGGAAACTGCCAGGAGTGCTGTCCAAAGCGCCTGGCCCATAACACTTGTCCTTGCCTGTTACAGATTACGATACCAACATTCGGGCGGTAGCCATCATCATCGATCACTGGACTACCTCAAAGCTAAATTTGAATAGCCTGATTGTTTCATACTCCTTACAGGCGGTAAACCACTGGATATCCGCGCCACTGACCGGATAACAATGGGATAACTCACAGATAATAGCCATGTTATAAACAGACAGGGGCATTTAACGGCGATCTTATTCACCTTTTCTGTGGATAGCTTTGTGCAGAACACGGGAATGAGTTGAATAACCGCTTCGGAAAATTCTCATGCACGCCGGGGAGAATAGCACTAAAACCCCCATTTATCATAGCGATAGCCTATTAACCCGTTCAGATACACAGCGTGAAAGCCGGTTATTCTTCCCCACGCGCTTACCGCTGCTCAAAGATCCATCACCGTTGATTTTATCCACAGAGAATGTCCTAAACCTGGGCAGAGAATGGAAAAAAAGCGCGCAGTTCGGCAAAGTCAAGGCTGTAAATGGAAACAGGGGTGGGCAAAACGTGGGGTTATCCCACTTTTCTGTGGATAACTGGGTTTAAGATCCTGTTCATTGTCGATAACAAACCGGGATAACCGCCTCTTACCCTGGTGAGCGCCAGGTCAATCGCGCTAAAAAAGCATGCTGAATCATGCTATTATCACGTTTACATTGTCCGGCACGATGTGGACAACGCGCACTGACCTTTACTGACCACATTTTGACCAATGCGAGTTTTATCATGAATTGCCCTGCCGCCTTGCCTGCTGCGCCCCGTAACGAAGCCGAACTGCTCCAGCGTGCCCAACAGCTGGCTGGTCAGAGCTTTGCCGCGCTGGCCGCGCAGCTTGGCCTGCCGATGCCCGCCGATTTACGCCGTGATAAAGGCTGGGTTGGCATGCTGCTGGAGCTGCTGCTTGGCGCCAGCGCCGGCAGTAAAGCCGAGCAGGATTTTGCGCATCTGGGTATTGAACTCAAAACCATTCCGGTCGACGCGCAGGGTAAGCCGCTGGAAACCACCTTTGTCTGCGTGGCACCGCTCACCGGCAACAGCGGCGTTACCTGGCAAACCAGCCACGTGCGCCACAAGCTGGCGCGGGTGCTGTGGATCCCGGTGGAGGGCGATCGCGCCATTCCACTGGCCGAGCGCCGCGTGGGTTCGCCGCTGCTGTGGCAGCCGAATGCGCAGGAAGAGCAGCAGTTACGTGAGGACTGGGAAGAGCTGATGGACATGATCGTGCTCGGCCAGGTGGAGCGCATCACCGCCCGCCACGGTGCGTGGCTGCAAATCCGGCCGAAAGCGGCAAACAGCAAAGCGCTGACCGAAGCCATCGGCGAACACGGCGAGCCGATCATGACGCTGCCGCGCGGTTTTTACCTCAAGAAGAGCTTTACCGGACCGCTGCTGGCAAGGCATTTTCTGCTGTAATTCCCGGTACAACCTCGCCCTTGCAGGATCACTTTAGGCAGCGCCGCCTGCGCTGTGTATAATTCCCGTTTACTTTTCGTTTAGGAATGAAGGATTCATGTTTGACTGGATTGCTGATCCCAACGCCTGGCTGGCGCTGGGAACATTAACCATTCTGGAAGTGGTGCTGGGTATCGATAACATTATTTTCCTGTCTCTGGTGGTCGCGAAACTGCCGCAGCACCAGCAAAACCGGGCGCGCCGGCTGGGTCTGATGGGGGCGATGTTGATGCGCCTCGGGCTGCTGGCCTCCATCGCCTGGGTGGTGAGACTGACGCAGCCGTTGTTTTCCATCATGGACCACGCCTTCTCCGCGCGCGATCTGATTCTGCTGTTCGGCGGCCTGTTCCTGCTGTGGAAGTCGAGCATGGAGATCCATGAAACCATCGAAGGCGGCGAAGAGGAGCACAAAACCAATGTGCACTCTTTCTTCGGCGCCATCGTGCAGATCATGCTGCTCGACATCATCTTCAGCCTGGATTCGGTGATCACTGCCGTCGGTCTGTCCGATCACCTGTTCATTATGATGGCGGCGGTGGTTATCGCAGTGCTGATGATGATGGTGGCCGCGCGCGCGATTGGCGAGTTTGTTGAGCGGCATCCGTCGGTCAAAATGCTGGCGCTGGCGTTTCTGATTCTGGTCGGCTTTACCCTGATCCTCGAGAGTTTTGGTATGCATGTACCAAAAGGTTACATTTATTTTGCGATGTTCTTCTCCATGGCGGTAGAGTGTCTGAACCTGATGCGCAGCAGGAAAAACAAAGCGTAACCTGTCAAGGGCGAGCGCATCTCGCCCTGTTATTTTAGGAATGATGCGATTACTCCAGCTGGCAAAAGCATTTATTACTACACTTTTGCTGTTGAAGTGGCTTGAGGGAGCTGAGAATGAAAGGGTTGGTAAGTGCAGTGGGCCTGCTGCTGGCGGCGCTGGCATTAAGCGGTTGCAGCAGTGATTACGTTATGGCCACCAAAGATGGCCGCATGATTATGACCGAAGGTAAGCCGTCGATTGATAAAGAAACCGGTCTGGTGCAGTACACCGACGAACAGGGCCATGTTATGCAAATTAATGGTGACGAGGTTTCCACCATCATTGAGCGTTAAGTGCCAAATTGCCTCGCCTGTACGCGTTTTCCCCCTGTGCAGGCGATTTCCCGAACTTTCCCCCCTTCCTTCTGCGCCACTTCACAGGCTATAGTCCCAGAGAACACAACATTCCGTTTCATAATGAAAAAAGGAAGCCGGCAATGCATTATCACCGTATCCCCCATAGCACGCTGGAAGTCAGTCAGCTGGGGTTAGGCACGATGACGTTTGGTGAGCAGAATAGCGAAGCCGACGCCCACCAGCAGCTTGATTACGCCGTTAGCCAGGGTATTAACCTGATTGATACCGCCGAGATGTATCCGGTGCCACCGCGTCCGGAAACCCAGGGCCTGACCGAAAAATACATTGGCAGCTGGCTGCAAAAGCGCGGCAGCCGCGACAAAATCATTCTGGCGAGTAAAGTCGCCGGCCCGGTGCGCGGCAGCGATGCGCTGATTCGCCCCAACCAGGCGCTGGATCGCAAGAACATCCGCGAAGCGCTGGACGCCAGCCTGAAACGCCTCAATACCGATTACCTCGACCTCTACCAGCTGCACTGGCCGCAGCGCCAGACCAACTACTTTGGCAAGCTCGGTTATCAGTACAGTGATAACACCGCCACCGTTACGCTGCTGGAGACGCTGGAAGCGCTGACCGAACAGGTGCGCGCGGGCAAGATCCGTTACATTGGCGTCTCGAACGAAACGGCCTGGGGCGTGATGCGCTACCTGCAACTAGCGGAGAAGCATGAGCTGCCGCGTATCGTCACCATTCAGAATCCGTACAGCCTGCTAAACCGCAGTTTCGAAGTGGGTCTGGCAGAGATTAGCCAGCATGAGGGCGTGGAACTGCTGGCTTATTCCAGCCTGGCCTTTGGTACGCTGAGCGGCAAATACCTCAACGGGGCGAAACCGGCCGGCGCACGCAATACGCTGTTCAGCCGCTTTACCCGCTACAGCGGCGAGCAGTCACAGCAGGCGATTGCTGCTTACGTGGCGCTGGCGAAACAGCACAACCTTGATCCGTCACAGATGGCGCTGGCCTATGTGCGGCAGCAGCCGTTTGTGGCCAGCACCCTGCTCGGTGCCACCACCATGGAACAGCTGAAGGTTAACGTGGAGAGTTTCAACCTGACGCTGAGCGGCGAGGTGTTAGAGGCGCTGGAGGCGATTCACCGTCAGTACACGTATCCGGCACCGTAATCTCCCTGGTGCGCGTTAACGCGCACCCTACAGGGTTTATGGCCCTGGCGTACGTGCTGCGGTTTTGGTGCGCGTTAACGCGCACCCTACAGGGTTTGTGTTACCCTCGCATACCTGCTGTGGTTTTGGTGCGCGTTAACGCGCACCCTACAGGGTTTGTGTTACCCTCGCGTACCTGCTGCGGTTTTGGTGCGCGTTAACGCGCCCCCTACAGGGTTTGTTATCCTTGCGTACCTGCTGTGGTTTTGGCGTACGCGCCGGGCCAGGGTAGGATCGCCATTCATGGCGACCTGGTCCCTTTCTGCGCCGCTCAGCGACGCGTTCTCCACCACAGCACGGCAATCGCCATGGCGAACAGCGCGCCGAAGCCCACGCCCGTCACGACCGCCGGCGTCCCCAGCTTAATCGCCACAGTATACAGCCCCAGCATCAGCAGCATCGCGCTGTTCTCACCCAGGTTTTGCACCGCAATCGCGTTGCCTGAACCCACGGTATCTTTGCCGCGCTCCTGCAACAGCGCGTTGAGCGGCACCACAAAGAAGCCGCCAAGCGCACCAATCAGCATCAGTAGCAGATACGCATTCAGCAGGCTATGCTGCAGCGAGAACAGCACCACCATCACGCCAATCAGCACGCCGGCCGGCATGCAGCGCCGCACCGTTTGCAGCGTGACCAGTTTTGCCGCCGCGGCCGCGCCGATAACGATACCGATCGCCACCATGGCATTTAGCGTGGTCGGCGTTTTATTGTCCGTGATGCCGAGCGCCACCGGCACCCACAGCACCAGCAGGAAGCGCAGCGTGACGCCGGCGCCCCAGAACAGGCTGGTGCCGAGCAGCGAAAAGCGGGTTTCACCGTTACGCCACAGCAGCTGTGCCGAGGCGATAAAGCTGCGCAGCATCGCGCCAGCGTGCCAGCTCTGGCTGGGGCGCGCTGCCTGCAGACGCGGAATGAACAGGTTCGCCACCACCGCCAGTGTGTAAGTGAGTGCACACACCACCAGTGCTGCCAGCAGATGCCAGTCGGCGAGCACGCCGCCTGCCACCGAGCCGAGCAGAATCGCCGCGATAGTCGACGACTCCATCAGCCCGTTGGCTTTCACCAGCCGCGCGCCGCTGGTGATCTCCGTCAGGATGCCGTATTTCGCCGGCGAATATGCCGCCGCGCCAACGCCCACCAGCGTGTAGCCGAGAAACGGATTAAAGCCGAAGCAGATCACCAGCGCACCGAGCAGCTTAAGGCTGTTGGCAAACATCATCACCCGTCCTTTGGCAAAGCTGTCGGCCATCTGTCCGACAAACGGCGCGAGCAGAATGTAAGTGGCCACAAACAACATCTGCAGGATCGGCTGGCTCCAGTCCGGATAGAACTGACTTTTCAGCAGCGCCAGCGTGGCGAACAGCAGCGCATTGTCGCCAAAGGCAGAGAAAAACTGTGCCACGATCACCGCCAGCATACTGCGCGACAGCAACGGGGCGTCCGGATTCACCGACTGACTCATGCCCGCTCCTCTTCTGCCAGCTGTTTCAGGCTGACGTAGTCAGGTTTACCGCTGCCCAGCATCGGCAGCTGTTTCATGTAGCGAATATCGCGCGGCACGGCCAGTTCTGGCGCACCCATCTCACGCGCGGCCTGCTGCAGCCGCTCGCGGCTGAGTTCACTGTCAGTGGTAAACAGCACCAGCGCTTCGCCACGCTGGCCATCGGGCCGCAGCGACGCCGCGTGCTGTTTCTCCGCCGAGGCTTTCAGGGCAATCTGCTCCACGCTCTCCAGCGACACCATCTCTCCGGCGATTTTGGCGAAGCGTTTAGCGCGCCCCTGAATCTGACAGAAACCGCCCTCGTCAAAGCTGACAATATCCCCGGTATCGTACCAGCCGGCTTCCTGTTCGCCTTCGCCGTTATCCGCCACCGGTGGCTCCAGCACGCCGGGGTTTTCCACCCGCAGGTAGCCATTCATGACGTTCGGACCGAGCAGCTGCAGCCGTCCGCCCTGCTCAATGCCGGGTACCGCAATCAGACGTGAATCCATGCCCGGCAGAATACGCCCGACGGTATGCGATTTGGCGGCCATCGGCACGTTGATTGCCACCACCGGTGCACACTCGGTCACGCCGTAACCTTCGAGGATGCGGATGCCGTACTTCTCCATGTAGATCTGGCGCGTGCCTTCCTGCAGCTTCTCAGCACCGGCGACGACGTAGCGCAGCCGGGCGAAATCGTACGGGCTGGCAAAGCGCGCATAGTTGCCGAGGAAGGTGGAGGTGCCAAACAGCACGGTGCAGTTACGGTCGTATACCAGTTCCGGCACAATGCGATAGTGCAGCGGGCTGGGATAGAGAAATACCTGCGCGCCGGTCAGCAGCGGCGTGAACAGCCCGACGGTGAGGCCGAAGGCGTGGAACAGCGGCAGCGCCGACATAAAGCGATCGCGCGGGGTGAAATCCGCCACGGTGCGAATCTGCTCCACGTTCGCCAGCAGGCTTTTGTGCGAGTGCACCACGCCTTTGGGATTGCCTTCCGAGCCGGAGGTAAACAGCACCATTGCCGCGTCTTCTGGCTGCTGCGCAACCTGCGCCCGGCGTGGCAGCAGCAGGTGCGCGAGGATCCACAGTTTGTCCTGCAGCGTGACGGTATCTTTCAGATCCTCCAGATAGATCCACTGCACCTCCGTCAACCCCTGCGGCAGGTGCCACAGGTTGCCCTTCTCGAGGAACTGGCGCGAGGTAAACACGGTTTTTACCTGCGAGGCGGTCAGCGCCGCGCGCATGCCGTTGATGCCGGCGGTATAGTTGAGCATGGCCGGCACGCGCCCGCGCAGTGAAGCACCGAGAATCGCTGCCGCGGTCACCGTGGCGTTCGGCAGCAGCAGGCCAACGAATTCGCCCTGCTGGCTGTAGCGCTCCAGAATGCGTCCGACACCGAGCGCTTTTTTCAGCAGTCCGGTGTAGCTGTCCGGCTTAAAGTTGATGTCTTCGATGCAGGCTTTACTCAGCCCGTAACGGGTGCGCGCATTGAGAAAAGCGTCGAACAGCGTTTCGCGCGGGCGCACCGCCATGCGCGCTTCCATCATCACATGGTGTAAATGCTCACCGGCCAGCACGCGGCGGTCGCGCGCGCGTTTCGCTTCCGGCATGGGAATTACCGTGGCCGGCAGCACCGTCAGGGTAATGCGCGGGAACAGGCGGCGTTTAAACACCCCGGCCAGGCGGCCAAACGGCGTGTACTCTGCGCCTTCAATGCGCATCGGCACCACGGTGGCGGCGGATTTCGCAGCGACGAAGCCAGCGCCGCTGTAGATTTTCATCAATGAGCCGGTGACGGTAATGCGCCCTTCCGGAAAGATCACCACCGGACGCCCTTCGTTGATCATGCGCACCAGATGTTTGATCGACATCGGTTTGGTGGGGTCGAGCGGCACGAAGTCGATGACCGGCCTGAGCAGGCGCATATACCACTGTTCGCTGATCGAAGAGTAGACGGCGAACACCGGTTTGATGGGCAGAAACAGCGCCAGCAGCACGCCATCGAGAAACGACATATGGTTTGGCGTAATCAGTACTTTTTCTTTGTGCAGGGCAGTCAGATCGCCACGCAGCTCAACGCGCCATAACAGGCGACAGAGGAAACGCAGAACGGTAAATAGCATGCCAGCTCCTTAGCAGCGGTAAAAAATGGTTCTTACCTTGCAGGATCCGGGGATGTTCGACAAGTAGCGCAGTGATTTATCGTGATGAATTCAGGGTGATTCGCCCTGCCAGCCGCCGCCCAGCGCGGCGATCAGCGCCACGCTGCTCACCCACTGGCTGCTCTGCAACGACAGCAGGCTCTGCTGCTCGCTCAGGCTGCTGTTTTCCGTGGTAGCGACATCAAGGTAATCAATCATGCCGGCGTCATACTGGTTGCGCGTTACGCGTGCTGACGCCTGTGCTGCCACGGCGGCGCGCTGCTGCGCGGCGATTTCCCCCTGCAGGGTATTCAGTTCCACCAGGTTATCTTCCACTTCTCCCAGCGCGCTCAGCACCGTCTGGCGATAGGTGGCCACGCTGGCATCATAGGCGGCACGCGCCTGCGCCACTTTCGCCGAGGTCGCGCCAAAATCGAGCAGCGTACCGCTGAGCTCCGGCCCCAGCGACCAGGCGCGATTCGGCAGCGACAATAAACTGTGGATCGCCGAGGCGGTCACGCCACCGCTGGCGCTGAGCGTCAGGTCGGGATAATAACCGGCAATCGCCACCCCGACCGCCGCGTTGGCGGCCGCCACGTTACGTTCGGCATAGGCGATGTCCGGACGGCGCTGCAGCAGCGCCGAAGGCAGGCTCTGCGGAATGGACGGCAGCGTGGCATCCAGCTTCGCCACCGGCAACGTAAAGTCGGCTGGCGCACGCCCCAGCAGCAGCGCCACCGCGTGCTCCAGTTGCGCGCGCTGCCACTGATAATCCTGCGCCGAAGCGCGGGCGCTCTCCAGCTGCATCTGCGCCTGCGCCATGGTGGCGCGGGATTCGCTACCGGCGCGGTACTTGTTGTTAATCACGCTGAGATAGCGCTGATAAGCTTCAATGCTGCGCTGATAGAGCGCGATCTTTTCGTCGATGATGCGCAGCTGAAAATAGTCCTGCGCCAGCTCTGACTGGGCGCTCAGCGTGACATTGGCCAGTTCAGCCTGGCTGGCCTGCGCGCTGGCCTTATCCTCTTCCTGGGTGCGGCGCAGTTTGCCCCACAGATCCAGCTCCCAGCTGGCACTCAGCGTGGCGCTGTGGCTGTTGCTGACGCTG
Source organism: Pantoea sp. ICBG 985 (assembly GCF_002928365.1). Taxonomy (NCBI): domain Bacteria; kingdom Pseudomonadati; phylum Pseudomonadota; class Gammaproteobacteria; order Enterobacterales; family Erwiniaceae; genus Pantoea; species Pantoea sp. ICBG 985. The sequence goes on from NZ_POWM01000004.1 coordinate 38,407, forward strand.
CGCTGACCGCTGGTGCTGGCACGGCTGCCGCTGCGCGTGCTGCTGGCATCGTAGTCAAGTGAGGGAAACAGCGCCGCGCGCGACTGCGCGCTCAGCGCCTGGGCTTCGCGATACTGCGCCGCATAACTGGCGACGTTCTGGTTGGAGATGCTCACCTGGCGCAGCAGGCTGGACAAGGTGGCATCGTGATACACCGTCCACCACTCCCCTTTGCGACTGGCGTCCTGCGGCGTGGCCTGCGTCCAGCCTTTGGCCTCTTTATAATGCGTCGGCAGCGCCATCGCCGGACGCTGATAATCGGGGCCAACGCTACAGCCAGCAACCAGTAGCGCCGCCGTCAGCGCGCCAATGTTCATCATTTTCATCAATCAGGATTCCACATGACGCACGCGCCGCCACTGACGCTGGGTGGCGCGGCTGAGACGATCCAGCCAGAGATAAACCACTGGCGTGGTAAACAGGGTCAGCAGCTGGCTCAGGGCCAGACCGCCGGCAATCGCAATCCCCAGCGGACTGCGTAAATCAGCGTCGCCACCGCTGCCCAGCGCCAGCGGCAGAGCGCCGAAGAAGGCGGCCAGCGTGGTCATCATGATCGGCCGAAAGCGCATCAGGCACGCCTGCGTAATCGCCTGCTGCGGCGACAGCCCCTGGCTGCGCTCGGCGTGCAGGGCAAAATCGATCATCATGATGGCGTTTTTCTTGACGATACCGATCAGCAAAATGATGCCGATCAGCGCAATCACCGTCAGCTGCGTATTGGTCAGCAGCAACAGCAGCAGCGCCCCGACGCCTGCCGACGGCAGCGTGGAGAGAATGGTCAGCGGGTGAATGTAACTCTCATACAGCACGCCCAGGACGATATACACCGCCGCCAGCGCCGCGATGATCAGCCACGGCATAGTGGCGGTGAGCTGAGAGAACGCCGCGGCGGTGCCGGCAAAGCCCGCCTGAATGCTGGAGGGCAACCCCAGCTGTGCCATCGCTTGCTTAATCAGCGTCTGCGCCTGCTCCAGCGACACGCCGTCGTTGAGGTTGAAGGCGATGGTGCTGGTCGCTGACTGGCCCTGATGCGCAACCGACAGCGGCGCGTTGCCGCCGCTGAAGCGGGCAAAGGCCGCCAGCGGCACGCGATCGCCGCTGTCGTTAATCACATACAGTTGTTGCAGCATGGCCGGATCGCGCGTGTCGCTGTCCTGCAGGGCCATCACCACATGGTACTGATTGAGCGTGTGATAGAGCGTGGCAATCTGTCGCTGGCTAAAGGCATTGTTCAGCAGCGTGTCCAGCATCTGCACATTAACGCCCAGCCGCGTGGCGCGGTCGCGATCGATGCTGATCACCACCTCCTGTCCGCCGGTTTGCGCATCGGAATCCACGCTGTTGAGTTGCGGTATCGCGGCCAGCGCCGCCTGGACTTTCGGCGTCCAGCGGCGCAGCAGGTCGAGATCGTCAGCCTGCAGGCTGTACTGATAAGTGGCGTTGGCGCTGCGCCCGCCGATGTGCAGATCCTGCGCAGCCATCAGGAACAGCTGCGCCCCGGCAATATGGCGGGTTTTCTGGCTCAGCCGGTTAGCCACTTCGGTGGCACTGGCGCTGCGCTGGTCAAAATCTTTCAGCCGGACAAAAAAGTTGGCGCTATTGCGCGAGCCAAACATGCCGCTGCCCATTGACGACATCACGCTGTCTACCGCCGGATCGGCCTCAATGATTTTGGTGAACGCCAGCATCTTTGGCTTCATCGCCTGGAAGGAGATGTTCTGGTCAGCGCGCAGGGCGCCCATCAGCAGGCCGGTGTCCTGATTGGGGAAAAAGCCCTTTTGCACCACGCTAAACAGAAACAGATTGAGCAGCACGGTGAGCAGCAAACTCAGCAGGGTGATCTTCTGGTGCGCCATCACCCACGCCAGGCCACGCGCGTAGGCGGTCAGCAGCGCGTTGAGCGCATTTTCGATCAGCTGATAGAGCGGATGCGGCCGCCGGGTGACCTGCGGCTTCGGCCGCAGCAGCCGGGCGCACAGCATCGGGGTCAGGCTGAGCGAGACAAACATGGAGATCAGCAGCGAGACCGTCAGCGTCACCGCAAATTCGCGGAACAGGCGGCCAACAATGCTGCCCATCAGCAGAATCGGGATAAACACCGCCACCAGCGACACCGTCATCGACAGCACCGTAAAGCTCACCTCATGGGCACCGCGCAGGGCGGCACGCAGCGGACTCAGACCGGCTTCGATGTGCCGGGTGATATTTTCCAGCACCACGATGGCGTCATCAACAACAAAGCCCGTGGCGATGATCAGCGCCATCAGCGACAGGTTATCGAGACTGTAGCCGAGCAGATACATCACCGCGCAGGTGCCGATTAACGACACCGGCAGCGCCAGCGCCGGAATCACCACCGCCTGCAAATTACGCAGGAAGACAAATACCACGGCAATCACCAGCAGCATCGCCACCAGCAGCGTCTCTTCGGTGTCATACAGGGAGGCGCGCACCGTTGGCGAACGGTCTACCACCACTTTGAGCTGGGTATCGGCAGGCAGATCTTTCTCCAGCTGTGGCAGCTGCGCTTTGATGGCATCGATGGTGTCGAGCATGTTAGCGCCGGCCTGACGCTTGATGGCGATCATCACCGACGGCTGTGAATTGAGAAAACCGGCCTGATACTGATCCTCCACCGAGTCATACACCGTGGCGACATCATGCAGTCGCACCGCCTTACCCGCGTGGTAGCTGACTATCAGGTCGCGGTACTGTGCCGCTTTGTCCAGCTGGCCGTTGCCGTCCACCATCCAGGACTGGCTGCTGCCCTGCAGCATGCCTTTCGGCAGATTGGTGGTGCTGCTGGCGACGGCGCTGCGCACCGTATCCAGCGCAATGCCATAGTGCGTCAGCTGTTGCGGCTGCAGATCGATGCGGACCGCCGGCAGCGCGCTGCCCATCAGCGACACCTCGCCTACGCCCCTGACCTGGCCCATCGCCTGCTCGATTTTGCTTTCGGCGAGGTCATACAGTTCACCCGGCGTGCGCGTGGCTGAGGTAAGCGCCAGCATCACAATCGGCGCGTCCGAGGGATTCGCTTTGCGATAGGTCGGCAGCGACTCCATGGCACTCGGTAACAGGCTGCGTGCCGCATTGATCGCCGCCTGCACGTCGCGCGCCGCACCATTGATATCGCGGTCAAGTTCAAACTGCAGTATCACGCTGGTCGAGCCCTGCGAGCTGGTCGACGTCATCTCCGTCACACCGGCAATCTGGCCGAGCGAACGCTCCAGCGGCGTCGCCACCGTGGCCGCCATGGTTTCCGGGCTGGCGCCGGCCAGGCTGGCGCTGACCATGATGGTAGGAAAATCCACCTGCGGCAGCGGCGCGACGGGCAGCAACCGGTAGCCCAGCGCCCCGAGCAGCAGGATCGCCAGCGTCAGCAGCAGCGTGGCAACCGGGCGAAAGATAAACAGCCGGGTGATGTTCATGGCTCGCCCCGCGCCTGCTGCTGCCGGCGCTGCACGTAGCGCTTACCGCGCTGCGCCAGCCCATCAAACCACAGATAGATCACCGGGGTGGAGAACAGCGTCAGCACCTGGCTCACCAGCAGGCCACCGACAATCACCAGCCCGAGCGGCTGACGCAGTTCAGCACCGGAGCCGGAGGCCAGCATCAGCGGCAGCGCCCCGAGCAGCGCCGCCATGGTGGTCATCAGAATCGGCCGGAAGCGCAGCAGACAGGCCTGATGGATCGCTTCGCGCGGCGTCATATGCTGCTTATGCTGCGCCTCCAGCGCGAAGTCGATCATCATAATGGCGTTCTTTTTAACGATGCCAATCAGCAGAATGACGCCAATCAGCGCGATCAGGCTGAATTCGCTGCCCGCCAGCATCAGCGTCAGCAGCGCCCCGACCGCCGCCGACGGCAGCGTGGAAAGAATGGTCACCGGATGAATAAAGCTTTCATACAGAATGCCCAGCACCACGTACATGGTGATCAGCGCCGCCAGAATCAGCCATAGCGTGTTGCCGGTGGCACTCTGAAACGCCGCGGTTTCACCCTGATAGCGCAGCGTTATGCTGGCGGGCAGTTTAAGCTGCTGCGTGACCTGCGCAATCGCCCGCTGCCCCTCCTCCAGCGAATAACCGGGGTTAAGATTGAACGACACCATCACCGCCGGGAACTGATTCAGGCGCATGTGCATCAGCGCCCCGGTCCGCGCATGCACGCTGGCGATGGCGGTGAGTTTCACCATGCCGGTGGTGGTGGTCTCACTGTCGCTGTCGCTGCTGGTTGATGCGCTGCTGCTCACCGGCAGATAAACGTCATCAAATGACGCCGGCGACTGCTGATACTGCGGCGCCACTTCCAGCACCACGCGATACTGGTTCGCCTGGGTAAAAATGGTGGAAACCAGCCGCTGACCAAAGCTGTTGTACAGCGCGGTATCGACGTCAGCTGCCGTGATGCCGTAGCGCGCCGCTTTATCGCGATTCAGCTCCACATAGGCCACGCGCCCCTGATCCTGCAGGTTGCTGACCACGCCATTAAACTCCGGGCGCTGCTGCAGCGCAGCTATCAGCTGCGGCGTCCAGCGCACCAGGTTTTCGCTGTCGGCATCATCAAGGGTGAACTGGTACTGGCTCGGCGTCACCTGATCGTTGACCGTCAGGTCCTGTGCTGGCTGCAGATAAAGCTGAATGCCGGCGACCCGGCGCGCCGCCTGCTGTAGCTGCGCAATCACCTCATCGGCTTTGACGTCGCGCTGGTCAAACGCTTTCAGGTTGATCTGCAGGCGCCCGCTATTGAGGCTGGTGTTATTGCCGTCGATACCAATGGTTGAGGACACACTCTCGACCGCCGGATTTTGCAGGATCACCGTTGCCAGCGCCTGCTGACGCTGCGCCATCGCCGTGAAGGAGACATCCTGCGACGCCACGGTCACCCCCTGAATCAGCCCGGTATCCTGCGTGGGAAAGAACCCTTTCGGGATGGCCAGATACAGCAGCGCGGTGAGTGCAAAGGTTGCCAGCGCCACCAGCAGCGTCAGCTTCTGATGGTTGAGCACTACGCTGAGCAGGCGGTCATAGCCGCGGACCAGTTTGTCAAACAGCTCGCCGCCTTTGCGCGCAAAGCGTGACTGTTGCGACTCCGGAATATGCCTTAACAGCCAGGCACACAGCATAGGCGTCAGCGTCAGCGACACCACCATCGACACCAGAATCGAGACGGCCAGGGTGATGGCGAATTCGCGGAACAGCCGTCCGACCACATCGCCCATAAACAGCAGCGGAATCAGGACCGCAATCAGGGAAAACGTCAGGGAAATAATGGTGAAGCCAATCTGCTGCGAGCCTTTCAGCGCGGCCTGCATCGGCGTTTCCCCCTGCTCCAGCCGGCGCGAAATGTTCTCCACCACCACAATCGCGTCATCAATGACAAACCCGGTGGCGATGGTCAGCGCCATCAGCGACAGGTTGTTGAGGCTGAAATCGGCGAGATACATCACGCCAAAGGTGCCAATCAGCGACAGCGGTACTGCCACGCTGGGAATCAGCGTCGCCGCCACGTTGCGCAGAAACAGGAAGGTCACCATCACCACCAGTGCGATCGACAGCATCAGTTCAAACTGTACGTCGCTGATTGAGGCGCGGATGGTCTGCGTGCGATCGGCAAGCACGCGCATTTTCACACCATCCGGCAGCGCCGCCTGCAGTACGGGCAGCTGCTTTTTAATGCTATCCACCACCTGAATGACGTTGGCGCCAGGCTGGCGCTGCACGCTGATGACAATCGCCGGACGGTTATTGGCCCACGCCGACTGAAAGCGATTCTCCGGCCCCTGTTCGATATGGGCGATATCTTTCAGCCGCAGCGCCGCACCGTTCTGCCAGGTGAGAATCAGATTGCCGTATTCGGCCGCGGTGCGCAGCTGGTCGTTGGCGTCGATGGTCACCGAGTGATATTTGCCGTCGAAGCCGCCTTTCGAACCGTTGACGTTGCTGTTGGCGATCAGCGTATTGACGTCTTCCAGCGACAGCTTGTGCGCCGCCAGCGCTTTTGGATCCATCTGCACGCGAATCGCCGGCTGATTGCCGCCCGCCAGGGTCACCATCCCCACGCCATTGATTTGCGACAGCTTCAGCGCCACGCGCGTGTTCACCAGATCCTGCACCTCAGTCAGCGGCAGCGTGTCGGAACTGGCGGCCAGCGTGATCACCGCACTGTCGGCCGGATTGACCTTTTTATACGTCGGCGGATTGGGCAGATCGTCCGGTAGCAGATTATTCGCCGCGTTGATTGCCGCCTGGACTTCCTGTTCGGCGACGTCAAGCGACAGATCGAGGCTGAACTTCAGGGTGATAATCGATGATCCGCCCGAGCTGGCAGACGTCATCTGGCTAAGACCGGCCATCTGACCGAGCTGACGCTCCAGCGGCGAGGTCACGGACGAGGCCATCACGTCCGGGCTGGCGCCAGGATAAAGGGTGGTAACCTGGATGGTCGGATAATCCACCTGCGGCAGCGCCGAGGTGGAGAGAAAGCGATAAGCGAACAGGCCGGCGATCAGCACGCCGATCATCAGCAGAATCGTCGCCACCGGGCGCAGGATAAACAGACGAGACGGATTCATGGCTGGGTACTTTTGCTGTCGTCAGCCAGCTGGACTTTGCTGCCGTTAGTCAGACGATCGATCCCCTCGGTCACCAGACGATCGCCTGGCGCCACGCCCTGCAGGATCGCCTGACGATCTTCCCCCAGTGCCGGTCCGGTGGTGACCGCTTTGCGCGTCACGCTATTGTCTTTGTTGATAATAAACACAAAGCTCCCGTCGCTGCTCAGCTGCAGCGCCTGCGCCGGAATCACCGTCGCGTTTTTCAGCGTGCCGGTTTGCAGACGCAGATTAACGAACTGGTTGGCAAACAGCGCTTCGTCTTCGTTAGGAAAGCTGGCTTTCAGTTCGATGGTGCCGGTGCTGGTATCGATCTGATTGCTGATGTATTTCACCTCACCCTGCGCCAGTATGGTGCTGTTGTCCTGATCGAAGGCCGTCGCGGGCAGGCTCTGGCCGTTGCGCAGTGCGCGCGTCAGCTGCGCGATGTAGCTCTGCGGCACGCTGAACGTCACCGCGGCAGGCTGCATTTGCGTCACCACCACAATGCCGGTGGTGTCGCTGGTCTGCACCATATTGCCGGGATCGACCAGCCGCAGGCCCACGCGGCCGCTGATCGGCGAGGTGATGCGGGCATACTCAATATCCAGTTTTGCGCTGGCGATTTGCGCCTGATCCGCCGCCACCGCGCCCTGATACTGGCCGACGGTAGCAATCTGGCTATCCAGATCCTGGCGCGACAGCGAGTCCTGCGCTGCCAGCTTTTTGTAGCGTGCCAGCGTCAGTTGCGCACTGTGCAGCAGCGCCTGGTTCTGGCTGAGATCGCCCTGATACTGCGCCAGCGTCGCCTGATAACTGCGCGGATCGATCTGCGCCAGCAGCTGACCGGCGCTGACTTTCTGCCCTTCAGTAAAGAACACCTGCTGCAACTGCCCGGCCACGCGGCTGGTGACGGTGACGCTGGCGTTGGGGATCACCGTGCCGAGCGCATTCAGGTACACCGGCACGTCGGCCGTCGCGGCAACGCCGCTGTGCACCAGCGTTGCCGGGCCGCTCATTGGCGCCGCGCCGCGATGACCGCCTGGCGGCAGGTCGCCGGGTGCTGCGCCCCGCTTGCCGCCTGCCACACGCCAGATCACGCCTGCCGCGATCAGCAGCACCAGCAACACAAGCAGCCATTTCAGCCAGCGGGAGAAACCAGAACGGGAAGCATGGATAGTCATCAGCGTCTTCAGATCAGCAAAAGTGTGGGTAAAAACCCCGGTAAGCAGGGGATTATTTCAGCGAAAATCATCACGACGCGCATTATCGGCGGATCGCCAGAACGTTTTCTATACGCAAACCGTAAGCGTTTCGTTAAGAGATGCAGGATTTAAACCGCGCCCGGCAGCGGCCGGTGATGGCGCGCGCAGGCGCTATAAACGGGAGAGGAGGACAACTTACAGGCAAAAAAAACCCACGCATCCGCGTGGGTCGGTGCAACCGAACAGGGTGAATACCACAAGGGTATCGCTGCCGCAGCAGCCGATCTTCACACCAATCAATACCTCTGGGACCTTTATCGTCGCGCAATGGCGGCACGGATAACAGCCGCAAATCGCAACGGAGTTCGGCGAAATGCAACGAGGTGTGAAAAGCTCGACTGCGCGTTTACATCCTGATTTCGTTAAGATTTATCTGATGCCGGTTTACTGTAAATCGCGTCGGGTGCCACGTTCATGTGTTTCAGCACCGGCCCCATGATGTTGCCGAATACCGGCGCGGCCACCGAGCCGCCAAAGTGATCGCCGGCAGTAGGATGGTTAATCATCACCACCAGCGCCACTTCCGGATGGCTGGCCGGCGCGATGCCGGCGGTGTAGTTGACATAGCCGCCGTCATATTTGCCGCTGCTGCCCATCTTCTCCGCGGTACCGGTTTTGGTCGCTAGCCGGTAGCCCGGAACCGCCGCTTTCACCCCGGTACCGCCCGGCAGCACGTCACTCTCCAGCATGTGCACCACGGTTTGCACGATCTGTGGATCCGCCACCTGCCTGCCCAGCACCGGTGGCGTCACTTTGGTGATCGACAGCGGGCGATAGACGCCATACGAACCGAGCGTGGCGTATTCACGCGCAATCTGCAGCGGCGTTACGCGCAGACCGTAACCGAACGAAAAGGTGGCGCGCTCAATGTCCGCCCAGCGCTGGCGATGCAGCGGGAAGTAGCCCACGCTCTCACCGGTCAGCCCCAGCCCGGTCGGCTTGCCGAGTCCAAAAGCCTGGTAGGTGTTCACCAGCGCTTCCGCCGGCATCGCCAGCGCGATGTGCGACACGCCGATGTCGCTGGATTTCTGCAAAATGCCGGTCATGGTCAGCCGCGGCCAGTGGCCGACATCACGGATCAGGTGGCCGTTGACGCTGTAGGGCGTGGTGTCGATCACCGAATCGGGGCGCACCAGATGACGCTGCAGCCCTTCCATCACCACCAGCGGCTTCACCGTCGAACCGGGCTCGTAGCTGTCGTTGATGGCGGTATTGCGCATTTGCGCCGGCGTGGCGTTGTCATAATTGTTGGGGTTGAACGACGGATAAGACGCCATAGCGAGGATTTCGCCGGTGTCGATCTTCACCAGCACCGCCGCGCCCGAATCGGCCTTGTTGAGCAGCACGCCGTCGCGCAGCTTGCTGTACAGCGTAAACTGGTCAAACTTATCGATGCTGAGCTGCACCGTCGGCGGCTGCTTCGGCGGCTCGTAATCGATCATCGCAATAATGTTGCCGTCCCCGTCCTGGCGATACACCTCTTTACCCGGCTCGCCCTGCAGTACCCGGTCAAAGCCCTTCTCCAGCCCGTTAAGCCCGTTGTTGTCCGCCCCGACGATGCCAATCAGCGGCGCCGCGGCTTCACTCATCGGATAAAAACGGCTGTCGTCATACACCGAACTGATGCCTTTCAGATGCAGCTCAGCAATATCTTTGGCAATGCCCAGCTCGATTTTGCGCCCGAGATAGAGGAAGCGCTTTTTCGGATTGGCGGTGATCTGTGTGCGCAGCTCGTCCGGTCGCAGATTCAGCGCCGCCGCCAGATAGCTCCATTTGGCGCTGGTGAAATCGGGATTGGCCTCCAGCACGCGCAGCGGATCGGCGATGATATCGCGTGATGGCACGCTGAGCGCCAGCGCCTGGCCGTCGCGGTCGAGCAGCGTGCCGCGGTTGGTCGGCAGCGTCACGGTACGCAGCGAGCGCTGGTCGGCCTCGTGCTCCAGCATCGGATGATTGATCAGCTGCAGATCCCCGACGCGCGCCAGCAGCAGGCCCATGCAGCCTAATACGCCCAGACAAATCAGACGAAAACGAAACGGGTTAAACGGGGCTTTAATCTGGTCTTTTCCCAGAAATTTTTTAATCGGGGGCATGGCGATCCGCTGCGATAAAAGATGAATCCAAAGGGGTTAGCTGCAGTTATAAAGAAAGGTAAAGCGAGTTGACAGGAAAACAATGTATCAGTTCGTTTATGCCCGATTGAGGTCACCGCAACGGGACGCATCACACCGGCAGATCGCAGGCAAAAAAAACCTGCGCATCTGCGCAGGTCGGTGTAATCAAGAAAACTGTTGATGTTCACCCATCAATACCTCTGGGACCCTGACTGTAGCAAGTTGCTCAGCGCAGAAACTATCACTCAAACGCAACAGTTACCGGCAAAATGTAACCAGCGGTGAGATTGTTAGCCGATTGTGCAACTGGCGTGTTTTTTGATTTCCACCAGGCAGCTCATGGCGTTTGGTCCCTGAGTTAACGACGAGGTCCCGATGTCGAGCGTCAGCACGTTAGGGTTGCCGGCGCGGTCCCACGGCTGCCACGCTTTGCCAAAACCGGGATCGAACCAGGCACCGGTGGCGATGATCACCACGCCGGGCGTCAGGCCGTCCGTCAGGCGGACACCAGCCAGCATACGGCCACGCGCGTTGCTCACTTCAATCTCATCGCCGTCGCTGATACCGCGCGCGGCGGCGTCGTCAACGTGCATATACAGCGTTTCGTGACCGGCAGTTTTGCCGGCCTGCACCGTGGCGGTGGCATCCAGCTGGCTGTGCAGGCGATCCGCAGGCTGCACCGAAATCATGTGCAGCGGGAACTGCGCGCTGAGCGCTGCGCCAAGCCACTCCTGCGGCGCGCGCCACTCCGGATGCCCGGCGAAATCCGCCAGCTGGTAATCGGCGATGGTCTGGCAAAACAGCTCAATTTTGCCGCTGGCGGTGTGAATCGGATGCGCCTGCGGATCGGCGCGGAAATCATCCATAAACACGTACGGCTTGCCGCCCTGCGGAATCTCAACAAAACCGCGCTGCCAGAATGCCTCGAACTCCGGGAACGCGATGTCCAGCTGCGCATGCGCCTGCGCGCACTGCTGGTAAAGATGCTCAATCCACTGCATCTCGTTGCGTCCTTCGGTAAAGCGATCACGGTAGCCAAGGCGATCGGCCAGATCGGCAAAAATATCAAAGTCGTTACGCGCCTGATGCTGCGGTTTAATCGCCTGGTGCATCGCCAGCACGAAGCGGTCACGCGACGAGCCGCCAATGTCGTTGCGCTCCAGCGTGGTGGTGGCCGGCAGCACGATGTCCGCCATCTGCGCCGCGGGCGTCCAGACGATATCCTGCACGATGACCGTATCCGGGCGCTGCCAGCCCTCGACCAGCCGGTTGAGCTGCTGGTGATGGTGGAACGGATTGCCGCCTGCCCAGTGCACCAGGTGAATGTCGGGATAGTGCAGCGTCTCGCCCTGAAACGCATACGGCTGGCCGGGATTGAGCAGCATGTCGCTGATACGCGCCACCGGGATCGACAGGTTCGCCGGATTCGGGCCGGTGCTCATCAGCGGCGCCGGGCCTTCCTGGCGCGGATTGCCGACGCTGTTCATCGAGCCATGGCCAAAAGAGAAGCCGCCGCCCGGCAGTCCCGGCTGGCCCAGCATCGACGAGAGCGCAATCATCATCCAGTACGGCTGCTCGCCGCGATGGGCGCGCTGCACCGCATAAGCACAGGTGATGAAGCTGCGTTTGCCCGCCAGCTGCTGCGCCAGCAGCGCGATACGCGCCGCCGGGATGCCGGTTATCGCACTGGCCCACGCGGGCGTTTTTGCCACGCCGTCGCTTTCGCCCAGCAGATAGGCACGCAGTTGCGGCCAGCCGGTGCAGTGGCTGGCGAGGAAAGCCTCATCGATAGCGTTGCGGCGGGTAATTTCATAGCCGAGCGCCAGCATCAGCGCCACGTCGGTGTTCGGGCGAATCGGAATCCACTCGGCGTTAACGAATGCCGGGCAGTCATCGCGCATCGGGCTGATGTTAATGATCGGCGTGCCTTTGGCGCTCAGCTGCTGCAGCGCCGGTTTCAGGCTGTGCTCGCCGGCGCCGCCGGAGGCCACCTGCGCATTTTTCAGCGCCAGGCCGCCAAAGGCGACGAAAATTTCTGCATGCTCCACCACCTGCGGCCAGTCGGTGACGCGGCCGGTGAGCGGCATATAAGTGCCAATCACGTACGGCAGAAAGAACTGTGCCGCGCCCCAGCTGTAGTTACCCTGCTGATCAACGCCACCGCCGCCCTGGAAATAGAAGCGACGAATCAGGGTGCGCGCGTGGTTAACGCGACCGGCTGATGACCAGCCGTACGAACCGTTGAAAATGCCGGAAGCGCCGTAGCGGTCGCGCACCCGGCGGTTCTCTTCCGCCACCAGATCGAGCGCGGTGTCCCAGTCCACGGCGACAAAATCTTCCCGGCCGCGCAGCGTGCGATCGCTGTTTTCACGCGACTTCAGCCACGAACGGCGCACCATCGGCTGACGGATGCGTTTATCCGAGTACACCAGTTCAGGGAGAGTGTGGATCATCGGGGAAGGATCGGCATCGGCGAAGAAAGGTTCGCAGGCAATCAGGCGCTGATTTTCGGTGACGGCGGTAAACGCGCCCCAGTGCGCAAGGTGCGGCACACGAGTTTTCATGGTTATGGGTCCGGCAGGCAGGTGTGATTCAGGCTGGCAGCATAGCACGGTGCCGTTACCGGGCTAAAGCCTCGCCGTGAGCGTCTGATTTTCCGCACTTTTGCGACAGCGCTGACATTCTGGCGGGTTGCGGCTGCCGGGCTTTTCCGTAACACTGAGAGCATGTGTAAACGTTTTCCCGGATGTCGACCATTGCATGGCTACTATTAAGGATGTTGCCCGCATGGCGGGGGTGTCGGTCGCGACCGTGTCCCGCGTCATCAATAATTCGCCCAAAGCCAGCGAGAGTTCGCGCCTCGCCGTTACCCAGGCCATGGAACAGTTGCAGTATCACCCGAACGCCAATGCCCGCGCGCTGGCGCAGCAATCCACCGAAACGCTCGGGCTGGTGGTAGGCGATGTGTCAGACCCGTTTTTTGGCGCGATGGTGAAAGCGGTCGATGAAGTCGCCGGGCAAACCGGCAACTTTCTGCTGATTGGTAACGGTTACCATAACGAGCAGAAAGAGCGTCAGGCGATTGAACAGCTGATGCGCCATCGCTGCGCCGCGCTGGTGGTGCACGCCAAGAAAATTCCCGATGACGATTTAGAGCTGCTGATGAAGCAGGTGCCGGGCATGGTGCTGCTGAACCGGCTGCTGCAGGGGTTTGAGTCACGCTGCATTGCGCTGGATGACCGCTACGGCGCCTGGCTGGCTACGCGCCACCTGATTCAGCAGGGTCATACGCAGATCGCCTTTATCTGCTCGACGCACACCATCTCTGACGCCGAAGATCGGCTGCAGGGCTACTACGATGCGCTGAAGGAGCACGGTCTGCCGTGCAACGACCGGCTGGTGGCGTGGGGAGAACCGGATGAGGTCGGTGGCGAGCAGGCAATGACGGAACTGCTCGGACGCGGCAAGCAGGTGAGCGCGGTGGCGTGCTACAACGATTCGATGGCCGCCGGTGCGCTGGCAGTGCTGAGCGATAACGGCATTCGCGTGCCGGAAGAGATGTCGCTGATTGGCTTTGATGATGTGCTGGTGTCGCGCTACGTGCGTCCGCGCCTGACCACGGTGCGCTATCCGATTGTGACCATGGCGCAGCAGGCCGCGCAGCTGGCGCTGGCGCTGGCCAACGGCACCGCGCTGCCGGAGGTGACCAATATGTTTAGCCCGACGCTGGTCAGGCGGCATTCGGTGGGTGGACCGGGTTAAACGGGGGCGGGCTTTCCCTCACCCTGACCCTCTCCCTGAGGGAGAGGGAACGTTCCAGAGCGCGGTCAGCCCTTGCGGAGAGGAACGTTCCAGAGCGCGGTCAGCCCTTGCGGAGGGGAACGTTCCAGAGCGCGCGGTCAGCCCTTGCGGCAAGGAGAGCGCGGTCAGCCCCCTCGCCCGCTTGCGGGAGAGGGTTGGGGTGAGGGCCAGCGCGCACCCAACCCACTATAAATCCTGCGAATACACCTTCACCTGCACCTCAGGAAACTCCAGCGCATCACACTGATACTGCCAGCCGAATCGCTCGTAGTAGCCGCCAAACGTCGACCACAGCCACACCGTTGCATAGCCGCGCTGGCGGGCGTAATCCAGCACGTGCTGCTGCAGGGCGGCGCTCAGCCCCTGCCCGCGCGCCGCTTCATCCACATACAGCGCGGCAACCCACGGATAGAGATCCTGACGGCTAATCAAATCACAGCGCCAGAACCCTACCGTGCCGTGCGGCACGTCATCGTCGTCCAGCGCGACAAAGGTCACCGGAAACGCGGCACCGTTCAGGCTACTGCGAACAATGCTGTCGTAAAACGCGCGCGAGGTGCCATCACCAAACGCCTGCCACAGCCAGTCGGTGATCTGGCTGGCGTGATGCGGCACGCTGCTGAGCGGCACGATGCGCATCAGTTCAGCTCCAGCGCCAGCAGTTCCTGAATGGTCTGCGCACGGCGAATCTCACGCGGCACGCCCTGCTCAAACAGTACTTCCGGGATCAGCGGACGGCTGTTGTAGTTGGAGGACATTGATGCACCGTAAGCGCCGGTATCATGGAACACCAGATAATCGCCGACCTGTGCCGCCGGCAGCGCGCGGGTTTCCACTTTGCCCCCTTCCAGCTGGGTAAACACATCTCCCGACTCACACAGCGGCCCGGCCACCACGCTCTCCACATGCGCCTCACCCGGCGCGCTGCCATCGGCAGGCAGCAGCGAAATATGGTGATAGCTGCCGTACATCGACGGACGCATCAGATCGCTGAAACCGGCATCCACCAGCACAAAGTGACGGCTGCCCATCTGCTTCACCGCCCGCACCTGCGACACCAGCACGCCCGACTCCGCCACCAGGAAACGGCCCGGCTCGATCTCCAGCTTCACCGCATGGCCGAGGTGCGCCGCGATACGCTCGCGCGCGCCGTTCCACAGGCCGTAATAGTGCTGCGTATCAATCGCCTCCTCACCAAAGCGGTAAGGAATCGACAGCCCGCCGCCCGCCGAAATGGCCTGCAGATCCTGACCAAAGGCCACCACCTGATCGACCATCGCGTCGCACACCTGCTGCAGATGGCCATAATCGACGCCGGAACCGATGTGCATATGTAAACCTACCAGCTGCAGGCCATGCTGCTGGATCGCCGTCAGCGCCAGCGGCAGATCGCTGTGCCAGATGCCGTGCTTACTGTTTTCGCCGCCGGTATTGGTTTTCTGGCTGTGACCGTGGCCAAAGCCCGGATTAATGCGCAGCCAGACGCTATGACCCGGCGAAACCGCGCCAAGCTGATGCAGCATATCCACTGAGCCGGCATTTACCGGCACCTTCAGCTCGGCGATGCGCGCCAGCGTCGGTGAGTCCAGCACATCGGCGGTGAACACAATATCCTCGCCGCCCGGCTGAAAACCGGCAGCCAGCGCACGTTCGATCTCGCCGAGCGAAACCGAATCGACCTTGACGCCGGCAGCGCGCATCAGCCGCAGAATATGAATATTCGAGCAGGCCTTTTGCGCAAAGCGCACCACGTCAAACGCGCTGAGCTGCGCAATACGCTGCTGAATGATTTCGGCATCGTAAGCCCAGAACGGGCCGCTGTAGCGCTGCGCCAGCGGCAGCAGATTTGTGGCGTTAAGCGCCGTCTGGGAATCGTTAAGTGGACGTGGCATGAGCATTCTCCTGAGTCGTTGCTGTCATTTAGCCACAGCACAGTGATGCAGAAAAATATCTGTTTAAGCGTCAGCTATGCAAATATGATATGGATGACACGGAGGCGACGATGGCAAAAATTAACTGGCGGCATATCGAAATCTTTCACGCGGTGATGACCAGCGGCAATCTGACCCAGGCCGCCACGCTGCTGCACACCTCGCAGCCAACGGTGAGCCGCGAGCTGGCGCGGCTGGAGCAGCAGCTGGGCTTACAGCTGTTTGAGCGGGTGCGCGGCCGCCTGCAGCCCACCGTGCAGGGGCTGCGGCTGTACGAAGAGGTGCAGCGCTCGTGGTACGGTCTGGATCGCATCATGGATGCCGCCGAAGGGTTGCGCAATTTCCGCCAGGGCGAGCTGTCCATCGCCTGCCTGCCGGTCTTTTCCCAGTCGCTGTTGCCGCCATTGCTGCAGCCGTTTTTACAGCGCTATCCGCAGGTGAGCCTGAATATTATTCCGCAGGAGTCGCCGCTGCTGGAGGAGTGGCTGTCGGCGCAGCGCTACGATCTCGGTCTGACCGAAACCCAGCATGCACCCGCCGGGACTGAACGCCTGGCACTGCTGACCAGTGATGAAGTGTGCGTGCTGCCGCCGCAGCATCCGCTGTGTCAGCGGGCGGTGCTGACGCCGCAGGATTTTCACGGTGAAAACTATGTCAGCCTGTCGCGCAGCGATAGCTATCGTCAGTTGCTGGATGCGCTGTTCCATGAGCAGCAGGTGGAGCGGCGGCTGGTGCTGGAGACGCACAGCGCCGCGTCGGTGTGCGCGATGGTGCGCGCCGGGGTGGGCATTTCGATTGTTAATCCGCTGACGGCGCTGGATTACGCCGACAGCGGCGTGGTGATGCGCCGCTTCAGTATTGCCGTGCCGTTCACGGTGAGCCTGGTGCGGCCACAGCATCGGCCGGCATCGGCGCTGGTCGATCACTTCTGCGACCACCTGCAGCAGCAGGTGGCCACCTTTCCGCAGCGCATCGCCCGGCGGCTGGCTTAAGCGCGCACCGTCTCGCGCTGACCGCCCGATTTGCGGAAGGTCAGCAGACAAACCACTAATCCCGCTGCCGCCAGCGCTGCCGCCGCGACCGGCACCGCCGTCAGGCCATAGCCTTTGTCGATCACAGCGCCGCCCACCCACGCACCGAGTGCGTTACCGACGTTAAAGGCCGAGATGTTGAGCGTCGACACCAGATTTGGCGCCTCTTTACCGTGGCGCACCACGTTGATTTGCAGGCCCGGCACGGTGGCGAAGGTCGCCATCGCCCACAGGAACAGGGTTACCTCTGCCAGCCACAGCGCATGGCTGGTCCAGCTGAACAGCAGCGAGAACACGGCAATCAGCGAGAAGCTGAGGATCAGGCTGAACGACACTTTCCAGTCCGCCAGTTTCCCGCCAACAATGTTACCCACCGTCAGGCCAGCACCAATCAGGAACAGCGTCCAGCTGACACCGCGATCGCTGATGCCGGTCACCTGTAACAGCAGCGGCGCAATGTAGCTGAACAGCGCAAACATCGCGGCGGCAAAACACACCGTCATCAGCAGCGACAGCCACAGTTTGCCGTTGGCCAGCGCGCTGATTTCGCTCGCCAGGTGCACCGGTTTTTCATCTTTGTTAGTCGGCAGGCTGACAATCAGCGCGATGAACGCGAGAATGCCGATAATCGCCACGCCCCAGAAGGTGGCGCGCCAGCCAAACAGCTGACCAAACCAGGTGCCGAGCGGCACGCCCAGCACGTTGGCCAGCGTCAGACCGGTAAACATCAGCGCCACCGCCGACGCCTGACGGCTCGGCGCCACCAGGCTGGCCGCGACCACTGAACCGATGCCGAAGAACGCACCGTGACACAACGCGGTAATAACGCGCGCCAGCATCAGCAGGTTATAGGTATAAGCCAGCGCACAGAGTACGTTGCCGATGATGAAGATGATCATCAGCAGAATCAGGGTACGTTTACGCGGCAGTTTCGCGGTCAGCAGCGCCATGATTGGCGCGCCGATGGCCACGCCCAGCGCATAGCCGCTGATCAGCCAGCCCGCAGAAGGAATCGACACCTGCAGGTCACCCGCCACTTCCGGCAGTAACCCCATGATGACGAACTCCGTGGTGCCGATGGCGAACGCACTCAGCGCCAGCGCCAGTAATGCAACAGGCATAACACACTCTCCCAAAATAATTTTGCAGGCGGGCCGCACGACGAACGCCGTACGGTTAAGACAGACGCGTATCCCTCCGACAGTGCGGGGATGTTTATTTTTGAACTGCGTCACAGTCTGCTATTAAAGCACAGCCTCTGACTCTCAACCACCCGGGCGGCAGCAAGGCTATTTTGTCTGCGCGGCAATAATCCCGGCGCTAAAAAGTGTCGCTAATGCATCACTGAGACAGGACGGCGATAACAGACTACGCTTGATAACAGGTTGTGATCGCTGTCACAGCGACGGCGCTTTCTGGCGTTAAATCAGGCAGTAAAGGATGGTCGCACATTGCCGATACCCCAATGGATTGCCCGGTAATGCGGCGTCAACACAACAGGGGGACAGAGTTATGCGATGGATCATCGCGCTGGCGATCGGCGGCTTAAGCGGCTGCTCGGTCGGGCACTATGAATACAGCTCAGAAGCGGCCAGGCGCGTCGATATGACCGTCACCGGCATCCCCACCGTGCTCGGCATGGGTGCGCTGGGCACCACTATCCCCCTGACGCGCGAGTACAGTCTGACGGCGGCGCACGTGGCCAAATATTCGCTGTATCGGGTGAAGGCCTGGCATCCGGAGTGCGATATCGCCGTGGTTTATCATGCGAATAAGGAAGCCAACCTGCCCCCGCAGTTCCGCAACAGCCATATCGGCGACAACGTAAATCTGTATGGGTATAGCTTTATCTCCGCGCTGCCGGTGGCATCAAGCGGCAAAAACCTGATCAATACGACGCTGAGCAATGACTGGAATAAGGCCAGCTGCGTGGTGGTGGCGGCCAATGCTGGCGTGGTGAAAGGCATGTCCGGCGGCGCGGTGTATAACGCCAGCGACGACACGCTGGCCGGGGTGATTGTCGGTTATAGCAGTCGGATTGATGATAATAAGAGCGGCAAAACGCTGTTTAAAGATGTGGCGCTGTATGTGCCTTATGCGCGGTTCCAGGCGTGGCTGGATGGGGTGGTGAAGTCTTAGGTTGGGTGCGCGCTGATGCCCTCACCCCGGCCCTCTCCCACGGGGAGAGGGAGAAAACCAGAGCTGACCTCTCCCACCGGGGAGAGGGAGAAACCAGAGCGGACCTCTGCCACAGGGAGAGGGAGAAAACCACAGCGGTCCTCTGCCACAGGGAGAGGGAGAAAACCACAGCGGCCCTCTCCCACCGGGGTACAGGCAAGTCCCCTCTCCCCATGGGAGAGGGTTAGGGTGAGGGTGAAGGCAACCTGATTACTTACCGGTCGGGCGCAGAGCCGGGAACAGGATCACGTCACGAATGGTGTGGCTGTTGGTGAACAGCATGACCAGACGGTCGATACCAATGCCCAGACCTGCAGTCGGTGGCAGACCGTGCTCCAGCGCGGTGACGTAGTCTTCGTCGTAGAACATCGCTTCGTCATCACCGGCGTCCTTCGCGTTAACCTGTTGCAGGAAACGCTCGGCCTGATCTTCCGCATCGTTCAGCTCGGAGAAGCCGTTACCGATTTCACGGCCGCCGATGAAGAACTCAAAGCGGTCGGTGATTTCCGGGTTCTCGTCATTACGACGCGCCAGCGGTGACACCTCTGCCGGATACTCGGTGATGAAAGTTGGCTGAATCAGGTGCGCTTCTGCCGTCTCTTCGAAGATCTCGGTCACCACGCGGCCCAGACCCCAGCTCTTCTCCACTTTGATGTGCAGCGCGTTGGCAATCGCCACGGCTTTATCAAAGTCATCCAGATCGGCGAGGTCCGTTTCCGGACGGTATTTCTTGATCGCTTCACGCATGGTGAGCTTCTCAAACGGCTTGCCGAAATCGAAGGTGTGCTCACCGTATGGCACTTCCGTCGTGCCCAGCACGTCCTGCGCCAGGGTGCGGAACAGGCTCTCGGTCAGTTCGATCAGATCTTTGTAATCCGCATACGCCATATAGAGTTCCATCATGGTGAACTCTGGATTATGGCGCGGCGAAATCCCTTCGTTACGGAAGTTACGGTTGATCTCAAACACGCGATCGAAACCGCCAACCACCAGACGCTTGAGGTACAGCTCCGGCGCGATACGCAGGTACATGTCGATGTCGAGCGCATTATGATGGGTGATGAACGGACGCGCGGAGGCGCCGCCCGGAATCACCTGCATCATCGGTGTTTCCACTTCCATAAAGTCGCGGTTAACCATGAACTGACGAATGCCGGCCATGATTTGTGAGCGAATTTTGAAGGTCTTACGCGAATCGTCGTTGGAGATCAGGTCAAGGTAACGCTGACGGTAACGGGTTTCCTGATCGGCGAGGCCGTGGAATTTGTCCGGCAGCGGACGCAGCGCTTTGGTCAGCAGGCGCAGCTCAGAGATGTGGATCGACAGCTCGCCGGTTTTGGTTTTGAACAGCTTACCGCGCGCGCCGAGGATATCGCCGAGATCCCATTTTTTGAACTGCTCGTTGTAGACGCCTTCCGGCAGATCGTCACGGGAAACGTAGATCTGGATCTGACCGCCCACATCCTGCAGGGTGGCGAACGACGCCTTACCCATGATGCGGCGGGTCATCATACGACCGGCTACGCTCACCTCAACGCCGAGCGCTTCCAGCTCGTCGTTCTCTTTGCTGTCATAGTCGGCATGCAGACGATCGGAGGTGGTGTCACGGCGGAAATCGTTAGGAAACGCCACGCCCTTTTCACGCAGCGCGCTGAGTTTTTCGCGACGCGCTTTCAGTTCGTTGTTTAACTCAAGGGCGGCATCAGCGCTCTGCGGTTGTTGTTCAGACATGTCGGTTCCTTATAGCCCTGCTTTTAAACTTGCTTCAATAAAACGGTCAAGATCGCCATCCAGTACGGCCTGGGTGTTACGCGTTTCTACGCTGGTACGCAGATCCTTGATGCGCGAATCGTCAAGAACGTATGAACGGATCTGGCTGCCCCAGCCGATGTCCGACTTGTTCTCTTCCGCCGCCTGCTTGTCGGCATTCTTCTTCTGCATTTCGTATTCATACAGCTTGGCACGCAGCTGTTTGAAGGCCTGATCTTTGTTCTTATGCTGCGAGCGGTCGTTCTGGCACTGCACCACAATGTTGGTCGGCAGGTGAGTAATACGCACCGCTGACTCGGTTTTGTTAACGTGCTGACCACCGGCACCCGAGGCGCGATAGACGTCGATACGCAGGTCGGCCGGGTTGATTTCGATGTCGATGTTGTCATCCACTTCCGGGTAAATAAATACTGAACTGAATGAGGTGTGACGACGACCGCCGGAGTCGAACGGGCTCTTACGCACCAGACGATGAACGCCGGTTTCGGTACGCAGCCAGCCGTAAGCGTAATCACCGATGATTTTGATGGTGGCTGATTTGGTACCGGCCACTTCGCCTTCGGACTCTTCGATGATCTCGGTTTTGAAGCCTTTGGCTTCCGCCCAGCGCAGATACATGCGCAGCAGCATGCTGGCCCAGTCCTGCGCTTCGGTGCCGCCGGAGCCGGCCTGAATATCCATGTAGCAGTCGGCGCTGTCGTATTCGCCGGAGAACATACGGCGGAACTCCAGTTCACCCAGCTTCACGTCCAGCGCGTCCAGCTCGACTACGGCTTCGTTAAAAGTCTCTTCGTCGTCGGCTTCAACCGCCAGCTCCAGCAGACCCTGCACGTCTTCCAGCCCTTGCTGCATCTGGTCGAGCGTTTCAACTACCGCTTCCAGCGAGGCGCGCTCTTTGCCCAGCGCCTGCGCGCGTTCAGGTTCGTTCCAGACGTCCGGCTGTTCCAGCTCGGCGTTTACTTCTTCGAGGCGTTCTTTCTTGGCATCGTAGTCAAAGATACCCCCTAAGAACGCTGCTGCGCTCGCTGAGGTCCTGGATACGATTTTTGACCGGATTAATTTCAAACATGGCTTTTCAGTCTTTTTTGACGATTCGGTGAGAGGAGATAAAAGTAACGAGCTAGTTTACCCGAAAGCGCGCCTGGTTTGTAGCTTTGCACATCAATGGCTATACCGCGTATGAACCGGCAGAAAATAATTGCGCCAGTTCTGGAAACCAGCAGGTATGGCGGTTGCCAGAAATCCCGCTGTCACTCGCCACCTACGCGGTGTGTCTTCAGAATTTTCCTACATAATCACGGCAATAAACGCCAGCTGGCGTCATTAAAACCCATGATTTCTCAGACAAAATCATTAAAACTCCACCATCAGAAATGTCTGGTTCGAAGCGTGATATAGCGTGATTAGCCTGCGCAATGCTGCGCTGTCCTGGCCATCAACCGGCCAGTGCGCACCTTATCCTTTCTGCACCCTGACGGAATCTCAGGGGTTCGTGCTTCATCTATTGCGTTCTGTCTGTCAGCCACGTTGCTCAGGAGTATTCGTGACAGGGAAAGACTGCATTCAGGCCCGTTAACGTGAACGGGCGACAACATGCCCTGAGAGGCATGAGGAGTTGCCATGCATTATCCTGTTGTTACTTTTCGATCCTCACCGCGCCTGCTGGCGCTGATCATCCCGTTTCTGCTGAGCGCCTGTGGTGGCGGCGGCGGTGGTAGCGGCGGCGGCAGCACCCTGACCCCGGTCACGCCGGTCGTTGAACCTGCGGTGCCGGCCACGGCCGCCAGCAATAAAGTAGGCATCATTGACTCTGGTCTGGCCCCGGGCCGCAGCGAAATTAATTACGCCAACGTGAATTTCTCCAGTTATGTCGACAGCAACACCGCGCTGAATGACAACATGGGGATCAACGGGCACGGCACGCTGGTGGCGATGACGCTGCTGGGGCTGTCGCCTGACAGCGCGCTGTATGTGGCGCAGGCGTCACAAAATAATATTTTCAGCTACGACAATACTGCGCGCGCCGTGCAGGGCTTAGTGGCGCAGGGCGTGCGCATCTTCAATATGTCCTACGGTTCGCAGGAGC
The DNA here is from genome assembly GCF_002928365.1 of Pantoea sp. ICBG 985. Taxonomy (NCBI): domain Bacteria; kingdom Pseudomonadati; phylum Pseudomonadota; class Gammaproteobacteria; order Enterobacterales; family Erwiniaceae; genus Pantoea; species Pantoea sp. ICBG 985. The sequence goes on from NZ_POWM01000004.1 coordinate 61,217, forward strand.
GCCTCACCAGCCAGCAGGCGTTAACCGATGCGCGCCAGCGCTATCAGTCGCTGTATCAGGGGCTCAACGCGGTGGCTGCGGCAGATGGGCTGGCGGTGATGATCACCGGCAACAACAGCGGCGCCACGCCGGCACCGGACGTGCTGACACCGCTGATGTATAACGACCCGCAGCTGGCGCGTAATCTGCTGGCGGTGACCGGTATCCTGAGTCATACCGGTTATGACCTGCCAGGCCGCGCAGCCGGCACCGGACCGTTTGACGCCTGCGGCGCGGCCGCCGCGTGGTGCCTGACCGCGCCGGGCTATACCGATTACCTGTATCAAAACTCCGACGGCAGTTGGGTGCAGGCGCGCAGCTACGGCACCTCGTTTGCCGCACCGCGCGTGACGGCCGCGGCCTCGCAGCTGCTGCAGCGTTTCCCGTGGATGAGCGGCCATAACCTGCAGCAAACCCTGCTGACCACCGCCACCTACCGCAGTGATGCGCACGATAACGTCGCCGACAGCGCGAACGGGCGGCCATACAATGAGACGTTCGGCTGGGGCGATCTTAACGCCGCCAAAGCCTTAAACGGGCCGGGACAATTCTGGGCAGAGGACTTCAGTGCGCGCCTCGACGGCGGCCAGTATGTGTTCAGCAATGACATCAGCGGCGATCGTGGGCTGGTGCTGGACGGCAGCGAACGCGGCGGTACGCTTCAGCTGACCGGCAACAACAGCTATCAGGGCCTGACGCAGGTCTCCGCCAATAGCCTGCTGATTGACGGTGCGATTGCCGGCAACGCGCTGGTGAACGGCAGCGGCAAACTGGGTGGCAGCGGACGCATCGGCGGCAATCTGGTCAACCAGGGATCGGTTAACGGCGGCCTGCAGGTGGCGGGCAACTATCAGCAAAGCGCCGACGGTACGCTCAACGTCACGCTGAACAATCCGCTGCGCGTGACCGGCAACGCGGCGCTCAACGGCACGCTAAACCTGGCGCCGCCCTCCGCCAGCTACGTGGTGAAACAGCAGGAAACGCTGCTGACCAGCGGCGGCGGCGTGAGCGGTCAGTTTAGCCAGGTCAATACCGGCGTATTTCTCGACGGTTCCGTCAGCTATGACGCCCACAGCGTTACCGGCCAGCTAACGCGCAAGAACACCGCCGCAGCGGCACAGGCGATGGGAATCGATAGCACCAGCGCGCAGCAAACCGGCCGCAACCTGGAGCAGGCGTTTGAGCTGGCGGACCGCTGGCAGGGTCAGGCGACGCTGAGCAGTGCGCAGCAGTCAGCGCTGGCGGCCGCAGGCGCCTTCCAGACGCTGGCGGACACCCGCAGCGCACAGGCGGCAATCAACTCCCTGTCCGGCCAGGCGCATGCCTCCGGCAATGCGGTGCTGTTCAACGCGCTTGATTATCAGACGCGCCTGCTCAACAACCGCATCGATGATGCCAGCGAACAGGGGCGCTTCGGCTTCTGGCTGGAGAGCGGTCAGCTGCGCGGCTCGCTCGATCAGGACGGCTATCTCGGCAACCGCTATCGCAATACCCTGACCGCGCTGGGTGCCGACAGCGATTTTGGCCTGCCCGGCCTGCGCCTCGGCATCGCCTGGACGCACACTCAGCTTGATGCCACCTATGACGACACCGGCGGCAACAGCCAGAACAGCCTGCAGGGCGTAATGCTGTATGGGCGCTATGCGGTGACGCCAGCCTGGTACTGGCAGGCCAATCTCAGCTATCAGCATGGACGCGACAAACTGCAGCGCCTGGTGCTGCTGGACGAGGCCGCGCCGGTCTCCTCTTCCGCCCGCACTGACAGCTGGCAGGCAGCGTTACAGAGCGGCTATCGCTGGACGCTACAGGAGGATTATCGCATTGAGCCCTATCTCGGCTGGCGTGAAACCGGCCTGCAAACCGGCAGCTTCAGCGACAGCGGCAGCGCGTTTGGTCTGCAGGGCGACGGCGACAGCTATCGCCGCAGCGTCGGTTACGGTGGCCTGAATCTCAGCGCGCGCCAGGACTGGTCGGCGGGCTGGTGGAGCATGCTGAGCCTGTATGGCGAATACCAGTACGCGTTCAGCAATCCGTCGATGGACGTCAGCGCGCGCTGGAGCGGCTTCGGCAGTGGTCAGCAGAGCTTCACCATCCCGGGTATGCAGCTCGATCGCCGCTCGCAGTGGTTTGGTGCGCGGGTTGATCTGGTGCAGTCGGCACGCGCGCGGCTGTTCCTGCGTGCCGACCGCCACGTGGCCGATCGCGGCGATGAGAAGGTGCTGCGCGGCGGTGTCGACGTCACGTTCTAAAGGTTACGACTGCGGCCAGATATGGTCGATGATCAGCTGTACCGAGCGGTTGCCGCGGTATTCGTTGATATCCAGCTTGTAGGCCAGCTGCACCTGACGCACGCTGCTGTCTGGCCACAGGCTGGTGTCGACGTTAAAAGCGATACCATCCAGTAACGGGCCGCCGCCCAGCGGCTCGACCATCACCTTAAGGTGACGCTCGCCCACCAGACGCTGCTGCAACAGCTTAAACTGACCGTCGAACACCGGCTCCGGAAACGCCTGGCCCCAGGGGCCGGCTTCCCGCAGCATTTCCGCGGTGTGCAGGGTAAACTCCTGCGCATGCAGTTCGCCATCGGACCACATCACGCCCTGCAGCGCCTCGCCTTCCAGCCATTCGTCGATCAGCGCGGCAAAGCGCTGGCGGAACTCATCGTACTTCGCCTCTTCCAGCGACAGCCCCGCCGCCATGGCGTGCCCGCCAAATTTGATGATCAGCCCAGGATAGAGCGTGTCGATACGTTCCAGCGCGTCGCGCAGGTGCAGCCCGGCAATCGAACGGCCAGAGCCCTTCAGCGTGCCGTCACCGGCGGGCGCGAAGGCGATGACCGGACGGTGGAAGCGCTCTTTCAGGCGTGACGCGAGGATGCCAACCACGCCCTGATGCCACTCCGGGTGATAAAACGCCAGCCCGAGCGGCAGATCGCGATGCTGGCGCTCCAGCTCATCGCACAGCGCCAGCGCCTCGCTCTTCATGCCCTGCTCAATCTCTTTGCGCGTCTGATTAAGCGCATCAAGTTCGCTGGCCAGCATGCGCGCCTGGGCAATATCTTCCGTCAGCAGCAGCGCAACGCCAACCGACATATCGTCCAGCCGGCCGGCAGCATTGAGGCGTGGCCCGACGGCAAAACCGAGGTCGCTCGCCGCCAGCTGACGCGCATCGCGGTTGGCAATCTCCAGCAGCGCGCGGATGCCGGCACGGCATTTCCCGGCGCGGATGCGGCTCAGCCCCTGCCACACCAGAATGCGGTTGTTGGCATCCAGCGGCACCACGTCGGCCACGGTACCGAGCGCCACCAGATCCAGCAGTTCAGCCAGATTGGGTTCACTGTGTCCGTCGCTGAACCAGCTATGCTGACGCAGATGAGCACGCAGCGCCAGCATCAGATAAAACGCCACGCCGACGCCTGCCAGCGAACGTGACGGGAATGCGCTGTCGCTCAGGTTAGGGTTAACGATGGCCTCTGCCGCCGGCAGCGTTTCGCCCGGCAGGTGGTGATCGGTGATCAGTACCGGAATACCGTGCTGGTGCGCGGTGTCGACGCCCGCGTGCGACGAAATTCCGTTATCCACGGTGAGGATCAGCTCGGCGCCGCGCGCGCGCGCCTGCTCCACCACTTCCGGGCTCAGGCCATAGCCGTCTTCAAAGCGGTTCGGCACCAGATAATCGACGTTGCCGCCCATGCTGCGCAGCGCCAGTACGGTGAGCGCAGTGCTGGTGGCACCATCGGCATCGAAATCGCCCACCACCACGATACGGCGTTGCTGCTGCAGCATCTGGTGCAGCAGCGTCACGGCGCGCTCAATGCCGCCAAGGCTTTGCCACGGCAGCAGGAATTTCGCGCCACGTTCCAGTTCGACGGCGTCTTTGACACCGCGCTGCAGGTAGAGACGACGCAGCAGCGGCGGTAGATCATCGGGTAACTGCGCGTCGGCCTGGGCTTCACGCCGACGCAATTCTACAGAGTGCATCACTGTGTCTTAACCACCACGCTTCTGGCCGTCCAGTACCTGCTTCAGCTCCTGCGGTCCCTGGTAGCCAGGAATCATCATGCCGCTGTCGGTGAGGATGGCGGGCGTGCCCTGAATACCAAACAGAATGCCCAGCTTGTAGTGCTGGTCGAGATTGATTTTGCAGCTCGCCGGCGCATCCATTTGCGGTGCATCGCCTTTCATTGCGGCATCAAACGCCTTGTTGCGATCGGCGCTGCACCAGATGGCGGTCATGGCTTTCTCCACCTGGCCGTGCAGGCCTTCACGCGGGAACGCCAGATAGCGCACGGTGATGCCCAGCGCGTTGTAGTCAGCCATCTGCTCGTGCAGCTTGCGGCAGTAGCCGCAGGTGATGTCGGTGAACACGGTAATCACGTGCTGCTCTTTCGGCGCTTTGTAGACAATCATTTCCGGTGCCAGCGCGGCGACTTTTTTCTCCAGCAGCTGATTGGTGACATTCACCGGCTGCGCGCCGCTGACATCGTACAGCGGGCCCTGAATCATGTGCTTGCCGTCTTCGGTGACGTACAGCACGCCGCTTTCGGTCATCACCGTTTTGATACCCGGCAGCGGCGACGGCTGGATTTCCGCCTGCTGCATACCCAGTTTTTTCAGTGATTGCTGAATCGCGCTGTCATCGGCATGGGCCAGCGCAGAAAAGGCGCTGACCAGCAGAGCCAGCGTCGTAACGGTTTTTTTCATCTCAAATCCTTGTTGCCGCTGCTCAGGCGCGCGGATGATGCTGTTGATGTAACTGACGCAGGCGCTCGGTCGCCACGTGCGTGTAAATCTGGGTGGTCGACAGGTCGCTGTGCCCCAGCAACATCTGTACGACGCGTAAATCGGCACCATGGTTCAGTAAATGTGTGGCAAATGCGTGGCGCAGCACGTGCGGTGACAGCTTTTCGCTGTCGATGCCGGCAAGGGTGGCATAGTGTTTGATGCGATGCCAGAAGGTCTGGCGTGTCATCTGCTGCGCGCGGTTGCTGGGGAACAGCACGTCAATGGTCTGTCCGTTCAGCAGCCAGGGCCGCCCGTGTTCCATATAGTGCTCCAGCCAGTAAATGGCTTCTTCACCTAATGGCACCAGCCGCTCTTTATTGCCTTTACCGATGACGCGCACCACGCCCTGACGCAGGCTGACATCACTCAACGTCAGACCGACCAGCTCAGAGACGCGCAGCCCGGTAGCGTACAGCAGCTCCAGCATCGCTTTGTCACGCAGTTCGAGCGGTATGTCCGTCGCCGGCGCCTGTAACAGGCGCTCGACCTGATTTTCTGACAGGTCTTTTGGCAGGCGCTGCGGCAATTTCGGCGCTGATAACAGCGCGCTGGGATCGTCACTGCGCAGCTTTTCGCGGTACAGATACTGAAACAGACGGCGCATTGCGCTCAGGGTACGCGCTGAGCTGGTGGCTTTGTAACCGCCCTCAATCCGCTCAGCCAGAAACTGCTGTAAATCAGCGGCTTCCAGCGTCAGCAGCGTGCGCTCATGGTGGTGCAGCCAGGCAGTGAGCGTCTGCAAATCCTGACGATAGGACGCCAGCGTGTTCTGCGCCAGGTTGCGCTCAATCCAGAGCGCGTCGAGAAACTGTTCTATCAGATCGCTGTCCTGCACTGTTGCCCCTCGCCGTGTGAAATCGTGCTCATTATGCCTGAAACTGGCCTGCTTCTGGTACAATTGCGCCAGAGTGAGTTTCAGTCAGAGCATTAATTGCATGAATATCGGTCTGTTTTACGGTTCCAGTACCTGTTACACCGAGATGACGGCGGAGAAAATCCGCGACTTTATCGGTGAAGAATTAGTCACACTGCATAACCTGAAAGATGACGATCCGTCGCTGATGGAGCAGTACGATTTACTGATTCTCGGTATTCCGACCTGGGATTTCGGCGAACTGCAGGAGGACTGGGAAGCGGTGTGGCAACAGCTGCCGGCGCTCAACCTGCAGGGCAAAATTGTGGCGCTGTACGGAATGGGCGACCAGGTCGAGTACAGCGAATGGTTCCTTGATGCGCTGGGTATGCTGCACGAACTGCTGCTGCCGATGGGCGTGCAGTTTGTCGGTTACTGGCCGCTCGACGGCTACCAGTTCACCAGTAAAAAACCACTGACCGCCGATGGTCAGCAGTTTGTCGGTCTGGCGCTCGACGACGTTAATCAGTTTGAGCTGAGCGAAGAGCGCGTCGAGCAGTGGTGCGAACAGATTCTGACCGAAACCGCCGCGCTGCTTTAATGCGGCGTCGCGCCATCCAGCAAAAAACAGCGGGCGCGTAACGCGCGCCACGCGTCGGGCGGCATGCTGTCGTGCAGCAGCCACAGCCGCCAGCGCTGCCCGCGCCGGTTACGCAGCACCAGCAACACGCCCCACGGTAGCCAGTCCGGCGTCCGTTGCGCCTGCCAGCGCTCACCGCGCCAGTACCAGTCACCCTTGTCATCCAGCATGAGCGCTCCGCAGCGCTGCTGCAGGCGACGCGCGTTACGCCAGTACTGCAGTGTCAGCAGAATCACTACCGCGATCTGAACCCAGGCCCAGCCCGCCGGCCAGCGACAGCTCAGCAACAGCGCGCCACCCAGCCCGAACAGCGTCACATTCAGCACACGCGCGCTGCGTGACGCGCGCAGATCACATTGCCACCGGCCCGCGTTCACGGTTGCGCTGCTGAATCAGTTTCACCATGCGTTTGAACTCGGGATCGGCCGGTTCGCCGTGGTTCATCATCCAGTTAAACAGGTCCGGATCGTCGCTCTTCAGCAGCGCGACAAACACCTGCTTGTCGCTGTCGCTCAGCGAATCATACTCATATTTAAAGAACGGCATGATCGAGACATCCAGCTCCAGCATGCCGCGACGGCATGCCCACTGGACGCGCGCTTTGTCATGAATATCCATGTGTCTTCTTCCACAGCTGATAACAGTGGCGCTCAGTGTACCTGCTTTTTCGCCGCGCTGCAGGCGTGCAACCAGACGCTGCGCGCGATGACGCACAGCAATGCCACCGGTTACAGGGTTATCACGCGATTTGTGCGCCAGATTCCGCAAACAGGTTGCAATGGCGCACTGCTCTTTTAACATTGGTAAGCATATTACTGGATAAACCTTATTGATCAGGACGGACTCATGCCGATTTTCACCCTTCCGCCTCGCCAGCCCGCTGCGGCGTCGCGCCTGCCTTTAACGCTGATGTCGCTCGACGAGTGGGCGCTGGTGTCGGTGCAGGGCAAAGACAGCACCTCTTATCTGCAGGGTCAGCTGACGCTGGACGTGGCGGCGCTGGACGCAGTGCAGCATCGCCCGGCAGCGCACTGTGATGCCAAAGGCAAAATGTGGAGCAATCTGCGTCTGTTCCATCGTGGAGAAGGTTATGCCTATGTTGTGCGGCGCAATCTGCGCGAGCAGCAGGTGACCGAACTGAAGAAGTATGCGGTGTTCGCCAAAGTGACCATTGCGGCCGATGATGACGCAGTCCTGCTCGGCGTTGCCGGTTTTCAGGCGCGCGCCGCGCTGGCTAACGTTTTCGCCACGCTGCCGGATGCCACAACCCCAGTGGTACAGCAGGATGACACCACCCTGCTGTGGTTCGCCGAGCCAGCCGAGCGTTTTCTGCTGATCACCACGCCGGCGCAGGCCGAAGCGCTGCAGCAGAAGCTGGCCGGGGAAGCGCAGCTGAATGACAGCACGCAGTGGCTGGCGCTGGATATTGCGGCGGGCGTGCCGGTGATCGACAGCGCCACCACGGCGCAGCTGATTCCGCAAGCCACCAACCTGCAGGCGCTGGATGCCATCAGCTTTAAAAAAGGCTGTTATACCGGCCAGGAGATGGTGGCGCGCGCCAAATTCCGCGGCGCCAATAAACGTGCGCTCTACTGGCTGGCGGGCAGCGCCAGCAAAATACCGGACGCAGCCAGTTCGCTGGAGTTGCAGATGGGCGACAAATGGCGTCGCACCGGCACGGTGCTGAGCGGCGTACAGCTGGATGATGGCAGCGTGTGGGTGCAGGCGGTGCTGAACAACGATCTGGAGCCGGATAGCGTGCTGCGCGTTGAAGGCGATGAAAACGGTAAGCTGACCATTCAGCCGCTGCCCTATTCGCTGGAAGAGTAACGGTTACGGCTGGTATGCCGCAGGGTCGCCATCAGTGGCGACCCTGGCCTTGTTACATCACGTAAAAATAGATGGCGCAAAAGTGCAGCACGCTGCCGCCCAGCACGAAACCGTGCCAGATGGCATGATTGTACGGGATACGGCGCGACACATAGAAAATTACCCCGAGTGAATAGACAATCCCGCCCGCCGCCAACAGCCAGACGCCGCCGGCCGACAGTTTGGTTGCCAGCTGATAAATCACCACCAGCGACAGCCAGCCCATGCTGAGATAGGTCACCAGCGACAGCACTTTAAAGCGATGCGCAATGGTCAGCTTAAAGATGATGCCCGCCAGCGCCAGACTCCAGATCACCACCATCAATCCCTGCGCCAGCGGCGATTGCAGCCCGACCAGCAGAAATGGCGTGTAAGTCCCGGCGATCAGCAAATAGATGGCGCAGTGGTCAAATTTCTTCAGCCAGTATTTGGCGCGCTGGTGCGGAATGGCGTGATACAGCGTCGAGGCGAGGAACAGCAGAATCATGCTGCCGCCGTACAGGCTATAGCTGGTAATGGCGGTGATATTCGCCTGCATTTCAACGGCCTGGGTCAACAGCAACACCAGCCCCACGATGCCAAATAAACAGCCCAGGCCGTGGCTGATGCTGTTGGCGATCTCTTCGGCCAGTGAATAGCCCTGGGCAATAAGTCGGTTCTGTATCATGGCGTCGGATTCCTGAACATCGTAACGAAAGTTGTGCTTTTTCTGTGCACCAGAGTAGCGAAGAACAATTTCAGAGTACACATGTACGCTAAAATTATTCTGTGAAGAGGTGTGACAACCCAGCGGCAAACCAATCTGTTACACTGAGGCTTCTTTTTGCCGTGAGCGCCGCCCGAATGTTTTCACACAGCGACCTGTCCCGTTTGAATGACCTTGAGATGCAGGTTTATCACTTCATCATCAAACACCGGGAAAGTGTCAGTTATATGACCATCCGCGAACTGGCGGCGCAGGCGGGCGTCTCGACCACCACGGTGCTGCGCTTCTGCCGCAAAATGCACTGTGACGGCTGGTCAGAATTCCGTATCCGTTTTCGCCTGGCGCAGGAGGAAAGCGCGCCGGTGCTGCTGCCCTCCGGTGTCGGTGAAATGCTGAGCTTTTTTAAAAGCATCAATAACGCAGAATTTGATCAGCAGATTGCCACCGCGGCGCAAATGATTATTGAGGCTGAGCACATTTTCTTTATTGGTGCTGGTACTTCAGGCAGCCTTGGCAAATATGGTGCGCGCTATTTTTCTAATATTGGCAAATTCAGCCATCACATCGATGATCCTTATTACCCGGTGAGTAAGAGCGCCTGGGAAAATGCGCTGGCGATTATTTTATCCGTCTCTGGCGAAACCGAAGAGATCCTGCGCTTTGCCAGTCAGTTCAGCCTGCATCACTGTAAAATCATCTCCATCACCAATCACGACAACTGCTCGCTGGCGAAAATGGCGGATTTCAATCTCTCCTATCATGTGCCGCAGGAGAAACTGCCTGACCGCTTCGATATTACCACCCAGGTACCGGTCATTTATATTCTGGAGACGCTGGGCCGTTATATTGCCCGCCTCACGCAGGTATAAAACAGCCTGTTTTTCGGCGGTAACAAGTCACATTTCCGCGCCGGTGTTATAGCGTGACTTTGCTATTTCAGTTGTTACACTGCGGGCAGTATTATTTTCGCCAACAGCGTGACGAGGTATTGAAATGAGTGAAGGATTGCAGTTACCCAGCGGATTTCTCTGGGGCGGCGCGGTGGCAGCCCATCAGGTTGAGGGCGGCTGGGATCAGGGCGGCAAAGGCGTCAGTATCGCCGATGTTCTCACCGGCGGCGCACACGGCGTAGATCGCGTCATCACGCCCGGCGTTCAGCCCGGCCAGCACTATCCCAACCATCAGGCGGTGGAATTCTATTCGCACTACAAACAGGACGTGGCGCTGTTTGCCGAGATGGGTTTCAAATGCTTCCGCACCTCGATTGCCTGGACGCGCATTTTCCCCAACGGCGATGAACTGCAGCCCAATGAAGCCGGCCTGCAATTTTACGATGACCTGTTTGATGAACTGCTGAAATATGGCATCGAACCGGTGATTACCCTGTCGCACTTTGAGATGCCTTATCATCTGGTTAAAGAGTACGGCGGCTGGGCTAATCGCAAAGTGGTCGATTTCTTTGTGCGCTTCAGTGACGTGGTGATGACGCGCTATCGCCACAAAGTGAAGTACTGGATGACCTTCAATGAAATCAATAACCAGCGCAACTGGCAGTATCCACTGTTCGGCTACTGCTGCTCCGGCGTCGTGTTCACAGAGCATGAAAAGCCGGAGCAGACGATGTATCAGGTGATGCATCACCAGTTCGTTGCCAGTGCCAAAGTGGTGAAGCGCGGCCACGAAATCAACCCGGATTTCCAGATTGGCTGCATGATCGCCATGGTACCGGTCTATCCGTTCTCCTGCCATCCGGATGACGTGATGCGCGCACAGGAGTCGATGCATCAGCGCTACGTGTTCAGCGACGTGCAGATGCGCGGCGCGTACCCGGCTTATACGCTTAAAGAGTGGGCGCGCAAGGGCTATCACATTGAGATGGAAGCCGATGACGCCGAAACGCTGCGTCAGGGCTGCTGCGACTACATCGGTTTCAGCTACTACATGAGCAATGCGGTGGACACCAAAGCCAGCGGCGTCGACGACCCGATCACCGGCTTCGACGGCGTAGTGCCTAACCCGCATGTGAAAGCGTCCGACTGGGGCTGGCAGATTGATCCGGTCGGCCTGCGCTACGTGCTGAATGCGCTGTATGAGCGCTATCAGAAGCCGCTGTTTATCGTTGAGAACGGCTTTGGTGCCATTGATAAAGCCAATGCTGAGGGCGTAATCGAAGATGACTACCGCATTGATTATCTGCGCGCGCACATCGAAGAGATGAAAAAAGCGGTGGCGCTGGATGGTGTCGATCTGCTGGGCTATACGCCGTGGGGCTGCATCGACTGCGTCTCCTTTACCACCGGCCAGTACAGCAAGCGCTACGGCTTTATCCACGTTGATAAAAACGATGACGGCAGCGGCAGCTTTGCCCGTTCGAAGAAGAAGAGTTTCGCCTGGTATCAGCAGGTAATTGCCAGCAATGGTGAAGTGTTGTAACCGCTAATGGCGCGCGACGTATAAATGTGCGCCGCGCGCAGACAGGCTGTGAAGTGCGGCTCAACGGCCGCCTGATGCATCAATAAAGCTGCCGGTGACGTATGAAGCGGCGTCACTGGCCAGCCAGACGATGGCGGCAGCGATCTCCTCCGCCTGGCCGCCGCGCTGCATCGGCAGCGATGCCGCGAGACGATCAACGCGCCCCGGCTCGCCGCCGTCGGCATGCATATCGGTGTAGATCAGCCCTGGCCGCACGCTGTTGACGCGAATCCCCTGCGCCGCCACTTCCAGTGACAAACCTCTGGTCAGCGTATCCATCGCGCCTTTCGACGCCGCGTAATCGACATACTCATTGGGCGAGCCGGTACGCGCGGCCGCTGACGAGACGTTAACAATGGCGCCGCCCTGACCGCCGTGTGCGGTGCTCATGCGTTTTACCGCTTCGCGACAGCAGATAAACGTGCCGGTGACGTTGGTTGCCAGCACGCGCTGAATGCGCGCAGCATCCAGATCCTCAACCCGGCACTGGGAGAAGAGAATACCGGCGTTATTCACCAGCACGCGCAGCGCGCCCGGCTGCTGATCCAGCTGGCGGAACATGCGCACCACCTGCGCTTCATCGGCAATATCCGCCTGTAAGGCAAACGCGCTGCCGCCCTGCGCTTCGATATCTGCCACCACCTGCAACGCTTCTGCTTCGCGCTGCCGAAAATTGATTGCCACGCGATAACCCGCCTGCGCCAGCAGCAGCGATGTTGCCCGTCCAATTCCGCGGCTACCGCCGGTGACCAGTGCCAGATCCATATGCTTCTCCCATAAAAAAAGGCCGACAAATCGGCCTTGAGTATTACTGAAGGGTTTGAATTACGCCTGCAGATTACTGGTATTCGCTCATCGGAACGCATGAACAGAACACATTGCGATCGCCAAACACATCGTCCAGACGCTTAACGGTCGGCCAGTATTTGTTGGCGCTGCCGGCCGGGAAGACCGCCAGCTCGCGGCTGTACGGATGACTCCAGTCGCCGACGATTTCCATCTGGGTATGTGGTGCATTCACCAGCGGGTTGTCGTCAGCCGGCCATTCACCGTCGGCCACGCGATCAATTTCCATGCGGATCGCCAGCATCGCGTCAATAAAGCGGTCCAGCTCGATTTTGCTCTCGGACTCAGTCGGCTCGACCATCAGCGTGCCGGCGACCGGGAAAGACATGGTCGGCGCATGGAAGCCATAGTCGATCAGGCGTTTCGCGATATCCAGCTCGCTGATGCCGGTCTGCTCTTTCAGCGGACGAATGTCGAGAATGCACTCATGCGCCACGCGGCCGTCGCGGCCGGCGTACAGAATCGGGTACGCCGACTGCAGCCGGCTGGCGATGTAGTTGGCGTTGAGAATCGCCACCGAGCTGGCCTGCTTCAGCCCTTCGGCACCCATCATGCGAATGTACATCCAGCTGATGGGCAGAATAGATGCACTGCCGAACGGCGCCGCAGAAACCGCGCCCTGCTGGGTCAGCACGCCGTCAATCTGCACCACGCTGTGGCCCGGTACGAATGGCGCCAGATGCGCTTTTACCCCGATCGGCCCCATGCCCGGACCGCCACCGCCGTGCGGAATGCAGAAGGTTTTGTGCAGGTTGAGATGCGACACGTCAGCGCCAATGTAGCCAGGCGTGGTGATCCCAACCTGCGCGTTCATGTTTGCGCCGTCGAGGTACACCTGGCCGCCGTACTGATGCACGATCTGGCACACTTCGCGAATGGTCTCTTCGTAGACGCCGTGCGTCGACGGATAGGTCACCATGATGCACGACAGCGCGTCACCGGCCTGCGCTGCTTTTTCACGCAGATCGCCGAGATCGATGTTGCCCTGCTTATCACAGGCCACCACCACGACCGCCATGCCCGCCATCTGCGCGGACGCCGGGTTGGTGCCATGTGCCGAACTCGGGATCAGACAGATCGTGCGGCCCGCTTCATTACGGCTCTCATGATAGCGACGGATGGCCAGCAGACCGGCGTATTCGCCCTGCGCACCAGAGTTCGGCTGCATGCACAGCGCATCGTACCCGGTGAGCTGAACCAGCCACTGGGACAGCTGGCCGATCATCTGCAGATAACCGCTCGCCTGCTCTGCCGGGCAGAACGGGTGCAGTTCAGCGAATTCCGGCCAGGTGATCGGAATCATTTCGGCGGCGGCATTCAGTTTCATGGTGCATGAGCCGAGCGGGATCATTGCCTGATTCAGCGCCAGATCCTTTTTCTCCAGGCTGTGCATATAGCGCATCATCTCAGTTTCGCTGTGATGACGGTTGAACACCGGATGGGTAAGGAATTCGCTGGTACGCTGCTGGCCTGCCGGAATGGCGCTATTTTCCGCCGCCACCGCGGCGTCCAGCGCCTCGATATCCTGGCCGTGCGCATCGCCCAGCAGAATGGCAAACAGCGCCAGCACGTCTTCACGCGTGGTGGTTTCATCCAGCGTGATACCGACCGCATTGAGGATATCGCTGCGCAGGTTGACGCCGAAGCTCAGCGCACGGTTCAGCACCGCCGCTTTATCGGCAACTTCAACGGTCAGCGTATCGAACCAGCTGTGATGGCGCAGCTTCAGGCCGCCGTTTTGCAGGCCTGCTGCCAGAATCGAGGTCAGACGGTGAATGCGCGAGGCGATGCGCTTCAGTCCGGCCGGGCCATGGTAAACCGCGTACAGGCCGGCGATATTCGCCAGCAGCACCTGGGAAGTACAGATGTTGGAGTTGGCTTTCTCACGGCGGATGTGTTGTTCGCGCGTCTGCATCGCCATGCGCAGCGCGGTGTTACCGGCGGCATCGCGTGACACACCGATGATGCGGCCCGGCATGGAGCGCTTGTGCTCATCACGGCTGGCAAAGAAGGCCGCGTGCGGACCGCCGTAGCCCATCGGTACGCCAAAGCGCTGGGCGGAACCAAAGACGATATCAGCACCCTGTTTGCCCGGCGCTTCCAGCTGCACCAGCGCCATGAAATCCGCCGCCACGCTCACCACCACTTTGCGGCTTTTCAGCTCAGCAATCAGTTCACGGTAGTCGTGCACTTCTCCGCTGGTACCGACCTGCTGCAGCAGCACGCCAAACAGATCGTCGTGCTCGCGGGCTTTTTCGGCGCGATCGATAATCAGCTCAAAGCCAAAGGTTTCGGCGCGGGTGCGCACCACATCCAGCGTTTGCGGATGGATGTCATCGGCGATAAAGAATTTGGTCGCGTTTTTCAGCTTGCTGACGCGTTTAGCCATCGCCATCGCTTCGGCGGCCGCGGTGGCTTCATCCAGCAGTGAAGCTGAAGCGATATCCAGCCCGGTGAGATCGAGCGTCAGGGTCTGGAAGTTGAGCAGCGCTTCCAGACGGCCCTGCGACACTTCCGGCTGATACGGCGTGTACGCCGTGTACCAGCCCGGGTTTTCCAGCATGTTGCGCAGAATCACCGGCGGGGTGATCACGGCGCTGTAACCCATTCCAATCCAGGATTTGTAACGCTGATTCTGGCTGGCAATGGCTTTCAGCTCTGCCAGCGCCTGCTGTTCAGTCGCGGCATCGCCTACCGCCGGCGGGCCTGGCAGCTGGATATCAGCAGGCACAATTGAAGCGATCAGCGAAGCCAGCGAGCTGGCACCAATCGCTTCCAGCATGGTGGCCTGCTGCGCGGCATCAGGACCGATATGGCGCTCAATAAAAGCACCGTTATGTTCGAGCTGGCTGAGAGTCTGGGTCATTTACAGTACATCCTGAATCGGGCTGGGTGACAAAATGGCATTAAAACAGGCAGATAAAAAAGAAGGCGCCGCAGTGCAGCACCTTCAGAGACTACCGGTTACTCGTCGATGGACGCTTTGTAGGCAGCGGCATCGAGCATCGCGTCGAGCTCGGACTCGTCGCTGGCTTTGATGCGAAACAGCCAGCCGGCGGCATACGGTTCGCTGTTAACCAGCTCCGGGGCATCGCCCAGCGCTTCGTTGACCGCCACGATTTCACCGCTCAACGGGGCATAGATATCCGATGCCGCTTTCACGGATTCGGCTACCGCACAGTCGTCACCGGCGGCAAAGCTGGCGCCCACGTCAGGCAGGTCGACAAACACCATGTCGCCCAGCAGTTCCTGCGCGTGTTCGGTGATGCCCACGGTAAACGTACCGTCAGCTTCTTTACGCACCCACTCGTGGCTATCACGGTACTTCAATTCATTTGGCACATTGCTCATCGCCATTTCTCCTGAAAAAAAATTACTGAGCGACCGGCTTGCCGGCGCGAACAAAAATAGGTTTAGTCACTTTCACCGGCATTTCACGATTGCGGATTTCAACAATCGCCTGCTCACCGATACTGGCCGGCACGCGCGCCAGCGCAATGCTATAGCCCAGCGTTGGCGAGAAGGAGCCGCTGGTAATGATGCCCTGCTGCGGCTGTCCCTGCGCATCGGTAAAGCGCACCGTCAGACCGTTACGCAGCACGCCTTTTTCGGTCATCACCAGCCCGACCAGCTTTTCCGTGCCGTTCTCGCGCTGCGCTTCCAGCGCCTCACGGCCAATGAAGTCACGGTCGGCGGGCTCCCAGCTGATGGTCCAGCCCATGTTGGCGGCCAGCGGCGAAACGCCTTCATCCATTTCCTGACCATACAGATTCATGCCAGCTTCGAGACGCAGCGTATCGCGTGCG
The DNA here is from genome assembly GCF_002928365.1 of Pantoea sp. ICBG 985. Classification (NCBI taxonomy): domain Bacteria; kingdom Pseudomonadati; phylum Pseudomonadota; class Gammaproteobacteria; order Enterobacterales; family Erwiniaceae; genus Pantoea; species Pantoea sp. ICBG 985. The sequence goes on from NZ_POWM01000004.1 coordinate 77,232, forward strand.
CCCAGTCCGGCTGGTTTCACGCCCGCGGCCAGCAGCTGCTGCCAGAAATCTGCGGCCTGAGCAGCAGGCAGGGCGATTTCATAACCGGCTTCACCGGTATAACCGGTCGTGGCGATAAACAGATCGCCGGCCTGTACGCCAAAGAACGGCTTCATGCCTGCCACCGCGTCACGCTGTGCCGCGCTTAACAGGCTCTGTGCTTTTTGCTGCGCGTTCGGTCCCTGTACAGCGATCAGCGCCAGATCGTCACGCTCGGTGAGCGCAACCCCAAACGGCTGCACATGCTCAGCGATCCACGCCAGATCCTTCTCGCGCGTGGCGGAATTGACCACCAGGCGGAAGAAATCTTCGCTCATAAAGTAAACAATTAAATCATCAATGACGCCAGCTGAAGCATTCAGCATGCCGGTATAGAGGGCTTTGCCGGGCTGGGTCAGTTTGGCGACGTCGTTGGCCAGCAGGTAACGCAGAAATTCACGGGTGCGCGCGCCGTGCAGATCGACAATGGTCATGTGGGAAACGTCAAACATTCCGGCATCGTTGCGCACCGCATGGTGCTCATCCATTTGCGAGCCGTAGTGCAGCGGCATCATCCAGCCGTGGAAGTCCACCATGCGGGCACCGCAGGCCTGATGCTGTTCGAATAGAGGCGTTTGCTGAGTCATAACCATCCTGTGAAGACAAGTGAGTGTGACGCGCCTGCGCCGTCAGTTTTGAGCGACGCAAACGTTCTCTTTACGCTGAAGTTACCACCGAATACGGCAATTAACCATAAGGAAAACGAGGGTGAAACCTTATCATCCTTTGTGCTGCCCCGGCAGCCACGACAGCACATCTCACTGCATTTATGTGATTTACCGCGCATATAATTCACCTGTTGCGCAGTAATTCAGCCGAATAATGGAACCTGTGCCGCAGACAAGGGAAATGGTTCGGGAGCAAAAAGCATTTTGGATTAGTTAAAGTAATGCGAATTGAGACCTGAAATTAGAATAAATCAAATGAAGGGCAATTTGGGTGCAGCGATGCACAATAATGGTGCCGGGGCGGGTTTTGCAGTGGCGTTACCGGGTGCGCACAGGGTCGCGATGGATGGCGACAACGCTGTGCAGTTCGGTGATTCATGAGCGGCAGCCGACTGCCACGCCCACCCTTGAGGGCGATCGCGTAACGTCAGTGCAGGAAAAACGGCACCTGAAACGGTGCCGTAATAAGGAGGGTTAGCGGATCCAGCCGGGCAGGTCGTTGAGGCCCATGGCCTGCTTCAGCAGTAACGGCTTCACGCCGGGCAGCGTGTCGGCCAGCTTCAGCCCGACGTCGCGCAGCAGTTTTTTCGCCGGATGCTGCCCGGCAAACAGCTCACGGAAACCCTGCATGCCGGCCAGCATCAGCGCTGCGCTGTGCTTGCGGCTGCGTTCATAACGCCGCAAATAGAGATGCTGGCCGATATCTTTGCCCTGCTGATGCAGACGGCGGATTTCGCCAATCAGCTCGGCGGCATCCATAAAGCCGAGGTTAACCCCCTGCCCGGCCAGCGGATGGATGGTATGCGCCGCATCGCCCACCAGCGCCAGCCGGTGCGCAGCAAAGTTGCGGGCGTAACGCGCCGTCAGCGGAAAGGTTTTACGTTCGCTTTCCACCTGGCACAGACCAAGGCGCATATCGAATGCCACCGACAGCTGCTGGTTAAACAGCGCTTCCGGCATGGATTGCAGTCGCGCCGCTTCCTGCGGTGACAGCGACCAGACGATGGAGCACAGGTGCGGATCCTGCATCGGCAGGAAGGCCAGAATGCCGTCGCCGTGGAACACCTGGCGCGCGATGGCATCGTGCGGCATATCGGTGCGTACATTGGCCACCAGCGCGTGATGTTCGTAATCCCAGAAGGTAATCGGGATATCCGCTTTGTCACGCAGCCACGAGTTGGCCCCGTCCGCAGCAATCAGCAAGCGCGCGCTCATCATGCTGCCGTCCTGCAGGGTAATAAAGGCTTCGTTATCGCCAAACGCCACCTGCTGCAGCTGAGCCGGTGCAATCAGCGTCACGTCGTTGCACTGGCTGGCGCGCTGCCACAGCGCACTGTGAATCACCTCGTTTTCAATGATATGTCCGAGGTGCGACAGCCCCTGCTGCTCGTCATCAAAGCTGATCGAGCCAAAGCTGTCCTGATCCCACACTTCCATGCCGTGATACGCGCTGGCGCGCAGCGCGAGAATGGTGGACCAGACATCAAGTTTTTGCAGCAGACGCTCGCTGGCGGCGTTGATGGCCGAGACGCGAACCGACGCTGGCGCCGCCGCATCAAATTGTGGCTCAGGCGCTTTTTCCAGCACCGCAACGCGCAGGCCGCTGCCCTGTAAGCCACAGGCCACCGCCAGACCGACCATGCCGCCACCGGCAATCGCCACATCAAATGTTTGCATTGCTGCCCCTTAATTCATGCTTAACGCTTAACCCAGCCGAGCGTGCGCACGGCAAGTGGGTTTCGCAGCCATGGCAGGTGGTCCATTGCCACCAGCCCAAGATTTCGTCCTGCCACCAGCGGGGCATAACGGTTGGCGAACAGCCGCACCAGACCGTCGGTGACGCCAATGGTCGCCGCGCGATCCGGCTGGCGGCGCGCAGCAAAATGGTGCAACACCGCGTGGCTGCCCGGATCCTGCTGGTGACGATGCGCCGCCGCAAGGGTTTCAGCCAGCGACATCACATCGCGCAGTCCGAGGTTAAAGCCCTGCCCGGCGATCGGATGCAGCGTCTGCGCCGCATTGCCGACCAGCGCCAGCCGGTGCGTCACCTGACGCTCTGCGGTCTGCAGCGCCAGCGGATAGATTTCGCGCTGGCCGGCGTGAGTAAAGCGCCCCAGCCGCCAGCCAAAGGCGCGCTGTAATTCATGCAGGAAGGTGGCATCGTCCCACTGCTTAACCGTGGCTTCGGCAGCCGCCGGATGGCACCACACCAGCGACAGACGGTTGCCGGACATTGGCAGCAGCGCCAGCGGGCCATGCCGGGTGAAGCGCTCAAACGCGCGGCCCTGATGCGGCAACTGCGTCGCGACGTTGGCAATCACCGCCAGCTGCTGGTAGTCGTCGCTCTGCCAGCGAATGCCGCAGGATGCCGCCAGCGGCGAGCGTGCGCCGTCAGCGGCCACCAGCAGCGCGCCCTGTAACGTTGCGCCGCTGCTGAGCGTCGCCTGCACGCTATCGGCGCTGCGGGTTACTGAGGTCACGTGATCCGGGCAGCACAGCGTCACGCCGGGTGCCTCACGCAGACGTTTAAATAGGCGCTGTCCCACGTCATACAGCTCGACCACGTTGCCCAACGCCGACAGCTGATAATCCTCAGCCTGCAGCTGAACAAACCCGCTGTGCCCGCGATCGGAAACGTGGATGTGGGTAATGGGCGTGGCGCAATCCGCCAGCGAACGCCACAGGTCAATTTCCGCCAGCTGCTGACATGTGCCCGCCGCTAGCGCGATGGCGCGCCCGTCAAAGCCCGGGTGCGCGCGGCTGTCCGGCTGATGACGTTCAATCAGCGTCACCGGCAACTGGCCCTGCGTCAGATGCGAAATCGCCAGTGCCAGCGTGGCGCCGGTCATACCGCCGCCTGCAATCAGGATACTCATACGCTGCGCGCCGCCGCCATCAGTGCTTCGATCGCCTCAGCGTCTTTTACCACGCTGTCGGTCAGGTTTTCATTACCGTCGGCGGTGATGACGATGTCGTCTTCGATACGGATACCGATGCCGCGATACTGCGCCGGCACTTTGGCATCCGGCGCGATATATAGGCCCGGTTCAACGGTGAGCACCATGCCAGGCTCAAGCAGGCGGTCGCGGCTGGGCGTGCCGTAGTGGCCGACGTCATGCACGTCCAGCCCCAGCCAGTGACCAAGGCCGTGCATAAAGAACGGACGGTGCGCCTGCTCTTCAAACAGCGTATCGATATTGCCTTCCAGAATGCCCAGATCGACCAGACCGGTGATCATGATACGCACCACTTCGTCGTTGACTTCATGGATGCTGATGCCCGGGCGGAACATCGACAGCGCCTTATACAGCGAGGCGAGCACGATGTCGTAGATCTCGCGCTGCGGCTGGCTGAATTTACCGTTAACCGGGAAGGTGCGGGTAATATCGCCGGCGTAGCCATGGAATTCGCAACCGGCATCAATCAGCACCAGATCGCCGTCGCGCATTTCGCTTTCGTTTTCGGTGTAGTGCAGAATGCAGCCGTTCTCACCGGAGCCCACAATGGTGTTGTAAGACGGAAAGCGCGCGCCGTGGCGGGTGAATTCGTGATGGATTTCGCCTTCCAGCTGATATTCAAACATACCGGGGCGGCACGCCTGCATCGCACGGGTATGTGCCAGCGCGCTGATTTTTCCTGCGCGGCGCAGAATGGCGATCTCGTCTTCGCTTTTAAACAGGCGCATCTCATGCACCCAGGGACGCCAGTCGGTCAGCGTCTCCGGCGCGCTGAGGTTTTGCCGGAAACCGCGGCGCAGTTTCTCCAGCGCACTGAACACCAGCGTATCCGCTTCCGCGTATTCACCCTGTGCGTGATAGACCACATCGAGTCCGTTGAGCAGCTGGTGCAGCTGCTCGTCAATCGCATCCCACGGCAGCGCGCGGTCAACGCCCAGCTTCGCCGGTGCGGCTTCCTGACCAAGCCGACGCCCGAACCAGATCTCTGCCGTCAGGTCGCGTACGCGGTTAAACAGCACGCTATGGTTATGATTGTCATCGCTCTTGATTAAAACCAGCAGCGCCTGCGGCTCGTTGAAGCCGGTGAAGTACCAGAAGTCGCTGTTCTGGCGAAAGGGATATTCGGTGTCGTTGCTGCGCGTCACTTCAGGTGCAGCAAAAATCAAAGCCGCGCTGCCGGGCGCCATGCGGGCGATCAGCGCCTGACGACGTTGCCGGAAGGTTTCCAGTGTAATCATATTTGCACTCCCTGTAGAAAACGGGCAGCGACCTGCCCACGATGACGCGCTTAGTGTAGCGTAGGTTTTTGTACTTCCGGTGCGGTCGGCGTGCGTGGCCGGGTGAAGGTGTCATGGCACAGCAGCGCGGCAACGCGCACGTACTCAATCACCTCTTCCAGCGACTGTTCGAGCTCTTCCTGATCTTCATCTTCATCGTAGCCAAGTTGCGCAATGGTGCGCAGATCGTCAATCGCTTCGCCGGTCTCACCGGTCACTTTGTCCAGCTTCGGCTGCGTCACGCCCAGGCCCAGCAGGAAGTGATTAACCCAGCCGGCCAGCGCGTCAGCACGATCGAACACCGTGATGTCTTCCTCATCCGGCAGCATCAGCTGGAACAGGAAACCCTCTTCATCCAGCGTGTTGGCCAGGTTTTCATGCAGCGCCTGCAGCGGCTGCGACAGGCTTTGCGAGAACGCCATGCCCTCGTTAGTCAGGTCGTGCACCAGGGTTTTCCAGCTGCTGTCCTGATTGCCGCCGCACAGAATGCCACACAGCAGCCCGTGCATCTCGGCGGGCGTCATGCCTACGCCCTGCCGGGAAAGTGCCGCGGCCAGCGCGTTGTAAGTGGGTGTTGCGTTCTGTAAAGACATAAGCTTTGGTCGTCGTTGGCAGAATAAGTTCGTGTTATGCTACCACCAGGTGCCTCAGGGTTTCCAGAAAAGGGGTTGTAACTTATCACGCGGGTCTATATAGTTGCGCACCTCCCAACCCATTGACAGGTAAGGGAGATGCGAACGAAGTAATCAGTCAGGATGGTGGCATGTCTGCACAACCGGTAGATATTCAGATTTTTGGTCGTTCATTGAGAGTGAATTGTCCGCCTGAACAGCAAGATGCGCTGAATCTGGCCGCAGAGGATCTCAATCAACGGTTGCAAGATTTAAAAGTTCGCACTAGAGTCACAAATACAGAGCAGCTGGTGTTCATCGCCGCGTTAAACATTTGCCACGAGCTGGCACAAGAGAAAGGTAAAACGCGCGATTACGCAGCCAATATGGAACAACGCATCCGTATGCTGCAGCAGACCATTGAGCAGGCATTAGTTGAGCAAGGTCGCATAACTGAACGTCAGGGCCCTAAATTCGAATAACACTTCATGGTACTCGTGTTAGAGTAACGGTGAAGTCAATTTTCTCTGAGATGTTTGCAAGCGGGCCAGTCCCCTGAGCCGATATTTCATACCAACAGAGTGTGACGCTCTGTAACCTGTGAGCATGCTCGGTCCGTCCGAGAAGCCTGATGGTTACGACGGCATACTCACCTTGAACCAAGGGTTCAAGGGTTACAGCCTGCGGCGGCATCTCGGAGATCTCCTCTTAGTTCCACCCTGTTATTCCCGGTGTGATAATGTGGCTATCAACAGCCTTATCAGCCGGGGACATCATGCCAGCACCTTCTCTTCTCGACCGTCAGGATATTCGTCAGCATGTGCGCCATCTGCGCCGCAATCTTACGCCTGAGCAACAGGTTGAGGCCGCCGATCTGCTGGCTGAACATGCCATCAATTTTGCCCCGCTGGCCAGCGCACAACGCATCGCGCTGTTTCTCTCCGTCGATGGCGAAATCAATACCCGACCGCTGATTGCCAAACTGTGGCAGCAAAAGAAGCAGGTCTTTCTGCCGGTGCTGCACCCATTTGCGCCCGGTCATTTGCTTTTTTTGCGCTACACGCCAGAAACCCCGCTGCGACCTAACAAGCTGCGCATCCCTGAGCCGCCGCTGGATATTACGCAGCTGGCGACACTCGATCAGCTGGATGTGATGCTGGTACCGCTGGTGGCGTTTGACGCGCAGGGACAACGCTTAGGCATGGGCGGGGGTTTTTACGATCGCACGCTACAGCACTGGCAGCAGCATGGCTTTTTACCGCTGGGTATTGCGCACGACTGCCAGCGCGTGGATGCGCTGCCGGTGGCGGCCTGGGATGTGCCATTGCCGGCAATTCTGACGCCGTCAAAGCTGTGGCAGTGGGAAACGCTGGCGGGATAAAGACAGGGCGCCCAGCGGCGCCCTGCACTGTCAGTACAGCAGACGGGCGCGCATGGTGCCCGGAATCGCCTTCATCAGCTGCAGCGCTTTCTCCGCCACATCCTCTTCGGCATCAATATCGATAACCACATAGCCCATCACTGGCGAGGTTTGCAGATACTGAGCGGCAATGTTGATGCCCTGCTCGGCAAAGATCTGGTTGATGGCGGTCAGCACGCCCGGGCGGTTTTCATGGATGTGCAGCAGGCGGCTGGCGCTGGCAGCGTGCATCGGCAGCGAAACTTCCGGGAAGTTTACTGCGGAGAGCGTCGAGCCGTTGTCAGAGTACTTGGCCAGCTTGCCAGACACTTCCAAACCGATGTTCTCCTGCGCTTCCTGCGTTGATCCGCCGATGTGCGGCGTCAGGATCACGTTGTCGAATTCGCACAGCGGCGAGTTGAACGGATCGCTATTGGTTGCAGGTTCAACCGGGAAGACGTCGATGGCGGCACCAGCCAGGTGCTTGCTGGCCAGCGCATTACACAGCGCCGGGATGTCGATCACGGTACCGCGCGCGGCGTTGATCAACAGCGCGCCGGGCTTCATCAGCGCCAGCTCTTCGCTGCCAATCATGTTCTGCGTGGACGGCGTTTCCGGCACGTGCAGGCTGACCACATCACTCATGTTCAGCAGGTCAGAGAGATGGCGCACCTGGGTGGCATTGCCCAGCGGCAGCTTGTTTTCGATATCGTAGAAAAATACGTGCATGCCGAGGCTTTCCGCCAGCACGCCGAGCTGCATCCCGATATGGCCGTAGCCAATGATACCCAGCTTCTTACCACGCGCTTCGTACGAACCGGTGGCGATTTTATTCCAGATGCCGCGGTGGGCTTTGGCGTTGGCTTCCGGAATGCCACGCAGCATCAGCAGCATTTCGCCGATCACCAGTTCCGCGACCGAACGGGTATTGGAGAACGGGGCGTTGAACACCGGCACGCCGCGTTTCGCTGCCGCGCTGAGATCAACCTGGTTAGTACCAATACAGAAGCAGCCCACCGCCACCAGCTTTTCAGCCGCCGCGAAGATCTCTTCAGTCAGTTGGGTACGGGAACGGATACCAATGAAGTGGGCATCGCGGATGGAGGACTTCAGCGTCTCAGCATCCAGTGCGCCTTTGTGGAACTCGATGTTGGTGTAACCTGCGGCGCGCAGATTATCCAGCGCACTCTGGTGAACGCCTTCCACCAGCAGGAACTTAATCTTGTCTTTTTCCAGTGATACCTTTGCCATTTCCCGACCCTATTCAGAATTCAACGAGGACTACCATAAGGTAGCCTTCTGTCAAAATATCAAAATTTTCCGGCGCGGCAATACAAACGATTGCCTGCACGCCAGCACGCGCCCACGTGCAGACAACACAAATCCACACAAAATCGTGAGATGACGAGAGCGCAAAGTACGAACCTGCTGTTGATGAATCATTTGTGACATAAGTCACCAAATTTCACTGCAGCAAGAAAAGATGTTTTGCGGATGGAAATAACCGGCGCTGGCGGCGCGCCGGTGAGATCAATTGGTGATGGTTTTCACGCCGTCCGGCGTGCCAATCAGCGCAATATCCGCTCCGCGTGCGGCAAACAGCCCCACGGTGACGACGCCCGGCAGCGCATTGATGGTTTTTTCCAGCGCAATCGGGTCAAGGATGCGCAGATTATGTACGTCGAGAATAATGTTGCCGTTATCCGTAACCACGTGCTGACGATACTCCGGCAGGCCGCCCAGCTTCACCAGCTCCCGCGCCACATAAGCGCGCGCCATCGGAATCACCTCCACCGGAAGCGGGAAGTTGCCCAGCACATCGACCTGCTTGGACGCATCCGCGATGCAGATAAATTTCTGCGCCACCGCCGCGACAATTTTCTCGCGCGTCAGCGCTGCGCCGCCGCCCTTGATCATCTGCATCTGCGGATTGATCTCATCAGCACCGTCGACATACACCGACAGCGCATCCACATTGTTGAGATCGAACACCGGAATGCCCAGCGATTTGAGCTTTTCGGTTGAGGCTTCCGAACTGGAAACCGCGCCCTCGATCTGATCCCTGATGGTACCAAGCGCGTCAATAAAATGCGCCGCCGTTGAACCGGTGCCTACGCCAACAATGGTGCCTGGCTGCACGTACTGCAGCGCTGCCCAACCTACCGCTTTTTTCAGTTCATCCTGGGTCATGGTATGTTTAAAACCTGTGCGACATCGAAGTGCGCGTAGTATAAAACAAGGCGCTGTCAAAAAGCGCGGCTGACCGACGTTGGATGTAAGCCTTTGGAAGCCAGCCCGCAAAAACGCGTCGGCCGCACAGCTTCGCCGTTTTATGGCATAGTAGTTTCCACCCTGAACGAGAGAGAGCAACAATGAAACGCCCGGATTATCGAACGCTTCAGGCGCTGGATGCTGTGATTCGCGAACGCGGCTTTGAGCGTGCCGCCCAGAAGCTGTGCATCACGCAGTCTGCGGTGTCGCAGCGCATTAAACAGCTGGAAAATTTATTTGGTCAGCCGCTGCTGGTGCGTACCGTGCCGCCGCGCCCGACCGAGCAGGGACAAAAATTGCTGGCGCTGCTGCATCAGGTGGAGCTGCTGGAAGAGGAGTGGCTGGGCGATGATAACGGCGGCACCACGCCACTGCTGCTGTCGCTGGCGGTGAACGCCGACAGTCTTGCTACCTGGCTGCTGCCGGCGCTGAAAGATGTACTGGCCGACTCGCCGGTGCGCCTGAATCTGCAGGTGGAAGATGAAACCCGCACGCAGGAGCGTTTACGGCGCGGTGAAGTGGTCGGCGCGGTGAGTATCCAGCCGCAGCCGTTGCCAAGTTGCCTGGTGGATCAGCTGGGTGCGCTGGACTATCTGTTCTGCGCCTCGCCGGAATTTGCCGCGCGCTATTTCCCCAATGGCGTGACGCGCTCGGCGCTGCTGAAAGCCCCGGCGGTGGCGTTTGATCACCTCGACGATATGCATCAGGCCTTTTTGCAGCAGAACTTTGATTTATCGCCGGGCAGCGTGCCGTGCCACATCGTGAACTCGTCAGAGGCTTTTGTGCAGCTGGCGCGACAGGGATCGGTGTGCTGTATGATTCCGCACCTGCAGATTGAGCGCGAGCTGGCGCAGGGAGAGCTGGTTGATTTGACACCGGGTCTGTATCAGCGCCGGATGCTTTACTGGCACCGTTTCGCGCCGGAAAGCCGTCTGATGCGCAGCGTGACCGATGCGCTGATTGCCCACGGCCACCGCGTGCTGCGCCAGGATGAAGTTGCGGCTTAGCGCCGTTCAGATTAGCGCACAACAGTCGTAGCGGCGCGATTCATCGCGCGTTTTAACAGCGGTTCTGCTGCTGGAGAGCGCGATGAATCGCGCCGCTACAATTTTACAGGCTAACTTACTGCGCCGTATTCGGTTTGATTTCGAAGACCACATCCACCTGATCGTCAAAATGGATGCTCTGCTGCTCGTAGGTCTGCTGCGCGGTGGTGTCCGCTGCGGCACCGGCCGCTTTGTACATGCGCGCCATCGGCATCGGCTGGTAGTTAGCCACGTGATAGCGAATGCTGTACACCGGGCCCAGTTTGGCATTGAAGCCTTCCGCCAGGGCGCTCGCCTGCTGTGTGGCATTGGCAATCGCCGCTTTACGCGCCTGATCTTTGTAGCTGTCTGCGTTAGCCACGCCCAGCTCGACAGAACGAATCTCATTCAGGCCCGACTTCAGCGCGCCGTCCAGCAGCTCATTCAGCTTATCCAGCTGGCGCAGCGTCACTTCCACCTGACGCACCGCACGGTAGCCTTTCAGCACCGATTTACCCTCTTTGGTGTAGTCATACTCCGGCTGGGTGCTGAGATTAGCCGCATCAATATCTTTCTTCTCGATGCCGTTCTTTTGCAGGAAATCAAAATATTGCGCCACGCGGTCGTCAGCCTGTTTTTTTGCATCCGCCGCGTCTTTCGACGAAACATTCACCACGATGGAGAGCGTAGCCATATCCGGACGGGCATCCACGCTGGCCTGTCCTGATGTCACCACGTGCGGTCCGTTCGGCACTTCTCCCGCCTGGACCAGACCGGACAGTGCGCCCGTGCTCATTACGGCGGCCAGCGCCAGTGCTTTCAGTTTCACGAAAGTCCTCCTTGAAGGGTTCAATTTGCAGGTCGCCACTATGGCGAAACCCAAAACACATTACTATGCGTGATGGTCTGAGTTTGAAATTAGCAAAAAGTTCGGCTTTGCTCAGGTTTAACGTATCCGCGATCGCAAATTTATCGCTACAGATTCGCTGAAAAGCGCCGCCTGCGTTTCTATTAAAGAAACACTTCTGCCCCTCGGGAGAGTTGTATTATGACAGAACAGCCACTTAGCCAAAGCGCGGTCAGCGTGCGAGCCGGACGCACACGCTTTATGATGCTGGCACTGGTGTTTATCAACATCATCATTAACTACATGGATCGCACCAACCTGTCGGTGGCCGCCACGCAGATGGCCGGTGAACTGCGCTTCTCGCCGCTGGAGATGGGGCTGATCTTCTCGGCGTTCGGCTGGATCTATGCGGCGCTGCAAATTCCCGGCGGATTCCTGATCGATCGTCTCGGTGCGCGGCTGGTATACGGCGCGGGGCTGTTTGCCTGGTCGCTGATCACCGCGCTGCACGCTTTTGCCAGCAGCTTCGGCGCGCTGTTCGGTCTGCGCCTCGGCGTCGGCGCCTTCGAGGCACCGGTGATGCCGGCTAACAATCGGGTGATTTCCAGCTGGTTCCCCGAGCAGGAGCGTGCCAGTGCAATTGGCATCTACTCGTCCGCACAGTTTGTTGGCCTCGCCTGTATGACGCCGCTGCTGTTTCACGTGCAGGCTGCGTTTGGCTGGCGCGGGCTGTTTCTGATTACCGGCGTGGCGGGCATGATTTGGGCGCTGGTGTGGTATCTGCTGTATCGCGAGCCGCACCAGCATAAAGGCGTATCAGAGGCTGAACTTAACTATCTGCGTGACAACGGCGCACTGCTGGAAAATCGTCAGGACAGCCAGCCGCCGCGCGCACGCTGGGCCGATCTGGCGCAGATGTTTCGCAGCCGCAAGCTGGTCGGCATCTATATTGGCCAGTTCACCATCTCCGCCACCTTCTGGTTTTTCCTCACCTGGTTTCCTACCTATCTGGTGGAGTATCGCCACATGGACTTTATCAAGAGCGGCTATGTGGCGTCGCTGCCCTACTTCGCGGCGTTTTGTGGTGTGCTGCTGGCTGGCTTTGCCTCAGACCGCATGATCCGGCGCGGCGTCTCAGCCAGCGTGGCGCGCAAGCTGCCGGTGATCCTCGGCTTGTTCCTGACGCTGTTCATTCTGGGTGCTAACTACACCGAAGATTCGCGGCTAATCATCCTGTTTATGTCGCTGGCGTTTTTTGGTAATGGCCTGGCGACCATCACCTGGGTGTTTGTTACCGCGCTGGCGCCGCGCCATCTGATCGGTCTGGCCGGCGGCGTATTTAACTTTACCGGCGCGCTGTCATCCATCGTAGTGCCGATCGCCATCGGCGCCCTGATTGACGGCAGCAACTTCGCGCCGGCGCTGGCCTTTATCGCCGTGCTGGCCGCTATTGGCATCTGCAGCTATCTGTTTGTGGTAGGAAAAATTGACCATGTCAGCGCGCGCTGATGAGCCGTTTCGCCAGCGCGTGCAGCTGTTGCAGACGCTGCGCCAGCTGGGCTTCATCGGCCTGCCAGATTTTGGCGAAGGCCAGCGCCGCACGATTGTTATTGATCGGCTGCGCCATACTGATTTCGCCGTCCTCGCGATGCCACACCAGATAATCCCCGGTGCGTTTGCGCGCCAGCAGCGGCGCAATCTGCGCCCACTGTTCGTCACTGAAGCGTGGCCGCAGCACCTCGTCACTCTCCGCCGCCAGCAGCGCGACGCCAATCACCGACTGCCACGCGGGCAGCATGCGGAATCCGGCCAGCGCCTGGCTGGTACTGGTGCGCTCGCCGGGCTCCGAGTGCCAGATGTAGATGACCTGGTCCTCCCACAGCACGCCAAGCGCCACCACGATATCGCGCGGCGCGTGCGCCTCCAGCTGCGGCAGTGCCGAAGCAAACAGCGACGATCCACGAATGGCCTGCGCCGCCAGCGCATGAATGCCCGGGCCCGGCAGATAGCGCCGGTGTTCATCCTGAATCGTCAGGCCGATGGACGCCATGGTCATCAGCAGACGATTTACCCGCGTGCTGTTCATCCCCATCTGGCGCGCCAGTTCACGGCCGCCGACCGCTTTGTCACTGGAGACCAGATATTGCAGGCAGCGAATTCCGTCAATCAGGCTCTGGTTGGGTTGCGAAGACATAAATCACCTTGTGACGGTAAAAATTCAATCTTAGCAGCCTTCAGGCGGGAGTAACCTCATGATGCAAACTTTCTCTTCTCAGGCCGCGCGTGCCTTTCCGTTGCAGTCGTTACACGCCGATGTGCTGGTCGCCGGTGGCGGTCTGGCTGGCGTCTGCGCCGCGCTGGCTGCGGCACGCGCGGGCCAGCAGGTGGTGCTGATTCAGGATCGCCCGGTGCTCGGCGGCAACGCCTCCAGCGAAGTGCGGCTGTGGGCCAACGGCGCGACGTCGCATATGGGTAATAACAACCGCTGGGCGCGTGAAGGCGGCATCATGGGCGAGATCATGGAGGAGAACCTCTGGCGCAACAAAGAGGGCAACCCGGTGCTGTTCGACATGGTGCTGCTGGACATCGTGCAGGCGCAGCCGCGTCTGACGCTGCTGCTCAATACCATAGTCAGCGACATCGAAAAATCCGCGCAGCGCCTGCAGGCGGTTCAGGCTTTCAACGCCATCAATCAGACCCGCTATCGCGTGACGGCCGACCAGTTTATTGATGCCAGCGGCGACGGCGTGCTCGGCTATCTGGCCGGGGCAGCGCACCGTGTGGGCGCAGAATCACCGCAGGAGTTTGGCGAAAAAATGGCGCCGGGCGAGCAGTTTGGCCACAAGCTCGGCCACTCGATTTATTTTTATACCAAACGCAGCGCGCAGCCGGTGCGCTTTGTACCGCCCTCCTTCGCGCTGAAAGAGATCACCGCCATTCCGCGCTATAAACGTTTGAGCTCCGATCTCAACGGCTGCGATCTGTGGTGGCTTGAGTGGGGCGGCCGGCTGGATACCGTGCATGAAAGCGAAACCATCAAGTGGGAACTGTGGAAGATTGTCTGGGGCGTGTGGGATTACATCAAAAATTCCGGCGAGTTTGCCGATGCCGACACGCTGACCATTGAATGGGTTGGGCTGATTCCCGGCAAGCGCGAGAGCCGACGCTTTCTCGGCGATACTCTACTGTGTCAGCAGGATATCATCGCGCAGCGCGACCACTACGATGCGGTGGCCTACGGCGGCTGGTCGATTGACCTGCATCCGGCCGACGGCGTGTACAGCGCTCACGACGGCTGCCGCCAGTTCCACAGCAAAGGCACTTACACCATTCCGTTTCGGGCGCTGTACAGCCAGTCGCTGGATAATCTGCTGCTGACCGGTCGGCTTATCTCTGCCACGCACGTTGCCTTTGGCAGCGCGCGCGTGATGTGCACCTGTGGCGTGCTGGGCGAAGTGGTGGGCCGCGCGGCGGCGCTGTGTCAGCAGCACAACCAGACACCGCGTCAGCTGGCGCAGCCGGAGCATATTGGTCAGCTGCAGCAACAGCTGCTGCGCCACGGCGCGTACATTCCGCGTCAGCAGCTGGCACATCCGGCCGGTGCCGCTCAGGTCAGCGCCAGCAGCACCTTCGCGCTGCACGCCCTGCCCGCGGATGGCGGCTGGCACGCCCTCACCTCACGCTGCGCCCTGCTGCTGCCGCTTAAAGCCGGAGAACGCCTGCCGGCGCTGACGGTGCGGCTGCGGGCGTCATCCACGCAGACGCTGAAGGTTTCACTGCTGACCAGCGACAATCCGGCCAATACCTGCGGCGATCGGCTGCTGGCCACACACAGCCTGCAGATTGACGCTGAAGAGGCGTATTCGCTGCCGTTTGACTACCGTGCGGAGTGCGATCGTTACCTGTTTATCGCCTTTGAAGAAAATCCGGCGGTTGAAGTGGCGCTCACCCGCCAGCGCCTGCCGGGCATTATGATGGTCTTCAACAGCCTCAATCCGCGCGTCGCGAAACGCACCCGGCAGATAAACGACGGCGATTACGGCGTGGAAGAGTTTGATTTCTGGCTACCGCGCCGCGCGCCCAATCAGATCCTGATCGCGTTTAGTCTGGCGACACCGCTGCGGCTGTGGCACTGCGACTATTTGCTCAACGGTAAACTGCGGCCGGAAAGCCACACCAACGGCTGGCTGCCGGCGGCGGACGATCGCCAGCCGTGGGTGTGCTGGCAGTGGCCGGACGCGCAGCGCGCCAGCCAGATTACGTTGCTGTTCGATAACGATTTCGATCATGCGATGGAAACGGTGCAGATGGGCCATGCGCAGGCGGTGACGCCGCACTGCACTACCCATTATCGCCTGTGGCTGGATGACAGGCTGCTGGCCGAGGTCAGCGATAATCATCACTCGCTGTGCCATCATGTGCTGCCACCGGATACCGCATTCCGCCAGATTCGGCTGGAGCTGCTGGCCAGCGCAGGCGCCCTGCCCGCGCTTTACGGCCTGCATGTGCATCACCAGCCGGCGATGCCCTGACGCGCCAGCTGCAGGGCGATAAACCACATCACGCCACCCACCAGCAGATTAATGATGCGCTGCGCGCGCACGGTGCGCAGGCGCGGCGACAGCCAGGCGGCCAGCAGCGCCAGACCGAAAAACCACACCAGCGAGGCGCTGGCGGTGCCGAAAGCGAACCAGCGGCGCGCCTCCGCCGACGGCAGCTGACTGCCGAGGCTGCCGAGCACCACGAAGGTGTCGAGATAGACATGCGGATTGAGCCAGGTCACCGCCAGCATAGTGGCGACAATGCGCCAGCGCCCCTGCTTCAGCGCCGCCTCTGACGCCAGCGTGACATCGCCCTGCCAGGCACTGCGCAGCGCGCCCCAGCCGTACCACAGCAGAAACGCCACGCCAGCCCAGGTGATCAGCATCAGCAGAACCGGCGACTGCTGCAACAGCGCGCTGCCGCCAAATATTCCGCCACAGATCAGCGCAATATCGCTCAATGTGCACAACGATGCGGTCATCAAATGGTAATGGCGCTTAATGCCCTGGTTCAGGACAAAGGCATTTTGCGGGCCTAACGGCAGGATCAGCGCAGCACCAAGGGCAAGCCCTTGTAAGTAAACAGATAACACAGAAGAGTTCCTGAAAAAGGGGTGTTGTTGTGCAGTATAGTGAGGCGCGGATATTAGCGGAAATGGAAAGAATTAATCGGTCATTAGCGGAACTGATAAAACAAGGGCACCAGCCGGTGCCCTGATAACTTACTCGCTGCGCGCAGGCTGCTGCGCCTCGCTCTGCACCTGATGCAGGTGCACGTCCATCTGCGGATAAGGAATACCGATACCGTACGCATCCAGCGTGCGCTTGAAGTTCTTCATCAGATCCCAGTAGACGTTCTGCAGATCTCCGCTTTTGCTCCAGCAGCGCACCACAAAGTTCAGCGACGAAGCCGCCAGTTCGTTCAGGCCAATCTGAATACCCAGATCTTTCAGTACGCGCTCGTCAGCTTCCACCACTTCACGCAGCAGATCGATCACCTGATCGACATCCGCATCGTAGGCGACGCCAATAATGAACTCGTTGCGGCGGATAGGTTCGCGCGAAAAGTTAACGATGTTGCCGGCGATGATTTTGCCGTTTGGCACCACCACGATTTTGCCGTCAGCGGTTTTCAGCGTGGTCGAGAAGATCTGTACATTCTGTACGGTCCCCATTACGCCACCGAGATCGACGAACTCACCGGTGCGGAATGGACGGAAGGTCACCAACAGTACGCCTGCCGCCAGGTTGGAGAGCGACCCCTGCAGTGCCAGACCGACGGCCAGACCGGCAGCACCCAGCACGGCGATCACAGAGGCAGTCTGCACGCCGACACGGCCCAGCGCGGCAATAATCGTGAAGGCAATGATACCGTAGCGCACCAGCGCCGAGAGGAAATCAGCCACGGTGGCATCAATATGACGCGCGACCAGCAGACGATTGACGCCGTTCGATACCACGCGCGCGATAATCATCCCGACAATAATGATGGCGATAGCCGCCACGATGTTCACCGCATAGCTGAGGATCAGCGCCTGGTTGCGCACCAGCCAGCCACCTGCATTGTTAATGCCGTCAACGACGTTAAGATCTTCCATTTGTTAGCCCTGTTGTTGAGTTTCCCGCAGGAAAGTACAAAAACTGCCAGATTCAATCCGACACTCCCGAGTACAAGGGTAAACAATAATGGGGCGAAGCGCCAAAAATGTGCTGTATAAACCGGGATTTCCAGACGGGACGCATAAAAAAAGGCCCTTTCGGGCCTTTTTTGTACGGTAAGCAAAAATTACAGTACGTCGACAGCGTTCAGCTCTTTGAAAGCCTGCTCTAAGCGCACAACCATGGAAGATTGTGCCGCACGCAGCCAGACGCGTGGGTCGTAGTATTTTTTGTTCGGGCTGTCAGCGCCGTTCGGGTTGCCAAGCTGACCCTGCAGGTACGCTTCGTTGGTTTTGTAGTACTGCAGGATGCCGTCCCAGGTTGCCCACTGGGTATCGGTATCGATGTTCATCTTGATCACGCCGTAGCTGATAGACTCTTCGATTTCTGCAGCAGAAGAACCGGAACCGCCGTGGAACACGAAGTCCAGCGCGTTGTGCGGCAGGCCGTGTTTCTCTGAAACGTATTTCTGCGAATCACGCAGAATGGTTGGGGTCAGTTTCACGTTGCCTGGCTTGTACACGCCGTGCACGTTACCGAAGGACGCAGCGATGGTGAAACGCGGGCTGATTTTGCTCAGCTCGGTGTAAGCGTAATCTACGTCTTCTGGCTGAGTGTACAGTGCAGAAGCGTCCATGTGGCTGTTGTCCACGCCATCTTCTTCACCACCGGTGCAGCCCAGTTCGATTTCCAGCGTCATATCCAGTTTCGCCATGCGCGCCAGATACTTAGAAGAAATCTCGATGTTCTCTTCCAGTGACTCTTCAGACAGGTCGATCATGTGTGAAGAGAACAGAGGTTTACCGGTTTTCTTGAAGTGCTCTTCGCCAGCATCCAGCAGGCCGTCGATCCACGGCAGCAGTTTCTTCGCACAGTGGTCGGTGTGCAGGATTACTGGCACGCCGTACTGTTCAGCCATCAGATGCACATGGTGTGCACCAGCGATTGCGCCGAAAATCGCAGCGCCCTGTGGTTTGTCGGTTTTGAAACCTTTACCGGCGATGAAGGCAGCACCACCGTTGGAGAACTGAACGATGACCGGCGCTTTAACTTTAGCCGCAGCTTCCAGTACCGCGTTGATGGAATCCGTGCCGACGCAGTTAACGGCTGGCAGAGCGAATTTGTTTTCTTTCGCTACTTTGAAGATTTTCTGAACGTCATCACCAGTGACAACGCCGGGTTTTACGAAATCAAAAATTTTAGACATGGTTGTGTCCTGTTTCGTTTATCGTCCACTCCCCAATGGGAATGCGATCTGTTCGCCCACAGCGGGCAAGCCTTCAGACAGCGCCGAAGCGCTGCCCCCAAAAATTACTGCTTCGCGCGCTCTTCCAGCATGGCTACTGCCGGCAGTTTTTTGCCTTCCACGAACTCGAGGAACGCACCGCCACCGGTAGAGATGTAGGAAATTTTGTCCTCGATACCGAACAGGTCGATAGCCGCCAGGGTATCACCGCCGCCGGCAACAGAGAACGCGTCGCTGTCTGCGATAGCGTTGGCAACGATTTCGGTGCCCTTACGGAAGTTCGGGAACTCAAACACGCCAACCGGACCGTTCCACAGAATGGTTTTTGCCTCTTTCAGCAGTTTCGCCATGTTCTGTGCGGTTTCGTCACCGAAGTCCATAATTTCTTCGTTATCCGCTACTTCGGAAACCTTTTTCACGGTTGCCGGGGCAGTTTCGGAGAATTCCGTGCCGACGCGTGAATCGGTAGGTACCGGAATGCCGTACTGGTCGCGCAGGCCTTTTGCGGCCTCAACGAAGTCTGGCTCGTACAGCGATTTGCCGACGTTGTTGTCGATCGCCACGAAGGTGTTAGCGATACCGCCACCGACAATCACGGTGTCAGCGATTTTCACCAGCGACTGCAGCACGTCGAATTTGGTCGACACTTTAGAACCACCCACCACGGCGACCAGCGGACGCTGTGGGTTGCTCATTACTTTGCCCAGCGCTTCCAGCTCGGCTGACAGCAGCGGACCGGCACAGGCGATAGGGGCGAATTTGCCTACGCCGTGGGTTGAAGCCTGCGCGCGGTGCGCGGTGCCGAAGGCATCCATGACGAACACGTCACACAGGGCGGCATATTTCTTCGACAGGGTTTCGTCGTCTTTTTTCTCGCCTTTGTTAAAGCGAACGTTTTCCAGCACCACCAGTTCGCCCGCGCCCACTTCAACGCCGTCGAGGTAGTCTTTGGCCAGGGTCACGTTAGTGCCGTTCAGTTTTTCTTTCAGGTAGTTAACAACCGGCAGGAGGGAGAACTCTTCGTTGTATTCACCTTCGGTCGGGCGACCCAGGTGAGAGGTAACCATCACTTTCGCGCCCTGTTTCAACGCCGCTTCGATGGTAGGCAGAGAAGCACGAATACGTGCATCTGACGTCACTTTCCCTTCTTTCACTGGTACGTTGAGATCGGCACGGATCAGAACGCGTTTACCAGCAAGATCCAGATCGGTCATCTTAATTACAGACATGGTGAACCCTCTCGTTGATTCTCATAAGTTTTGCCAGACGCAGTCCGCGTCTTACCTGAAACCGCTTGCGGCCATTGCTAACGTGGTGTCGATCATGCGGTTAGCAAAGCCCCATTCGTTGTCACACCAGACCAGGGTTTTGATCAGGTGGTGACCGCTGACCCGCGTTTGCGTGCCGTCCACTATGGCACTGTGCGGATCGTGGTTAAAATCTACTGAGACTAACGGTAATTCCGTATAGTCAACTATACCACGAAATGCCCCCTCTGACGCGTTTTGCAGCAACGCGTTGACCTCACACGCCTTCACCGCCTGGCGCACCGAAACGCTCAGATCAATGGCGGTCACGTTGATCGTCGGCACGCGCACCGCGATAGCCTCGAAGCGATCGTTAAATTTCGGAAAAATACGGGTAATGCCAGCGGCAAGACGCGTATCGACCGGAATGATCGACTGGCTGGCGGCACGGGTACGGCGCAGGTCGCTGTGATACGCGTCAATCACCTGCTGATCGTGCATCGCCGAGTGAATGGTGGTCACGGTGCCCGACTCAATGCCAAAGGCGTCATCCAGCAGCTTGATCACCGGAATAATGCAGTTGGTGGTGCAGGATGCGTTGGAGACAATGCGGTCAGTTTGTTTAAGAGCCTGTTCGTTAACGCCGAACACTACGGTGGCATCCAAATCGTTGCCGCCGGGATGCGAGAACAACACTTTCTTCGCGCCAGCCTGCAGATGCGCTTCACCATCGTCGCGGCTGCCGTACACGCCGGTGCAGTCCAGCACGATATCGACATTCAGCTCGCGCCACGGCAGCGCGGCAATCTCCGCCTGATGCAGGATACGGATGGTATCTTCGCCAACCCACAGCTGATCGCGCTCCTGGCGTACCTCAAAGGCAAAGCGGCCGTGGCTGGTGTCGTACTTAAGCAGATGCGCCATGCCAGCCGCTTCCGCCAGTTCGTTAATCGCCACTACGGTGATTTCCGCCCGGCGACCGGTTTCATACAGCGCACGCAACACGTTGCGCCCGATACGACCAAAACCATTTATTGCGATACGAATGGTCATCTCACTTCCTGCAGCCACACCTGAAAAAACGTGCCAAATACCTTGAGCGTTTCGCTGCGTTTTGTACAGGGAATTCTTGCCCGGTTACGGTTGCTGACGGAGAGCACACGGCTGCAACTGAAACGGTTCAGCGAGAATAAAGCATGGAAGGAATAACAGGAATGATTGCGATCAACTGTGCTGCTGATTATTGGATCTGCGTCACAAATTCAGGCAATGGCGATTATTACTGCAGGAATAATTGAACCGTTTCAGGTTCAGGCGATAACAGGGCCGGCGATCTGCACATCGGTGTCGCGGCGCAATTTATTGCGCGTGGTTAAGCATAAAGATAGCAGCAGAAATGCGCAATGAATCGCGCCGCTACAACGCGCAGCGGCGCGACGGGTTACGCGAAATTAAAGAATCGATTTCGCGGTTTTCACCACGTTGGCCACGGTGAAGCCGAACTCTTCGAACAGCTTCTCAGCTGGCGCTGACTCACCGAAGGTGGTCATGCCAACGATGGCACCGTGCAGGCCGGTGTATTTGAACCAGTAATCCGCAATACCGGCTTCGATAGCAACGCGTGCGCCAACTGCTTTCGGCAGCACAGACTCACGATAAGCCGCATCCTGCTTATCAAACGCATCGGTAGACGGCATGGACACCACGCGCACCTTACGACCTTCCGCGCTCAGCTGCTCGTAAGCGCCGACTGCCAGCTCAACTTCAGAACCGGTCGCAATCAGAATCAGCTCCGGCGTGCCGTCGCAATCTTTCAGCACGTAACCACCGCGCGCCACGTTAGCCAGCTGCTCAGCACTACGATCCTGCTGCGCCAGGTTCTGACGTGAGAAGATCAGGGCTGATGGGCCGTCAACGCGCTCGATAGCGTATTTCCATGCCACCGCAGATTCCACCTGGTCACACGGACGCCACAGGCTCATGTTCGGGGTGGTGCGCAGGCTGGCCATCTGCTCAACCGGCTGGTGCGTCGGGCCATCTTCACCCAGACCGATAGAGTCGTGGGTATAAACCATCACCTGACGGATTTTCATCAGCGCCGCCATACGTGCCGCGTTACGCGCGTACTCGACGAACATCAGGAAGGTTGCGGTGTACGGCAGGAAGCCACCGTGCAGCGCAATACCGTTGGCGATGGCAGTCATACCAAACTCACGCACGCCGTAATGAATGTAGTTGCCTGCGGCATCTTCATTGATCGGCTTCGAGCCAGACCACATGGTCAGGTTGCTTGGTGCCAGGTCAGCCGAGCCGCCCAGATATTCCGGCAGCAGCTTACCGAAAGCTTCGATGGCATTCTGCGACGCTTTACGGCTGGCGATCTTCGCCGGATTAGCCTGCAGCTGCTCGATGAACTTCTGCGATTCCGCCTGCCAGTTAGCGGGCAGCTCGTTGTTCACGCGGCGTTTGAACTCTGTGGCCAGTTCCGGATGTGCAGCGGCGTAAGCAGCAAACTTCTCGTCCCAGGCCTTCTCTTTCGCCTGGCCAGCTTCTTTGGCATCCCACTGTGCGTAGATTTCAGAAGGAATCTCAAATGGCGCGTAGTTCCAGCCCAGTTGTTTGCGGGTCAGCGCGATTTCGTCGTCACCCAGCGGAGCACCGTGCGAATCGTGCGTACCGGCTTTGTTCGGGGAACCAAAACCGATGATGGTTTTGCACATCAGCAGCGATGGCTTGTCGGTGACCGCTTTGGCTTCTTCTACCGCTTTTTTGATCGCGTCGGCGTCGTGACCGTCCACGCCACGCACCACGTGCCAGCCGTACGCTTCGAAGCGTTTGGCGGTGTCGTCGGTGAACCAGCCATCCACGTGACCGTCGATAGAGATGCCGTTGTCGTCATAGAACGCCACCAGCTTGCCGAGCTTCAGGGTACCGGCGATGGAGCACACTTCGTGCGAGATGCCTTCCATCATGCAGCCGTCGCCCATGAACACGTAAGTGTGATGGTCTACGATGTCATGACCCGGACGGTTGAACTGCGCCGCCAGCGTGCGCTCAGCAATGGCGAAGCCCACGGCGTTCGCGATGCCCTGACCCAGTGGGCCGGTAGTGGTTTCTACGCCTGCGGTGTAGCCGTATTCCGGGTGGCCTGGGGTTTTAGAGTGCAGCTGACGGAAGTTCTGCAGCTCGCTCATCGGCAGGTCATAGCCGGTGAGGTGCAGCAGGCTGTAAATCAGCATCGAGCCGTGGCCGTTGGACAGCACGAAACGGTCGCGATCTGCCCACAGCGGGTTAGTTGGATTGTGGTTCAGGAAATCACGCCACAGCACTTCAGCGATATCGGCCATGCCCATTGGGGCACCCGGATGTCCCGATTTCGCTTTCTGTACTGCATCCATACTTAACGCGCGAATGGCGTTGGCAAGCTCTTTACGAGAGGGCATCTTCTACTCCAGGTCGGATTAATGCTCCGCCACGCTTAACTGATTGTAATTAATGAGTTATAAGGCGAAGCGAGAAAAAAGTCGCACATCAATGTACATGAAAATCGGGGCAAAAGTACATGTATCAGGATGCTAAATCTGCGGTTCAGGGTTGCATTTCGGGGCCTGTCTGCTAGCCAATCCGCCCCTGGCACGCTATAACCAATGCGTTTAAACACCTGCGTGGTTTTTCAGGTGTTTGTTTTCTCTACTTGTTACTCAAAGGATGCTGATATGAAAATTCGCGCCATGGTTGTCGCGCTGGGAATGGTTTCGCTGCTGAGCGGCTGCGAAGGAATGGATAATAACGCACTGTTGCAGTCCGGCGCGCAGGCGTTTCAGGCTTACTCACTGAATGACGCCCAGGTTAAAGAGCTGAGCGATCAGTCATGTGCCCAGATGGATAAAGAGAACCAGCTGGCGCCGGCCAACAGCAGCTATCAGCAGCGGCTGAACAAAATCGCCGCCGCGCTGGGCGATAACATCAACGGCGTACCGGCCAACTACAAGGTGTATCTGACCAAAGACGTCAACGCCTGGGCGATGGCGAATGGCTGTATCCGCGTTTATAGCGGTCTGATGGATATGATGAGCGACAACGAAGTGGAAGGCGTGCTCGGCCACGAAATGGGCCACGTCGCGCTCGGCCATACGCGCAAAGCGATGCAGGTGGCTTTCGCGACCACGGCGGCACGCAACGCTGCGGCGTCGGTGGGCGGCGTGATTGGTTCGCTGTCGCAGTCACAGCTGGGCGAAATGGGCGAGAAACTGGTTAACGCGCAGTTCTCACAGACCCAGGAGTCGCAGGCGGATGACTATTCGTACGATCTGCTGAAGAAGCGCGGCATTAATCCGCTTGGTCTGGCGACCAGCTTCGAGAAGCTGGCGAAGCTGGATCAGGGCCGCCAGAGCTCAATGTTTGACTCGCATCCGGATTCTGAGTCGCGCGCGCAGCATATTCGCGACCGCATCGCGGCGGATGGTAAGTAGTCGCCGGTCTTCCCCTCACCCCAGCCCTCTCCCGCACGCGGGAGAGGGAGTAGTCCGTGCTGTTCTCACCGCCCGCTCGATCGGTTCCCTCTCCCGCATGCGGGAGAGGAAGCAGTCCGTGCTGTTCTCACCGCCCGCTCGATCGGTTCCCTCTCCCGCATGCGGGAGAGGAAGCAGTCCGTGCTGTTCTCACCGCCCGCTCGATCGGTTCCCTCTCCTGGGGGAGAGGGTCAGGGTGAGGGCAGCCGCCCGCACCGCCGCTTAACCTTTATTCGCCGCCTGCACGTGCAGCATATCCAGCGCCAGCGTCGCAGCGGCCAGTGAGGTCAGGTCGGCGTGATCGTAGCCCGGTGCCACTTCCACCAGATCCATCCCCACAATGTTCATGCCCTGCAGGCCGCGGATCAGCTTGGTGGCTTTATCGCTGGTCAGGCCGCCAATCACTGGCGTACCGGTGCCTGGCGCATGAGCCGGATCGAGGCAGTCGATATCAAACGTCAGGTACACCGGCAAATCGCCCACGGTGCGCTTCACTTCGGCCAGAATGTCGTCCACGCTGCGGTCATTAACCTGCGCGGCGTCCAGCACGTTGAAGCCCAGGCTCTTATCGAACTCGGTACGGATACCAATCTGCACCGAATGCTGCGGATCGATCAGCCCTTCCTGCGGCGCAGTGTAGAACATGGTGCCGTGGTCAAAAGTCGGGCCGTTGGAGTAGGTATCGGTATGCGCATCGAAGTGCACCAGCGCCATCTTGCCGAAGTGTTTGGCGTGCGCGCGCAGCAGCGGCAGTGTGACATAGTGATCACCGCCAAAAGTCAGCATGCGCTTGCCGTTCGCCAGCAGCTTTTCCGCGTGCGCCTGCAGCTTGTCGGACAGATCCTGTGAATCGCCGAAGGCGTACACCAGATCGCCACAGTCCACCACATTGAGGCGCTGACGCAGATCGAAATCCCACGGCCAGCGGCAGCCTTCCCACGCCAGGTTAGTAGAGATCTGACGGATCGCGCCCGGCCCTAAACGGCTGCCCGGCCGGCCTGACGTTGCGGCATCAAACGGCACACCGGTAATCACCCACTCGGCGTCGCTGTCGTAAGGCTGGAAGTTCAGCGGAAAGCGCATGAAACCGAAGGCGTTAGAAACCAGGGAGTTGTCGTACTGATTGCCCAGCGTGTTGTACATAACGAGTCCTCTTAAATCCTTAAATCGGTTAGCCAGTTAAGGTATAGATGAAAAAAATCCCCTCCGCGTCGTTAGGCCCGACGAGGAAGGGATTGATGGGCGTGATTATCGCCGAGATTGCCGCGCATCGCAATTAGCGCTCGCGCATCGCCTCTTTGGCCTTGTTAAACGGTTTGACCAGATAATCCATGATGCTCTTCTCGCCGGTTTTGATATCCACGGTGGATACCATGCCAGGGCTGATGGAAAAGCGCCGGCCAGCCTTGTTCTGCACATAGTCGTTATCAGTACGAATAAACACGCGGTAGTAGTAAATCTCCGGTTTGACTTCGTCCTGGATGGTATCCGGCGAAATGCTTTCCACCACGCCGTTCAGGCCGCCGTAGATGGCGTAATCGTAAGCGGAGATTTTTACCACCGCGCGCTGGCCGGGATGGATAAAGGCAATATCGCGCGGCGACAGGCGCGCTTCAATCAGCAGCCGATCGTTCATCGGTACGATGTTCATCAACTCACCGTTGGGCGGAATCACCCCGCCCACCGTCGAGACTTTGATGTTTTTCACGATGCCGCGCATCGGCGCGCGGATAGTCAGACGCGTTACGGTATCTTCGCGCCCTTTAATCACCTGCGCCAGGCTGTCGGCTTCGGCGCTGGCCTTCGCCAGCTCTTCGCGCGCCTGCACGTAATACTGCGAGCGCATATCGGTAAGTTTCAGCTCCAGGTCGGACTTATCGCGCTGTAAGCGCAGCACTTCCACGCTGCTGGCGGCACCGGTTTTCGCCAGTCGCTGAGTAATAGCCAGTTCGCGATTAGCCAGCGCCAGCGACTCCTTAAACTGCCGGGTTGCATCATTGAGCTGGGCGCGTTTGGTGTTATACAGCCGGGTTTCCGCCGCGATAAGATCCGGGTAGCCATTCAGCTCGGCGGGAAACGTGAGCGGATCATCGTTCACTTCTGCACGCAGGCGCGAGGCCGCTGCCAGTGCGGCCCGGTAGCGCGCCGCGCTCTCGCCGACGCTGGACTGCGAGCGTGTGGCATCCAGTTTCGCCACGATCTGCCCGGCCTGCACGCGATCGCCCTCATGCACATACAGTTCCGTGAGAATGCCGCCCTCCAGCGATTGCAGCACCTGCTCGCGCGAACTGGGGATCACCTTCCCGGTGCCGGTTGAGACCTCATCCAGCATGCCAAACCACGCCCACACCAGCGCCACCATGATCAGCGCGGTGCTGATGACGATCAGCCGCACTGCGCCGGTGTAGTGGCTTTCCGATTTCAGTTCACCGAGCAGATCGTCGGACGAATCCACCTCTGCGGCGGTCACCAGCCGCAGTTTTGCCGGCAATTGTTTCATCATGCCTGTCCCTCCCCCGCTGCTCCGCTGGCGCGCGGTGCCGGCAGCGCGTTCTCTTTCGGGCTGTCCATTACCAGCTGCCCCTCTTTCAGCACCAGTATGCGATCCACCAGCGACAGAATCGCCGCGCGGTGCGTCGCCACGATCAGCGTGCGGCCATTCAGCCAGGCGCCCAGCCGCTCAATAAAATCTTTCTCGGTATGATCGTCGAGCGAAGCCGTCGGCTCATCCAGCAACACGATATTAGGATCGCGCAGCAGCATGCGCGCCAGCAGCAGCGACTGGCGCTGACCGCCGGACAGCCCGACGCCGCCCTCCATGACCGGATGATCGAGCCCGAGCGGCAGACGGCGAATAAAATCGGCCCCGCCACTGACCGTCAGCGCGGCAAAAATCGCTTCGTCGGTGGCGTGCGCCGCGCCCATGGTGAGGTTTTCCCGCAGCGTACCGTGGAACAGCCGCGCGTTTTGCGTCAGCAGCCCGACGTTGCGCCGCACGTCCGCGACATCAATATGCGGCAGGCTGAGGTTGTCCAGCCGCAGCTCGCCGCCCACCAGATCCATGCCGCCGGCCATCGCCTGCAGCAGCGTGGATTTGCCAGAGCCGTTGCGCCCCAGCACGGCGATGCGCTCACCCGGCTTGATGGTCAGCGTCTTGATGCGCAGCGCCACCGTCAGCGAATCGCTGTAGTAGCGGAACATGGCATCGGTGAACTGATAGTGGCCAAACAGCACCGGACAGTGAATGCGCGTTTCGTCTTTACTGTTCTCCACCGGCAGATTCATCAGCGCATCGAGGCTGCTCTTCGCCGCTTTTACCTGCTGCCAGCGCGCCAGCACGCCACACAGCGTCGCCATTGGCGCAATCATGCGCGAAGACAGCAGCGACGCGGCGACAATCGCCCCGGTGGTGATATCGCCGTTGATCACCATCGGCGCCCCGACCACGATCACGCTGGCGTACACCAGTCCCTGAATGGTGACGCCCCAGCTGATCAGCGCATGCATCACTTTGCGCATCTCGACGCCCGACTGCGCGGTGATGCGGATATAGCTGTTCCACTGCTGCAGAAAGCGGTCCTCCGCCTGCATCAGCTTGATATCTTCCAGCCCCTGCACGCGCTCCACCAGCACCGCGTTGCGCAGCGTCGACTCTTTCAGGTTTTGCTGCGCCAGCTTCGCCAGTTTTTTCTGGCTCAGCACGCCGGGCAGGATCATCAGCAGCACCGCCACCGGCGCGATCCACGCCAGCTGCGGCGCGATGATCGCCATCACCAGCATAAACAGCAGGAAGAACGGCATATCGACGATCGCCGTCACCGTGGTCGACGTCACCATTTCGCGCACCGCTTCCAGCTCGCGCAGCTGCGAGATAAAGGTACCGGTCGATCGCGGCACCGCACTGTTACGCAGCCGCAGCGCGTGGCCGAACACGCGATCGGAGACGCGCATATCGGCGCGCTTGCCGAGCAGATCGGTGACGTGATCGCGACCGACGCGCAGAATATAGGTGAACACCACCGAGAGGATCACCCCGATATACAGCACGTACAGCGTGGGGTACGACTGCGCCGGAATCACCCGATCGTACACCTGCATCGAGAAGATGATGCCGACCAGCGCCAGCAGGTTGATCAGGAACGATCCCAGCATCACGTAGCCGTAAGGACGCATGTCATGCAGCACCAGACGGCGCAGCCAGTCGGGCCTGACCGTGGCGAGATAGCGATCGACACGGCTATCTTTGGCGGCCGTCACCGGACGCAGCGCCGCGGCGTAGCAGATCTGCGGCAGCAGCGTGTTCAGCGCGATCGGCGCCGGTTGTTCATCGCCAGCCAGGTGCACGCGCACCGTGTCATCGCCATCAAAGCTGGTGATGACGCCGACCTGGCCGTCGCTCAGTTCCACCGCCAGCGGCAAGCGCCAGCTGCTGATCTCCCACTGATGCTCTTCATACAGCTGCAGCGACAGCCCGGCCTGACGCGCCAGATGGCGCAGCGCTTTATCACGTGACTGTTTGCCCTGCCATTCGCTGGCAGCCATGATCATGCCCGGCGAGCACGGCAGGCGATAATGGGTCGCGATGAGAATAATGGCGGTGGCCCAGCCGTGCAGCGGCACCTCGCCACCGGCGGCGCTGGCGGGATTGCCATTGGGGGCGTCCGGAATCTGTAATTGCGTCATGGCTGGATCTCCACGGACTGGATGCGCTGGTTATTCAGCGCAAACGCTGACCGCATCTGCCCGGTGCTGTATAAGCAGTCGAGCTGCAGTGAACGTAACTGACTGATGGTTTGCTGCATGGCGAAGCGCGTCTGAAACACTTCCTGTTCGGCGTTGAGCACGTCCAGCAGCGGACGGGTGCCGAGCTGCAGATACTGGTCCTGATACAGCTGCTGCGTCTTCTCGCCCAGCGTCTGCTGACGCGACATGATCGCCAGGCTCTGCGACAGGCTCAGCGCTTCGGTTTGCGATTCGCTGAGCTGCTGCTGCGCTTTGAGGCGCGCCGAGTTCACCGCCGCATTGGCCGCCTGCAGCGCGCTGGCCGCCGCATCGCGCGCCGCGGTAATGCCGCCACCCTGATACAGCGGCATCTCAACTTTGACGAACGCGGAATACTGGGTGCGGTCGAGCGTTTCGCTGCCGGAGTAGTGATTGTTGAGGTAATGCGTGACCTGCGGTTCCAGCGAAATGGTGGGTAAATTCTGCGCGTTGGCGTTATCCAGTTTGGCTTGCGCCTGCCGCGCCTGCGCCCACGCCGCCAGCACCGCCGGATTGGATTTGTCGTCAGCTTTGCCCACCGCGCAGGCGCGCGTCAGGCTGGGCGGAAACGCATCGCTGACCTTTTTCACCAGTGGCCAGCCGAGATAACTTGCCAGCGTGGCACGCCAGCGGTTGAGGCTGGCCTGATACTGGGTGAGCGTGGTGCGCGCGCCTTCGATACGCGCGTCGGTCTGGGTGGCGTCCGAGAGCGATGCCGCCCCCTCTTCATTGCGCTGACGCGCCAGATCGCCAATCTTACTCAGCGCCGTCAGCTGATCCTGGGCGATCTTTACCAGTTGCTGATAGCCCTGCACCTGCACCAGCGCGGCGGCGGTGTCGTGCGCGACGGTATCAATACTCACCAGCACGCTGGCCTGCTCCTGCGCCACCCCGGCTTCGGCGGAGCGCACCGAACTGCTGACTTTGCCGAAGTCATACAGCATCTGCGATACCGACAGCACAAATGACGGGCTGAAGCCTTTTTCGCTGTAGGCGTTGCTGTAGCCGTTGTTCATGCCGGCGCTGATTTGCGGATAGTATTTGGCCTGCGCCACATCGACCTGGCTGGCCTGCTCCAGCATTTTGCCAATCGCCTGGGCGATGTCCGGATGCCACTGGATGGCGCGCTGTACGGCCTGGTTAAGGGTTAAGGTATCCGGCACGTTAGCCAGCGCGGGTTCGGCCACCTGACCGGTTAAGGAGGGAAGATCCTGCTGCTGCGCCAGACCGGCTGAGGTTATGCGCCCCGCCTGCGTCACGGCATCACTGGCAGCCATAAGATGAGAACTGTGAAAAAACACAATGCCAGCACACAGGGCGCTGAGCTTACAGGTACGGCGAGTTGTTGCGCCTGATTGCATCAGATCCATCGATTGTTCACCAGTATAAGAGAGAAAGGGGCACCTCCCTGTGCCCGTTATGCTTCCCTGCGTTACACCCACTAAGCCGTGTGGTTTTGATGCGGTTGCTGCAGCAACTCCTCCAGTGAGACGTTTACGCCTTCCAGGGTAATCAGCTGCGTACTGCTGTACCCCGTGCCACTGCCGTCACGGTCAATCGACAACACCGTATTGCCGTCCGCGGTATGATCCACTTTCACAAAGTCATTGATATTACTGGTGGAATCATTCCAGCCGATCAGCAGACTGCTGACGTCGATCTTGTCACCCTGCGCGACGCTGAAGTCGGTCCAGGTGTCGTGACCGTTGCCGCCGGTGGCATCTGCGCTGCTCAGCAGGTGGTAAACCAGCGTATCTGCGCCGGCACCGCTGGTAATGGTGTCGTCGTAGGCGCTGCTGGTGAGGCTGTCAGCCGCGGCGCTGCCCGTAATGGTCGGGTGAAGCTCAATGGTAAAGGTGTTGCTGGTGATGGTGCCGTCGGACGACGCCAGGGTGTAGGTAAACACCTCCTTATGCGTGATGTTCTGGATATTCACATCCGCGTTCAGGGTATAGGTATAGCTACCGTTGGCGGCGATGGTCAGCACACCAAAGTCCCCGGCCACCGCCGTGCTGCCCACGCTGCTCACGGTGGTGAGATCGCCGTGCTCATTGAGGATGCTCAGCGTGCCGCTGTGGCTGACGTTGCTGTCTCCCCAGATGCTGCCGCTGGCATCATGCTCGCTGCTGGTGGTGGTTTCCGCCGCCAGACTGGTGGTGGCGAACAGCGCGGTGGCCGCACCGTTATGCAGCGTCACCGTCAGCGTCGCCGAGGTCACTGCACCGCTGGCATCCCGCACCGAGTAGGTGAAGGTGTCTGCGGATGGCAGGGTATCGATATCCAGCCCGGCCTTCAGCGTGTAGGTGTAGTTACCCTTCGCATCAATGGTCAGCGTACCGTAGGTGGTGTTGATCACCGTATTGCCGCTGGACGCCACCGCGCTGCTGCCCACCGACGCCACCGCCGTGCCGGACGGAATCGTCCCGGCGATCGAGCTGGTGTCGTTGGTCAGCAGGTTACCGGTGACCGTCGCGGCGGTGGTGACCGCCAGCGTGGTGAAATCCGACACCGTACTTACCGTGGTGGTTGGCAACACGCTAATGTTGGTGGTGGCTGCGACCACCACCGCATAGTTGCCGGTCCCCAGTCCGGTGTAGGTGACGTTTGCCCCTTTCAGCGTACCGATCGTCAGCAGCGCGCTGATGTAGTTGGTCTTGATACTGATCAACTGCCACGAGCCGTTCGCCTGCTGTTCGTACAGGTTTAACGAATAGTTGGCGGCCACGCCGAGACTGGTCACCGAACCGTTGAGCGTCACGGTACGGCTGTCATCGTTACCCACGCTGAACAGGTAAGCATTACCGTTGTTCAGTACGCTGGCATTGAGCACCGTACCCAGCCCCACGGTCAGCAACGCGGTGTGCGACGAGTTGACCGTACCGTTATTCACCGTTGCCTGCGTGCTGGTGTAATCCACCTCGTTGCTGTCGTTGGTCGCCACGATGCGAATCGCACCGGTCAGCGAGGCTCCCGGCGAGACGTTACCGGCGCGATCCGTCTGGATCACCGAGAGCGGCGCACCGGTAATCTGCGCGGTGGTGAGCGTCACCGACCAGTTGCCGCCGCTGCCGACCGTGGTGGTGCCGAGCGCGTTGCCGCTGGCATCGCGCACCGTCACCGTGGCCCCCACTTCACCGCTACCGGTGACAAGGGTACCGGCGCTGTTGATCGCCAGTCCGCTTACCGCCGCCGGAGGCAGGGTATCCACATTTACCGTCGCCGTGATGTTGCCGGTGCTGACGTTACCCGCCGCATCGGTCACCGTGGTGCTCAGCGTGTGCGCGCCGTTCGCCAGCGTGGCGGTGGTGAAGCTCCAGCTGCCATCACTCCCCGCGGTCACAGAACCAATGGCGCTGGCACCGTCGTAGATGGTGACCACGGCACCTGCTTCGGTGGTGCCGCGCAGCGTTGGCGTGGTATCGCGCGTAAAGGCACCGTTCGCCAGCGTCACCGGCGTACCGCTGATGTCATCAATGATGGTCAGCGTACTGGCGACCGGCACCACGGTATCGACGATCAGCGTGGTCGACACCTGCGGGCTGACGTTGCCCGCCGGGTCGGTCTGCGTCACGTTCAGCGTGTGGCTGCCGTTGCTCAGCGCGTTGCCCACCACGAAGCTCCAGCTGCCGTTGCTGCCCACCGTGGTGGTGCCCAGCAATGTGGTGCCGTCGTACACCGTGATGCGCGCGCCCGCCTCACCGTTGCCGCTCAACAGCGGCGTGCTGTCGTTGGTGACGCCATTATTCGGAATGGTCACCGCCGTGCTGCCGTTGTTGTTGAGCGCCAGCAGATTGGTGATGGCCGCCGGTGCCGTGGTATCGATGATCACCGTGGCCGCGGTGGTGCCGCTGACGTTACCTGCGGCATCCGTTACCGTCACCGTGATCGGATGCGGACCGGCGCTCAGCGCCGCCAGTGGCGTGAAGCTCCAGCTGCCGTCCGCCTGCACAATCGCCGTGCCCAGTGCCAGACCGTTGTCCAGAATGGTGACGCGTGCCCCGGCCTCCGCCGCGCTGACGCTGCCGCGCAGCGTTGGCGTGGTGTCGTTGGTCGCGCCGCCGTTGACGATGGTGGCACCGGTCGCATCATTAATAATGGTGAGACTGGTGTTCGCTGGTGCCACCGTATCCACGGTGAGGTTAATCACCTCGGAACGGGGACTGACGTTGCCCGCGCTGTCGGTCACCGTCACGCTCAGCGCATGGGCGGCATTGCTCAGCGTCGGCGAGACGAAGCTCCAGCTGCCGCTGGCGTTAGCCTGCACCGTTCCGAGCAGCGTGTTGCCATCGTAAACCGTGACAATTGCGTTCGCTTCCGCCGTGCCCTGCAGCGTCGGCGTGCTGTCGTTGGTGACCCCGTTATTAACGATAGCCACACCGGTGACGTCGTTGGTCAGCGTCAGTCCGGTTGCCGCCAGCGGCGGCGCGGTGTCGACGGTCAGCGCAAGGGACGCTGCGGGACCGGTATTGCCAGCCGCATCGGTGGCCGTCACGCTGAAGGAGTGTAAACCGTCAGACAAGGTACCGGTGACGAAGCTCCAGCTGCCGTTGCTGGCGGCGGTTACCGAACCCAGCACCGTATCACCATCGCGGATGGTCACAATGCTGTTGGCTTCCGCCGTGCCGCTCAGGCGTGGCGTGCTGTCATTGGTGACGCCCCCTGCCGCAATCGCCACCGGCGTGCTGCCGTTGTTGTTCACCGCTGCCAGCCCGGTGATAGCCACCGGCGGCGTGGTGTCGATCACCAGCGTGGCGCTGGTGGTGGCACTGACGTTACCGGCCGCATCGGTGACCGTGACGTTGAGCGTATGAAGCGTTTCGCTCAGCGCCGCGGCTGGCGTCAGCGTCCAGTTGCCGTCACTGCCCACCAGCGCGGAACCGACCAGCGTGGAGCCATCCAGTACGGTGACGATGCTGCCCGCCTCCGCCCGGCCGCTCAGCACCGGCGTGGTATCGCTGGTGACGCCGCCATTCGGGATGACGCTGCCGCTGACGTCGTTGGTGACCACCAGCGTGGCCGCGCCCGGCGCAACCGTATCGACGGTGATAGTCACCGGCGTGGTGCGCGGGCCGGTATTGCCCGCCGCATCGGTGACCACCACGCTCAGCGCATGCGCGCCGTTACCCAGCGTCGGCGAGACAAAGCTCCATGCGCCGCTGCCGTTCACGAGCGCCGTGCCGAGCAGCGTGTTGCCGTCATAAACGCTAACCGTGGCGTTGGCCTCGGCGCTGCCGCTCAGCGTTGGCGTGGTGTCGTTAGTCGCGCCGCCAGCCGGTATGCTGACGCCGGTAACATCGTTAGTGATGGTCAGGTTGGTGGCCACCAGCGGTGGCGTCGCATCAACGATCAGCGTCACGCTGAGCGCCTCGCCGGTGTTACCCGCCGCGTCCGTTTCCGTGACGCTGAAGGTATGGCTGCCGTCGCTCAGTGCCGCAGAGGTGTAACTCCAGTTACCGCTGCTGCCGACCGTCAGCGAGGCCACCACATCGCCATCGAGGCGAATCGTCACCACGCTGCCCGCTTCTGCCACACCGCGTAACAGTGGCGTGTTGTCATTAGTGGTACCGCCGTCAGCAATCGTCACCGGCGTGCTGCCGTTGTTGTTGCTGGCCGTCAGCGTCAGATCGTCCGGCGCCAGGGTATCAACGATCACCGTCGCGCTGGTGCTGGTGCTGACGTTGCCCGCCGCATCGGTCACCGAAACGCTCAGGGTGTGCGATCCTTCACTCAGCGCTGTCGCTGGCGTGTAGCTCCAGTTGCCACCGGACGGCACGGTCAGCGTGGTCAGCACATCACCATTGTTGAGGATGGTGACCGTGCTGCCCGCTTCCGCTACGCCGCTCAGGGTTGGCGTGGCATCGCTGCTGTAGCCGCCGTTGAGCACCGGCTGCGCGGTATCATCGTTGGTGATGACCAGCGTCGAAGCGTTCGGTGCGATGCTGTCCACAGTGAAGTTAAGTGCCGCGGTGAGAGCACTGCTATTCCCCGCCGCATCGCTGACGCCCACGCTCAGCGCGTGCGCCCCTTCGCTCAATGCAGGCGTGGTCAGCGTCCAGCTTCCCCCTGCGCCCACCACCACCGACGCGATAGCGGTGTTGCCATCGTACACCGTGACCAGGCTGCCCGCATCGGCGCTGCCGCTGAGTACCGGCGTGTTGTCATTGATGACGCTGCCGTCGCTGATCGGCACCGCCGTGCCGCTGCGATCGTTGCTGATCACCACATCAGCGGCCACCGCCGGCGCGGTGGTATCCACGGTGAAGCCGAGGGTAGCCGATGGCGTCCCTTCATCACCGCCAGGGTTTTGCGCAGTGATGTAGTAGGCGTAGCTGCCTTCAGCCAGCGTCGGCGTATAGCTCCACTGGCCGTTAGCATCCGCCGTAACGCTGGTGATTACCTCACCCGTAATGCCGTTATAGATACGGATGGTTTGATCGGCTAAGGCAGAGCCGCTGAGCGTTGGCGTGGTGTCGCGGGTTACCGCGCCGTCTGCCAGCGTCACCAGCGTCGTGCCCGTGTCGTCAGTGATTTGCAGCGTCGAGGTGGCTGGCGGCAGATCGGCCTGCACGTTAAGGCTGAACGCCGGCGTCGCCGTGCTGACGTTGCCCGCCGCATCGGTGACGGTGACGGTGAAGCTGTGAGGTCCGTTGTTGAGCGCCGCGGTCGTAAAGCTCCAGGCCCCGCCCGATCCGGCCAGCGCAGTGCCCAGCAGTGTGGTGCCATCGTAAATGCTCACCGTGCTGCCAGCTTCTGCCGTGCCGCTCAGGGTTGGCGTGTTGTCATCGGTCGACGCGCCGTCATCCAGCGGGCCCGTCGTGCCACCCACGTTGTCGGCGACCACCAGGTCTGGAACCGCTTCTGGCACCAGCGTATCGATGGTGATATTCACCGGCCCCGCCGGCTCGCTGACGTTGCCAGCGGCATCCACCACCTGCACCGAGAAGGCGTAGCTGCCATCCTGCAGCGCGCTGGTTTCAAAGCGCCATACGCCATTGGCATCGGCGACCACCGAGCCAATCACCGTATCGTCCTGCAACAGATTGATGATGGCACCCGCCTGCGCCGTTCCGCTCAGCACCGGCGTGGTGTCGTTGGTAAAGCTGCCATCCACCAGCGGCAGAGCGGTCGGACCGTTATTGGCGTTGACCTCAAACGACAGCACCGGATCTGGCCCGACGGTATTAACCGTCACGCCAATGCTCACCGGGTCGCTGACGTTACCCGCGTTGTCACTGACGACGACCGTCAGCGTGTAGTTGCCGTTATCCAGCGGCGACGTATTCAGGCTCCAGTTGCCTTCGCTGTCCACCGTCGCCGATCCCACCAGCACGTTGCCGTTGTACACGTTGACGAGACCACCCGCCTCACCGCTGCCGCTCAGCAGCGGCGTGTTGTCGTTGGTGGCGCCACCGTTGGCGATGGTGACAAGGTTATCCGGATCGTTGTCATTCTGCAGCAGCACGGCGCTGACCGGCTGCGGCGGCGTGGCATCAACCTGAACGGTGAAGCTGGAAGACGGCGCACTGACGTTGCCGAGGCTGTCCGTCACCGTGGCCGTCAGGGTGTGCTGACCATCGGTGAGCACGGGCGACAGGAACACCCATTCGCCGTCCGCATTGGCGGTGGTCGAACCCAGCACCACATTGCCATCGTAAATGGTCACCAGGCTGTCAGCCTCCGCCGTACCGCTCAGGCGTGGCGTGTTGTCATTGGTAAAGGTGCCATCGGGCACCAGTACCAGATCGGTACCGTTGTCGTTATTCACTTCCAGCGTGGCCTGGGCCGGAGCCTGGTTATCCACGGTAAAGGTAATTGGTGTCGACGCCGGTCCGGTGTTACCGGCCGCATCGGTGACCGTCACCGTCAGGCTGTGCGCCGCGTTGGTGAGGGTTGGCACGTTGAAACTCCACGCGCCGTCACTGCCCGCAATCGCCGTACCAATCGGCGCGCCATTATCCAGAATGTTCACCGTGCTGCCCGGCTCAGCAACGCCCGCCAGCAGCGGCGTGGTATCGCTGGTGGTCGACCCCGACGGAATATCCACCAGCGCACTGCCGTTGTCATTGGAGAGACTGATTTCCGTCACCTGATCCGGGGCGGTGGCGTCAATCACCAGCTGTGCCGTGACCGGCGCGCTGACGTTGCCCGCCGCGTCGCGCGCCACAACGGTCAAGGTGTAGCTGCCGTCACTCAGCGCGCTGGCTGGTGTGAAGCTCCAGCTGCCGCTGCTGCCCACGGTGACGCTGCCCACCGGACCGTTCTGCGAGGTAATCACAATCAGGCTGCCCGGATCGCCGCTGCCGCTCAGCACCGGCGTGTTGTCACTGGTTAAGCCGCCGTTCGGGATGGTGACCGGATCGCCGTTGCCATTGTCGCTGGCGACGCTCAACTGGGTGACCGCCGACGGTGCGACGGTATCGACGGTGATCGCCACGCTGGCGCTCGGTGCGCTGACATTGCCGGCGACGTCGGTGACCGTCACGCTGAGGCTGTGCGAGCCATCGGTCAGTTCAGGTGAGAAGGTCCATGCGCCGTCGTTATCTGCCGTCGCCGTGCCGATCGGCGTCTGTCCGTCATAGACGATGATGGTGCTGTTCGGCTCCGCCGTTCCGCTGAGCAGCGGCGTGCTGTCATTGGTGTTGCTGCCTGAGGCGATCGGCGTGGCCGGATCGACATTGTTGTTCACCAGCAGCAGATCGACGACCGCGTCCGGCGCCGTGGTATCCACGGTAAAGCTAATCGGCGCGGAAGGATCGCTGACGTTACCCGCCGCATCAGTCACCGTTACCGTCAGGCTGTGATCGCCCTCGTCCAGCGTACCGGTAACAAACTGCCAGCTGCCATCGGCGCCCACGGTCACAGAACCGATCGGCGTTGTGCTGTCGCCATCGTAGACAGTGATGATACTGCCGGCCGTGGCGCTGCCGGAGAGCTG
Organism: Pantoea sp. ICBG 985; assembly: GCF_002928365.1. Lineage (NCBI taxonomy): Bacteria > Pseudomonadati > Pseudomonadota > Gammaproteobacteria > Enterobacterales > Erwiniaceae > Pantoea > Pantoea sp. ICBG 985. The sequence goes on from NZ_POWM01000004.1 coordinate 115,265, forward strand.
CGGCGTGGTGTCGTTGGTCGCGCCATTGGCGGCAATCGCCACCAGCGTGCTGCCATCGTTATTGCTCAGCACCACGTCCACTGGCGCTGCCGGTGGCGTGAGATCAACGGTGAAGGTGTACGGCGCGGACTCCGGCCCGACGTTGCCTGCCGGATCGGTGACGCTGGCCGTCAGGCTGTGACTGCCCGCTTCCAGGGCGGTATCTGGCGTGAAGCGCCAGCTGCCGTCATTGCCGGCGGTAGCCGAGCCGATGATCACGCCGTTGTCGCGCACGATCACCACGCTGTCAGGCTCGGCGCTACCGCTCAACACTGGTGTGGTGTCGTTGGTCGCCCCGCCAGAGGCCACCGGTACGGCCGGATCAACCTCATCGTTCACCAGCAGCAGGCCGGTCGGCTCGGCCGGTGCCGTGGTATCCACGGTAAAATCAATCGCCGCGGACGGTGCGCTAACGTTGCCCGCCGCGCTGGTTACCGTGGTGGTCAGGCTATGTTCGCCCTGGCTCAGCGCCGGTACCGCGAAGGTCCATGTCCCACCTTCACCCACCAGTACGCTGCCCAGCACCGTATTGCCATCAAGGATGGTGACGGTGCTGCCGGCGTCGGCGGTGCCGCTCAGCTGCGGCGTGGTGTCGTTGGTCGCGGTGCCGCTGTTAATCGGCTGCAGCGTCTCGCCGTTATCGTTGTTCAGCACGACATCAGCGGCGGCAGACGGTGCGGTGAGATCGATAGTGAAATCAAACGCATCAGACGCCGGCCCGCTGTTGCCCGCCGTGTCGGTGACAATGGTGGTCAGGCTATGCGTGCCCGCCTCCAGTGCCGGATCCGGCGTGAAGCTCCAGTTGCCGTTTGCATCGGCCTGCGCCGAGCCAATCACGCTGCCATTGTCGTAAATCGCGACGAGGCTGCCCGGCTCCGCGCTGCCGCTGAACAGCGGCGTGGTGTCATTAGTGACGCCATCCGCCGCGATCGGCAGCGGCGTTGCGCCCTGATCGTTAACCAGCAGCAAGTCTGCGGCGGGCGCCGGATCGGTGAGATCGATGTTCACCTCCAGCGGAGCAGAAGGTGCGCTGGTATTGCCAGCCGGACTGGTTTCGGTCGCCGTCAGGCTGTGCTGCCCCTCGCCCAGCGCGGTGGCTGGCGTGAAGCTCCAGCTGCCGTCGTCGTTAACCGTGGTGGTGCCCAGCACGGTATTGCCATCCGAGACGGTGATGGTGCTGCCGGCGGTGCCGCTGCCGCTCAGGACCGGCGTGGTGTCGTTAGTGGCACCGCTGGTGATCAGCACCGGCGTGCCGCTCTGATCATCACTGAGCTGCACATTGCCCGGCGCGGCTGGCGTGGTGGTATCAATGGTAAAGCTGAGGGCGGCCGAGGGTTCGCTGGTATTGCCAGCGGTATCGGTCACCGTCGCCGTCAGGCTATGGTCGCCCGCTGCCAGCACCGGTGCGGTGAAGCTCCAGCTGCCGTCGTTGCCGACGGTGGCGGTGCCCAGTACCGTATCGCCATCGGAAATGGTCACGGTGCTGCCCGGTTCCGCGCGGCCACTGAGCACCGGCGTGGTGTCATTGGTGAGGCCATTGCTGACCGGCACCGGTGTACCGCTCTGGTCGTTGCTGAGCAGCAGCTCGCTGGCCACAGCAGGGGCGCTGGTATCGACGATGACAATCACCGCCGTACTGCCCGGCCCGGTATTGCCCGCCGTGTCGGTAACGGTGGACGTCAGGTTATGCTGCCCTTCGCTCAGCGGAGCGGTCGGGGTGAAGCTCCAGCTGCCGTCGCTGCCTGCCGTCGCCGTGCCCAGCACCGTATCGCCGTCGCTGACGGTCACCGTGCTGCCAGGTTCAGCGGTACCGCTTAGGGTTGGCGTGGTGTCATTGGTGCTGCCGCCCGCGGCAACCGGTGTGCCGTCGCCATTGCTGAGCTGCAGATTGCCTGCCGCCGCTGGTGCCTGCGTATCGACGGTGACGGTTACCGGTGTTGACGCCGGGCCAGTATTGCCGGCCGCATCGGTCACGGTGCTGGTCAGGCTATGGCTGCCATCGCTGAGGGGCGGCGTGGTGAAGCTCCAGTTGCCATCGTTGCCCACCGTGGTGCTGCCAATCACCGTACCGCCATCGGAGATAATGACCACACCGCCAGCTTCGCCGCTGCCGCTCAGGGTTGGCGCAGAGACGTTAGTGCTGCCTGTGCCCAGCGGATCGCCGTCACCGTTGGTCAGCTGGATGCCAGTCGGTGCTGCGGGCGCGACGGTGTCGATGGTGATGGTGATTACCGGCGAATCCGTCACCGTGCCGCTGCCGTTATCGGCGCTGGCGCGGAATGCGTAGGTGCCGTCGGCCAGCGCTGCTGGCGTGAAGCTCCACTGTCCGTTGCTGCCCGCGACAACGCTGCCCAAAACCGTGCTGCCGTTGTACAGGGTGACGAGATCGCCCGCCCCGGCCTGGCCGCTGAGAATCGGCGTGCTGTCGGTGGTGCTGTCGTTATTGGCCAGTTCGACCAGCGTGCTGCCGTTATCATCGGTGACAATCAGCAGGCTGCTGGTGGCCGGCACGCCCGCCTCAATGTTGACCGTGAACACCGGCGATGCCGGGCTGACATTGCCGGCCGCGTCAGTCACTGTGGTGGTCAGGCTGTGCTGCCCGTTGGTGAGCGCATCTGGCGTAAAGCTCCAGCTACCGTTGCTGGCGGCGGTAACGCTACCGAGCAGCGTGGTGCCGTCATAGATACGCACCACCGCGCCCGCTTCTGCCGAACCGCTCAGGGTTGGTGTGCGATCGTCGGTGGTCTGGCCGGAAGCCAGCGCACCGGTGGCGCTGCCCGCGTTATCCGTCACCTGCAGGCCGCTGACGGCAGCAGGCGCGGTGGTGTCAACGCTAAAGGCGATCGGCGTTGATGCCGGGCTGACGTTGCCGGCGGCATCGGACACCGTGGTGCTCAGGCTGTGATTGCCCTCGCCCAGCGCTGGCGTGGTGAAGCTCCAGCTGCCGTTACTGCCCACGCTGACGCTGCCGAGAACGGTGTTGCCGTCGCGAATCGTGACAATACTGCCGGCTTCCGCCGTGCCGCTCAGCAGCGGTGTCGCATCGTTGATCGCGCTGCCGCCCGTCACCGGCTGTGCGGTACTGCCGGCATCGTTCAGCAGTGCCAGATCGCTGGCTGCCGCCGGTGGCGTGGTATCAACCGTAATGTTCAGGGTGACGGTGTCAATCACATTGCCGTCAACGTCGGTAATGGTGGCGCTGAACGCGTGGCCGCCCTCACTCAGGTTGCTCAGGGCAAAGCTCCACTGCCCATTGCCGTCGGCGGTGGTGCTGCCGAGCAGATCGCCGCCGTCAAAGATGCGGACGAGGCTGCCCGCCCGGGTCAGGCCGGCGAGGGTCGGGCTGTCGTCATTGGTGACGGCGCCGTTTTGCAGTGAGACGAGGGTATTGCCGCTGTCGCCCACCAGCTCAATGCTGGCGCTGGCGGGTGGCAGCGCAGCGTCCACATTGACCACAAATTCCGCGGTCGCGCTGCTGACGTTGCCCGCCGCATCGGTTTGCGTAACGGTCAGGCTGTGGCTGCCGTTGCTGAGCGCTGGCGTGGTAAAGCTCCAGCTGCCGTTGGCCCCGACAAGAGTATTGCCCAGGAGCGTGCTGCCGTCGTAAATGCTGATCAGCGCACCGGCTTCGCCGCTGCCGCTCAGGGTAGGAGTGTTGTCATCGGTGGTAGCGCCCGACGTCAGCGGGCCCTGGCTGGCACCCACGTTGTCGATCACCTGCAGATCGCCGATCGCCGCCGGTGCGGTGGTATCGACGGTGACCACGATAGCCGCTGACGCCGGACCGGTGTTGCCGGCGCTGTCGGTTACCGTGGTAGTCAGGCTGTGATTGCCGTCGCTGAGCGCTGGCGTGGTGAAGCTCCAGCTGCCGTTACTGCCGACAATAGCCGTGCCGAGCACGACGTTGCCATCGCGTACCGTAACGGTGCTGCCGGCCTCTGCCGTGCCGCTCAGCACCAGCGTGTTGTCATTGCTGCTGCCGCCGGCGGCAACCGGCGTCACCGTGCCATTGCTGTCGCCGGTCAGCAGCAGATCGCCTGCCGCACCGGGCGCCACGGTATCAATGGTGACCGTCAGGGTGACGGAGGTGGTGACGTTACCGGCGGCGTCGGTGGCAACCGCGCGGAACGCGTAAGTACCATCTGCCAGCGTGGCGGGAGTGAAGCGCCACTGACCGCTGCCGTCGGCAATAGTACTGCCCAGCAGCGTGGTGCCGTTGTACAGCGTGATGACGGCGTTAGCGCTCGCCAGGCCGCTCAGCACCGGCGTGCTGTCTTTGGTACTGGCGCCATCGCTCAGCGTGCGCAGCGTGGCATCGCTATCGTCGGTAATTTGCAGCGAACTGCTGGTTGACGGCAGGCCCGCCTGAATCGTCACCACAAACGGAGAGGACGCAGCGCTGACATTGCCGGCAGCGTCCGTCAGCGTCACGGTCAGGCTGTGGCTGCCATTGCTCAGCGCTGGCGTGGTAAAACTCCAGTTGCCGTTCGCGCCCACCAGCGCCGTGCCGAGCAGCGTCTGACCATCGTAAACGCTGACGACAGCGCCCGCTTCACCACGGCCGCTCAGGGTCGGCGTGTTATCATCGCTGCTCGATCCGTTTGGTACCGGCGTGGTGCTGCCGCCGTTGTTGTTGGTCAGGGACACGTCCGTGGCCACTGCCGGTGGCTGCGTATCGACGGTGAAATCAACCGGGCTGGTGGCCGGACTGGTGTTGCCGGCAGCATCGGTGACGGTAACCGTCAGGCTGTGCTGTCCTTCACCCAGGGCGGGTGTCGTGAAGCTCCAGCGGCCATCGGCACCGACGGTGACCGTTCCCAGCAGCGTGGTGCCGTCGTAAATACTGACAATGGTCCCCGCTTCGGCCGTGCCGCTCAGCGTAGGCGTGTTGTCATCGGTGCTGGTGCCGCCCGTGATAGCGCCCTGCACGCTGCCCGCGTTATCCGTGATCAGCAGATCGCTGACTGCCGCCGGTGCCGTGGTATCACCGCCGCCGCCATTGTCGCCGCCGCCGTTATCCCCACCACCGCCGCCGCCACCGCCGTTGTTACCGGCGATCAGCGCACCGATACCGGCCAGTGCGGCGCCGGCGATACCAAAGGCGGTCAGTGTTCCGTCACCCGTGACGTTTTCCGCTAACAGCCCTTCCGTGCTGTCGATAGACACAAACTGGAAGCCTTCTGTGCCGGGATCTTCCACCCACCACAGCGCGCCTTTGTCGTCCTGCAGCACCAGATCGCTGTCGCCGTTAGCATCGTAGAATTTATGAATAACAACGACTTCACCGGATTTAGTGGTGACCACTAAATCACTACCATTGCGTGTGAAAGACTTAATATCAGCCTGATTAAGGTTGAGCTTAACCACACTGGGAGCAGTTAAATTAACCTGATTACCGCTCACTTCAGTAGCAATCGTTCCGCCCTTGGGCGTTACAGAGATATTGTTCATTTTATCGATATCCCGCGCAGTTATAAGCTTAATGGCATCCATAAAAACGCCCGGTATCGCCAGACACCGGTATTCTTCGCGAATAATTCAATGAATTACTCACATCCTCTCCAGGCCGGTTTCATCTGCCAGAGGCACAGTGAAAACGCGCTGAGTCGTTATTTGCCGCCCGTGCGAAAAACAGCTCTGCCGAACTCTTTTCAGACTTGCGCCAACAAATCAGTGAGATAGACGCTCTTCCAGTGGTAGCCTTGCATGCCGTAAATTGATTTTTGCGACAGCAAATCAACCTGACGTTGATGTTCAACGCCCTCAATAATCACGCCGCGACATAATTGATTGAGGTGGTCGAGCAGAATGTCGAAAGTGCGATCTTCGCCAAATTGCCAAAAAAATTTTTTATCAATCTTGACGATGTCGAATATTCCGCTATCGAGCATGGTCAGGTTGGAATAACCCGGACCAAAGTCATCGAGCCATAACGGGGCCGGCGTGATTTTGGCTACGCCTTTCAGGATCAGCAGGTCGGCGCTATTAAAGCGTGCGGTGAAGAAGGCAGAGATTTCCAGCCGTAATCGCGTCAGCGCGGCCAGTTTTCTTTGTATTTCAGCATCTTTAAAAATGCCTGAAACAATATCTCTGTCTACATTAACGCTGATGACCTGCTCAAACCCCGCATGGTAAAGCTGAATAAGTTTTTCGACCTGGTGGAGGAATAACTGCCATTTTTCGTCAGCAGAAAGCCGACTGAAGAACCCTGCATCCCTGTCAGGGTTACGCTTATTATTGGTATCTGCATCATCTGCGAAACGCGTCAACAATTCCCATGCCACCACTTCACCGGAAATAGCGTGAACCGGCTCCAGCATCAGAATGTAGTCGGATTTGCAGCGCATTTTACGATCCTTACACTGGCTGATAGCGCGTTAAACCGTCAGCTTTTCTCATGTGATTCGTAAGGGAAACATCGATAAAACTTAACACCTTAACTGAAGGTTAACTTACAACTTACATTTTGAAAAATAGATTTCAGTGAACAACAGCGTGAACTTTAATCGTTTAAACCAATCAATAAAGCTTCATTTTCACTGCATGTTTCACATAAAGATCAGATAATTCTTAGATTTCAGATTTTGCTTATCGGCCCTGACAAAAAATAAAATCCATACTCAATTGATTAATAAGTAATAAATTATACGTCATTGGTATAAATTCTGGCTTTGCCCTTAAGATGAGATATTGCACTGTTTAAAGTGGGATTCCAGAAAGCGTCAAAAAAACGATAGCCTGCACATCGCTCACCTAACGCCTTATGCTTAAATTTTTATTATAGATAGCCAGAAACTCATAAAAGAAAGATTGGTCATTTGCGGGCAGGTGCAACACTAAACCACAGATTTAAAAAACGTTTTTTTCGCTACCGATGCGCTTTCGCTGCTGAATTAAGCAGATAGCTTTTGTTAATAAACGGTTTGAATTTGCTGTTTCGGCCGGGATAATTTCAGAGTGATAGCGATCACGAATTGAATAAATGGCGGGAGGGATTGTCAGGGAAGGTGATAATAACGGGCTCCAGCCGGAGCCCGTTGCGGGAAATACATTTACTCGTCTTCGAGATAGGTATAGCCGTAAAGCCCACTCTCAAACTCTTCAAGGAACTGCGCCCGCAGCTCTTCGTCAATATCCTGCTGCTGTTTTACCTGATCGCGGAATAACGTCATCAGATCGTTAGGATTGAGCTGCACGTATTGCAGCATATCCGCCACGGTATCCCCTTCATCAGACAGCTGCACTTCTACGCTGCCATCCGGGAAGGCGAAGACGTCAACCGCTTCGGTATCGCCAAACAGGTTGTGCATATTGCCGAGGATTTCCTGATACGCCCCGACCATAAAGAAGCCCAGCATCGGTGGATTATCCACATCGTACTCCGGCATTGGCATGGTGGTGGCAATACCGTCGCCGTCAACGTAGTGATCGATGGTGCCATCGGAATCACAGGTGATATCCAGCAGTACCGCGCGACGCTGCGGAGTTTTGTTCAGCCCTTCCAGCGGCAGCACCGGGAACAGCTGATCGATGCCCCACGCATCCGGCATCGACTGGAACAGCGAGAAGTTGACGTAAATCTTGTCCGCCATGCGCTCCTGCAGCTCATCAATGATCGGCCGATGGGCGCGGTTGCTCGGGTCAAGGTGCTGCTGAATATAGTGGCAGATGCTGAGATACAGCTGCTCTGCCCAAGCGCGCTGACCGAGATCGTAGGTGCCTGACGAATAGCCGGTATGGATGTCGAACAGGTCCATCTGGCTGTCATGCAGCCATTCGCGCAGCGAACGGCGTACGCTCGGCTCGTGCATCTCCTGCCAGGTATCCCACAGGCTCTGAATCGGGCGCGGTGAGTCGGCATCCGGTGCGACCGGCGTACTGAATTCATTGCGCTCAACGCCGATGATGTTGGAGACCAGCACGGTATGGTGCGCGGTCACCGCACGCCCCGATTCCGTAATCACGGTCGGATGTTCCAGACCGTGCTCTTCACAGGCGTCGCCGATGGCCCAGATCACGTTATTGGCGTATTCGTTCAGGCCGTAGTTGACTGAGCAGTCTGACTGCGAACGTGTGCCTTCGTAGTCAACCCCAAGCCCGCCGCCGACGTCAAAGCACTTGATGTTGACGCCCAGCTTCGCCAGCTCAACATAGAAGCGCGCCGATTCACGCACGCCGGTGGCGATATCGCGAATATTGGACATCTGCGAGCCGAGGTGGAAATGCAGCAGCTGCAGACTATCGAGACGACCCGCTTTGCGCATGATATCGACCAGCTGCAGCACCTGCGATGCCGCCAGACCAAATTTGGATTTCTCGCCGCCGCTCGACTGCCACTTACCGGAGCCCTGCGATGCCAGACGGGCGCGAATGCCGAGGCGCGGCACCACGTTCAGCCGCTCGGCTTCTTCCAGCACCAGGCGCACTTCGGTCATCTTCTCAATCACCAGATAGACTTTATGGCCGAGCTTTTCACCAATCAGCGCCAGACGGATATATTCGCGGTCTTTATAGCCGTTACACACAATCACCGAGCGGGTTTTCCCAGCGTGCGCCAGCACCGCCATCAGCTCAGCTTTGGAACCCGCCTCCAGCCCCAGCGGCTCGCCGGAGTTGACCAGCGATTCAATCACGCGCTTATGCTGGTTAACTTTGATCGGGTAAACCAGGAAGTAGTCGCCCTTATAGCCGTAGGATTCACGCGCGCGTTTAAAGGCGGCATTAATCGAACGCAGACGGTGCTGCAGAATTTGCGGGAAGCAGAACAGCGCAGGCAGGCGCTGGCCGTCGGCCTCGCGCTCTTTAACCAGCTTCGCCAGGTCAACGCGCACTTCCGGCTGATCCGGATCCGGACAGACGCTGATGTGGCCGAGTTCGTTGACGTCGTAATAGTTGTTTCCCCACCAGGCAATGTTGTAGGTGCGCAGCATTCTGCTTGCGTCCTGATCGTTCATCGCCACCTCCTGCATCGAGCGGAGTACACCCTGTTCGCCAGCTGACGAACCCTTGATATTCTTCATGTCGTCAGACATCACGAACCTCAATTTTCCGTTGAAATATGAAAAAGTTGCCGGATTTTGCTGCTACTGCGCCGGATGGAAATTTCCTCATTCTGCTTATCTTGCCTCAGCAGGTTACCGTGCGCCTTACTGAGGTTAAGTGTAAAACACCGTGCCGGAAGCGGTGCACAACGGGGCAAAATCGTCCCGCATCACCTCACCACAGGCGAGTGAAACACAGCAGAGAAACTGGGGGAATAGCTTAGCCGGCGCTCGTGTCGGGATAATTACCGCAGCGCAGAAAACTTCGACGAGAGAAAAGAGCAGAACTGGAAATGGAAAGGCGTGCCAGCGCGCCAGAACGGCGCCGTGAACCGAAGAGAGCGAAAATGTGGTTCATTGTTTTTATCACCTCCAGCGCCTGCTAACAGCATGCGGAAACGGAGTGGATGAAAATCAGATCAACAGCCTCTGACAGCGCGACGCACGGGGGCGTCATCCATGGGACAACTGCGGCGTTTTATACAGTCTGACGCGGCAAAATGCAAAATCTTTGTCGGCGCGCTGCGGCGGGTGTCAGGAAAATATTCCAGTTGATCTGTAGCGATAAATGCGGATGGCGAAAAAGCACTGGAAAAACGCGCACTGAGTGACCTAAAATAGCCGTCCAGATGGTTTTCCATCTAAACTGATTAACATCCAGGCGGTGTGAGCCTGGTACGCTGACACTTCCTACTGCTTGCGGCTTTGCCTGAAGGGGCGTCGAGCTGGCATCATCCCGCTTACGCTATGCAGTCGAATTCAAACCATTTGCAAGGTAAAGAACAGAATGGCTAAACACCTTTTTACATCCGAGTCCGTATCAGAAGGACATCCTGATAAAATCGCCGATCAGATTTCCGATGCCGTGCTGGACGCCATCCTTGAACAGGATCCCAAAGCACGCGTCGCCTGCGAAACCTACGTAAAAACCGGTATGGTGCTGGTTGGCGGTGAGATCACCACCAGCGCCTGGGTCGATATCGAAGAGATCACCCGCAATACCGTACGTGAAATCGGCTATGTTCATTCCGATATGGGCTTTGATGCTAACTCCTGTGCGGTGCTGAGCGCGATTGGTAAACAGTCGCCGGACATCAACCAGGGCGTAGACCGTACCGATCCGCTGGAACAGGGCGCGGGCGACCAGGGCCTGATGTTTGGTTACGCCACCAATGAAACCGACGTGCTGATGCCGGCACCGGTGACCTACGCGCACCGTCTGGTGCAGCGTCAGGCTGAAGTGCGTAAAAACGGCACGCTGCCATGGCTGCGCCCGGATGCCAAAAGCCAGATTACCTTCCAGTACGACGGCGGCAAGATTGTCGGTATCGATGCGGTAGTGCTGTCAACTCAGCATTCAGAAGAGATTTCTCAGGCCGATCTGCGTGAAGCGGTGATGGAAGAGATCATCAAGCCGGTACTGCCGACCGAGTGGATCAACGCCAGCACCAAATACCACATCAACCCAACCGGTCGTTTCGTGATCGGCGGCCCGATGGGCGACTGCGGCCTGACCGGTCGTAAAATCATCGTCGATACCTACGGCGGCATGGCCCGTCACGGCGGCGGCGCGTTCTCCGGTAAAGATCCATCGAAAGTTGACCGCTCAGCGGCTTACGCTGCGCGCTACGTGGCGAAAAACATCGTTGCCGCTGGCCTGGCCGATCGCTGCGAAATCCAGGTTTCTTACGCGATTGGTGTGGCAGAACCGACCTCAATCATGGTGGAAACCTTCGGTACCGAGAAAGTTTCAACCGAACAGCTGACGCTGCTGGTGCGTGAGTTCTTCGACCTGCGTCCATACGGTCTGATTCAGATGATGGATCTGCTGAAGCCAATCTACAAAGAAACCGCTGCCTACGGTCACTTTGGTCGTGAACACTTCCCGTGGGAACAGACCGACAAAGCCGCCCAGCTGCGCGAGGCCGCAGGCCTGTAATCAACGCGGGTGCGGGCAACGGCTCTCACCCCGATCTTCTCTTAGCGGAGAAGGTAAAATCGAGCCCGCGCAAGCGGGCTTTTTTACTGGCGAAATTTCCACGCTTTCGTCCCTGACCGCTTCCCCTATCCCGCCTCTGCACCATCACACTTTTTGTCTATACCACCGCAGGCGCATTTTTCAGCGCTGTCTACACTGTTAGCACTGCGCTTACAACAAAGTGTTAACGATTACATTTTGAAATCCTTTTAATATCTTCAATTTAGAGATTTTTCAGCGTAGTAACGGTGATTAAAATGCGTTATTTTCAGCGTCGTCTGATAGCCGATATTTATAGTGATGTCAGAAACTTAAAGGGTGCTATACCTTACTGGTTATGTGACTGATTCGGGCAAAAAATGCTGGATTACAGGGTTTCAGCGTGTGTAACCGATTACATCGATGTGATCGCACTCACTTTTTCCCGCAGGCAGCTTACTTAACATTGATAAAAACAAAGATGGATAAACTTCGGAGGCAATATGCCTGGTAATACTCACAAAAGCAGAACCTCAAACAAGGCGATGACCCTGTTTGTCTGCTTTCTGGCCGCTCTGGCGGGCCTGCTGTTCGGTCTGGATATCGGCGTTATCGCCGGTGCTCTGCCCTTCATCGCGAAAGATTTCAACGTTACCGCACATCAGCAGGAGTGGATCGTCAGCTCAATGATGTTCGGTGCTGCGGTCGGTGCCGTGGGCAGCGGCTGGATGTCTTCGCGTCTCGGCCGTAAAAAGAGCCTGATGGCCGGTGCCATCCTGTTCGTTATCGGTTCACTGTGGTCGGCGATGGCGCCAAACCCGGAAATGCTGATTGCCGCACGCGTGGTGCTCGGCCTTGCCGTCGGCGTTGCCTCTTATACCGCCCCGCTGTATCTCTCGGAAATCGCACCAGAGAAGATCCGCGGCAGTATGATTTCCCTGTATCAGCTGATGATCACCATCGGTATTCTCGGCGCTTACCTGTCGGACACCGCGTTCAGTGCCTCGGGCGACTGGCGCTGGATGCTGGGCATCATCACTATTCCAGCGGTGCTGCTGCTGGTTGGCGTGGTGTTCCTGCCAAACAGCCCGCGCTGGCTGGCGGCGAAAGGTGACTTCCGCGATGCACAGCGCGTGCTGGACCGCCTGCGTGACACCAGCGAGCAGGCGAAACGCGAGCTGGATGAGATCCGCGAAAGCCTGAAGATCAAACAGTCCGGCTGGCAACTGTTCCAGAGCAACAGCAACTTCCGCCGCGCGGTGTTCCTCGGCGTGCTGTTGCAGGTGATGCAGCAGTTCACCGGCATGAACGTCATCATGTACTACGCACCGAAAATCTTCGAAATCGCCGGCTTCGCCAATACCACGCAGCAAATGTGGGGCACCGTGATCGTAGGTCTGGTGAACGTGCTGGCCACCTTTATTGCTATCGGTCTGGTGGATCGCTGGGGCCGTAAACCCACGCTGGTGCTGGGCTTCCTGGTGATGGCAGCCGGTATGGGCATCCTTGGTACCATGCTGCACATTGGCATCAACTCTGCCGGTGAGCAGTACTTTGCCATCGCCATGCTGCTGATGTTCATTGTTGGTTTCGCGATGTCAGCCGGTCCGCTGATTTGGGTACTGTGTTCTGAAATTCAGCCGCTGAAAGGGCGTGATTTTGGTATCACCGTCTCTACCGCGACCAACTGGATTGCCAACATGATCGTTGGTGCCACCTTCCTGACCATGCTGAACTCGCTGGGCAACGCGCCGACTTTCTGGGTCTACGCCGCGCTGAACGTGTTCTTTATTCTGCTGACGGTCGCGCTGATTCCGGAGACCAAAAACGTCTCGCTGGAGCACATCGAGCGCAACCTGATGTCGGGCAAAAAACTGCGCGATATCGGCCAGCAGTAAGGCCAGATGCGTTAACCGGGGCTGCCGCAGGGCGGCCCTTTTTTTATCTGCCGCCGGTGCGCATGCAGTTGCGTACCCCGCTGCAACGCCTTATGCTGCCGCACATGAAAACGCCACGTCTGCCTATCGCCCTGCAACAAGCCGTCATGCGCTCGCTGCGCCATTTTTTGCAGCTGGCTCAGCAAAAACTCGAACGTCATTTCGAAGAGCCAACGCTGGTTTATCAGCAGCGCGGCACGGCCGCAGGCACCGCGTGGCTGGAGCAGTGGCAAATTCGCCTCAACCCGGTGCTGCTGCTGGAAAACCAGCAGGCTTTTATTGATGAAGTGGTGCCGCATGAGCTGGCGCATCTGCTGGTGTGGAAAACCTTCGGCCGCGTACCGCCGCACGGCAAAGAGTGGAAGTGGATGATGGAGGACGTGCTGGGCGTGCCCGCCCGCCGCACCCATCAGTTCGCAATCACTTCGGTGCGCAGCAATACCTTCCCCTATCGCTGTCGCTGCCAGCAACATCAGCTGACGGTACGCCGCCACAACCGCGTGGTGCGTGGTGAGAGCGAATATCGCTGCGTGCATTGCGGTACGCTGCTGCAACCCGGTGAATACGCAGCGGATTAGTCCGCGATTCTCATTCCCCGCGCCCGGCCATTCTGTTACCCTGCCGCCCTTTTTCGGTACCAGGTTATTTTTTGGAATATGTCTCGCAAAACGCTGTTATTACTCTCTCTGCTGGTCGCGCCGCTCAGCGCGTACAGCCTCAGTCTCACCCATTACAACCAGAACAATTTTCAGCAGGCGAAAGTGGTCGCGGCAAAGATCAACGCGGATGCGCCGGCGGATTTTTACTGCGGCTGCAAAATCAGCTGGCACGGTAAAAAAGGCGTGCCGGATCTGAGCAGCTGCGGCTATAGCGTGCGCAAGAACGCCAACCGCGCGGAACGCATCGAGTGGGAACACGTCATGCCGGCGTGGGAGTTTGGTCATCAGCGTCAGTGCTGGCAAAATGGCGGACGGAAAAACTGCAGCAAAGACGCAGACTACCGCCGCATCGAAAGCGATCTGCACAACCTGCAGCCAGCCATCGGCGAAGTGAACGGTGACCGCAATAACTTCCAGTACAGCCAGTGGAACGGTGACGAGCAGCAGTACGGTCAGTGCAGCATGAAGATCGATTTTAAGCAGAAGCGCGCCGAGCCTCCCGAGCGCGCGCGCGGCGCCATCGCCCGCACCTACTTCTATATGCGCGACCAGTATCATCTGCGCCTGTCACGCCAGCAAACCCAGCTGTTCACCGCGTGGAACAAGCAGTATCCGGTCACGCCGTGGGAGTGCGAACGTGACCAGCGCATCGCCACGGTGCAGGGAAATCACAATTCCTGGGTACAGCAGGCTTGCCAGCGCTGAAAGCGCTACCCTACACTAGCTTTTTTCGATTGGGCCGCATCGCGCGATGCGGCATAACGCCGGCAGGAACCGCATGCGCATACCCCGCATTTATCACCCCGAAGCTCTAACCGTTAACAGTGAAGTTCTGCTTGATGAGGATGCCGCCAACCACGTCGGCCGCGTGTTGCGCATGAGCGCCGGACAGCAGATCGAGCTGTTTGATGGCAGTAATCTGACTTTTAGCGCCGAAATCACCCAGGCCGACAAAAAGCGTGTAAAAGTAAAGGTCCTTGCCAGCCAGCCTGACGATCGCGAATCCCCGCTGCACTTACACCTCGGTCAGGTGATGTCGCGCGGTGAAAAAATGGAATTCACTATCCAGAAATCGATCGAACTGGGCGTGAATGTGATTACGCCCTTGTTTTCTGAACGCTGTGGCGTAAAGCTGGATGCCGAACGCCTGGCGAAAAAGATTCAGCAGTGGCAGAAAATTGCCATCGCCGCCTGCGAGCAGTGCGGTCGCAATCGCGTGCCGGAAATCCGCGCCGCGATGACGCTCGAAGCCTGGTGTGCCGAAGCGGATGACGGCCTGAAGCTCAACCTGCATCCGCGCGCCAGCCACAGCATCAATACGCTGCCGCAGCCGGTTGAGCGCGTACGGCTGCTGATTGGCCCGGAAGGCGGCCTGTCGGCAGAGGAAATTGCCATGACGGCGCAGCACGGCTTTACCGATATCCTGCTCGGTCCGCGCGTTTTGCGCACCGAAACCACGGCGCTCACCGCCATCACGGCACTTCAGGTGAGGTTTGGTGACCTCGGTTAAGGGATACTTTCAGCCCGAAGACACACGCAGATAACTGACCAGCACAACGCTTTCGCACGGAACGGGGTGGCTGAATTCCCCTTTGAGGAGAGAATAATGATTAAGCTTGGCATCGTTATGGACCCGATTTCGTCCATCAACATTAAAAAAGACTCCAGCTTCGCCATGTTGCTGGAAGCACAGCGCCGCGGTTATGAAATTCACTACATGGAGATGGGCGATCTGTCGCTGCGTGGTGGCGTGACTTACGCGCGCACCCGGCTGCTGAGCGTCGAGCAGAACTACGATCAGTGGTATACGTTTGGCAGCGAGCAGACTATCCCGCTGGCCGATCTTAACGTGGTGCTGATGCGTAAAGACCCGCCGTTTGATACCGAGTTCATTTACGCAACCTATCTGCTGGAGCGCGCGGAAGAGCAAGGCACGCTGATCGTTAACAAACCGCAGAGCCTGCGTGACTGCAACGAAAAACTCTACACCGCCTGGTTTGCCGACCTGACGCCAGACACGCTGGTGACGCGCAACAAAGAGCAGCTGCGCGCGTTCTGGCAGGAGCATGGCGATGTAATCTTCAAGCCGCTCGACGGCATGGGCGGCGCGTCGATTTTCCGCATCAAAAAAGATGATGCCAACTTCGGCGTGATCACTGAAACGCTGACCAACCACGGTCAGTTCTTCTGCATGGCGCAAAATTATCTGCCGGCGATCAAAGACGGTGATAAGCGCGTGCTGGTGGTCGATGGTGAACCGGTGCCATACTGCCTGGCACGCATTCCGCAGGGCGGCGAAACCCGTGGCAACCTCGCCGCCGGTGGCCGCGGCGAAGCCCGTCCGCTGAGCGACAGCGACTGGGAAATTGCCCGCCGCGTAGGTCCGACATTGAAAGCCAAAGGGCTGATTTTTGTCGGCCTCGATATTATCGGTGATAAACTGACAGAAGTTAACGTCACCAGCCCAACCTGCATCCGCGAAATCGAGGCGGCGTTCCCGGTCTCCATCACCGGCATGCTGATGGACGCGATTGAAAAACGTTTGGGCTGAGGATGCCGCAGGAGTGAGAGCTCCGTGAACCACCCAAAGCCGGTGCAGCCGTTCAGCACCGGCTATTTTTGGTAAACGAGTGAGAATGAATTTACAGCACCATTTCTTGATTGCGATGCCGTCGCTGCAGGACCCTTTCTTCAAACGCTCGGTGGTGTATATCTGCGAGCATAACGAAGAGGGTGCCATGGGTTTGATCGTTAACAAGCCGATGGACAACCTGACGGTCGAAGGCATCCTGAAAAAACTTAAAATCAGCCCATCAGAACGCGATCCTGCCATCAAACTGGACAAACCGGTGTTTGCCGGTGGCCCGCTGGCGGAAGATCGTGGCTTTATTCTGCACTCAGCCCAGCGCGTGTTCTCCTCCAGTATCCGCATTTCTGACAATACGGTGATCACCACTTCACGCGATGTGCTGGAAGCGATCGGCACGCGTGAACAGCCAGAGAACGTGCTGGTAGCGCTGGGTTATTGCGCATGGGAGAAGGATCAGCTGGAAAATGAGCTGCTGGAGAATGCCTGGCTGACCACGCCGGCCAATACGCAGATCCTGTTCCAGACGCCGATTGCCGAACGCTGGCGTGAAGCCGCGCGCAGCATGGGTGTGGACATCCATAACATGACCAGCGATGCAGGGCACGCCTGATGGCCAGTGAAACGCTGCTCGGCTTTGACTTCGGTACCAAAAGCATCGGCGTTGCCATCGGGCAACAGCTGACCGGCACTGCGCGCCCGCTCACCGCGCTGAAAGCGCAGGACGGCACGCCGGACTGGGAGCTCATTGGTAAGCTGCTGAAAGAGTGGCAGCCGGATTACGTGGTGGTTGGCCTGCCACTCAACATGGACGGTAGCGAACAGCCGCTGACGGCGCGCGCACGCAAGTTTGCGAACCGGCTGCACGGCCGCTTCGGCGTGCGTGTGGAGCTGCAGGATGAGCGCCTGAGCACCGTTGAAGCGCGTGCCGATCTGTTCGAACGCGGCGGCTATCGCGCGCTGCAGAAAGGCCATATCGATTCGCAGTCCGCGGTGATTATCCTGCAGGACTGGTTCGAGACGCATTAAATCAGCCCGGACGCGGCCGCGCGGTTTCGCGCCGCCGTGTCGGCGGTTCTCAGGGCACGTCCCTGCTCAAATCAATCCCGCCTCGCGCCGGGCCTGCTCGCTCTGGGCGAAAGTCTGCATCCCTGCCTGCGCGCCGGTCTGCAACACACCGGGCAGCTGATGCATTTTGCCTTCGCGGATCAGGTTAGCGACCGCCGGCGTCGCCACCAGTACTTCAAACAGGCCAATGCGGCCGCCGGCTTTGGCGGCGACTAAACGCTGCGCCAGCACCGCTTTCAGGCTGCCGGCCAGCTGCGTGCGCACGAGGTTTTTCTCCTCGGCCGGAAACACATCCACCAGCCGGTCCACCGCCTGCGTCGCGCCGCGCGTATGCAGCGTGGCCAGCACCAGATGGCCGGTCTCAGCAGCGGTCAGCGCCAGCCGGATGGTTTCGCTGTCGCGCAGCTCACCCAGCAGGATCACATCCGGATCTTCACGCAGCGCCGCTTTTAATCCGAGCTGAAACGAAGCGCAGTGCGTGCCGATTTCGCGCTGCTGAATCAGCGAACGCTGGCTGTGATGGACGAACTCGATCGGATCTTCCAGCGTGATAATGTGGCGCGCCTGCTGACGATTGAGGCTATCCACCAGCGCTGCCAGCGTGGTGGATTTGCCGCTGCCGGTCGCGCCGGTGATGAGGATAAGCCCCTCCTCCAGCTGCAGCAGCGAGCGCACCACGTCCGGCAGCTGCAGGCGCGCTATATCCGGTGGCTGGCTGGCAATCAGCCGCAGCGCCAGCGCCAGTCCGTGACGCTGGCGGAACAGATTGGCGCGCAGCCGGCTGCCGTTGCCGAGCGTGATGGCGAAATCGACGTGACCGCTGCTGGCTAACTCGCTGCGCTGCGCGGCGCTAAGCCACTGCTCGCTAAAGGCCTGCAGCCAGCGCTCAGGCAAGCTGTGCTGTTGCGGTATTGGCTCCAGCACGCCCTGCCGGCGCCAGTGCGGTAAATGTCCGCTGCAAAGGTGCAGATCGGCCGCATTATGCTTTACACTAAGCGCCACAACGTCATCCAAATCCATTTAACTTCTCCTGACTATGACTTCCATTGAGCACAACTTACAGCAAGTGCGCGAGCGGATCGCTGCTGCCGCCGCACGTTGCGGCCGCGCGCCAGAAGAAATTACGCTGCTTGCAGTGAGCAAAACCAAACCTGCGAGCGCTATCGCAGAAGCCATTGCCGCCGGACAGCGCGCCTTCGGTGAAAATTACGTGCAGGAAGGGGTTGAAAAAGTTGCCGAACTGGCCGCACATCCTGATCTGCAATGGCACTTTATCGGGCCGTTACAATCCAATAAAAGCCGTCTGGTGGCGGAAAACTTTGCCTGGTGCCATACCGTTGACCGTCTGCGTATCGCGCAGCGGCTGAACGATCAGCGTCCGGCCGCGCTGCCGCCGCTCAACGTGTTAATTCAGGTAAATATCAGTGACGAGCACAGCAAATCTGGCATCATGCTGGAGGCCGTCGCCGGGCTGGCACAACAGATTGCCGCCCTGCCGCGTTTGCGCCTGCGTGGACTGATGGCAATTCCGGCGCCCGAGCAGGATTACGCGCGCCAGCTGGCGGTGTGCCAGCAGATGGCCAGCGCGTTTCGTGCCTTGCAACAGGACTATCCTGGCGTCGATACGCTTTCTCTGGGAATGAGCGACGATATGGATGCGGCGATTGCCGCAGGCAGTACGATGGTGCGCATCGGCACCGCGGTATTTGGCGCGCGGGATTATGCACGCCCTTCACAACAATAATTGAGGAACCTCATGTTAACACTGACGTTTTTAGTCAAAACGCTGATTGATCTGTACGTGATGGTGCTGCTGCTGCGCATCTGGATGCAGTGGTCACGCTGTGACTTTTACAATCCGCTGGCGCAGTTTGTCGTGAAGATCACCCAGCCGATTGTTAAACCGCTGCGCCGCATTTTGCCGGCGCTGGGACCGATTGACACCGCGTCACTGCTGCTGGCATTCGTGCTGACCACGCTGAAATATCCGATTCTGCTGCTGATTCAGGTCGGGGTGTTCTCCGTCGATCCGACCAACCTGCTGGTGGGCCTGCTGTCACTGGTCAAATCCGCCGGCTATCTGGTGTTCTGGGTGATCATCATTCGCTCGCTGATGAGCTGGATCAGCCAGGGACGCGGCGCGATGGACTATGTGCTGATCCAGCTGACCGAACCGCTGATGGCACCGATTCGCCGTATCCTGCCGGCGATGGGCGGCATCGATTTCTCGGCGATGATCGTGATTCTGGTGCTGTATGCGCTGAACTTCCTCGGTATGGACCTGTTCCCGGGTCTCTGGTACCTGCTGTAATTCGTTAATCTGGAACTGTTATGCAAAAAGTTGTGCTCGCCACCGGTAATCCGGGCAAAGTACGTGAACTGGCCGATCTGTTAGCGGCCTTCGGCCTGGATATCGTGGCGCAAACCGAGCTGGGCGTAGAGTCTGCCGAAGAGACCGGGCTGACCTTTATCGAAAACGCCATCCTGAAAGCGCGTCACGCGGCGCAGATCACCGGCCTGCCGGCGATTGCCGATGACTCCGGGCTGGCGGTCGATGCGCTGGGCGGCGCGCCGGGCATTTACTCGGCGCGCTATGCCGGCGTTGATGCCAGCGACCAGCAGAATCTCGACAAACTGCTGCAGGCACTGGAGCTGGTGCCGAACGGCGAGCGCCAGGCTCAGTTCCACTGCGTACTGGTGTACGTGCGTCACGCCGCTGACCCGACGCCACTGGTGTTCCACGGCAGCTGGGCCGGGGAGATTACCCGCGCGGCCGCCGGTGAAGGCGGTTTCGGTTATGATCCGATCTTCTACGTGCCGGCGCTGGGTAAAACCGCCGCCGAGCTAAGCAAGGATGAAAAGCGTGCCGTGTCGCACCGGGGTAAAGCATTGACGCTGCTGCTGGAAGCGATGCGCAATGCCTGAGTTACCACCGTTAAGCCTTTATATCCACATCCCGTGGTGCGTGCAGAAATGTCCGTACTGCGACTTCAACTCGCACGCGCTCAAAGGCGAAGTGCCGCATAGCGAGTATGTACAGCATCTGCTCAAGGATCTTGACCAGGATCTGCCGCTGACCGCCGGGCGCGAAGTGCGCACCATCTTTATCGGCGGCGGCACGCCCAGCCTGCTGAGCAGCGAGGCGATGCAGCAGCTGATGGACGGCGTGCGTGCGCGCCTGCCGCTGGCGGCGGACGCCGAAATCACCATGGAAGCCAATCCGGGCACGGTGGAAGCCGATCGCTTCAGCGGCTATCAGCGGGCGGGCATTAACCGGATTTCGATTGGCGTGCAGAGTTTCAGTCCGCAAAAGCTGACGCGCCTGGGCCGCATCCACGGTCCGGACGAGGCGGTCCGCGCGGCACAGCTGGCGGCCGGTCTCGGCCTGCGCAGCTTTAACCTCGACCTGATGCACGGCCTGCCGGATCAGTCGCTGGAAGAGGCGCTGGACGATTTGCGCCAGGCGATTGCCCTCAACCCGCCGCATCTGTCGTGGTATCAGCTGACCATTGAGCCCAACACGCTGTTTGGTTCACGCCCGCCGGTTTTGCCGGATGACGATGCGCTGTGGGATATCTTTGAGCAGGGTCATCAGCTGCTGAGCGCCGCAGGCTATCAGCAGTATGAAACCTCGGCCTACGCCAAACCGGGCTATCGCTGCGAGCATAACCTGAACTACTGGCGCTTCGGTGATTACCTCGGCATCGGCTGTGGCGCGCACGGCAAGCTGACGCAGCCGGACGGGCGCATCGTGCGCACGGTGAAAACCCGTCACCCGCGCGGTTTTATGAAGGGCAACTATCTGGATAAGCAGCATGACGTGCCGGACGAGGACAAGCCGTTCGAGTTCTTTATGAACCGTTTCCGCCTGCTGGAAGCCGCGCCGCGCGCCGACTTTCAGCGCTACACCGGGCTGGAAGAGGCAGTGATTCGCCCGCAGATCGACGCAGCCATTGCCGCCGGTTATGTGCAGGAGCAGCCAGAGCACTGGCAGATCACCGAAAAAGGCAAACTGTTCCTCAATTCGCTGCTGGAGCTGTTCATGTAAATTCAGCGGAGAAGGCGCGCGCCTTTTCCGCTGGCAGCCGTGCTGTCCGGCACGGCTGCATCTGTTACGCTCAGGCGACCATCACCTCATTATTGATTAACAGCGTCGCGCTGTGGTCGACACTCTCAAAAACCTGCCACACTTTGCCACCGCTCTGCTGCGTCCCCTGCTGCTGCCACTGCTGATAAAATTGCGTGCTATCGCTGAGCTGCACCACGTCGCCGGCATCACCATCAATCAGCCAGCTGCGCGTGCGCTCTGGCAGCAGCACATCCTGGTGCGCCTGCTGCAACAGCTGCTGCGCATCCAGCTGCAGCAGATTGTCTCCTGAGCCAGTGAGATCGATATGCTGCAGGCCGCTGATATGCTGCGTCAGCTGCTGATAATCAAGCTGCTGATGTTCTCCTTCCAGCACCAGCGCAGAGAAGCCCTGCAGCAGTTGTCCGCTGTGCGCCGCCAGCCACTGCTGCACATCATTCAGATGCAGCTGCGCGCCCTCCTGTTCCTGCGTTTCCGGCAGCGTATGGTGCTGTATCAGGCTCTCATCTTTGCCCCAGCGCACAGTATCAATAATCCAGCCGACATCGCGCTTCACCAGCACGTTCCAGCACAGCACTTTTTTATAGGTATCCGGATCTTCACCTGAATGGACGTCAATATAGCCAATCTGCTGGCCCGCCGGAGCCTGCCAGCTAAAGGTGTTCAACCCCTGCTCAGACCGGCTGGCGCCACCGGGCTGCAGGTATTCGCGCCCCAGCAGCTCACCGCTGGGTGAAAAGATATCCACGTAGGTATCGCAATTGTGGAGATAGCCATAATTGAACTCCACGTAATTGGTGGCACCAAAATCAAACTGCACGACTGAATGATCCAGCATCTCAATCGCTTTGCTTTCATAGCCATCCGGCCGGTTCATGATGCCGGTATAGAAACAGTTGTTGCTGGTGCCATGTTTCAGTTCGGTGACTTTCAACCCGCCGTACTGATACACCCGGCCGGTTTGCCAGCTGGTATTGGCGCGACAGTTCCAGTTCTCTTCGCCAGAACTGTGCTTCACGCCAGAGTCATAGTTAATCATCCAGTTGGGCGCATAGTTGCTGATGTTACCCGCCAGATCGACTGCTTTTACCGTAAAGTTGTTGCTACCCGGCTGCATGTCGCGGTCCGGAGTAATCTGCCAGCGGCCATCGGCCCCCACCGTCGCGCTGCCGGCTGCCACGCCGTTCTGGTACAGCGTCACCTGACTGTAAGGCTCAGCCTGTCCGGAAAAATCGAGCCGCTTATCGTCGGTGGTCTGGCCCGGCAGCACCGGCTGGATGGTGCCGACGTCATCGATAGCCTGCAGGATGGTGGGCGTGTTGATACGGGTGTCGATGGTCAGCGTCCAGCTGTCGCTCCATTGACTGACGTTGCCAGCCTTATCGCTGCTGCGGCTGCGAAAACGCCAGTCGCCGTCGGGCAGCAGATCCTGCGGCGGCGTCCAGTGCCAGTGGCCGTTGCTGTCGACGGTGGCCGTACCGCCGACAACCCACTTTCCGCCCGGTGCGGCATACTGAATGCGCACCACGCTGCCAGGCTCGGCTTCGCCGTGCAGTTCCGGCCGGACATCATCGGTGGGTTTGCCGCGGCCAAACTGGCCCTGATACAGCCCGCGATTGTCGTCGTAATAGCTGAACGTCGGCGTTTCCGGGGTAAGCGTATCGAGATGAAAGGTCCACTTCGGCGACGGCTGACTGCGGTTGTCGGCGCGGTCCTCGGCCTGCGCCGTCAGGTTATAGGTTCCGTCCTGCGGCAGATCGAGCTGCGCCTGCCAGTTGCCCTGCGCATCGGCACGGACAGAGGCGAGAAGTTGGTTGCCATTATAGAGATAAACCAGCGCGTTGGCTTCGGCCTGCCCGCGTACCACCGGCTGATCATCGTTGGTATAGCCGTTACGGCGGATGCTGTTACCGTCCTCCACGCCGCCGGTAACGTGGTCTTCAATGGCTTCAATGATCGGTCTGGCGGGCGGATGGGTATCGATATTGTAATCCACGCGCGTGGGTGCGCTGTGATTGCCGGCGGCATCCACGGCGGTGAAGGTGAGCTGGTATTCACCATCGGCCATCGGCTGCGGCGGCATCCACTCGAAGTGGCCATTGATCACCGGCACGCGTAGCGGATTGCCACCGTTAACCGTCACGATGACTTCAACGGCGTCCGGCGTTTGCACCGTTCCCTGCCAGCGTTTTTGCGGATCGTTGTACCAGCCGCGTTCGGCAACGATAACCACAGGGGGTGATAAAACCGGATGTGAACTGGAAGCAGAGGTGTCAGAAAATAACATGAAATTTCCTTAAAAATTAATAAGTTCAACAGGCTGAATGCCCGTTGATATAGTTATTAATGCGGAAATTTTGCCGTTATCAGATTCGTCCCGAATCTAAGACAATCTGTTAAATCACGGCTTAAAAGCTGCGGGGATAAAAAAAGGCGCCGCTGTTCAGAAGAACAATGACGCCGTGATGTTCCGTGCATTGAGCGGCAACGCGGCTGGGTTAGCCCTTTACGTTCTGCATCAGCGTCTTGCGCTGGCTTTCCAGTGCGGTCACCCGGTTACACACTTCATGACCGAAGTTCTGGAAATCCTGCTCCTGATTGTTCCATTCAGTCTGAATCGACTGCTGTAGCCCGCCGAGGTTGCCCATCAGCGCCTGCAGCGGATTGCTGCCGCTGGCGGCCTGTTTGGTACCCATCTCGTTCAGGCTATCCTGCAACACCCCGCCCAGCGTGCTCTGCACCAGCTTCTCGCCGTCGGCGCGCACCTGCTCAATGGCCTGATGATGGAAGGTCAGGCCATCCGGGCGATGCTCGATGATGCGGTTCATCTGCTGCTTCAGCTGACCGTTCAGCGTGGTCAGGCGATTGCGCACATTGCTGTCCGAGCCGAGTTTTTCGACAATCACTTTATCCAGCGCCACGCGGCCCCGCTCCAGACGGGTGGTTGCGCCGCTGTCGACCCACGGCAGATCGCGACGCAGCGCGTTCTGGTAGTCAATCGCCTGCTGGCGCGTGGCGTTATCGACGCTCACCGACTTGCCGTTGAACTGCACATCGCCCTGCGGCGTGATTTCAAGATTGCCGTTGCTGCCCACCACCTGCACGCTCTGGGGCTTGATGATCACATCATCCTTTGGATTGACGCTGCACTGATAGTCAGCATGCGCCTGAGCTGCCGCCAGCAGCAGCGCGGCGAGAAGAGCCTTACGAACCATGAAATCTCCTGCAGATGTGAATAGTCTGATAAGCGGTGGCATTGTGCTGCGTCTGGCGATGCGCAATAAATTGCGCCGCTACGAAAGGTGCATTGGACAAGCGAATCAACCAACACGCACTGAATGTGTAGCGGCGCGATTCATCGCGCGAAGTTATCGCCAGTGGTGATACTTAGTCCCACCAAACGTCGAAGAGTTCAGTGACCTGAATATCGGCGAGATTTTTCTTTTCCAGCCAGTTACGCACCAGCTCGCGGTGCGCGTCGGTGCATTTGCCGGTCTGCTGCAGACACACCAGCCCTTCCCACACCAGATAGCCGCTGCCGTCATAGGCCAGACCATTCGGATCGATCACCTCATTGATGAACTGATCGAGCGTGGCATCCACCTCTTCCTCACTGGTGCCTTCGGCAAAACGCCAGGCAACAGAGAAGCCCAGCTCCTGAAACTCATCAACATGCAACTTTTTACGTAAACGGCGGCTACGTTTTACAGCCATTATTTCACCCTCTCAAACATCAGATCCCATACGCCATGGCCCAGTCGCTGCCCGCGCTGCTCAAATTTGGTTAACGGACGCGTTTCCGGACGCGGCACGTAATTCTGGCTCTCCGACTGATTGCTATAGCCATCGATGCTGCTCATCACTTCCAGCATGTGCGTGGCGTACTCTTCCCAGTCGGTCGCCATGTGGAACACGCCGCCAAGCTTCAGCTTGCGCAGCACCAGCTCGGCAAACGGTACCTGGACGATGCGGCGCTTGTTGTGGCGCGCCTTATGCCATGGATCCGGGAAAAACAGCTGCACCATGCGCAGCGAATTGTCCGGCACCATGTTTTCCAGCACTTCCACCGCGTCGTGACACATCACGCGCAGATTCTGCACGCCAGCCTCTTTGGCCGAGGCCAGGCAAGCACCGACACCCGGCGCATGCACTTCAATGCCGAGGAAGTTCTGATGCGGATTGTTCTGCGCCATGGTCACCAGCGAGGCGCCCATGCCAAAACCAATCTCCAGCACCAGCGGCGCTTCGCGGCCAAACAGCGCGACCATGTCCAGCGGCTGCGGCTGATACTCGACGCCCATCTCCGGCCAGTAATTGTCGAGCGCGAGCTGCTGTCCTTTCGTTAAGCGCCCCTGGCGGCGCACAAAACTGCGGATACGGCGCAAAGGCCGCCCGTTCTCATCAAATTCCGGGGTGATGACGTCATTAATCATGTTGAAACCTGCTGGTTAGCCTGTTCAGGGAAACGGGCATTATGCAAAGTTAAGTAACAGAAGCAAGCCTTTGCAATCTTCCGGTTTACACCCTGATGTCTCTGTGCTGGAATTCCTGCCTGATTGTAGAGTAAACACGGAAAATTTCCTTCTTATGATGCAGGCGCCGCAGTTCGCGCAACAGGTGCTGGAGTGGTACCAACGCTTTGGCCGTAAAACTCTGCCGTGGCAGCTGGAGAAAACGCCCTATAAGGTGTGGCTCTCCGAAGTGATGCTGCAGCAGACGCAGGTTGCCACCGTTATTCCCTATTTCGAACGCTTTATGGCGCGCTTCCCCACGGTTGCCGACCTGGCCGCCGCGCCGCTTGATGAAGTGCTGCATCTGTGGACCGGCCTCGGCTATTACGCACGGGCGCGTAACCTGCACAAGGCGGCTAAACAGGTGGTTGAGCTGCACGGCGGCGTATTCCCGCCTCATTTCGATGACGTCGCGGCGCTGCCGGGCGTCGGCCGCTCCACGGCGGGCGCGATCCTGTCGCTGTCGCTCGGCCTGCATTTCCCGATCCTCGACGGCAACGTAAAACGCGTGCTGGCGCGCTGCTATGCAGTGAGCGGCTGGCCGGGCAAAAAAGAGGTGGAGAAGCGGCTGTGGCAGATCAGTGAAGACGTCACGCCAGCGGAAGGCGTCAGCCAGTTCAATCAGGCGATGATGGATCTCGGCGCGTTAGTGTGTACTCGCTCCCGCCCGAAATGCGAAATCTGCCCGCTGAATAGCGGCTGCGCGGCCTATGCACAAGGCAACTGGGCTGATTATCCCGGTAAGAAACCGAAAGTCACGCTACCAGAGCGCAGCGGCTGGTTCCTGATGCTGCAGCACGGCGACGAGGTGTATCTGGAGCAGCGTCCGCCGGTGGGTTTGTGGGGCGGCCTGTTCTGCTTCCCGCAGTTCACCAGTGAGCAAGCGCTGACTGACTGGCTGGCGGCGCGCGGCATCCACGCGAAGCCGCAGCAGCTTACCGCGTTTCGCCACACCTTCAGCCATTTCCACTTAGATATTGTGCCTATGTGGCTGGCGTGGCCTTCCTCCGGGTCGCTGATGGATGAAGCCGGCGGTCTCTGGTATAACTTAGCGCAACCACCGTCAGTGGGGCTGGCCGCGCCGGTAGAGCGCCTGCTGCATGAGCTGCGCCATCCCCGGCAGCTTCAACTGCGAACCAGTTTGACCGAAGAGGAAGAGTAATGAGCCGCACCATTTTTTGTACTTATCTGCAACGCGACGCTGAAGGCCAGGACTTTCAGCTCTATCCTGGCGAACTGGGTAAGCGCATCTACAATGAGATTTCCAAAGAAGCCTGGCAGCAGTGGATGTCCAAGCAGACCATGTTGATCAACGAGAAGAAGCTCAACATGATGAACCCGGAAGATCGCAAAGTGCTGGAGAAGGAGATGGTGAATTTCCTGTTCGAAGGCAAAGATGTGCACATTGAAGGTTACACCCCGCCAGAAAAATAAACGTTCAGGGCCTCCCTTTGAGGCCCTCTTTTTCGAGTCAGGCACGCATTCACAATGAATAAAAAACTGATAGCACTGCTGGTCATCGCACCCCTGTTAGTCTCCTGCTCCGGACAAAAAAAATCGCAGTACCATGAAGAGTGGGTTAAGGACACCAACGGTTTTGACATTCTGATGGGGCAGTTTGCCGCCAACATCGAGAATATCTGGGGAATCAATGAGGTTCTGATCGCCGGCCCCAAGGACTACGTCAAATACAGCGATAACTATTACACCCGCAGTCACATCAACTTCGACAGCGGTAGCATCACCATTGAGACCATTTCCGGCACCGATCCGATGGCCAGCCTGCGTCAGGCCATCATCACCACGCTGTTGATTGGTGACGATCCGGGCAACGTCGATCTCTACTCTGATGCCAACGATATTCAGATCAGTAAAGAGCCGCTGCTGTACGGCCAGGTGCTGGATAATACCGGTCAGCCGATCCGCTGGCAGGGACGCGCCGGTAACTTTGCTGATTACCTGATTCAGAACAAACTGCAGAAACGCACCTCCGGGCTGCACGTTATCTGGTCGGTGACCATTCCGATGGTGCCTAACCACCTCGACAAACGTGCGCACAAATATCTGCCGCTGGTGCGCAAAGCGGCCGAACAGTATGGCGTTGATGCCTCGCTGATTCTGGCGATCATGCAGACCGAATCGAGCTTTAACCCCTATGCGGTAAGCAACGCCGATGCGCTGGGTCTGATGCAGGTGGTACAGCATACTGCCGGGGTCGATGTGTTCCGCATGAAAGGCAAATGGGGTAAACCGAGCCGCAGCTATCTGCTCGATCCGGCCAATAACATTGATGCCGGTACCGCATATCTGTCGCTGCTGCAGAAGAGCTATCTCGGCGGGATTCAGGATCCGCTGTCGCGCCGTTACGCAGTGATCACCGCTTATAACGGCGGGGCGGGCAGCGTGCTGCGCGTGTTCTCCAGCGATAAAGACCGCGCCTTCGCCACCATCAACGGCATGTCACCGAGCCAGGTGTATCAGACGCTGACCACCAACCATCCGTCGGCCGAGTCGCGCCGCTATCTGTACAAAGTGAGCCAGGCACAGCGCAGCTACCACCGTTATTGATTAGCGCTCATCGCCACCTTCTCCCGCCTGCGGGAGAAGGTGCCGTGTGGTGGGGGAACCGCCCCCTCCTACAACATCATGTTCGCCACTAACCGCTTGTGCCCGCTGTCATCCTCCTCGGTGTAAACCCCCTGCAACTCCGGTGAAAAGCCCGGCAGCAGATTGATACCCGCTTCCAGCGCGAGGAAATAGCGCTGCACTGCCCCGCCCCAGGTTTCGCCTGGCACCACGCACAGCACACCCGGCGGATACGGCAGCGCCCCCTCGGCGGCAATGCGCCCTTCGGCGCTGGCGATCGGCACCAGCTCAACGTCACCGCGAATATACGCCTGATGCGCATCCTGCGGATTGACCTCGACTTTCGGGAAACACGCCTGGCGGAACATGTCGCGCTGCAGATCCTTGACGTCGTAGCTGACGTACAAATCGTGCATCTCCTGGCAGAGGCGACGCAGCGTGTAGCCCTGATAGCGCTCAACGTGCCTGCGATACACGCTCGGCAGCACTTCGGCCAGCAGCGCATCTTCCCGCACGTGCTGTTCAAACTGCTCCAGCATCGCCACCAGATGCGCCATTTTTTCCGGCGTTTCCGCTGGGGTCAGCAGGAACAGGATTGAGTTGAGATCGCACTTCTCCGGCACGATACCGTTCTCGCGCAGATAGTTGGCGAGAATGGTGGCCGGAATGCCAAAGCGGGTGTATTCGCCGCTGGTGGCATCGATGCCTGGCGTGGTGAGCAGCAGTTTGCACGGGTCCACCAGATACTGTCCGGCATCGTAACCGGCAAAACCGTGCCACTTCGCACCCGGTTCGAAGCTGAAATACGCCGGATCGGCGGCGATGGTGGCGGTTTCTGCCGCCTGCCATGGCTTGCCGTGCACCTGCTCCGGCAGGAAGGGCTGAATCAGGCTGCAGCGCTCGAGGATTGCTTTGCGTGCCTCAATGCCCAGCGTGACGCAGTCATACCACATACTGCGCCCCGCTTCGCCCTGATGCATTCTGGCGTTGATATCCAGCGCAGCGAACAGCGGATAGAACGGGCTGGTTGAGGCGTGCAGCATAAACGCGTTGTTCAGCCGCTTGTGTGGGCAGAAGCGTTTCTGGCCGCGAATGTGGTTATCTTTCTTGTGAATCTGCGAAGTCTGCGAGAAGCCCGCCAGCTGCTTATGCACCGACTGGGTGACAAAGATCCCCGGGTCGTTCTCGTTGAGCTCCAGCGTCAGCGGCGAGCAGCCGGCCATCAGCGGAATAAACTGCTCATAACCCAGCCATGCCGAATCAAACAGAATGTAATCACACAGATGCCCGATGCGATCCACCACCTGGCGCGCGTTGTATACCGTGCCATCGTAGGTACCAAGCTGGATGATCGCCAGCCGGAACGGGCGCGGCTGATCCGCGCGCTGTGGCGCGACCTGGCGCACCTGCTCGCGCAGATACGTCTCGTCGAAACAGTGCGCATCAATGCCGCCAATGAAGCCAAATGGATTACGCGCCGCTTCCAGATAAACCGGCGTGGCGCCTGCCTGGATCAGCGCACCGTGATGGTTAGATTTATGGTTATTGCGGTCAAACAGCACCAGATCGCCGCGCGTCAGCAGCGCGTTGGTCACCACTTTGTTGGCGCTGGAGGTACCGTTCAGCACGAAGTAGGTTTTATCGGCGTTGAACACGCGCGCGGCATATTTCTGCGCATCCTTGGCCGAGCCTTCGTGGATCAGTAAATCGCCCAGCTTGACGTCCGCGTTACACATATCGGAGCGAAAGACGTTCTCGCCGTAGAACTCATAAAACTGACGTCCGGCCGGATGGCGGCGGAAAAACGCTCCGCCCTGATGACCCGGGCAGGCAAAGGTGCTGTTCTGCATATCGACATAGCGCGTCAGGGTGTCGAAAAACGGCGGCAGCAGTTCCGCCTCGTACGCCTGCGCCGCCTGCTCCAGCGCCTGCCACTCTTCCGCTGCGCCGTTGATCTCTCCGGTCACGCCCGGCAGCGTCAGCACTGCGTCATCAAAGGCGTTCGCGACAAACACCGGCAGATTGAAGCCGGTCTGGCGCAGCAGCGTCAGCACGCCGCTGCGTGTATCGGCCAGCGAGACCACTACCGCGGCTACGTCGGTGAAATCGGTATTATCCAGCGTCACCACGTCGCGCGCGGTGTTGAGACTCAGGCTTGGCGCTACCGCTACGCTGGCAGCAATTTTCAATGGGTTCATAACACAAATCCCCGTAATGAAGGATGAGTGGGTGCCAGTGGCACAGCAATGAGGAAATTTCCCCGGCGAATAACGTCCGACGGCCGCAACCGATAGACATCAGTAAAGCCAGATCGCGTCTGTCTTTACTCATATCCAACAGCGAACGGGGCGTAGCCTCACCGCATGGTGAGCGGGAAATGCGAACAACAGATGACAGAGGCGCGCTTGTCATGAAGCGCACGGCGACAAGTGCAGATGTGCATTGTACCGGACATGGCGGCGTCCTCAGCGATGAAGATGGGGAAGAAATTCGGGCGACATGATGGCATCTTTTTTTACCGGGAACAACCAATCAGCGCGGAATTTTAATGCAGAACACCAACGTGCTACTTCATTGATTTACATGAATAATAGTTAAGGTGTCTATTTTTAACTGCCTGAATAGTCGAAGATTACGCAAAGTTATGCAGAATGTAACGCCGGTGCGATAGCGACCGCATGCCGCGCCCATCCGCCTGGCACTCCCTAAGACAGAAGCGTACTATGGAGCGCACTTCTTCCAACCAGCCGGAGGCTGCATGTTCAAGGCACTGGTCATTGAAAATGATGAACAGGGATACCGCACATCCCTGCAGGATCTGTCAGAACAACAATTGCCCGATCAGGATGTTACCCTCGAAGTAAGCTACTCCACCCTCAACTACAAAGACGCGCTGGCCATCTGCAATAAAGGGCCGATTGTGCGCCAGTTTCCCATGGTGCCGGGCATCGATTTTGTTGGCCGGGTGATCCACAGCCGTCATCCGGAGTGGCAGCAGGACGATGTTGCGCTGCTCACCGGCTGGGGCGTGGGTGAAAAACACTGGGGCGGGCTGGCGCAGAAAGCCAGCGTCTCCGGCGACTGGCTGGTTAGCGTCCCGGCGGCGCTCAGCCCGCTGCAAACCATGGCGATTGGCACCGCCGGCTTTACCGCGATGCTGTGCGTGCTGGCGCTGGAAAAACAGGGCATCACACCGCAGCACGGTCCGGTACTGGTTACCGGTGCCAGCGGCGGCGTGGGCAGCTTCAGCGTGAGCCTGCTGGCGCGTCTCGGCTATGAGGTGGTGGCATCCAGCGGCCGCGCCAGCGACAGCGCCTACCTGCTCGATACGCTCGGCGCCTCCGCGATTATCGACCGTAACGAACTGAGCGCGCCCGGCAAACCGCTGGCGAAAGAGCGCTGGGCCGCCGCGATCGATAGCGTCGGCAGCCACACGCTGGCCAATGTGTTAGCCGGGATCCAGCGCGACGGCGTGGTCGCCGCCTGCGGCATGGCGCAGGGCCTCGATCTGCCCACCAGCGTCGCGCCGTTTATTCTGCGTGGCGTTACGCTGGCCGGCGTGGACAGCGTGATGTGCGCCAAACCGCTGCGTCAGCAGGCGTGGCAGCGTCTGGCGGAGCTGGTTGACGGCGCGCTGCTGGAGCAAATGACCAAAGTGATTCCACTGAGTGAGGCGCGCGCAGGCGCAGAACAGCTGCTGGCGGGCCAGGTGCGTGGGCGGCTGATTGTCGATTGCCGCCAGGCGCCCTGACCCGGTGCAGGTGCAGTTATGGCCGCAACTGTATCTGCGGCCGATCCTGCGCTGGCGGCGTAACCACCTGCAGGTCGGCCCGATACCAGCGCGTCAGGATCGGTTCGGTCATTACCGCGTGCGGCGCGCCCTGCGCCACCAGCTGGCCGTGGTGTAACAACAACACCCGATCCGACCACAGTGAGGCCAGATTCAAATCGTGCAGCACCGCGCAGACGCTAAAACGGCCATTGCGCGTCAGCCGGTGCAGCAGGCGCAGAGTGGACTGCTGCCAGTAGAGATCGAGCGCGGAGGTGGGTTCATCCAGCAACAGCCAGCCGCGCGGGCCGTCGTCATGCCACAGCTGCGCCAGCACCCGGGCCAGCTGCACGCGCTGCTGCTCCCCGCCCGACAGCGACCGATAGTCGCGCTGCGCCAGCGGCGCACTGCCAGTTAACTGCATCACCTCCTGCACCACCGCCTGGCAGTTACCGGCCGGCCAGGGTGCGCGCCCCATCGCCACCACGTCGGCAGCCGGCAGCGGAAAGGTGACGCTGTTTTGCTGGCGCATCACCGCGCGGCGCTGCGCCAGCGGTTCGCGCGGCCAGGCCGCCAGTGGACGATCGCCCAGCCAGCACTCACCGGCGTCCGCGTGCAGAAAGCCGGTCAGCAGCCGCAGCAGCGTCGACTTACCGGCACCGTTAGGACCGATCAGGGTAACCATTTCGCCCGGCGGCAGCGTCAGGGAAACATCATCGATTAAGGTACGCGTTCCCCGGCAAAACCGCAGTCCGCGCGCCTGCAACTGCTCACTCATTCAGCCCCCTTTGCTGGCGCAGAATCTGCCACAGGAACCACGGCCCGCCCAGCAGACTGGTTAGCAGCCCGACCGGCATTTCGGCCGGAATCACCACGGTGCGCGCCAGCGTATCCGCCAGCAACAGCAGAATCGCTCCCGCCAGCGCCGCGCCCGGCAGCAGCCAGCGGTGGTCACTGCCGAGACAAAAACGCATCACGTGCGGCACCACCAGCCCGACAAAACCGATAATGCCGCTGACCGCCACCGCCGTGCCCACCAGCAGCGCACTCAGCACCAGCAGCTGGCGCTGCGTGCGTTTAACATCGACGCCCATATAGTGCGCGTCCTCTTCGCCCAGCTGCAGCAGATTGAGGCGACGCGCGCGCGTCTGCACCAGCAGCAGCGCCGGAACGATCAGCAGCGCACACACCAGCAGGCTCGGCCACTGGGCACCCGTCAGGCTGCCCATGCCCCACAGCGACAGCTGACGCAGCTGCTGGTCGTTGCTCAGCCAAGACAGCACGCCAACCGCCGCGCCGCATAGCGCATTAATCGCAATGCCCACCAGCAGCAGGCGCGCCAGCTGGCCCTGCGCCAGCCGGCTAAAGCTGAAGATCAGCAGCGTCACTACCAGGCTGCCGGCAAACGCTGCCAGCGAGGGCAGCCACAGCGCCAGCAGCGGCGGCAGGCTGAGCGGCAACACCACTGAGAGCGCCACCGCCAGCCCGGCACCGCTGCTGATCCCCAGCAGTCCGGGATCGGCCAGCGGATTACGAAACAGCCCCTGCATCACCGCGCCGGACACCGCCAGCGCCATGCCAGTCAGCACCGCCAGCAATACGCGCGGCAGGCGAATTGTGAGCCAGATTTGCCAGGCCAGATCGCTGAGCGGCGCCTGCCACAACGTGCGCAGCGACAGCGGCATCGCGCCGAGGTTGGCCGCCAGCAGCATGCACACCAGCATGCTGATACTCATTAACATCAGCCAGCGCATCATCAGGCGGTTAATCATGCTCCACGGCTTCCGCCGCATGGCGCAGGCGCAAAATCGCGTCCGGCGTATCGAGGCCGAAACTCAGCAGCGCCATCTCATCAATCACCAGCAGCGCGTGATGCTGGCCCGCCGGCGTCAGCTGCAGGCCCGGCAGCGCCCACACCGCCTGTTCGCCACCCAGCGTGCGCAGACCCTCTTCGCCGACCACCACCAAATCCGGTGCCGCCGCCACGACGCCCTCCTGCGACAGCTGCTGATAATGCGGCACCGCGCCCATGGCATTAATCAGGCCGGCAGCGCGAATTGCGCCGTCAGCGCCGGTCTGCGCACCAGCCGCCTGGGTGCGTAAGCCGCCGTGCGCCATGATAAACAGCACTTTCACCGGCAGCGGCTGCTGCGGTAGCTGCGCACGCTGTTTGTTGACCTTGTCGATCAACGCGCGGGCCGCCTGTTCACGCTGCAGCGCTTTGCCAATGGTGGCGATTTTGTCCGTGATGGCATCGAGGCGGTTATCCCCACTGACTTCCACCACCGTTACCCCGGCGTCCGCCACCTGCTGCAACACCAGCGACGGTTTAGCCAGCGCGCTGGCCAGTACCAGCGTCGGTTTCAGTGCCAGAATGCCTTCCGCGTTGAGCTGGCGCATATAGCCGACATCCGGCAGCCTGGTGGCCGCCGCCGGATGCTGGCTGGTGCTGTCACGCGCCACCAGCTGCGCCTGCGCATCCAGCGCGTAGACGATCTGCGTTACATCGCCCCCGATAGTAATGATGCGCTGCGCCGCCCACGCCGGCAGCGTCAGCAGAGTAAGCAGTGTCAGGATCAGCGCTTTCATGCGGCGGCTCCTGTCGGCGTCAGCGCCATCACCTGCTCGCGCCAGCGTGCCTGTTCCGGCGTGCCCTCGCTGCGCTGGCCGTACAGCTGGGCAATCTGCGTGCCATCGGCAGCGAACAGCTCCAGACTGGTAACGAAGCCATCGCCGCCCGGCTTGCGCGTCACCCAGCTCTCGTGAATGCGATCCGCCATCAGATGCAGCGTGAACGTGGGATTAAAAACGTTAATCCAGTTATCCAGCGGCACCACTTTCCCGATAGTGCCGGTAAAGATCTGGGTACAGCCGCGATTGCCGACGAAAATCATGATTTCATTGCCATCCTGCTGTACCTGGGCCAGCAGCGTTGCCAGCGCGGTGTTGCTCACCTGACGCGCTAAATCATCCGGCACCGCGCGAAACGCCTGCGGCCGCGAGAGATGGTGACGCTTCAGCAGGCCAAAGAACTGATGCACATCGGTCATGGCACGCCACTCCGCTTCGACAGTGCCGGCATCCGCCCTGTCGCTGAACGGCGGGGCGCTGACCGGCTGCGGCTGCAGCTGAGGCGCGTGCGCCAGCCGGAAGCGCTCAATTAACGCCTGCCACGCCGGCATCTCCGTTTGCGCGGTGGTGTAGATTTTCAGCACCGCATCAGCGTGACGATCGAAAATCTGTATGCTCTGCCGTTCGCCGTGCGCGGTCTGCTCGTGCAGGAAGAAAGCACTGTGCCACTGCGCGGGAAACAGACGCTGGTCGAGCGCACGCGGATTAAGCACCAGCCCGCCATGTTCGCCGAGATGCAGATTGCTGTAGGTTCCCACCTGTTCGTGCACCGCCCAGGCATTGCGCGTAATACTTTTGGTCTCACCCACTGCCGCCAGCGCCGTCAGCAGCGCCGGAAAATCGGCGCGCAGCGGCTGCGCGTCGTGGCCCACGCGCGCTTCGCATAGCTGTGCTTCCCCTATGCCCATCAGCGCGGCTAAATCACGCGCGTACATTTTTGGCTGCTGGCCTTTCAGCGCCAGATAGTGTTGATAGCGTTGATGCATTGCGCTTGCTCCCGTGAAAATGCCCTGCGCCACCGCAGGGCGAAAAGTGATTAGAAGTCGACGTTCACGCCCAGTTGCCAGGTGCGTCCCGGCATCACGGCCAGATTGATGTCGTTGCGCTCCTGCGCGCTGGCGCTGGTCAGCGTGCGGCTGCTGAGGTAATCCCAGTATTTACGATCGGTAATGTTGTAGACACCGCCGCTCAGCCTGACGTTTTTTGTCAGCTGCCAGTATGCGGTGGCATCGATCAGGCCGTAGCCCGGCACGCGCATGTATTCGCTGCTGGCGTCGCTGATGGCCGCCCCGCTGTTGCTGTAGCTCTCACGGTTGGTGGCGCTGGCCTGTTTGCCTTTGACGAAGGTGGCGGTGAGCGCCGCGCCGTAACCGCGCGCTTTGTCGTCCCACGCGACGCCGACAATCGCTTTTAGCGGCGCGACACTGTCGAGATCGATGTATTTGTCGCCCAGATAGCGGGATTTCGCTTTCCCCTCGCTGTAGCCGAGCGCGAACGTGCTGCTCAGGCCATCCACCGTCGGGAACCAGCTGCCGTAGTTGACGCGGGTGCTGATCTCCGCCCCATAAATGTAGGCTTTGTCGCGGTTCTCAGCCTGATAACTGGTGTAGATGTTGGCCGGAACATTGACGAACATCGCCGGGTTGGTGGCGCGACGATAGCGGGTGTAAGCAATAAAGTTTTTGTAGGTGTTGTAGAACACCGAGGTATTGAGGGTGATGCCGTCAGTCGGCTGTCCTTTCAGACCCCACTCAAAATTGTTGCTGGTCTCGGTTTTCAGATCGGCATTACCAATCAGCGCATACTGCGCGCTGCCGGCGTAGCTTGAACCAAGGTTCCACGAGCCGTACAGCTGGCTGGTGGTCGGGAACTCCACGCCGCGCTTATATTGCAGCCAGGTGGTGAGCGCCGGGTTGATATCGTACTGGAAGGTCAGTGACGGCAGCACTTCGGTGTCTGAATTGGTCTTGCCGTACAGTTTTTCCACCTGCTCTGCGGTCAGCACCGTGCTGCCGTTGGTCAGATCGCCGAGGTTCTTCGGTTTGGTGCTTTGATGAATAACGCGCACGCCGGGAATCACCGCGAAATTGTGGCTATCGAGATCGAAATTGATTTTATCCTGCAGATAGCCGGCCACGGTCCAGGAACGGCTGTCCGACTGCGGCTGGGTGATGATGCCGAAGGTGCCCGGGTTCGGCTCCTGGCGGAACGGACGCTCGCTGTTCTCCACGCGCGCGTTGACGCCGCCGCTCAGTTCGTGGCGGCCGAGGGTTTTGCTGGCGCGCGTGTCAAACCCTAAGGTATCGACGTTGTAGTCAGAGTAGACGAAGCCGTACTGACTGGCGCTGGTCGGTAACCAGGTGGTGTCGTGCGCCTCGGTTTGCTGCCAGTAAATTCGCGTGGTCAGCGTATCGATCATCTCGTTGTACGGCGTCCACTCGTCGGCAAGGTTAATGCCCCAGCGGCGCGAATCGCTCTGCTGTTGCGCAGTGCCCCAAATAGTGTTGCCGCTGCTGCTGTCCCAGGTATCGTAGTGGGTGTGATTGGTTTTGTGGTAGTAGTCGAAGGTGGCGCTCAGCTTGTGCTGATCGTTTGGCTGCCAGATGCCCGACGTCATAAAGGCATCCGAGTGCCAGTTGGCCGGGTAGGCGTCTTTTACGCCGCTGTTGTTGCGCGTCTGCTGGCCGTCGCGGCGGCTGTAGACAAACAGGCCGCGCAGTTCATCATCCCCTGCCGCCGCGGTGATGCCGTTGTGCCAGCTGCGGTCTGCCGAACTGTAGTCGCTCTGATAACCGAAATAGTGGGTTTTATCGCTGCTGAGATAGTCGTCCGGCGACTTGTTATGAAACGATACGTTACCGCCGATTGCGGTGTTAGGTTGTTCCACCGATGTAGCGCCCTTCTCAATTTCGACGCTGCCAAACATATACGGGTCGATGTAGTCGCGACCAATACCGAAGGTATTGTTACCGGCGCGACTGACGTACGGACGACCGGTGGCGTCCGGTACCGGAATGCCATCAATATCCAGACCGACACGGTTACTTTCCAGACCGCGAATGTTGTAGCCGGTGTAGCCTGCACGGTCAAAGCCGCTTTTACCGGCTGACGAACCGCCCGCCGCGCCAGTGGCGCTGACCAGCGGCTCATAACGCATGATCGAACCGAAGTCATTGGCGCCGCGTTTTTGCAGATCGCTGGCGGTGAGCGTGGTTTTGCTGCCGGCCTGCTGCTTAGGTGCGGTAACGGTCATTACCGGTTCATTGCTGCTGTTGTTCTCTGCGGAACGCGCCAGCGTACTGCTGTCGCTGGCGGCATAGCTGCAGGCTGCGTGAATGGCTGAAGCCAGGACAGCGACGTTAAACAGACGCTGCCGGAAATTTCCCTGAAGGTGTAAAGACATGCGCGAAATACCTGGTTAATTGTTAGTATTCGCTCACTTATTTGCTGCCAGAAAACCACGGCTTTATGCTAAAAACCGTGAAACAGCGCGTCACGCTGGCCAGATAATGTTATCGATCCCGGCACCTGTGGCACAGTGTCATGTGCGCTTGAGTGCACAGCTGCCGTATATAACTGGCCGCGGTGCCGCAGGGATGCCTGTGGGATTTATAGAGAGTAAAATGATGGCGAAAACAATTTAATGCAATTGCTAATCATTATCAATATCATTTGCATCAAGATGTATCTTTGTGCGCACAATTTGTTAACCCATGATTAATCAGGCACTAACAGGAGGGATAAGATGGCAGATAAACCGGCAGTAACCATTCACTATTGTACCCAATGTAACTGGCTGCTGCGTTCGGCGTGGATGGCGCAGGAGCTGCTGCATACCTTTGCCGGCGATCTCAGCGCGGTCACGCTCCAGCCCGGCAGCGGCGGCGTGTTCGAGATTAGCATTGATGGTCAGGTAATTTGGGAACGCAAACAGGAAGGCGGCTTTCCCGATGCGGCAGCACTGAAGCAGCGGGTGCGCGATGTCTGCTGGCCGGATCGCGAACTGGGGCACGTGGACAAGAAGAAACCGTAACGCGCTTAGCTGTTGGCGATCTTCTCTGCCGCGTCCTGCAGCGCCGCCACGACAATTTCCACCGTGGCCGGTGAAATCTGCTCCTGCGATAGCCGGTGATTGAGCGTATAGCGAAGCGTATGGATCGCCTGCTCCACCTGCGGAATGCTGCGGTTGTTGACCAGGATCGCCAGCGAAGTGAGCCGCCCGATAATCACCGCCACGTTTTCGCCATTTTCCGCCAGCAGCGCGCGGCCCGCATCGTTGAGCGCGTAGGCTTTGCGCGTGGCCTGGGCATCCACCACGCGAATGGCGTCCATCTCTTCCAGCAGCGTCAGGTTGGGATAAATAATGCCGGGGCTGGGGGAATATTCGCCTTTCGACAACTCTTCCACCGATTTGATCAGCTCATAACCGTGCGCCGCGCCGCTGGCCAGAAAGTGCAGCATCAGCAGGCGAATATCACTGGCATCCAGCATCCTTTCGCGCCGCTTTCTGCGTGCGCCGGCACAGCTGGCACGCTGTGCCGCATCGGCGTGCTCTGGAACATCCCGCTGCTGTTTCATCGCCTTCCCGGGGTCAGTTGAGGGAGGTTGATAGTAGTCTGGTGCCTGGTAAAATTCAACACAGGCGGCAGCGGGCGGGCGCCGGTTATTTCTGATGCCAGTAAGCGACGGCGCGCACCAGGTCGCTGTGCGCCGCACGTTGCTGCGTAAAGTAATCGCTCAGCTGTTTCACCGCCGCGCCTTCGCCGGTCAGCCAGATGAAGTAGTCATCAGCAGGCAGCATAATCGGGTCCAGCAGCGGCGTCAGCGCCTCAGTCTGCATGTTGCCGCTGCCGAGCCAGCTCACCGTGACGTCCGGCAGGTCGCCAAGATACGCGCGGCCGACTGGCTCATCAACACAGGCCAGCAGATGAATCTGCTGTGCCTGCATTTCCTGATAGCGGCGCTTAAATGCCGGCAGACCGGTCTCATCGCACACATAAATCTGACAGGCATAATCCACCGGCACGACGCATGAGCCGCGCGGGCCGCCCATCGCAATGCGATCGCCCGGCTGAGCGGCACTCGCCCAGCTGCTGGCGACGCCGCCGTCGTGGATGTAAAAATCCAGCGTCAGCGAATCGCTGCCGTTAAAGGCCAGCGGCGTATAGTCGCGCGCCGCCGGACGCACGCCGTCAGGCCAGACGATGCCTTCGTCGGTCATGTGTGGTAGCGCCAGCGCACCGCTCGGCGTATCCGGGAAAAACACTTTGATATGGTCGTCAAAAGAGGGCGAGTGGAAACCCGCCAGATCGCTGCCGCTAAAGACGATGCGCCAGAAGGCATCGGCCACCCGCGTTTTGCTGGCGACGGTGATGTGACGGAAGCGTAATTCATTGCGCACGCGTTGTGGAGCGCGGTGGTGAGTCGGGTTTGGCAACGTTTCTCTCCCTGCAGCGACGGTCCCGCGCTACTGCGCTGCCGCACACCGCTGATGGTGCATGTTATCGAAAATCATTCTCATTAAACGCCTTGCAAGATACCTATGATATATTTTCGATGCAATGCCGAAAAATGCTATTGGCGAAAACGGAACCGGTTTTTGCAAGGTGAGGAAGCGTTTTTTGGCGGGGATTTTCACGGCTTGAGGTCGCCATAAATGGCGACCCTACAGCGTGTCAGCGTATTTTTGAAAGGTAACGGCTGTCGGGGATGTGAATGACGAAAAACAATGCCGTTGAATATCTGCACGGCAGAACTGCGCATAAAAAAAGCGGAGAGTTGCCTCTCCGCTTGTTTCTGTCTGCGCACCCGATTAGCGGGTCAGATCGTCAAAGAACTTCTTTACGCCGTCGAAGAAGCTTTTCGAACGCGGGCTGTTTTTCTCGCCGGTGGGTCCGCCGAAGCTCTCTTCCAGCTCGCGCAGCAGCGCTTTTTGCTTGTCGTTGAGGCTGACCGGGGTTTCCACCACCACGCGACACAGCAGATCGCCGACCGCACCGCCGCGCACCGACTTCACGCCTTTGCCGCGCATGCGGAACAGTTTGCCGGTCTGGGTTTCTGCCGGCACTTTCAGCTTCACGCGACCGTCGAGCGTCGGCACTTCAATCTCGCCGCCCAGCGCTGCCATGGCAAAGTTGATCGGCACTTCGCAGTACAGGTTGTTATCTTCACGCTCGAAGATCGGGTGTTTCTTCACCGAAACCTGCACGTACAGATCGCCAGCCGGTGCGCCGTGTTCGCCCGCTTCACCTTCTCCGCTGAGGCGGATACGGTCGCCGGTATCGACGCCTGCCGGGATTTTCACCGACAGCGTTTTCTGGCGCTCAACGCGGCCATGGCCGTGACAGGCGTTGCACGGATCTTTAATCACCGAGCCGCGACCGTGACAGGTCGGACAGGCTTGCTGCACGGTAAAGAAGCCCTGACGCATCTGTATCTGGCCCGCACCGTGACAGGTCGGACAGGTCTGCGGCTGGGTGCCCGCTTTGGCGCCGCTGCCGTGGCAGACATCACACTCTTCCAGCGTTGGAATGCGGATCTCTTTGGTCACGCCGCGTACCGCTTCTTCCAGCGTCAGTTCCATGTTGTAGCGTAAATCGGCGCCGCGTGAGGCGCGCTGACGGCGACCACCACCAAAGATATCGCCGAACACGTCGCCAAAGATATCGCTGAAGTCGGCACCGCCGCCACCAAAGCCGCCGCCGAAGCCGCCACCACCGCCCTGCTCAAACGCCGCATGACCGTACTGATCGTAAGCTGCACGCTTCTGCGCATCGGTGAGGATTTCGTAGGCTTCCTTGACCTCTTTGAATTTCGTCTCGGCCTCTTTATCGCCCGGATTACGGTCCGGGTGATACTTCATCGCCAGGCGCTTATAGGCCTTTTTGATTTCGCGCTCATCGGCGGATTTTGAGACGCCTAAGATCTCGTAAAAATCACTCTTAGCCATTTTTCTCTGCCCTTAACATGATCGCACGGGCGTGGAGAAATCTCCGACGCCCGTGCTGGTTTCAACGGCTGTCAGGCCAGCCGTCGCGCCCGGTCAGGGGCAATTATTTTTTATCTTTCACTTCTTCGAATTCAGCGTC
Source organism: Pantoea sp. ICBG 985 (assembly GCF_002928365.1). Lineage (NCBI taxonomy): Bacteria > Pseudomonadati > Pseudomonadota > Gammaproteobacteria > Enterobacterales > Erwiniaceae > Pantoea > Pantoea sp. ICBG 985. Next base: position 157,225 of record NZ_POWM01000004.1, read on the forward strand.
GACAACGTCGTCATCTTTCTTCGCCGAAGCGTCGCCGGCATCCGCTGCGCCGGCCTGAGCCTGTTGCTGCGCCAGTTCCATCAGCTTGCTGGACACTTCCATCAGCGCCTGCATTTTGGCTTCGATTTCTGCTTTATCTTCGCCTTTCAGCGCGGTGTTCAGCTCGTTCAGGGCAGACTCGATCGGTGCTTTGTCTTCCGCTGACAGTTTGTCACCGGCTTCGTCCAGCTGCTTACGCGTGCTGTGCGCAATCTGGTCACCCTGGTTACGCGTCTGCACCAGCTCTTCGAATTTACGGTCTGACTCGGCGTTAGCTTCCGCGTCACGAACCATTTTTTCGATCTCTTCCTCGTTCAGGCCAGAAGAAGCTTTGATGGTGATCTTCTGCTCTTTACCGCTGTTTTTGTCCTTCGCAGACACGTGCAGAATACCGTCAGCATCGATGTCGAAGGTCACTTCGATCTGTGGCATACCGCGCGGCGCAGGCTGAATACCGTCGAGGTTAAACTGGCCCAGCGATTTGTTATCCGCTGAACGCTTACGCTCACCCTGCAGCACGTGAATGGTCACGGCAGACTGGTTGTCTTCAGCAGTCGAGAACACCTGGCTGTGCTTGGTTGGGATCGTGGTGTTCTTGCTGATCAGCGACGTCATCACGCCACCCATGGTTTCGATACCCAGCGACAGCGGGGTCACGTCCAGCAGCAGAACGTCTTTTACTTCACCAGCCAGCACGCCGCCCTGTACCGCAGCACCCACAGCGACTGCTTCGTCCGGGTTCACGTCTTTACGTGGCTCTTTACCGAAGAACTCCGCCACTTTCGCCTGCACCATTGGCATACGCGTCTGACCACCGACCAGGATCACGTCGTTGATGTCAGAAACCGACAGGCCAGCGTCGTTCAGCGCCACTTTCAGCGGCTCAATTGAACGGGTAACCAGATCTTCCACCAGTGATTCCAGCTTCGCGCGGGTCACTTTAATGTTCAGGTGCTTAGGACCAGTCGCATCCGCCGTGATGTACGGCAGGTTAACGTCGGTCTGCTGCGCAGAAGAGAGCTCAATTTTCGCTTTCTCTGCGGCTTCTTTCAGGCGCTGCATCGCCAGCGGATCGTTGTGCAGATCGATGCCCTGATCTTTCTTGAATTCGGCAACCAGGTAGTTGATCAGACGGCTGTCGAAGTCTTCACCACCCAGGTGGGTATCACCGTTGGTCGCCAGTACTTCAAAGGTTTTTTCGCCGTCGACTTCGTCGATCTCAATGATAGAGATGTCGAAGGTACCGCCACCCAGGTCATATACCGCGATGGTGCGGTTGCCCTGACCTTTATCCAGGCCGTAAGCCAGTGCCGCTGCGGTCGGTTCGTTGATGATACGTTTTACGTCCAGACCCGCGATACGGCCGGCGTCTTTAGTCGCCTGACGCTGCGCATCGTTGAAGTAAGCTGGAACGGTAATAACCGCTTCGGTTACCGGTTCACCGAGGAAATCTTCCGCGGTTTTCTTCATTTTTTTCAGCACTTCTGCAGAGATCTGCGGCGGTGCCATTTTCTGGCCTTTCACGTCCAGCCATGCGTCACCGTTGTCAGAACCGATGATTTTGTACGGCATGATTTTGATATCACGCTGCACTTCTTCGTCCTGGAAACGACGGCCGATCAGGCGCTTGATTGCAAACAGGGTGTTCTGCGGGTTGGTCACCGCCTGACGTTTAGCCGGTTGACCGACCAGAGTTTCGCCATCCCCGGTATATGCAATGATTGACGGTGTGGTGCGATCGCCTTCGGCGTTTTCAAGCACGCGTGCTTTGCCACCGTCCATAATCGCCACACATGAGTTGGTTGTACCCAGGTCAATACCAATAATCTTACCCATCTAAACGTCTCCCACTTAAATTCTTTGCCAAATTGGGTTGTGAAGCAGAGATGCGGTCACGCTGACCACTTTCAACTGCTGCGGCAGATTTTTTTGCTGCCTCACAATGCTTGATGACAACTAAATGGGGCCGCTTCGAAGCGCATCAAGGGTTAAAACTAAAAAAAATTTAGATTCTCTTACCGCGTGAGATCAAAGTGCGGCAAAAGCCACCTGATTATGATGCAGCGCCCCGCGCCCCACCGCTGTTGGCGCGGGCGTTAAACCAATAAACAATAACGCTGCTGCTGAGGAATTATGGGCAACACCACGCTGGCGAATCCCGCCCCACTGGGCCTGATGGGTTTTGGTATGACCACCATCCTGCTCAACTTACACAACACCGGTCTGTTTGAAATGGATGTGATTATCCTGGCGATGGGCCTCTTTTATGGCGGCATCGCGCAAATCCTTGCCGGGCTGCTGGAGTATAAAAAAGGCAACACCTTCGGCCTGACCGCCTTTACTTCCTACGGCAGTTTCTGGCTGACGCTGGTGGCGATTCTGCTGCTGCCAAAAATGGGACTGGCCGCGGCCGCCGATGGCCATTTCCTCGGCGCTTATCTGGCGCTGTGGGGACTCTTCACGCTGTTTCTGTTCTTTGGCACGCTGCGGGCCGCAAAAGTGCTGCAGTTTGTGTTTGCCAGCCTGACGCTGCTGTTTGCGCTGCTGGCTATCGGTCATCTGCTGGATCACGCGGCGCTGCTGCGTATCGCTGGCTGGGTGGGCATCGTCTGTGGTGCCAGCGCCTTTTATCTGGCGATGGGCGAAGTGCTGAACGAGAAGTTTGAGCGCAGCGTGTTGCCGATTGGCGAGTAATCAACGGCGCGCGGAGCCGTGCCGCTCCGCGCGCTGTCATTACGATGAATGCAGCGAAACATCCAGCTGCGCATTAGCCTGGCGGCTGTCATGCCATAACCACAGCGCCACCAGCATGCCGATCAGCGCCAGCGCCAGCACGTACCAGGCCGGCGCCATCGGCGTCAGCGACATCATTAGCGTCACACTGATCGGCGTCAGGCCGCCAAAGATGGCGTACGACACGTTGTAAGAGAAGGAAATGCCGGTGAAGCGCACCGCCGCCGGAAACGCCCGCACCATAACAAACGGCACCACGCCGACCACGCCCACGCTCAGTCCCGCCAGACCGTACCAGATGAACAGCATCTGCGGCGTGCCGCCAAGCTGCTGGAAAAAGCTCCAGCTGCACAGCGCCAGCAGCAGCGAACCAATCAGTAAGGTACGCGCCGCACCGTAGCGATCGACGATCCAGCCCGCCAGCACGCAGCCGATCAGCAGCATCACGGTCGCGAAACTGTTGGCCTGCAGACTGAGCGCCGCCGGCACGCCATGCTGTTTCTGCATCAGCGTCGGCGCCATCAGAATCACCACCACAATACAGGCTGATAATAGCCAGGTAAGCAGCATCGACACCGCAATGCCGCGCTTATGGCTGGCGAGAATGGTCTGTAGCGGCAGCTTTTCCGCCAGCGCTTTGCGCTGCTGCATCTGACGAAATACCGGGGTTTCATGCAGCCAGCGACGCAGATACATCGCCAGCAGGCCAAACAGGCCGCCGAGGAAGAAAGGAATGCGCCAGCCGTGATCGCGTATCGCCGCCGGCGAGAGCGAAGTATTCAGCACCGTCGCCACCAGCGAACCGAGCAGAATGCCGGCGGTTAAGCCCGCAGTCAGCGTGCCGCAGGCAAAACCGATGCGCTTCTCTGGCACATGCTCCGCAACAAACACCCACGCGCCCGGCACCTCGCCGCCAATGGCCGCGCCCTGCAGCACGCGCATCAGCAACATCAGTAACGGTGCGGCAATGCCAATGCTGGCGTAGGTGGGCAGCGCGCCCATCGCCAGCGTCGGCAGCGCCATCAGCAGAATACTCAGGCTGAACATCTTCTTACGCCCGACTTTGTCGCCAAAGTGCGCCATGATGATGCCGCCCAGCGGGCGCGCCAGATAACCGGCGGCGAAGATGGCAAAGGTCTGCACCTGACGCAGCCATTCCGGGATGTCTGGCGGAAAGAACAGCTCGCCAATCACCGCAGCGAAGAAGACGAAGATGATAAAATCGTAGAATTCCAGCGCCCCGCCCAGGGCAGCCAGCGCCAGGGTTTTGTAATCCTGGCGGTTGAGTCGACGCGTTGTCAGCGAATCCATAAGAGTGCGGTATCCAGAGGCCATGTCAGTATAGTTGTAAAGCTGCGGTTACTATACCGTCAATATTTTGCCACACCAGTCACTCTGCATTTTATGCCTGAAAACGGCAATTTTCAGACGTTTGTCTCACGCCGTGCGCTTTTCGGGCGAAAAGCTGCTACCATTTCCGGGTGGGTTTCGACGTAAGGCCCTTCCAGCAGCTGTAAACAATAGGGTACAGCCGCGAAAATCCCTGGCACTTTCACCGTACCGTCATCCGCTTTCAACCCTTCCAGCGTCTCTTTAATCGATTTCGGCTGTCCCGGCAGATTGAGGATCAGCGACTGCTTGCGGATCACGCCCACCTGGCGTGACAGAATCGCGGTCGGCACAAACTGCAGGCTGATCTGCCGCATCTGCTCGCCAAAGCCGGGCATCTCGCGGTCGGCTACCGCTAAGGTCGCATCCGGCGTGACGTCGCGCCGGGCCGGACCGGTACCGCCGGTGGTCAGCACCAGGTGGCAAAAACGTTCGTCGACCAGCTCGCAAATCGCCTGCTCAATCATCGGCTGTTCATCCGGAACCAGGCGGGTTTCAATCTCAAACGGTGTCGCCAGCGCAGCGCTAAGCCAGCTTTCCAGCGCCGGAATGCCCTGATCCTGATAGATGCCGTTAGCGGCCCGATCGGACACGGAAATTAAGCCAATACGTAAAGTATCCATAGAGTTATCGCTGTGTTGACCGCGGGGCGGTGAGAAAAAGGGGAATGGCAGAAAGGATAATACAAAGCATCAGCGAGGGAAACGCGAAAACCGTGGCGACCGGCAGCCGCCACGGCACATCACCTTACAGCAGTTCGGCGATCATCTTCTCAAGTTTGCCCTGGTCGATGGCAAAGTTGCGGATACCTTCGGCCAGTTTGGTCACCGCCATTGGATCCTGGTTGTGCTGCCACAGGAATTCCGCTTCGGTCATTTTAGCCGGACGCGCTTTCACTTCGCCGCTGTAGCTCAGTTTACGCTCTACGCTGCCTTCGCTCTCGGCCAGCTCTTTCAGCAGGCCTGGAGAGATAGTCAGGCGGTCGCAACCGGCCAGCTCAATGATTTCGCCGACGTTACGGAAGCTGGCGCCCATCACCACGGTTTCATAGCCGTGCTGCTTGTAGTAGTTGTAGATCTCAGACACGGATACCACGCCTGGATCTTCATGCGCTGCGTACTCTTTCTTGTCGGTGTTCTGCTTGTACCAGTCGAGGATACGGCCAACAAATGGCGAAATCAGGAACACGCCCGCTTCGGCACAGGCACGCGCCTGGGCGAAGGAGAACAGCAGCGTCAGGTTACAGTTGATGCCTTCTTTCTCCAGCTGCTCCGCCGCGCGGATGCCCTGCCAGGTTGAGGCCAGTTTGATCAGGATACGATCGTTGCTGATGCCGGCATCGTTGTACAGTTTGATCAGGCTGCGTGCTTTCGCGATGCTCGCTTCGGTGTCGTAAGAGAGTCGCGCGTCAACTTCAGTAGAGATACGTCCCGGGATCAGTTTGAGAATTTCCAGACCAATGTTGACGGCCAGCTTGTCAGAAACCAGCGCCAGCTGCTCTTCTTTGTTGCTGCTCTGCTGACGTGCCCAGCTAATGGCTTCGTCAATCAGTTTGCGGTATTCAGGGATTTGCGCAGCGTTGAGGATCAAAGAAGGGTTAGTGGTGGCATCCTGCGGTTGGTAGAGTTTCATTGCCGCGATATCACCGGTGTCGGCGACCACAGTAGTCAGCTGACGCAAGGAAGTAAGTTTGTCCGTCATGGTTCTCTTTTCTCTTAAGTTGACTGTCAGGGTGTAAAAGGCTGTTGCGATAATATCACGCAGGCTAAGCGGCGCAACATCGCCGCGTGCCCTTTACGATAGCGCTAACAAATGGGAGCGATTTGCCGATCTGTGCAGCTTTTTTGCTACACTCGTCGCGACATTTTTCCCATCCATCCCCTGAATACAGCGGGTCAACGAGGACAGACACAATGCTGATGGTTATCTCGCCAGCCAAGACACTGGATTATGAAAGCCCGCTGGCAACGTCACGGTTTACCCAACCGGCGCTGTTAGAAAAATCACAGCAGCTGATTGACGTGGCGCGCGATCTTTCCCCGGCGCAAATCGCTTCGCTGATGGGCATCAGCGACAAACTGGCGCACCTCAACGCCGACCGTTTCAGCCAGTGGCAGCCGCCCTTCTCACCCGATAATGCGCGGCAGGCAATTCTGGCCTTCAAAGGTGATGTTTATACCGGTTTGCAGGCAGAGACCTTCAGCGAAGCCGACTTTGATTTTGCCCAAAAACACCTGCGCATGCTTTCGGGCCTGTACGGCCTGCTGCGCCCGCTGGATTTGATGCAGCCGTACCGCTTAGAGATGGGCATCAAACTGGCGAATCCGGCCGGCAAAGATCTCTACAGCTTCTGGGGCGACCTGCTGACGCAAAAGCTCAACGACGCGCTGGCGGAACAGGGCGATGACGTGCTGATCAACCTCGCCTCCGATGAGTATTTTAAAGCCATCAAGCCGAAGCAGCTGAATGCCGAGCTGGTTAAGCCGGTGTTCCTCGATGAGAAAAACGGTAAGTTCAAGGTGATCAGTTTCTACGCCAAGAAGGCGCGTGGCCTGATGAGCCGTTATGTGATTGAGAAGCGCCTGACGAAACCGACGCAGCTGAAGAAGTTTGATGTTGACGGTTATTTCTTTGATGCGGCGGAGAGTAAGGGTAACGAGCTGGTATTTAAGCGCCGCGAGCAATAACGCCAGCTTCACCTGAATCGTAGCGGCGCAAATCATTGCGCGTCTGTTAAAAACCCGCGCGTTAAATCGCGCCGCCAGAAAAATGCATAACGGGCCGATGTGACCGGCCCGTAAGATATTTACTTCAGCAAAAACGCCCGCAGCGCGGCGAAATCCGCCTTCATGGCATGCGACAGCAGCGGCAAATCGGCGCGCGCGGCCAGCGCTTCCGGCAGCGGCAGCGGCTGGCCGAGAATCTCTTCCACGCTCTCCTTAAACTTCGCCGGATGCGCGGTGCCGAGGAACAGGCCAAACTCCCCTTCCTGCAGCTGATCGCGCAGCAGACGATAGGCAATCGCCGCGTGCGGTTCTGACAGGTAACCCAGCTCTGCCAGCTCGCGCATGGTGGCTTTGGTGGTCTCATCCGACACCGCGCCGTAGGCCAGATCGGTCAGGCGCCAGGTTTTGCGGCGGAACAGCTCTTCCACACGCGGCCAGTTGTTAGGCTGGCTGACATCCATCGCGTTCGACAGCGTTGCCACGGTCGCGTTCGGCTGCCACTGACCGTCGGCAAGGAAGCGCGGCACGGTATCGTTGGCGTTGGTCGCGGCGATAAAGCGCTTGATCGGCAGACCGAGCGATTTCGCCAGCAGACCGGCCGTGAGATCGCCAAAGTTACCGCTTGGCACCGACACCACCAGCTGATTACGTTTCTCCTGCGGCAGTTGCGCGACCGCCTCGAAGTAATAGCAAATCTGTGCCAGCAGACGGCTGATATTGATGGAGTTAGCCGAGTTCAGGCCGATGGCTTTCTTCAACTCTTCGTCATCAAACGCCTGCTTAACCAGCGCCTGGCAGGCATCGAAGTCGCCGTCGATCGCGATGGTTTCAATGTTGCCGCCCAGCGTACAGAACAGCTTCTCCTGCAGCGGACTGATTTTGCCCTGCGGATACAGGATGACCACGCGCACGTTTTCCATGCCGTAGAACGCGTGCGCCACCGCTGCGCCGGTATCGCCGGAGGTCGCGGTCAGAATGGTGATCTGCTCATCCGCGCCAGACACGTACGACAGCATCTGCGCCATAAAGCGCCCGCCGAAATCTTTAAACGCCAGCGTCGGACCGTGGAACAGTTCGAGGCAGGCCACATCGTCGCTCACCTGGCTCACCGGTGCCGGGAAAGCAAAGGCGTTCTTCACGCGCTCGGCCAGCTGGTGCGCGGCAATTTCATCGCCGATGTAAGCAGAGAGAATCTTGCTGCTGCGGCTGACGAAATCCATCTCCAGCATCGCATCAATGTCGGTCAGCTCGAATTCCGGCAGTTCCAGCGGGAAAAACAGCCCCTGCTGCGAGCCGAGGCCCTGTTTCACGGCCTGCGCGAAGCTAACCTGCTCGTTATGATCCTTAAGGTTGTAGAGTTTCATGCGTTATCCCAGTTTACGTGCGCCAGCCGTATCAAGACGGCAGATATGGACGAAGCCTTCCTCATTCTGCAGATAGTGCTGGCTCAGCCAGTCTGCCATCCGCTGTGCCGTTGCCATCTCGTTGCAAACGGCGAAAAGTGTCGGGCCAGAGCCCGAAATACCGCAGGCCAGCGCGCCAATGTCGCTGGCCGCCTGCCGCGCCTCCGCAAAGCCCGGCAGCAGTTTGGTGCGATACGGCTCGGCGATCACATCCTGCATCAGTTTAGCCGCCAGCAGCGGCTGACGGGTGTGGCAGGCGTGAATAAAGCCGGCCAGCAGACGACCATGTTTGATGGCATCCTGCTTGCGATACTGCGCCGGCAGGATGGCGCGTGCTTCCGCCGTGGAGACTTTGATGCCCGGATAAGCCATTACCCACAGCCAGTCATCAAAGCACGGCACCTCCTGGCTGATGATCCCGTTCTCTTCAATCATCAGCTGTACGCCGCCGAGGAAGCACGGCGCGACGTTGTCATAGTGCACGCTGCCGGAGATGCGCCCTTCCAGCTCGCCCATCAGCGCCAGCAGCTCGGTATCGTTAAGCGGCTGGCCGCAGAACTCATTCATTGCCATCAGGCCGGCCACCACCGAGCAGGCGCTGGAACCGAGGCCTGAGCCAATCGGCATGTTTTTCTCCAGCGTCATCGCCACCGGAACGTCTTTACCAATCGCCTGGCAGAAACGCTGCCAGCACTGGTAAACGATGTTTTCCTGCGGATCGGCGGGCAGTTTGCTGACAAAGCGCCCTTTATTCTGCAGGCTAAACTGCTCTGCCGCTTCGACCGACACGCAGTCGCCCAGCAGCGAGCCATCCACCGGCGAAACCGCCGCGCCCAGCACATCAAAGCCGACGCTGACGTTACCTATCGAGGCCGGTGCATAAATTTTTACCATCATTAAACTCCCAACTTCCACGTCAGCGTGCGCAGCAAATCGGCAAACACACCCGCCGCGGTGACATCATTCCCCGCGCCATATCCGCGCAGAACCAGCGGGATCGGCTGATAATAGCGGCTGTAAAACGCCAGTGCGTTTTCGCCGTTCTTCACTTTGTACAGCGGATCGTTGCCGTCCACCGCATCGATTTTAACTTTGCAGGCGCCGCCCTCTTCAATCGCGCCGACGAAGCGTAACACTTTACCCTCATCACGCGCTTTGGCAACGCGCGCGGCAAAGGCGTTGTCCAGCTCCGGCAGCCGCGCCATAAACTGATCGACGTCGGCGATGTCCGTCAGGCTGGCGGGCAGCAGCGGTTCGATGTCGATGTCGCTCAGCTCCAGCTGATGACCCGCCTCACGCGCCAGAATCAGCAGCTTACGCGCCACGTCAGTACCGGACAGGTCGTCACGCGGATCCGGCTCGGTAAAGCCCAGCTCGCGCGCCATGCGGGTGGCTTCGGACAGCGTCACGCCCTCATCCAGCTTGCCGAAGATAAACGACAGCGAGCCCGACAGGATGCCGGAGAATTTGATCAGCTCATCGCCGGCGTTCAGCAGGTTCTGCAGGTTTTCAATCACCGGCAGACCGGCACCGACGTTGGTGTCGTAAAGGAACTTACGGCGCGATTTCGCCGCCGCCGCACGCATCTGCTGGTAGTAATTCCACGACGAGGTATTGGCCTTTTTATTCGGCGTGACCACGTGGAAACCTTCGGCAAGGAAGTCTGCGTACTGATCGGCCACCGCCTGGCTGGAGGTACAGTCGACGATCACCGGGTTGAGCAGATGGTACTCTTTCACCAGACGAATCAGCCGGCCGAGGTTAAACGGCTCTTTGGCTTCCGCCAGCGCCGCCTTCCAGTTGCTGAGGTCGATGCCGTGCACATTAGTCAGCAGCGCATGCGAATTGGCGATGCCGCACACGCGCAGATCGATATGCTTGCCCTTCAGCCACGCCTGCTGACGGTGCAGCTGCTCAAGCAGCGCGCCACCGACGCCGCCGACGCCCACCACAAACACTTCGATCACCTGATCGGTGGCGAACAGCATCTGATGCACCACGCGTACACCAGTGGTGACGTCATCGTTGCTGACCACGACCGAAATGGAGCGCTCAGAGGAGCCCTGGGCAATCGCCACGATATTAATGTTGGCGCGTGCCAGCGCCGAGAAGAATTTAGCGGAGATGCCGCGCAGCGTGCGCATGCCGTCGCCCACCACCGAAATCACCGCCAGCTGCTCCAGCACGTCGAGCGGATCGAGCAGGCCATCTTTCAGTTCGAGGTAGAATTCCTCTTCCAGCACGCGACGCGCGCGCGCCTGCTCGCTCTGCGGCACGCAGAAGCTGATGCTGTATTCGGAGGAGGATTGGGTAATCAGCACCACGGAAATGCCGGTGCGCGACATCGCGGCAAACACGCGCGCCGCCATGCCCACCATCCCTTTCATGCCCGGACCGGAGACGTTAAACATCGCCATGTTATTCAGATTGGTGATGCCTTTTACCGGATTTTCATCCACTTCGCCTTCGCCGCCAATCAGAGTGCCCGGCGCCTGAGGATTGGCGGTATTTTTGATTAAGCACGGAATCTGGAACTGAGCAATCGGCGCGATGGTGCGCGGGTGCAGCACTTTGGCGCCAAAGTAGGAGAGCTCCATCGCCTCCTGATAGGACATCGACTTCAGCAGACGCGCATCCGGTACCTGACGCGGATCGCAGGTGTAAACGCCATCGACATCGGTCCAGATTTCACAGCAGTCCGCGCGCAGACACGCCGCCAGCACGGCCGCCGAGTAGTCGGAGCCGTTACGCCCCAGCACCACCAGCTCGCCCTTCTCATTGCCGGCGGTGAAGCCCGCCATCAGGATCATGTGGTCGGTCGGGATCTGGCTGGCCGCGATACGCCGGGTGGATTCGGCGATATCTACGGTTGATTCAAGATAGTGGCCCACCGCCAGCAGTTTCTCGACCGGATCGATCACCGTCACTTTGTGGCCGCGCGCCTGCAGCAGCGCTTCCATGATGGCAATCGACAGCTTCTCACCGCGACAGATAATGGCGGCGTTGACGGCATCCGGGCACTGCCCCAGCAGGCTGATGCCGTGCAGCACCTGTTTCAGCTGGGCAAACTCCAGCTCAACGCGGGTTTTCAGGCCATCGTAATCGAAACCTGGCTGAGCATCGGCCAGCCCCTGCAGCAGTTCGGCAAAAATGCGTTCGGCATCGCTGATATTCGGCAGCGCATCCTGGCCGCTGATGGTTTTCTCAATCATCGCTACCAGATGATTGGTGATTTTCGCCGGCGCAGAGAGCACGGTGGCAACCTGTCCCTGTTGCGCATTGCTTTCCAGAATGTCTGCCACGCGGAGAAAACGTTCCGCATTGGCTACCGAGGTTCCGCCGAATTTCAGCACTCGCATGATTGAAGCTCTCCTGAATTTTTGCCGAAAAAAAAGCCCGCACTGTTGAGGTGCGGGCTTCTTTCTTTTGTTTTTCCTGTATGCGTCAGCCCGCACCGTTACCTGTGGTAATGGTGGTGGTAATAATAATGGTGGTGTTCAGGCTGTGGTTACGCATTGAGATTTTTTCTGTCTGTCTTTGTCTTGTCCGTCTGCCTTCCAGAAGTAAAGCAAAGCGCACGTTAAGTCAACGAATTTGTCTTTGCACCCGAATGGTGCTGCTGCGCAGTACTGCGCCGCAGACGCCGAATCGGATTGCGATCGTTCAGGCAGCGTCACAGACGCCCGATCACTCACTGTCCGGAGCCGGTTTTCCCGAGCAATTATCTATAAGTTTTTTTTCTACGTCGTGCAGCAAACGGTGCAGCATGGCGCTGTCGCGCTGCTCAAGCAGACCGATGCGCTGATCGATCCAGTCCGCCAGCTTGGCATCATTGCTGACGTCCAGCGTCACCAGCAGCTGATGAAAGCGCTGACGCAGCGCCTGCAGCTGCTGCGCGTTAGCCGCCTCAACCGGCGCGGCTGCCACCTGATGCAGCGCCGACAGCTGATAGCAGTACACCATCACCGCCTGGCCGAGATTCAGTGAAGGATAGTCCTGCGCCATCGGAATGCCGGTCAGCAGATCGACCTGTTCCAGCTCCTCATTAGTCAGCCCGCTGTCTTCACGGCCAAACACCAGCGCGATGCGATTCAGCCACTGACGCTTCTCCTGCAGGATGGTTTCGACCTGCGCCGGCGTGGCGTAATAGCGAAACTTCGCCCGGCTGCGGGCGGTAGTGGCCACGGAAAAATCGACATCCGCCAGCGCAGCGCTCAGCGTGTCATAGGTTTTCACATGGTCAAGAATCTCACCGGCGCCGTGGGCCACTCGCCGCGCGGCCGGATCCTGCCAGGCGTCACTGGCGACAATACGCAACTCGCTAAATCCCATGGTTTTCATGGCGCGGGCGGCCGCGCCGATATTCTCCGGGCGAGCGGGTGAGACAAGGATCAGGGGGAAATGCATGATTTTTCCATCGAACGGTTAATAACCCGACCTATGTTGGCATGCAGGCGACAAAATACCAACCGCACGGGCCTGAGAAAATAAGATGTTAAGGATGTTAAAACAGGGCAAAAATGCCGGGCAGGCGTAATTATGCGTAATAAGCAAAATTTATGCGCTAAACCCATATTAAAACATTATTTTTCATGCAATTGAAAAGTTATTACCTGCAGGTTTTACTTTTGCGCTGATGCAGCTGAAATGTAGCGAAAATGCTGCTTTTTGTGAGCTAAGCTGGCATTCCAGTAGAAGTTTTTCATAAAAGTGTTAACGTGCTACACTTGCATTTGATATAAGTCAACGAAGCGTTGTTTTTATGCTTATCGGTTGTTGTTGGTGCTGTTAGGTTGCTGTTAATACGGTTAGGATAAGCGCCAGTCCGATACCCACGGGGCACGCAAATATTCATCCTGACTGGCTGAGCTAACACTGAAGTTGACGTAGATGGATGGTGTATTCCGAAGATCATTTCGTACACCGGTTGCGAACGGCCCACTGTTCAGTGGAACAGTTATGGCAACCGCCGTACGCCCTGTTTTCGATTTGTTGGCAAATTTTAGGTAGCGAAACATGCAGACCCCGCACATTCTTATCGTTGAAGACGAACTGGTCACGCGTAACACCCTCAAAAGTATTTTTGAGGCCGAAGGTTACGTGGTCTATGAAGCCACCGACGGCGCCGAGATGCATCAGGTTTTGACCGATAACGACGTCAATCTGGTGATTATGGATATCAACCTGCCGGGCAAAAACGGTTTACTGCTGGCGCGTGAACTGCGCGAACAGGCTAACGTCGCCCTGATGTTCCTCACCGGCCGTGATAACGAAGTGGATAAAATCCTCGGTCTGGAGATCGGTGCCGACGACTACATCACCAAGCCATTTAATCCACGTGAGCTGACGATTCGTGCGCGCAACCTGCTGTCGCGTACCATGAATCTGGCGATGCCGAGCGAAGAGCGCCGTCAGGTCGAGAGCTATCGCTTCAACGGCTGGGAACTGGATATTAACAGCCGCTCGCTGATCAGCCCGAACGGCGATCAGTACAAGCTGCCGCGCAGTGAGTTCCGCGCCATGCTGCACTTCTGTGAAAACCCAGGCAAAATCCAGACGCGTGCTGACCTGCTGAAGAAGATGACCGGTCGCGAGCTGAAGCCGCATGACCGCACGGTGGATGTCACCATTCGCCGCATCCGCAAACACTTTGAGTCGACGCCGGATACGCCGGAAATCATCGCCACTATCCACGGCGAAGGCTACCGCTTCTGCGGCGAGCTGCAGGATTAAGCGTCCGTCGCGAAACAAAAAAACGCCCGTCAGGGCGTTTTTTTATCGGCTCAGTGCCACGGCATAATCGGCACCGCGCTCAGCGCATTTTTCGGTGAACCATCGACCACTTTATCCGAATAGCTCAGGTACACCAGCGCATGACGTTTCTGGTCAAAGAAGCGCACCACCTGCAGCTTTTTAAACACCAGCGAAGTGCGTTTGCGAAACACCACTTCACCCTGCGCCTTGCCCTGCGCGATTTTATCGCTAAGCTCTATCGGTCCCACCTGCTGACAGGAGATGGCCGCGTCGGAAGTATCTTCCGCCAGACCCAGTCCGCCCTTAATACCGCCGGTTTTTGCCCGGCTGATATAACAGGTTACATTTTTAACGTCGGGGTCGTCGAAAGCTTCCACCACGATCTTATGATCGGGGCCAAACATCTTGAATACGGTGTCAACGGAGCCGATCTCCTCGGCCAGCACGCTCTGACTCAACATAAATGTTGCCAGCGTGACTATAAGATTGCGAGCTATTGTCATTGAGTTACCATTGCAAACGGAATAGATGTGAATGTAATGTACTGTTAATCGAACCGAGAACCAAACCTAACGGGTTTCAACCCGCATTGATGTAGCACAGTTAACTGGCAAACCACCCCCGCGCCGTTGTGCAATTCGTGCTACTATTCGGTGACTTCATCGTTGCGCCACCAGAGAGTTATGAGGATGTTTTATGGACCAAGCCGGTATCATTCGCGATTTGCTTGTCTGGCTGGAAAGCCATCTGGATCAACCCCTTTCGCTCGATAACGTTGCGCTAAAAGCGGGCTATTCCAAGTGGCACCTGCAGCGAATGTTCAAGGAAGTTACTGGCCACGCCATCGGCGCGTATATCCGCGCCCGCCGGCTGTCCAAGGCCGCCGTCGCGCTGCGTCTCACCAGCCGGCCGATCCTCGACATTGCGCTGCAGTATCGCTTCGATTCGCAGCAAACCTTTACCCGCGCGTTTAAAAAGCAGTTCAATCAGACACCTGCGTGGTATCGCCGCTCGTCGGAGTGGAATTCGTACGGCATTCGCCCGCCGATTCGCCTCGATGATTACCCGATGCCGCAAGCGCAGTTCGTCACGCTGCCGGAAACTGTGCTGGTGGGGCAAACGCAAAGCTATACCTGTACGCTGGAGCAGATCTCCAGCTACCGCGACGAGATGCGCATCCACTTCTGGAAGCAGTTCCTGCTGGAGACCGATACTGTGCCACCGGTGCTGTATGGCCTGCATCAGGTACGCGCCAGCCATGAGAAGGATGATGAGCAGGAGATTCTGTACACCACGGCGGTGCCGGCCGACCAGCAGGCGCTGAGCATGCAGTCAAACCAGAGCGTGATTCTGGAAGCCGGGGATTATGTGCAGTTCAGCTATCAGGGACCGCGCACTGCGCTGCAGGAGTTTATTCTGCTGCTGTACGGCACCTGTATGCCGACCCTCGGCCTGGTGCGCCGTCAGGGCCAGGATATTGAGCGTTTCTATACGCACGGTGGCAAGAAGCGCAGCGAGCCGCCAATGGAGATTCGCTGCGAATATCTGATTCCGATTCGTCCGCAGCAGTAACGGGCGGTGCGGATGGTCGCCATGAATGGCGACCCTACAGAAGCATCGCCGTTTGTCGCCGATGCGTACTGACCGTGCTCCCGTAGGGTGCGCATTGATGCGCACCGATTCAACCGCATCAACAAGCCCCTACCGTTTGTCGCCGATGCGCATTGCCCATGCACCCCGTAGGGTGCGCATTGATGCGCACCGATATGCGATCATTTATTCGCACCGATACGCGGTCATTCTGCGCCATGCGCTACCGCGATTAACGCTGCAGCTCATCCAGCGCCGGGGCATCCAGATGCGACACATCGCCTGCCGTCTCCACCACCCAGCCGGCGGCGAGCCAGGCGCTTTGCTGATGATCGACGCGCGAAATCGAGCAGTTACGCAGACGCAAACGGCGCTCCGCATGGGCCGGCAGCCCCAGAATGGTACTCACCAGCACACCCAGCGCCATGCCGTGGCTCACCAGCAGCGGGCGGCTACCCGCCGGCAGATCGAGACAGGCATTGAGCGCGTCATGCATGCGCGTCGCCATCTCTTCCATCGACTCACCACCCGGAATCCGGCCGCCTTCGGTGCCATCCACCAGCGCTTTACGCCAGCTCTCCTCTTCCGCCGTCAGGCCGTCGAGCGGACGCTGCTCCAGACAGCCCATATTGAGCTCGCGCAGGCGGGCATCGAGCGTCACCGTACAACCGCAGGCATCAGCGATAATCTCCGCGGTGCGCCGGGTACGTCCTAAATCGCTGGCAATCACGTGAGTAATGCCCAGCGATTTCACGCGCTCGCCCACCTGATGCGCCTGCTGCTCACCTTTATCCGTCAGCGGACTGTCGGACTGCCCCTGAATGCGTCGGGCCGCATTCCAAACCGTTTCACCGTGACGAACAAGATAGACCTGTAACATGCTTAATTTCCGTTATACTGCGACAAATTTGTCTTGAGGGTTCAGGTAATTATGTACCATGTTGTCGCAGCCACCATCAATCCGGCAAAAATCCGCGCAATTGCTCAGGCGTTCAACGACGTTTTCGGCGAAGGATCCTGCCATATTGAAGGGGTCGAGGTCGAGAGCGGCGTCGCCGCGCAACCCTTAAGCGATGCCGAAACGCGAACTGGCGCACGCCAGCGTGTGGCGAACGCGCGTGATGTGCGGCCACAGGCGGATTACTGGGTGGCGATTGAAGCGGGCATCGAAGGCGACTGCGCCTTTGCCTGGATGGTGGTGGAGAATGCGCAGCAGCGCGGTGAATCCCGCTCTGCCAGCTTTACACTGCCGCCGGTGGTGATGGCCGGTCTGGCTGCCGGGCATGAGCTCGGTGACGAAATGGCGCGCTTAACCGGCGTGGAGAATATCAAACACAAGGGCGGTGCGATTGGCGCCTTCACCCACGGCCTGCTGAGCCGCTCCAGTGTCTATCATCAGGCCCTGATTCTGGCGCTCTGTCCATTCACTCACCCGCTGTATCAGCAGTAATCAGCTGCGCCCGAGGCGCGCTTCCAGCCAGCGTTTCAGCTCGGGCGGCGCCTCTTTCAGACTATTGGATCCGCGGGTGATGGTGGCAATCCCGACGCCCAATTCGTTTTTCAGCTCGCGCTGACTGATATCACCGTTGATCAACGCTTCGATAATGCGCAGGCGCGTGCCTAAGGCTTCGCGCTCATCCGGCGTCATCATCAGCTGCAGCAAGGGCAGCGCTACGTCATCGGAAAACGCGTTGTGCATCAGGTCGATGAAACGCAGCCAGTTGTCTTCAACCGGCTGCGGGGAAAGGGGTTGGCTCATGAAGGCTTCCGTACTCATTAACGAGTACGGAAGCATAACACAGTCAGTAACGGCGATTCCACTCACCGTCGGCGAGAATCTTATCCGGCTTGCCCATGAAGTAGCGGTAATAGGCATCGTAGGCCAGCACGTTTTTCACGTAGCCGCGGGTTTCCGAGAAGGGAATGGTTTCGATAAACGCCACCGCATCCAGTTTGCCGCCGCTGGTATTCAGCCAGCTGCGCACCCGCCCCGGGCCGGCATTATAGGCGGCAGAAGAGAAGATGCGGTTCTGACCAAACTGCTGATAGACATACTCCAGATACTGCGTACCAATCTGAATATTGGTCTGCGGATCGAGCAGCTGGCTGCTGTTAACGTAACCCGGAATGTTGTACATCTTCACGGTATGGCTGGCGGTGCCCGGCATCACCTGCATCAGGCCACTGGCGCCAACCGGTGAGCGCGCTTTCGGGTTCCACGCACTCTCCTGACGAGAGATCGCCATGGCGTAGCTTGGCGTGATGCCTTTATCGCTGGTGTATTGCTGATACAGATTGCGCCACGCCAGCGGGAAACGCTCTTTCAGGCTGTCCCACATTTTCGCGGTGATGGTGGCCTGCACGCTGAGATCCCACCAGTCCTGTTCATTGGCGTAGCGCGCCAGCATCTGCTGCTGGGTATGAGTTTTGCTGCTGATCAGGTTGGCCCACTCGCTGCGCGCCAGGTTATCCAGCCCCCAGTACATCAGCTCGCGCACGCGCGCCATCTCCGGCCCCTGCACCACGCTATTGTCCGCCGCCGGGGCCTGATCCACCTGCAGCGGATACTCGACGCCCAGACGCTGTGCCGCCACCATCGGATAGAAACCGCGCTGCTGCATCAGCTTACGCAGAATCTCTTCCGCTTCCTCTTTGCGCCCCTGCGCCATCAGTAAATCGGCCTGCCAGTATTGCCACTCATCTTTCTCTTTGGCTTCCACCGGCAGACGGGCAATCCAGGTGTTCAGGCCGCGACGGTCGTTTTCACTCAGCGCCAGCCGCACGCGCCGCTCAATCAGCGCGGTGGATTCGCTGTTCATCACCACCGCATCGCGCCAGCGCGCCTGCTCCGAGGTGAGATCGGCACCCATCATGCGCCACACCACCGTCTCTTTCAGATCCTGCTCTTCCGCCGGACTCATCTTCTGCGCCTGAACCAGCTGCGGGATCATCATGCGCGCGTTGTCCATATCCTGACGCGCCACGCGGGCAAAGGCGTAGCTGGTGGCCATGCGGGTAAAATCGGTCGGGCCGAGGGTGCTGGCAAAGGTGGTGACGGTCTGGGGATTCTGCTGCAGCGCAATCAGCGCGCTGGCGGTGGTTTGGTAATCCGCCGGCAGCATTTTCGCCAGGTAATTAACCAGGCTGTCGTTGCCGGCTTTCATCGCCAGCCGGATACGTTCGAGGATGGTGATCGGCGACAGCTGCCCTGAGGCCTGCCACACCGAGAACAGCTTGTCGCAGTCGTTCGGTAACGCGGTCCCGCGCAGCCAGATGGCTTTGGCCCCGTCAAACGCCGCCTGTTGCTGGCCAGTCGCCCATTTGGCGTAGTACCAGTTACAGCGCGCCTGCACCGGCTTCGGCTCATCCGGGCTGAAGCTGAGCACGCCCGGCCAGTCCTGGCGGTGCGCCAGCACGTTAACAAAGCGCGTCTGCAGCGAGCGCGCCGGCGGCAGCGTCGGATACTGCTGTATAAAGTTTTTCACCGCCAGCCCGGTCTCCTGATCGAGATCCTGCGCCAGCAGGCGGTACTGCAGGTACGGATAGAGCGGATAATCCTGCAGCGTTGGCATCAGCTGCTCAACCTGGTCCATCTGTTTGTTGTCCCAGGCCTGTTTGATTTGCGCATAGCGCTGTCGTTGCTGATCCAGCGAATCGGCCCACACGCTGCCGGCCGTGCTGACCAGACAGATCCCTATCATCCAGTTACGCCACTTCTCCACTCCGCTCTCCTCATTGCTGCGCTCCAGCTTATGCCGGACTCCCTTCATGCTAACCAGGCCAACCGGCTCTTGCCACGTTCTTCACAAAATTTACCCAGGCGCACCGTGATTGTTCAGCGTCTGCGCCGCAATTGTGCAAATAATCATTAGAAAAACTTATTACCCATCAAATAGCTACGTGTTTTCATTCAGTTACAACTCTGGCACGTGCTTTGCTCTGTTGAATGCCATCTTGTATACCAGCTGGAATTCACTCATGGCATCGACCTTCGGTTTTACGCTTCAGGATTGGCAACGTTGCGCACAGCAGGATGCACAGCAGATCCCTGCACTGCTGGCCGCACATCTCGACGCACTCGATAACCAGGATAATGCCTGGCTGTACCTCGCTTCGCCGGCCCAGCTACTGGCGCAGGTTGAACCGCTGCTGGCGGCGTATCAGCGCAATCCGGCCGCGCTGCCGCTGTTTGGCGTGCCGTTTGCCGTCAAAGACAACATCGACGTGGCAGGCTGGCCGACCACCGCCGCCTGCCCGGCGCTGACGTATCAGGCGGCGGCCGATGCCTTCGTGGTGGCCAGGCTGAAAGCGGCAGGCGCTATCGTCATCGGTAAAACCAACCTCGATCAGTACGCGACCGGTCTGGTTGGCACCCGCTCGCCGTATGGCGCGGTGAGCAACACCTTTAATCCGGCCTACGTCAGCGGCGGCTCCAGCTCCGGCTCCGCGTCAGTGCTGGCGCGCGGCCTGGTCGGCTTCTCGCTCGGCACCGATACCGCCGGCTCCGGCCGCGTGCCGGCAGGTTTTAACAATATCGTCGGACTGAAGCCGACCAAAGGCTGGTTCTCGGCCAGCGGCGTGGTACCGGCCTGCCGTCTCAATGACACCATCTCGGTGTTCGCCCTGACGGTTGCCGATGCCTTTAGCGTCGCCAGCATCGCGGGCGGCTACGACGCCGGTGACGCCTATGCGCGCCAGTCGCTACGCAGCGCACCGGCCAGTTTCCAGCCGCAACCCTCGCTGGCGATCCCTGCCGCGCCGCAGTTTTACGGTGACCAGCAGGCGGAAGCGGCGTGGCTCAGCGCGCTGGAGCAGCTCACGGCGAGCGGTGCGACGCTGCACCCTATCGACTTCGCCCCTTTCCATCAGCTGGCAGAGCAGCTCTATTACGGCCCGTGGGTGGCCGAGCGCACCGTGGCGGTCGGCGAGATGCTCGACCGCCCGGAAGAGATGGATCCGGTGGTGTACGGCATCGTCAGCAGCGGCCGCCAGTACAGCGCCGTCGAGGCGTATCAGGCCGAATACCTGCGTGCCGAACTGACGCGCCAGATCCAGCAGACGCTGGCCCGGTTCGATGCGCTGGTAGTGCCGACCTCGCCCACCATCCATACGCTGGAAGAGATGCAGCAGGAGCCGGTGCACTACAACTCGCAGTTCGGCACCTATACCAACTTCACGAACCTGGCCGACCTCAGCGCGCTGGCGCTACCTGGCCCGTTCCGCGCCGATGGGCTGCCTGCGGGCATCACGCTGATCGCCCCGGCGTGGCACGACCGCGCGCTGGCGACGTTTGGCCTGCGCTGGCAGCAGCAGCTGGCGCTGCCGCTCGGGGCCACCGGCAAAGCGCTGCCGCCGCAGCCCGCCGCGCTGCCGCCGTCGCCTGACCACGTGCGCGTGGCGGTGGTCGGTGCCCATCTCACCGGCATGCCGCTGAATTTCCAGCTCACCACGCGTCAGGCGGTGTGGGTCGAAGAGACGCAAACCGCCAGCCACTATCGCCTGTTCGCCCTGCTCGACGGCCCGATCAAAAAGCCCGGCCTGCTGCGCGGCGACAGCGGTGCCGCCATCACCGTCGAACTGTGGGACATCCCGCTGGCGCGCTTTGGCGAATTCGTCGCGGAAATCCCGGCGCCGCTCGGCATTGGTTCGCTGACGCTGGCGGATGGACGCATCGTGAAAGGCTTTATCTGCGAACCGGCAGCGCTGACGCAGGCGCTGGAAATCACTGAATTCGGCGGCTGGCGCAACTGGCTGACGTCACAGGGGAATCACTAATCATGTTCAGCACCGTTCTGATTGCTAACCGTGGCGAAATCGCCTGTCGTGCCATCCGCACCCTGAAGCGCCTCGGCGTAACCAGCGTGGCGGTCTATTCGGATGCCGACCGCAATGCGCGTCACGTTACCGAAGCCGATGTGGCTATCGCCCTTGGCGGTGACAAAGCCAGCGACAGCTATCTGCGCATCGACAAAATTCTGGCCGCTGCGCAGCAAAGCGGCGCGCAGGCCATCTGGCCCGGCTACGGTTTTCTCTCCGAGAGCCTGCCGTTCGCCGCCGCCTGCGAAGAGGCCGGCATCGCGTTTGTCGGCCCGACCGCGCAGCAGATTGGCGAATTTGGTCTCAAGCATCGCGCCCGTGAGCTGGCCGCCAGCGCCGGCGTGCCGATGACGCCGGGCACGCCGCTGCTCAGTTCGCTGCAGGACGCACTCAGCGCGGCGGAAGATATCGGCTATCCGGTGATGCTGAAAAGCACCGCCGGCGGCGGCGGCATCGGTCTGACCCGCTGCGCTGACGCCACGGCACTGGAAAACGCGTGGGAGAGCGTGCGCCGTCTGGGCGAGCAGTTTTTCAGCGATGCCGGCGTGTTTCTTGAACGCTGCATCGATCGTGCGCGTCATGTGGAAGTGCAGATTTTTGGCGACGGCAAGGGCAAGGTGATTGCGCTGGGCGAACGCGACTGTTCGCTGCAGCGCCGCAATCAGAAGGTGGTGGAAGAGACGCCGGCCCCTAATCTGCCGCAGGCCACGCGCGAAGCGCTACTGGCTTCAGCGGTGCGGCTGGGCGAGCTGGTCAATTACCGCAGCGCCGGCACCGTGGAGTACATCTATGACGCCGCGCAGGACGCGTTTTATTTCCTCGAAGTGAACACCCGCCTGCAGGTGGAGCATCCGGTGACCGAGTGCGTCACCGGCCTTGACCTGGTGGAGTGCATGCTGCAGGTGGCGGCGGACGATGCCATCGACTGGGATCGTCTGCAGCAGGCACCGCACGGCGCATCAATTGAGGTGCGGCTGTACGCCGAAGATCCGCTGAAAAACTTCCAGCCGAGCCCGGGCGTGTTAACCCACGTCAGCTTCCCGCCGGGGGTGCGCGTCGACGGCTGGATCGAGACCGGCAGCGAAGTGACGGCGTTTTACGATCCGATGGTAGCCAAACTGATCGTGCATGGCGAAACGCGCGACGCCGCGCTGGCGAAGCTGCAGCGGGCGCTCGACGCTACCCAACTGCACGGCATCGCCACCAATCTCGATTATCTGCGTCAGATCGTGGCGACCGACGCCTTCCGCAGCGGCAACGTCTGGACGCGCTTCCTTGACGGCTTTACGCCGGCGGCCAGCGTCATCGAAGTGCTGCAGCCGGGGACGTTCAGCAGCATTCAGGACTTTCCCGGCCGCCTGGGCTACTGGGACATCGGCGTGCCGCCGTCCGGCCCGATGGATGACTTCGCCTTCCGCCTGGCCAACCGTATCGTCGGCAACCACGCCAGCGCCGCCGGGCTGGAGTTCACCCTGCAGGGCCCGACGCTGCGTTTCCACAGCGATGCACTGATTGCGCTGACCGGTGCCGACTGTCCGGCCGATCTCGACGGCAGCGCGGTCGACTACTGGCAGCCGGTGGCGGTGAAAGCCGGACAAACCCTGACGCTGGGCCGCGCGCAGAGCGGCTGCCGCACCTATTTAGCGGTGCGTAATGGTTTCGATGTGCCGGAGTATCTTGGCAGCCGCGCCACCTTCTCGCTGGGCCAGTTTGGCGGCCACGCCGGACGCACGTTGCGCGTCGCCGACATGCTGCCGATCTCCCAGCCAGCGCTCGCCGCCTGCACCACGCCAGCCCCGGTCAGCGACCCCGAAGCGCTGGATCGCGCGCTGGTGCCGCACTACGGCAGCGAATGGCGCATTGGCGTGCTGTACGGCCCGCACGGCGCACCGGATTTCTTCACCCAGGCTGCCATCGATGAGTTCTTTGCCAGCGACTGGCAGGTGCATTACAACTCCAACCGGCTGGGCGTCCGTCTGGTCGGGCCTAAACCCAGCTGGACGCGCGCTAACGGCGGTGAAGCCGGGCTGCATCCGTCTAACGTACACGACTGCGAATACGCCATCGGCGCGGTGAACTTTACCGGTGACTTCCCGGTGATCCTGACGCACGACGGCCCAAGCCTTGGTGGCTTCGTCTGCCCGGTCACCATCGCCAAAGCCGAGCTGTGGAAAGTCGGCCAGGTCAAACCGGGCGATCGTATCCGCTTCCACCCGATCAGCGCCGACGAAGCGGTCGCGCTGGAGAAAGCCCAGGCGCACAGCGTAACCACGCTGCGCAGCCAGCACGCACCGGCCTTCGCGGTGCCGTCACTGGCAGCGAGCGACATCGGTTCTGCCACCCTGTTAGCGGCGCTGCCGGCAACCGCCACCACGCCTGCTGCGGTCTACCGCCAGGCGGGCGACAAATATGTGCTGATTGAGTACGGCGATAACGTGCTGGATCTGGCGCTGCGCCTGCGCGTACACCTGCTGATGCAGGCGCTGCGCCAGCGCGCAGAGCCCGGCATCGAAGAGCTGTCGCCCGGCGTGCGCTCGCTGCAGGTGCGCTATGACAGCCTGGTGATCGGTCAGCAGCAGCTGATGACGCTGCTGCTGGAGCTGGAAGCCAGACTGGGCGACGTCAGCGCGCTGAAAGTGCCGTCGCGCATCGTCTGGCTGCCGATGGCGTTTGAAGACAGCGCCACGCTCGGCGCGGTGGAGCGTTACAAAGAGACGGTTCGCGCCAGCGCGCCGTGGCTGCCGAATAACGTTGACTTCATTCAGCGCATCAATGGACTGGCGAGCCGCGAAGCGGTACGCGACACCCTGTTTGCCGCCAGCTATCTGATTCTCGGTCTCGGCGATGTCTATCTCGGCGCGCCGTGCGCGGTGCCGATCGATCCGCGCCATCGCCTGCTGAGTTCCAAATACAGCCCGGCGCGCACCTTTACCGCCGAAGGCACGGTGGGCATTGGCGGCATGTACATGTGCATCTACGGCATGGATTCACCGGGCGGCTATCAGCTGGTGGGGCGCACGCTGCCTATCTGGAATAAGTTCCTGCAAAACGATCAGTTTGCCGCCGGCGAACCCTGGCTGCTGCGCTTCTTCGATCAGGTGCGTTTCTATCCGGTGAGCGAAGCGGAACTGACGCAGCTGCGCGACGATTTCCGCGCCGGTCGTGCCCGCATCCGCATCGAACACAGCGAGTTTGATTTCGCGGCCCATCAGCAATTCCTCACCGACAACGCGCCGGAAATCAGTGCTTTCCGTGAACGTCAGGCCGCGGCGTTTGAGCAGGAAGTCACGCTGTGGGCGCAGGAAGAGCAGGAAGCGCCGCTCACCAGTGAAGAGACGCTGGTGGTCACCGACGCAGAGGACGATGCGCTGGCGGTGTGTGCAGACATGAACGGCAACATCTGGAAAGTGCTGGTTGCGCCGGGCGATACGGTGCAGGCCGGTCAGACGCTGATCATCGTGGAAGCGATGAAGATGGAGCTGGCGATTGTCGCGCCGCAGGCCGGCACGGTGAAACGCATTGCCTGCCAGGCGGGCCGTCCGGTAAGTCCGGGCGATACCCTGCTGTGGCTGGCTTAAGGAGCAGGTATGAACAGTAGCGCGCCCCGCAGCAAAGGCCGTCCCGAAGCGCTGGCCGAAAAGGTTTATCAGGCGCTGAAGCAGGACATCTTTGAATTCCGTCTGATGCCGGGTGACCGCTTCAGCGAAAACGAAATCGCCGATCGGCTGGCGGTGAGCCGCACACCGGTGCGTCAGGCGCTGTTCTGGCTGGAGCGCGAAGGCTACGTCGAGGTGTGGTTTCGCAGCGGCTGGCAGGTACGGCCGTTCGATTTCGCCTACTTCGAGGAGCTGTACGACTTCCGCACCGTGCTGGAACGCGAAGCGGTGCGCCGCCTGTGCGCGCTGCCGCCGCTGGCCTGCGCGGAAACCCTGACCGCGCTGAAAACCTTCTGGATCGACGATGCCCGGCTGGAAGATGGCAAAGCGGTATCAGCGCACGACGAAGCGTTTCACATGGCGCTGGTGGCGGCGGCGGGCAATCAGGAGATGGCGCGCATCCACGCCGAGCTGACAGAAAAAATCCGCATCATTCGCCGTCTCGACTTCACGCGGGATGACCGGGTCGATGCCACGTACCGCGAGCACGCTCAGATCTTACGGGCGATTTTTCAGCAACACACCGAGGAGGCACAGCGCATTTTAACCGACCACATTGCCGTCAGTAAGGCCGAGGTCAGGAAGATTACATTGCATATGTTACAGCAGGCTCGGCTTCAACCCATTGAATAACAACAGATAACACAGTTAGGGGTTTAAATGATGAAACGACGTTCGTTGCTTAAAGCTTTCGCGCTCTCCGCTACCGTTGCCAGCATGGGCTTCGCCTTTACCGCACAGGCGGCAGACACCATCAAAGTCGGCATTATGCATTCGCTGTCCGGCACCATGGCGATTTCCGAAACGCCGCTGAAAGATGTGGCGCTGATGACCATCGATGAGATCAACGCCAAAGGCGGTGTGCTGGGCAAGAAGCTGGAACCGGTGGTGGTCGATCCGGCCTCTAACTGGCCGCTGTTCGCCGAAAAAGCGCGCCAGCTGCTGACTCAGGACAAAGTGGCGGTGGTGTTTGGCTGCTGGACGTCGGTCTCGCGCAAATCGGTGCTGCCGGTGTTTGAAGAGCTGAACGGCCTGCTGTTCTATCCGGTGCAGTACGAAGGCGAAGAGATGTCGCCGAACGTGTTCTACACCGGCGCCGCGCCGAACCAGCAGGCGATCCCGGCGGTGCAATATCTGATGAGCGAAGATGGCGGCAGCGCCAAACGCTTCTTCCTGCTCGGCACCGACTACGTCTATCCGCGCACCACTAACAAGATTCTGCGCGCCTTCCTGCATAGCAAAGGCGTGCAGGATAAGGATATCGAAGAGGTGTACACGCCGTTTGGTTACAGCGATTACCAGACCATCGTGTCCAATATCAAAAAATTCTCCGCCGGTGGCAAAACCGCGGTGATCTCCACCATCAACGGTGATTCCAACGTACCGTTCTACAAAGAGCTGGCGAACCAGGGCATTAAAGCAACCGACATTCCGGTGATCGCCTTCTCGGTGGGGGAAGAAGAGCTGCGCGGCATCGACACCAAACCGCTGGTCGGTCAGCTGGCGGCGTGGAACTACTTTGAGTCAGTGGATAACCCGACTAATGCGAAGTTCGTGGCCGACTACCGCGCTTACGCCAAAGCGCACAACCTGCCGAACGCCAACACCGTAGTGACCAACGATCCGATGGAAGCCACCTACGTTGGTCTGCACATGTGGGCGCAGGCGGTAGAGAAAGCCGGCACCACCGATGTGGATAAAGTGCGCGCCGCAATGGCCGGACAGACGTTTAAAGCACCGGACGGATTTACGCTGACCATGGACAAAACCAACCACCATCTGCACAAGCCGGTCATGATTGGTGAAGTGGAGGAGAACGGCCAGTTCAACGTGGTGTGGCAGACCGAACAGCCGGTACGCGCCCAGCCGTGGAGCCCGTACATCGCCGGGAATGATAAGAAGCCGGACTATCCGGTGAAGTCGGCGCAGTAAGGGGAGGCTGATGGCCCTCGCCCTATGGCCCTATGGCCCTATGGCCCTATGGCCCGCTGGCCCTCACCCCGGCCCTCTCCCAGGGGGAGAGGGAGACACTGCTGCATGTGAGTGAGGCGCTGCTGCATGGGAGTGAAGAGCTGCTGCATGTGAGTGAGGCGCTCTTCACTCGCTCGATCGGTTCCCTCTCCCGCTTGCGGGAGAGGGTTAGGGTGAGGGCCAGACAACGCCTTATCTCCGGTGAGGGCCACACCGCACCCAACCTAACCATAACAGGATGATCACCATGACACTCCGCCGTATTCTCAGCTGCCTGCTGTTACTGCTGCCGTGGCTGGCGCAGGCCGGTGATGGCGCTGACTTCGCCGCCGCCAGCCGCACGCAGCAGGCGACATTGCTGCAGCAGTGGGCTGCGGCGCCGCAGACCAGCCGCTTGCCGCTGCTGCAGGCGCTGCGCAATGAAAGCGTGGTTATCGACCAGAACAAACAGCCGTTCAGCAAGCAGGCTGACCAGCTTCTGCCGCTCGACAGCGCCCGGCAGCCGGACGGCGAAACCAAAAAACTCTTCATGAACAACCGGCTGCGCGTGCTGATTGCCAGCGCCCTCGCCGCCCACCAGCTGGTGAGTGACGATGCGGCGACTCGCCTGCGCGCAGCGCAGCAGTTACAAAACGATGCCGCGCCTGACCAGCTGCCGCTGATTGAACAGCGCCTTGCCGCCGAACAGGACAGCAAAGTACGCGCGGTGCTGGCGATGGCCGCCGCGAATCTGCAGCTCGCCAGCCCGGACGCCGCGCTGCGCCTGAAAGCGGTCACGCTGCTGGGTGAATCGGGCGATCCGGCAATGCAGGCCAGCCTGACGCGCTTAACCCAGGCCAGCAACGAACCCGATGCGCAGGTGCGCGCCGCGGCGGCCGCCAGCCTGCAGCACATCAGGCAGCGCCTGATGTGGGGCGATTGGCTCGGCCAGGCGTTTACCGGGCTGTCGCTCGGTTCCATTCTGCTGCTGGCCGCGCTCGGCCTGGCAATCACCTACGGCCTGCTGGGGGTGATCAACATGGCGCACGGCGAGATGCTGATGCTCGGCGCCTACGCCACCTGGCTGCTGCAGAATCTGTTCCAGCAGTTTGCACCGCAGTGGCTGGCGTGGTACCCGCTGCTGGCGCTGCCGGTGGCCTTCGCCGTCACCGCCGTGATGGGCATGCTGCTGGAACGCACCATCATCCGCCACTTATACGGTCGTCCGCTGGAGACGCTGCTCGCCACCTGGGGCATCAGCCTGATGCTGATTCAGCTGGTGCGCATGCTGTTTGGCGCGCAGAACCTCGAAGTGGCCAACCCGGGCTGGCTGTCCGGCGGCTGGCAGCTGCTGCCAAATCTGGTGCTGCCGTATAACCGCATCGCGGTGATCCTGTTTGTCATCGCGGTGCTGGCGCTCACCTGGCTG
This sequence comes from Pantoea sp. ICBG 985, assembly GCF_002928365.1. Taxonomy (NCBI): domain Bacteria; kingdom Pseudomonadati; phylum Pseudomonadota; class Gammaproteobacteria; order Enterobacterales; family Erwiniaceae; genus Pantoea; species Pantoea sp. ICBG 985. Next base: position 185,711 of record NZ_POWM01000004.1, read on the forward strand.
CTGCTGAATAAAACCCGGCTGGGGCTGAATGTGCGGGCGGTCACGCAGAACCGCGCCATGGCCGACTGCTGCGGCGTGCCGACCGGGCGCATCGACATGCTGGCGTTTGGACTCGGTTCCGGCATTGCCGGACTCGGCGGCGTCGCGCTGTCGCAGCTGGGCAACGTCGGACCGGAACTGGGTCAGGGCTACATCATCGACTCATTCCTCGTGGTGGTGCTCGGCGGCGTCGGTCAGCTGGCCGGCACCGTGGTGGCGGCTTTTGGTCTCGGCATCCTCAACAAAGTGCTGGAGCCGCAGATTGGCGCGGTGCTCGGCAAAATCCTGATCCTCGTGCTGATTGTGCTGTTTATCCAGAAACGTCCCCAGGGTCTGTTTGCCGTTAAAGGGAGGGTGATTGACTGATGAGCCAGCCACTGACCTTACGCGCGGTGCGCAAAGCGCCGCGCCTGAGCCTGATTCTCGGCGTCATCGTGACCGCGCTGCTGCTGGTGCTGCCGTTCTGCGCCCTGCTGCCCGCCAGCCATCCGCTGGCGATCTCCACCTATACGCTGACGCTGGTGGGCAAAATCCTCTGCTATGCGATTGTCGCGGTGGCGCTGGATCTGGTGTGGGGCTACGCCGGGCTGCTGTCGCTCGGCCACGGGCTGTTTTTTGCCCTCGGCGGCTATGCCATGGGCATGTACCTGATGCGCCAGGCCGCAGGCAGCGGTTTGCCGGCGTTTATGTCGTTTCTGTCGTGGAATGAGCTGCCGTGGTTCTGGGCCGGCAGCCAGCACTTTCTCTGGGCGCTGTGCCTGATTGTGCTGGTGCCAGGCCTGCTGGCTCTGCTGTTTGGCTTCTTCGCCTTCCGCTCCAGAATCAAAGGTGTCTATTTTTCCATCATGACGCAGGCGCTGACGTACGCCGGCATGCTGCTGTTTTTCCGCAACGAAACCGGCTTCGGCGGCAACAACGGCTTCACCGGTTTCACCACCCTGCTCGGTTTCAGCGTCACCGCCACCGGCACGCGTATCGCACTGTTTATCGCGACCGTGCTATTGCTGCTGTTCAGCCTGGCGCTGGGCTTTGCCCTGGCGCGCAGTAAGTTTGGCCGCGTGCTGACGGCGGTACGTGATGCAGAAAACCGTCTGATGTTTATTGGTTACGATCCGAAAGGCTTCAAACTGTTCGTCTGGACGCTCTCCGCCGTGCTGTGCGGGCTGGCCGGTGCGCTGTATGTGCCGCAGGTCGGCATCATCAACCCGAGTGAAATGTCGCCGACCAACTCGATTGAAGCGGCGATTTGGGTGGCGCTCGGTGGACGCGGCACGCTGATTGGCCCGCTGCTGGGTGCGGCTATCGTCAACGGTGCCAAAAGCTGGTTCACCGTCGCCTTCCCGGAATACTGGCTGTTTTTCCTGGGCCTGATGTTCATCCTGGTCACGCTGTTCCTGCCGCGTGGCGTAATTGGCCTGCTGCGCCGGAGGCGTCATGACTGAGCAACTGTTTACCCAACCGCACCCGGCGGATCGCCATCGTCAGCAAACCGATCCGGTGCTGCTGCTGGAGAACATCAACGTCTCGTTTGACGGCTTCCGCGCGCTGACCGATCTGTCATTGCAGATTGGCGTCGGCGAGTTGCGCTGCGTGATCGGCCCGAACGGCGCGGGAAAAACCACGCTGATGGACGTGATCACCGGCAAAACCCGGCCGGACAGCGGCCAGGTAATCTACGACCAGGATACCGATCTGCGCCAGCTGTCGCCGGTCGAAATCGCCCGTGCCGGCATTGGCCGCAAGTTTCAGAAACCCACGGTGTTTGAAGCGCTGACGGTGTTTGAAAACCTCGAGATCGCGCTGAAAAACGATAAATCGGTGTGGGCCAGCTTGCGCGCCCGGCTTAGCGGTGAGCAGCGCGATCGCATCGACGAGGTACTGAAACTGCTGCGGCTCGGCGGCGAACGCCAGCGGCAGGCGGGTCTGCTTTCGCACGGGCAGAAGCAGTTTCTCGAAATCGGCATGCTGCTGGTGCAGGAGCCGCACCTGCTGCTGCTGGACGAACCGGCAGCTGGCATGACCGATGCCGAAACCGACTACACCGCCGAGCTGTTCCGCAGCCTGGCGGGCAAGCACTCGCTGATGGTGGTGGAACATGACATGGGCTTTGTGGAAACCATTGCCGACCACGTGACGGTGCTGCATCAGGGCCAGGTGCTGGCTGAGGGCTCGCTGCGCGAGGTACAGGCGGACGATCGGGTTATCGACGTATATCTGGGGCGCTGAGATGTTACAGGTAGCAGAACTGCATCAATTTTACGGCGGCAGCCATATCCTGCGCGGTCTGTCGTTTGAGGCTCGCCCGGGCGAGATCACCTGCCTGCTGGGGCGCAACGGCGTGGGCAAAACCACGCTGCTGAAGTGTCTGATGGGGCTGATTCCGGTCAAATCCGGCGAGGTTCGCTGGCAGAACCAGCTGATTAACACGCGCAAGCCACACCAGCGCGTGCAGGCCGGTATCGCTTATGTGCCACAGGGGCGCGAAATTTTTCCGCGTCTGACGGTGGAAGAGAACCTGCTGATGGGACTGGCGCGCTTCTCCGGCAGCCAGGCCAGCCGGGTACCGGAGGAGATCTACCAGCTGTTTCCGGTGCTGCGCGAGATGAAAACGCGGCGCGGTGGCGATCTGTCAGGCGGCCAGCAGCAGCAACTGGCGATCGGCCGGGCGCTGGCCTGCCAGCCGCAGCTGTTGATCCTCGATGAGCCGACCGAAGGGATCCAGCCGTCGGTGATCAAAGAGATCGGTGCGGTGATCCGCCAGCTGGCGCAGCGCGGTGACATGGCGATCCTGCTGGTTGAGCAGTTTTATGATTTCGCCGCCGAACTGGCCGACAGCTATCTGGTGATGTCGCGCGGCGAAATTGTGCAGCGTGGCGCAGGGGCGAATATGGAGAGCGAGGGCGTGCGCGGGCTGGTGGCGATTTAGCCGCGCGGCGGGCGGGCAGGCAGAAGACAGGTTGTTAATCTGCAAGAAAAAACTTATGTTTACCCTCCACCCGGCCATTCCGGCCGCAGCGAAGGTTGAGCGAACTGTTACTGATGGAAACCCGCCGCGACGAACGAATCAATAAGCTGGCGCAGGCGCTGAAACACAGCGACACCCTGCACTTAAAACAGGCCGCGCAACTGCTGGACGTGTCAGAAATGACCATCCGCCGCGATTTAACCGGCGCGACGCAGGGCGTGGTGCTGCTGGGTGGCTATGTGATGCGCGACCCGCGGCAGAACGTGGCGCACTATTTTGTAAGCGACCAGCAAAACCTCAACGTCAGCAAGAAACGTCTGCTGGCACAGCGGGCTGCCGCGCTGGTACAGGCCAACGACACGGTATTTTTCGACTGCGGCACCACGTTACCGCTGGTGATCGAAGCGATCGATAACGACCTACCCTTCACCGCCATCTGCAGCGCGATCAACACTTTTCTGGCGTTAAAAGAGAAGCCGCGCTGTCGGGTGATTCTGTGCGGCGGCGAATTCCACGCCGATAACGCCGTGTTTACCCCGCTCGAGCAGGTCACGGTGCTGGATGCGCTCTGCCCCAATAAAGCCTTTATCTCTGCCGCCGGTATGGACGCCGCGCAGGGTGCCACCTGTTATAACCTCAATGAACTGCCCATCAAGCATCTGGCGCTGCAGCGGGCGCAGACCAAAATCGTGGTCGGCGACAGCAGCAAGTACGGCAAGGTACTGCCGGCGCGCATTGGCGACTTCTCGCTGTTTGATATGCTGGTCAGCGACAGCCCGCCTCCGCCCGCGCTGCTCGCCGTGCTGCAGGCGGCCAGGCTCACCCTGCACTGCGGTTAGCATTATTCCGCCGCTGCGTAAGATTGCGCGCAATGCGGCTGTGATTGCCGGGTGAAAACGGCTAAACTTCAGCATCTGACGTTCCACCCATTACAGACCAAGAGGCTCATCACAACGTGGCTCAATTCGTCTATAGCATGCATCGCGTCGGCAAAGTGGTTCCGCCGAAGCGTCACATTCTGAAGAATATCTCCCTTAGCTTTTTCCCTGGCGCCAAAATTGGCGTACTCGGCCTGAACGGCGCGGGTAAATCGACCCTGCTGCGCATCATGGCCGGCATTGATAAAGATATCGAAGGGGAAGCTCGCCCGCAGCCGGGCATCAAAGTCGGCTATCTGCCGCAGGAACCTCAGCTGAACCCGGAACACACCGTGCGTGAGTCGGTGGAAGAAGCCGTCGCGGAAGTGGTTGGCGCGCTGAAGCGTCTCGACGAAGTGTACGCGCTGTACGCCGATCCGGATGCCGACTTCGACAAGCTGGCCGCTGAGCAGGGCCGTCTGGAAGAAGTGATCCAGGCACACGACGGGCACAACCTGGAAACCCAGCTGAACCGCGCTGCCGATGCCATGCGTCTGCCGGAGTGGGATGCCAAAATCGCGAACCTGTCCGGTGGTGAACGCCGCCGCGTCGCGCTGTGCCGTCTGTTGCTGGAAAAGCCAGACATGCTGCTGCTCGACGAACCGACCAACCACCTGGATGCCGAATCCGTCGCGTGGCTGGAGCGTTTCCTGCACGACTTCGAAGGCACCGTGGTAGCTATCACCCACGACCGTTACTTCCTCGATAACGTTGCCGGCTGGATTCTGGAGCTGGACCGTGGTGAAGGGATTCCATGGGAAGGCAACTACTCCTCATGGCTGGAGCAGAAAGATCAGCGTCTGGCGCAGGAGGCTTCTCAGGAAGCGGCACGTCGCAAATCGATCGAGAAAGAGCTGGAGTGGGTGCGTCAGGGCGCGAAAGGCCGTCAGTCCAAGGGCAAAGCCCGTCTGGCGCGCTTTGAAGAGCTCAACAACACCGATTATCAGAAACGTAACGAGACCAACGAACTGTTCATTCCACCTGGCGCGCGCCTCGGCGACAAAGTGCTGGAAGTGAAGAATCTGATCAAAGCGTATGGCGATCGCGTGCTGATTGATGATCTGTCGTTCTCGCTGCCGAAAGGCGCCATCGTCGGCATCATCGGTCCTAACGGCGCCGGTAAATCGACGCTGTTCCGCATGATGTCAGGCCAGGAGCAGCCGGATTCCGGCAGCATCGAGCTGGGCGAAACCGTGAAGCTGGCGTCGGTCGATCAGTTCCGCGATGCGATGGATAATTCCAAAACCGTGTGGGAAGAAGTTTCTGGCGGTCAGGACATCATGCGCATCGGCAATACCGAGATGCCAAGCCGCGCTTATGTCGGTCGCTTTAACTTCAAGGGTACCGATCAGGGCAAACGCGTCGGCGAACTGTCAGGCGGTGAGCGTGGCCGTCTGCACCTGGCGAAACTGCTGCAGGTGGGCGGCAACCTGCTGCTGCTCGACGAACCAACCAACGACCTGGACATCGAAACCCTGCGCGCACTGGAAAACGCCCTGCTGGAGTTCCCGGGCTGCGCGATGGTGATCTCGCACGACCGCTGGTTCCTCGACCGTATCGCCACCCACATCATCGACTATCAGGATGAAGGTAAGGTGGAGTTCTTCGAAGGTAACTTTACCGAGTACGAAGAGTACAAGAAACGCACCCTCGGCGCCGAAGCTCTGGAGCCGAAGCGTATCAAGTACAAGCGCATGGCGAAGTAATCGCTGTGATAACAAAAAGGCGCCGCGGCGCCTTTTTTGTTGTGCTGCGCTAGCTGCCCAGCATCTGCTTCACCAGCTCGACGCAGCGCAGGAAGCGTGTGTCGTAGTCATCCTCTTTGACGTGCACATATTCAATGTGATTTTCACGCAGCATGGTGACCAGCATCGACTGGAACTCGCGGCGATCCATCGAACTGCCGAGGCTGCGCAGGCCGTCGGCCACCCACGGCACGTTATTTTCCAGCAGAATCACCAGGTCAAAGCGGTACTCATCGATCAGCGCCTGCACGAACGGGTGCTCGCGTCCTTCATACTTAAGGCAGAACGCCTGGGTGGTGATGAAGTCCGTGTCAATAAACGCCACTTTGTTGGCGTATTTGACGGCGAAATCGATGTACTGCGCCTGGCCGAGCGCGATTTTGTCGTAGTCGGAGTATTGCAGCGCCATCTCGTCGCCGCCGAGATGCGAGAAGACATAATCGCGGCCATACTCCCACGCGCTGGTGGTGTTAAAGATGTTGGCCAGCTTGTTAACCAGCGTCGATTTGCCGCTCGATTCACCGCCGAGCACCGCCACGGTGCGCACGAAGAACGGCTTCACTTCAGTAGGGATGTATTCCCAGTAGCGGAACGGATCCTGACGAATCTGGCTGCCGCTGATGTTCATAAACGATCGATGCGGATCGATCACCACTGCCGGAATGCCCAGATGCTGCTGATACATCGGCGCATCCGGTTCTTCGCTGGTATAGACGCAGTCGGGCTCAATGCCCTGCTCCGCGAGGAAGGTTTTCACACCGGCGCTCCACACATCCCAGCCGTGCGGATAGGGCTCGATGCCCTCTTCGTCGAACGAATGGATGCGGATATTTTTCTGGTACTTGAAGGTCTGCAGCAGCCAGCGCAGACGATCGCTGATGGTGGGCTGCTGCGACATGGCGCTGTTCTCAAACAGCTCGCGATCGCGCGGATCGTCATGGCCCATGATGATGTGCAGCTCATCGACCTGGCTACAGGCGCGCTGGATCAGGTAGATGTGGCCGGTGTGCAGCGGATAGAACTTCCCGAACACCACGCCCACGGTTTTGTCGCGGCGCGGAAATTCCAGCCCGAGAAAACGGTGCAACGCTTCCAGCTTCTGCGCACTCGGGCTTTTGATTTTGGCATTCAGCAACTGGCTCAGATAGCCTTTGGTCATCCCGCTGGCATCAGCCACCTGCTGCAATGTGTGTCCCTGCTGGCGAATCGCGGTTTTCAGATAGTCAAACGATGACATGTAGTGCCTCCTGCATGGAATTAGAGGGATGGTGCGCGCGGGCCCTCACCCCGGCCCTCTCCCGCCCGCGGGAGAGGGGGAAAATCCTGAACAGAGCGGTTAACAACAGATCGGTACCGTACTTCCCGCCCCTGCGAACGGTTCCCTCTCCCGCCAGCGGGAGAGGGTTAGGGTGAGGGCAAAGGTGGAACCACAAGCCAAACCCCCTCCCCAACAACCGCCTTACAGCTCGTCCAGAATCGCCAGCGCGTCCGCCAGTTTCTTCGCGCTATATACCTTCATACCGTCAATCGCCTTCTTCGGCGCATTCCCTGCCGGCACAATGGCGCGCTTAAAGCCGTGCTTGGCCGCTTCGGAAATGCGCTCCTGGCCGCTCGGCACCGGACGAATCTCCCCGGCCAGCCCGACTTCGCCAAAAATCACCAGATCCTGCGGCAGCGGGCGATCGCGCAGGCTCGACACCATCGCCAGCAGCAGCGCCAGGTCCGCACTGGTCTCGGTGACTTTGACGCCGCCGACCACGTTCACAAACACATCCTGATCGGCCATCTGCAGGCCGCCGTGGCGGTGCAGCACCGCCAGCAGAATCGCCAGACGGTTCTGCTCCAGCCCAACCGCCACGCGGCGCGGATTGCCCATCATCGAATGGTCCACCAGCGCCTGAATCTCAACCAGCAGCGGGCGCGTGCCCTCCCAGACCACCATTACCGAACTGCCGGAGGTGATCTCATCGCCGCGTGACAAAAAGATAGCAGACGGGTTACTGACTTCGCGCATGCCCTGCTCGGTCATGGCAAAGACGCCCAGCTCATTCACCGCACCAAAGCGGTTTTTGTGGCTGCGCAGCGTGCGGAAGCGCGAATCGGCATCGCCGTCCAGCAGCACCGAACAGTCGATACAGTGCTCCAGCACCTTCGGACCAGCCAGCGAGCCATCTTTGGTGACGTGACCGACCATGATGATCGCCACGCCGCGCGTCTTGGCGAAGCGCGTCAGGTAAGCGGCGGTTTCCCGCACCTGCGCCACGCTGCCCGGCGATGACTGGATCTCCGCCATGTGCATCACCTGGATCGAGTCGATCACCATCAGCTTCGGCTGCTCCTGCTCGGCGATCAGGCAGATCTGCTCGATGCTGGTTTCCGACAGCATATTGAGGTTTTCCGTCGGTAATCCCAGACGATGGGCGCGCATCGCTACCTGTTGCAGCGACTCTTCGCCGGTGACGTACAGGGTTTTCATCCCTTCCGCCAGCTTACACATCACCTGCAACAGCAGCGTCGATTTACCGGCACCAGGGTTACCGCCAATCAGTATCGCGCTGCCCGGCACCACGCCACCGCCCAGCACGCGGTCAAACTCTTTAAAACTGGTCGAGAAACGCGGCAGCGCTTCCAGACTGATCTCCGACAGCTTCTGCACCCGGCTGGTGCCGGCGCTACCGGCATAGCCGCTCAGGCGCTCATTGCGCGCGGCCGCAGGCGAGGCGGCAATGCGCACCTCGGTAATGGTATTCCAGGCGTGACAGGCGCTGCATTGCCCCTGCCAGCGCGGATAGTCAGCGCCGCATTCGTTACAGACGAAGGCGCGTTTTGCCGCTTTGGCCAAATCAAATCCTCAGTTAACGCTCTTCGTGAATCAGGCTGCCGGTGAGAATGCAGAACACTCCCATCAGGTCAGCGTGGCGGATAATCACTTCCGTCTGCTCATTCACTTTGGGTTTAGCATGATAGGCGATACCCAGCGCCGCGGTTTTAATCATCGGCAGATCGTTAGCACCATCGCCTATCGCCACGGTTTGTTCCGGTGCGATGTCAAAGCGCTGGGCCAGACTGTTCAGAGTATCGGCTTTAAATTGCGCGTCGACGATTTGCCCCAGCACTTCGCCGGTCAGCTTACCGTCACGCATTTCCAGTTCGTTGGCTACCGCAGCGGCCAGATGCAGCGTCTGCCGCAGGTGATCGGCATAGAAGGTGAACCCGCCCGAGGCAATCGCCACCTGCCAGCCCAGCGCCTGCAACTTGTGCACCAGCGTGGTCAGGCCCGGCATCAGCGGCAGCGTGTCGCGCACCTGCTTCAGGATGTTGGCGTCAGCGCCGGCCAGCTTCGCCACGCGCTCGCGCAGGCTGGCTTTAAAATCCAGCTCGCCGCGCATCGCGCGTTCCGTCACTTCCGCCACCTGCTCGCCACAGCCCGCCAGTTTGGCGATCTCATCGATGCACTCGATCTGGATGGCGGTGGAATCCATGTCCATTACCAGCAGCCCTGGCGTTTTCAGATGGGGAATTTTGCCAAGCGGCGCCACATCAAAGCCAGCCTCATGCGCCAGCTTGCTGGCACGCGGTGTCAGCGAGCCCGCCAGCCGGATTACCTGATACTCATCGACATTCCACGCGCTGACGATCACCATCGCCGCGCCCAGCTGATGCTGATAATCGGTCAGTTTTTGTTTATCGAGCCCGCGCCCATACAGTAACCAGCCAGTCCGACCGGCACGGTAATCCAGCGGCATCACTTCATCACCGCTCAGGGAAAGGGGTAAACCCGGCCAAAGAGAGACATCGGCGGGCAGATCGCACCAGGTAAGACGATTTGGCATTACAGCTCCTGTAGGGACAACAAAACCACGCAAGAGGCTACCTTGTCTGCGCGGGTTCTGGCAACATAATTGCCAGCCTTTCTGCTGTTACGTCACACGGGTTTCTGATGGTCAAAACCGCACTGAAATTTCGCCTGCATCGCACGGTGATCGTTCTTATCTCGCTGGCGCTGTTAGTGGTGCTGATGCAGGGCGCATCATGGTTTAGTCTTGGCCATCAGATGGCCCGTTCCGAGCAGGTCGAGGAGCTGGCGCACACGCTGACGCGCCAGGTGGCGTTCAGCCTGAAACCGCTCATGGATAACAGCGACGATAACCGCACGCAGATTGAAGCCATCCTGAATCAGATGACGGATAACAGCCGCGTGCTGGACGCTTCGGTCTATGCCGACGACGGTAGCCTGGTGGCCCACAGCGGTGAGAGCATTAATGTGCGCGACCGCCTGGCGCTCGACGGTAAACGTGCTGGTAGTTATTTCAATCATCAGATTGTCCAGCCGCTGGAAGGGAAAGAGGGTCCGCAGGGTTTTCTGCGTATCACGCTGGATACGCATGTGCTGGTGACGGAATCGCGTCAGGTGGATAACACCACCAATATTCTGCGCCTGATGATGCTGCTGGCGCTGGCGATCGGCATTATCCTGACCCGTACCCTGCTGCGCGACCGCCGCACCCGCTGGCAGCAATCCCCGTTCCTGCTGACGGCCAGCAGAACGGTGAAAGAGGATAAAGAGGAAGAGACGGCGGCGGAGAGTGTGGAGACGGAGAGGAAAGAGGGTTGAGGCAGATAGCTCTCTACAGAAGCACGTCGCAGATTAATATTGCCGGGAGGTGGCTGGCTGGGATGGGATACAGAGTGACGGTGAAGGTTGGACAGGACAGCCTGATCCTGACGACTGGCAGCTAAAGAGAAAAAGCCGGAAGGATCGTTAAGATTGCGTCCGGCTACTATTATGGGACCTTAATTTTAATCGCTATTGCACTATCTACGACATCATCAAGCAGCATTTCTTCTTTCTGGGAGAAATTAGCATATTGAGACATAGCTCTGCATGTTGATAGTGTTTCAACTATTTCAAGAGAAAAATCATCACCATACTTAATTATTTCATTATAACGAATAGTGAAAAAAATCGCTGACTCAATTTTACCATTCGCATTAAGCTCAACTATTATTTTTTCGAGCGATCTCATTAATTCATTTAAAGCATTCACCAGGGAACCCTCATAGTTTTAACAACCCATGTTCTGGGGAGATTTGAAACCACAGCTTGATATCCTAAGCCAGGATATCCAGCGCCCTGAGCAGCTGCAGAACCTTCACTTCGGGGCCTTAAGTTCTAATAGATTAATTATGATTACTCTCCAGTCATGACGGATTGTTAGTTTTTGGCATAATAGGGAAATTTATTATCACAATAACAACTGTGACGACTATTTTGCAATCATCTTATGACATCAGCGCTAAAATATCACGCTGAGTATAATAATCTTTAAATTTCCATTAATAGATCGAATTGTTAAAACTATTTTCTTTTCGTAGCGTTTATTTGGTAAAATCCGCGAATCGATCCAGCTTTAATAATCAGGCACACAGGTTTTAATGTTTAAACCACCGGTTAGATCTAACTGATCATCTACTACTCTTAAAATTTATGGAGAGTTGTAGCACTATCCTTACCCAAAAAGTTATAGCAATATATCGACATGAGGATAGTTTAAATTAAATTTTATGCTAATCCCCTGATAATTATGGACCTTCCCAATATTTAGTGTTTTCAGTAGCTCTCTCCAAATCGTCCATATCATCCTCTCCAGGCTCACGGTCAAATTTACCTCCAATCATTCCTCTCATCTTCGATAACAATGTAGTAATATCATTGTCATCAATGAAATTGGTAGTTTCTCGCTCATACGCTCTTCGCATCTCCTCATTGATTGTTGATTCGTTATAATAATAATTAGCTATATTGTTTAATGACACCAATATATAATCAATCTCCTTATATAAATCAATTTCCTCAGACTCTGTTAAATAGATTTTCTTTTTAATTCTCGACACTACCACCCCCTTTAATTATTATGTGATTATAAATTTTAATATTGTCAGCAACAGTTAATTCATCAGAATGAAACCGTTGATTACGAATTTATTGTGGCTTAAGGTTGGGGCATGTGTTTCAATAAAAATATCGGTTAGACAATGACTCTAAAGACTAAAGACCCGTAAAAAACCATTTATCAATGATGACAAAAACGCACTAAAAAAAGCCAACAAAAACAATCAACTAATGAAAGTTATAATCATTATTACTTAATTAAATAAAGATTACCGTAAAACATCAAGACCAAAACCAGCCTCGTCACTACAATGGCATTACTTTATATCTCTCACACCTTTATAACACCACTAGCCTCACACGAGTTATATTAGCTTAATCAATGGCGTCCTGGCGTTATTATTTACACTCACAGATAATTATCCATACAGTTCTGGACAAGCAAGTTAAGAATAAGTTTGCGAACACATCAACAATCATAACTTTACCAATCCATTATCGCTATCAATAAAAACATTGAACGATTCACTTCTCGCACAATAATGCAGAAACTCTTCACATTTTTTATATTCCTCGTTAAGAGCAATACACCCAAATCCGACATCATCATGTGGATAAATGGCCACATTTAAATCCAGATTAATATAAAAACAAACCTGACCAACAACTCCAGCATGACACATCATCAATCTTGATAGGCCTCTGAAGTCATGACTTTTTTTACTTAAGCTGAGTGAAAAAGCCGGCAAACAAGAATCACCATAAAGATAACTTTCAAACTCTTCGGTCATTGGCAAAAGTAATTTTTTATCTTTCATCTCCTCATATAAAGCCTGATAATTATCAATCGTTTCTTTATCATCCTCTCTTTCATCATTAAATGAAAGAGCTGCAATAACAATTACACCTTCATCCTCTTTACCAAAAAACCCTTCGAATAAAGATATAGCCTCGTCAATTAGAGGGTATGAAAAAGAATCTTTTTTTTCAAAAAAACCGACCCAACCTTTAGACAATCTAAATCCAGAGAAATTAATTTCATTTAGTGAGAGGCTACTTATCGATTTTAATGATCTTTCCATCACTCATACCTATAGTTATTTTATGCCTTGGCTTTGGTTCCGCTTTACCTATACCAACTTTCCATTCACCTTGTTTATCACTATGCGATGTATTACTTTTACTCCATATTTCATTTGTATGATTATTCTTATAATTCCCACCTTTTACTTTAACAAAATCTTCAGGATGTGATGATGGAGTCCTTACTATATCGCCTATTTCAGCACTGTTTACTTTTTTCTTAGGATTATCTAAGTGGCATTTTGAAAGACCCAGGGGATCAATCCATGCCAGCGGGTTCGGCGCATACTGATAAAGATTTAGCCCACCCGCCAGCCCTATCGGGTCCTGACTGATGAATCGTCCCGCATCCGGATCATAGTAGCGGAACCGGTTATAGTGCAAACCCGTTTCTGCATCGTAGTACTGGCCCTGATAGCGCAGCGGCTGGTGTACTGGCTCAGCATGGCGCACCTGCGCATGCTCTACCCGCACCGTGTTGCCCCACGCACGGTACTCTGCCCGCCACGCTACACTACCATCCGCACTGGTCAGCTCACGCGGCATGCCCGCAACGTCATTGTGATACCAGTGTACCTGCGCTGCGTGCTCCGTTTCACCCTGCTGCAGACTGATCTGTGCCAGTGGTGCAAAGCTCTCGTCTTCATAAATCCAGATGTGCTGGCGCGAGCCACGCACTTCGCTCAGCAGACGGTTGCCGTCCCAGATAAAGCACGTCACGCCAAAGGCGTCACGTTTCCAGCTGCGTCGGCCGAACGCATCGTAGCCGTAAGTAGTGCGCTGTTCTGTGCCGTTACGCGTGCTTACCGCCTCTGTCAGCTGGTGCTCGGCGTTCCAGGAAAACTGTTGCACCGTATGCCGACCAATGCGCTTCTCAGCCACGTTGCCAAAGCTGTCATACGCCCAGCGCCGGTCTTCGTGCACCCTTAGACGGTTATCCTTCAACGGCGGCGAGCCGACCTCATTCAGCAAATTATGTGCGGGGTCAAAAGCAAACCGCTCATCCTGCGCTCGCGTGAGTCGGCCCAGTGCGTCATATTCGTAGCGGTGGTCACCGGTGTAGTGATCGACCATCTGCATTAGCTGGCCGTTGCGTTGCCATACATAATCACGTGCCACCGCCGTGCTGTCACCGCGCATAGCGCGCTGGCTCACCAGCCGGCTCATCTCATCATGAACATACTCGCTGGCCAGCGCTCCCTGGGTACGGCGCACCTCACGGTGCAGCATGTCACGTTCGCTTTCGCTGATGACGCGGCCACCAAAATTGACCTGGACGCGGTGACCGCTGCCATAATAAAGGTTACTCAGCTCACGACCGTCCGGTAGCCTGGTATGAGTACGGTTACCCAGCTCGTCATACTGATGGCGCAGCTCGTAATTAATACCACGAATCAGGCTGCGCTCCGCCAGCAACTGGCTGGCATCATCCCATTCCAGCTCCACACGTCCGCCGTGATTGACGCCAGTTGTCAGACGTCCCAGCGCATCGTAACTGAAGCGGGTACGCTGCCACTTTGCATCTCCGCCGCGTGCCACCAGCTTCTCAAGCAGCCTGCCGCAGTTATCGCGCCGATAACGCGTGCGAATTTCCGGACCGCTGCCGTCGCCTCGCTCGGTACGCGTCAGCGCATTTCCACTGGCATCATATTCATAACAGGTGGCAGAACCATCGAACCTCTGTTCACCGATCAGATTGTTATGCGCATCGTAACTGAAGCTATAGCGCGTGCCATTTTCATTGATGAGAGCAACCAGACGACGTGCGCGATCGTATTCATAGCTAATAGGGTTACCGAGCGCATCTGTTCGCGTCAACGGCAGACCGTCCCCCGCCAGCGTCCAGCGTGTTGCCTGATTCTGTGCGTCATACCAGGCTGTCAGGCGCTGCCAGCGGTCAAACTCGAAGCGCTCGACACCGCCATCCGCATGCACAATGCGCTGTGGCAGGCCATCACGACGGTTATAAAGAGTGGTAACGTTGCCTGCGGCATCAGTTTGCTGCCTGAGCCAGCCGTACTTGTCATAATCAAAACATGTGGTGCGTCCGGAACAATCGGTATGGCTAGTTAAAAAGCCGGCACTGTTCCAGCTCAGCTTTTGAACACCTGCTGCCGCGTCGCGGATACGAACCAGGTTACCCTGATCGTTATGGTTATATTCGGTAATGCGGCCAATCTCATCAGTGAAGCGAATCAGGCTGCCTGCAACGTCATAATGGTATTCGCGAATACCGCCCAGCATGTTTGTAACCCGCACTGGCAGGTTCCAGCGAGCGTGGTAATCAAAGCGTGTCGTCTGGCCATCCGGTTCGATAACAGCAGTGCAGTTACCGCGCTCATCATAGCGATAACGCGTCACGCGGCCAGCCTGATTAGTAAGCTGTATGATCTGTCCACGCGCGTTACGGCGAATGCGGATATAGCCGCCCGAAGCATCTCGAAAACCGGTTAACTCGTGGTTATCGTCAAAGTCATAGCGCGTGACGCGGCCCAATGCGTCAGTGATGGTTGTACTGTTACTGGCGTACTCGAAACGCCATTCACCGCCAAGGCTGTCACGATGCGCCAGTACTTTGCCATCCGGTGAGTGTTTATCGTAGTGATAGAAACACTCAAGTTCGCCCCCTCGACGATGTGCCACCATTACATGATTTCGATAACGAAATTCACGCAGCACCTCATCATGCTCATTGCGAACAGCACTTAAATCTCCTTCAGAAGAATAATCATAGCTGCAGAGCTTTTCGGCACTCAGGGGGGCAGATGGATAACAAACGCTTACGGCAGTGATACGTTCAACGCTTCGATCTTCATCAAGCATCAGTCGGGTAAATGTAATATTGAAGCGTCGCCCTGCACTGTCAGTAATTACTATCGGCTGATGTTGCGCGTTGTACTGCAGAGTAAGGCGGTTACCGTGGCGATCGCTGATTGCCGAAAGTAGCCAGCGGCCCTCTCCTGCCTGATGAGTGAAGTGCCAGTTCTGGCTTTCATCAGGCGCAGAAATGCAAAACTCGCCCGGCTGTGGCTGGGAAAGTGATAGCTGCTCATAGCGATGCAACTGCGGCTCCCGACCCGACTGTGGCCAGGGAAAATCAATTTCTCGACCCTGTTCATCAACCAGAATCAGCAGTTCGTTGTCTTTGCGTAATTCCTGAGCGAAAGGTAAAGACCACCCCTGACCTAACCAGCCGTTACCTGTTTCATCGGAGAAATACAAACGCTGCCAGTTAAGCGGTACCGCAGCGGGAAAAGAAAAATCTTTATCATGATCGTCAAAAAGTAATTTAATACCCAGCAAAGGATTTACCGGACTACCAATTGCCATCTCAACCTCTGGCAATGGCCTCTGCGGAATTTTGCAGGGCTCAGTTTTTTTCTGCCCATGCCCTTTATCATTTCCGCCTTTATTGCTGCCGGCCTTTTTCGCTTTAATAACTTCGTCAGCGTCTTTTTTTGCTGCTTTAGTTTCTGCTCTGGCAGCAGAACTTTCTGCCTTCACTGCAGCCTTTTCAGCCAGTGCTGTGCTTTCTTTGGCGACGGTTTTCCCGACTTTTGCCGCCTCAACCGCTTTGCCAGCCTTCGCTGCCAGCTTACCCGCTTTAAAAGCGGCCCCACCGCCAGGCACAAAGTTGGCTGCAGCTGAGGCAGCTGAAAGTGCCGCGTTGCCATAATCGCCCTCAGCGGTATAAATGGCAGCGTTAGCGCCGTCTGCAACGGCACCAATGACGGGTACAGCGCCAAGAACATCCAGGCCGGTGTGCACCCAGTCGCCATAATCGCTCCACCAGCTTTTCTTTTTAGGCGGGTTGGCACTGCCCGCCGTAACGTGGCCCTGGGGCGCAGGCGCATATTGTAATTTACCAATCGTGTTTCCGGTTGCCATTGGAGCTCCGTGCAGGAAATTCAGGTATTAATGAGTAAGGATATGTGCGGGTACTTTCAGATTAATAAAAGGTAAAGTAACGTTGACGCAGCCGCCATTTAAAATGGCGACTAGCTAATCTGTAGGTTGAGGTTTCAATCTGAAGACAATATCCTTTATGGAAGAATCATAAAAGATCATAAATTAAGAGGGTGAGAAAATTAAACCCGCATGCCTTTAGCAACAGCCAGTCTTTTGATTTCCATTAATTTAAGTGCCGTAGCATCATTGTTTTTACCTTCCTTCTTAAGCATGTCTTCGAGTAGATTGCTAAACCCCCATCCCGCTTTTGTCACTGCGTTTGGGTTGGCGCCATGATGTAAGAGGTATTCAACCTGATCGAGGTCCATTCTTGTCAAAGCAAAAATAAGCGCCGTTTTACCAGCGGTATCGGGCTTATTAACATCGGCACCTATACTGACAAGATACTCCAGCACAGGCATTGAGTTTTCTGACGTTGCGTTCATGATCAATGGACGTGCACTACTAACAGCATTTTTATCAAGACCTCCCGCAATCAATGCTTTAAGATAGCGGGGATCGTTTGAGCGGGCCATAGCATCTGCAGCACTGCCATATTGAGGAATAATGTACAACGGATCCGCGCCTTTCTTTACCAGTTCGGTTACGATTTGAAAACTGGCATCTGTTTTTTTGTTTGTTGCGGTTAAAAGCGCGTACATCAAAAGTGTCATTCCCTTCTTGCCTGACATATTCAGGATATCGACCTTAGCTAAGGTATCCACTGCAAAAGCGTTTCCCTCTCTGATAGCAACAGCGGCTTTCAAAGCATAACCTGAGAATTATTTTCAGCTGAAACAGCCTTAGCCAGACATTTATTCACAACAAGAAGAATGAATACGAAAGCAAAGAACTTTATGCAGTACGTCCCTGTAATAATTTTTAGCACTCCCTTTCCTTCTTAAAAGGTCCTCATGCCTTTACTTTCGGCTATTTTTTTGATGTCGAGAAGTTTTTTCATTGTAGTATCATTGTCGCCTTTTTCAATTTTTTTCTGTAGCATTTCTCTAAAACCCCAGCCTGCTTTATTTTTTACGTTAGGATTTGCACCATGTTGTAACAGGAAATCAACTTCATCTAAATCATACCTCCCCAATCCCACCATCAGTGCAGTTTTGCCCGCTGAGTCAGGTTGATCTACATCAGCACCGATACCGACCAGATATTCCAGCACTTTTCTTGAATGGTGGGAAGTTGCATTAATAATTAGCGGACGATAATTGCTCACTGCATTTTTATCCAGACCGCCATCAATTAAGGCCTTCAGGTAACGAGGATCGTCTGAAGTCGCCATCACTTCAGCTACACTTCCGTATTCAGGAATATCAAATAAAGGATCGGCTCCAGCTCTTACCAACACACTAATAGTCTGGTCTCCAGTGGCTGTTTTATTTTTTACTGCATTCAGTAAGGAATATAACAAAAGTGTCATTCCTTCTTTTCCGGGAGAGTTAAGATCAGTAAAGACTGCCTTTTTCTTAATCTCATCGAAAGACTGATTCTTTATCAGGATAGCCAATTCAAGTTGTTCTGCATCAAAAAATCTTGAGGGGGATAGTTGAGTGACTGCTGCGCAGTCAAATGAAAATAACATGGCCACCATAGAAACCACAGTGATGAATTTCACTCCCCCTCCTTTTATCACCTTCACCGGCGTTAAATACTCAGTAGTCAGCTGGAGGCCATTTCATGCCTTTTTTAATAGCCAGAGTTTTAATCGATTCTAACTTTGCAGTGTTACCTGAATTCGACTGGCGCTCTATAATTTTTGCGAGCATATTATTAAAACCCCAGCCATTCTCTGTTGTGACTCGCGGATCTGCACCATGCTCCAGTAACCAGATTACACTATCCAGTTGAAAGCCTGATAAAGATTCAATCAGAACGGTTTGACCAAGTGAGTCTTTTTTATTGACGTCTGCCCCCATCTTAACAAGATAGCTCATGACCTTTAAGCTATGCTCGGAAGCGGCGCCGAAAATGATCGGAGTATCCTCGACTTCTGCATTTGGGCTCAACCCGCCATCAATCAGAGCAGCAATGAAAACAGGATCATCTGATTTCACTGAAACTTCAGCTGCGCTACCAAAATCAGGAATTTGTTGTAACGGATTCGCTCCGGCTCGAACTAAATCTGAAACAATCGCCAGGTGTTTTCTATCTTTATCATAGCTATTTTGTAAAGCAAAAAATAATAACGTCATGTCTTGCTTGCCGGGTTTATTTAGATCGGTTTGCATTGCAAGCTTTTTAACTTCCGGTTCATTACCACGTTCAATTTCCTGAGCAAGGGACAATTGCGTACCAGAAAAGAAATTCTCAGCAGATTGATTTTTCATTGCGCTACATCCGAAGGCCGATAATAATACAACCAATAAAATAAAGAACATCTTCACTTTTTGATTCACACTTAAGTGTAACATTTTGCACTCCCATTAAATAGCAGATAAAACTTCCTCATCCTCTTGCTTTTCACTTTCTATACACGGTATTACTTGTTCCATGCCATGTCTCGCTATTGGATCACCTTTACCGCCATCCATATCATGGCGTGTACCTACAGATGAGGGAGTAAGCGCAACTAAAGCACTGCCTACTACTGCGCCAGCAAGGCCACCATATACTCCTCCTAACTTAGCTCCCGCAAATGATGTAACGCCTATTGTAGCAAGACCGCCCCAAAAACCAGGCTCCTGCACAGCAGTTAAAACCTCACCTTTAACCCGGTATGCATTGATGTTTTCTTTGTCAGGACTTTTACCTAATCCGCCGTATTTTTCTACCGTCTTACTATTCAACCCAGCAGAGTTATATGTCCATCCCGATTTGCCACTTGCTCTTGAGCATGCAGAAGCCATTCCACCGCCTAACGAGTGACCGGTACAATCAATAGGGGATTTACTCATCATGATTTTATTACCAATTCTGACAGATTGCTCATAATAATCAGATTGTAAGTTCATTCCCTGTTTAGCATTATTCTTCCAGTCTTCAAGAGAAGTTGGCCTTGTCCCTCGGAATACCACTGAGGCGGACATATCATCACCAAAAACTTTTTTATCTGGCTCATACACTCGTGCTTTAAATCCTTCATTCCCTGCAATATTTAAATCTTTAGATTTCAAGCCATAATTTTTAAGCCTGGCATTATCATTACTGATATCATCCCACCCTTCCAAAATATCTTTTCCGGACTTTGGGTCGGCTTCATAAACTTGTTTTGCAAGTCTCGCTTTTTCCATCCCCGTATTATTCAGTTCCAGCCTTTCAGCAGCTGCCCGAACTTTTGGGTCACTGCTCTGCTTACCTTTTGCTATCAGCGCCTTGCGTCGCTCCCAGGTTTCTTTTTTGGTCAGATTACCGCCGCGCCCTCCCTTGGCCTTGCCGTTCATGGCAAAGATATCCTGTACGCGGTTGAGGGGAAAACCACCGATATAGGTATCCGGACTGTGCTCAATTGACCAGCAGTCACCCTCAACTGTACCGCTGACTACGCCCTTGTTACGCCCGGCCGCATCTCCAATCGTCGTCGGCACAAAGCTAATGTCATAGACGAATGCCGGGTGGCCATTGAAGCGTACGCTTTCCACCGTACTTTTTGAGGGTGCCAGTGTGGCAGTAACCGGATATGGCACTGGCGGCTGAATGCCTGGGGTGAAACACAAATCGGGTAGTAATCCCACCACCTTATACACACCATCCTTACGTGCAGCGTAATTATCAGCCATGACCTGACTCCTGCGAGATGAGCCCTACCAGTGAAGGCGGTAGCGGGGTAAAACTATCGTCATTGGTATCCGCGATTTGTTGTTGTGCCTTCTGCACTATCGCCTTACGTTCTGTTGCAGTGATGAAACGTAACTCTGTTACTGCTGCCTCAAGCAATTCAGAAAACACTGTGCGATAAGTACAGTGCACTTTGCGCTCGGGCAAATTAACCACCAGCGTGTCCAGTTGCAAATCGTAGCTTACTCCAGCCCCCAGTTGTGTGGTGACAAAGGCAAATAAGGTTTCAACCGGTACTGAAAAACTGATTTCCTGTCCGGGCTTATCCTGTTGTGAGATAAGATTTTTTAGCGTAACCGGAATATGCGACAGCGGCTTGGGTAATGGAAACTGCATCCACGGATGAGCGCCACACCAGTAATCAAAGCGAAAATCCTGCGGCAGAAAAGGATGACGCTGCTGCTTCCACGCCTCGTCATAAGTACCGGCAAAGCCAATACGCGGTTTCCAGCCACGACCATAAAAACCAAAACCGGCAGGCAAGGTTTCATCATCAATGTTTTTAATCGGCTGGGGCAGTAATTCAAACTGTGGCGCTGCGATACGCTGTAACTTAAGCTGTTTCTGCGCCCTGGCGGGTAGCCAGCCAACACCGACGCTATTAGTGGCGGATGCAATCTCGTCGCCATGATCTAAGCGGAACATTCCGCCCTGCGCATGCTCGTAACGTAATTCGAGAGCAGTGATCGCTTTAGCCTCGCTTAATTGCCAGCTAGTCACCATTTTGCGCCACTCGCGTGGGCCATACACGTTTAGTAAACGAGTAAAATCGCCAATACGCGCTCCGACGGTGAAATGACGCGCCGGCTTACCTTCCGGAGCGTGAGCACTACCGTTGATAATGACATCCAAACGCGGCTTATAGGGTGCCAGATCGCTCTCGAATCGAACACTGCTTCTGCCCGGCTCATCGTAATATTCATCCTGTTCAACCAATTCACCCTGATCTTCGCATAACGTAAGTTGGCCGCTGTGAATATCCAGATCGTAACTGACGCGTGTCACCAGCACACTAAATCCATGATCGTGCTGGTCTATCGACTCAAAAAGCTGTGCCGGGAAAGCACTATAGTTGACAAAATTTTCCATAGTTAGTTGATATCTATCTGCGTTCCGTCAATGTCTATCACCTTCTCACCAACCAGCTTAATTTTGTTTGCACTGATGGTAATGGTGCCGTTCTGTTCGAGCACGATCATCGATTCGCCACAAACCAGGGTAATCTTGTCTTCCGCACTAAACTCCGCCGATGTTCCTGCTGAAAGGCCAATGTCCCGCCCGGTATTAAGTGAATATTTCATGCCAACGTTGTGCATTTGCATCGCACCCACGTTAGTCATCCAGCCGGCCCCTACATTGAGTACATAAGCAGCACCAATATTGGTATTCTGCGCCAGCCCGACATTTAACATCGAGGCTAATGCGACCGTTTCAGTTTTCGTCTGATCGACTTTCAGCGTTTGGTTGCCATTGATGGTCACTGACTGATTCTGACCAATACGCACATTTTCATTCTGATCAACCGTTTCAGTGCGGTTACTGTGCACAATGATGGTTTCATTACCGTCCACTGTTTCCGTACGGTTTTGGTGAATGGTAATGGTTTCGTTCTGATCGACGGTTTCAGTGCGGTTCTTTTTAACCTCAGTGGTTTCGTTGCCGCCGATGGTTTTAGTGCGATTACTACCAACCGAGTGGGTTTCATCATTTTCCACCTCGGTGTCCATATTTTTCTCAGCATGCAGCCACACCTGCTCCTCGCCCGCCTTGTCCTCGAAGCGCAGCGCGTTTGCCGTGTCCGCCGTGCCGTCCTTCGAACGGCTTAAAAACCCCATCTGCGTCGCCGCCGCCGGCAGCGCCCACGGCGGCATGCTCGCCTCGTTGTACACGCGACCGATGATCAGCGGCCGGTCCGGGTCGCCATTGATGAAGTCCACCACTACCTCGTCGTTCACCCGCGGGATCTGCACCCCGCCGAAGCCCTGACCCGCCCACGCGCTCGACACCCGCACCCAGCACGAGCTCGTGTCGTCGCCCTTCGCCAGGCGGTCCCAGTGGAACTTCACCTTCACCCGGCCGTAGCGGTCCGTCCAGATTGACTCTCCCGCCGGGCCCACCACCTTCGCCGTCTGCGGCCCGTGCGTCTTCGGCCACGCCGTCGCCGGCTCCGCCCGGTACGTCACCGACGACGGCAGCACCGTGAACGTGATGTTGTGCCGCGCACCGCCGCCGCCGCTCGCGTACCCGTTCTCCTCGAAGTCGTACCGCGCCGACGTCACCAGGTACTCCCCGTTGTCGCTGAAGTGCGGCGCGTTCACGATGCCGAACCGGTACCCCGGCGCGATGCCCGTCGCCGTCCCCGTTCCGCTCACGCTGTGGTGCGCAACCTGCCACACCTCCTGGCGGATGCGCGTGTAAAATTCGCCGTGGCTGTGATCGACAAAATGGCCCGGCCAGTCGTACACGTCCACCGCCCCCGGCACCGGCGACACCGGGTTCTGCCGCGCCTGCAGCATCCACGCGTTCGGCTTGCGGAAGTCGTAGTCGTCCGTGCTGTACATCCCCGGCGTCACGCTCTCGCACAGCGACCACTGGCTGATGCCCTCCTCCGTCACGCTCCCGCCCGACGCCGTCACGTGGTACGGTATCGTCTCATAGCCCGCGAACGCCTCGTGCTGGTCCGCCCCGTCGCACAGCACCATCACGTGACGCTCCGCCTCGTGGCGGAACCAGTAGTAAATCCCCTCCAGCTCCATCAGCCGGCTGATGAAGTCGAAGCTGCTCTCCTGGTACTGCACGCAGTACTCCCACACCCGGTAGCTGCTGCCCAGCCGCGTCTCCACGTTCACCCCGTTCTCCTGCAGCAGCGCCTGCACTATCTGCGGCACCGTCTGACCCTGGAATATCCGCAGGTTGCGGTCCCGGCGCATCGGCCACAGGTCCGGCTCCACCCGCAGCTGGTACACCGCGTAGCGCGTCCCGCTCAGCTCCTCGCTGCGCACCGCCACCCGCGTGATTTTGCCGTTGAGGTAGCGCGGCGACAGCAGGCTCTGCGTCGGCAGCGTGAACGTGACCGGCTGCCCCAGCAGCGCGTGCCGGTCGATGCGCGCGTCCGTGGCCAGCAGCTCGGCGTTCAGCTCAAACGACTGCGACAGCGCCTCGGCGCCGGTGAGTTTCCAGAACAGCAGGCCGTCCATCGGCAGCTGCGCGGTGATGCGTGAGAACATAATAAATCCCTGATGATTAACTGTGTGGATCGAGCAACCAGACGCCTTCTTCGCTGATGGTCAGCGTTTGCTCGCGCGTGCCGCCCTGGCCGCTGATGGCAAAGGTATAATTGCCTGGCGCCAGCTGCAGCGCGGCAAAACCGTTGGCGGCAGGCACCAGCGCCTGCGGTTTACCATTCACCTGGACGCGTTCGCCCTGCTGCAGCTTGATGTAAACCTGCGCGACCGGCTCCGGCGGCGGTGCAGGCTGCGGCTCCGCTTCGCGCGGTTTTTCCGGCGTTACCGCTGCCGTTGCGGCTGGCGCTGACGACGCTGAAGGTGAAACTGCCGGATCAGCAGCTGGCGCGCTGTTTTGCACCGTCTCTGCCGGCGCCGCAGGCTCATCGCCCCCGGACATCAGCAGCCCCACGCACAATCCCACCAGCACGCCCGCGGCCACCAGCCCCGGCAGCGCAAAGCGATGGCGCAGCAGCGATTTCACCGGCGAAAGCGTTTCGGCTTCGTTCGCCTCTTCCACCGGCACCAGCATGGTGCCCGGTCCGCTGATTTTGGCGCTCAGCAGCGGTTCCGGTTCGCGCTCTGGCAGCGCCATCAGCCCGGCAAAGACATCAATATCCTGCGGCCGATCTTCCGGTTTGAGCGCCAGCGCGCGGTCCACCGCCGTCAGCAAGGCCTGGGAGTAGCCCGGCAGGCGGCGCGCGGCCAGCGGCTGGTAGTTATCTTCGATGCTGCGCACCACGCTCACCGGCGGTGGCGCCCCGGTGATCAGCGTGTGCAGCACCGCGCCCAGCGCGTAAATATCCGTCCACGCGCCCTGTTCGCTTTCGTCGTTATCGCTGTATTGCTCGATGGGCGCATAGCCCGGACGCAGCATGGTTTCGCTCTCATCCGACAGGTTACCAATGGTTTTACGCGCAGAGCCAAAATCCAGCAGCACCGGCTCGCCGCTGCTCTGAATCTGGATGTTATCCAGCGAGATATCGCGGTGCAGGTAACCGGCGTCGTGGATGGTTTTGATCGCACCCAGCAGCGGCGGCAGCAGGCGACGAATCCAGGCTTCATCCACCAGTTGCGGATTGCGCTCGCGCAGGTTCGATAAGGTGGTGCCGCTGTAAAACACCGTGCCCATGTAAGCGGTGTCGTTCTGCACCCAGAAACGCAGCACGTGCAGCAGATTTGGATGGTTGAAGCGGGCCAGCAGGCGCGCCTCCTGAATAAAGCTGTTCAGCCCGGCATGAAAGGTTTTGCTGAAGCGTTCGCTGCGCAGCACCAGATTCAGGTCATCGCTGCGCACCGCCAGCGAAGCCGGCATAAACTCTTTGATGGCGATATCACGCTCCAGCTGATGATCCCAGGCACGATAAACAATGCCAAAGCCGCCACCACCGATCACTTCTTTAATTTCAAACTCATTGAAACGGTAACCCACCGGCAGAGCGTTGGGTACGTTGAGGGGATTATCGTGTTCCGACATTTTCGAAAACTCTCTGATCACTAACGGCTTTAGACATCGAACTGGCAAACAAACTCGCCCTGCTCACAGCGTACCTGCACGCGACGATAGCGTTCATCGCGGGCGTGAGCGCTGAGCAGCATCTGGCTCATCTGCGGCAACAGGGTATTGGTAAGGATGGCGTCGACCATGCGGCCACCGGACTCCACTTCCGTGCAGCGCTGCACGATCTGGCTGATGACCGAATCGTCAATCTGCGCGCTGATGCCGTAGTTGTCGGCGAGACGCTGAACAATGCGGCCCAGCTGCAGCCGGACGATTTCCGCCAGCATCGCGTCGCTCAGCGGGTAATACGGCACCACCAGCAGACGACCCAGCAGCGCCGGCGGGAACACCTCCAGCAGCGGTTTGCGCAGCGCGGTGCTCAGCGCTTCCGGATCCGGCATCAGCTCCGGATCGGCACACATCGCACTGATCAGCTGCGTACCGACGTTGGAGGTCAGGATAATGATGGTGTTACGGAAGTCGATGTGGCGCCCTTCGCCATCCTCCATCCAGCCTTTATCGAACACCTGGAAGAACAGTTCGTGCACATCCGGATGCGCCTTCTCAATCTCATCCAGCAGCACCACGCTGTAGGGACGACGCCGCACCGCTTCGGTCAGCACGCCGCCTTCGCCATAGCCCACGTAACCCGGCGGTGCGCCTTTCAGGGTGGAAACGGTGTGGGCTTCCTGAAACTCGCTCATGTTGATGGTGATGATGTTCTGCTCGCCGCCGTACAGCGACTCGGCCAGCGCCAGCGCGGTTTCGGTTTTGCCGACGCCGGAGGGACCGCACAGCATAAAGACGCCGACCGGTTTGTTCGGATTGTCGAGGCGCGCGCGTGAGGTGCGCACGCGTTTGGCGATCAGATCGAGACCGTGTCGCTGGCCAATCACGCGCTGGTTGAGCGTATCCGCGAGATTGAGCACCGCGTCGATTTCGTTTTTCACCATGCGCCCCAGCGGAATCCCGGTCCAGTCTGCGACCACGGCGGCCACCACGCTGGCATCCACGGCGGCAAACAGCAGCGGCGCTTCGCCCTGCACCTGCTGCAGCTGCCGTTGCGTCGCGTCCAACTCATCGCGCAGCGCGGCTTCGCCCTCCGTCACGCAGCGCGCCCGCAGGGCGATCAGCTGATCGACCAGTTCACGCTCCTGCTGCCAGCGCTGCTGCAACGCATCGCGCTCGGTTTCCAGCGTTGCGCGCTGCGCGGCAACCGCCTGCGAACGCGCCGCATCGCCCAGCCCGACTTTGCTTTCGCGCTCAATGATCTCCGCTTCAATCTCCAGCGCGGCCAGACGATGCAGGCAATCTTCCAGTGCCGCAGGCTGTGCGCCCTGGCTCACCGCCACGCGTGCGCAGGCGGTGTCCAGCAGCGCCACCGCTTTGTCCGGCAGCTGGCGCGCCGGAATGTAACGGTGCGACAGCTTCACCGCCGCGCTGACCGCCTCATCCAGCAGCAGTACCTGATGATGCTTCTCCAGCGCGCTGACGGTGCTGCGCAGCATCAGAATCGCTTTGGCTTCATCCGGCTCCTGCACCTGCACGGTCTGGAAACGACGCGTCAGCGCCGGATCTTTCTCAATGTACTTTTTGTATTCGGCCCAGGTGGTGGCACCGATGGTGCGCAGCTGGCCGCGCGCCAGCGCCGGTTTCAGCAGGTTGGCGGCATCGCCGGTGCCCTGCTGGCCGCCGGCACCGACCAGCGTGTGGATTTCGTCGACGAACAGCACAATCGGCGTCGGGCTGGACTGCACTTCATTAATCAGCGCCTGCAGGCGCGCTTCAAACTCGCCTTTCATGCCGGCACCGGCCTGCAGCATGCCGATATCCAGCAGCCACAGCTGCACATCGCGCAGCGGAGCCGGTACGTCGCCAGCGGCAATACGCAGCGCCAGGCCTTCGACCACTGCGGTTTTGCCAACACCCGCTTCACCGGTCAGCAGCGGGTTGTTCTGCCGGCGACGCATCAGAATATCCACCATCTGGCGGATCTCTTCATCACGGCCGGTGACCGGATCGATGCGTCCTTCGCGTGCACGCGCGGTGAGATCCTGCGCGTACTGCGCCAGCGTGCTGGTGCTGGCTGCGGGTGCGGCACTCTCCGCGCCCGGCTGTGCCACCAGCGCCTGCTGTGCTTCTTTACTGCTGGCGAGCAGCGTGTCGAACTGCTCCAGCAGCGCATCAGCATTGATACGGCCAAACTGGCCGGAGATGCCTTTCAGCACGCTGGCGAGGTTGAAGGTTTTGAGCATGCCAATCAGCAGATGGCCGCCGCGAATGCGCGTCGCACCGTACTTCAGCGAGGCGTAGACCCAGGCGCGCTCGACGGCGCTGTCGATGTGTTCGGCGAGATCGGAAACCGCGCTCGCACCGCGCGGCAGGCGGTCGAGCGCCGCGACGATATCCCGCGTCAGCGCGTTTTCATCCAGTGAAAAATGGCTGATCACCCGCTGTAAGTCGCCATCCTGCTGCTGCATCAGCTGGTGCAGCCAGTGCACCAGCTCAACATAAGGATTGCCGCGCAGTTTACAAAAGGCGGTGGCGCTTTCCAGCGAGGTAAATAACAGCGTATCCAGTTTGCCGAATAACACGGCACGGCTGATTTCTGACATATCGGGTCTCTTTAATGAAAGAAGCAGGCTGTGTAACAGGGAAAAGCGATTGGGCTAGCTTGCGGCTGCCTCAACCTCAAACATGAAATCTTCGCGATCCTGCGGCTGTGGCGCGTGTCCCAGCCAACTGGTGTAGCCCAGCCGGGCATTGCCTCCCAGCGTGACGCTTTGCACCTCTTCCGCCGCCAGGATCAGGCTGAGGTCCCACTGCATCTCGATGCCGAGATAGTGACGCACCCAGTCGCGCACTTCGCGCGCGCCCGGCGCATCCGGCAGAAAGTGGGCATACTGCTGCGCGCTCAGCGGACCGAGCCGCAGGCGAAAACGGTGCTGCACATCGCGCACCGCCACACCCAGGAACGCCGATTCGCCCAGCCGCGGCATCTGGCGTCCGGCCCCCAGCCGCGCCTGATCGCGCGCGTCCAGCGTCAGCCACTGCGGCACGTTCTGTGCCAGCTGCACCGGTACGCCAAAGTAGTGACGCAGAATGCGTACCAGCCCTTCAGCGTCGTGACCGTGGCGGCTAAGATGGCCGACCAGCATCAGCCGCGCATGCAGGCTGAGCGAACTGGCCTGCTGCTGCGCCGGTAAACCGATGCCGGCCAGACAGGCAAGGTAATCAACAAAGCGGCGGTTATCGGCGCGATCCAGCGAGACGGCCGGCTGCGCATCGGCCCAGGCGCGATAAAACAGCAGCGTGGCGCGATGGTGAAAGATGTCGGCAAATGCCGCCAGGCTGTGATCCTGATGGTGCACGATGCGCTCGTGCACATATTCCGTCAGGTGGGTCGGCAGCGGACCGTTGGGGCCAAACAGGCCAAAGCTGTAAATCGCCACGTCATGGCGCACGTCCTCTGCGCGCGGCTGCACGCTGGCCAGCGTTGCCGGGGCAAACGCCAGCGACGGTTGCTGACCAATGCGCAGCGCTTCGAACTTCGGCAGCGGCGCACGTCCCAGCGGATAGCGCTGGCCGCCCTGCGCATCCAGCCGGCGTAGCAGCTGAAACAGATCGTAGCGCCACGGTGCCGCCATTACTGCCTGCCAGAAATCGTCCGGCAGCCGCTGGGCGCGCTGCAGCGGAATGATCGGCGCCTCGCTCATAGCAGCGCCTTCCTGCCCATGCGCGGCGGCCAGTAGCCTACCTCGCCGCGCTGCTGGCTGTTGAGGGTGAATTCGGTAAAACTATTCAGCGCCACCAGCCGGCTGCACACGCGTTCCAGCACGCTGCCGAGCAGCCACGGGCTGGCACCGGAAAACGCCTGTTCGTCGACCTCCAGCGTGATGCTGACGCCGCGCGCAAACACCACCGGGCCCGGTTCCGGCACCCGGCGATTGACCGCGCTGAGCTGGCAGTGGCGAATACCGTCAATCTGGCGCGCCACCGCCGCTTCGGCGAGATTAGCGTACAGGCTCAGCAACTGGCGCAGCGCGGCGGCGCCCTGGCCGTCGCTGCTGTCCATCAGGCTCAGGTAGTTCATCTGCAGGTGGCTGATCAGACGCCACGCGGAGAGCCCTTCGGCCAGCGCCGGACGCGGCGGCGTCGGGCCTTTACACAATTTCAGCTGACCGACCGGGATCGAATCCGGCATGACGAAATTGCCCTGCTCCTGCTGCAACAGCATCAGCGGCAGGTCGCGGCTGGTGCAGAGCACGTCCGCCGACAGGTAGCGCATGTCGTCGCGCCACGGCGTGTGATGCTCATCCACCAGCGACAAAAACACTTCTGAGCCGATATAGCCGGTGCGCGTGCCGTAACGCTGCGCCTGCTCAGACAGCGTGCGCTGCTCGCGGCGCAGCGAGAAATAGGCACCGTAATCGCCGTCGTCGCCGCTGAAGGTGCTCCAGAACGGGCGGAATAACTGCTCTTCGCGCTTGCCCTCAACGGTGGCGAACAGCCGCTGCACCGAGTGCACTTCGTAGTCCAGCGGCCGGATGTTATCCACCACCAGATGATATTCGTGCTGGCTGTCGCTGACCTTCAGGCGCTCGGCCGTTTTGGGAAACAGGTTGATCACCGGCGTGCAGTGCAGCGCCAGATGGCTGCTGTCCACCATGCTTTCCAGCGCGCTGTCGGCCTTATCCAGCAGGATGATGATGTCGAATTCCTGCGCGTTATCGCAGCGGCGCAGAAACGGTGCCAGCTGGCTCAGGCTGATGAACTGGAAGCGCGCCGGAAAGGCAAAATACTCCTGCAGCAGCCGGTAGCCGTCGAAGTTACGCAGATCGTCCGGCAGCAGCGCCTGCTCCGGCGCAAAGCCCTCCTGCTGTAGCGAGTCATCCGGCAGCACCTGGCGCAGCGGTTTCTGTTCGACCGATTGCAGCACGATGCCGACGCGGTGCTGCATCAGCAGCTCCAGCAGTTTCTGCGCCTGAATGTCCGGGCCGCTGAGATACAGCATTAAATCGGCGACATTCAGCTGGCTGAGCGACGAAATGCCTTCGCAGGCGATACGCACGCGCAGCGCGCTGGCGGCACCGCGACCGCTGAGCTTCAGTTCGCCCAGCGGCAGATCGCCCGGCACGCCGCCGAGTGAAACGTCGCTGATGCGCAGCGGATGCAGCGTGACATCATGCGCCGTGGTGTAGCTGCAGGTTACGCCGCTTTTTTTCAGGTGCTGGCTCTCCATCATGGTGCCGCGCGGCACGTGGAAGCCATTGCTGATGTCGCCTTTGCGGCTGTCCGGCGTGAGCTGTGCAATCGCCATCGACGGCGTAGGTGACAGATAAGACGGAGCAATCATCTCCAGCAGCCGCTGCGAAAAGCGCGGGAATTCGGCGTCCATTTTGAGCTGCACGCGCGACGTGAGGAAAGCAAAGCCCTCCATCAGGCGCTCAACGTAAGGATCGGCGACTTCGATGCCGCGCATCCCCAGCCGCCCGGCGACTTTCGGATAGCGCGCAGCGAACTCCGCGCCCAGCTCACGCAGATAGGCCAGTTCGCGGTTGTAGTAGTCGAGCAGTTTGCTGTCCATGATTAACCTGCATCCAGTAGTTCAAAATGACCGCTTTCCAGATCAACCTGGGTGCGGAACAGAAACTCCAGCGGATAAGGCACGCACCACAGGCGGCCTTTGATCTCAATCGATAACACGTTGTGCAGGCTGAGCGACTTCAGATCGCTGACGCAGCGTACCTGCAGCCCCTGCGGCAGAATGCGCGGCTCAAAGTGCAGAATGGCATCGGTCATTTTGCGCTGCATATCCTGCCATTCGATGTCGGAGATATTCTGTCCGGCTAGCGGCGCCACGCCAAAATTCCACACCGAGCGCTGCACTTCACCAAAGGCGCTGAGATCCTGCTGGGCTTCGTTGTTGATGGTGTTAAACAGCCACTGCAGATCGCGCAGCACGTGGCGGCGCAGCGTGCTGTGGGAAATCAGCGTGGTATTGCTGGCTTCGCTCTGCTTGTCCGGCGCGTTGTCAGTCAGACGATCGAGTAACGAGGATTGCAACTTGTCGCGCGCGGTTAGCGCATCGCGATTTTTACGCGCGCGGAAACCGCCATGCAGCTGGGCATAGCCGTCGTTGTGCGAGCTGTTATCACGGCTCATCGCTGCCGCCTGGCTGGAACGTCAGCTGCTGCAGCGTCAGCAGCGGATACTCGCCGCTGTCGCTCAGCCACAGCTTCTGGCCGTGACCGGTAAACTGGCTGTCATCGTGGCCCAGCGGCTGCCATTCCGTGACGCTGGCGCGCAGGTAGCGCTCATCCGCCCCCGGCAGCAGCGGGTAGCGCACCGGGATCTGGCAAATCTGCTCGCTGCCATCTACCAGCTGCACGCGCGTATGGCGCCAGACCAAATCGGTGACGCTGGCAGGCGCCTGAAATTCCATCTCGCGGATCGCGGCGAACGGAATCCAGTAGTAGCGGCCGTTGGCGATGGCTTCGCACACCGGCCCGAAGCGGCTGTCGCCGTCCATCAGCCACGCGAAGTCTGTTGTCTGTTCCTGCTGTTGCAGCTGGCCCGGATTGGCGTCGGCCTGCGCCAGCGCGGCGGCACGCTGCTCAGCGCCCTGCGCGAAGTCACCGCGAATCTCGGCGGTCAGCGCAGCCAGCAGGCTTTCGCACCACGCCCACGCGCTGCCCGGCAGCTGCGGCTGCGCCGCGCCGCGCAGTACCGCTTCACGCTGCTGCTCACCGGCAATGGCCTGCTGCAGTAAGGTGACGGTCGGCTGCGCCTGGGGCGTCAGCGCCAGCCACGATTGCAGCTGGGTTTGCGCGCGCGTCCAGTTGCCCGCCAGGCACAACAGCTGCACAAACGCCGCGCGCAGGTCGGCACTGGCCGGGCTGGCCTGAATCTGGCGGGTGATATCAGCGAGGTTATCGGCCAGTGAGGCACTGGCGAGGCGCGATTGTAACGACTCCATGCAAGCTCCTTTTGCGTTAGTTAATGGTGCGGTAAACCGCAGCGGCGGGATCTTTCAGCTCCGGATGCAGCTGTTCTACCAGCTGGACTTTCAGCGGTGCGCTGGCGCTCAGCCACGGCGACCACACTTTGCGTACTTCCTGCAACCGTGCACGCAGCGCGCTCTCATCGGCGGCATCGCTGGCGGGCATCTGCACCACCACCTGATCCGGTGCCTGCCAGCCGTTGAACTGGCTGCTGAACGGCAGCACCAGCCAGCTGTCTGGCGACTTCTCGTTGCTCAGCACCATGCGTTCGCTGTTGACGGTAGTGATGCTGAGCTCGGCGCTCTGCTGTTTGTTATTCAGGCCGGCAATCGGGAAGCCCTGCAGGAACGTCACCACCACGCTTTTCGCCGCACCGTTGCCCATCTGCGTCAGGCTGCTGCGGCCGCTCAGCCAGCCATCCTGACCGCAGCTCAGCCCCTGTTTTGACGGCACGAACAGCGCGCTGGTCTGCGCCGGATGCTGCCACCAGGTGCGGAAGTGACAGCCGTCGAGCAGGCTGAACTGCAGCCACGGCGTGGTATCGGCCTGCGGCGAGTTGAGCACCGGCGCGGCAGGGGCAACCGCAGCGGTCTCTGGCTGCTGCACGGGCGCGGGCGGCGGCGTTACCACCGTTTGCCACTGCTGCGCTTTGGCAGCGCTGCCGCTGGCGATCGGGTTGCCGTCATCATCATTGAGCGTCCAGTTGAGCTGCTGCAGCGCTTTACACTGCGATGCCATCAGCCCGGCGACGCGCGGCAGAAAATCCTCCAGCGCCGCGACGTTTTTCGCGCCGTGGGTGACGATGCGCAGATCAACATTGCGCTTACACCAGCTCGCCAGCTGGTTATCTTTCACGTCATCAATCCAGACATCCAGTTTCTGTGCCGGGGACTGCACGATGCGATAGTTCTCAGCAAATGCGTGCGTGCTGAGCAGCAGCGCAGCCAGACCCAGTAATCCATGTTTCATGTTGGCGTTCTCAATCTCGAAGAGGGAAAAACTGCGCCGCTTCGGACAGCGAGTGCAGTAAGGTGGTGTCCTGCGGTGAGCCAATCCAGACGGCCAGCGCGCTGAAGTTATCCTGCTGACCGTTATCCGGCTGACCGTTGCGAATGATTTGCTGCATCAGCGTCAGCCACTCTTCCGGTGTATTGACCATGTGCAGCGACTGCTGCATCTGCTCCAGCGTCACGCCGTGCCAGAAGCCATCGGTGCACAGCAAAAAGGCGTCGCCGTCTTCTATTTCCACCACATCGCTGTAGCTGGCGTCGCGCTGCTCATCGCCCATGCCGAGGGCAAAATAGAGCAGGTTACTGTTGATACCTTCGGTCTGGTGGCCGGCATCTTTCATCTGCTGCACCAGGCTGTGGTCGGTAGTCACGTGATAGAGGTAGCCGCGGCGAAACAGATACAGCCGGCTGTCGCCCGCGTGCGCCCAGTAGGCCAGCTCGTAGTCGCGGTCGACAAACAGGCTGACCAGCGTGGTGCCCATGCGGCTGTGTTCGCTGCTGGCTTTCTGCTGCTGGCGAATCGCGTGATTCGCGTGGTTGACGTAGTTGCGAATCGACTGCGCATCCAGGTGCGCGTTACCGTCGAACGCCTCCATCAGGCTGCTGCGCGCGATGCGGGCGGCCACATCGCCGCCGGGAAATCCTGCTACGCCGTCGCACACCACGAAGCAGGCTGAGCGTTCGCCGATTACCTCACCGGTTTGATCCTGATTGCTGGCGCGATCGCCCTGATTCGACGTGGAAGCAATGGTGATATTCATGCGTCATCCGTGTGGGTTTGTGAATCTTTGTACTGATTAACTTCCAGGTCGTAGGCATGCAGGAAAGCTTCGCCGAACAGGGTATGGAAATCGTCCTCAATCTCGCCCGCCGTCTCGCCGTAGCGCTCAACAAAATGCTCCCACAGCGCGGCTTTGCGGCTGCCCGGCAGGCCGAGGCGCGACAGCGATCCCGCCTGGCGTGCTTCCTCTTCCAGCTGATCCGGATTAAAGGATTGCAGCATCGAAGCGATAATGGCGCGGATCCCGGCGATCATGCCGAGCTGATGCGCCTGCAGATCGATCAGCGCATCACGCACCGCCTGACGCGGCGGCATGAAGCCCGGCATGCGGCTGCCAAACATCTGCATCAGCACGGTTTTGCCGGACGGCAGCAGTTTGAACGGGTTGTTGGCGTCGTCGAGGATCACCGTCATATCCGCTTTAACGCCACGCTTAAGAATCGAACGTGACGACAGCAGCGCAACGGTGCCCTGCGAGAACATGCTTAGCATCTGGCCAAACTGCAGCATCTGTTCACGGTCGAACTGCGGCGTGGGCTGCAGATCGCGCAACCCCATGCCTTCCAGCAGTGCATCCAGCAGTTCGCCTTTCAGCGCGTCGCCGCTGCTGTGGCTGGCAGTCGTCTGACTGGCGGGTGCCGCGTTCTGATGGCTGGAAGCCACCGGATCGATACGCAGCCGCCCTTTCGGCGTCGGCGACGGTACACGTTGCACCGCCTGCGGCGTGGGCAGCGTAATGCCGCCGTAATCCATCTGCGGCGCGACCGTCTCTGGCTGCTCCGCCTGCGGTTCGATCAGCGGCGACGTGGCCTGGGTTTCGGTGTCATCAAACAGTGGCGAACTGCTGAGATCCGCCAGCTCGACCGGTGCCGTCTCCGGCGAGGGTTCACTGGGCGTTTCGGGCTGGGCGACGGGCTGCGGTTGAACCGTCTGTGCCGGCGCGATCTCCGGCTGCGCCAGCGGAACCGCATTGCCCATCATCAGGCCGAGCGGATCGTCGTGGTTGCGCACGTCGCTGCTGCTCTGGCTGCCAAACAGGCTGAGCGGATCGAGCTCGGTGGCACTCTCAACCTGCGGCTGCGCGGCGGCATTCTGCTGCGCCGACAGCGTGCTGGGGGTGCGATCGTCGAAGATACTTTCCTGCGCGAACAGCGCATCACCTTCATCGAACAGGCTGGTGTTTTTCGGCTGCTGGCCAATATCCAGCGGCGCATCGTTCACCAGCTGAGCCAGCGGATCCTCCGGGTTGCGATCGAGGCTGGCCGGCGCGGTGAGCGGATTGGCCTCCGGCAGCACCTCGGCCGCTGCTTTGCGCTTCGACAGATCGTCGGAGATCGAAAACTCTTTGGCGAGACTGTCCCAGATCTCGCTGGGGATCGCGGCGGTGCTGGCATCTTTTTCCGCCGGTGGCGCATCAGCCATTACCGCCGCCTGTACCACCGGCTGCGGTGCCAGCGTGGCGGCCTGCGGCTGCTGCGCGCCGTTGAGATCGTTGACCAGCAGCTGGTAATCATCGATGCCCAGCACGTCGCCATCCTGTAATTCCACCTGACGCCCGCGCTCCAGCGGGATGTCATTGAGCAGCACGCGCGTCACGTTGCCCCGGTTGGTGAGGCGGCATTCGCCAGCGGCGGTGATGTGCACAATCGCCTGCAGGCGAGAAATGGTGCGATCGTCATCCGGCAGCACCAGATTGTTGTCCACTCCGCGGCCAATGGTGCCGCCGGGCGGCATAAAGTCACAGCGGGTTTGCGGCGGCTGGTGGCCGGGTTTAGTCGTTATTATCGTAAAGCGCATAACGGGTTCCTGCGGTTAGCGGTTCGGCATCTATATTGCGCGGCTCTCCGGGAAAGACGCGGAATATAGGAAGCGGGTGATACGATGCTGCGAGCAATATCAGGTGATTGAGGCAATGCGTTAAAGCACGATGCGTTGTGTCATATTTGTCATTTAGTCTTTGAGTGAGCTTTGAAATGATTGCAATTTTATTCTGTTGACCAATCAATAAACGATATAATTTTTTGGCTGTAATGCATTATTAGAATTCGTGGCAAAAATTTATTTAGCTCATTAAATAAAACCAACAATCAAACCGATACCCACGCCTAAAAACAACAGAAAAAAACTGATAAGGTTTAAATTATGAAGCCTCAGCATCCATGATATATTTTCTTTAGGCTGTGACTGTATGAAATTGTATGCATTCTTACTTACAGGCTTTCCTTTCGCTAACTTCATCTCTTTCCCATTATAGAGATCAATAAAATAGACTATCTTATTGGCATTAAATAGAGGACCAAAAAAAGAATAGATATTCGTTACTATGTCTAAGTCAAGATCACGACGTCTAAACTCACTGATCAACTCAACGTATTTACGTTCATTCTTTTTAAAGATGCAGTATGAAAAAACCTGCATAATTAACGAAAATAAAATCAATAGAAAAGCTAAATGCAGAAAGAAATCAACTTTATTCATAGTGTTTCCTAATAATATTTTCGCTTTTTTCAGAGTGATTGTTATGCGTATAACTATTTGACATTTTTACATACACTCTGCGTAACTCAGCAATATTATTAAGATAACTATTTTCAAATCGATGTGTTATTTCCCGATCATAGTAAATATCACTATCAGTTTCATTTAGACCCAAAATATAATAATTAAAAGCATAACGCTCGGCAGCTTCAACCTCATAAATAACCGCTATTTTCACTTGCTGTTCATTCTTTCCTGATATAATTCCTACTGCAGAAATCTTGTGGCAACCTGTCGCTTCCCATTCATCCTGACCGATAGTTAACAAAAATTGGTCAACATGCTCGCCATCTCTGCTCCAGCCAATAAAACAGACTGGATGAACCTCCCTCACCCAACCCCGTCCCTGTATCAGCATTCCTATGCTTTTATCGTCGCGTTTGACGGTGAAAGATTGCTGCAGATTCAATTGAACACGCTCGAGTCCGTTGTGCTGAGCCAGGGCCATTATAGCTGGCTTATATTCTTGTTTATCGCCTGGTATAAGCGCTGTCGTCGCGGAAGCAATGTTCCAAACGAGTAAGCAAGGCAGTACACAACAATATAATTTCGCTTTCATGCTATCAAATATCCTGATTCGTATTTATTTTAAAAAGAACATTTATCATGCTTTATTTCGTGTTGTACGCAATGTGCGAACCAGTAAGTGTTTTTTAACCATATTGATTGGTGTGTTTTCAGGCTGATTGATGTCAGCCAGACCTTGTATCACTTAGATTTCCTTCAGCGCACTGGTCTTCTATCCTGCCATTAAGTTTCTTACAACTAACTAAAGCTAAGGATTCTGCCCTAACTGCTAAAGATCTCACAGCACATGCTAATGCAAATAGTAAGGTAAGTCTTTTTATCATGTATTCTCCAATGAGTAGCCATTATCATAACCCTCGTAAATCAAATAAAATAAACCTTGCATTCAATATGATTCTTACAAAGCGGCCCCACAGGGGCCGCTCATGAAAGCAATCATGCTTCTTTATTTTCTTTGATATTCCAGCCAGCACTACTTTCAGCACCTTTACCGCCCGAAGACGTTTGCTCCCAGTATTGTTGTTTGACTTTAGCAGCCTGGAATGCGTAGCTGACGCCTAAAACGTCACCGTTATTAGAACCATTATAGTTTACGGAAACAACCAAAACATCTTCTAAAGTAATTCTTGCATACTCAACTTGTTGACCACCTGCTTTACAAACTGAAAGTTCAACTTTAGATATATGCTTACCGCTTGCACAATGTTTCAGGATTGCTGTAGTGGATTTGTCGATGAGAGCATCTACAGCCAGATTATTAAATGCGGCCTTACCTGCTCCGCCGCCACCGCCTACGGCCATATTACCTGGTTGCGTTGCCCCCCAACCAAAGGAGGTAATATCTGTCCAGCCTGTATGGTTTGAATCTTTAGACTCACCTGTTACACCATCAACTTTCAGAAACATATCAATAGCCATAATTTCAACTCTTCTTTAGTTAAGAAAATGCTTTAGAAGCATCGTAATAGCAAATAGAAAAGTATGGGGCTGCTTAACCAGTCCATAGTTTACCATTGCTCCTAGGTTATCTCCGCTACATGGAGATATAAAATCAAAATTGAATAATCTTGACTTTTTCAAATTGAAACATTATTTTCTTTGAACGCACGTCAATTGTCATTAATCGGAGGAAAGAAAATGAAGGAATCGCCACTTAATATAGCAATGAAAGTAATTTTAAATATTTTAATAATCTTCTCTTTATTTTCAGCATGCTATTGCGGCTATTTATTGATTAAATCCTTATACATAACCATTGCCTTTGAGAAAATTGACCTGATATCCTCAGGATATTTGATTGGTCAGTTATTATTTATTGTTTTCACTATATTAATTATTATTTTATTAAGAAAAGTGAAATCTAGATTTTTTTCCTGACCAGATCCGACAGATGTAAAACAAATACTGAAGCGGTGAAGATTGCCAGGAGAATCACTGCATTCAGTATGTTCATCCATAGCCCGCCGGACCAGTTCATGATGAAAATACAATAACCACCCAAACCAAAAAAAAGCAAACCTGAGATAATGCTAATGAAAAGGCTTAGAATATAGAGTATTACTTTTCTAGACATTCCTGATCCCATCGACATAAACATTGAAAATATTATTGGATAAAGTCGGACTGGTACTCTGTAATTCAATAGCCTCTAAATATGGGTCGAGGTATTCTTTAAGAAGAAAGTAAAGTAAATCCAGATCACCATTACTACGTAATTCATTATATATTTTTGGATTGCGTGCCTTGAGATCGTTTGATGAATAAACCGAGTCTGAAGCCGCAGCACCAATTGAAAAAATAGATCCAATACCAAGGGAGAAAATGAAGCGCGCAATAGCTTTTTCAAAGAAAAGAATGAGAATCTGACTGAGTGCTATATAATTAAAAGCCATTTTTCCCGCAATTGTACCTCCTACTTTTGCTGCCAGCTTTTCAGCTTGTTCAGCCGTGAGGTTACTCCAATAGTTTTGCACCACTATTGTCGCCATTTTCTTCAGGCTATCCGAAGATGCCCCTCTTTTGATTAGTGCTGCAAGTCTGATTTTATCGGTCTGATTTCTCCATCGATGATCAGTATCAAAGTAATCTTTTGCCACTAAAGAGATATCTTGTGTGAATGAAGTTAAACCACCGATTACACTTTCAAAGAATGTATGCCTGATACTTTGTTTGCCATTAATTAATTGAAGCATACCTTGTGCAATTTTATTTACATCAGACATAATTCACACTCTCCATAGTCATATTTAACCAACAAAAGTCTTTGAAATCTTAAAACCTAATTAAATGAAAAAGCAGCGTAAATCAAAATTTTTTAATAAAGCACGCCTGTATCAGCGTGCTTTGTTATTAAAATCAATTCTCATTCGATTTGAGTGAAGGCAGTTTAGATACCAGACGCAGTGACACCGTCAGGCCTTCCAGCTGGTAGTGCGGACGCAGGAAGAATTTCGCAGCGTAGTAGCCCGGGTTATCTTCCTGCTCTTCCACGCTCACCTCGGCGGCAGCCAGCGGCTTACGCGATTTGGTTTCCTGTGACGAGTTCGCCGGGTCACCGTCGACATAGCTCATCACCCAATCGTTCAGCCAGCGCTCCATTTCATCACGCTCGCGGAATGAACCGATCTTGTCGCGCACGATGCACTTGAGGTAGTGCGCGAAGCGGCAGCAGGCAAACAGATACGGCAGGCGTGCAGCCAGACGTGCGTTGGCGGTCGCATCGGCATCATGGTATTCCGCAGGCTTTTGCAGTGACTGCGCACCAATAAAGGCAGCAAAGTCCGAGTTTTTGCGGTGCACCAGCGGCATGAAGCCGTTTTTCGCCAGCTCGGCTTCACGACGATCGCTGATGGCAATCTCCGTCGGGCATTTCATGTCTACGCCGCCGTCATCACTCGGGAAGGTGTGGCACGGCAGGTTTTCAACCGCACCGCCAGACTCGACGCCGCGGATCGCGGTGCACCAGCCGTACTCTTTGAAAGAACGGTTGATGTTGGCTGCCATGGCGTAGGCGGCGTTGCTCCAGGTGTAGCCGTTGTGATTTGAGCCATCGGTCTGCTCTTCAAAATCAAAGCTATCCACCGGATTGGTGCGAATGCCATACGGCAGGCGCGCCAGGAAGCGCGGCATGACCAGGCCGAGATAACGGGCATCTTCCGATTCACGCAGACTGCGCCAGGCGGCATATTCGGTGTTCTGGAAGATTTTGGTCAGATCGCGCGGGTTCGCCAGCTCCTGCCATGACTCCATCTGCATGACGGTCGGCGCGGTACCGGTGATGAACGGGCAGTGTGCCGCCGCACTGATACGCGCCATTTCGCCCAGCAATTCCACGTCCTGCGGGCTGTGATCGAAATAGTAATCGCCCACCAGGCAACCAAACGGTTCGCCACCGAACTGACCGTACTCCTGCTCATAAATCTTCTTAAACAGCGGACTCTGATCCCAGCCAGCGCCTTTAAAACGCTTCAGGCTGCGTCCCAGCTCCTGCTTGGAGATGCTCATGAAACGGATTTTCAGCATCTCGTCGGTTTCGGTGTTATTCACCAGGTAGCTCAGACCGCGCCACGCGCTCTCCAGCTGCTGAAACTCTTCATGATGAATAATCTGGTTGATCTGCTGTGACAGCTTGTCGTCAATCTCAGCGATCAGCGCCTGGATGGTGCGATAGGTATCATTCGAGATGGTGACGGTGTTTTCCAGCGCCTGCTGCGCCAGCGTCTTCACGGCACTTTCGACGGCTGCACGCGCCTGCTCGCTGGTTGGACGAAATTCTTTGTTCAGCAGGGCGCTGAGTTCATTCTCGCTGTAGTGCGAGGCGCCCTGTTGCTGCTGATGCGAAGACTGGGTCATGATTACTCCTCCTTACCTTCAGCGTTTTCATCCTGCTTCGGCAGGTGGGTCAGCGCTTTCAACAGCGTTGGATCCTGCAGAATCTTACCGATCAGCTCTTCCGCACCGTTTTTGCCGTCCATGTAGGTCAGCAGATTCGAAAGCTGGGTACGCGCTTCCAGCAGGTTGCTCAGCGGTTCGACTTTACGGGCAATCGCATCCGGTGAGAAATCGTCCATGCTCTCGAAGGTCAGTTCGACGTTAAGTTTGCCTTCGCCGTTGAGCGTGTTATCCACCTGAAACGCCGCGCGCGGCTTCAGCGCTTTCATGCGCTCATCGAAGTTATCGATATCAATTTCCAGGAATTTACGCTCATCAAGGCTCGCCTGCGGCTCGAGTGGTTTACCGACCAGGTCCGCCATGACGCCCATCACAAACGGCAGCTGAATTTTGCGTTCCGCGCCATAAATTTCCACGTCATATTCAATCTGAACGCGAGGCGCGCGATTGCGGGCAATGAACTTTTGCCCACTGGATTTCGTTGGTGCCATGGTTTTCTCCATTAAGGGTGCGCGGGTAAAGTTTCGCAGGAGGCGCGCAGGTCTCGCTGCGTTGAGTTGTTACGCTCGCTTAGTCGCGGCGTCCAAAGATATTTTCCAGCTGATGCACGCCGTCTGGCGCCAGATCGCGGATGATGTCCATAAAATCGAGTTCAATCAGCCGCTGTACGCGGTCGATCATCAGCGGTGCCGGATGGCTGGGTTCGTGCTGAGCAAAGTAGTGCTTCACCTTCTCCAGCATCAGCTGCGCATCGGCGCGCGAACTGAGCTGCACGCTGCGCCAGTCAGCCGTGCGAACCGCTGCGGCGGGCGCGGCGACGCTCGGTTCCGGCGGCGGCTCTGTTACCACGGCAGGCTGCAGCGCGCTGAGGTCAGTGGCCTGACAGCGTTCGGCGATCATGGCGATCTGCCTGCGCAGCTGCGACAGCTCCGGCACCGCCGCTTCACCCAGCTGTTCGGTCAGAGTTTCGGTAATGGTTTGCAAACGCTCACTTATCTGT
The DNA here is from genome assembly GCF_002928365.1 of Pantoea sp. ICBG 985. Taxonomy (NCBI): domain Bacteria; kingdom Pseudomonadati; phylum Pseudomonadota; class Gammaproteobacteria; order Enterobacterales; family Erwiniaceae; genus Pantoea; species Pantoea sp. ICBG 985. Next base: position 227,564 of record NZ_POWM01000004.1, read on the forward strand.
AGCACCGCTTCAATACCGGGCTGCTCACCGCGCGCCAGCTCATCGGTCAGGCGCGGCAGACCGCCAGGATAGTCCGCGACTTCGGTCTTGCTGCCGTCGCACAGCGCTGCGGCATCGCGCAGCGTGATGCCATCCGAGGCGTAGCGCAGCAGCCAGCTCTGGCGTACCGCGCTGCTCAGCGCTGATTTATCGCCCAGCAGCGCCACCGCGTTGATGCGGTAAAACGGATCCTGTTCGCCGTACTCTTCCAGTCGCGGCCACAGCGGCTCCCAGTACAGCAGCAGCGCCTGCTCAATCAGCTTCAGTCCCTGCGCATAGCCCGGCAGCCCTTTCAACTCGGTCCAGGCATGAGTAAGCGCTAACATCACTCGCAGGTCTTTGCTGCGGCTGAGCAAGTCAATCGCCAGCTTTTCGACTTTATTCCAGTCGGCTGATTCAGCCGGGATAATGGTCTCACCAAATTGCTGTTCGGCTTTACCGGTACTGGCCTGCTCCATCGCCTGGTAATCCGCGTGATACTCCAGGTTGTCGCCGCAGGGGTTATCACTGCTGACCGGCGCCAGCAGCGCGTCAATATTCATCGTCATAGCGGTTGGCCTCAGGATTCAAACATCGGAGGATAAAGTCCGTTTCGTCCGGGTTTTGCCCCGCCGGCCGGGTCAAACAGCAGTGAGAACAGCTGTGCGGTGAAGTTGCCGCTGTGCACCTGGGTGTAAAGCGGGAAACCGTCGCTCTGGTTTGTCCACCAGAAGCTGGTGTAAAACTGCGGGTCGAAGCTGTCACCCGGCAGTTTCCAGTTGAGCGTTGACGGCTCGCCGTCGCCAATCACCTGTAAAATGTCCGATTGTTCGCCGTCAGTTTGCGGCTGCTGGGGCTGCGGAATACTCAGCAGCGCCTGGTCGAGCTGCTCTGGCGTACCGCCGTTTTGCACCACGCGCAGCAGCATATTGCCGACCTGCTGATACCACTCGCCCGAGCGGGCCAGCAGCGCCGGTGACCACTCGGCGGGCGTAAAATGGCGCAGCGCGCACAGCGGATAGTTGCGGCCGACGCTGTCGCGGGCGGCAATCAGGCAGCCCATCTGGATCAGCTGACTGCCGAGCATCGGCGGCACGACAAAATTCCACACCGGCGCTTTGAGAAAGGCGCGCGACGGGGCGTTTTTACTCTCTTCACTGGTTTGCCAGTGATGCAGTCCGACCTGAAACCAGTTCGACCACTGCCGGTACAGCACATCGGGGAAGCGTCGCTTCACAAAGTCACCCGAGCTGGGCAATTTGCCGTACCAGCCGGGTGCTGCGTAATGAGTCATTATCAGGTCCTGTTTCAGGGGCAGCTAAAGCCGGGAAGCTGGAACGGGTTACGAATACTGCCAGGGGTGAACGACAACGTGACCTGATGGCCATCGACGTTAAAACTGGCCTCGCGGGTCAGGCCACCGACCGCGGTTAAGCGAGCGCGATCGAAGAAGCGGTTCAGCGCCCACGGACCGCTGGTCACCAGTGTTGAGGTGGTGCCGTTGGTCAGGCCAAGCTGCATCCGCACCTGGCTGGTGCCGCCCGGTCCGGGCCAGCTCACCATCTGCACCGCCTGCGGGCCGTGGCTGTAACGCAGAATCTGGCCATCGACGTCGAGCGTCAGGTTGAGAATGTCGTTATCCATTTTCACCGTACGCAGCGTGACGCGGAACGACGGCGTGGTCGCCCCGTTAGCAAAGAAGGCATCACGAATCGACTGCGCCTGCTGGAACGGACGCAGCAGCGCCTCACCGCCCGGTAGCGTTTTGCCGTCGATACCTGGCGTGAAACGCCACGCCGTATTGGTGGTATCCACTTTGCTGGCCAGATTGTCGCGGAAGAAGCTGTCCATCAGCCCGCTGCCCGGCGCGAACATGCGCGCCAGATCGTCCGGCGTCACTTCGCTGCGCGCATTGCGCACCAGCGGATAACGGCCGGCAATCGCCTGGCGGCAGAAGCTGCCCACTTCCATGGTGATGCGCTTGCGCACGTTATCCATATCGCGGCGCTGTGCATCGCTGCTGGCGCCCACGGCCATGCTGGAAACCATATTCTGCAGCGAACCCGGTAAGCGACCGGCGCTGGCCTGCAGACGACTGATGGCATCGCCGGAAGGCGGCGGCATGCCACTATTGGCGGCGTCCTGCACCGCCGTCAGATAGCGGTAGAGATCGTCGATCTGATGCAGAAAATCATCCACCGCCAGCACTTTACTGCCCTGCTGCAGCGGCTGTGCCAGCTCCAGCACAGGCGCAAAGTGCACCGCCACCGCCTGCTCCGGTGCCTGCTGGGCTGCGCCCTGGCCCGGCGCCGCGCTGGCTTTGGAGGAACTGAACAGCGCTTCTAAAGTGCGCGTGGCGCTGTTGCCCGTCGCCGGCTGTGCCTGGGTACTTTGCTCATCCGGCTGTGCGCGGTTCAGCGTCAGCAGCTTACTAAGGTTAACCACCAGCTGGCGCAGTGGCGAGTGGTTGCCCGACAGCAGACGTGCGGTGTTGATGCGCTGCGACAAATCCGCGCTGCTGTTGAGCTGGATATCGCTGAGGAACTGCTCCCACTGGCGGATGTAATCCTGCACGTAAAGCTGGCGCACCGCGAGGTCGGTCTGCTGACTGTTCTCCGGCGACGCAACGCCGCCCAGCACCCAGACATCATCCTGGAACAGCGCCTGCGTGACCGGTGCGATTTGTTTATCGACGTGCTGCCAGTAACCGTCTGGCGTGAACAGGCCGGCCACGCCGTCATTGACTGATTTGCCGCTTTTGCGTGAAAACACCAGCTCACTCTGCGGCCCGCCCAGCGCCGCGAGGGTGACCGGTTGCAGGCTGCCGTCACGCTGCAGCAGGCGCTTCAGACGTCCGTAGACGCGCTGCGACAGCGGCATTTGGTTAATCAGCGCCTGCTCGCGCTTTACCAGCGCATCATCCTTCGCGTATGGCGAGGATTGAATCTGTGTCTCCAGCAGCTGCTGCAGATGCCACGCCAGCTGTTTCACTTCCTGCTGCGTCACGTTTTGCGGCAGTTCGCGGCTAACATTCAGCATCAGCCAGGCATGCAGGAATTTGCCGTCATAATGTTTTGGCTGATACAGCATCTGGTAAGCTTTCAGCGCTTCGTAGCTGTAATCCGCATCGCTGCCGTTGTCGTTACGCAGCCAGCGGGTGATGTTTTGCGCCACCTGCGGCAGCAGCAGCTGTTTCAGCGCTTTGTCATACAGGGTGCGCGTGGCGTCGCTGACTTCGGTACCGCGATACAGCCCCATGCGGCGCGTCAGCGGGGGATCTTCCAGCGAAAAGTCGGCACTTTTCGGCAGCTGCAGCAGCGTGTTGAGATACGGCACCAGCGCAAACAGATCGCCATTGCCCTGGCGTTCCAGCTGTTGTCCCAGCTGTTCCACCTGCGGCGTTTTACCCGCCATCTCCTGTAAATAGGCTTTGTTTTTGCTGTAGCTGGTGAGCCACAGCGCTCCGGCAATCAGTACCAGCACCAGCAGCGCCAGATAGCCGGACCACAATCCGGCGCGATTGCGCAGCTCCCACCAGCGGTTACTGCCCGCCAGGCCTGACTCCTGGAAGATGACATTTTCCAGCACGCCTTTCAGGAAGAAGCTCTGGCCTTTGTTCGGCGGGATCGGTGACTCTTTGTCGACCTGGTCCCAGCTGCCGGATTCGCCGCTGCGCTGTCCCGGCAGATGCAGGGCGCGGCTCAGCTCGCCCATCACGCGGTCAAACGGCAGCCCTTCCTGAGTACCGCTGGCGAAATAGATACCGCGCGGCGCGAACTGGGTTTCGAAATCAGAGCGGGCAAACAGCGTATCCAGCGCATCCGCCAGCAGCGGACGCAGCGCGGCGAACTCCTGCGGGAACAGATAGCTCTCCGCCCGCGCCTGCGCATCGCTCTCCGCCAGCAGCGTATCGGCCAGGCCGGCATCCAGACGCTGCTGCAGCAGTGAATACTCCTGCTGAAACTGGCTGTTGAGCTCAAACTCTGCGGTCGACGCCTGCGCCCACGGGAAGGTAAAGCCCCAGATTTGCTCGCGCTGGGTTTTATCCAGCGAAGCGAAGTAGCTGCGGAAACCTTTGAGCAGGTCGGTTTTGGTGACCAGCACATAAACCGGGAAGCGAATGCCAAGGCGATCGTGCAGCTCCATCAGCCGCTGACGCAGTGCGATCGCCTGATTGCGCTGCGCTTCCGGCGATTGCGTCAGTAAATCAGACACGCTGAGCGTGACAATCACGCCATTGACGGGCTGACGGCCGCGATATTTGCGCAGCAGGTCGAGAAAGTGATGCCACTCGCTGGCGTCGCGCTCCTGCTGACTCTCCTGGGTGGTATAGCGGCCGGCGGTATCCAGCAGCACCGCTTCGTTGGTGAACCACCAGTCGCAGTTGCGCGTGCCGCCAATGCCGCGCAGCGCCGCTTTGCCGAACTTGTCCGCCAGCGGGAACTGCAGCCCGGAGTTGACCAGCGCGGTGGTTTTACCGGCACCCGGTGCGCCAATGATCATGTACCACGGCAGCTGGTAGAGGTATTGATGGCTAAAGCGCTGCGCCCAGAAAGGCGCGCCCTTACTGCTGGCGCGCTGGAAGTGCGCTTTTTTCAGCATGTCGGTGGCTTCGGAGAAACGGCTCGCCAGCACCTGCTCTTCATTGGTCAGGCGTTTGCGGTCCTGCTCCGGCGCATCGCTTTTGCTGGTTTCGAGGCTCGACATCAGTTTGCGGTTGAGCCAGAAGTTATACAGGCGCGGAATCGCCTGGCTCAGCCCCCAGACCAGATAGAGCAGCGCAATACTGATGATGCGGTTCTGCTCTGGCTCCAGCGGCCGCGAGTCGACAATGGAAAACACCGGGCCAATCACCCAGATGATAAAGGAGAGCGCGGTAATGCCGACAAAACCCCAGGCAAGGCGGCTGGTCAGCACCGCAAAAAGCATATTCAGCATGGATTAGTTCCCTCTCGCCAGGCCGTTGAGTTCCGCTTGCGTCGCATCCGGCGCGACCAGCAGAGTAATTTCTACGCGACGGTTGCGGGCGCGATTCTCCGCGCTGGTGTTCGGCACCAGCGGATGGCTTTCGCCCCGCCCTTCGGCCTTAACGCGCGACGGCTGCGCCAGCTGCTGCTGCAGCAGGGTTTGCACCGACTGCGCGCGCGCCAGCGAGAGTTCATAGTTGGAGGCGAAGCGGGCGCTGCGAATCGGCACGTTGTCGCTGTAGCCAATCACCAGAATCTTCCCGCTGACGTTATTCATCGCGGCGGCAATGCGCTGAATCACCGCATCGTAGCGGCCACGCACTTCGGTGGATGCCGAGGCGAACAGGCCATCGCCCTTCAGCGTGACCACGCTCTGGTCGGCTTCATCGCGCACCGCCACCAGGCCGGCATCAATTTCCGGCTTGAGGAACGCTTTCAGGTTCAGCGTGGCGGGTGGCGGCGGTGCCGGATTGCTGATTTTGACTTCCGGCAGCGCGGTCTGATAGATGCTGGCCAGCACTGGCGAGGTGTAGTCGCCGAGACGCCAGTTCAGGACGATGTAGAACAGGCAGGCAGCAAAGCCGGCCACCGCCGCACAGGCCCACAGTGGAATCATCGGCCGCCACAGCTTGCGCAGCACCGGCTGATCGGTGGGATGCGGTGACAGCGCCGCCGGGTAACTGCCGCGCACGCTTTTGATCATCTGCAGCAGACGCTGTTTGATGGTTTCCAGCTGCGAACGCCCGTTATCCAGCACGCGGTAGCGCCCTTCAAAGCCGAGCAGCAGGCAGAAATAGATCAGCTCCAGCAGCAGGATATGCTGACGCGGATTTTGCGACAGCTTGGCCAGCAGCTGAAAGAACTTCTCACCGCCCCAGGTTTCATTGTGAAACGTCACCAGCAGGCCGTTGCTGGTCCACACGCCGCGGCTGCCCCACGGCGTCAGCGCCGCCGCTTCATCCAGCGCGGTGCACAGGCAGTAGCGCGCGCCGACGATCACTTCATAACTCAGCCCCGACTGCTGGCAGCTAAGCTCAAAGCGACGGATCTGATCGATCAGCTGCTGGCGCAGCCGCGCCGGATCGTCGTGCGAGACGGAGTGGCGAATCTGCGGGATCGCGTTAATCAGCGGATTCGCCGCGGCGACCAGCACATTCTGATGGCTGACATCCTGCTGTGTGACGTCACTGTTCGGTTTCTGTTGTTCCTGCATCATGCGGCGTGCTCAGTTTTGATTATTCTGACTGACTACGAATGGCCCAGAACTCCATGTTCAGGCCCGGAAACTCACCGGCCAGATGCAACGCAAAGGCACCTGAGCGCTCCATCTCCTGCCACAGCTCGCTGTTCTTATCGAGCTCAAAATAGCTGTAGCCGGCATGCCACGGGATTTGCGGCGGCGCGCCCGGCATGGCTTTCAGCGCCAGTCCCGGCAGCTGCAGCTGTACCAGATCGCGGATTTTGGTGACGGGCGCGACTTTCATCTGCGCCGGGAAGTGGGTTTTCAGCGCCTCGGCTGGCACGCTGGCTTTGACCGCCAGCACAAAGCCGAACTCGCGCACCATGCTGCTTTCCGGCACCGTGGCCACGTTGAGGCCGTGCGAGCGCTGCGTCAGCGGCAGCTGGATGGCGCTCTCTTCCATCACCTGCGACAGTCCCTGGCGCAGCAGTAGCGTTAAGCGGGCAAAGCAGCTGTACAGATCGTCATGGTCATACAGCGGCAGCGCGTCCGGGGTGCGCGCCGGCATCCAGCTGCTCAATTCAGCGGCCATCTGCAGCCAGTGACTGTAGAGCGTTTCCGGGTGCAGCAGCGGCAGATGCTGTAGGTGCGCGTGCAGGCCAAGCTGACGGTTGAGTAAGGTCAGCAGCATAAAATCGACCATGTCGGCACTGTTAAAACGGCCGGTACCCGGCGTGCGCTGGCTCAGCTGCTGGCTGCGCTGCTGAATCAGGCCGTGCAGGTCATTGAGCATGCTTTGCAGCGGCCGGCTGGCGTTGAGCGTCAGCATCGGCGGAATGTAATCGGTGTCGAGGCGCACGTGGTTATCGCTGCGTTTTTCAACCACCTGCGCCACACCCATCGCCGTCCACTCCGCGGTGAGATCCTGTTCCAGCATCAGGCGCAGGCGCAGTTTGCCGAACTGAACGGTGGCAGCGCCGACCGCCTGAGCGTTGTCATCTTCGACTTCGGCTTCCCACGCCAGATAGCGCGCCAGTGAATCCTGCGTCTCCTGAAACGCCACCGCTTCGCGCCCGTTGCGCCGGGCCGGGATCGCCAGTACCACTTTGCTGCGATCGACATTCGCCGGCAGATCCAGCGGGGCCGGACCGTGCTGTGGCTGGCTGAAAGAGAAAAAGGTGCCGTCAGGCAGACATCCGCTGGCGGCACTCAGCGCCAGTTTTCCCTGGCGCAGCAGTGCTTCATCAAATTCGAGATCAAAAAAACCCCAGGTGTAGGCGCGCTGCGACTGCCCCCACTCGCGCAGGGTGCTGTGTAGAAAATTTTCCGACTGCTGGAAATGGTGAGGGCGCAGGAACATCCCCTCGGTCCAGACAACCTTTTCGGCTCGGTTCATAGGCATCCTTACTGCTTAACCACGCGCAGGCCGTTGATATCCGCCACGACGCGGGCATTCAACTCACCATCGTTATTTTTCCAGAACTGCCAGAATGCGCTGTCGTCGCCATCCGGGAAGGGTAGCGCGAGGCGCCAGACTTTACCGTCCAGCGCCTGATACTCGGCCATGATGCCGATGAAGCGCGCTTCCGGCAGGCTTTTCGCGCTGAGGGTTTTACTCAGCTGACCTGACATCAGGAAGAACTGCTGATTGTTGAGCAGCGTGCTGCCCAACGCGGTGGCGGGCTGGTTCTGCAGGGAGTAGAAATCAGCGGACATGAATTCCGCATCGGAGGTCAGCAACATCACCCGGACTTTGAGCGGCGCACCCGCGTTGATCTGCGGATGCGCCTGAAAGTCGAGATTGTAGCGTGCAACCGGCGCCGGACTGTTGCTGCTGCAGGCGGCCAGCAGGCAAGCCAGCAGCAGTAATCCGGCGCGGCGGAGAGAAATCATCGTCATCATTCAGCCCTCCCTGCTTACCGTGTTAGTTGATGATCCAGGTGCCGCTGTTGCTGTTCTGGCACGCTTTGCTGTCGCCATCCACCGCGACGCAGGTCTTTTTCTTGCTGCTGGCGCGGGCGCGACGCTTCGGCTGATCCGCTTTGATGGTCTGCTCATACAGCGCGCTTTTCACCACCGCGCGGAACGGGACATAACCGATCAGCTGCACCGCAGGCTGAGCCGCCGGCTGCTGCGCTTTTTTGTCATCGGCCGGTGCAGTCTCAGGCTGCGCTTCGTCTGCGGCCTGCGCCGACTCGCCAAGTGCCAGCCAGTTGTTTTCAACCTGGCCAATCACGGTGTAGGTTTCACCGCTTTTCAGCGTATCCACCACTTTGCCGCCGAAGCTCGGGCGGGTCATGATCGAAGCCGGATAGAGCGCGCGATAAGCCTCGTTCACCGGGCTGAACTGTGCCGGCGGCTGGACGGCATAACGGTGCGACAGCGTGACGCCGTCAACGGTGCTGCTGACAATAGTGTCGTCTGTCATCTTTGGCGGTGCTTTACAGCCAGCCACTGCGAAAACAAACATCAGGCCCAACGCCATACGGAGATTCACCATTTTCTTCATGTTTAGTTCCATTAACGCCTAAAAAGTGGCCAGAGGCCGGTTAAGAGCAAAATGAACCGTGCGCACGGCTGGAGCCGGCGTCGATTCAGTACCAGTTAAAAAGTTGACCCTTTAATGAGTGTGGCTAACGCATCGCGCCAGCGAGGCAAAAATTGATCAGTCTGAATTAAGTATTAAAAATGCAACATTAGTGACAGGGATGATGTCGGAAGAATTCTGATCGTTTCACAAACGATCAGCAACATGATCAATTTTTGCTAAGCGAAGGGGTCGGCCACAGCCAAACCTCGGTTTCTCTTATGCCATCCCTGGTATAAAAACTATCACGTTCAATGAATCTGGTTAATCGGTAACGATTAAGAGGATAACAGCAACAACTTACGGCATTCGCTGACAGCATTGCTATTTATTGAGATATATCAAGAACATATAAAAGACTGGAAACATCATAGCTACCGCACGAGCCAGGTAAAACCTGCCCGTGAGCATGCAATCACAATCCATTTGTTAATGTCTGACGGAAGTTTACAGAAGCCTGACAAAATTTCAACGCGCCGCTAGCAGAGGAAATTAGTTCAGTAAAGGTTAACAAATATTTTTAATGCAAATTTGCGTCACTTTTGCCCGCAAGCCTAAGACTATTCTTAGCAATCCATTAAAACTGTGAAAGATTGTAAATGAAAGATGAAATTTTGCTCGCGCGATCATTAAAAATTGTCATAAAAAAAAATGGCGCTGAGCGGCACGCATTTTCTCTGCGCGCGATAAAACCCAGGCAGGCGGTGAAAAAGGGGTGATAAAGACAAACTGTCAGTGAAAAAAACCAGCCAGGCGGACCAGGCTGGTTTAATTCGCTAAAATAGCAGGTATCGGGATTGTTAAGCAGTCAGAATAGATTGCAGCTCAGGCAAGGTTTTCACCTGCCAGGTGGGCGTGATGTGCGCCGGCAGCGGACGCGTGCCGTGATCGATCCAGCAGGTTTTCACGCCGGCATTCATACCACCGAGAATATCCGATTCCGGCGTGTCGCCGACCATTAATACCCGGCGGCGATCGGGATTGCCCAGCAGCTGCAGCGTATGGTCAAAAATCGCCGCGTCCGGCTTGGGTACGCCCACCTGTTCGGAGATCACCAGCGCGTCAAAGTAGTCACGGAAACCGGTGCGTTCAAGGCGCGCCTGCTGCAGCGCCGTAAAACCGTTGGTGATGATGGCGATTTTTACCTTGCCCTTGAGCGTATCCAGCAGGCGGGCTGCGCCATCAAGCGGCAGGCAGATCTCGGCCATCGCATTAAGAAAGTCGCTGTTAAGCACTTCCGGCGCCACGCGCAGTTTTTCGCCCCACAGCGTGAAGCGGCGCGTCTGGAGCTGTAACGCTGAAATAGTGCCGTTCTGGTAATCGACCCACAGCGGTTTGTTGACGGCCTGATAATCAGCGTAATCCTGATCGCTGAAGTGCACGTCGTAGCTGGCAAACATGCGCTGCAGGCCGGCGAAGGCGTCAAAGTGGAAAAGTGTGTCATCCGCATCGAACAGGATGCAGTCCCAGTCGTTTAACATAGTGCCCCTTTTGAATAACGTCAGAGCGTGAGCGCCATGATGATGGCATCCTCGCGCCCGCTGGCGGTGGGATAGTAGTTTGGCCGCACGCTGACCTGATGAAAATCCAGCTGCTGATACAGCGCAATGGCGGGCTGATTGGAGGCGCGTACCTCCAGCCACAGCGTCATCACCGCACGCTGCTCCAGTTCGGTAATCAGCTGCTGTAGCAGCTGACGCGCATAGCCGCGGCGCTGGAACGCGGGATCGACCGCGATGTTGAACAGCGACGCTTCATCCAGCACCACCTGGGTGATGGCGAAGCCGGCCAGCTGGCCGTCCGCGTGCAGGCAAAGATTGACGTAACGTTCGCCCTGATTGCTGGCAAAGGTCTGCTCGCTCCACGGAAACGCATGCGCGCGGCGCTCGATCTCCAGCAGCCGCGGCTGTAAATCAGGGGTGATGAAAGAGATGGCTGTCATGGTTACACATCTGTTGCCACAGCGCGCGTTTGGCCGCGCCGCTGCTGATTAATTCATTGAAAACGGCGCTGGTGAACGTGATGCCGTTAAAAGGATGATCGCTGGTCACACCCAGCAGCCAGCCAGCACAGTCGACGTGCTCCGGCAGCATCGGCAGCTGTTCTGGCGTCAGCGTCATTACCTGCCCCGGCTGAATGCTCAGCGTCCGCAGTACGTCGCGCACCAGCGGCTCCTGCAGATCCGGCGCCTGCTCAGCGACCAGCACCAGCCGCGTGTCCGGCGTTAGCGTGACGGCAATTTCGCCTTGCAGCACGCGCGGACGTCGCAGCTGATACTGCGTAATCCCCATTTGCTGTAGAAGCCAGTCGCGCCTTGTGCTCATGCTGTTACCTGTAATCCTGCCAGAATGCGACGCTATGCTAGCAAACCCATCGAACATGCGCCAACAAAGCACTATAATCGCCGCTCTGATTTAACAGGAGCGTTCCATGTCTGCTTTTACCCCGGCCAGCGAAGTGATTCTGCGCCACAGTGATGAATTTACCGCCCGCCACGTACTGTTCGCCGGCGACCTGCAGGATGACCTGCCCGCCCAGCTGGAGACCGCGTCGAGCCGCGTGCACACTCAGCAGTACCATCACTGGCAGAACCTCAGCCGTCGCCTCGGTGAACGGGCAGTGTACGGGCTGGTGGCCGGTGCGGCCGACGTAGCCGGTTGCGACACGCTGGTCTATTTCTGGCCGAAGAACAAACCGGAAGCGCAGTTCCAGCTGCAAAACCTGCTGTCGCTGCTGCCGCTGGGCTGCGATATTTTTGTCGTCGGTGAAAACCGCAGCGGCGTGCGCAGCGCCGAAGGCATGCTGGAGAGCTGGGCCACGCTGGAGAAGATCGACAGCGCGCGCCGCTGCGGGCTGTATCACGGTCAGCTGACGCAGCAGGCCAGCTTTGACGCCAGCGCGTTCGGCAATCGCTATCAGCTGGACGATCTCACCATTCATACCCTGCCGGGCGTGTTCAGCCGCGACGGGCTGGATATCGGCAGCGATCTGCTGCTTTCCACCCTGATGCCGCATACCAAAGGCAAAGTGCTGGATATCGGCTGTGGCAGTGGCGTATTAGCCGCCGCGCTGGCGCAGCATTCGCCGAAAGTCCGGCTGTGGCTGTGCGATGTGCACGCCGCCGCCATCGAGGCGAGTAAAGCCACGCTGGCCGCTAACGGTCTGGAAGGCGAAGTGTTTGCCAGTAACGTGTTCTCGGACGTCAGCGGCCGTTTTGATCTGATCATCTCTAACCCGCCGTTCCATGACGGTCTGCAAACCAGCCTTGATGCCGCCCACACGCTGATTCGCGGTGCGGTGAAGCATCTCAACAGCGGCGGCGAGCTGCGCATCGTGGCCAACGCCTTCCTGCCTTATCCGCAGGTGCTGGATGAAACCTTCGGTAACCATGAAGTGCTGGCGCAGACCGGCCGCTTCAAAGTGTATCGCGCCGTATATGGCCGCGGCGCGAAGGCGCGCTAAGTGTAGTAAAACCCGCGATGCGACGGGGAAAACGTTGCTTTTTGCAGCAGTCGTTTCACCGTCGCAAAATATGTGTTGACGCAATGAGTAAAATCTCTAAAATGCGCCTCCGTGGTTAGCAATACTGTAATGTATTGCAGGTAGGCGAAGGTGGCGGAATTGGTAGACGCGCTAGCTTCAGGTGTTAGTGTCCTTACGGACGTGAGGGTTCAAGTCCCTCTCTTCGCACCAATAATCACAGAGTTTATATCGCGTGCACTGCGCGAAGGTGGCGGAATTGGTAGACGCGCTAGCTTCAGGTGTTAGTGTTCTTACGGACGTGAGGGTTCAAGTCCCTCTCTTCGCACCATGCGGTGATATAAACAGACAACTACGATGCGAAGGTGGCGGAATTGGTAGACGCGCTAGCTTCAGGTGTTAGTGTTCTTACGGACGTGAGGGTTCAAGTCCCTCTCTTCGCACCAACGTTGTCACACTTCTTCTGCAGTACATCCCTATTGATTGTTACCGCTGTTATCACGCCTTTGCGTGATATTGTCGTTTCTGCTCGCCGTTAAATGACGTGAAAATTCACTGAGATAGCCGCCAGACCGCCAGCCAGCGCCAGGCAGGAAGGCAGCAGCAGATAATGACGCAGACGATGGTGAAACAGCATCACCACGGTAAGCAGCAGCGCGACTATCATCACTAAGCGCCACTGGCTGAAACTCGGCTCCCACAGTGCAAACACCGGCATGGCCGCGCAGGGCAGCAATACGCCCCAGCCGCTATCCAGACGTTTACCCATCACCCAGCTTACGCCCCACAAGCCACAGGCGGCTATCATCGCCATGATCATCGCGCAACCCTTCAAATGATAAATATTCCTATTATCATATGATAATACTTCTCATTTTGCAGCGAATTTTTTGCCCTGCCCGCGCCGGATGACAGAATTACTGGAAAATGATAGATTGCCGCCGATAACTATTTTGATAACACAGCAAAAACGTGCTCACTATCCGCGTTGTGGGATTATTTCCTGCGGGTAGCGCTTTGATATTTCAGGGCTGTCACGAGTAATAATAATGAAATTACAATCTTATGATGAGTTGAAACACAGCAAGTATCGGCTGTCGCTGATGCTATTTTTGTTTTTGAATGTCGCCGTTTCGCTTTTTTGTCTGCTGCCGTTTTTCGGCACGGATAATCCCATCAATTCGCTGCCGGTAACACTGGTGGCGGGCTTTAGCACCACGCTGCTGGCGCTATGTTTAATCGCGCCAAATCTAAAATTCCCGTTATTAAATCCTGTCGCATTGCTATTAGGCGCGCTGTGGGCCTGGCATATCAATCATCGTTACCATCTGGTGTTTTATTTTGACGGTAGCTTTTTAATAATCAGTCTGCTGAGCGTATTTTTTATCAGCGCGATTGCCCTGAGTGATTATTTGCTTGCGTTCTGTTTACATATTACGCCACCGGTATTAACCGTACTGTTACTGGACGATGGTCAGCATTTAATGACCATTCTGTTCACCATTACGCTGCCGCTGATCGGCTTCTCGCTGCACCATTTGATGCGCCGCCGCTTCGACACCTTCACTCTGCGGCTGGTGCGCCAGCTGTATGAGGAGAAGCAAAGTTTCAGCGATTTGAGCATGCTTGATCCGCTCACCGGCCTGTATAACCGGCGCGGGCTGAAGAACCGGCTGGATACCATCATGGAAAATCATGCCGGCAGCCACTTTGTGCTGCTGCTGGATATTGATCACTTCAAGGCCTACAACGATAACTACGGTCATGCCATGGGCGATCAGGCGCTGGCGCGGGTGTCGGTTGCCATTCGCGATGCGGTGCGCTCGCGCGATGTGGTGACGCGCTACGGCGGCGAAGAGTTTCTGGTGCTGATGACCAACGTTAATGCCTCGATTGCCATGAAGCTGGCCGAACGCATCCGTCAGTACGTGGTTGATCTGGAAATTTCCCACCGCTTCAATGATAAAGTCTCGACCCACGTGACCATCAGCGCCGGTATCGCGCCGATTTTCGCAGAAGACTTCGACCAGGCGGTAGCCAACGCCGACCGCGCGCTGTACGTGGCGAAGAATCAGGGACGTAACACCATTCTGGCGTGGGAGGATTTACCGAAGCTGGCGCCGGTAAGCAGCGATCTGGTGTAAGCGGTGCGGCGACAACGCCGCACCCTCTCCGGGGAATTTCACGCAAAATGCGCGGTGGCCAGGCAGTGAGCGCTGCTGGCATCTTGCTCAGTGAATCGGGAACGATTATCATTTGTTTTTCGCTTCCCGTTTTCACTCAGGAGCCGCATGGCCATCATCACGCGTCAGGATCATCGCTTTAGCGCGCATCCGCTGATCTTTATGCAGAGCGATCGCAGCTTAGCCAGCGCGCTGGAAGATCTGATGTGCGACCAGCGTAGCTACATGCGGGAAAACGTGAAGCTGGGCCAGCCGGCCCCCGCAGGAACCCTGACGCTGGCCGAATGGTCCACACCGTTTCACTATCGCCGCCTGACGCAGCGCTACAGCGACTATCTCTATCGCCACCATCCCGATGTTCCGCAGGAAGCCAAACCGCTGCAGTCGCTGTGGGCCCAGTGGTATTTTGGCCTGCTGCTGCCACCATTAATGCTGGCGCTGCTGCAGGAGCCGCGCGCGCTCGACTGCTCGCCGCAGCGCATCCACGTTGAGTTCCACGAAAACGGCCATCCCTGCGCCTTCTGGATTGATGTGCAGGAGGATGAGGATGCGCGCTATCTCACTCCGCAGCAGCGTATCGAACGCCTGATTCAGCATGGCCTGATCCCCGCCGTCAACGGCATGGCGCAGCACGGTGACATCAACGCGCGGCTAATCTGGAACAACTTAGGCTTCTCGTTTTACTGGTTCCTCGGCGAACTGCAGCAGCAGCTGCCTGCGGCTACCCGGCATCAACTGGAACAGGCGCTGTTTTTCAGCAAATCCCTGTCCGACGGCAGTGATAATCCGCTGTATCGCACCATGATCCCGCGCAACGGCGCGATGGAGCGGCGCAGCTGCTGCCAGCGCTATCGCATTCCGGACGTCGAACGCTGCGGTAACTGCACGTTAAATGCCGTGTAAGCGCGGCGTATTCTGTTACAGATTCTCCGTTTCTCCCGTTTACAGCTTTCCCGCCTTATGGCAGCTTTTACGCTCTGTTTTTACCGGAGAAAAAAATGAGCCTGGAGTCGGTACGGCACTTCTTTGCCGAACACGCACCGGATATCGACATCATCGAGATGCCGGAAAGCACTGCCACCGTAGAACTGGCCGCACGCGTACATGGCGTGACGCCGGGGCAAATCGCCAAAACCCTGTCGCTGAAAGTGAAAGAAAGCGTGGTGCTGATTGTCACACGCGGCGACGCCCGGCTGGACAATCGCAAGCTGAAGGCAGCGCTCGGGGCAAAAGCGCGCATGCTGAGCGTGGATGAAGTGGTGAACTGGACCGGCCATCCGGTCGGCGGCGTGTGCCCGTTCGGGCTGGAAAATCCACTGACCGTCTATTGCGATGTGTCGCTGCGCAGTTTCGATGAAGTGTTACCTGCGGCCGGTTCGATTCACAGCGCGGTGCGCATTTCGCCGCAGCGCATGGCTGAGCTCACGGCGGCGAAATGGATTGACGTCTGCGAGGCGCGTTAACGCGTCTCTTTCGCCACCGCCCCGGATATTTCGATGCCGCGCGTCTCGCGGCCAAACGCCACGAACACGCAAATCAGCACTGCCACCGTGCCGGCGACAATCGCCATGCCCAGCCCGTAGTTACCGCCGTGGGCTTCGGCGATGCGTGACTGCAGCGTGGCGTTGACCGAAGCAATTAAATTCCCCAGCTGGTAAACGAAGCCCGGCAGTACCGCACGCGCATTGGCCGGCACCAGCTCGGTCAGGTAGGTCGGCACCACGCCCCATGCGCCCTGCACCATAAACTGCATCAGGAACGCGCCGATCCCAATCGCCCAGGAACCGCTGGAGAACGCCCACAGCGGCAGCACCGGCAGCGCCAGAAACGACGCCAGCATGATGGCTTTTTTACGCCCGATACGCTCGGACAACGAGCCGAACGTAATGCCGCCGAGCATCGCCGCGATGTTATAGCCGATGGCGATAATGCTCACCGTGTGGGCGTCAAACTGGTGCTGCACTTTCAGGAACGTCGGGTAGAGATCCTGCGTGCCGTGGCTGAAGAAGTTAAAACAGGCCATCAGCAGCACCATGTAAATACAGATTTTCCAGTGCTGGCGGATGATGGGCAGCAGCGCGTGATTCTCTTTACGCTCGCGCGCCGCCAGCCATACCGGCGATTCCGGCACTTTAAAATAGATAAACGGCAGCAGCAGAATCGGCAGCGCGCCAATCAGGAACATGCCGCGCCAGCCCACCTGTTCGAAGAACAGGCCAAACACTATCGACGCCAGCAGATAGCCGCACGGATAACCGGCCTGGAAAATGCCGGACATCAGGCCGCGCGAACGGTCGGGAATGGTTTCCATCGCCAGCGAAGAGGCCACGCCCCAGATGCCACCCATCGCCACGCCGTAAATCACGCGGAAGGTCAGGAAGGCAGCAAAGTTGGGCGACCATGCCGACAGCAACTCAAACAGCGAAAACAGCACGATGTTGAGCATCAGGATCGGCCGGCGGCCATATTTTTCCGCCAGCCGGCCAAAGATCAATGCGCCCACCGGTCGTACGGCCAGCGTCAGCATAATGGCAATGGAAACATCGGAGACGCTGGTGTTGAAGTAGCGCGCAAGATCGCTGAGCACAAACACCAGAATAAAGAAGTCGAACGCATCCAGCGTCCAGCTTGCGAAACTGGCGAAAGCCACGTTGCGCTGGGTCGCAGTCCAGTTAAACATAAGGGTATCCTGTCTGATTGCTTCCGGCTCGCGGCCAGATTTTTATTGGAACGTTATCCAGCGAATGGTTGCACTGGTTATTATTGTGTTAACCATTTGTATATAGCATGTCAGAAAGGCGCCGCGCGGCGGGGAATTGTCAGCGAGTGATTCGCGATGTAAGGAAGCGTGTCGGCAGGAAAGCGGCGCACGGTACTCCGGCCGGGAGACCGCGCGCCGCAGCAAAATCTCAGCGTTTCAATCCGTTGAACGTCTGCTCAATCACTTCCAGCAGCAGCGGATTGTTTACGTTCTGCATCACATGCACCAGTGCGCCCGCGTCCGCCGGCACGCCGACATCCAGCCGCAGCGGCGTGCGGTAGCGCCAGGTCTTGCCGCGCGTGGCACCGGGACGCAGCTCAATATCGACGTGATAATCCACGCCGTCCGCCACGCGCTGGTTGAGCAGCCAGGCAATGACCAGCGCATCGTGGATCCAGCAACCCGGCAGATGGCGGGTGCGGATGGAGTAATCAATCCACGGTCGCAGCGTTTCGCGCACAAACTGCGGCAGTGGATGATCGCAGGCGGTCAGGCGCGTGAGATCCTGATGGGTCAGCAGCGTCTGCGTGGTGGCATCCATTGGCACCAGCGTGATGGTGGCGCCGCTGTGCAGCACCTGATGCGCCGCTTCCGGATCGAGGCCAAAATTGGTGTCTTTGATGTAGTCATCCAGCGCGAATACGCCGCCCATAATGACGATCTCCGCTACGGAATCCGCCATCTGCGGATAGCGCTGCAGCGCCTGCGCCACGTTGGTCAGCGGGCCTATTGCCACCAGCGTAAACTCGCCGGGATTGTCACAAATCAGCTGGCCCATCACGCCCGCCGCATCGTTGCCGTCCGCTGCCACCATCTGCGGCTGACGCACGCCGCGCCACAGTTCGCCCAGCGCCGGGTCGGCGACGTTATCCAGCCGCGCGCGCCACGGCGCCGGATCTTCGCGCAGCGCCTGCAGCGCGCCCTGCACTACCGGAATGTTCAGTCCGAGCCGCTGCAGCAGATCTTTAGCCACCCGCGCTCCCACCGCGCTCGGCGTGTTGCCGCTCACGGTGGTGATCAGCTCAACGGCCAGCGCGCGTGACGCCAGCGCTAAGGCCAGCGCCAGCCCGTCATCGGTGTTAGCGCCAGCAATACCATTCCCCGGATCACAATCAATAATTAGTCTTTTCATAATGTTATATATTTATTTTTGTTGAGATAGCTGGCAGCCACAGGACTCACCGATCTCCAGATGGTGAGGAAATTCGGCCAGCTGCGCCTCGCCATGACCGTTTTTCAGCATGGCGATGGCGCTGCGTGCCATTTCGCGCAGCGGCTGGCGCACGGTGGTGAGCGTGGGCACATGAAAGGCCGACTGCTCGGTACCGTTGAAACACACCAGCGCGACATCGTGCGGCACGCGCAGGCCATGTTCGGACAGCGCGCGAATACAGCCAATCGCCTGCCCTTCGTTACTGGTAAACAGCGCGCGCGGCACCCGGCCGCTGGCAATCATGCGCTGCCCGGCGTCGTAACCGCCCTGGCGCGAATAGCCGGCCGGAAAAATCAGCGCTTCATCTACCGTCAGCCCGTGCTGCGCCATGGCGTCGCGCCAGCCCTGAATACGATCCTGCGCGTTAAGCATCTCGCGCGGACCGCTGATCATGCCGACCTGCTGATAGCCGTGGCTGAGCAGATGCGCCGTAACCTGACGCGCCGCTTCACGTTCGTTCACGCACAGCATGCTGACGCCGGGGCGCGGTTCGATGCGGTCCAGCATCACCAGCGGCGTTCCGCTCGCCTGGATGACATCAATATAGGGATGGCGATCGACGCTGGTGTAAAACAGGCCATCCACCTGGCGATTCAGCAAACCCTGAATCAGCTCCAGCTCGCGCTGGCGATCGTCGCCGGCATCGCCCAGCAGCATTACGTGGCCGTGGTTCAGCGACTCCTGCAGCAGCACGTGCGCCATTGAGGCGACAAACGGGTTTGCGATATTCGGCACGATCAGGCCAAAGGTTTTGGTACTGCCGGAGGCCAGTGCGCGCGCCACAGCATTCGGGCGATAGCCGGTTTGCTGGATGGCGGCCAGCACGCGCTGACGCGTGGCTTCGGCCACCGGACGCGGTCCGTTGTTGATCACATAGCTGACCACCGCCACCGAGGTTCCGGCGGCTTTGGCGACGTCACTGCGTGTCACATTTCCGGTTGGGGATTTCGCCAATATTGCCTCTGCGTTAATGCCGCTGGCCGGGAGTACCGGCCAGCGTAATCAAAGAATGTTGCACCATCCTGCGCGTCAGATAGCATCCTCCGGCAGATTCAGATCGCGTCCGCGCGTTTCCGGTGCCACGAAGGTGGTGAGGAAACCGATGGTCGCCATGGCCGAGAAGTACACGGCAATCGGCCACCAGTGGCCGGTAAACGACAGCAGCGCCGCCGCCACCAGCGGTGCGGTGCCTCCTGAAAGGATAGACCCCAGCTCTTTGGCAACTGCCATTTTGGTGTAACGGTGTTTGACGCCAAACATCTCCACGCCCCACGCCGCCTGCACACCAAAGATGCCCAGCGACGCCAGCGCCATCCCCACCACAATCACCGGAATCACGATGGCCGGCTCGCGGCTGTCCATCAGGCTAAAGGCGGGCCAGGCGTAAACCATCAGTAACAGGCAGAAGCCGCGATAGGTGATGCGTCGGCCAAAGCGGTCCGACAGCCAGCCGGCAAACGGGATGATCAGGAAACCGAGCAGCGAGGCGATGAACACCGCGGTGGTCGGCACCGATTTGTCCAGCATCAGCACTTTGGCGACGTAGCCGACGATAAAGCCCTGTGCCAGATAGGACGGGCCGTTCTCACCGATGCGCAGGCCCACCATGGTCCAGAAGGCGCGGCTGCGCTGCCAGAAGCTGCGGCTGTCGGGTTGCGTCGCGCTTTGCGCCAGCGTTTCATGGCGCTGCGCCTGCAGTTCCGCCTGCTGACGCTCAAACACCGGCGTTTCACGCAGATGACGGCGAATCCACAGCGCGACCGCAGCAATCAACACGCTGCTGAGGAACGGAATACGCCAGCCCCAGTCGAGCAGCGTGGCTTTATCCATCTGAATCACCGCCAGCCACACCAGCGACGCAATCAGCGTGCCGCTGTTGGAACCAAGCGCAATCACCGACGACACCAGGCCACGGCGCTCAACCGGCGCGTATTCACCCAGCATCACCGTGCCGCCCGAGAGCTCTGCGCCGGCGCCCAGCCCCTGTGTGAAACGCAGCAGCACCAGGCAGGCCGGCGCCCACAGACCAATCGTTGCATAGGAAGGAATCAGGCCGATCAGCGTGGTCGAAGCGCCCATCAGAATGATGGTGCTGATCATCACTACCTTGCGGCCCTTGCGATCGCCAATCCAGCCAAACAGCAGCGCCCCGATCGGGCGCGCAATAAAGCCGACCGACCAGGTGGCAAAGCTGGAGAGCAGCGCCATTGCCGGGGTGGCTTCGGGGAAGAATACATCGCCAAAAATGATGCCGGCAGCAAGGCCATACAGGGCGAAATCCGCGTATTCCATCGCGGTGCCCAGCCAGCAGGAGAAGGTGGCGCGCCAGAAATCTTTGCGCCCGGTGGTGGTTTCCAGCCGCGCATCGGCGGCGGAAGCGGGTGAACCTTGTTGCGTAACGGAGTGATGTACCGTCATAACCATTTCCCTGAAAGAGGTGAAAACAGTAAACGCCCATCCGTGGGTCGGTTCCCTGGCAACAAGCGGAACTCCCCGGTGGCGACGTTCAGTAGGCAAACCTGGATGAAAGGTCAGTAAAGAATTCCCTGGTGTTGGAATTCATCTATTTGCCTGATTTCGCCGATGTTTTTTTCATCGATCGCATTAGCACGGCAAATGTAACTGGGTCATCTCAAGGCCAACTTCGTCTCTGGCACCGTGAGTTGTCACTGTGAAGACAGTCTATCTACGCGCGTAGATAAATCAAGTGATCAACAGGAAAATAATTAACTTATCTTCACAATGGTGCAGGAGAAAAAGATAAAAACGGCGTTAATTCATGACATTACATTACAGCCAGCGTCATTAAAAAATCCACGCACGCTGCGTGATTAACGACTATTGCTTATCATTGGCAAAAACGGCGACCAAACTTTCACCGCGCCGTTTTCGCACATTTCAGTTAAGTTTTGATGACACCCGGGCATTATTCTTAAAACCGCCCGGGCCGCGCGAAATCCTGCGTGCCTGCAGTAGACTGGATGACCTTCACTCAGGAGCATTATGACCATTATCCTCATGCGACACGGCAAGCCAGACCATCCGGTAAGCGGGCGCTTTACGGCGCGGGCGCTGGCGGACTGGTGTGAAGGCTACGACCAGGCGGTGATTTGTGATGCGCCGCCGCCGCGCAGTATGGCGATTGCGCGCATGGCCAGCGTGATTGCCTGCAGTCCGTTGCCGCGCGCGCGTTCGTCGCTGGCGCGGCTTGGCCTGCAGGCGCAGGACGTGGATGAGGTGTTCAGTGAAGTGGCGATGCCGCTGCTGCCGTTTGCGCGCCTGCATCTGCCGCTGACGCTGTGGCTGGCGCTGCTGCGCCTGCTGTGGCTGTGCGGTTACGCCGGGCGCGTGGAATCAGTGCAGCATGCCCGGCAGCGCGCGCAGCGGGCGGCAGACAAACTGATTGCCCTGTCGCAACAGGGCACGGTGCTGCTGGTGGGCCACGGTATTATGAACAAACTGATTGCGCGCCAACTGCGCAAGCGCGGCTGGCAGGCAGAAAAACACGCCAGCAGCCGCCACTGGAGCAGCGCGATTTATCACCGGCCGTTTATTTGATGGCGGCCGTCGCACTCAGGACGACAGCTGAAAGTAGCTCAGGACTTCGCAGCCGGTGCCAGCCTGCGGCGTGGCGATGACCTTCATCTGCGTCAGATCGATCAGGCTAAGCGAACCGTCACCCTGATTAGCGATCAGCAGGCTGCGGTTATCGGCGCTAAAACAGCCATCCATCGGCTGATTGCCGACCGCAACGTCACCCAATGGATTAAGCAAGTCGTCAAACAGCGTCACCACTCCTTCCCCGTCGCCAATCGCCACCAGCCGCTCACCGTTGGCGCTGAAGCGCACCACCTGGCACGGCTGCTGATGGCCGGGCAGCGTGATGCGCTGGCGGATACGATGGCTCTGACGATCCACCACGTACAGCAGCGGCGCGTCTGCCGCGCTGGCCACCAGATAGGGGTGCTTTGGCGAGGCGGCAATGCCGGCAATCGGTCCTGGCAGCAGGATGTTATCAATGATGCGCCCTTCCGCCTCGCACAGATCCACCACCGTGATGCTGGCGTCCTCTTCGTTTTCAGTAAACAGCTTGCGGCCGCTGGGCGACAGCGTCAGCCGGTGCGCGTTGTGCGACGGCAGCCGGATGGTTTTCTCCAGCGTGTCGCTGTGCGGCTCAATCACCGCCACCGCCGCGCTGTACTCACAGCACAGATACACTTTGCCATCGCGCCCCAGCTGGCCGCTGTGCGGTGCCTTGAGCGGTGACAGATCGATAAAGCCGCGAATCTGCCGCCGGCGCAAATCGATAATCGCCACCTTGTGCCCCGGATGCGGATTGTCGCCGTGGACGCCATCACCGTAGATCGGCACATACGCCTTCTCCAGCGCGGGCAGCATCAGCAGCTCATGCGGTCGCGGCGGTAAGGCATTCAGCTCCTGCTCAACGGCGAAGCTGTCGGGATTGAGAAACAGCACGCGGTTGCCCTGCTTATCAACCGCCAGTAACCCACGCTTGTGTGGCTGCATAGTGCCTCCTTTTTTTCGTTGCCTGCTCTAAGCGTAGCTAACCTGCCTGCGCGTTGGGCAAGCGGCGGCCAGGCCAGGGGAAAATACAGCGCCGTTAACGGACCGCCGATCGCTCATTTTTATTCCGCGCCGCGGCCTGCGCCTGCAGAGGGTTATTTTATTAGGAATAGTCTTAATCGAGCAAAAATAAAAAACGCACTTCCTCATCATTTTATTGATACCTCTTTTTAGCCATCCCGGATCCCGGCATTTCCGGTAAATCTGAAAGCGAAAAAAATTCGTAGCCTTGCCGCTGCGGATCGATTATTAAGCAAGGGTAGTCTTTTTACACACAGCCGTCAGGACACATAAGCGCGCTCAAGCCGCCAGCATCAGGGAATCCTTGCTCCCCATAATCACAATAATCAGGTGCATCATGACAAAAAAACGTCTCCAGCCAGCCCTTACGCTCTGGCAACACTGGCAGAGAATCGCCTTTACCGGCCAGACATTACTGCAGAAAAAACAGCATACTGCGCTCTGCGCGCCGGAATATGATCCCAGCGAAGAGGACAATATCGTGTTGCTTTCGGGTGAGAAAGCGCTGCCGGAAATACCCAAAAAAATCTGGATGTACTGGGACAATGAATATTTACCGAAATCGATGGCGTTAAATATCCAGCAGCTGCGTCAGGATAATCCCGACCATCAGGTGTATGTATTAAACCGTTTAACGCTTAAAGAAGTCCTGCCGGATTTTATTTTTACCTCGACACAATTAAGTGAGCAGCAAAAAAGTGAAGTCATTCGCCTCGAATTATTATTACGCTACGGCGGAATTGCGATTGACTGCAGCACACTGTTATTTGAAGACCTGAGCTGGGTGCACCATGCGCATCAGGAACGTCGCATGGATGTGATTGGCTATTACCGCGAAATTGCCACCGTCAACTATCTGGCACCGGTGATTGAAAACTGGTTTCTCGCCGCTGCGCCCAATAATCCTTTTATTCGCGAGTGGCAAAAACAGTACGCGCCGATCAAGCATCTGGGGGCGCACAACTATTTTAATGAGCTGGCAAAGCGCGATGATTTTGCCCTGCTGACGCAGAAAATCGCCGAGCCGGCTCAGCAGCTGGGTTCGCTGGCGCAGCAGGCGGCGATGCGCGAACATCGCCGCGTGAACCTGTATCTGCGTAAATGCGAGGCCAACGCCTATTACTATCAGCGGCTGAACAACTGGCAAAGTGATGCCTTTGCGCACACGGTGCTGTTCCATCAGCGCCCGCATACGCCGCCGCCGGTGATCAAGCTGAGCGGCATTGAGCAGCTGCATCTCGACTTCAATCTGCGTCTCGGTAACTACAACCGTCGCAGCCTGCTGGGAGCGATGATGCAGCCCAGCGCACCGCTCAGCGCGCCGCTGGCCTCACCCATCAACAAAGCGCGTGCGTAGCCAGTGGATAAAGGTGGTGACGGCACGCGGCACCTGCGCTGCGTAAGGCCGCACCACCCACAGGCGGTCGGCAAAGGCATCGACCGCCTGCCACTCCGGCAGCACCTGCTGCAGCGTGCCGCTGGCCAGCGCCGCGCTGGCGCTGAAGTCCGGCAGCATGGCAATGCCCAGCCCCTGCAGCGCAGCGTCACGAATCGACTCGCTGTTATTAGTGGCGAAATTACCCTGAATCTTCACCTGCACCGTTTCGCTGTCATCGCTGTGCAGACGAAAGCGCCACTGCGGCGACTCCAGCCCGCGCGGATAATAGAGGCAGTTATGCTGCTGCAGCGCCTGCGGCGTATCTGGCGTGCCGTGACGGGTCAGATAGTCCGGCGCGGCCACCAGTAGCGTGCGCGTTTCACACAGCGGCAGCGCGACGTGCGTTTCCGGCAGCTGCTGGCTGTGGCGAATGGCGAGATCGAATCCTTCGCTGCCCAGCGACACCAGCCGATCGCTGACGTTGAGCTGCAACCGCACCTGCGGATAGTCGCGCAGAAAGTCGCCGATAATCGGCACCAGTTGCTGCCGGGCAAACGCCACCGGCGCGCTGATGCGCACCAGACCGCGCACCGGCCCGGCTTCGTCACGCACGCTAAAGAAGCTCTGCGCGATGCGCGCAAACGGCTCACGCAGGTCGTCCACCAGCTTTTCACCGGCCGACGTCAGCCGCACGCTGCGCGTGGTGCGCTGCACCAGCGCCACGCCCGCCATCTGCTCCAGCTCTTTGATTTTCTGGCTCATCGCCGCTTTACTGACATCCAGGCGTTCAGCCGCGCGGGTAAAACTGCCCTGTTCCGCCAGTACCGTCAGCCAGTGCAAATGCACCCAGAGTGCATCGGTTTTAATTTCTTTCATCAGGATTGTTCAAAATAATAAATAATCATTTTAATCAGCGCGCTTTTTCTTTCCGGCAGCAAGCGGCAGCATAGCGTTTCATCCTACTCTTTCCGCGTGGGCAAAAACGAGGATTTATTGATGCCGTTACTGACTTTTGATGTTATTCAGGGCCGTTCTGAAGCAGAGATTCGCACCTTACTCGACGCCGCGCATCGCGCAGTACTCACGGCATTTAAGGTTCCGGCGCGCGATCGTTACCAGATTGTTCATGAAAACAAGCGTTATCAGATGGTCTTTCAGGATACCGGGCTGGGCTTTGCGCGCAGCGACAATCTGGTGATGGTACGCGTGTACACCAGCCCAAGAAGTGAAGAACAGAAAACGCACTTCATGGCAGAGTTAGCGCGCGAGTTGCGGGAGAATTGTGGCGTGCAGGGCAACGATCTGATGATCAGTTTTATCACCAACAGCAAAGGTGACTGGAGCTTTGCCGACGGCGAAGCGCAGTATCTCACCGGTAAGTTGTAACGCCCGCGCGCGCCCTGGCTGGCAGCAGCGCGCCGGTTGCTGCCAGACTAAATCAGACTCCGCCTAAACCCGCCTTAAACGATTCGCAATGCATCGCACAAATCTGGTTGGATGTGTTGCAGCCCTGTGACAGCCAATATAGATTGACGCAAAACCCCCGCAGAGGGCCGCAGACGCAGGTAACGCGTTCTTTTTACTTAATGTGAGGATCTGCCGTTGGAGTTGCTTTCAATAGTGCTCTTTTTGGCTGCGATCGCAGTCTATTCGTTTAAAGCCGGGCGAAATAAATTCTGGTTTATCCTGATCTTGCTGCTGCTCACCCTGTTCATCGTGCTCAACGCCACGCTGTATGCCAGTAACTATTTTACCGGCGATGGCATCAACGATGCGGTGCTCTACACCCTGACCAACAGCCTGACCGGCGCGGGCGTGAGCAAATATGTGGTACCGGCGCTTGGCTTGATCATCGGCCTGTTTTTACTGTTTTGTTTTCTCTCCTGGGTGCTGCGCCGGCATAAACGTCCGCATCATCTCGGCTGGAGCCTGCTGGCGATCGCCTGTGCTGCCGGCTCGGTGCAAACCACGCCGGCGTTTCGCCAGGTGAAAGAGCTGATCGCCTCCCACGCGCGCCAGGCCGACTCGGATTTCGAAACCTATTACAAAACGCCGAACAAGCAGATTAACGCGCCGAAGCTCAACCTGGTGTATATCTACGGCGAAAGCCTTGAGCGCACCTACTTCAATCAACAGGCTTTTCCTGGCCTGGCACCGGAACTCAGCCGCGAAAAAGATCACAGCATTGACTTCAGCAACACCGAGCAACTGCCCGGCACCGATTACACCATCGCCGGCATGGTAGCGTCGCAGTGCGGTATTCCGCTATTTGCGCCGTTCGACGGCAACGCCTCGGCTTCGCTTTCCAGCTTCTATCCGCAAAATATCTGCCTCGGCGATATCCTCAAACACTCCGGCTATGAGAACTGGTTTATTCAGGGCGCAGACCTGCGCTTTGCCGGTAAAGACACTTTTTTGCTGTCACACGGTTTTGACGCCGCCAATATGTACGGCTCGCAGGAGCTGAAGAGCCGCGTCGCCGACCCCAGCTACCGTAACAACTGGGGCTTTTACGACGATACGGTGATGGATGAAGTGTTTGAAAAGTATGAGGAGCTGTCGCGTCAGCAGAAACGCTTTGCGCTGTTTACGCTCACCGTGGACACCCATCATCCGGACGGCTTTATTTCGCGCAGCTGTCAGCGCAAAAGTTACAGCTATGACGGCAAACCCAATCAGTCGTTTAGCGCGGTGGCCTGTTCCCAGGAGCACGTGGCGCGCCTGATTGCCCGCATCAAAGCCTCGCCGTGGTTTAAAAACACCGTGATTGTGGTGAGTTCCGATCATCTGGCGATGAATAACACGGCGCATCAGTATCTGATCAAGCAGCCGCGCCGCGATCTGTTTATGGTGATCCGTGGCGATCAGCCGCAGGCCGAGGTGCTGGACGGCAAGCGCAGCACGCTGGATAACGGCGCCACGGTGCTGGATATTCTCGGCGGGGATAACGCGATTGGCCTTGGCCGCAGCGGGCTGTCTTCGGCCTCGCTCTCCAGCCAGTTCGATGACATGGCGAAGAAGGTCACGGCGTGGAAAGCCGATATCATTCAGCTGTGGAATTTCCCCCGCCAGATGAAGACGTTCACCATCGACCAGCCCAAAAATACCTTTAGCTTCTCGGGCGCGACGTTCAGGCTGCCGATCCTGTTCCGCGTATCCGATCATCAGGTAGAGCCGCTGCCGGAAGGCGAATACGCCGCGCCGCTGCGCTTCCAGCTGGCCGATTTTGCCGCCAGCGATAAGTTTGTCTGGGTCGATCGCTGCTTCAAAATGGGCCGGCTGTGGCAGCCGGCGCTGGCGCTGTCGACCGATCTCTGTCTGGCGATGGGCCAGACCGGCGGACAACCCACGGTGACGCGCATCGACCAGCCGGTGTGGCAGGGCAAAGCGCAGTTCCCGCAGGTGAAAGTCAGCGCGGTGACCTATCAGCTCAACGAACAGCAAATGCGCATCGAGGATAATGCCATTCGCTACCAGGCGGACAGCTTCCTTCTGACCGTGCCGGGCGCGCCAGCCAGCGTGAAGCGCTTTAGCGGTATTTCACGGCCGGAAAGCTGGGGGCGCTGGTCGAACGCCAACCTCGCGCCGGAGGTGAACATTGAATATGTCGATCCGCTGCCGGCGCGTTTTGACGTAGTGATCACCGCACGCGCCTATGGGGCTAACGCCCATCGACCGATTCCGGTGCGCGTCGGCGAGCAAGTGCAGCAGCTCAATCTGGGTGACGCGTTCTCCACGCAAACGCTGCATTTCACCAACCCCGGCGCCAGCCGCAACCTGATCATCACGCCGCCAGAACCACAGCTGTCTAATCTCGGCAACATTACCGGTCAGGATCCACGCAAACTTGGTATCGGCATGGCGGAGATAAAAATAATTCCGCAGCCCGAAAATTGATAAAAATGCGTGCCAGACCAGGGCCTGCCAGCGTGCAGGCCCTTTTTATTGCCGCTTAGCGTTACTCTTTGTACGAATTGATATTTTTCGAGACGTCGCGCAAAATCCACATCATCACATGGTGCAACTATCACCACCTGGACAACCTTGCAGGCAACAGGAAAGGCGACCAGGAGCAACAGGGATGATACCGACGATGATGAACACCCATAAGGCATTCAAAGCGCTGCAGCAGGCGGGCGTGGCCGATCACCAGGCCGAAGTGATGGTCGACATTTTTGCCGAAATGCAGCAGGAAAACAGCCTGACCAAAACGCACCTTTCGCAGGCCATGGAAGGCGTGATGCGGGCAAATCACGCCACCGCGCAGCGTGTCGATAAACTGGCACAGAGCCTCAGGCATTTTGAAAATGAGGTCCGCCATACGTTTAAAGCCATTGAGCTGCGGTTTGACAACGTCGATGAGCAATTCCGGAAAATTGATCAACGCTTTGAACAAATCGATCAACGCTTCGAAAAGGTGGATGCGCAATTCAGATCAATCGATAAACGCTTTGAAAAAGTGGATGCGCAATTCAGAACAATCGATCAACGTTTTGAACAAATCGATGAACAATTCAGGAAAATTGATCAACGCTTTGAAAAGATGGATGAGCAATTCAGGAAAATCGCTCAACGCTTTGAACAAATCGATGAGCAATTCAGGAAAATCGATCAACGCTTTGAACAAATCGATGAGCAATTCAGGAAAATCGATCAGCGTTTTGAACAAATCGATGAGCGATTCAGGCAAATTGATAAACGCTTTGAAAAGATGGATGAGCAATTCAGGCAAATTGATAAACGCTTTGAAAAAGTGGATGAGCGCCTGCTGGATCTCGACCATCGCATGCAGCTCGGTTTCAATGAGCTCAAACGCGATAATCTCTGGCATCGGCGGCTGATGATGGCGATGGCCAGCGCCTTTGTGTTGTCAGCCGCCAAATATATTTTTGCCGGTTAGCCGGGTAGCCAGCCCGACGCGCGCGTCAGGCCTGACGTAATGTCTCCAGCCTGGCGCGTTGTTGCCCGCGAGCGTCGAAATTGTCTGCCGCCAGCCAGCGCTCAAAGCCCAGCTTCACCTGCGGCCATTCGCTGTCGATGATAGAGAACCAGGCGGTATCCCGGCTGCGATTTTTATACACCACCACCTGACGAAACGTGCCTTCATAACGGAAGCCCAGCCGCAGTGCGGCGTTGTACGACGGCTGGTTACAGCTATCGCATTTCCACTCGTAGCGACGATAGCCGAGTTGTTCGAAGGCGTAACGCATCAGCAGATAGTGGGCTTCGGTGGCCATGCGGGTTTGCTTCAGCAACGGAGAGAACACCACAAAGCCGACCTCCATCACGCCGTGCTGCGGTTCAATGCGCATCAGCGCCAGCGAGCCGACCGCCTGCCCGCTTTGCCGGTCAATAACCGCGAAGTGCAGGTAATCCGGACTCTGCTGGCACTGCTGCGCAAACGCCAGATAAGACGCTTCATCGTCAAAGCGCCCGACCGGCAGCCAGGTCCAGTCGCGGTCATCTTCCGCCAGCGCATAAGCCGCATACAGCTCGCGACCGTGACGTGCGGCATCCAGCGGCTCCAGCCGGCAATACTGGCCGGTGAAAATCTGCCCCTGCGGCAGCGGGCGCGGCTGCCACGCCTCCAGCGCCGGGCCGATGGGTTGTCCATAACGATTGGTCTGCGATGACATACGGCGATTCCTTCTGTGTGAGAGTGACAGCGTGCAGCGTGCCACTTTGCTGGTTCCGGAAAAAGCGCCACAATGTGACAAATCGATAGATCCACGGAGGCGCCGATGCGCGCATTAAACCGGCATTCGCTGCTGCTGGAACCGCTAGAGGCCGACGGCAGCCTGACACTGCAACAGCAGCTGTATCAGCGGCTGCGCCAGGCGATACTGAATGGTCAGCTGGCGGCGGGCACGCGCCTGCCGGCGACCCGCCAGCTGGCGGCTGAACTGCAGGTGTCGCGCAATACGGTGATCGCCGTCTGGTCACAGCTGCAGGCGGAAGGATTTATCCTCAGCGACCGCCAGGGAAGCCGCGTCAGCCGACTGGCGCACACGCCGCTGCCAGCGCAGGCGTCCGACGACAGCGCCGACTGGCCGGTTTCCGCGCGCGCTGCCGGGTTGCACTCGCTGCATCGCCTCTCCAGCCAGGAGTTGGCGCTGCGCCCGAGCACGCCGGCGCTGGCGCATTTCCCGCTGGCACAGTGGCGTCGCGCGCTCAATCAAACCGCGCAGCAGGCACAGCTGCTGGGCTACGGCGATCCGCTGGGTGAGCTGGCGCTGCGTGAGGCGCTGGCGCAGCATCTGGCGCTGGCGCGCGGCGTGCGCTGTGCGCCGCAGCAGATTGTGATTACCGAAGGCGCGCAGCAGGCGCTGACGCTGTGCGTCGCGCTGCTCACCAATCGTGGTGACACCGGCTGGGTGGAAGAGCCGGGCTATCGCGGCGCCAAAGCAGCGATGCGCCTCGGCGATCTGCAGATCGAGCCGATTGCGGTGGATGCACAGGGACTGGCACCGACAGCGCAGGACTGGCAGCAGCGCCCGCCGCGGCTGATTTACACCACGCCGACGCATCAGTATCCCACCGGCGCGATCATGAGCGCCGCGCGCCGGCTGGCGCTGCTGGCGGCGGCACAGCGGCATCAGGCATGGATTATCGAAGATGATTACGACAGCGATTTTCGCTACAGCGGCGAGCCCATCGCCGCGATGCAGGGCATGGCGCAGCCGACGCCGGTGATTTACATCAGCTCCTTCAGCAAAACCCTGTTTCCGGCGCTGCGCATCGGCTACATGGTACTGCCGGCCCCGCTACTGCCGCGGCTGCGGCCGGCCTTGCATGAGCTGTTACGCGGCGGTAACCGGCCGGAACAGCAGGCGCTGGCGCTGTTTTTACGCAGCGGGGATTTCAATCGCCACCTGAGCAAAATGCGCCGTCTGTATCGTCAGCGGCAGGCCACGCTGCGGGCTGCGCTCCAGGAGACGTTTGGTGCTCAGGTGCCGCTGCTGGGCGGTGAGTGCGGTATGCATCTGGTGTTGCCGCTGGCGGATACGGTGGATGATGTGGCGCTGACGGCGCAGTTGTTTCGCCATGGCTATGCGCCTGGCGCGCTGTCCGGCTTTTATCTGGGCGGGCAAAAACAGCAGGGACTGGTGCTGGGATACGGTAATACCAGCACCAGTCAGATAATGGCAGGCGTGGCGCAGTTAGCGCGCCTGCTGCCGGGCATTAACCCTTGAAGAAAATGTCGCCGGATTTGCCCATCACGATCTTGCCGCTGTCGTCGGTGATCAGGATGTAGTTAGCGTTGATGTAAGCCCAGTGCGTGCCTTCCTGCGGTGCAGGCAGGTGGCGCGGCTGCCACTCAACGATGGTGTACTGCTTTTTACGGTACTCATCCGGCACGACGTCACCGACTTTATACTCTTTGTAATCGATGATGATAGTGTGCAGATCGTAATTATTGGCGGCGGATGGCGCTTCACCCGGACCGTTTTGTGACGGACGAATCGGCGCGACATCGCCACTGGATTCTGCCGGTTCACTGCTGGCGGGCGCATCGCTGGTGGCCGCTGGCGCTGAGGCGTCAGGTGCGGTTTGCTGCACCTGCGGCGGCATCGGTACGCTATCGGTTTGCTCACCTTCTGCCAGTGCTGCTGGCGTCAGGCTTAAAGCGCCCAGAAAAATTCCTGCTGAAAGAAGGGTGACGTGTGTCCTGCGCATTGGTGATTTCCACTCTGGTTAATTATTTAACTGTCCCATTTACTGACAAGCGCCACGTGCGGAAGGTTCCCGCGCCGCGCTTTGCGCGTCAAATTTCGCTCCACAGCATACCTCAGGCGGCGCGCTTTGCTGAGCAGCAAAATTGCAAGCAACCGTGTTCAGCACCCGGCGATCTTTACGCGCCAAATCACGCAGCAGCGCAATGCCGAGATAGTTGCTCCAGTTGAAGGCGTTTTGCAGCACCACGATGGCATTGCCGTGGGCGCGATCGTAGCCAATAAAGCTGGCATAACCGCCAATATACCCCACCTGATAAGTGATCTGCTGCTGACCATAGGTATCGGTTACCCAGGCGATATTCTGCGCCTGATTGCCATGCTGCTCATAAGGATGATTGACCTGCGCCAGCGCCTGGCCGAGCGCGCCCTGTGCATCGCTGTGCAGATGCGCATCGAGGTAGCGAATCAGATCGCGCGCATTGCTGTACAGGCTGGCGGCCGCCACCATATTGCCGCGAAAGGCCCAGTCCGGCGTCAGCTGACCGCGCGCGATCAGTTTCGGCTGATCGCCGGCGTGGCCCAGCGCGCGCCACGGATAGCCGCGCAGGGTTTGTGGATGGAAGCTGCTGCTGGTCATGCCGAGCGGACCAAACAGCTGATGCTGCGCCAGCGTTTCAATGTCCTGATGCAGGCGATGCTGCAGAATATAGCCCAGCAGCGTATAGCCGAGATTGGAGTACTGCGCCGCCGGGTGCGCGGGGGCGCTGAAATCGGCCAGATAACTCAGCACGGCATCGCTATCCAGATTGCCGTAAAAATTTTCGCCGCTGCGCAGGTAAGCCATAAATTTCAGGAACATCGGCAGATCCATATCCTGACGCGGCAGCCCTGAGGTGTGCGTGACCAGCTGCAGCAGCGTGATACGTTTTGCATCCTCACTCAGCGGCACGCCGCGCGGCAGCAGCGTGGCCAGCGTGTCGTTCCAGTGCAGCTCGCCGCGATCCACCAGCCCGATAATGACCTCTGCGGTAACGCCTTTGCTCAGCGAGCCCAGCGCAAACAGCGTATCCGGCGTGATGGGATAACGCTGACGCGCATCGGTGACGCCATAGCTGTAAAACTGCGGCGCGCCGCGCTGGTGAATAATGGCGATGCTGATGCCCGCTACCTGCTTTTGCTGCATGTAGTGGCGCACAATGTCATCGACGTTTTCATGGAAGGAGGCGTGGGAAAGGTATACGCGATCGCCCACCGGCGCGGACGTTTGCGACAGCGTTCCGCAGCCGCTGAGCAGCAGACACAGGGCTGACAGCCGCAGGTGCAACCATGCGCGAGAAAGCGTCAGCCGCTGAAGTCTGACGAAGCGGGAAATAGCCATCAATTGATAAGTTATTTTTTATGTTATGCAGCAGGTGCCACTGGTGTTGGTGGCGAAATATACCACAGAACAGCGGGTGCGCCACCTGTCAGCCGCAGGTGGCGCCGGGCATTATTGATTAACCGGGATAACCGATCCTTTGTAGTGCTGGTTGATAAATTCAGCAGTTTGCTTTG
Organism: Pantoea sp. ICBG 985; assembly: GCF_002928365.1. Classification (NCBI taxonomy): domain Bacteria; kingdom Pseudomonadati; phylum Pseudomonadota; class Gammaproteobacteria; order Enterobacterales; family Erwiniaceae; genus Pantoea; species Pantoea sp. ICBG 985. Next base: position 261,166 of record NZ_POWM01000004.1, read on the forward strand.
ATTCGAGATCTTTCGCTAACGCGAGAATGCGCGGGTCGCTGGCCAGCTTTGGCGTGGTGACCAGCACGTTGGCATACGGATTATCCTTTGCCTGTTCCAGCGCCAGCGCGTCTTTTGACGGCACCAGCCCGGCCTGCAGGGCATAGTTACCGTTAATAATCGCCAGCTGCGCATCATCCAGCGCGCGCGGCAGCTGCGGCGCTTCAACTTCAATGATCTTCAGATGGTGCGGGTTGTCACTGATGTCCGCCGTGGTCACCAGCGTACTGGCACTGCGGCTTTTCAGCGTAATCAGGCCGTTGGCCTGTAGTAGATAGAGCGCGCGGCTCAGGTTAGTGACGTTGTTGGGCACCGCCGCCTGCGCGCCATCCGGCAAATCTTTCAGAGATTTCACTTTGTGCGAATAAATCCCGAGTGGCTCAATATGCACGGTCGCCACCACGGTAAATTTTTCGCCCAGCGCTTTTTCCTGATCGCGCAGATAAGGCACATGCTGGAAATAGTTGGCATCGACGTCGCCACGCGCCAGCAGCTCGTTGGCGTTTAAATTGCCGTTAAGCTCGATGACCTTCAGGTCGAGCTGTTTGTCGGTTTGTTTGATGTAGTTGAGGATCTCACTGTGCGGCACCGGATCGGCGGCCACGCGCAGTGCCGCGGCGGACGCCACGCTGCTGAACAGGGCCATCAGGGCCAGTGACGCTATCATCGTTTTCTGCATGGGCTTTCCTTACGTTTCTTATGATTTCACTGTGCTTAATGCATCAGCGTAATAGCGCTGCGCCACATCGCGATGGGAACGCAGACGCCCTTTGAGGTAGTTCCAGCCCACTTCGCGCAGCAGCGGATTGTCAGGATCGCTGGTCGGGCCGTGGGCTTCTGCCGCCAGCTGCGGCGGCAGCTGATACAGCGGTACTTCGGCGTCCAGCTGCGCACCGAGGAAAAAAGCGATTGACACGCGTTCACGATTAGCCGGCGGCGACACCACGCGGTGCACGGTGGCGCGCAGATACCCATTGCTGGCAATCTCCAGCAGTTCGCCGATGTTGACCACAAACGCGCCCGGCTTGGGCAGCGCATCCACCCAGTGACCGGGTGACACTTCCACCTGCAAACCGGGCTGATCGTCCTGCAGCAAAAAGGTGAGGAAGCCGGAGTCTTTGTGCGCGCCGACGCCCTGCTGGCTGGCTTCTGCCGCCTGGCCGGGATAACGAATCAGCTTGATGTGCTCATTGGGCTGGGTGCCATACAGCGCGTCGAACGCATCCGGCGGCAGCGCCAGCGCTTTAGCAAAGGCCCGCAGCAGGCGCAGCGCGATGGCGGTCATCGCCTGCTGCCAGGCGTGCATCACCGGACGCAATTGCGGTAACGCCTCCGGCCATAAGTTGGGGCCCTGCAGCCGTTTCCACGCCGGATCGCCCGGCTGCAGCGTCAGCGCCGCGCGTTCGGCACCGATATCAAACTGTTCACGCTGACCGCGCTGGTCGCGGGTGTATTCCACACCGGCATGGTTGTAGCCGCGAAAATGCGGCGAGTGGATCATCGCCACGCGCTGCTTCTCCGCCTGCGGCAGGGCAAAAAACGCCCGCGTGATACTCTGCACGTTGTGCAGCAGTTGCGGGTTGATGCCGTGATTAACCAGATAGAAGAAACCGACGTCACGCGCGGTCTCCCGCAGCTGCGCCAGATAAGCTGCCTGCTCTGCGTCGGGTAGTTCCAGCAGGGCCAGATCCAGTACTGGCAGGGTATCCGCCATGATGTTGTCTCCTCGCTATCGGTAAATCCTGCGTTTACGCTGACATTCGCCGCCGTTTCCCGCCAATACTGTTGCGCAATAAGTTATGGCGATTCCTTTTTAGGCGCACTTCGGCTATCGATATGCAAAAAGCGGTAAATCAGGCGCGCTGCCGCTATAATCGCGCCCAGCAATTTTTGCCCACCAATGCACACCGCAGGAGACGCCGGATGAATCAGGGTCCGTTAACCGAAAAAGAGCTGAACTGGCTTGATGACATGCTGGAAAAATATGGCAACGAACACTCCGTGGTGGACACCGCCGAACTGGACGGCATGCTGACCGCCCTGCTCTCCGGCCCGAACGATATCGAACCGAGCGAATGGCTGGTGGCGATCTGGGGCGGTGAGAAGAAGATTCCTCAGTGGGCGAACGCGCGCGAAATGGACCGCTTCATGGCGCTGACTTTCCAGCACTTCAACGACATCGCCGAGCGGCTGGCGGAGTACCCGGAGCAGTTCGATCCGCTGTTCGGCGAGCAGGAGATGGAAGGCCAGCTGTTTACCGTGGTGGAAGACTGGTGCTACGGCTATATGCGCGGCGTGGCGCTGGATGCAGACTGGTCGCAGCTGCCGGCGGCACAGCAACCGGCGCTGCAGGCGATTGCGCTGCACGGCAGTGAAGCGCAGCTGGCGCAGCGTGAAGCCTTCACCCCGGACGCGTTTGAGGCCAGCATCGAGGCGATTCGTCCGGCGGCGCTGGAACTGCACGAATACTGGCAGGAACAGCGCATGGCGCAGCCCGATCCGGCTCCGCAGCTGCCGCATTTTGCCGGTGAAAAAACCGGCCGCAACGATCCCTGCCCGTGCGGCAGCGGCAAAAAGTTTAAGCAGTGCTGCCTGAATAAAGCCTGAGACGCTCACGTCTATGCAGGCCAGCGCTAAAACTGGCCTGCGCACCGCGTTATTTCCCGGACGCGAGAAACTCCATCACCGCCGCATTCAGCGGCGCAGGGCACTCTTCAGGTAACCAGTGACCGCAGCCAGGTAACACTTTGCCGGTGACCTGCGAGGCGTAGCGGCTGACCACCTGCTGCTCATAAGCACCCAGTCCGCCGTGACCGCCACCGCCAATCGCCAGCATCGGCACAGCAATTTTCTCGCGGGAGAGCTCTTTATTGTCCGCCACTCCCTGATTCAGCACCCGGTAATATTCAAAGGCGGCGTTCAGGCTGTGCGGTTTTGCATAGGATTTGCTGTAGAGATCCAGCAGCGCCGGGGTGAACACCGCTTTGTTGGCGGCATGTTCTTTGATGAAATGCTCGAAGAACAGACGCTCTTTACCGGCGATCAGCTGTTCAGCCAGCTGTCCCTGCGCCGCAAAGAAGCTGAAGTGCCACACCAGGGATTCGCCTTCGGGCGTAAAGGCCGGGAACTGATAGATACTTTCATCCGGGATTGGCGCTTCCATAAAGATGGCGCGGCGGATGCTGTCCTGATGTTTCACCAGCAGCGGATAGGTATTCCAGATGCCAATGTCGTGCGCCACCAGATCGAACTTTTTGCCGCCGGCGAACTGTTGTGCCAGCTGATAAAGCAGCGGCGCGACATCGGTGGCGCGATACGAATGCGGCACGTCAGACTGCCCCAGCCCCGGCAGATCCACCGCCACGACGGTGTGGTTTTTTGCCAGTTCCGGCATCAGCTGGTGCCACTCGTACCACGTCTGTCCGAAACCGTGCACCAGATACACCAGCGGTCCGCTGCCGCCCTTCACATAATGCAGGCGTACGCCATCCACAGTTTGATAGCTGCTGGTGAAACCGGCGGGCAGCGGGAATTCATCCGCGGCGGTGCTGGCGGCGGAAAACAGCGCGGCCGAGGCAAGCAGCAGGGTTAACAGTAATTTTTTGAACACGTGATTGATCTCCATTTTGTCATAATGCCATTTAAAACAGTGGGTTAAATTTTTTAAGTCAGCCCGGCAGGTCAGTGACCTTGTACGCGCTGGTGCCGCGCGCCGGCCTGGAAACCGTGCTGACGCGCCTGCAGTGCGATGAGAAAGCCAACCGCCAGCAGCAACAGCAGCGCCAGCGGGAAAGACGCCACGCCCCAATGGGTAAGCAACACGCCACCGGCCAGACCGCCGCCGGCAATCGCGCTGTTCCACACCACCACATTCATCGACAGCGCCACATCCGCGCCCTCGCCTGCCGCATCCGCCAGCGCCGTTTGCAGCAGCGTGGCCGCCCCGCCAAACGTCAGTCCCCACAGCGCCACGCCGACATAAACCAGCAGCGGCAAGCGCGCCAGCCAGATGAACAGCAGCGAGACCAGCGCAAACAGCGCCAGACTGCCGAGCACGGCGACGCGCAGGTGGTGATCGACGAGGCGACCGGCCAGGCCGATAGCCGCCAGCGCCGCGATGCCAAACACCAGCAGCACGCTGTCCACCTGTCCGGCGAGGCCCGCCTGGGTAACGAACGGCGCGATGTAGGTGTAAAGAATGTTGTGCGCCGTCATCCACGCCAGCACCACGCCCAGCACCGGACGCACGCCTGGCGTCATGAACACTGTGCGCAGCGGCAGACGCTGATCGCTGCTTTGTCCCGGATAGTCAGGCACCCGCAGCAGCACCCAGCCGATCAGCAGCAGCGTCAGCGCTGACATGATGCCGAACGCCGTGCGCCAGCCCACCGCCGTGCCCAGCCAGGTGCCGACGGGAACACCCAGCGCAAGCGCAATCGGCGTGCCGACCATCGCCACGGCGAGCGCTTTGCCCTGCTGATGGACCGGCACCATGCGCCGCGCATAGCCGGCCAGCAGGCTCCAGGCGAGTCCCGCCGCTGCACCGGCGAAAAAGCGCGCCACCAGCGTCAGTGCGAAGTGGGTCGAGAACGTGGTGATGGAGTTGAAAATCAGGAAACCGACGATAGCCAGCAACAGCACGTTACGGCGGCGCCAGCCCTGGGTGGCGATGGTCAGTGGAATCGCCGCCAGCAGCGAGCCAAGCGCATAAACGGTTACGGTCTGCCCGGCCAGCGCGGTGGAAATGCCGAGGCCCGCCGCCATCTGCGGCAGCAGTCCGGCCGGTAAGGTTTCGGTGATGATGCAGATAAAACCGGTCATGGCCAGCGCCAGCAGCGCGCCCAGCGGTAGCGGCCGGGTTTTATCCGCGGCGGTATTCAAAGTCGTCACAATCAGCGTTCCCGATGTCATCAGCGTGCAGGTGAGGCGCGCGCCTGTCGTTAAAATTATATGTACCGATCAGTATATAAAGTGGCGAAGTGCGATAACCTGTTACGGCTTAAGGACACACTACCGCGGATACGCTATCCGCCGCCCGCAGGCACAAATATATACTGATCGATACATTAATTGACGCGCGAGACCGTTGTCAACGACTTATGTATCGATTAGTATTTAAGCATTGAGCTTAACGGAGCACTGAGATGGCCACTATGGGACGGCCGCGTACGTTCGATCGTGATGCGGCCATTGAACAAGCGATGAAGATTTTCTGGCAGCACGGTTATGAGTCGACATCGTTAACGCAGCTGAAGGCGGGAATTGCCGGCGGTATTTCCGCACCGAGCTTCTACGCGGCCTTTGGCTCGAAGCAGGCGCTGTTTCAGGAGTGTGTGCAGCGCTATCTGTCGACTTACGCGCAGGTGGTGGAGCCGCTGTGGGATAACAGCCTGCCGCCCCGCACCGCGATGGAGACCGCGCTGCGGCGCTCTGCCAGCATGCAGTGTGAGTCCGGCCATCCGCTGGGATGTATGGTCGGCCTGGGCGTGATGAGTGCGCCTTCCGCCGAACACGCGGATGTCACCCAGCCGCTGGCGCGCTCACGCGCCCGCACGCTGGCAGGCATGACGGCCTGCGTGCAGCGCGGCATCGACAGCGGCGAACTGCGCGCCAACACTGATGCCGCCGCCCTCGCCATCGCCCTCGACGCTTTTCTGCTGGGCGTGTCGGTGCTGGTGCGCGATGGCGTCAACGGCGCGCAGATCGATACCGCCATCGCCCACGTCATGGCCGCGTGGGACGCGGCAAAATCCGTGACGGATTAAGCATCCCTGCCGCCCGGCGTTGCGCGCTGAGCATTACCCCGCCGGTTTGACTTCGGTGACCAGCGTTGGCAGCTGCCATGCGCCGCCGGCGCGGATGGCACGACACATACCGGTGGTGGCCTCGCTGCTCTGGACAAACTGGCGGCCATCCCACACCCATGCAGCGGTGCTCCAGCAGTCACCAATGCCGCGCCCTTTCTGCGCTTCGCTGATCACGCCGTCGTGATAATCAGATCCGGAATCGGTGATCAGCTGCGGCGTGCCCTGCAGCGCGTTATCCAGCAGCCAGAAACCGTAGCCTTCGTTGTAAGCCCCGCGCCAGCACAGCGCGGCAATCAGCACGTGCTGCGCATCCACCGGCGTCAGCGTAGGCGGTTCTGCGCCCTCTTCCGGCTGATCGTCGGACGGCGCGAGATTGTCACAGCTGTCGTCATCGGTCAGCGAGGCAATCAGCTTTGGCTTGACCTGCGCCAGTTCGTCCGGCGTCAGCGGGCGCGGCGCGGCTTTTAGCACATGGACCTGCTGGATCACCGGCATCGCCACTGCCGCCGGTACGCTGGCTTCCGGCTGGTTGCCCTTGCGCACCAGCGCGCCCGGCGTGTTCAGCCGTCCCTGCGCCTCATCCATTTTTAACAGCGTGGCAAAGGCCCCGTTGCCGGAGAGCTCAAACGGCTCGGCCGCACCGCGAAACTCCACTCTGGCGCTGCCTTTGATGGCGGCGATCAGCGCCTGGGTCTGTGCGTCGCTCAGCGTCCACTCATCGTTCTCCGCTTTGCTGACCTCGCCCAGCGCGCGATCGTCAATCCACAGCGCCAGCGCATTCACCTGCTGCGCATCATCGTCGCCGGTATCGGCCAGCACCACGCGCCCGTGCGTCAGGCTGTCTGGCCCGCCGGCGCGCGTCAGCAGCACCGATCCGCCCGCGCCTTCTTCGGCGCTGTAGCCGGCGGCGCGGCAGGTCAGCGTATTATCACAAGCCAGCTCCCAGTCTTTATGGCTAAACGAGACGCCTTCGTCGGCCCACAACGGCGTGCTCAGGCTGGCGAACAGCGTCAGCGCCAGCAGCAATCGGCTTTTCATGCCATCTCTCCCTAATGGTAAAGGTGGCTAGTGTGATGATTTTTGCGGCGCGGGAGAAGTGAATTTTTTGCGGCGGGTCTTATTCCATCGCTGCCTGTGGTTGTGGCTGACGCGCCATCAGGCTCAGCGCCACCAGCATCGCCAGCGCCACGGCAATCGCGCCGGCGAGATACACCGAAGCCACGCCGCGGTGGGCGGCCAGCGCGCCCGCCAGCGGACTGGTGACTGCCAGCGCGATATCGAGAAACGCCACGTAAGCCCCCATCGCCAGGCTGCGGGTGTGCGGCGGCGCACGGCGCACCGCTTCCACGCCGAACGCCGGAAAGGCCAGCGAATAGCCAAAACCGGTCAGCGCCGCGCCGAAATAAACCAGCGTCGCGCTATCCGCGCGCCAAATCAGCAGCTGACCGCAGGCTTCAATCAGCACGCATACCAGCGCGACACGCGCGCCGCCCAGCTTATCCGGCAGATGGGCAAAGAACAGACGCGCCGCGATAAACGCCACGCCAAACGCGGTGAACGCCAGCGACGCGTTGCCCCAGGCCCTGGCCGCAAACAGCAGCGCGATAAAAGCAGTAATCATGCCAAAGCCGACGCTGGCGAGCGCCAGACCCAGTCCCGGCCGCCACACCGCGCCCATGACTTTGTAGAACGGCGTGCGTTTGGTCGAGGTCGGCGCGACGGCGCGCACCTGGGTGATAAACATCAGCGGCAGCAGCGGTACCAAGATGATCGCCATGGCGATGCCGGTGAAGTGCCAGCCGTGATAAATCGCCACGCCCAGCGGCGCACCCAGCGCCCAGGCGCCGTAAATCGCGATACCGATCCACGCCATCACTTTACCGGCATTGGCCGGCCCCACCAGCCCGAGTCCCCAGCCGAGCGCGCCAGTGGCCAGCAGGCTCTCGCCCAGCGCCAGCACCACACGCCCCAGCAGCAGAATGGCCACCGAGCTGGCAGGCCGATCAATGAACAGCAGCGAAATCAGATAGATCACGCCGGAACTCGCCACCACTAACAGCCCGGTCAGCACCGCGCGTTTCGCGCCGCGCATATCGGCGAAGTTGCCCGCCCACGAACGCGTCAGCAGCGATGCGATAAACTGCGCGCCGATGACCGTGCCGATCGCCAGCGTATCCATGCCGAGGTTCTGCTGCAGATGCAGCGGCAGCACCGGCAGCTGCATCCCCATGGTGAGAAAAGCGATAAACACCGCCAGCGTCACCGGCAGCAAGGTGATAAATACATTATTTTTCATCGATATAATCCAGAAAAACTGCCGCGCGCAGCGGCAGCGTGATATCAGAGATGGGTGTAATAGGCAGGCGTATCGAGCTCGCTCAGCAGGTCCGGGCGGGTTGCAGACCAGTCCAGCAGCGTGCGCGTGCGCTGGCTGGAGACCGCCATGTTGCCCGCCGCCATGTTGGCGAACCAGCCAAAGTGTGCCCGGTCGCGCTCGCCGCTGGGTAATCCGAGCTGGCGTCCAATCGTCTCCGCGATTGCGCGGAACGGCACCGCCTCATCGGCCACCGCGTGATAAACGCGTTCGGTGACGCCCTGCTCCAGCGCCAGCCGATAGACGCGCGCCGCATCGCGACGGTGCACGCCGGACCAGCAGTTCTCACCGCTGCCGCACCAGGCGGAAATCCCGCTCTCACGCGCCAGCCGCACCAGAATCGGCACGAAACCGTGGTCGCCGAGGCCATGTACCGACGGCGCCAGCCGCACTGTCGCCACGTGCACGCCGCGCTGTGATAGCGCCTGCGCCGCCGCTTCCGACTGACGCGGTGACACCGGCTGCGGCTGATCCAGCTCCGTCGCCCCGCGCGCCATACCGGACAGGCCGGACGTCACCAGCAGCATGCGATCCGATCCGGCAATCGCCTCGCCGAGCAGCTCGATCACCTGACGGTCCTGCTCGCAGTTCTGCACGAAGCGCGAGAAATCGTGGTTAAACGCGGTATGAATGATGGCGTCTGCGGATTGCGCGGCGTCACGCAGCACGTCAGCATCCTCCAGCGAACCGCGAATAACCTGTGCGCCAGTGACGGCCAGCGCCACGGCTTTTTCCGCCGAACGCGCCAGCCCTGTTACCTGATGGCCCGCCGCGATCAAATCTTCCACCACCGCTGAACCTACCCAGCCAGTGGCCCCGGTGACAAATATCTGCATGGTCTTCTCTCCTGCACGTTAAAACGCGAGTGTTTCGTCGTGTTAATATGATGCGTGCTGTGGAGCGGTGGCGCTAATCGCATCAGCAATGCAGGAGCAAGCCTTGTCGGGCAAGGCCTGAGAGCATGAAGACCACTACTTATTCGGCGAGAGTTCAGGTTTACAGTGCCGCGACAATTTGCTGGCGCAGCCACTGCTGGGCGGGATCGCGATGCAGGCGCTCGTGCCACAGCATCAGGATGTCAAATCCTTCAATCTGTAGCGGCGGTGCAAGTACGGTGAGCTGCGGCGCGTTTCGCACCAGGCGCTCCGGCAGTACAGCGACCAAATCGCTGCTGGCCAGCGTGTCGAGCATAAACAGAAAATGCGGCACTGAGAGCGCGACGCGGCGCGTGCGGCCGAGCGTTGCCAGCGCGCGATCGGTGGCCGCACTGAAGCCGCCGCCATCCGGCGAAACCATCACAAACTCCAGCTGACAAAAACGGTCCAGCGTCAGGGGCTGCTGCAGCTGCGGATGATCGTGCCGGCCAGCCAGCACGTAGCGCTCGCTGAACAAGCGGCGCTGATGCAGCGTCGGCGGCGCGTTGTCGCCGGTGTGAAACACCATATCCAGCTCGCCCTTCTCCAGCTGCTGCGCCACCTGCGGCGGATTGAGTGCGAACACCGCCATGCGGCTGCGCGGTGCCGCTTCACGAATGAGTTTCAGCGCCGGCAGGATCAGCGCCGATGACATGTAATCGGTGGCGGCAATGCGCCAGGTAAGCTCCGCGCGCGCCGGATCGAACGCTGCCGGCGGTGCCACCGCGCGCTCCAGCGCTTCCAGCGCCAGACGCAGCGGCTCGCGCAGGGCCTCGGCGCGGGCGGTGGGCAACATGCCGCGCGGACCGGGCAACAGCAACGGATCGTCAAACAGCACCCGCAGGCGCGCCAGCTGGGCGCTCACCGACGGCTGCGACAGATTGAGGCGCTGCGCCGCGCGCGTCACGTTCTGCTCCACCAGCAACACGTCTAAGGTGTGCAGCAGATTCAAATCCAGCGAGTGCATATTCATGTCATCTATACCTGAGATATCAGCAATTGATTTCTACTATAGCCAGCACTGGCTTAACCTGCAGCGGTTTTCATCTCACAGGATACCGCCATGAATGTTTTGATTGTGTATGCCCATCCGGAACCGCGCTCGCTGAACGGATCGCTGAAAGACTTTGCCGTGAATCATCTGCAGCAGGCGGGCCATCAGGTGCAGGTGTCAGATCTGTACGCCATGCAGTGGAAAGCACCGCTGGATGCCGCCGACACGCTGGCGCCCCCGGTGGGCGCGCATTTTGATGCCACGCTGGATTCGCGTTTCGCCTACGACAACCAGCTGCAGGCAGCGGACATTGCCGCCGAGCAGGAGAAGCTGCGCTGGGCCGACACGGTGATTTTTCAGTTTCCGCTGTGGTGGTTTTCGATGCCGGCAATCATGAAAGGCTGGTTTGACCGCGTGTATGCCAACGGTTTTGCCTATGGCGTCGGCGAGCACAACGATCACCACTGGGGCGATCGCTACGGCGAAGGCGCGCTCGCCGGCAAGCGCGCCATGCTGGTGGTGACCACCGGCGGCTGGGAGTCGCACTACGCGCCGCGCGGCATCAACGGCCCGATTGAGGATCTGCTGTTCCCGATCCAGCACGGCATGCTGTTCTATCCCGGCTTCAGCGTGCTGCCACCGCTGGTGCTGTATCGCGTGCAGAAGTCGGCGCAGGAACGCTTTGCCGACTGGTGCGCCGCGCTGGCGCAACGACTGGATCGCTTAGCGCAGGATCAACCGATTGCCTTCCGTCGTCAGAACGGCGGTGAATATGTGATTCCGGCGCTGACGCTGCGCGAGGATCTTGCGGAAGGTGAGCGCGGATTTGGCGTGCACGTGGCGCGCTGAGCCGCAGGCCGCCAAACCGCAGCGGCGCGCTGCTGTATTATTCAAACAGCCAGCGCCCCGCCTGCGCCGACGCAATCAGCATGCCCAGCGTGAAATCCGGCACCACCGGCACTTCACGCTTGTTGAACGGGTTGAGGATTTGCGCCAGCGACGGTTCGTCCGGGTAGTAGGTTCCAATAGCGAAATTCGCGCGATCGACCGCGAACTCGCTGAAAAACTCCTCCATCAGCGCGGCGGCTTCGTCGCGCTCGAAGTTGAGATCGCTGTCGATATCAATCTGCGGCGTGAGCGTTTTCTGCTTGAACAGATACACGCCGTCATAGCGCCGCACCAGTTCATAGATACGCTGTTCGAGTTGCTCTGTCATCGTCGCCTCTTCGCCTGTGCTGATTGGATCGCAGGGCATTTTGCCATGCCTTGCCCTCTTCGCCTAAGCATTAACGTGCGGCGCTGAGGACCTCGATAGCCGTCTGCTGAAAACGGGTAGTTTCCGTTATTTCGGCGATGATGTGTTTACGAAAGGCTTTGCGCTGCGTGCGTGAGTTTTTAGCAAAGAAATCGGCGACGGGAACAAGCTTGATATCCACATCTTCAGACATGCGGTTAAGCGCGATACCCGCCTTAGATAAAGCGGTTCCACCACAAAATATCAGCTGATGGCTCCCGAAGTTCAAAGGCTGTAACAGCCGCAGCAATTCAACAATATAGAAATCCTTTTCCACGATAGCGACAGACTCGATGCCTAATGCATCGGATACATCAGGAAATAACGCTATGAGATCATCCATTTAATTTACTGCTTCCTACTGACAAGGTGCGTTTAAAACGTGGCGACGTTTTGATCTGCATGGATGCAGGAATCTGCGTGGTTTTCCCACTGTTATAGGCATCCGACGCGCCAACCAGACGATAATCAACCTTCAGACGTTCGAGCGTCTCGATGACAACGGCAGCAGAACCACCGGGTGCAGCAGGCATTACCTTGCCCGTAATCGCGTTCTTTCTTGCTTTGGTGTACACGCCATAGCCAACCTTAAGCAGCTGACCTTCGTTCACCAGTTCCCGCAGTACACGGCCAATCTGGTCGTAACCGGCAAGATCGTTGAAGTCATCACGCGTGAAAACATAACGCTTAGAGCGTTTCAGCCGTGACTGCATGCGCGCTTTAATAGTCATGTTGCGTCCTCTCTGTTCATTTTTGCATCATAGCAAACATACGACATTATGGAAAGCAAACATACGACATCAAGTCTTCTGCAGGCCTTGCTCTCAGCAGGTTTCAGCATAATTAAGGTTTCAGGTTAGCAGACAGTGTTACTGCATGAAGTCATTCCCGATGACCTTCGCCATCGGGATTCCTCATCACTTAAGCGGCAGATAGATATCCGTCAGCAATTCGTGTTCCGCCACCTCATGCACGAAGTTGTGATAGTGGAAGAACAGCGGGAAATCGCGCAGCTCTTCACCGCTGGCCGGCAACCATTCGCTGTAGAGCGATCGCGCCAGCTCGGTCAGCGCGCTGTGCGAGCCGTGATGACGCAGCACCGCGCAGCGTCCGCCGGGAATGGTGCTGTTAACGACGCCAAAGGCGTTGTCTTCGTTAACCGGCGCCGTCACCGAACCGCAAAGGTGATACTGAAAATCCCCAGCGGGCGTGCTGGCCGGATCGTGCGGCGCGACACCGAACGTCTGGCTGCTGCGCACCGGCGATGCTCCGCTGCTTTTGCGCCAGGCAATAAACTGCGCCGCCGTTTCGTTGATGCGCTGCGGATCGCCGTGATGCGTGAGCATCGCCACCGGCGTGGTGGCAAACATTTTAATCTCAACTGACATACTCTCTCTCCGTTTGACGGGTGGCTGAGGCATGCGCTGATGCCAGGTCATCCACACCGGCTGCTGACGAAATTCACTCGGCGTCACGTCAAATACCTGCTTAAAGGCGCGACTGAATGATTCGGCATGCTGAAAACCGGCATCGAGCGCAATCTCAATGATTTTCTCGTGCGGATTGAATGCCAGCCGGTACGACGCCCGCTTGAGCCGCATCAGCTGGATGTAACGCCCCGGCGGCATGCCGCACCAGGCGCTGAACTGGCGGTGAAAGTGGTACGGCGAAAAGTGCGCCACTTCACTTAGTTGCTCCAGCAGCAGCGCTTCATCAAGATGGCGTTCGATGTAGTCGAACACTTTGTCAAAGCGCTTGCGGTAGGTCTCACGGTGATGGTTTTTGTTTACTGGCATAGCATCCTCTCTGGGGAATGAGTATGCCCTTGTGGCTCGGAGTGGGCCTGATGGATCTTGCGGAATTTTGAGGGAAAGTCTTTATTTTTTGTTGACGATGCTCAAGTTGCGATCAACACCGTACATTGACTTTTTACTCGCAGGGCGGTTTACTTTTTTAATCATAGTCACACCATTAGTGAATGTATGACCTCAAAAATAAACTGGCTGTTGCAGAACACCGCTCCAGGAAGCCTGGTTTTACAAAACTGGCTAACCCGAAACAACATATCGCCTTCACTGGCATTTAAATATGCGCAAAATGGCTGGCTGGAAAAACTGCGTGCTGGTGTTTATGTCCGCGCCGGCCGGGAACCTGACTGGAGCGATGCGCTATGGTGTCTGCAGAACCAGCTTGAAGCATCGGTCTATCTGGCTGGACTGAGTAGCCTCTCCTGGCAAGGACGATCCCATTACCTGCAGCTTAAACAGAGCCAATGCTGGATTAGCGTTGAAAGTAAAACCATATTGCCCAAATGGTTTAAAGAATTTCCCCATGTTGAGTGGCTTACGTTATCGGCCTTAAAACTTCCTCAACTGGATGAGAAGTACCGAACCCAGCTTGAGATCAAAGGGAAAAAAATAACTGCCAGCGTGCCAGAACTGGCCGCCTACGAGCTATTAAGCGCGGTGCCTAAGGAAATCTCATTTGAGCACGCTGCCGAGCTTTTTCAGGGGCTGGTCAATCTCAACCCACGTAAAGTGGAGAACCTTCTCACGCTCAGCCAGTCTGTGCGAACCAAGCGCTTGTATCTGTTTTTCGCCAGCTTCTATGAACATGCATGGTTCAAACGTGTGGATACCAGCAAAATCGACCTGGGATCGGGCAACCGACAAATCGTTGTTAATGGCAAACTGGACACGCAATACCAGATTACTGTGCCCGAAAATTTTATTAAGAAGGGAATAAGCCATGGATAAAACCTCACCTTACTACCGCCAGGTCGCGCTGCTGGTGCGGGCATTACCCTATGTCGCTAACGAGACCTGTTTTGCGCTGAAAGGTGGAACTGCGATCAATTTATTCATCCGTGATTTTCCCCGATTATCCGTTGATATCGATCTGGCTTATATCCCACTGGAAAGCAGAGAGGTTGCGTTACCTAACGTGCGGGAAGCGCTTGCCCGCATCGCTGCCGAACTGGAAGCGCAAGCCGGAATCAGCGCAGTGCTGCAAACCAATAACCCCGATGAGATGCGCATTATTGTCACCACGAATGACGCGCAAATTAAAATTGAAGTTTCACCCGTTGCCCGTGGAACATTTTATCCACCGCAAGAACGCGATGTCGTGGAAGCGGTGGAGGAAGAATTTGGTTTTGCCGCGATCCCGGTTACCTCACTGCCTGACTTATACGGTGGCAAGCTATGTGCTGCGTTAGATCGCCAGCATCCCAGAGATTTTTACGACGTTAAAATGCTTCTTGATACCCAGGGAATCGACCGGGCGATTTTCAATGGCTTTATTACTTATTTGCTTAGCCATAAGCGTCCATTGTCCGAAGTGCTCAGCCCGCGCTGGAAGGATATTACCGCGCCCTTTCAAAATGAATTCAGCGGCATGACCTTTGAGGATGTCTCACTGGAAGCGCTGAGAGAGGTTCCGGAAAGCATGCTCAGGGCGCTGAAGGCGCATTTTACTCAGCAGGACTTCGATTTCCTGATGTCATTCAAACGCGGCGAGCCTGACTGGAATTTAGCACCAGAGACCCACATTCAAAATTTGCCAGCCGTTCAATGGAAGCTCAGCAACATTAGAAAAATGTCGGAGGAAAAGCGCACGCAATCACTGGATAAACTGGAAAAGATCATGACTGAATGGCTAAGTTAGTTTATTAAAATTGCTATAGTGACACTGAAAGTGAAACTATCAAGTTTATTATAAACTCTGACCTGCTCCATTTCCATCAATTAATAAAGACGTTTCTTCGTCCAAAGGGCGCTTAGGATGCTTAACCTGTTCATAATGTTAAAGATCAATTCACCTTATTTATTAACTGATACTAACTTCAATACTCCATAATGTGCTTGTCGGTGACAGTTAGGGCATAATGCAATGGCATTTTCCACAGAATCTTCGCCACCATTAGAAAGCCACTCAATGTGATGAACCTCAAGAAATGGTGTGCCGTCTTCTTTGAGAAAAGGAGCATCACTCTTACAGCTTTGGCACTTGCCACTTGCTCTTGAAAGAACTTCGGCAACTACATATGGGCTTCGTTTATAAACTCGCGTTGTTACTGTGATTACCTCAGGATTTTTACTCTCCATTGTTAAAATCTCTTTGCGTTCTAATGGGGAAAGTTCTGACGCACTATCAACAGCTTTTTCAAACTCAGATTTTACAATGCGAAAACACCACTTACCTTGCTTATCCTGGTACAGCTCCCATACACCATGCACAGAGGGTTGATAAATTTCAAAAATGTTTCCACGTTTGAATAATCGGTCATATTGGTGGTGACGATGAGTGACATCATCTGTTCTCCTGGCTGTCTTGTTGAAACTCCAGTAGCTCCGGTTACAGTTAACCGTATTAACTATGAGATTAAGCCAGGTATCGTCTTTATAATGTGGAAATAACTTTCTAAGGTAATCATCTACCTGCTTAGCCGTTGCCGTCCCTCCGAATTGTTCTTCAACCACTTGCACAGTCGTAGTTCTTATTGGTTGATCACCGTACTTGTATGTTCGTTTGGCTTTTGCAGACATGGTCAGACCTCTCGCAATCCAGGATTATCTCATATTAACCATCATGTAATTTATGTATAACTTTCTGACTTAAAGCAATTAAAGCCATGAAATCTCTTTAATAGTACAAACGTAGCGACCTCATCAGATTGTCAGAAGGATCAAACCTTATCAAGGTACCCATTTATCATACGACATCTAATCTAGTCCATAGCTAGTGCCTGGTAATGCTGTCATTCAAACCCTCAAAAACTACAGCCGCTTAAATGTTATATGCGCAGTGCCCTTCTGAAAGTTAACCGCTCCCGATGCGATGCCGGGAGCGGTTTATCATTCAGACGACTTTCTGTTTACCGACAATGACCCGAATAAATTCCTGCACCTGCTTTTGTTTCCGCGCCGACAGTTTGCACACCTGGCGCAGCGACTGCATCAATTCGCTCTCTTCATGCCGGGCGGTGAGCACAATGCAGCCTTTCATTACCTTCACTTCAACCGCCGTACCACTGGCAAAACCAGCCTCTTCCAGCCATTGTCCTTTCATAGTGATGGCAGGAGTCCGACGATAATCCGGATAGCGGCTCGCATAGCCAACGGTTATTTGGCGATTATTTGCCGCGAGGACTTCTGGTTCAGCAGGTTGTGCAATAGAATGCGTGTCAGTCATGATTACTATTCCTTCTAAATAGTAGTTGTGATTAGCGGCGCGGGTGTGTTGGCGCACATCCGCGCCGCGCTAAATACCTGTATATATCATCAGGAAAGAGACAGGAAGTCCAGTATGAAATAGTGCAAAAAAAGCTATTTATAAAATCATTTGAATATAAAAATTACGCTTTAGCTGGCAGGAAATAATAAAAAGCGCACCAGCAAGGTGCGCAAAAATAAAGATCAGGTTTTTTTACGCGAGGCTTTTTTACCTGTGCTGGCTGCCCGTTCGGCTTTGATTTTTTCCAGCAACGCGGCGGCGCTATTTTCTCCGCTGATTAATTCCGGGTTTTCTGCCCGCCACTGGGCAGTGAGTTCGCCCCGGAAGGCTCTCGCCAGAATCGATTGTGTCAGATTGTTTACGCGGGCAAGTGCGTTGTTGACCTGCTTTTCAATGGTGTCGGCGTAAGCGAAGAGTTGTTCTACGCGGCGGACTATTTCGTTTTGTTCAAGAAGTGGAGGTAAATGTATTGGCATTTTTTTCATCGAGCCAACATTAAAATGTTGTTGTGCTATACCAACACGATTCGCTGATACATTTATTTTAGCGACATTTGAATTCATAAATATACAGCCAAAATATGAATTTAGTTTATCTGAAGGACGAGCTATTACAAGATCAGAACAGTTTGCTATTGGCAATGAATCAGGAATGACGCAGGTTGTACCAGGAGCACCTGATCTAACGATGGCTAAATCGCCTGGAGATAAACGAGATTTAAAAATTTCTTTATGGAAATCGTCTGAAACATATAATAAATTTTTATTTGAAAATTTAAATTCCCTTATATTTTGAGATCGTAGAAATGGAACCCCTTCACTTTTATACCTATCAATCATTTTCCCAACATAGCCAACAGTAATTTCTGTACAAATCTCCTCGAAAGTTGTATTTCCCCAATCAGATAAATTTATCCCTTGTTCATTTCTCCAGTGTTCAGTTAGCTTTCCACTTACCGCAGCCCCCAACACCGCCTGACGAAAACTTTTCAGGATTTTTGAGATTTTCTCAAGACGTGCATTGATGCTGTCTACCTGAACCAGCAGCGTATCAATTTTTTCAGCGATGATTTTTTGTTCAAAAAAAGACGGAATTGGTATATTTATTAAATCAAAGCTTGACGGCTTGATATTATTGATATTTGCACCAGCAGAAAGTGATGAAATTTTGTTTCTATAAAATGACGATATTGTGAAGTGAGCAATAAATTTTGGGAATATACGTTTATCTGGTCGCAAAGCCCCGCAAAATGCACCGAAGCTACATTCAAATGGTAGAAGCTGATGTGCGGATTTCCCGACTACAGATTTGCTCCCTGATGACATAGCAATAACAATATCTTCAGAAGATATTTTTTGACTTTCTTTAACAAGGTTTTCAGGCACAAAAACTAAGTCCGTAGTATCAAACTTACCGTTTTGAATATTGTTTGCACGAATAAGAGGCAAATAATCATCTTTTAGATAATTGATTGCCTGCTCTCTTTTATAAGTGACACCTCGGATTAGAGTTGTGACCGTCGATACTGAGGCGCTAGCCCACCCCTCCGGCAATTTCCCCGCACTCATCCCTTCACCTCACCAAACGCTTCCTGCAGCAACTGACGCTGTGCATCGGCTTCATCGCTCGCCCCCAGTTCACGCATCAGCGCATCCAGTTCCCCCAGCGCCTGCACCAGTTCGCCCATGGCTTCTGCCGCTAAAATATCCGGCTCCGGCAGGTTGTCGGCATCAATACTGTCTTTATCTTTCAGCCAGGAGATATCCAGCGAATCGGACTTCGCCGTGCGGATCCACTCGCGACTGAATTTGCGCCAGCGGCTGGTCGCCAGATGCTGATCGGTGTTCTTATTCTCTTCGCTGTCGGCTATTTCCGTCTCTTCAGCGTTAAAGCTCCACTCCCCCTCGCTACGCGGGCTTAATCCGTGCGGGTCTTCACCATACACGCGCTCAAACGGTTGTAAATGGTCGTCGGTGAATGGCGTACGCTTGCCGAAGCTCGGCATATTGGTTCGCAGATCATAGACCCACACATCATCGGTGCAGTTCTTATCCTGAGTCGGCTTCGCTACGGTGCCTTTGGTGAAGAACAGCACGTTGGTCTTCACGCCCTGAGCGTAAAAAATACCGGTCGGCAGACGCAGGATGGTATGCAGATGGCACTTGTCCATCAGGTCACGACGGATGTCGGTGCCTTTGCCGCCTTCGAATAACACGTTATCCGGCACCACCACCGCCGCACGGCCACCAGGGAGCAGAGTTTCAACGATATGCTGCATAAAGCAGAGCTGTTTATTGCTGGTCGGGTGAACGAAGGTACGGGTAATGTTGGTGCCCGCCGCGCTGCCAAACGGGGGATTGGTGGCAACCACATGCGCCATCGGCAAGGTTTCGCCATCGCTACCCAATGTGTTACCCAGGCGGATCGCGCCACCGTGGTCGAGATTGCCTTCGATGTCGTGCAACAGGCAATTCATTAGCGCCAGACGGCGGGTGCCCGGCACCAGTTCCAGACCAACGAAGGCGCGATGGATCTGGAAATCTTGCGTATCGTTATCAAGGTCATCCAGATCATTGGTCTGCGACTTAACGTAGCGGTCGGCTTCAATCAGAAAGCCCGCCGTCCCGGCTGCAGGATCCTGTACCACTTCACGCGGCTGCGGTTTCAGCAGGTGGATAATGGTTTTGATCAGCGGACGCGGGGTGAAGTACTGACCGGCACCCGACTTGGTTTCGTTGGCATTTTTCTGCAACAATCCTTCGTACATATCACCGAAGTCATCGCGGGATTTGCCGTGCGTGCCGTTGTACCAGTCCAGCGAATCCATATTGCTGACCAGCTCGGTTAACTGCTTGGGCTGGGTAATGGTGGTGTTGACGTTCTGGAACACCGCCTGCACCAGTTTCTGGTTATCGGCACCCAGATGCACCAGCAGATTCCGGTAGAACTGCAGCTGTTCCTGCCCGATGCGGGATTTCAGATCATCCCAGCGATAGCCTTTGGGCAAGTAATCCGCTTCCTGGCCGGTCTCTTTACACATTTTCAGAAACAGCAGCGAGGCGAGTTCATTAACGTAGTTTTGATAGGAGACGCCGCCGTCGCGCAGGTTGTCACAGAGCTTCCACAGCTTCGCGACCAGATCGTTATTGTTCATTGCGTATTCCGTAAATAAACAGCGGCCCTGTTCAGGGCCGCAGAAGAAGACATTGCCGGGGATGATAACGCGTTAAGCAGGCTCGTCCCAGATGTAATCGCTGAACTTATCGAGCAGGTTGTCGAGGTCATCGTCGAACGTTTTTTGCAGCATCGCCTTTCCGCCACGCCGATGGAAATTGCCCGTTTTGAAAACGTCGTCGTCAAGCACCACCTTCTCTTTCAGCGCCGTAGCTAAACGGTCGAGCCAGGTTACCTGCTCGCTGTTCCAGTCGTTTTCGCCTTTGATGCGCTCCAGCGCATGATCGACACGCTCATCAAACGGCTTCAGCGCATCACCCACCGCCGCACGGCGGATATGGCCAATCAGCCGGGCTGCGATATCTTCGTTGCGCGTCTCTTTCCAGGCTTTGCGCAGGGAAGATTCCTCAAAATGCTGGCGATCAAACCACTCCTGCAATTCGACCAGCCCTTTGCGGGTGAGATCGCGCGGACGATTGATCACCGCCTGTAAGGCTGGCTGCGCATTCGGTGAACGTTGCACCAGCGAATCAAAGGCTTCAAGGAAATCCTGCGGGGTGTCGTACTCACCATAGAGCGACTTAACGCTTACCACTTCATCGTCAATATCGAGGAAGATTGGCGCATCATTCAGGCTATTGATATCGGCTTTCAGCTTCTCAAGACGGGCAATGAAGCCTGGCAGTTTATTGAAGACTTCGGCACTCCAGTGCGCTCCTTTATCCCGCAAACGCGAGGCGAAACCGTTAAAAGTAACGCCCGCTGCGTCCTGACAGAGTTCATCAAGACGACGCACCTGCTTATCTACGGTTTCGCTGCGGTCACGGTTAAACGTGGCCAGGCCGATAATACGCTGGAGCTTAGCAATCAGCTGTTCATGGCTGTGCTCGGCAAAGCTGCGACCATCCGCCTCCATGGTTTTGAAAGTCTCGGAGTCGGTGATTTCATTGACCAGCGTTTGCAGTTCGACCTGAGGACGGACAACTACCGGGCGCATGGTATCGACACTTTCCAGCGAGCTATAAATATCGACACAGTCAAAAATCTTAAAGCTGGTTTTAGCCGCCGCCGGACACAGACGCGTCGCACGGCCTTTCATCTGCTCATACAGAATGCGGCTGCGTACCTTACGCAGGAAAACGATGTTACAAATCGACGGGATATCCACGCCGGTGGTCAGCAGATCGACAGTGACGACGATATTCGGCAGCCGCTCTTTGTTAAAGCGGGTGATCATGGTCTGCACTTTACGCGCGTCTTTATCGGCATCACCGGTAATCTTGATAATCGCGTCGTGTTCCAGCTGCGGATACTTTTTCTTAAACGCGGCACGTAGCTCTTCCACCACCATATCGGCATGGGCGTTAGTGACGCAGAATACCAGCGTTTTTTGCAGCCCGGTCGGTTCGAGATACTCAGTCAGTTCATTACAGACGGCGCGGTTAAACGCAGGAATAATCAGCTTGCGGTTAAAGTCGGCGACCTCAAAATCCTGCTCGTCTTCCAGGGTATCGTTAATCACTTCACCCTGCGAACTAATACGCTCTACCTGCTCACCCTGAGCAAGATAAACGCCATCCTGCGCGTTGCGGGTGGTGATCTGAATCGGCGGATCCTGATCGATCAGATAACCGTCGATCACCGCAGTACGATAGGTGTAGCGGTAAACCGGATCGCCGAAAATCTGCACCGTATGCAGGGCGGGCGTAGCGGTTAGTGCAACCTTCACGGCATCAAAGTGATCGAGAATACGGCGATAGGCTGAGACGTAATCCAACTGGCTGCGGAATTGAAGTTCACCTTCGGTCTGCTCTTTATCAAGAATGTAACCGCGATGTGCTTCATCCACCACGATACAGTCGTAACGACCAACCGGCATGGGTTCGTCAGATTGCAGGGTGCGTTTAACCAGCGACTGAACCGTGGCAACGTGAATTTTAGTGCTGTCTTCCGGGAACTTATCCGTCAGCCCTTTAATATCGAAGATGCTATTAAAGGTGTCGCCATTTATACGCGTATCGTCAAACGCGCCCAGCGCCTGCTCACCCAGAGAACGTCGATCAACCAGGAAGAGAATGCGCTTAAAACGCTGGGACTGGATAAGACGGAACATCAGGGCGATCGCGGTACGGGTTTTACCGGTACCGGTCGCCATTGCCAGCAGGATCTCCTGCTGCCCATTGACGATGGCATTTTCTACCGCCCGCACAGCATCTTCCTGGTAGTAGCGCAGGCCCAGCTCGCTCATCCCTGGATTATCAGTAAACCACTGATTTTGTCTCTGTGGATCGCTGCCGAGCATGTCCAGCAGCTCTTCCGGACGATGCCACTCCGGCAAGGCTTTTGACATGTTGGTGGTGTAGCGAACGTCACGGTACCAGATGCCGCTTTTGGTCTTCATCGCCGCGCGATATTCACGCCCGTTGGTGGAGTAGCAGAAGGGAATTTTAAAGCGCTGTTCGCCGCTGGTATCCTGCCAGCTGATTTCATAGAGCGGTACCGCTTCGTGCACATCTTCTGCCGCGTACTCTTCCAGCAACGTATCGCGTAAGAACGCATTATCGAAGTATTTACTGTAGCGATAGGACTCATTGAGTTTGGAGGGAACATCAATATTCTTACGCTTCGCTTCAACGACTGCGATGGGCTTAAGGCCAACAAATAAAACGTAGTCCGCAAAACCCTGCTTGCCCGTTTCATCTTTACCGGTTGGCCATTCAGCAATAGCTTTGTTGACTCCTGGCTCCGGGCGCGCGCCTTCAGAGAAGCGCAACGCTTTGCTATCGGCCTGCCAGCCTGCTTTACGCAGCTGTGCATCAATCAGGAAGCGACTCTCTTCTTCACTCAGATCAAGCGTACGCTTGATGGCCTGATCGGTGATTTCATTCTGGTATGCCTTACGTTCCTGTTCAGTCTGCTTCGCCAGTTCTGCATTTTTCTCAGCTAACTGGGCTTCCAGCGCCGAAAGTCGTGCTTGTGTTTGCGCCTCAGTTTCCTGCTGCTTACCTTCCAGAATAGCGATATAGCCGTTCAGGCTTATCAGCTTCTGCTGCTGTGCTGCCAGCTCAGACTGACTCTGCGCTTTTTCGCGTGACTGCTGCTCCAGCTGCTGTTTAAGCGTCAGCACCTCCTGGTAGTAGAGGTTTTCGCCACGTTCAGGCAACGCAAAAACAGGCACTGCGAAATCATAATTTTTCGTGACCAGACGGTAATACCAGACACCCAGACGGAAGCCGAGCCGAAGGCACATCTGGGCATCATCAAGATCGTTATGGTATTCATGCACCGCCTGGTTACCGACACGGCGCAATTTGTGGAATACAGAAAGAATAGTGTCATCAACAAAGGCAATTTTGCCTAACTCGCGGAGGAGATCATGTTGATTCTCGCAGGAAGGGACGCCCAGTAGCAGGCCAAGGTGTTTAGCCGTCGCTTCACCAAACATACGCATTTTAACCAGCGTAGTGTTGGGATCATCCGGATAATTGTTTTCCGCCGCACAGGCGATGGTATAAGTGAAATCGTTAACGCCCTTCAGAAACTCAAAATTAGATTTATTCATCATTGGTTTTGGTCTGTCGCTGTGCAGCCTATCCATATGTTTATGGCTTATAAGCTTTTATCTTAGCTTGCTGCGTCTTTACGGGCAACGAACAACGTCCCATCAACTAATTAATTCTTAAGGATTCGTTGATTTTGATGTGCCGTACTAAGCACAAAAGCCCTAAACTTTTTCAGCAAAGACATTTGATCTGCCCAAATGTCAGATACAAAGATCATTAAACCGATTTAACTCAAACCAGGTCGATTTAAGCCAAGAGAAAAAATCAAAAAAAACCTTGCAGCTACTGAATCCCAGACACAAAAAAAGCCGCTCGTAAGCGACTTAAGTTGCATCAGATGGTGCCGAAGGCCGGACTCGAACCGGCACGTCATAACAGGGTAAGAAACCATCCCCAAAACCCACTTAACCAATTGAATTTCATGGTTACGAGGGAAGACTTCAGCAACATTCACAGGACATAATCCCGTGAAAAAGCCCCGACAAAATAACCGGGGTTAAGATGAGTTTCAATAGAGACAAGTATTTAATTTTAGATGCAAGCGGTAACTACTTCGTGCGAATAACAATACCGCAGTACATGCGCCAGTACTTCGGAGGTAAGCGGTACTTTATGAAGAGTTCTGGCACAAGCGATGTACGGCAAGCTCGCGTGTTCCGCGATATTGTTGCTCTTGAGTTCACCAGACTTAGAGAAGATCTCAAACCTAAGCCTACAGGTTCAAAGGTAGAGCGTGTGTTAGGTGAATTAAGTCAAATTAAGCAACACGCATTAACAGCCCCGATTGTGCACAACACGCCAGTACAAGCTTGCCCGTCTCTTGTAAAGATGCGTGATCTGTATCTCATACAATTTAGTGAGAGACGTAAACTCACCACCCTTTCAAAAACTAACAAAGCGGTTGAAGTCCTATTAGACCACTTAAACAAACGTGATTTACAGTTGGGCGAAGTTAACCGCACGGTGGTTACAGGTTGGCTCGATGAGTTAAAACTGTGTCGAGCGCCCCAAACCATCCAGAACTACATCAGTGCTCTCGCGCAAATATGGGATTTAGCGCGTAATCGCTATCACGACGCACCGCAGGATAATCCGTGGCGTGGGCATGCACTGGAAGCTAAGAGCAGCAAGGTTAGCTATGAGGTTTTTACCAACCTTGAACTGGCTAAGGTATTCGCAGCAATGCAAGGAGACGATGAGATGCAGGCGGTAACGCTGATAGGTATGTACAGCGGAATGCGTCTTAATGAGATCTGCACCCTCAAACTAGAGAATATAACAACCGTTGAGGGTGTAATGTGCTTCGAGATAAAGGAAGGTAAGACGAAATCATCAGCACGCTTAGTGCCGGTTCACTCAGCAATTATTGAACTGATCACTAGGCTCTCTGAGAAGTCCTACAATGGCTTCATGTTCTATCATGCGTCTGTAACTGACCGGGCAGATGGCAAGCGCTCTACATGGCATACGCAGCGTTTTACGAGGGCTAAGCGGAAGGCATTAGGTGAAACAGGGACAGGGCGGAAAGTGTTTCACAGCTTGCGCCACGCGTTTGCTCAACAGCTTGACCGATGCCAAGTGCCAGAAGACAGGATCGCGCTTCTTATGGGGCATGACCGAGGAAACACAGAAAGTTTCAAAACATATTCTAAGAATTCTGCCTCATCTTTAGAGTTATCGGTTTATGTGGAGAAAATTAATTATGATTTCGTGCTATCTAGTTGAGTTAATAGAGTTCAAAAAACCATCCAAATGACCAACTGTGGATTTATACAGTTTTCACCAATGCTTGGTCTTGAATTTCTCACGCTTCGCCATAACATAAACACTACATATAGTGGCTAGAATTACTTATAGTCACTATATGCATTATCTTTAATACCTCTGATTAGGAGTTACACCAATGGCAAGTAATACAAAGCAAACTGGTGGTAGCGTGGCTTCATTAGCTGCTAAAACTCTCAACAACCCTAGCGCATCTGGCATTCAAAAAAGCCTTGCAGGTTCTGCACTCTCTCAGTCCGGTTCTGCGAATCAAACTGGGGGTGTAATGGAACGCAAAGCATCGGCTGCACTCAAAAACCCAAACTCCAGTGCTGTGACAAAAGAGCTTGCTGCATCAGTTCTTGCTCAGGCGACTAAAGATCGTAAGTAATTTTGGGGCGGGGAAACCCGCCTTTCTATCACAATTAGCTTTGGGGAAAAGTGTTGAATAATTCGCCCGTACTTAAGCTGCAAGAAATGGCAAGCTCAAAATCAACTGATATCGAAGAATTACTCTCTAGAGCAAAAATGATATCAGTTAAACTGTCATTAAATGACATTTCCGAATGGCTTGAACATGAGTTAAATGGATATCCAGATAGTACCGCATTACCTGACTACCGGATACTTAAGGATAATCCAATTCGTGCTTTTAATCCTTACGTGGGATGGATTCCCTTACAAGTTGATAACATTGAGGATGCAGAGATCTATGGGCATTTGACCACTGTTCATTTAAACAATCCTGTATCAATGCTTGTTGAATATGCCTTAAGCGATGGAACTCTTTATAGTGAACTCCCTTCACCCCACACTAAATTCCTTCAAGATGCTACTGGATGTGACTATAGAATCGCTTGGGCAATCAACCCAGCGCAAATAACTAAAATTCTTTCCAACACTAAATCAAAAGTTTTAGATTGGTCGCTCCTTCTTGAATCTAAAGGGATACTTGGTGAAGGTCTACTGTTTTCACATGAAGAGAAACTCGAGGCTAAAGGTATGACAGTGAATAACATTAATAACTTTCATGGGGCAGTAAGCAATGCCGGTTCGATTGGAGCAGGCAATATTGGCGACATTTCCCAACATAACATAATTTCCGCAGGTGATTTTAACTCTCTTGAAAAGCAGCTTAAGGAATGGGGTATTGCCAAAGAAGATATATCAGCGCTTCACCAAGCTATACAAGACTCACCGACTCCTACCGGCCCAGATAATATAGGTTCTAATGTTGGCAAATGGCTGGGAGACATGGTTGGTAAAGCTTACTCCGGCTCCCTAAAGATCGCAGCATCAGCAGCCCCGGCTTTACTCACTAACGCAATTTGCCGTTATTATAATATCCCTGTTTGATTAAGCCACGACGCTGGATGAAGCTCGGCCTTTGCAGATAAATACGCTGCGTAGGCCTCTTTTTCACTACCAAACATCCCTAGTACTATCTCTCGACTATCCACCATGATGCGAGCACGCCAGCGGCTTCGGTGCTTGTACCAGTCAGTGCCGCGTGCTTTAGTTCGGTTTTGTTGATTCTCTTGCGGTGTAAGCACTCGAAGATTATTTAGACGATTATCGCTACGCACTCCATTGATATGATCAATTACCATGCCATCAGGTATGCAACCGCGCACAAGAGTGTACAACACCCTGTGCGCTAAGAATTTACGCGCCTTACCATCGGCTGTGAATGACACTACACGATAACCATGATTACCGATGTAAGTATCTGCGGGAGCACCGGCTTTAGCTGTAACACAGCCATTCCCTGCCCGCTTATCCTTAGCGTGGAACAAGCGTCCAGTCTCAGGAACGAACGTGTACAGCTCCGCAAGAAATGCAGAGTTCTCGTATATACTACGCATAATTTTGCTCTTACTAAGTTAAATTTAACACGGGAGATATTTGTTACAGCGAAGAGGCAATCAGGATGGGGCAATCGGTTTAACGCAAAGCCTCTAATAAAGCTGCTGAACGTGCTTGCCTAACCGCATCAGTCATTGACGACTGCTCAGCTAGTATCTTCATAGCGGCCCCTTCTAAACGTGTCGCTCTATTAGGCTCGCTTGTTCGTTTAGTACGCGTCCTCTTTAGTACTGCATCAATACTCACGTGCTCAGGGGTAGCGTCAGAATGCACAGTTGCGGCTTTATCAAGAGCGACGAGTTCAGCGAGCAAATGTATCTCCCTGCGAATCTCCAGCGCTTCCCGTACCGCTGCTGCCGGAACCTCGCACAGCTCAGGCTGAACATCCCACATACCGACCGCAATATCCTGAATACTCCACCCGGTCTGCACGTGAATAACGTAATCCATCGGGTACAGACACTGCCCGCGCTGCTGCTCGGCTACGTCAGGGGGCCATGCAGTGTGAACCGGTGTACCCGCTACCGCTGAGGCGCTTAGCTGTCCCATGACTTCTACGCAGTACCGCACGCCAGATGGCGAGGTATCGCTAAGCGTTAGGTTACTGAGCGCGTCGAACTCCCCGGCGTACTGCTTTAGTTCCTTCTCGGATTTAATCAGCACGGTTCACCTCCAGCGCCCTTCAGCGCATTCAGGGCTGCTACTGCTGCGGTGCTGTACCACAGACGACCGTTCACCATTACCCGGTACACTCCGGTTGCTGTACGGGTGCCTGCTGGCTCCCCTTCACGTTTGTTAGCCTTGCCCTTGCCAGAACGTACACGCCACGCAATGCCGGATGGTGACGCCTTATCAATCTTAATCAGCTTCGCAAGGGTTAGAGCCTCCTGCAATGTAGTCTCTCTCTGGCGCATCTGGCCTCTCTCCTATTCGGTTCTCGATATATTCAACGATGGTTCTGTACTCAGGGTCTTGCATGTACCGCCGGTGCTGCGTTGTATCGGGCTGTAGGTACTGCGAGCGGCCTGAGCCTTCAGGCTGAAGCAGCACGCCCCGCTGTAGCTTCCAGCCACCACAAACGACTTCCAGCTTCAACAGCTCGCCTTTGAACCAGTCAAGATACTGCTTGCGCTGCACACGCTCCTGATATCGCTCTGAGGCTTCCTCATCACGCTTGTACGTCATCATCCCGCTATGAATGCACTCAGGCTCGATGATCACGAATACCTGCTTAGAACGCTGCACAGCGCAAGCACGGCACGCTAAGTTTCTCGTGTACTGCTGAACACCCCCGCAACGAGGACACGCCCAATCACCGGCTATGAAGGATTTCTCCCCCGCCATGATTGCGCTGTGCCGTTGCGGATTATGCTGAAGGATGTGAAGTAATCGAGGCTGGTACTCTGGATAGCCCAAGCGCATAAGCTGTAACTCGCGGTTGGTAGGGTGCTTACCGTTGCCTAAAGGTGGGATTGGCCCCTTACGCCAACTCATCTGCGAATACCTTGCTTACCATTTGTGGGCGTCTGCGCTGTAGCAAAACATCAATCTTGCGCTGCTCATCGCGGGCCTGTACCAGCTCTGACCGGATGTTATCGCTACACTGGATAGTTACCCAGCCTGTTGTACCCCCGCTCTGCTGGGCTACATCGTTCCACCAACTAAGCGTCCAGCCACCATCACGGAACTGCACCGCAACAGAGTTACCGGCTTCTTTCGGTTCAATACTGGCGGTTACGCTGTGGCTACCGGGAACCATAGCCATTGCATCGGCTTTAGCTTTCCAGTCTGTGTCTACAATCAGGAACTGCACATCCTGCCCGGCCATATTCTTAGCAATGTTCATACGCCCAGCCTGAGCATTTTCACGGATTAGCTGAATCTCTTCCGGACAGAACTGTTCCCGCATTTTCTGCGTGAGCATGTACGCGGTGAGGGATTTGACCAGCTCTGCTCCTCGGTCATCTGCCTGCGACGCTTCACGAGCGATACGCTGCTGATTCAGAGCATTGCCTTTACTTCGGATACTAAGGTTCACCAGCTTAACGAGGAACCCGCGTAATAACAGGTCTACGTCTTTATCACTGGCAATCTGTACATCGCGGAATGCATCATCCATGCGGCTTAGAATCGTTCCGTAGTGCGTCTGCAAGTAGAATCCGGCCTTTGATGCGTCGGGTTGATACTGCTGGATAGCTGGCAGGTCAGCGCGCTCTGTGGCTACCTGTATAGCATCAAGAAGGGCTTTAGCCTTAGAAGTAAGGCAATCAATTGGGACATTCTGTAGAACGCGCTGAGGGGCTTCCTGCTGCGCCTGCTGGGCGTGTGCTGCTGCTTGAGCCTGAACAGGTGAGGTCAGGATAATTGATTCAGTCATACTGTTTCTCCAGTGTAATTAATAGGTCATGGTCTAATTAATAAGGTATTAATCATCGATGGCGGTGCGGGCTATATCGAGCATTCGCTGTCCGTCGCCGGGTGCGTACCCGTCCTGTTCCTGAAGTGAGCCAGACTTCGCATACACGGCAATCAGGCGGGTGTCTGCTGCTGTAAGTTCTTTATCAGCGGTCATGCTGTCCAGCTCTGCGGTGAGGCGTGCACGCTGCGGCCCACGTGCTGTACGCAGCTCGCGTGCAATGTCATGGAACCGACTCCGCTCCGCATGGCTGAAGCTGGTCTTCTTCGATTGCTGGCTTTTGTAATCATGTATCGGGTTGTACTGACCGGTGCGGTTACTGCGGAATGTGCTGTTGAAATTACTCATACTTTCTCCTTAAAGATTCTGTTTCCGGGCATCAGTGAAATTAGAAATACAGCCCCGTGTCGTGATTGACCGGCACTAGCGGGGCTATATTGGGCTATCAGCCTGTTGTATAAGGCGACCAAACCTTTGCAGGCTGCCGTCACTGGACTTGCTCGGGGAATTAATCTGGTGGGGTTACTACAGTTATTACTCGGTGAGGATAATGCGGACCAAGGTATATATATATATTTATATATAAGACTTTTGTGTAGTTTGGGTGGGTGCAAGTGCACCCAGTTTGCACCCAGTTAGCGATTGCGTCTTAACCATGACTTAACGGTGTTAACAGATACACCCAAAGCCGTTGCAATCTCTTGCTGACGTTTACCTGCATCACGCATAGAAAGGGCTTGTTCCGGTAAAGATACGCCAGTTTCCACGGACATAAGACGCGCCTCTAATTCGGCTACTCGGCGCGCTAGGTCTGCATTAGCGGCTTCACCAGCCTGCAAACGTTGCTCGTGGTCATTCAGTTTTCGAACAACCATAGCGGCATTCTGTAGGCTCATTAATCCACTCGACAGGGTGTCAGCATCCATACGGATAGGGTTTCCCTGTTGCTGCGCGGTGACAATCGCGGGGTGTCCTGCGTTAGCCTTCATAGCCTTCTTCATGCGTTTACGCTGCTGTGGTCGATTCATCACAGGTTTAACATCCTTACCGGGTAGTAGGTCGCGAACAATCTGCACTGATGGAGTGATTTCACCAGTGTGATAAACATCAAGTGATGTCTTAACTGCGCGGGTCACTTGCGTTTGATTTAGGCTAATACGATTCGGGTTCTGCATAGCTATACGGCGTATAACGCTTTCAGCTCGTAGCTTGTCAGCAATAGCTAATTGCATGGTATTACCGCTTTGCGCCTTGAATCGTTGATACAGCTCGTTAGTACTGGGTGCTGCCAGCTCATTCATTGATGGTATGTGTCCCGCTTTCCATGCTTTCCAATTCATAGCCTGCAATCGGTTTAGGTCTGCTGGCACGTCCGGGAACTGGTCTGGCAGGGTAGTGCAATCAATCATTGTTATCTCCTTATGGTTGGATTCTGAAGGGCTGCTACCAATGGGATTACTCAGCTTGTAATAGTCATCTGAGTACTCTCTAACTGGTTCGCTTATCTCTCTCCTTACAAGTGTCCATCTAATTAACCATCCATAACGGAAAGGATTTATCAGGTGCTCACTGCCTAGGCTTTCTCTCTCCTACAAGCGTCCAACTAATTAACCATTACTCAATTCCTTCTTAATCCTAAACACTGTAGCTCTGCCGCATCCAGCCACTTTCGCTACTTCATCTGGCTTAAGTCCACGCTGTAACAGCTCCTGCACCTTCTCTCGCAGCTCGGTATCCTTCGGCTTGCCTTTAAACACTCCAGCCTCTTTAGCTATCGCTATGCCCTCTGATTGACGCTGGCGTATGAATGAGCGCTCCAGCTCACCGACTGCGCCCAGCATCGTTATCATGAATCGGCTGGTAGGGTTATCAGTGAAATCCATGCGGTTATCAATGAAGTGCACTGTCACGCCCTTCGCTAGCAAGCCGTCGAGTATCTCCAACAAGTCACGGGTGTTACGAGCTAACCGGTCAACGCTCTTAACGTACACTGCATCACCGGCACGTACGCGCTGTAACAACACCTGTAGCTGTGGTCTGTCCGCG
Organism: Pantoea sp. ICBG 985; assembly: GCF_002928365.1. NCBI lineage: Bacteria > Pseudomonadati > Pseudomonadota > Gammaproteobacteria > Enterobacterales > Erwiniaceae > Pantoea > Pantoea sp. ICBG 985. The sequence continues at coordinate 292,652 of NZ_POWM01000004.1, forward strand.
TTCTTACCCGATACCCTGTCTATCAACAGCTCATCGCACACCGGCTTCAATGCATCCTCCTGACGTGCTGTGTTCTGCTCTTTGGTGCTTACCCTTGCGTATCCGAATCTCATCGCTGAACCCTCATGCATCAGTGAAGTATCAATAAAGTGACACTAACGGTATTGTATCAATTAAGTTATGTCAATTCATTATTGATACTACAATGCCGTGTTAAGCTCGGTATCACTCTTGTGTACTCAATTGAGACAGAGCCTTGCGCGGTGAGATAGGCGCTGTGTTGCATAGAATCTCATGCGCTGCGCATCACACCGCGCCAGCACAGGCAGTGATACACGGCTGCACTTTCATTCGGACAGTAGGTTGTCGCAGGGTGTACGGGGGAAAAGACGTTGTATGATTCAGGGGGAGGCACTCGGGTGAGCCTAATAAAAATCTGTTGTCGGTTTTTAGCTGCGTATACGAGGAAAGGCATTATAAGCTTTGTAACACCATGCAGAACGTTCTTTAAATACCGGTAGCAGATTATAATTTTCAAAGTTAATGATGGGTTAAGGTAGATTTACATCACTTAGCGATTTGTGTACTCAGAATATTACATTTAACTCAATCGATTGTAGATTAAGGCACGACCTTGTAGCGTTTCTGAAGGTTAGGGAAATTTTGAATTTTCAAAAATCAATAAAATGAGCAGCATACTCGCGCTGGATTCAGAGAGTGAAAAAAGCGCTGAGCGGTTGACAGTAACTGCACGCCTTACCGGGTGCGGAGTTAGGATTTTAACAAGCCCCATATGGCGGTTTTTTGTGAAAATCAACTCTTGTGCTGATTAAAATGCTGGCTAATATATTCACCATGTAGTGCCACAAAGCAAAAGACACTACATGTTGTTCTTATGCTGTTTGTAGTACATAAAACCGGGAACACTCTTGTGACCCGGTTCTCTGGGCATAACCAACATGATTTTGTAGACTCAAACGTCAGTCACCCTTTCCTGCATTCCAACAGTGTGATTGTTGCCTAGCTTGCTTGGTTATGTAAACCGATAGAAGTAGTCAAAAGGAACGTTCAATGCTTATTCAGAAAAAGCGTATTCGTAATATTGATAACTACATAGCCAACTTCGATGGCAGAGAAATCTACATTGCCCACCCGTTACCAGATCCCAAGAAAGCTGAATCGATAGGTTTCTCAAGTAACAGGGAGTTAGGTGAAGAAGTTCTACCTAAAGTTATTGGGCCGATCACAAGATTCAATTCAATTGGTAAATCGGTTCCTGATAAAAAAGCACCAAAAGAAACAGCCTATCGACAAATATCTTGGACGCGAAAACAATGGGTCGGAGGTGGCGATACTCAAGAGATAACAGACACTCGCGAAATTGAATATAAGCGATATAAAAGGATTATCACGCCACCACCAAGCATAGAGCTTAAGATTGTTGAAAATTTGCAAGGAGAGAAATTGGTAATTTCTCCAAAACTAACTTTGTCTGATAATAATAAAGAGCTGGTTACACACTGCGTAAATCTTTTTCTTGAAATTTTTAGTTTATGTGAGCCTGTTGATGATCAACTCAACACGATTATCAAAAGTAAGTCGATAAAACTCAACTGGAACTTGCTACCGCAAGGTCAACATCCTTGGGGCAAGATTGGAACTCAAATCATTTCAGCCATAAACATTCGAAGTAAGTCTAATGCAGCCGTAGTTGAAGGCAGACTCGAACTAATTAATGGCAGGAAACCTGATTTTGTAGCAGTTGGTAACGCAGGATTTCAAGGCTACGTTGTATTTGGGTTTACCAAGCACAATGTTTTTGTTTTGGAAAGCTCTCAATGTAACAATGCTACCTACATCTTTGATAGTGATTGGCCACAGTTGTCACAACTCAGTAAAGCTGAAATATTGGATGCTAATCTGCATAAAGGAAGAGTCATTCATAAAAACTCGTGGCAAGCCGAAATTGTAAAATTCTTGCCATAGCTACTTTACGGCGCGGGAGAAATATCCGCGCTATTTTCATTTCTTCATCTTTTCTAAAGGTAGTAGAAGCCATAAAGCCCCGTTGGTAGTACTAGCAACAAGCGGAGCATAGCGACTTCATCATCTGTCTAGAGTGCTCACAATAACATCAGGATAACCGTATACTCTTGGTGGCGTGACAAATGAATCATGATGATTTTGATTGGGTTTAAAGATTAGAAGTATCTTTGGCAACTCTACTATTTGGTATGTAACGAATTACAGTTTGAGCCATGACCCCAGAGATGATCATTTTACTTAGCTCAACAGTGGTTGAAGGAAGCTTCCAGGTAACACTGTCTGCATTAGCAAATTCAGGTTTTCCATATTTCTGAGTTAACAGCTGGTTCAACGTGTTAAACTGGCGAACAATGATTCCTTCATTCATCTGTTCAACACTGGTTACATTCGTCTGCACTAAACGATCTGAATCATCAAAAAGGAAGTTAACGTTATAAAGCCCGCTGCCAATATCTACCTTATCGATTCGAACCTTACCAACACTACCTTTGTATTTTTCAGGTGCTATAAGATGTGCCCCGTTTCCTTGCGCCGCTACTACCTCTGAAGGTCTCATATCCCATTTGGTATTACCATATCCATCACCACCCGCATACGTCCACACAGGCACAATAAGAAAAGCTGCTGCTATCATGATTTTATTCATTTCGCTTCCTAACGGTTTGTCGATTTAGGAAACATCTTAAAACTTAGTCAGCAGAAATCAAGGCATAGGAAACCTAATGCGCCGTGATGGGGTATAAACCGATCAGCGCCGTAGGCATCATCTGTGTTCTACTTTCACTCATTCTCTTATCAGGTAGCCGTTATAGTCCGGAGGCTGAAGCCGTGGCAGAGCCAGATACTTTCCCGATCTGGTTAGGATGCCCATCTATCGCCTGTTTATTCCCTGTGCTGTCTCACGACATGGCATAACGGAACACCGCGCAAAGTGTGGAACGTATGAAAGTTTTGGGATGGTTTAGAGACGCGGGCAACGTCATAGCTGTTCAAGTTAAGAAACTGTACGTGTTTGAAGCTTGGAACGACACGCCGCTATGAGTTAACATCCCAATTGCCACTATCAACTTAAGCGGCTTTTTTACGGGATACTTTACGAGCAATCATCACATACATATGAGGCAGAATTTTCTATTTAACTCATTGATATGTAATGATTTTAATGAATGGTGCCGAAGGCCGGACTCGAACCGGCACGTATTTCTACGGTTGATTTTGAATCAACTGCGTCTACCGATTTCGCCACTTCGGCACTGAAGAGGATGCGGAAAACGTGGGCGATTATACCGTTACGCGCTTGCGGCGCAACCGGAATCGATGGGGATGTGCGCTAAGCGTCGAAAAAAGCAGCGCTGCCAAAAACGCTGCGCAAAACCCCGGCAGTCGCCTCCGGAACACTCCCAAACTCGCGCGCGGCGGCCACTTCTCCGGAACTTTCTGCCGCCACATGCCTCTTAACCACAACTGACGCAGTCAGACGTATAAGCACAACGAGGTTGAGATGAAAAAAGCAACACAACGGTTAGTTTGGGGATGGGGTATCGCGGCGGCACTGGTGGCCGGTAGCGCATCGGCGGCGAGCTGGCAGGATCAGCTGAGCAGCGCCGCATCGCAGCTGTCGCAGCAGAACAGCGGCAACACCGCCACCAGCAACACGCAGAACGGCGGACTGTCGCTCTCTTCGCTCAGCGGCCTGCTGAACGGCGGCGATAAAGCGGTGAGCGCCAACAGCATGACCAACGCCGCCGGCGTGATGGAATATTGCGTGCAGCACAACGTGGTGGATAACAATGTGAAGTCGGTGAAAGATCAGGTGCTGAATAAGCTGGGCCTGAGCAGCACCACCGCGCAGCAGCAGAAAACCGATTACCAGCAGGGGATTCAGGGCCTGCTGAACACCGGCAACGGTCAGCAGCTGAATCTGCAGAGCCTGAGCAACTCGCCGATGGGTGAGAAGCTGAAAACCAAAGCCTGCGATGTGGTGCTGAAGCAGGGCAAAAAATACATCGGCATGTGATTCCTTCACGCGGGTTCAGGGGCCGCCTTCCTGCCGTCTGAATCGCCGCTCACCTTATGCCAGCCGGCGCGGGCTGTCCCCCGCGCCCTCTTCTCCTCACGTTGCCGCTAAGCGCTCAATAACGTCCGCGTCGCATCCGCCACGCGCGCCAGCAGCGCCCTCGCCTGTTCAAACGACTGAATATTGGTGTAGCCAATCACCAGGCCATAGCGCTTTTGCGTCTGCGCGTACCAGCCCGACAGCGGCCGCACGTATAGCGCCTGCTGCGCCCACAGCGTCGCCAGCGCCACATCCTGCGTGCCGCGCCGCAGAAAGGCCACGATGTGCATACCGCCGTCGGTCAGCTCAAAGGTAAACAGCCCCGGAAAGCAGGCTTCGATGGCCTCCAGCATCATGCGGCGGCGCTGCTGATAGAGAATGCGCATCTTTTTGATATGGCGATAAAAATGCCCTTCGCTGAGAAACTGCGCGAGGATTTTCTGCGGCAGCAGCGGCAGGCCGGTTTCCAGAATCTCGCCCAGCTCGCCGAACTGCGCCAGCGTGTGCTGCGGCATCACCAGATAGCCGATGCGCATCGCCGGCATCATGGTTTTGCTGAAGGTGCCGGTGTAAATCACCCGGTCGTGCACATCCAGGCTTTTCAGCGCCGGAATCACCTTACGCGTGTAGTGAAATTCGCCGTCGTAATCATCCTCAATGATCCAGCTGTCATGCTGCTGCGCCCACGCCAGCAGCTGATGCTTGCGCGGCAGCGACAGACTCACCGCCAGCGGGCTCTGGTGCGTTGGCGTTACCACCGCAAAGCGCGCGTCGGCGTGATAGCGCAGCAGATAATCCACGTCCACGCCCTGCCCGTCCACCGGCACATAGTGCAGGTTGGGTGCGATGCGCTTAAGCAGCTGCTGGCCGAAGAAGTAGCCGGGATCTTCGAACAGCACTTTGTCGCCCGGCTGCGCCAGCACCGCCAGAATCAGCCGCAGATTGGCACGGTAGCCGCTGGTGATAAAGATCTGCTCCGGCTGGCAGGTGAGGCCGCGCGAAATGTTCAGGTAGCTGGCGATGGCCGCCCGCAGCGGCGCATATCCCATCACCGGCGGTATCATCATCTCGTCCGGCCGCAGGCTGCGCGCCGCTTTCGCCGACAACAGCCGCCACTTTTTGTGCGGAAACTCGTCCAGCGCCGGGATGCCGAGCCGCAGCTCGCCTTTGCCCTCGGTCACCGGCAGCAGCGCGGGCATCATCGCCGGTGCGCGCGTTGGCGTAGCTGCGCTCGCCAGCTTCAGCTGCGGATTGACGCGCGTGCCCTTCGCGCCCTGGCTGACAAAATAGCCTTCGCCGATGAGGATTTCATAGGCGGCCTCCACCGTTTTACGCGCCACCTGCAGCTCGCCCGCCAGCACGCGGATCGCCGGTACGCGGTCGCCCGGCCGGAGCTGTCCGGCAAGAATCTGCTGCCGGAAGCGCTGGTAAATCTCTTTGTAACCCACGCGTCACTCCTTCCTCAGCCACTGCGCTATGTCCTACCTGTTTTCACGCGTAATGGCCCTGTTCGCTCAGACATAGCAGTTTAAGATGCAGGCATTCCCCCCGCAATACGGATGACAGCCATGAAGATTGTGCATTACGCCACCGCAGAACAACTCGCGCGCTGCTACCCGCTGATGCGTGCGCTGCGCGGGCGGCTGGCGGATGAGGCACAGTTTATCGCCCAGGCGCAGCGTCAGCAGACGCAGGGTTATCGCCTCGCCGGTATCGAACATCAGGGACAGCCAGCGGTACTGGCCGGTTATCGCCTGCTGGAGAATTTTATCCACGGCAGCTTCTGCTACGTCGATGACCTGGTGAGCGATCCCGCGCTGCGCGGTCAGGGCTTCGGCGCCGCACTGCTCGACGGCTTAGCGGTGCTGGCGCGTGAGTACGGCTGCCACCGTATGGTGCTGGATACCGCAATCAGTAATACCCGGGCGCAGGCGTTTTATCAGCGCTGCGGCTATCAGGCGCTCGGCCTGCATTTTTATCGCTCTATCGTATGAGGAACCACTGCATGAATGTGCTGCACATTAAAGTCAGCCCGGATCTGGCGGGATCGGTGTCGCGCATCGCCTCGGCGCGTCTGATCGAAAAGCTGCGCAGCCGCCATCACGATCTGCACGAGACGGTGCTGGATCTGGCGCAACAGCCGCTGCCGCATCTGGATGCCTTCACCATCAGGGCTTTTTTTACCCCACCGGAGGCGCGTGATGAAGCGCAGCGTAACGCCATTCGCACCTCGGAACGGCTGGTGGATCAGCTGTTTGCCTGCGACACCCTGGTTATCTCATCGCCGATGTGGAACCTCGGGCTGCCGTCGGTGCTGAAAGCCTGGTTCGACCATATTACCCGCGCCGGCCGCACCTTCGCCTTTACCCCCGAAGGCACCAAAATCGGGCTGGTGAGCGACAGGAAAGTTTACTGCGTGATGGCCAGCGGCAGCGTGTTTGCCCACGGGCCCTTTATGCAGGATGACCAGTTCACGCCGTACGTGCGCGCGGCGCTGGCGTACATCGGCATCAGCGATGTGCAGTTTATCCGCGTCGACGGCACGCACGACCCGCTCAGCCGTGCCCGCGCGTTACCCGAAGCACTCGAAACCATTGAACGTCTGTTCTGACGGAGGAAAATCATGACTCAACGCGTAAACCATTTTAAAACCACCCCGGCGCTGGCCAAAGCGATGTCGGATTTGTCGAATAGCGTCGCCAGCACGTCGCTGGAGAAGTCGCTCAGGCATCTGGTGGATATCCGCGCCTCGCAGCTCAACCACTGCGCGTTCTGCCTCGATATGCACATCAAGCAGGCGGCGATTGACGGCGAGCACGAGCTGCGGCTGCACCATGTGGCGATCTGGCGTGAATCGCCGCTGTTCAGCGCGCGCGAGAAAACCGCCTTTGCCCTGACCGAAGCGCTGACGCGCATTGGCGAGCACGGCGTTGACGAGGCGCTGTACGGCGAGCTGCGCGCGCACTTCTCCGAGGTGGAGATCAGCGAGCTGACCTTTAAGATCGCGGTGATCAATACCTGGAACCGGCTGATGATCCTGTCGCAGATGACACCCGGCGCGCTCGACAGCGCTTACGGGCTGGATCGTGCTGATTTGCGGTAATTTTTATCGCCAGTGGCTGCGGCTGCTGGCGATAGCATGTTTTTCTGCGCGCCCTGACGCTATAGTGAGGTTTTGCACCACACAGGACACCGCGCATGAAAGGCATCAACATTGCGATTTACTTCGATCCCGACCTGATTCGCATCTGCGTTCACCAGCCGGATGACAGCTACCTCAGCCAGACGTTTCATTACGCCGACAGCGTGATTGAGGAGATTTATCAGTGGCTGGAGCAGTTCACGCCGGGTCGCACCCACATTTGCCTGATTGAGCACGACACCGCCGATATCCTCGCCGATGAGCTGGTGGACAATGGTTATCACGTGCATCAGGTGAGCCAGCATGCGCTGCTCAGCTGGTTCGCCAGTGAACCACCCGCCACGCCGGACGGCTCGCCGGTGCGCGCGCTGCTGCGCTATCTGGAGAACGAGAAGCCGGCAGAGTATCAGTCACGCACGCCGCAGATTGAAGCGCTGATGGAGTTGCTGGATGAGCTGGACGATCTGGAAGGCGTGGAGAGCGAGGAAGATGAGGATAACCTGCCGGATAACGTGCTGCGCCTGATGAAGCAGAAGAAAATCAGCGCCAGCGACGCCGCCCAGCGCCTGTTGCCAGACGTGAATGAACGCATTCGCGAGCATTTGATTCATTATCCCGAGCTGATGACGCCGGATTTGCTGGAAGATTTTTTCCCCGAGCTGCTGGAAGCGATGGAAACGCCGAAGCATTGATGCTGTCCAGGTGCGCATAAATGCGCACCCTACGAAAAAACCGGTGTACAGGGTACTGTAGGGTCGCCATTCATGGCGACCGTTGCGCTGGCAGCTGCGCGCATAAATGCGCACCCTACGAAAAAAACGGTGCACAGGATACTGTAGGGTCGCCATTCATGGCGACCGTTGCGCTGGCAGCTGCGCGCCTGATATTAACCAGGGAATAAATCATGCTGGAACTGTTCAAAGCCATCGGGCTCGGCCTGGTGGTGATTTTGCCGCTTGCTAACCCGTTAACCACCGTGGCGCTGTTTCTCGGCCTCGCGGGTGACATGAACTTTCAGGAACGCAATCGCCAGGCGCTGCAGGCGTCAATCTACGTGTTCCTGATTATGATGGTCGCCTGGTACGCCGGTAACGCGGTGCTGCACACCTTTGGCATCTCCATTCCCGGTCTGCGCATGGCCGGCGGGCTGATTGTCGCCTTTATTGGCTTTCGCATGCTGTTCCCCGCCAAACCGGTCGGGCATTCGGTTGAGGCCAAACACAAGCTGGATGAACTCGACGCCAGCGACGATCCGCGCGAAACGGTGAATATCGCCTTTGTGCCGCTGGCGATGCCGAGCACCGCCGGACCGGGCACCATCGCGATGATCATCAGTTCGGCCTCGACGGTGAAAGCCGGCGTCGATTTCCCCGCGTGGGTGGTGGCCATCGCGCCGGTGCTGACGTTCCTGGCGGTGGCAGTGATTTTATGGATTTCGCTGCGCAGCTCCGGCGCCATCATGAAGCTGGTCGGCAAAGGCGGCATCGAAGCGATTTCGCGCCTGATGGGCTTTTTACTGGTGTGTATGGGCGTGCAGTTTGTCATCAACGGCGTGCTGGAAGTGGCGCACACCTTTCATTAAACAATAAAAAATCGCACCGTACGCTAGCGGCGCGATTCATCGCGCAATGCCCGCCATCACGTGACGCCGGGCATTGCCATCAGGACAGCGCGATAAGTCGCGCCGCTACGTTTTAGTGCAGCGTTTTCCGCACATCCGCCACCTGTTCTTTCGTCACTGCCGGCGCGTGGTTGCTCCAGCCCTGACGAATAAAGGTGGCCAGCTGCGCCACTTCATCATCGGTCAGACGATACGCAAACGGCGGCATCGCCAGCGTCGACGGCGCTTTCTCCGTTGAGGGCTGCTGCGCACCGGCCAGAATGGTGTGAATCAACCCGCTGGGATCCTGCGCATTAACGATAGTGGCCTGATCCAATTCCGGGAAGATCCCCGGTGCGCCTTTGCCGGTGACAAAGTGACAGGCACCGCAGTTGTCGAGATACAGACGCTCGCCTTCGCTTAGATTCTTCGCCGCCGTCAGCTTCGCTTCGGTCTTCTGCTGCGCCTGCACGTCATACGCCTGCAGCGGCGGATTGCCGCCGAGGAACTTCAGGTAAGCGGCAATCGCCTGCAGATCGGCATCCGTCATATGCGAGCTGGAGTGCTCCACCACTGACGTCATCTCGCCGCCCACCGCGGCTTTATCGTTACGTCCGGTTTGCAGATAATCGACAATCTCCTGCTCGCTCCAGCGTGGCACACCGCGCAGCGACGGCACCTCCCAGTTATTCAGGCTGCCGCCGGCGAGGAAGCGATCGTCGCTGCTGTCCAGCGCCTTCTCGTTCATGCCGATGCCGCGCGGCGTGTGGCAGCTGCCGCAGTGGCCGAGGCTTTCCACGATGTAAGCACCGCGATTAACCTCCGCTGACGCACCGCCAATCGGCTGGAACGGCTTGTCCGAAGTAAACGCCCAGTTCCAGAAACGCATGCCCCAGCGCTGGCTGAACGGGAAGCTCAGCTTTGTTTCCGGCGGCTGCGCGCTGTCCGGCTTCACGCCCTGCATGAAGTAGACGTACAGCGCGTGTAGGTCTTCATCGCTGATTTTGGCGTAATCCGGGTACGGCATCGCCGGGTAAAGACGCGAGCCGTCCGGCAGCACGCCTTTGCGCACCGCATCCGAGAACTGCTGCTCGCTGTAGTTGCCGATACCGTGCTGTTTATCCGGCGTGATGTTGGTGGAGTAAATGGTGCCGAGGTTCGACTCAATCGCCAGCCCGCCGGCATAATCCGCTTTGCCGGCCACGGTATGGCACGCCATACAGTCGCCAAGGCGCGCCAGATACTCGCCCTTTTTAATCAGTGATGCGTCATCTGCTGCCTGCGCCTGCGCCTGCACCGCACAGCTGCCCAGCAGCACCGCGTGAGCGATTAACAATGATTTTAATTTCATGTGCTTATGCCTGTACCAGTGGGCCGGGATTCTGCAAATAGTGCTCTTTAATAGCCTGCGCCGCCATCAGGGTAATCGCGCCGATGGTGTCGGTCGGGTTCGCCTGGAAGTTCTGCGGGAAGGCGTTACCGCCCGGCACAAACACGTTGTGCACATCCCAGCTTTGCAGGTACTTGTTCAGCGCCGAGGTTTTCGGGTTGTCGCCCATCACCGCGCCGCCCACGTTGTGGGTAGAGACGTATTTGGTCAGGTCAAAATCAGCGCCCATCGGCAGGAAGCTCATGCTCATGCTGTCCGGATTCAGCTCTTTGGCGATATCGCCAACGATGCCTTTCAGGTGCTGCTGCAGCTTGAGCTCGTTCTGTTTCCAGTTAAAGGTCATGCGCAGCAGCGGCTGACCGCGATGGTCGGTGTAGTGCGGATCCAGATCCAGATAGATATCGCGGTACGACTGGCAGGTAGTGGTAATACTGATCTTCATCGAATGGTTGTACCACTGCTCCAGCCCCTCTTTGTACCCCATGCCCCAGCTCGGTGTGCCTTTCGGCAGCGCGGTGCCAATCGGCGTACCGGTTGCCTGCGAACTGTGGATTTTGGCGCCGCCCAGGAAGCCAAGTCCCGGACCGTCGAAGTTGCCGGGCGAGATGTCATTAAACATCTGACCGGTCGCGCCAGCGGTGGCGAAGGCGTTGAAGTTTTTGTCTTTGAAGAACAGCGTGGCGCCGCCGTTGGAGAGAAACGCATAGTTACGCCCGACGACGCCCTCCTCGGTGATCGGGTTGTAAGGCTTACCGATGCCGGACAGCAGCATCAGGCGCACGTTGTACAGCTGGAAGCTGGAGAGCACTACAATCTTCGCCGGCTGGAACACTTCGTTGCCGTCGACATCGAAATAGAGCACTCCCTTCGCGGTTTTGCCGTCGTCGTGCAGCACCACTTTGTACACTTCCGCGTGCACTTCATAGGAGAAGTTCGGCATGCGCTTCAGCGCGTCCATCACCGCCGTCTGCGGCGAGGCTTTTGAATAGTTCAGGCACGGATATTTCGAGCAGTAGCCGCAGTAGTTGCAGGGAGCGATCTGGTTGCCGTACGGGTTTTTCCACGCGCGCGAGACGCAGGCTGAGGGGTTCGGGAACGGGTGATAGCCCAGCTTCTTCGCCGCCTCTTTGAACATCACGTTGTTCAGCGTATCGTCCAGCGCCGGTAGCGGATACGGCTCAGAACGCGGGCCTTCAAACGGATCGCCGCCTTCCAGAATTTGCCCGCGCAGGTTGCCGGTGGTGCCCGACTGGCCGCAAATCAGCTCAAACTTGTAGAAATACGGCTCGATCTCATCCCAGGTGAACGGGAAGTCCATCACGCGCATGTCATCCTGCAGGATGCCGGGCTTATAGGCCTGATCGACATAGGTTTTCAGTTTGATATCGGTGGGCGTGGGACGAATCAGTACCGCCGTCCAGTGCATGCCCGCGCCGCCGACGCCGGTACCCGGGGCAAATGCGCCCCATTTGCGGGTTGGCAGCGCCGTCTGGTCCATGTTGTAACGCACGGTGACCGCCACTTCTTTTGGCGTGGCGAACACTTTGTTGCGCACGTTATAGGCGTACTCATCGGCCGGTTTCGGGTAAGCGAAATCCGGGTAGTCGCGCTCGCCGCCGCGCTCAAGGGCGCGCACGTCCAGACCGGCCATCGCCAGCTCGATGCTCATCAGCGAGCCGGCCCAGCCGAGGCCGCACACCACGACGTCGACTTCTTTCTTTGTAATCTGTGCCATGTTTTTCTGTCTCACATACCAAATACGGGGATTCAGGCGCGTTCGCCCATCAGGCTGACCGGTCCGAGCGGATACGGCACGTTGTGCTGCTTCACCCACTCGGTGAAGCTGGCGCGTGCCCCCGGGAAGCCGATGGCGATCCAGGCTTTCATGCCTTTGTTGCCGCCGTACATCGGGTCAGCGAGGTAGCCGTGTTTGGTATCGGAAAGCAGCTGGCTGAAGAACTGCGAGGCTTTCAGGTTTGGTTCGCCCAGCGCGGCGAAGTCGATACCGTCGTTTTTATTCACTTTGGTCAGCACCGCGTCTTTCTCTGCCAGCGTCAGCTGAGAGAACGCTTTGTGGTAGGTGCTCTGCGTCCACTGCTCCACCAGTTTGATGCCGGTGCGATACATCTGCTGCGGCGTGAACGGGATCTGATAGCCCATGGTGGCGGGCGCGTGCACGTCAAACGGCCCCTGCAGGTAGATCTCTGCGCCGAACTCCGGGCTGTGCAACTGCTGGTCAATGAAGATTGGCACGTTGGTTTCCAGCGCACCTGGCGCTTTGCCGTTGCCACCGGCGGGGATCAGGCGATCGGTCGCGGCCAGAATAAATTGCCACTCCTCAGCGCTAAAAAAGATCGGTTTATAGTCGGCAAGGTCCGGTGCTGCCATTTCCGCAGCCTGGGCTGCAGTCAGTCCTTTTAAAACCAGGTCGCTTAATGGCAAAGCCAGCAACGACCCAAGTAAAAACTTACGTCTGGTGGTCGGTTTTTCTAAAAGCATGGCGCGACGACTCTCACTTGCTAAGAAAGGGAATTATTTTTGTTAATAGATTTATAAATCGGCAAACAAGCTGGCAATCTTATGGATACAGATATTTCAGGATGTAAGCATTAAATTATAAATGTGTTTTGATGAGAAACCATCAACCTGACGAAAAGTCGCCAGGCGCTGTGGACGCGCTTTCGCAGCGGGAATTGCGCTTTTAACCGTACAAATGCCAGGAGATTAGCGCCAGAGACTGGGCAAATGACTGAAACAAATCGGCGTGAGAAATAGTCGCTCAGCTTAATTAATCAGAAAAAATCATACTTCCATACCAGAGCTTATTCTTATCAATAACCGCTTATTGGCTCAATGCGCAACGTCTGAGCGGTTTATTTCCTGAATATGACAGCGCGCGCACAAAATAACCGATTAGTTAATTTCCGGTATTAATTGTTATTTCCGGCACAGCTCAGAACAAACCGGCATTTAGCCAGCAGCGCGACAGCGATAAAGTCGTCGCATCAATTACTCAGGATAATCATGATGCGAGCACTCTTATTGTTCTTCACCTTATTCAGCAGCGCCTTTGCCCTGCAGGCCGCCACGCCAAAAGACACGCTGGTGGTGGCCCTGCCGCTCGACGGCATTATCAGCTTCGACCCGGCAGAAAGTTTTGAGACCGTCAGTAACAGCGTGCAGCGCAATATTTATCAGACTCTGGTAGAGGCCGATCGCGATGCGCCACAAAAACTCGCGCCGCTGCTCGCCACCTCATGGCAGCCCGGCAGCACGCCGCACAGCCTGATGTTCAATCTGAAACCGGATGCGCATTTCGTTAGCGGTAACCCGGTGACCGCGCAGGACGTGGTGTTTTCGCTGACGCGCGCGGTGCAGCTCAATAAAGCCCCGTCGTTTATTCTCGCTGAGTTTGGCTGGACGGCGGACAACATCGCCAGCCAGCTGCGGGTTGTGAACGATCATCAGCTGGAGATTCAGTGGCCGGCGCAGATTGGTCAGGACCTGGCGCTGCGCCTGCTGACCGCGCCGGTAGCCTCGGTGGTGGACAGCAAAACCGTGCAGCAGCACATCACCGCCAACGACAGCGGCAACGGCTGGCTGCACACTCACTCCGCGGGCAGCGGCGCATTCAGCATCCAGCAATATGTGCCGCAGCAGGCGCTGGTGCTGAGCGCAAATCCGCACGCCAGCCCGCAGCCGCAGCTGAAACGCATCCTGCTAAAAGGCGTGGCCGATGCCGGTGCGCGCCGCCTGCTGATTCAGCAGGGCGATGTCGATGTGGCGTACCAGCTGGGCCCGGACCAGATCGATGCGCTGAAAAACGACCAGCAGCTGCGCATTGAGGCCTTCCCGTCGAGCCTGGTCTATTACCTGGCATTTAATACGCAAAACAAAGCGCAGCCGGCGCTGGGTAATCCGGCGCTGTGGCAGGCGGCGCGCTGGCTGGTGGATTACAACGCCATTTCACGCGATCTGCTGAAAGGCCAGTACCGTATTCACCAGAGCTTCCTGCCGCAGGGCTTTGATGGCGCGCTGGAGAATCAGCCGTTCCATTACGATGTAGCCAAAGCTAAAGCGATCCTGGCTCAGGGCGGTATCAGGCCCGGCAGCAAATTCTCGCTGACGGTGATCAACCAGCCGCCGTACATCGACGTGGCGCAGGCGCTGCAGGCCAGCTTTGCCAAAGCCGACGTGCAGATTGAACTGCAGCCGGTGGCGGAATCGGAACTGTGGGGCAAAATGCGCGGACGTGATTTCCAGTCGATCTTTATTTACTGGGGCGCCGATTATGTGGATCCGAATACCAACGCCAGCGCCTTTGCCTATAACGTGCCGGGCGGCTCTAAAACGCTGGCGTGGCGCGTCGGCTGGGAGATTCCCGAACTGAGCGCGCAGACGCGCACCGCAGCCGGTGAGAGCGACGCCAGCCAGCGCCGCGCGCTGTATACCGCGCTGCAACAGCGCGTACAGCAGGATTCGCCGTTCGTGGTGATGCTTCAGGGCGCGCAGCAGGTGGCGGTGCGCAATAACGTCAGCCACGTGCAGCAGGGCATCGGCGTGAGCCTGCTGTTTTTCGATGCGGTAGAGAAGAGGTAGGCAGATACGCGCTGCCCCTCATCCCAGCCCTCTCCCGCCCGCGGGAGAAGGGCCGATCGCGCGGGCAGCAAACGGAACTCCCCTTATTTTTCACCCAAATATCCCTCTCTCTCCCGTGCACCGCTTGCTATTCTTTGAGTCATTACGCAATGCCGGAGAGCGCAAACATCATGACTACCCCACTGCTGATCGCCCAGACGCCTGACCTTCAACTGCATCTGTTGCCCGCCATGGCTAACCGTCACGGACTGATAACCGGTGCGACCGGCACCGGTAAAACCGTGACGCTGCAAAAGCTGGCTGAATCCTTCTCCGCCATCGGCGTGCCGGTGTTTATGGCCGATGTCAAAGGCGATCTTTCCGGTATTGCGGCCGCGGGCGATGGCTCGGAAAAGCTGCTGGCGCGGCTGGCGAAGATTGGCGTCACCGACTGGCAGGCGCAGAAAAATCCGGTGATGCTGTGGGATATCTTCGGCCAGCAGGGCCATCCGGTGCGCGCGACGGTGTCCGATCTCGGCCCGCTGCTGCTGGCGCGGCTGCTCAGCCTCAACGAAGTGCAGTCCGGCGTGCTGCAAATTATCTTCCGTATCGCCGACGATCAGGGCCTGCTGCTGCTGGACTTCAAAGATTTGCGCGCCATGACACAATATATCGGTGATAACGCCAAAGCATTTCAGACGCAGTACGGCAATATCAGCAGCGCCTCGGTGGGCGCTATTCAGCGCGGCCTGCTGGCGCTGGAGCAGCAAGGGGCTGAACACTTCTTTGGCGAGCCAATGCTGGATATCCGTGACTGGATGCGCTGCGACGCTGATGGCAAAGGCTTCATCAATATCCTGGCAGCGGAAAAGCTTTATCAGCAGCCGAAACTCTACGCCACCAGCCTGCTGTGGCTGCTGGCGGAACTGTATGAACAGCTGCCGGAAGCCGGCGATCTGGACAAACCAAAGATGGTGTTCTTCTTTGACGAAGCGCATCTGCTGTTTAACGACGCGCCGCCGGTGCTGCTGGAGAAAGTGGAACAGGTGATTCGCCTGATTCGCTCGAAAGGCGTTGGCGTGTACTTTGTCACGCAGAATCCGGCGGACATTCCGGATAATGTGCTCGGTCAGTTGGGTAACCGCGTGCAGCATGCGCTGCGTGCCTTCACGCCGAAAGACCAGAAAGCGGTGAAAAGCGCCGCCGAAACGATGCGCGCCAACCCGGCGTTTAATACCGTGGAGGCGATTCAGGCGCTGGGCACCGGCGAGGCGCTGATCTCCTTCCTCGATGAGAAAGGCAGTCCGTCGATGGTGCAGCGCGCCATGGTGATCGCGCCGGGCTCGCGCATGGGGCCGGCCACTCCTGATGAACGCAACAGCCTGATCAACCATTCGCCGCTGTACGGCAAATACGACAGTGCCGTCGATCGCGAATCGGCGTTCGAAATGTTACAGCAGGGCGTACAGGCCGCGCCGCAGCAGGCCGATGCGCCGCCCAGCAAAGGCAATAGCGTGGCGGTGGATGACGGCATTCTGGGTGGGCTGAAAGAGATTCTGTTCGGCAGCACCGGGCCGCGCGGCGGCAAGCGCGACGGCGTAGTGCAGAGCGTGGCGAAAAGCGCGGCGCGCCAGGTGACCAATCAGATCATCCGCGGCGTGCTGGGCAGTCTGCTCGGTGGACGCCGCCGTTAATCGCCCTCTGCTATGATCGTGGTATGGATAAATATCAACAATTAAAACGGAGCAAGCGTCTGGCCCTGTCGCTGCTGCTGATTGCCGCCGCGACCTTTGTCGTGACGCTGTTTCTGCCGCCCACGTTCTGGGTGCTGGGGCTGAAGGCGATTGCCGAAGCGGCGATGGTCGGCGCGCTGGCCGACTGGTTTGCGGTGGTGGCGCTGTTTCGTCGCGTGCCGGTGCCGTTCATCTCGCGCCATACGGCAATCATTCCACGCAACAAAGATCGCATCGGCGAGAATCTTGGCCGCTTCGTGCAGGAGAAGTTTCTCGATACCGATTCGCTGCTGGCACTGATTCGCCGCCACGATCCGTCACAGCTGCTGGCGCAGTGGCTCAATACGCCGGGCAACGCCGATCGCATTGGTCGCCATCTGCTGCAGGTGATGCGCGGTTTCCTCGATCTTACTGACGATCAGCGTATTCAGCGCTTTTTGCGCCGCGCGGTGCATCGCGCGCTGGATAAGGTCGATCTGACCCAGTCCAGCGCGCTGCTGCTGGACAGCCTGACCAAAAACAATCGCCATCAGGAACTGCTGGACGCTGCAGTGCAACAGCTGCTGCGTCTGCTGCACAAACCCGGCACGCGCGAGTTTATCGCGCTGCAGATTGTGCGCTGGCTGAAACGCGAACATCCGATCAAAGCCAAAGTGCTGCCAACCGAATGGCTGGGCGAACACAGCGCCGAGCTGGTCGCCAATGCGGTGGATTCGATTCTGGATGAAGTGGCGCGCGACCAGGGCCACGAATTCCGCCTCGGTTTTAACCGCGCGGTACAGCGCCTGATAGATCGACTGAAAAGCGATCCGGAGATGGCTGAACGCGCTGAGACCATCAAACACTGGCTGAAAGAGGATGAGTCGTTTAACCGTTATATCAGCGAGCTGTGGCAGGACCTGCGCCGCTGGCTGAAGAGCGACCTCAACAGTGATGATTCGCGCGTGCAGGAGCGGGTGCGGCTGGCGGCGCTGTGGCTGGGCGAAACGCTGGCTGCCGATGAAGCACTGCGTACCTCAATGAATCAGCATCTGGAAGACGCTGCGCGCAGCGTCGCGCCGGAGTTTGCGGCGTTTCTCACCCGTCACATCAGCGATACGGTGAAGAGCTGGGATGCGCGCGAGATGTCGCAACAGATTGAGCTGAACATTGGCCGTGATTTGCAGTTTATCCGCATCAACGGCACGCTGGTGGGCGGTACCATTGGTCTGGTGCTGTTTTTGCTGTCGCAGCTGCCGGGCTGGGTGCAGACGTTGCGCTAACGGTGCGGGCATCGACCTGGTTGCCATGTATAAAAAAGGTCGCCATGAATGGCGACCCTACGGTAACGGTGCGGGAAGAACAGGGGCGTCCTGAATCGCGCCCCTGCAACCCTCACTACCGCCGTTTCAGCAACAGGTACAAACTGATGGCAAAGAATGCGCCGCTTGGCAGAATCGCGCCCAGCACCGGCGGTAAACCGTACACCAGACTCAGTGGCCCGAAGATCTGATCCAGCACGTAGAACAGGAAGCCAAAGCTGATGCCGGTGACCACGCGCACGCCCATCGATACGCTTCTCAGCGGACCAAAGATAAACGACAGCGCCATCAGCATCATCACCGCCACCGACAGCGGCTGGAAGATTTTGCCCCACATATTCAGCAGGTAGCGCCCGGATTCCTGGCCGCTCTGTTTGAGATATTTACTGTAGTTATACAGACCGCTGATCGACAGCGCGTCCGGGTCCAGCGCCACCACGCCCAGCTTGTCTGGCGTCAGATTGGTTTTCCATTCGCCGCTCAGGCTCTGTGAACCGGTAATCTGCTTCGGATCTTTCAGGTCCGACTCATCCACCTGCGACAGCTCCCACAGTTTGCGATCTTTATTCCAGACCGCGGTGGCGGCATAGCGCACGCTCAGCAGACGCCGCTGGTCGGTAAAGCGATAGATACTGACGCCGTCGATCTCGTTGTCGCCTTTAATGCGCTCAATGTAGATAAAGTCGTTGCCGTCTTTCGCCCACAGGCCGTTTTGCGTCGAAACCAGCGAGCCGCCGTACAGCTGCTGCGCCCGGTAGTTACGCGCCATCTGCTCGCCCTGCGGGGCGACAAATTCGCCCACCGCCATGGTCAGCAGCACCAGCGGAATCGCAGTTTTCATTACCGCCAGCGCCACCTGCAGACGGGTAAAGCCGGAGGCCTGCATCACCACCAGTTCGCTGCGCTGCGCCAGCGTGCCCAGCCCCAGCAGCGCGCCCAGCAGCGCCGCCATCGGGAAGAAGATCTCGATATCTTTCGGCACGCTGAGCAGCGTGTAGTAACCGGCATCCAGCGCGGTATACGCGCCCTGCCCGGTTTTACGCAGCTGATCAACGAACTTAATGATGCCCGACAGCGACACCAGCATGAACAGCGTCATCATGATGGTGTTGAAGATGGTTTTGCCGATATAGCGGTCAAGGACCTTAAACATCACACGGATCCTCCACGGCTAAAGCGCGCGCGGAAACGGCGCATCGGTACGGTATCCCATACGTTGAGCGCCACCGCCAGCGCCAGATACGCCAGGTTGACCACCCACATCCAGATCGCCGGATCAAACCGGCCTTTCGCCGCGTTGGAGCGCAGCGAGCTCTGCAGCAGGAAGAAGATCAGGTAGAGCAGCATTGCCGGCAGCATCGACAACACGCGGCCCTGGCGCGGGTTAACCACGCTGAGCGGCACCACCATCAGCGCCATCACCAGCACAGCGAACACCAGCGTCAGACGCCAGTGCAGCTCCGCCTGGAACTGCGGCGTTCTGGTTTTTATCAGCGTGCTGATATCGGCCTGATCGGCATCGTTAGGATCGAGCACCGCCTCTTTGTATCCCACCAGCGCCTGATAATTGACGAAGTCGGTAATACGGAAGTCACGCAGCAGCGCCGTGCCTTCAAAGCGTGTGCCTTTGTCCAGCGTCACGGTCTGCGAGCCATCTTTGTGCTGCTCCATGTGACCGCTGTCGGCCAGCACCACCGATGGCCGTGCATTGCCCTTGGGTCGCAGTTGCGCCAGGAACACGCTGCCGAATTTGTTGCCCTTCACGTCTTCGACGAACAGCACGGTATTGCCGTCGCTGGAGGTCTGGAACTGCCCCGCCGCCAGCGCCGCCGCTCCCGGGTTGGCTTTGGCATTTTGTGTCACTTCATCCTGATAGCGCGAGGACCACGGGCCAAGCCAGATCACGTTGACCGCCGCCACCAGCGAGGTGAACAGCATCAGGATCATCGCCGCTTTAATCAGGACGCCTTTACCCAGCCCGCAGGCGTGCATCACCGTAATTTCACTTTCGGTGTAAAGCCGCCCAAGGGTCATTAAAATCGCCAGAAACAAGCTTAGGGGCAGGATAAGTTGTGCCATTTCAGGCACGCCAAGTCCTAACAATGTCAGAACCAGATTTGTTGGGATTTCGCCATCCACCGCCGCACCCAAAATCCTGACTAACTTCTGGCAAAAGAAGATAAGTAGCAGGATGAACAGGATAGCCAGCTGGCTTTTGAGCGTTTCCCGAACCAGATATCTAATGATGATCACGCTTAGTACGCCTGTGAAAACTTGTCTTTTTGCAGGAAAATCGCTAGTTTCAACGCTTATCAGCCATTTTTCTTCATCAATGGCCGTCATGGTAGCTAAAATAGTATGACGAACGCGTTAGGGTGGTGAAAAAACAACACATTGTCACCCCACTCATTATGGCCGCCGGCGTTAAATTGTCATGGCGTCGCAACAAATTAATGGGTTACGAACGCGCTACATTCTAACGACAGCTAAGGCCGTTGTCTTTAAGATTCAGGAGAGTGCATGGAGTTCAGTGTAAAAAGCGGTAGCCCGGAAAAACAGCGCAGCGCCTGCATTGTGGTTGGCGTTTTCGAACCGCGTCGTCTGTCACCGATTGCCGAGCAGCTGGATAAGATCAGCGATGGCTACATCAGCGCGCTGCTGCGCCGCGGTGAGCTGGAGGGCAAAGTGGGCCAGACGCTGCTGCTGCACCATGTGCCAAATATCCTGTCCGAACGTATCCTGCTGATCGGCTGTGGTAAAGAGCGTGAGCTGGATGAGCGCCAGTACAAACAGGTGATTCAGAAAACCATCAATACCCTGAACGATACCGGTTCGATGGAAGCGGTGTGCTTCCTGACCGAACTGCACGTTAAAGGGCGCAATACCTACTGGAAAGTGCGTCAGGCGGTAGAAACCTCTAAAGAGGCGCTGTACAACTTCGACCAGCTGAAAAGCAACAAAGTTGAGCCGCGCCGTCCGCTGCGCAAGCTGGTGTTCAACGTGCCGACCCGCCGTGAGCTGACCAGCGGTGAGCGCGCTATTCAGCACGGCCTGGCCGTTGCCGCCGGCGTCAAAGCGGCGAAAGACCTGAGCAATATGCCGCCGAATATTTGTAACGCCGCGTATCTGGCGTCGCAGGCACGTCAGCTGGCCGATGCGTACAGCAAAAACGTTACCACCCGCGTGATTGGCGAACAGCAGATGAAAGAGCTGGGCATGAACGCCTATCTGGCGGTCGGTGCCGGTTCGCACAATGAGTCGCTGATGTCGGTGATTGAGTACAAAGGCAGCAGCGACGCCGATGCGCGCCCTATCGTGCTGGTAGGTAAAGGGCTGACCTTTGACTCCGGCGGCATCTCCATCAAGCCTGCCGAGGCGATGGATGAGATGAAATATGACATGTGCGGCGCGGCGTCGGTGTACGGCGTGATGCGCATGGTGGCGGAGCTGAATCTGCCGCTGAACGTGGTCGGCGTGCTGGTGGGCTGTGAAAACATGCCGGACGGACGCGCGATGCGTCCGGGCGACGTGCTGACCACTATGTCCGGCCAGACGGTTGAAGTGCTGAATACCGATGCCGAGGGCCGCCTGGTGCTGTGCGATGCGCTGACCTACGTTGAGCGCTTCGATCCGGAAGTGGTGATTGACGTCGCCACTCTGACCGGCGCCTGCGTGATCGCGCTGGGTCATCACGTCAGCGGGTTGATGTCGAACCACAATCCGCTGGCGCACGAGCTGATCAGCGCGTCAGAGCAGTCGGGCGACCGCGCGTGGCGTCTGCCGATGGCCGATGAGTATCAGGAGCAGCTGGAATCCAACTTTGCCGATATGGCTAACATCGGTGGCCGTCCGGGCGGCGCAATTACCGCCGCCTGCTTCCTGGCACGCTTTGCGCGCAAGTTTAACTGGGCGCACCTGGATATCGCCGGCACCGCCTGGCGCTCCGGCAAAGCCAAAGGCGCGACCGGCCGTCCGGTGCCGCTGCTGTCGCAGTTCCTGCTGAACCGCGCTGGCCTGAACGGCGACGATTAAGAGCCGGGGCGAATGCTGCAACGGTGCGTATGGATGCGTTTGACAGCGTGCGGCCATTGGAACGGTGCGCATGAATGCGTTAAATACCGTGCGGCCATTGATACGGTGCGCATGAATGCGCACCCTACGGTGTAGGGTCGCCGTTCACGGCGACCTGATTATCAGCCGCACGGTTTACAGGGTCGCCATTAATGGCGACCTTATTATTGGACGCCGCAATCTTACTGTCGCACAATGCGCCCCACTGTCATTGATGGAAATAACCTGCCATGAAAAACGCCACCTTCTTCGTGATGGAGTCTGAAAGCGCCAGCGACGGCTTAAGCGCCATCGAAGCGCTGGTGTGCGATTTGGCCGCCAGCCGCTGGCGAGACGGTAAGCGCATCCTGATTGCCTGCGAAGATGAACAGCAGGCCAATCGGCTGGATGAAGCACTGTGGCAGCGTCCGGCCAACGCCTTTGTGCCGCACAACCTGGCCGGCGAAGGCCCGCGCTACGGCGCGCCGGTTGAGCTGGCCTGGCCGCAGCGACGCGGCAGTGCGCCGCGCGATCTGCTGATCAGCCTGCTGCCGCAGTTTGCAGATTTTGCTACCGGTTTCCATGAAGTGATAGACTTCGTACCTTATGAAGAATCCCTGAAACAACTGGCGCGTGACCGCTATAAAGCGTATCGCAGCGTTGGTTTCCAATTGAATACGGCGACGCCACCCCCGCCGCAAACGACATAGCAGATATGGAAAAGACATATAACCCGCAAGATATCGAGCAGCCGCTCTACGAGCACTGGGAACAGCAGGGCTACTTCAAACCGAATGGCGATACCAGCCAGGAAAGCTTTTGCATCATGATCCCGCCGCCGAACGTCACCGGTAGCTTGCATATGGGTCACGCCTTCCAGCAAACCATCATGGATACCATGATCCGCTACCAGCGCATGCAGGGTAAAAACACCCTGTGGCAGGCAGGTACGGACCACGCCGGTATCGCCACGCAGATGGTGGTTGAGCGCAAGATCGCCGCTGAAGAGGGCAAAACGCGTCAGGATTACGGTCGTGACGCCTTTATCGAAAAAATCTGGCAGTGGAAGGCTGAATCCGGCGGCACCATCACCCGCCAGATGCGTCGCCTTGGCAACTCGGTTGACTGGGAGCGCGAGCGCTTCACCATGGATGAAGGCCTGTCCAACGCGGTGAAAGAAGTCTTCGTCCGTCTGTACAAAGAAAACCTGATCTACCGTGGCAAGCGCCTGGTGAACTGGGACCCGAAACTGCGCACGGCGATCTCTGACCTCGAAGTGGAAAACCGCGAGAGCAAAGGCTCAATGTGGCACATTCGCTATCCGCTGGCGGACGGCGTGAAAACTGCCGAAGGCAAAGATTACCTGGTGGTGGCCACCACCCGTCCGGAAACCCTGCTGGGCGATACCGGCGTGGCGGTCAACCCGGAAGATCCACGTTATAAAGATCTGATCGGCAAAGAGGTGATCCTGCCGCTGGTGAACCGTCGTATTCCGATCGTCGGCGACGAACACGCCGATATGGAGAAAGGTACCGGCTGCGTGAAGATCACCCCGGCGCACGACTTCAACGACTACGAAGTGGGCCGTCGTCACAAGCTGCCGATGATCAACATCCTGACCTTTGATGGCGATATCCGCGAGCGTGCGGAAGTGTTCGACACCAACGGTGAAGTCAGCGATGCCTGTTCCGATGAAATTCCGCCGCAGTTCCAGAAGATGGAGCGTTTTGCCGCGCGTAAAGCGATTGTCGCCGCCGTTGACGAGCTCGGCCTGCTCGACGAAATCAAACCACACGATCTGACGGTGCCCTACGGCGACCGCGGCGGCGTGGTGATCGAGCCGATGCTGACCGATCAGTGGTACGTGCGCACGGCCCCGCTGGCGAAAGTCGCGGTGGAAGCGGTAGAAAACGGCGACATTCAGTTTGTGCCGAAGCAGTATGAAAACATGTACTTCTCGTGGATGCGCGACATCCAGGACTGGTGCATCTCGCGTCAGCTGTGGTGGGGCCACCGCATTCCGGCCTGGTACGACAACAACGGTAACGTCTATGTCGGCCGCAGCGAAGAAGAAGTGCGCCAGGAAAACAATCTGGCCGCTGACGTGACGCTGCGCCAGGATGACGACGTGCTTGATACCTGGTTCTCTTCCGGCCTGTGGACATTCTCTACGCTGGGCTGGCCGGAGAATACCGAAGCGCTGCGCACCTTCCATCCTACCAGCGTGCTGGTGAGCGGCTTCGATATCATCTTCTTCTGGATTGCGCGCATGATCATGCTGACCATGCACTTCATCAAAGATGAGAACGGCAAGCCGCAGGTACCGTTTAAAACCGTCTACATGACCGGTTTGATCCGCGATGAAGAAGGCCAGAAGATGTCCAAGTCGAAAGGCAACGTCATCGATCCGCTGGATATGGTAGACGGTATTTCGCTGGAAGATCTGCTGGAGAAACGCACCGGCAACATGATGCAGCCGCAGCTGGCTGAGAAGATTCGCAAACGCACCGAGAAGCAGTTCCCGGACGGTATCGTGCCTTCCGGCACCGATGCGCTGCGCTTCACCCTCGCCGCGCTGGCGTCCACCGGTCGTGACATCAACTGGGATATGAAGCGCCTGGAAGGCTACCGCAACTTCTGTAACAAACTGTGGAACGCCAGCCGCTTCGTGCTGATGAACACCGAAGATCAGGATTGCGGCCAGAACGGCGGCGAGCTGAAGCTGTCGCTGGCGGATCGCTGGATCCTGACGGAATTCAACAGCACCGTGAAAGCGTACCGTGAAGCGCTGGATAGCTATCGCTTTGATATCGCTGCCAACATTCTGTACGACTTCACCTGGAACCAGTTCTGTGACTGGTACCTGGAGCTGACCAAGCCGGTGATGAACAGCGGCAGCGAAGCGGAGCTGCGCGGCACGCGCAACACGCTGGTGACGGTGCTGGAAGCGTTGCTGCGCCTGGCGCATCCGATCATCCCGTTCATTACCGAGACCATCTGGCAGCGCGTGAAAGTGCTGAAGAACATCGACCACGATACCATCATGCTGCAGCCGTTCCCGCAGTATGACGCGGCGAAGGAAGACGCGGAAGCGAAGGCCGATATCGAGTGGATGAAGCAGGCGATTGTGGCGGTGCGTAATATCCGTGCCGAAATGAACATCGCGCCGAGCAAGCCGCTCGACGTGCTGCTGCGCGACTGCTCGCCGGCGGCGCAGCGTCGTGTTGAAGAGAACCGCAACTTCCTGTCGCGCCTGGCGCGTCTGGAGAGCCTGACCATTCTGCCAGCCGGCGAGAAAGGTCCGGTCTCGGTGACCAAGATTGTTGATGGCGCAGAGCTGCTGATCCCGATGGCAGACCTGGTCAACAAGGAAGCCGAGCTGGAGCGTCTGGCGAAAGAGCTGGTGAAGCTGGATGTTGAGATCGAGAAGATTCAGACCAAACTGGCTAACGAAGGCTTTGTATCGCGCGCACCGGAAGCGGTGGTGGCGAAAGAGCGCGAGCGCGTAGCCGAGCTGGAGCAATCAAAAGCAAAACTGATTGAACAGCAGGGCGTGATTGCGGCATTGTAAGCGCTTCAGTCCTGACGCTTAATCGAAGCCGGGCACTGCCCGGCTTTTTTCTATCGGAAGATTATGATGACCACCGCCACGCCACTTAACCTGCAGGTGCGCCCGATTATCGCCGCCGATAATCCGCGGATTGCGCAGGTGATCCGCGATGTCTCCGCCGAGTTTGGCCTGACGGCGGATAAAGGTTATACCGTGTCCGACCCGCAGCTCGATCGGTTGTTTGAGCTGTACAGTGCGGCGGACAGCGCCTATTGGATCGTGGAGCATGAAGGTCAGGTGGTCGGCGGCGGCGGCGTGGCACCGCTCGCCTGCAGCGCACCGGATATCTGTGAGTTGCAGAAGATGTATTTCCTGCCGTCGGTGCGCGGGCTGGGTTTAGCGCGCGAACTGGCGCTGCGCGCAATGGATTTTGCCCGCCAGCGCGGGTTCCGGCGCTGCTACCTGGAGACCACCGGCAGCCTGACGCGCGCCATTAAACTCTACCAGTCGCTGGGCTTTGAACAGATTGCGGACGCGATGGGCTGTACCGGCCACGTGGATTGCGAAGTGAGAATGCTGCGGGTGTTGTGAGGGAAAAACCACTCACTTCTTTACCGCAACACTCTGCGCCAGCTGACCTATCAACGCTCCCAGCATCTCCACCGCCGCCTCGGCGCGTGCATCCCACGGCCAGGCGGTGTTGAAGCGGAAGCAGTGGCTAAAACTCTCGCTGCTTGAAAACAGCTGGCCTGGCGCAATACTGATGCCCTGCTGCAGCGCCAGATGATACAGCTGCGTGGCGTTAATCTGCTCCGGCAAGGTAATCCACAAAAAGTAGCCACCGGGCGTATCGCTGATGTGCGCCTCGGCGGGCAGCACGCGGCGCAGCGCCTGCTGTGCCAGCTGTTTGCGCTTCGCCAGCGTCTGTCTTAGCTTTTTCAAATGCGTGTCATAGCTGCGGGTGCTGAGAAAATCCGCCAGTGCCAGCTGCATCGGCGCGCTGGTCGAGAGCGTACTCATCATCTGAATACGCTGCACGCGCTGCGCATAGCGCCCCGCCGCAACCCAGCCCACGCGAAATCCCGCCACCAGATTTTTCGAAAAGCTGCCGCAGTGCAGCACGTAACCCTCGCGGTCGAACGCTCTGGCCGGCAACGGCTTATCATGGCCGTGATACAGGTCGCTATAAACATCATCCTCTATCATCGCCACCTGATAACGCGTCAGCAGTGCCACCAGCTGCTGTTTGCGCCCGGCGCTAAGCGTGAAGCCGAGCGGATTCTGCCGGTTGGTCATCAGCCAGCAGGCTTTCACCGGCCAGCGCTGCAGCGCCTGCTCCAGCTCATCCAGATCGATGCCCTGCTCCACATCGCTGGCAATAGCAATCGCGTTCAGCTTAAGCCGTTCAATCGCCTGCAACGCGCCGTAAAATGAAGGGTTTTCGATCACCACCCAGTCGCCCGGTTCGGTCACCGCCTGCAGGCTGAGATTCAGCGCTTCCATTGCACCGTTAGTAATGACGATGTCATCCGGCGACAGCGTAATGCCCTGCTGCGCATAACGCTGGGCGAGGATTTTTCGCAGCGCTTCATTACCGGGCGGCAGATTATTCAGGGCATCGGTGGGTTTAAGATTGTGCGAGACCTTCACCAGCGAGCGCATCAGCTGGCGCTGGGGAAACAGTTCCGGATCGGGGAAGGCAGAACCAAACGGCATGATGGCCGGATCGCGCGTCGCCTGCAGCACATCAAACACGAAGCTGTTGGTATCGGCCTGATCGGTTTTAGCGATCGCCTGGGTTGGCAAACGCGGACGGCTCTCCGCCGCGCGCGGTGCCACGTAGTAGCCCGACTGCGGCTTCGACACAATCCAGCCCTGGCTCTCCAGCACCTCGTAAGCGTGCATCACCGTCATCAGGCTGAGTCCGCTCTGTTCCGCCTGCTGGCGCAGCGACGGCAGCTTTTCACCCGGCGGCCAGATGCGTGCTTCGATTTGCGTACGTAGCTGATCTACCAGCTGCTGGTATTTGGCCATGGCTCCATTCCCTGCGACCTGCGTGCGCGCCAGTATAGCCTGCCAGCCATTGCTGCGGCTAAAAATCCGTGTCCTTTTCCCGCGCAACGCCAGTTTTCCTTCAAGACCTTTCTCGTTGGGAGAATTATCCGATCAACTAATAATCGCCACCTGCCGTTTGATGCGGCCAGATCCACCAGGACAGTGATTATTACTTAACAGGATAAGCTCATGAGCACAGCACTCACCAACGCAAAACAACTCTGGACCACCGATCCGCAACGTACTTTTAGCGGCTCAGCGCCAACCGAAGCAGGCGGCATCATGGAAATCGTAATGGACAGTACCGTCTATACCGTTACCATCGCCGCTAACGGCAGCTGGAGCTGGCAGCCGCCGTTTCCGCTGGCTGAAGGCCCGCATAATCTCTCCGTACGCACCATTGACCGCGCTGGCAACGTCGGTGCCCCTTCGCTGTTTATCGTAAACGTCGACCTTACCGCGCCGGACCAGCCGCTGATTATTGGTGTCGATGACAATGCGGGGAATAAAACCGGTCCGGTGAATTCCGGCCAGCAGACCGATGACCGCACGCCGACCCTGAAGGGTGTGGCCGAGCCGGACAGCATCGTTCGCCTGTACAATGCGCAGAACCAGCTGATTGGCAGCGCTAAAGCCAACAGCAACGGCTACTGGGAAATCACCCCGACGCTGGCTGACGGTGAGCATGCACTTTACGTCACCGCCACCGATGGCCGTGGCTACGTCAGTCAGGCATCTGAAGCATTTACGCTGACCGTTGCCGATGACTCTGCAGTCCCGGTTCCCGGCAAGGTGGAAATCACCCACGCGCTGGATAACGCGGGTGCCGCTCAGGGCAAGCTGCTGAACGGCGCGCTGACCGATGACACCACGCCAACGCTGCGCGGTACTGCGCCAGCCGGCAGCAATGTGCTGGTCCAGTACCGGGACGTGAACGGCCAGTGGGTTGACGGCGGTTACGCCACGCTGAGCGGCACCGAGTGGAGCTGGACGCCGGATAAAGCGCTGGGTGAAGGCAACTGGGAGTTCCGTGCTTACGCCGGCAGCGGCTGGACCGATGAATTCACGCTGGAGATCGATTTAACACCGCAGAGCGAACTCTCCATCACGCACGCGTGGGATGATTTTGGCATCAACACCGGTCTGTTACACAATGGCGCCATCACCGATGACCGCACGCCAGCGCTGAACGGCCGCGCAGAGGCGAACAGCATTGTCTATATTCACTTCCGCAACGTGCTGGGGAACTGGGAACTGCTGGGCAGCGTGCAGGCAGGAGCTGACGGCAACTGGGTGTATGAAACTGATCGTCTCTCGCCGGGCAGCTATCAGTTCTCGGCCAGTGATAATGATAAAACGCATAACAGCAGTAGCGATTTTGCATTGACGATAGCCGCTGATGCAGGACTAGCACCACAAATTACCAGTGCGTTTGATAACGTTGGTAAATTAACCGGCTCGTTAAAATCCGGCGCGACGACTGACGATGCGACACCAGAACTTCGAGGCGTAGCTGAAGCCAACTCAGTAGTATTCATCGAATATCGATCTCTGAACGGCAACTGGAATACCGGTCACTCAGTTAAAACAGATCACACAGGCAACTGGTCATTTATTCCGGAAGAAAACCTGCACAGTGGCAGCTGGCAATTTATCGCTAAGGCGGGTGAATCAGGTGAACAATCATTACAATTTGATCTAAATATCCAACCTGAAGCGCCAGTCATTTTAGGTGCGTTTGATGATTCACTCCCTTCAACCGGGCTGATACAACACGGCGGTTTTACAGATGATCTAACACCTATATTGAAAGGTACAGGTTTTCCGGGACAAATTATTACTATTGAGTATGGCCAGTTTGGTGATCCATGGATAGCAGGCGGCACAGCGGTTGTAGATAAAGATGGTAACTGGTCATGGCAATCGCCAGCACTGAAAGAGCAAACTGGCTGGGAATTTCGTGCCAGTAACTCTGGCCAGACTGGCACTCCGAAGTGGAGTAACACTTTCGCTATCAACGTAACCGATTCCGGAAAAGAGTCACCAGGCTATTTATGGGATTTTAATGATGGAACATTGCAAGGATGGAAGGCTGCGGGGAAATATGGCCAATCTGGTGAGCTGACAGTAAAAAAATGGAGTGGCAACGGAACAAATCAGTTGGGTAGTATGACGAATGGTCTCACCGACGGCTACAACGGAGAAGTTGCTTACCGTACTATCATTGTGGAAAAAGGAAAAACTTATGAAGTTTCTTATGATGCCCTTCAACACACATCAGGGGGCGATTACAAATCAAAACTCGGGATGAGCATTGATGGAAAATCGGTCATTCCGGAAACACTTCAAAAAACAAGCTGGACACATTACACAGGTTATTATACGGCAACCGAAACAAAAAAAGTTAAGGTAGCTATTACCAATGGTACCTCGAGTAGAAACGGTAACGATTTCGCGATAGACAACATCGGTATTAAACCTGTCGAAGAAAAAACAGATAATCACCTTGCCGATATGAAAACCAGCAACGAGGTAATTGGCCTGAGTGGTGAACAAAGTAGTTTCGATTTAGCTAACCTGCTGACAGAAAAAGGGTCAGTTAATACCATTAATATGTCTGACAAAATCGATAACGATTTACTGGTCGATGTAAAAACGATTCTTCAGCATGGCGAGATGAATTTATTTATAGAAAACAGTAATATCCAGATGAAAGTCAATGGTGATATCGGGGATGTCGTTAAGCTAAAAGATCTAATGCCCGATTCACACGATAGCGTTAGCTGGATACAACAAAATGGTAACGTCACCATTGCTGGCGTTCATTACAGCGTCTATAACCACGGCGATGCTGAACTGCTGGTGCAGGAAGGGGTGAAAGTCGAGCTGGTGTAAGTTTTTCTCCTCCTTTTTAGGTGAGCTTGAGGTAAAAGCCGCAGCAGGGATGCTGCGGCTTTTTTTGTTGGGTTTGGTGCGGTCTGGCCCTCACCCCGTCCCTCTCCCGCACGCGGGAGAGGGAGAAAAGACACACAGCGCGCACGCGGGAGAGGGAGAAAAGACATACCGCACGCGAGAGAGGAGCTACAGGCGGCAGAAAACAGCCCCTACTCCACCATCAGCGCTGCGGGTTTGTCCTTCACAAAATCCGGCAGCTCGCTGATGCGCTCTGGCGGCAGCGGTTTGCCTAGCAGGAAACCCTGCAGGGTGTCGCAGCCGAGTCCGGTGAGGAACGCTTGCTGATCCTGGGTTTCCACGCCTTCGGCCACCACTTTGAGATCCAGCGACTGCGCCAGTGCGACGATGGCGGAGACGATGGTGGCGTCTTCCGATTTCGCCTGCAGCTCGTTAACAAAGGCGCGGTCGATTTTCAGCTCGCTGGCCGGTAAGCGCTTGAGATACAGCAGGCTGGAGTAGCCGGTGCCGAAGTCATCAATCGAAGCTTTTACCCCCATGCTGGTCAGTTCGGTGAGGATGCGCACGCTCTCTTCCGGATCGCGCATCGCGGTGGTTTCGGTGACTTCCAGCGTCAGCAGCTCCGCCGGGATCTGGTGCTGTTCCAGCGCCTGCGTCACGGTGTCGACCAGGTTG
Source organism: Pantoea sp. ICBG 985 (assembly GCF_002928365.1). Classification (NCBI taxonomy): domain Bacteria; kingdom Pseudomonadati; phylum Pseudomonadota; class Gammaproteobacteria; order Enterobacterales; family Erwiniaceae; genus Pantoea; species Pantoea sp. ICBG 985. The sequence goes on from NZ_POWM01000004.1 coordinate 323,741, forward strand.
CACTGCTCAAACTGCAAGGCTGAGAGGTTCACCGCCACCGACCAGTGCGGATGGCCCTGCTGGTGCCAGATGTGCAGCTGGCGGCAGGCCTCGTTAATCACCCAGTTGCCGATATTAATGATCATGCCGGTCTTCTCGGCAATCGGCAAAAACTTGTCCGGCGTCAGCAGGCCGCGCGTCGGGTGCTGCCAGCGCAGCAGCGCTTCGAAGCCAATGATCGGCCCGCTCGGCGCGCAGTACTTAGGCTGATAGAACAGACGCAGCTCGTTGCTATCCAGCGCCTGCCACAGGTCATTATTAAGTTGCAGTTGCGACTGCGCCAGCGTGTTCATGGACGGCTGGAAGAAGTTGTAGCCGTTGCGGCCGTTGTTCTTGGTGTGATACATCGCGGCGTCGGCGTTAAACATCAGCTCGCGCTCGTCCTTGCCGTCACCGGGATAAACGGCGATGCCGATACTCAGCGACACCATCAGCTCGTAGCGTGACACGCTAAACGGGCGATCCACGGCTTTTACCAGCGCATCCGCCACCGCTGCGGCATCATTGGGGTCGCCGATCTCAATCAGCAGCACAAACTCGTCACCGCCCAGCCGCGCCAGCGTGTAGTGCCCTTTCATCTGGTCGGTCATGCGTTCGGTTACCGCAATCAGCAGGTTATCGCCGACGTGGTGACCAAAGGCATCGTTGACCGCTTTGAAACCGTCGAGATCCATAAACATCAGCGCAAACTGCGAGCGCTCGCGGTTGGCCTTGTTGATCGCCTGCTCGAGGCGATCCTCCAGCAGGATGCGGTTCGGCAGTCGCGTCAGGTTATCGTGCAGCGCCAGCTGCGCCAGCTCGCGGTTGGCCTCTGCCAGCGAGCGCGCAAGGATCGAGGTGCGCGCCTGCATACGCGCGTCGAGCATCGAAACCAGCAGCGTAATGCCGAGGATCGCCAGCGTCACTACCGTGACCAGCATCGCCAGCCAGTCGCTGTTCACGCCGTGATGCGTGGCGTGACTGTGCATCGGGAAGTTCGCCGCCGCCATGCCGGTATAGTGCATGCCGGCAATGGCGCAGCCCATCACCACGGCCGCCCCGACGCGCAGTAGCGTGACGCGGCCATGCCCTTCGCGCAGGTTGAACGCCAGCCACAGCGCGGCACCGGAAGCCACCAGCGCAATCAGCACCGAAACCGCAATCCAGCCCCAGTTCCAGCTGATGCCCGGCTCAAACATCAGCGCCGCCATGCCGGTGTAGTGCATCGCCACCACGCCGGAACCCAGTACCAGCGCGCCGCCCAGCAGTCGTCGCCACGGCAAGTCGCCGGACGAGCACACCAGCCACAGGGCAAAGATGGAGGCAAGAATCGCCACCACCATTGAGGCGGCGGTGAGCAGCGGATCGTAGCTCATCACCATATCCAGGCTCATCGACAGCATGCCGATAAAGTGCATGGCCCAGATGCCCACGCCCATGGCGAAACCGCCGCCCAACAGCCAGACCAGCGCCACCCGGCCGGTCGAGGAAGCGACGCGCCCCGCCATATCCAGCGCGGTAAACGAGGCCAGCATCGCTACCAGTATCGAAACGAGAACGGTAAACGCATCGTACGAAGTCACTAACATAGTGATTTCCCATATAAAAAAGCTGCGTTAAGTCAGCTGTGGTGTTGTTGAAATGAAAAAGAAAATGTTGGTTTTATAATTGAAATTATCGGCAGACCGGCTGCCGATATGAGTCACTGAACGATGAAAGCTTCCGATGTAAAGGAGAACAAAAATTGCTGGTCAGGCGCCGGTGAGCGGCAGCACGTTATCAGGATACAGCGCCGTCACTGGCGGTGATGCGGTGAATTCGCCGATGCGCTCCGCCGGCGTCGGTTTGCCCAGCAGATACCCCTGCAGCGTGTCAAAGCCAAGACCGGTCAGCAGGCGCTGCTGCTCTTCGGTCTCCACGCCCTCCGCCACCATGCGCAGGTTAAGGCTTTGCGCCAGCGTCAGCATGGCGGTCACCACGGTTGCATCCTCACTGTCGGCACGCAGGCTGTTAATGAAGGCGCGATCAATTTTCAGTTCGCTGGCCTCAAGATGCTTGAGGTGCAGCAGATTGGCGTAGCCAATGCCGAAGTTGTCGATGGCCACTTTGACGCCAAGCCGCTGCAGTTCGGCGATGCGCTGCTGGCTGAACTGCGGATCGCGCATGGCGATGTTTTCCGTGATTTCCAGCATCAGCGCGCCTTCCGGCAGCTGATAGCGCTGCAGCGTCTGGCGCAGCGTGTCGATCAGATCGCGCTGATGAAACTGCAGTGCGGACAGGTTAACCGAGACGCTCCAGTCGCGGTTGCCCTCGTCCAGCCACTGCCGCAGCTGACGGCAGGCTTCGTTGATCACCCAGTTACCGAGCGCCACGATCTGGCCGGTTTTCTCGGCGCGCGCCAGAAACATATCCGGCATCAGTAAGCCGCGGCGCGGATGCTGCCAGCGCAGTAACGCCTCAAAACCCATCAGAATGGTCCCGCCCGCGCGAAACTTCGGCTGGTAGAACAGGCGCATCTCCTGGCACTCCAGCGCGTTCCATAAATCGTTGGCCAGCGCCAGCTGATGCTGTGCCACCGCGCTCATCACCGGCTCAAACAGGCTCCAGCCGTTACGCCCGCTGTGCTTGGTGTGATACATGGCCGAGTCAGCGTTAAACATCATCTCCTGCGGGCTGCGGCCATGCTGCGGGAAGATCACGATGCCGATGCTGAGCGAGACGCGCAGCGAGTAACGATCCAGCTCAAACGGTGCATCAATGCTGTGCACCAGCCGCTGCGCCAGCGCTTCAGCCTGGGTTGCCGCGTACTGCGGACACAGCATGACAAACTCATCGCCGCCAAGGCGCGCCAGCAAAATGTCCGCTTCCAGCTGGGTGCGCAGCCGTTCCGCCACGGCAACCAGCAAACGATCGCCGACGTGATGCCCCCACGTATCGTTCACCGCTTTGAAGCCATCGAGATCCATAAACATCAGGGCAAAGGGCTGGTCATACAGCGTCGCGTGTTTGATTTGCATGCTGAGCTGCTGGTCGAGCATCACGCGATTGGGCAGTGCGGTGAGATTATCGTGCAGCGCCAGCTGGCGCAGCTCGCTGTTGGCGCGCCGCAGCCGGGCGGCAAGACGCGCTGCGCGCAGCTGGGCGTCCAGCATTGAGATCAGCAATGTCAGACCGAGAATGGTGAGCGTGATGATGGTCACCCACACCGCCAGCCCCTCCTGCCCCATGCCGTGGTGCTGCATGCTGCCCGGTGCGCTGAACTGCGCGGCCGCCATGCCGGTGTAGTGCATGCCGGCAATCGCCACCCCCATCGCCAGCGCCGCGCAGGCGCGCATCAGCAGCAGGCTCTCGCCATGGCGCAGATGGAATGCCAGCCACAGCGCGGCACCGGATGCGCCGTAGGCAATCAGTACCGACAACGCAACCAGGCGAAGATCCCAGTGAATGGCGGGTTCAATCAGCAGCGCCAGCATGCCGAGATAGTGCATGGCAACCACGCCGCTGCCGAGAATTACCGTGCCGCGCAGCAGCCGGCGGCGCGTCAGATGGCTGCCCTGCAGACCCTGCGCAAAGGCGAAGATGCTGGTGAGAATTGCCAGCAGCAGCGAGAAGGCGGTGAGCGGAATGTCATAGCGCATGGTCATCGGCATCATCATCGCCAGCATGCCAATGAAGTGCATCGCCCAGATGCCAATCCCCATCGCCGTACCGCCGGCCACCAGCCACAGCTTCGCCAGCAGGCCGCGCGACACGGCGACGCGCCCGGCGGTATCCAGCGCCGTAAACGCCGCGATAAACGCCACAATCAGCGAAACGGCAACCAGAACGCTATCCCAGGTAACCAGCAACATGTGCGCTCCTCAACTCAACCCGCGGCGGCGCAGGTGCGGTATCGTCAATTAACAACAGAAAAAGTGAAAACATCAATGAGAGGCAGGTAATGACCACCAGCGATGCGGCAACACAAAAACAGATCCATAAATAACTGGAGGTATTGCACGGCTATTTTTTATTCTCATCGTCTGTCGCGGCCGGGAAAAGTAATGATATCTGATTAATGCATGAACATAGCATTGAACCTGAAGTCGCGGTAGAGGGGGGAATCACTTGCCGTTTGGTTTTTTTAACGGGCCGCCAGCCCTTGTTATGACTGCATTAACGGGGAAAAGGAGAAATTGATTAGCGAAAATTCTCCGGTGCGTTGTACAAGCGGCAAAAGGGTGTTCTATAGTAAATAAAACTGATATAAATCACTAACTCAGCCTTTAAGAATTTTCTTAGGTGGCAGGGCATTAAGTTCGTTTGCCGATCGCGGCGTCTTGTTATTTACGGGTTCGTTTCATTAATAAATCACCAGGCGAAAAAGCACTGACCTTGGATAATCAGTAAGGATTGATTATGAAACTCAAGCTTTTTCTTTTGGCTACCAGCCTGAGCGCCGCGCTCGCCCCTGCAACGGTTTTTGCTGCCACCACAACGGGAACCATCAATGCCACATTGACGCTCACCACCGGCTGTCTGGTGAACGGTCAGTCCGCCACCAGCGGGGTTAACTTCGGTACCCTGAACTTTGGTAGCAGCGCTGCAACCTTTGATACCTTAAACGCCACCCTGGTGGGCGCATCCGGGAACGGCATTTTTGTCCGCTGCACCACCGGTCAAACCTTCAATGTGCAGGTCACCAGCAGTAATCCGGCACCGGCCACTATTTACGGTACGGTGAGCGGCCAGCCGCGTTATCTGATCCTCGGTTCCAACAATACGCAGGGCATTGCTTATACGCTTTACAGCGACGCCGCGTTTACCACCGCCATCGCCAACAACACCAACATTGCCGCCAGCGGCACCACCGATCCGACGCTCGGCACCAACTATGCCATTTACGGTCGGGTAGTCGGCGGCGGCTTTAACCCACTGATTCCGGCCGGTACCTACACCGATACTATTAACGTGGCGGTGAACTACTGACGCCAGCGGTGGGGTAAGAAGGATGGTCTGGCTGCTGCGTGCTGGCAGCCTGGCCCTGCTGATAGGGAGCGTCCCGGCCTGGAGTTTGCCGACGGCCACCTTCCAGGTCTCTGCGTCAGTGGTGGCAGGCTGCGTGATTTCCGGTACCAATACCGGCGTGTTTGGCACGCTGAATTTTGGCACCCAGTCGGGCGTGGCGAGCAGCAGCGTCAGCGCCAGCTACGTGCAAAGCACCACCCTCACCCTCGCCTGCACGCCGGGTACCGCCCTCAGCATGAGCATCAATGGCGGCAGCAATTACACCAGCAGCCGCAATCTCAAACACACCAGTAACACCGATACCGTGGCCTACAGCCTGTACACCAACGCAGCGCACACCACGGCGATTCCGGTTAACTCGCCGGTGGCGCTGAGTTACAGCAACGCCAATAACATCGTGCTGCCGATTTATGGCCTGTTAACCCTGCCCGGCCCGACGCGCGCCGGGACTTATACCGATACGTTAACCGTCACCCTGAGCTGGTGATGGCAGCATAAAAAGGATGAAAAATGATGAGCCTGCGCGCCCTGCTTCTGTGGTTTCTTCTGGCCCTGTCGCCCGCCAGCTTCGCGGCCAACTCGCTGATGATCTGGCCGATCGATCCCGCCATCAATCCGCAGGAAAAAGCCAGTGAACTGTGGCTGGAGAATCGCGGTAACGCCACCACCATCATGCAGGTGCGCATCTTCAACTGGCAGCAGATTGACGGCCAGGAACAGTATCAAACGCAGCAGCAGGTGGTCGCCAGCCCGCCGATGGTGCGGCTGGAGCCGGGGCAGAAGCAGCTGGTGCGTCTGATTCGCCAGAGCGCGCCGCCCGCGGGCGTAGAGCAAGCCTATCGCGTGGTGCTGGATGAGATCCCGACGCCGCGCTCGCCGGGCGAGAATCAGGCCGGGCTGACGTTTCAGATGCGCTACTCGGTGCCGCTGTTTGTCTATGGCGATGGCCTGACGCGCGACAGCGCCAAAGCCGATCTCAGCTGGCGTCAGGTCAGCCGCGACGGCAAACGCTGGCTGGAGCTGACCAATCGCGGCAACGGCCACGCGCGCCTGAGCAACGTCACCGTCGGCGGTCGCGCGCTCGGCAACGGCCTGTTTGGCTATGTGCTGGCTAACAGCAGCCACCGCTGGCCGCTGAACAGCCCAGTGAGCGGTGAACTCGCGGCCGAGGTGAATAAAACTCACTGGCGCAGCGCTGCCGCGCGCTGATGAAACTGACGCCGCCTCCCTGCGCGCTGGCGGTGACCAGCGTGCTGTGCTTTTCCCCGCTGAGCAGCGCAGAGACTTTCTCTGAGCTGCCACCGCCGCCTGCCGTCAGCCACAGCGCCAGCGGCCAGCAATACATGCTGGAACTGGTGGTGAACCAGCGCGAACGGGGCGAGATTGTGCCGGTAGAGCGGCGCGACGGTGAGTTCTGGCTGCGCAGCGGCGATCTGCAGCGCGCCGGCATTCCGGCGGTGAAGCTGGCTGGCGAACAGATCGCTCCCGGTCAGTTGGGTGAGGTTAAAGTGGAATACGATGAACGCCGTCAGCGCCTGCTGCTGACGGTACCGCCCGCCTGGCTGCCAGAGCAGACGCTCGGTCAGCCGCAAAATGGCCCACGCTACCCCGGCCAGGCCAGCAACGGCGCGCTGCTCAACTACGACTTCTACGCTACGCGCACCGACAACGCCGGTTCGCGCCTCTCCAGCTGGAACGAGCTACGCCTGTTCGGCCCGGCCGGCCAGTTCTCCAGCAACGGTGTCTATATCCAGCAGCTTGCGGGCGATACCAGCGGCCAGCAGCAGGGTTATATTCGCTACGACACCTGGTACAGCAACGAGAACGAGAACGCCGCGCTGAGCTGGCGCGCCGGCGATTTGATTACGGATGCGCTGGGCTGGAGCAACAGCGTGCGCCTTGGCGGCGTGCAGATCGCGCGTGACTTCAGCGTGCGGCCAGATCTGGTCACCTACCCGCTGCCGGCCTTTAGCGGCCAGGCGGCGGTGCCGTCGTCAGTCGATCTGTTTATCAATGGCTATCGCAGCGCGCAGGCCAACGTGCAGCCGGGGCCGTGGTCGCTGACCAATGTGCCGTTCGTGAACGGGGCGGGCGATGCGGTGATCACCACCACCGACGCGGTCGGTCGTCAGGTGACGACGACGCTGCCGTTCTACGTCTCCAGCAGCCTGCTGAAAACCGGCCTGTCTGATTACGCCTTCTCCGCCGGGGCGATTCGCGAGAACTACGGCATCAAAAACTTTGATTACGGCGTGGCGGCGGCCAGCGGTTCCTATCGCTACGGCCTGCGCGACCGGCTGACGCTGGAATCGCACGCCGAAGGCAGCAGTGACGTGGCGATGGGCGGTGCCGGCGCGCTGGTGAAGCTGGGCAGCCTTGGCGTCATCAATGCCGCGCTGGCGCAGAGCCAGCTGGACGGCAGGCCCGGCACCCAGTACAGCTGGGGTTACCAGTACAACAACAGCTGGTTCAGCCTCGGCACCCAGCACACGCTGCGCAGCGCGGATTTCGGCAACCTGGCGCTGGTCGGCAGCCGCGGCGATAGCGCCAACACCAGCTATTCGCTCGCCAGACGCAGCGCGCAGTACACCGCCAGCCTGTCGCTCAGCCAGTACGGCAGCCTCGGTCTGGCGTATCTGGACATCGCCGGCGGCAGCGGCGATCGCACCCGCCTGTGGAATTTATCGTGGAGTAAAAACCTGTGGGGCAACAGCAGCCTGTACATCTCCGCCAGCCGCGACCAGCAACAGGGCGACTGGAGCGGCGCGATTTCGCTGGTGATTCCGTTTGGCGAACAGAGCAGCGCATCGATCAGCGTCGAGCGCGATCAGCAGGGGCAAAGCAATCAGCGCCTGTACGTGTCGCGCGCCATGCCGAGCGACGGCGGTTTTGCTTACGATGCGTCATGGGCGCATCAGGGCGGCGACAGCGGCGATTATCGTCAGGGCAGCCTGCGCTATCGCAACAACAAGATCGATACTTCCGCCGGCTTTTACGGCGACGATGACAACACCACGCAGTGGGCCGATTTCACCGGCTCGCTGGTGCTGATGGACAACCATGTGTTCGCCGCCAACAACATCAACGATGCCTTTGTGGTGGTGAAAACCCGCTATCCGGACGTGACGGTACGCTACGAGAACCAGACGATGGGCCGCACCGATGACGCAGGCTATTTGCTGGTGCCGTCCATCAGCAGCTATTACGGCGCGAAGTACGATATCGATACCCTCGATCTGCCGGCTGACATGACCGCGCCGAGAGTGGAGCAGCGCTTCGCGGTGAAGCGCAAAAGTGGCTATCTGCTGAATTTCCCGGTGGAGCGCCTGCGCGCCGCCAGCGTGATCCTGCACGACAGCAACGGCCAGCCGCTGCCGGTCTCCAGCCAGGTATTGCGCCGCGATCGCGCCACCGAATATGTCGGCTGGGACGGCCTCGTGTGGATGGAAGATCTCAGCGCCAGCAACCCGATGCGCGTGGTGACGCCGGACGGACGCCAGTGCGAGACCACGCTGGCTATCGCTGAGGGGCAGCCTAAAGCGCTGCAGACTTACGGTCCACTCACCTGCCCGCTGCCGCCTGCCGCGCCCGGTACGGCAGTGAATGCCGCCAACAACTCACAGTCAGGGATCTCGCCATGAGGAAATTTCTGTTTTTGCTGCTGTGGCTGCTGCCGGCCAGCAGCTACGCGCTCTGTTCGCTTTCGGCCCCCAGCGCCAGCTTTGGCACGCAAACCACGTTTTACGTGCAGTCAACGGCGGTCAATACTTCCAGTAACACCAATGTTAACTGCGGCACCGGCACGCTCAACCTGCTGGGCAGCGATTACGTCGCCTATGCGTTTACCACCGCCAACTACCTGAGCGGCACGCGCGCCACCATGAAGGCATCGGCCAGCGGCACCGATAACGTGCCGATTCAGCTGTGCATCGACAGCGCCTGTGCCACCGAGTTGCGCCAGGGCGGCAGCTATCGCTGGAACTCTTCCGCGCTGCTGGCGCTCGGCAACAGCCTCAATTTTGTCATTCCACTCTATTTCCGTACTGTGCCTGGCCAGGTGATTGCCGCCGGCAGTTACACCACCACCATCACGCTGACGGTGAGTTATAACGTGTGCGCCGGGTTGAACGTGGCCGGCGTGTGCGTTGGTACGGTGCAGAGCAGCAGCGGGACGGCGATGCCGATCACCGTGAATATGGTGATCACCAACGACTGCACCACGATTACGGCGCCGAACGTCAGCTTCGGCAGTGCGCCGCTGGTCGGTAGTTTTTCTACCGTGCAGCAGACGATTAACGTGGTGTGTTCAAAGGGCAGCACGTATACGGTAGGACTGAGTAATGGCAGCTTTTTCAGCGGCACCACGCGGCAGATGGCGAGCGGCACCAACCGGCTGGCGTACGATATTTATAAAGGTACTACCACCACTAATCGCTGGGGCCCGAGCGGCAGCGACCGCTGGAGCAGCGCGACCTCGACATCGCTCAACGCGGATACCGTGACGCGCAACTTTACTTATACGGCGCAGATTCTGACTACGCAGAATACGCCCGCAGCGGGCAATTACAGCGATAGCGTGGTGGTGGATGTGGCGTTTTAGCGGGGTGGGACGGGAGCTGGCTGGCACCCTGATCCCCCGCCTTCTCCCGCCAGCGGGAGAAGGGGCCGATCGCGCGGGGGTTGAGGTGAAGTGCAGGTTTGCGAAACCGCACTGAACGGTTCCCTCTCCCGCGTGCGGGAGAGGGTTAGGGTGAGGGCCAGCGCGCAGAGCAGGAGCTGGCTTGCCCCCTCATCCCCCGCCTTCTCCCGCCAGCGGGAGAAGGAGCCGATCGCGCGGATGTTGAGGTGAAGCGCAGGTCTGCAAACCGCACCGAACGGTTCCCTCTCCCGCGTGCGGGAGAGGGTCAGGGTGAGGGCCAGCACGCAGACGGGAACTCGCTGGCCCCCTCATCCCCCGCCTTCTCCCGCTGACGGGAGAAGGAGCCCACCGCGCGGGCGTTGAGGTGAAGTGCAGGTCTGCGAAACCGCACTGAACGGTTCCCTCTCCCGCGTGCGGGAGAGGGTCAGGGTGAGGGCCAGCACGCAGAGCAGGAGCTGGCTGGCACCCTCATCCCCCGCCTTCTCCCGCCAGCGGGAGAAGGGGTTGTTCGAGCGGGGGGTTGGGTGAAGTGCAGGTTTGCAAACCCGCACCGAGCGGTTCCCTCTCCCGCGTGCGGGAGAGGGTTAGGGTGAGGGCCAGCGGGAGAAGGAGCCAACCAAGCGAGTGTTGAGGTGAAGTGCAGGTCTGCAAACCCGCACCGAGCGGTTCCCTCTCCCGCGTGCGGGAGAGGGTTAGGGTGAGGGCAAGTGAGAGAAAGTTAAAGTGAGGCTCAGCGCATACCAACTCTAACTACAGCGACGCGCCCACTACCGTTGCGCTGTGCCGCGCCTGGTACTGTTTCACCATGCGGCCAATCAGCAGTGTGCCTACCAGACCGCACACGGCGGCGAACGACAGCCAGACGCCCGGCATCGCTTTATCGCCTGTAGCATGAATCAGATAGCTCGAAATCGCCGGCGTAAAACCGCCGAACAGCGCGGTCGCCAGGCTGTAAGCCAGCGAAAAGCCCGAAGCGCGCACTTCAGCCGGCATGATCTCCGCCAGATACACCACCATCGCGCCGTTATAGCTGGCGTACAGGAACGATAACCATAGCTCCGCTTCAACCAGGTGCGCAAAGGTCGGCGATCCCACCAGCCCGTGCAGCACCGGCCAGGTCGTCAGGATCATCAACACGGTAAAGGTAATCAGCAGTGGCCGCCGCCCAACGCGGTCCGACAGCGCGCCCATCACCGGCAGCCAGAACAGGTTCGAGATGCCGACAAACAGCGTCACGAGGAAGCTCTGTTTGTCACTCATCATCAGCACGGTTTTACCAAAGGTCGGGGTGAATGCGGTGATCATGTAGAACATCACCGTGGTGGTGACCACCATCAGCATGCCGGCCAGCACCAGCGCCCAGTTCTGTCCCACTGAACGCACAATCTGGCCCATCGACGGGTGCGATTTACGCTGGCTAAAGGCTTCGGTCTCTTCCAGCATGCGGCGAATCCAGAACAGGAACGGCACAATCAGACAGCCGACCACAAACGGAATACGCCAGCCCCATTCGGTCACCGCGTCCTTCGCCAGCAGATGATTAAGCCCCAGCCCCAGCAGCGCGGCAAAGATTACCGCTACCTGCTGGCTGCCCGACTGCCAGCTGACGTAAAAGCCTTTGCGGCCTTTAGGAGCCACTTCAGACAGATAAACCGAAACGCCGCCCAGCTCCACGCCTGCCGAGAAACCCTGCAGCAGGCGACCCAGCAGAATCAGAATCGGTGCCGCCGCGCCCAGCGTGGCGTAGCCTGGTACCAGCGCGATAGTCAGCGTACCGAGCGCCATCAGGCCGAGCGTCAGTAGCAGCCCTTTGCGCCGCCCGTGATGGTCAATGTAGGCCCCCAGTATAATCGCCCCGAGCGGACGCATCAGGAAGCCGGCGCCAAAGGTCATCAGCGTCAGCATCAGCGAGGCAAACGGATCGTCGCCCGGGAAAAAGGTTTTTGCAATGGCGGTGGCGTAGTAGCCAAACACCATAAAATCGTACATCTCAAGGAAGTTACCGCTGGTAACGCTAAAGATGGTTTTGGCACCGCCCTGCGATGACTTTTGTAAAGCGTGACTTGAGCTCATATCGTCCTTCCTGGTTTTTCTCCTGTTTTAGCCTGCCGGCGCGCGAATAGATGTGATCCTGTTCACCATTGCACTTTACAAAAGTACAAACAAAGGTAACAAATAATTAACACAGCCGGTCCGATCAGCTTATGAGGAAAGTTAATAATTCTGGGCTTTCCAGGTGACAGGTGCAGCACAGACTATCGACTTTACGAGTGGTATAAATTCAGCGATATCAATCCCCAACAAACAATATCATGAGCCATATCCCACTCTTTTTAATGCCTTTTTCATTAGCAGAACTTATTAAGATCAGTCTTAGAAACGAGACGATTCTGGTACATGCCGCCATCCCCTCCCCCTTTATGCTGGGCAGGCAACGGTAATCACGCCGTTGTTGATTTTGGTGGAGAATACTTATGCTAACACCTCTCAGCTTTGACCCCTTTTCATCCATTAATACCTTGCGAGTGGGCACACCTTATCCGCTGCTGAGCGGCAGCCTGCCGGCGCAGGCCGGTGAAATCATTGAATTCATTATCAACGATCACCGCTACAGTACGCCGATTGCCGCCGACGGCAGCTGGTCATTTCAGCCGCCGTTCTCGCTGAGCGAAGGCAGCCACGACATGGTGGCGCGCATCGGCGACAACGGTGAACCGCATCCGTTCTCTGTTGACGTCGCGCTCTCGGTGCCGGACAAACCGGCGATCACCGCGCTGTTTGATGATGTCGGCAGCGAAACCGGCCCGGTCGGGCGCGGTCACACTATTGATGACACCACGCCCAAAGTGCAGGGCTATGCGCTGCCGGGCAGCACGGTACGGCTGTACGATCACGACAGGCTGATTGGCAGCACCGTGGCCAGTAAAAGCGGCGAATGGTCGCTGGAGCCGCTGCTGGGCGCGGGCGGGCATCAGCTAACCGTCACCGCCACCGACGAGTTTGGCCGCGTCAGCGAACCTTCTGACCACTTTGACATCACTGTGGTTGAAAGCGGACCGGTGCCGCCGACCATCAGCTACGCGATTGACGATGTCGGCACCGTACAGGGCCAGCTCGCCAGCGGTTCCACCACCGACGACTTCTCGCCGCTGATCGTGGGCCGCGCGGAGCCGAACAGCATCGTTTATCTGTTCGCGCAGAACGATCACGGCGGCATCGGCTATAAAGGCAGCGTTAAAACCGATGCCAACGGCGACTGGGTGATTCAGTCGCGCGCGATGATCAGCGGTGACGGCATCTACACCTTCTACGCCTCCTATGAGAACAGCAAAGACGACTACCGCCCGGATTTCAGCCTTAATATGTCGGCGCTGGAGAATCTGCGTCCGGCTATCGACTGTGCGCGTGACGATACCGGTGCCCATACCGGCCAGGTGCACCATCGCGGCACCACCGACGATAAAACGCCGGTGCTTGAAGGTCGCGGTGCGCCGGGCAGCATCGTTGAGATTGAGTACAACCTGAGTAACAGCGGCTGGCACAGCGCGGGCAGCGTGACGGTCGATGCGCAGGGCAACTGGCAGTTCGCCGGCTTTGAACTGACCTATTTTGGCGAATGGGGTTTCCGCTCGCGCGGCGTGGCCGATGGCAAAGCCAGCGCGTGGAGCGATAAGTTTGAGCTGCTGGTGATCCCCGGTGCGCCGCTGGAGCCGACCATCGACTACGCCTGGGACAACGCGGGCCCGCTGCAGGGGCCGGTTTATCAGCACGACTCAACCGATGACACCACGCCAACGCTGCACGGCAGCGGCACGCCGGGCCAGGTGATTGAGATCGAATATGGCGTGCAGGGTGAAGGCCTGCGCCACGCCGGCAGCGTGCTGGTCGATGCCGACGGCAAGTGGAGCTTCACCTCGCCGTATCTGCATCAGCCTGGCGTGTGGGAATATCAGGCGCGCGCCTCGACCGGCGAGATGAAGAGCAACTGGAGCAGCAAATTCGTGCTCGACGTCAGCCCTGACGCCGCGTTCGATCAGCAGGCGCAGGATGAAGCCCAGCCGGACGCGATGACGCTGCACCAGCTGCTGAGCGAAGGTGGCAAAGGGCTGTTCATCGAGGATGACAGCACCCAGCTGCTGGTGAACGGCAAGCCGGGCGACAGCGTGCAGCTGCAGGATATTCTGCCAGCAGGCGAAGCGGTTGATGGCTGGACGCAGCAGACCGGCACCCTGACCATTGCCGGCACGCAATACCACGTCTGGAACCACGGCGACGCCGAACTGCTGGTGCAGGATGGCGTACAACTGCAACTGGTGTAACCCCCCGATGCCGTGCGCGTAGCACGGCATCACCCCGCTCTCTTTCCCCGGCTTTTAACCCGCTCGGACTTTTCTCCCTTCGGGACAGGTCTCATACAGCGCTTTACGTCATCTATTACAAAATGCGCCCTTTATAACCAGACGCAGCGGGGCTCGCTGCAATAGACCCAACGTAAAACACAGGAAAAATCCCATGGATCTGTTTGATTTTAAAGAGGTGAAGTACCTCGAGCGCGACACCAACACCCCAACGTTTTTCGGTAAAATCGATTCAGAAGTGGGCAAAGGCGGCCAGGTAATGATTACGCTTGGCGACAGGAATTTCTTTGTCGACATCAACCCGCAGGACGGCAGCTGGAAGTGGACGCCACCGGAAGCGCTGGCCGACGGTGAATACAGCCTCTCCTTTATGACCATCGATACCGCCGGTAACCTCAGCACGCCGACGCAGCGCACGCTGATAGTCGACACCACGCCGCCGGCCGCACCGACGCTGCTCAACCTGTACGACGATCAGGGCGCCATCACCGGCAGCTTTGACGCCGGTAAAATGACTGATGACCGCCGCCCGACCCTGACCGGCATCGCCGAAAAGGGCACCGTGGTGTATCTGAAAGAGGGCAACACCGTGATCGGCAGCGCCAAAGCCGATGAGAAAACTGGCCTGTGGACGCTGGAGCCGACGGTGGATCTGGCGGATGGTCGTCACAACCTGACGCTGGTGGCTGCGGAAACCTTCGCCGGTAAGGTGCGTGAGGGCAAAGTATCCGATGAGTTTAACATTACTATCGGAAAAGACGGCGACGTGCCGAGCGATCCGGGCGGCGTGGCCAAAATCATTGAGGCGATCGACAATGCCGGCAGCCTGACCGGCTCACTGAAAAGCGGCGGCATCACCGACGACACTACGCCAGAGCTGCGCGGCAGTGCGCCGGAAGGCAGCGTGGTGCGTATTCAGTACCGTAACGATAAAGGTGAATGGATCGACGGCGGCAATGCGGTGATGAACGGCACCAGCTGGAGCTGGACGCCAAACCCGGCGCTGGGTGCCGGTAACTGGGAGTTCCGCGCCAACGCCGGCAGCGGCTGGACCGACGAATTCAAGCTGGATATCGATCTCGCACCGGCAGCAAAAACGGAAATCACCCACGCTTACGATGACTTTGGCCCGTTCACCGGCACGCTGGGCAACGGCGCGATTACCGATGACCGCACGCCAAACCTGCACGGCCGCGCCGAATCTAACAGCCTGGTGTATATCCACTATCGCAACGTGCTGGGCACATGGGAACTGCTGGACAGCGTGACTGCCGGTGCCGATGGCCGCTGGGAGTATGAGACTGACCGTCTTTCTCCGGGGACGTATGAGTTTCAGGCCGGGAGAACGGCAACCCGTGATGCGAACGGTAAACCGTTTGGGCTGCAGATTGTGGCGCCGGGCAGCGTCGCACCAGAGATCGCTATGGCCTGGGATGACGTGGGCAAAATCACCGGTGAGGTGAAATCGGGCGGGCTGACCAATGATACTCAGCCGGAGCTGCGCGGCAGTGCCGAGGCGAATGCGGTTGTACAGGTCGAGTACTCACGCGACGGCAAAACCTGGCATAGCGGGTCGACGGTTGCGGATGCGAATGGCCGCTGGTCGTTTACGCCCAAGGACGAGCTGGAATATGGTAACTGGGATTTCAGGGCGAAAACCACTAATGGAACTAGCTATAGTGCAAATTATTCGTTAAACATTATTGACAGTGAAACCATTACTCATGTTTACAACTTTGAAGACATTACCCCTGTCAATATCAATAAAGATGTTAATTACGGGAACCTGACATTTATCTATAAAAAGCATGACAATGTTACTACAGCAATAGAAGATCATGAGCGCTGGGGCGGTCTTTTCGTCATCCGAAAAGATAGCAATGTTAATGAGTTCGTGCAAAAAGTTAATTTCCAGGAAAAAATAAATTACTTTGAACTCACCGCACTTGATTGGGAAAGTTCCAAATCCTACATCAGCTTCTTTGATGAAAGCGGGAAAGAACTGGGGCGAGTTTACTCCAATGATGAAAGAGGAAATAGCAGAGAGGTATTACAATTCTACTCTGGTAACGCAGAAATTAGTTACGCTGAAATCCATATTATTGGGTCGCTTACTGGCTACGGGATTGATAACATCATAACTGAACGCTACTCTAAACATGAAATAAACACTAACAGTCATGGTTTTGATAACCTTGAAGGATACGATGCAGGATATCTATTTAACAGGACCGGAGAACGTCTGAAAAGTGGATTATTTGTTAAAACAATTTACGGCACTGACCTTGGAATAATTGCCGACCCAGGTGCTAACAAAAACAACATTTTCTACATTAGAGGGAACTCATCATATGAGTTTAACTTCGAAAAAACAGATAAATTTTCTTTTGATTTTAGCTACTTAGATAATGCCAACACCCATAAGATAATAGTTTACTCAACTAATGGTTCTATCTTGCATGAAGAATACTTACCAGCAACAGAATCAAAAGTAAAGCATTATGAACATTTCTCACCACCGGGAAGCAGTATTTCACATATCGAATTTATTGTAGGAAGCGATAGTGTTCCCGGCAATACCAATGGAGGCTTCGCCATAGATAACATCGCCTGGGGTGCAAACGTTGACTCAGGCCTGGAATCATTTGACAAGTATGACAATGACTTCAAGTTCGATATGACAAAAGTTAACACTTTATGGGGTGGCGTTAAATTCTCCGGAAAAGCGCATGAGGGTGCAGTTTCACATATAGCATCATCTAAAGTTTACGGTGGCTTCGGAGAACATCATGCATTTTTATTAGGCGACAACTCAACGTATACGTATGACTTTGGCAGCACGGAAAAGATCGAATTTGCACTGAACGCCGTTCATTCAGCCAACCGACATGAAATTATCGTTTACTCAACAACCGGTGAAATTCTCTTCCGTGAAATGCTCGCAACCGTGGATTTAAAAACCGTAACACCTCCCAATACCTATCAGTTTATCGCACCGCCGGGTAAAAAAATTGGTCACATCGATTTTGTACTGGGTCAGGAGGGAACAAGTGATGACAGTGATATCGGCATTACAATTGACGATATCAAATGGGGCGAATATGTCCATCCGGAGGTCAACACCAACGGCGGCAAACTGTACCTGTTTGACGAAAACGACCTCTATGACCCGATCCAGGTTTTCGACGCCGATAATCAGCTCTATCAGCTGCTGGTCAACAGCGAAGATCAAACGGTGATTTTTGCCGACCAGGTTGAGGACGGCAGCAGAACCAGCGTGATTCAGATGGACAATGCCGGCAATAACGCCCTGACGCTGAGCCTGCAGGATGTGCTCAGGCACGGCAGTGAGAACCTGGCGATTGATGATGCCACTAAGCAAATCATCGTCAACGGCAACCAGGGCGACACCGTGCGCCTCGAAGACATCCTGCCAGAGGGCAGTGAGCAAAACGGCTGGGCCGAGCAGGCTGGCACCGTGACCATCGCCGGCACCCAGTACCACGTCTGGAGCAACGGCGACGCTGAGCTGCTGGTGCAGGACGGCGTGAAAACCGAGCTGGTGTAAGGGAGAGCCATCATGAACCAGATTCTTAATGCATCTTACCGCTACACCGACGACCCGCGCCGCGGCTACAGCGGCACCAGTCCGCAGGCGCGCAACGGCTTTGCGGAAATCGTCATCGACGGCAACAAGCCGTACACAGTCAGTGTCGGCCCGGACGGCCGCTGGAGCTGGACGCCGCCCGCCGACTGGACGCCAGGCGAACACATCGTGTCGGTGCGCATGATTGACGCCGCCGGCAACATCGGTGACCCCGCTCAGTTCATTCAGGTGGTCGACTACACGGCGCCGGACGCGCCGCGCCTGCTCAATATGTACGATGACCAGGGCGACATCACCGGCAGCTTCGACGCCGGACGCATGACCGACGACCGTCGCCCGACCCTGACCGGCGTCGCCGAAAAGGGCACCGTGGTATACCTGAAAGAGGGCGATACGGTGATCGGCAGCGCGCAGGCCGACGCCAAAACCGGCATCTGGACGCTGGAGCCGGACGCCGACCTGAACGACGGCACCCACCAGCTGACGCTGGTGGCGGTTGAAACCTTTAACGGCAAGCTGCGTGAGGGTGAACCGTCTGAACCGTTCGAACTGCTGATTGGCCGCGACGGGTCTGCCGCCACGGTGATTTCCCACGCGGTGGATGATGCCGGCCCGGTCACTGGCTCGCTGCTGAGCGGCGCGCTCACCGACGACGCTACGCCGCAACTGCACGGCAGCGCCCCGGCGGGCAGCACGGTTTTTGTGCAGTACCGTAACGCCAGCGGCGAATGGGTCGACGGCGGCGCGGCGCAGATGGACGGCACCCGCTGGAGCTGGACACCACCGGCTGAGCTGGACGCCGGCAGCTGGGAGTTCCGCGCCGGTCAGGAAGGCAGCTGGAGCGACAGCTTCGGGCTCGATATCGCCTTCGCCGGCAGCGACGCGCTGCACGCCACGCTGACCCACGCCACCGACGATTTCGGCCCGGTCACCGGCACGCTGCTAAGCGGCGCGCTCACCGATGACACCACGCCAACCCTTAGCGGGCGCGGCGAAGCCAACAGCAACGTGGTGGTGCGCTACGGCATTGCTGGCGAGTTCACCCATTCCGTGGTGGTGACAGTGGGCGCGGACAGCAACTGGAGCTTCACGCCGCCGGCGCTGGAGTACGGCGTCTGGTCGTTTGCCGCGCAGGCGCAGGGCGACAGCCAGTGGAGCGATACGTTTGAGCTCGTCCTGATGCCGGGCGGCCAGCACACGCCAGAAATCCTCCGCGTGTATGACGACGTGGCGCTGTATATCGGCGAAGTCAGCAACGGCGGCATCACTAATGATCGCCAGCCGGAGCTGAGCGGCGTCGCCGAGGCCAACAGCGTGCTCAACGTCTACGACGGCAGCACGCTGATCGGCAGCGTGCAGGTCGGCTCAGACGGCAACTGGCGCTTTATCACGCCAGAGCTCAGCGATGACTCGCACAGCCTCAGCGTCAGTTACGGCGCTTACGACGCTGGCCTGCCTGCGTACAGTATCGTCGTGGACGCCACGCCGCCGGGCGAGGTGGAAATCAACGCGCTCGCCCCGCTCGGCCTGACGCTCAGCGACGTGGTGGAAGCCGGTCAGCAGGGCCTGTTCATTGACGACGGCAAAACCCAGCTGCGCGTCAGCGGCCAGGCCGGCGACAGCGTGCAGCTCAGCGACATCCTGCCAGAAGGCGAAGCGGTCAGCGGCTGGACGCAGCAGGCGGGCACCGTCACCATCGCTGGCAGCCAGTACCACGTATTCAGCCACGGCGATGCGGAACTGCTGGTGCAGGACGGCGTGAAAATCGAGCTGGTGTAATCCCCCGATGCCGTGCGCGCAGCACGGCATCAACTTCTCCTTTTCCTCTGTTTTTAATCCGTTCGGATTTTTCTCCCTTCGGGACGTATCTCATACGGCGTGTTACGTCATCTATTACAAAATGCGCTTTCAATAACAAAGCGCGGCGGCTTTCGCTGCAATAAACCGACGACCAACACAGGAATATCTTCCATGGAACTGTTCAATTATGAAGAGGTGAAATACCTCGAGCGCGACACCAACACCCCCACGTTTTTTGGCTATGCAAATTCAGAAATTGGTAAGGGCGGCACCATGCTGATTACCGTCGGCAAAGAGACCTTTACGGTAGATATCGACCCTGCCAACGGCTACTGGAGCTGGACACCTGCAACGCCGCTGGATGATGGTTACTACAACATGTCTTTTCAGTCGATTGATAAGGCTGGCAACGTCAGTACACCCAGTCTGCGTACGCTGATTATTGATACCACGCCGCCAGCAGCGCCGACGCTGCTGAACATGTATGACGATCAGGGCGACATCACCGGCAGCTTCGATTCTGGCAAGATGACCGACGACCGCCGCCCGACCCTGACCGGCATCGCCGAAAAAGGCGTGATTGTTTATCTGAAAGAAGGCAATACGGTTATCGGCAGCGCGAAGGCGGATGAGAATACCGGGATGTGGAAGATCGAGCCGGAGGTTGACCTTACCGACGGTCAGCATGATTTGGCGCTGGTGGCGAATGAAACCTTTGCCGGTAAGGTGCGCGAGGGTGAGGTTTCGGATGAGTTCATCATTATTATTGGTAAAGACGGAGAAGTGCCGGTTGATCCAGGCGGCGTGGCGAAAATTATTGATGCCGTCGATAACGTCGGCAGCGTGACCGGCTCATTGAAGAGCGATGGCATCACCGACGATACCACCCCAGAGCTGCGTGGCAGCGCGCCAGCAGGCAGTGTGGTACGTATTCAGTACCGTAATGCTCAGGGTGAATGGGTTGATGGCGGCAATGCGGTGATGAAGGGCACCAGCTGGAGCTGGACGCCGAATCCAGCGCTAGGCGAAGGAAACTGGCAATTCAGGGCAAATGCCGGTGACGAATGGAGCAACGAATTCAAACTCAATATTGATTTGACGCCTGCAAGCGAGACCACGATTGCTTACGCCTGGGATAATTATGGTCATGCCACTGGCATGTTAGGTAATTCCGCCCGGACAGATGACCGTACCCCCACGTTACACGGACGCGCCGAAGCAAACAGTATTGTTTATATTGAATACGGTAAAGCTGGAGCACCATGGATTCCAGGTTATTCAGTTCAGGTTGGTGCTGATGGTAACTGGGAGTTCACAATACCTATCGAATTAGATAATGGTAACTGGGAGTTCCGGGCAAAAAGTGGTAATAGTGGCGCATTCACACCCAAGTTCAAACTCAATGTGATTGATAATAACCTTGCTCCAACTATTGATTTTGCCCTGGATAATGTGGGTAAAACACAAGGCAAATTAGCGTCTGGTAGCGTAACTGACGATACAACTCCCGAGTTACAAGGCCATGCCGAAGCCAACAGCACAGTCTATATAGAATACTATCTTGGAAACAACAGTAAAAACATCGCCTCAGTTACTGCTAATATATATGGAGAGTGGACATTTTCTCCACCAAAACTTAGCTATGGGAACTGGACTTTCAATGCTTATACAAACGACAAAGCGCAGAGCTCTTTTGAAATAAAAGTCAGAGAGGCTGATCTTATCAGCCATCGTGAAGATTTTAGTAACGGAACCTATATAATTCAGCAAGGCACTTCAGTTACCCTGGCCTCTGGCATCAAAGTATACAATCAGTATGGAAATGCTTCCCAAAGGAATGAATTTTTAGTCGGACCAGACTTAGGCACTGGGAACCCTTCAAATTCTAAACAAACAGCAGTACATTTTTATATTGATAAATCTAACTACTTTAAGTTTGACGCTCAGGCTCAACAAGCCACTCATAATATGATACGGTTTTATAATGAGAAGGATGAACTTATCGGCTCCATCGAACTCTCAAAATGGGGCGGAATGAAACCCTACGAGTTCATTGCCCCACAAGGTCAGTTAATAAGCAAAGTATCGGCGTTCAATAGTTTTTATGATGACGGCACAGGCAATTCACGCTACGACACTATTTTTTTAGACAATTTCGAATGGGGTATAAAAGATAATGTTGTCAAATCCACTGATATATCAGTGAATGAAATTTCCACATTAGACGCCGATGCGTTTAGTGCTCTAGAAAATATAACTGCCGAAGAAGTGTTCTCTAAAGGAACCAAAGATCTCTTCATCGATGACGGCAAAACCCAACTAATGGTCAACGGTAACCAGGGCGATACCGTACGTCTGGAAGATATCCTGCCTGAAGGCAGCGAGCAGGAAGGCTGGACCGAGCAAACCGGCACCGTGACCATCGCCGGTAACCAGTACCACGTGTTCAGCCACGGCGACGCCGAACTGCTGGTGCAGGACGGCGTAACGGTGAATCTGGTTTAACTGCGATTCGGCACAGCTCGTGACATGGCGGCCTGCTCCGGCCGCCACAATAAAAAAGGTCGTCATAATTGACGACCTTACAGATAAGGTAGCTGTGTTTACGCCGGTGAAACTATTTCTTCACCGTCTCCATGCCCATCAAACCAATCTTCAGATAACCCGCTTCACGCAGCTGATCCATCACCGACATCAGCGTTTCATAATCGACTGATTTGTCCGCCTGGAAAAAGATGGTGGTCTCTTTGTTGCCTTCGGTTTGTGCGGTGAGCGCGTTCACCAGCGTCTCTTTGGTCACCGCATCGTTACCGATGTAGATCTGTTTATCCGCTTTGATCGACAGATAAACCGGCTTCTCCGGACGCGGCTGCGGCGCGCTGGTGGAGGCAGGCAGATTGACGCGTACATCCACCGTGGCGAGCGGCGCAGCGACCATGAAGATGATCAGCAGCACCAGCATGACATCGATAAACGGCGTCACGTTGATTTCGTGCATTTCGCCATCGCCGACCGCATCATCGTTTAAACGCATCGCCATAATACTTACCCTACGCGCAGTTTCTGGGCCGCCGCCGGACGGTTAACTTCTTTTGCGGTATCGACGTTGCCGAGGTCCAGATCGCGGCTCTGCAGCAGCAGTACCTGCGCCGCCACGTCGCCGAGCGACGCTTTGTAGCTGGCGATCATGCGGGCGAAGACGTTATAGATCACCACAGCCGGGATTGCCGCTACCAGGCCAATCGCCGTCGCCAGCAGCGCTTCCGCGATGCCCGGTGCCACCACCGCGAGGTTGGTGGTCTGGGTTTTCGCGATACCGATAAAGCTGTTCATGATGCCCCACACGGTACCGAACAGACCGATAAACGGCGCGACGGAACCGATGGTGGCGAGGAAGCCGTTACCGCGACCGGCGTGGCGGCTGAAGCCTGCAACGCGACGCTCAAGGCGGAAGCTGGTGCGCTCTTTGATGCCGTCGAGGTCTTCGCTGCCAGCGGAGAGTTCCAGTTCGTTACGCGTGTCGGCGAGCAGCACAGCACTGTGGCTGTTGGCTTTGAAGTTTTCGGCAGCGCGATACGCGTCATTCAGTGAGCGCGCTTCGCCCAGCGCCAGCTGTTCACGCTTCAGGCGACGTTTCGCCCCGCTCAGCTCCGCGTATTTGCCAAAGAAAATCGCCCAGGTGACGACCGAGGCCAGCAACAGGCCGATCATCACAATTTTTACCACGATATCGGCATGCTGATACATGCCCCAAACGGAGAGGTCCGTTTGCATCAAGTCACTGGCTACCACGCTGCGTCTCCGACTTCTGTTGCACCGTTCACGATTGAAGCGCGGATCATAGCAAAAAAACCGACCGAAGTGATAGTGGTTCTCATTACTATTTACAAAGCTGTAACCCGCTGAATTGATACGGCGCAATGTTTAGCGCGATAAATCGCGCCGCTACGGTTGGGTGCGGTTTGCGGAATAGAGCAACAGGCACGGTTGCGCGATAAATCGCGTCGCTACGGTTGGGTGCGGTTTGTGAAATGGTGCAACTGGCGCGGACGAACATCCCGCACGGGTCGTAGCGGCGCAATTTATTGCGCTTTGCTTTTCCGCCGCGTAATAAAAGCCGCATCCAGCCTCTTTCCGCGATTGTGCTGGCGTCACTCTGATATTCGGCAAACGGGCTCAACCCCGCGCCGCGATTCGTGGTAAGTTGGATGCTTTGTGAGACGTGTCAGGAAAGGCAGTGATGGCAACGAAAAAAATTGATACCCGGCTTGTCACCGCGGGACGCAGCAAACGTTACACTCAGGGCTCGGTTAACAGCGTCATTCAGCGCGCATCCTCACTGGTTTTTGACTCCGTCGCGGACAAACAACGCGCCACCGCCGGACGCGCCAGCGGTGAACTGTTTTATGGCCGGCGCGGCACCCTCACCCATTTCTCCTTCCAGGATGCGATGACCGAACTGGAAGGCGGCGCCGGCTGCGTGCTCTATCCGTGCGGTGCGGCCGCAGTCGCCAATGCCATCCTCGCGTTTGTCACCAGCGGCGATCATATTCTGGTCAGCGGCGCGGTGTACGAACCCACTCAGGATTTCTGCACCAAAATTCTCGCGAAGCTTAACGTCACCACCACCTGGTTCGATCACTGCATCGGCAGTGAAATCGGCGAACTGGTGCAGCCGAACACCCGCGTGGTGTTCCTCGAATCACCGGCGTCCATCACCATGGAAGTGCAGGATATTCCGGCAATTGTCGCGGCGGTGCGCGCCAAAGCACCAGACGCGGTGATCATGATTGATAATACCTGGGCGGCGGGCGTGCTGTTTAACGCGCTGGAGCATGGCATCGACATTTCGATTCAGGCCGGCACCAAATACATCATCGGCCACAGCGATGCGATGATCGGTACTGCGGTGGCCAACGAGCGCTGCTGGGCGCAGCTGCGCGAAAACTCCTACCTGATGGGCCAGATGGTGGATGCAGACACCGCGTACATGGCCAGCCGCGGCCTGCGCACACTGGCGACGCGTCTGCGTCAGCACGAAGAGAGCGGCCTGCGCGTGGCCGAGTGGCTGGCGGCGCAGCCGGAAGTGGCGCGCGTCAACCATCCGGCGCTGGCGCAGTGCAAAGGCCACGAGTTCTGGCGGCGCGACTTCAGCGGCAGCAGCGGGCTGTTCTCATTCATCCTGCATGAAAAACTCACCCCGGCGCAGCTGGCAAATTATCTCGATCGCTTCCACCATTTCAGTATGGCCTACTCGTGGGGCGGCTTTGAATCGCTGATTCTGGCGAACCAGCCGGAAGAGCTGGCGGCAATTCGTCCGGCGGGCGGCGTGGATTTTGACGGCACGCTGGTGCGTCTGCATATCGGTCTCGAGCACGTTGATGATCTGCTGGATGACCTGAAAGCTGGTTTTGCCCGCCTGAAAGCGTAAAAAGATAAACCAAACTTAAACCATCCGGTGCGGCGTAGCGGAGATCAACGATTACGCCGTTCCGGACGGTTAAAATACAAGCCTTGTGACTCGATGGGATAGCTGATGGGTGTTTTACATGAGATTGTCCAGGCGCTGTGGCATCAGGATTTTGCCGCGCTGGCCAATCCGGATGTAGTGTGGATTGTCTACGGCGTGATGTTTCTGACGCTGTTCCTGGAAAACGGTTTGCTGCCTGCCTCGTTCCTGCCTGGCGACAGCCTGCTGCTGCTGGCAGGGGCGATGATCGCCAAAGGCGTGATGGATTTTGTGCCGACCATGGTGATTCTGACCACCGCCGCCAGCCTCGGCTGCTGGCTGAGCTATCTGCAGGGGCGCTGGCTTGGTAATACTAAAATCGTCAAAAGCTGGCTGATGCATTTGCCAGCGCAGTACCACCAGCGCGCCTGGCACCTGTTCAACCGCCACGGCCTGATGGCACTGCTGGTTGGCCGCTTTCTGGCCTTTGTGCGCACGCTGCTGCCGACCATGGCGGGCATTTCGGGTTTGCAGAACGGGCGTTTTCAGTTCTTCAACTGGCTGAGCGGCGCGCTGTGGGTCGGGATTGTGGTGGCGATGGGCTACGGCATCAGCCAGGTGCCGTTTATCAAGCGCCACGAAGATCAGGTGATGGCGATCCTGATGGTGCTGCCTATTGTCCTGCTGTTTCTCGGCCTCGGCGGCAGCATTGTGGTGATCTGGAAAAAGCGGCGCCAGAAAGCCTAACCTCTGTAAAGCGCCGCCGCTTCAGGCGGCGTCAAATGGCAGCAGCGCTCCGGTCTGGCGCGCGCGGCTCGCCTCTTCTCCCGGCGTCACGCCAAAGTACCGTTTAAACTCCCGCGAAAACTGTGACGGGCTTTCATAGCCGACGCGCACGGCGGCGGCGCTGGCCTTCAGCCCATCCTGCAGCATCATTAATCGCGCCTGATGCAGACGGTAACGCTTGAGATACTGCAGTGGCGAGGTCTGGGTCACCGCCTTAAAGTTATGGTGAAACGCCGAGACGCTCATGTTGACCTCTGCCGCCAGCATTTCCACGCTCAGGCTTTCGGCAAAGTGGTTCTCGATGCGGCGCAGCGCCCGGGCCACCTGGCTGAACTGCGTCTGGCGATTGACCAGCGACAGCAGCGCGCCGCCAATCGGCCCGATCAGTACGTAATAGATGATTTCACGCACCAGCTGCGGGCCGAGCACGCGGGCGTCACGCGGTTTATCCATCACATCCAGCAGCCTTTCCGCGGCGCACAGCATCTCCTCGCTAAGAAACGCAGAGTGAATGCCGGAGGTTTGCGGCTGCGGCTGAAACTGCTCGTCATCGCCAATGCTTAACAGCAGATCCTGCAAACTGGCCGGATCCACGGTGAGACTCATACCGGCCAGCGGCTGCTGCGGCGTGGCGTCAGTTTCGCACTCCACCGGCAGCGTGACCGTGAGCATCAGATATTTGGTGGCGTCGTAGCGAAACACCGTGCTGCCGAGGTAGCCGGTTTTGTGTCCCTGAAACAGGATCACGATGCCCGCCGGATACAACATCGGCGTGCGCGGCAGCGGTTCCTCTGCGTAGATCAACCGTACGTTTTCCACCGCACACAGCGGCTTTTGTGGCTCGCGCATCAGCGTGATCACGCGCTGCGCCAGCTGGCGGCAAAGGGCATCGTTCGGCATGGCACTCTCTCGGGCAGCAAAAAACGCAGTGTGCCGCATTGCTGCATAAAGCTCCAGATGGCTGGAGGATCAGGCAAGATTTTTGCAGGATTGCACCGGGCGAAAGTGCCGTTCGGTTGCCACAATGATCCTCAGGTCAGGTTTGTTGACTAGACTTAAGCACATCGTTTCTACGGTAAGTCACTGCAACCGATAAGGAGTCACTATGGCAGAGCAACCCCGGATTAAACTGCACGACGGCAACATGATGCCGCAACTCGGCCTTGGCGTCTGGCAGGCCAGCATTGATGAAGCGCGCAATGCCGTGCTGGAAGCGCTGAAGGTCGGCTATCGCTCCATCGATACCGCCGCCGCGTATAAAAATGAAGAGGCGATTGGCCAGGCGCTGCAGGAAACCGACGTGGCGCGCGATGAGATCTTTATCACCACCAAACTGTGGAATGATGACCAGCAGAATGTTGAACAGGCGATGGAGACCAGCCTGAAGAAGCTGCAGCTGGAGCAAGTGGATCTCTATCTGATGCACTGGCCGTGCCCGCAGAAAGACCACTACGTCGATGCGTGGAAGAAAATGGTGGAACTGCAGCAGCAGGGCCTGGCGAAAAGTATCGGCGTGTGTAACTTCCATGAGGCGCACCTCAAGCGGCTGATTGATGAAACCGGCGTGTCGCCGGTGGTGAATCAGATTGAACTCCATCCGATGCTGCAACAGCGCACGCTGCATGCGTGGAATGCGCTGCATCAGATTCAGACCGAGTCGTGGAGCCCACTGGCGCAGGGCGGTGAAGGCGTGTTTGATCAGGAGATCATTCGCGAGCTGGCGAAGAAGTACAGCAAGACGCCAGCGCAGATTGTGATTCGCTGGCATCTGGACAGCGGCCTGGTGGTGATTCCGAAGTCGGTAACGCCGGCACGCATTCAGGAGAACTTCCAGGTGTTTGATTTCCGGCTGGATAAGTCAGAAGTGAGCGAGATCGCGAAGCTGGATAAAGGCAAGCGACTCGGACCGGATCCGGAAGAGTTTAATGGGTGACGTGGGTTAAGGATGCGATGGGTGAAGGGTGCGGTTTGCCCCCTCACCCCGGCCCTCTCCCGCGCGCGGGAGAGGGAGATGTCCGCGCAAATCTGAAGCGGTGTGCCAGTGGGTCATACCGCTCAAAACGGTTCCCTCTCCCGCTGGCGGGAGAGGGTTAGGGTGAGGGAACAGCAACGCGCCTCACCCGACCGGATTCACCACCATCTGCCCTGCCGTGCCGCGATCGGCGAGCTCCAGCGTCTGGCTATAATAGACAAACGGGAAATGCTCTGACGAACTCTGCGGGAAACTCACCAGCAGTTCGACATCGCCATCCACCCAGACCGTATCTTTCCAGCCGCGATCTTCTCCCATCGACTGCGCGCCGTTGACGCTCTTAATCAGGAACATCACGCCCTGAATATGCAGCGACTGCGGTCGGTCGGCGTGAATGATCCAGCGCTCAAAGGTGCCCTGCTGCACCGTCGTATCGATGCGATTCATGTCCCACAGCACACCGTTAATGCCCGGCGTGCTGTCGCCGAGGCGGAATTCACGCGTGCGCACCGCCACGCCATCAAGAATCTGATCCGCCAGCAGGCGCATCGGCAGGTTGTCGGTCACCAGCGGCAGCAGGCCGGTTGGACGCAGCGTCAGCACCAGCGTATTGGTCAGAATCGATGACGGCTCAAACAGCCCGCGCAGACGATCCATAATGCCTGCCGCCGTGCCTGCGGTGATCGACACTTCATCGCCCTGCGACATGTCCACCAGCACTTCGCGACGTTCACCCGGCGCGAGCGACAGCGTTTGCACCGCTACCGGCGCGGGCAGAAAGCCCTGATCGCTGGCAATCACCGTAAACGGCCGGTTGTCGCTAAAGCTGAGATCGAAACGGCGCGCATTGGCCGCATTCAGCAGGCGCAAACGCACCCAGCCGCGCGACACTTCGACATACGGGTTTTGCACGCCGTTAACCAGCAGCGTATCGCCGAGGAACCCGCCGTCCGACGGTGGGTTATAAACCGGCGTGGCAAAGTTATCGAGGCGCTTGTCCTGAATAATCAGCGGGAAATCATCGACGCCGTAATGCTTCGGCAGCGGCAGCGCTTTGCTGATGTCATCTTCGATCAGCCACATGCCTGCCAGGCCGTTATAGACGTGCGGCGCCATGCGATTTGGCGTGTTGGCGTGATACCACAGCGTGGCTGCGCCCTGACGAATCGGCAGCACCGGCGCCCAGTCTACGCCGGCGGACATCATGCGCGGCGCACCGCCCATCAACGCGCCCGGCACCTGCAAACCGCTGACGGTCATCGCCACCGGTTCATTGAGGCGGTTGCTGTAAATCAGTTTGACATCGTCGCCGCTGTAAACGCGCACCGTCGGGCCAAGGTACAGGCCGTTAATGCCCCATACCGGCACTTTGTTGCTGTTGCCGTTGAAGGACCAGTGGCTGCGCTGCAGCGTAAGGAACAGCGGCTGACCGCGGCGTGATTCGATCAGCGGCGGCACCGGCAAAGGCACATCGCCCAATGGCGCGGCGGCGCGGGCGGCGTAAGGCATAACGCTGGAAGCCAGCGCCATACCGGCAGAAAGCTGAATAAACTGACGTCTGCTGCAAGACATAAAACTTCAGACCTTTTGAGCGTGGCGTGAAGACGCCGTGTCCATGTTGTTATTTTTAATCGTGTTGTGAAGCGCCCGAAAGGCGCGGCTGTGTGTCCGGGTTAGGTCAATGCGCATCCGGGACCCGGTGCGCATGAATGCGCACCCTACAAATGGCGGGATCCGCAACAAATCAATGCGTACCCGACAAACGGCGGGACACGGCGCGCCTCAATGCACCCGACAGATCGAGCCATGGCGCGCGCTGCGGGTGAGCCATTTTTTGCCGGCTAGATTTTACCGTTTTTTTCGCGTTCGGCGACTTCAGCGTTCAACTCTTCCAGCTTAGCAGACATTAATTCACGGCAGTGGGTCGCCAGCTTACGTACCGACGTGGTTTCAAACTGCGTGGTATCCACTGGCGGCAGCATTTCCACGATCACTAAGCCATTGTTCCAGCGATTCAGTTTGATTTTGCCGTGGGTGTTAGAGACCACCACCGGGATGATCGGCACGCCCGCCGCCACCGCCGCATGGAACGCGCCGGTCTTGAACGGCAGCAGACCGCGTCCGCGGCTGCGCGTCCCTTCCGGGAACATCCAGAAGGAAATTTTCTTCTTTTTAAACTGCGCCACCAGCTCGCCGATGGTGCCGTGCGCTTTGGCGCGGTTATCGCGGTCAATCAGCAGGTTACCGGTCAGCCAGTAGAGCTGGCCGAAGAACGGGATCCACAGCAGGCTTTTCTTACCCACCGTGACCGTGGTCGGCTGCACGATATTGGCAGCGGTGATCATGTCGTAGTTGTTCTGATGGTTAGCGATGTAAATCGCGTTACCGTAGCTTTCGGCATCCGCCGGTTTACGCAGTTCGACTTTGACGCCAAACACCGTCGACAGACGACCAAACATGTGACCAAAGGTCGCCACGTGGCGCGGATTACGCGGTGAAAACAGACACCAGATGCTGCCAAATATACAAACCAGAATCGAATAAATCACAACGATCAACGTGCGTAAAATTAGTAACATAGCTTCCTCAAATGTGGCAGTCCTTCGCCTTTTCAGTCTTACTCTTCGCTATTCGCGTCACTTTTTGGCCGCGCTGGCGCATTCACTTCCACGCTATCGATCCGCTGCAGTCCGCGCGATACGCTACCGCGACGGCCGCGCTCAGCACGCACTTTCTGCAGATCTTCATCACGCATGATCAGCTTACGCTTGCCGACATAGATAGTGATGGAACTGCCCGGCGGCAGAATCAGCAGCCACTGCAGCTTGTCCACGCCCGCGGCGGCGTCCGCGGACGGAATCGAGATAATCTTGTTGCCCTTGCCTTTCGACATCTGCGGCAGATCGGCCACCGGGAACATCAGCATCCGCCCCGCCTGGGTGATGGCCAGCAGCATGTCGTCGCCAGAGTGCACCGCCAGCGGCGTCATCACTTTGGCGTTTTCCGGCAGTGTCAGCAGCGCTTTACCGGCGCGGTTGCGCGACACCAGATCGGCAAAGGTACAGATGAAGCCGTAGCCGGCATCGGAGGCCATCAGCAGCTTCTGATCATCCGCTTCCATCAGCACCTGCTCAATCACCGCGCCCGGCGGTGGCGTCAGCTTGCCGGTGAGCGGCTCGCCCTGCCCGCGCGCCGACGGCAGCGAGGTCGGATCCAGCGTATAGCTGCGGCCGGTGGAGTCAATAAACGCCACCGGCTGGTTGCTCTTGCCGCGCGCGGCGGCACGGTAGCTGTCGCCGGCTTTGTAGCTTAATCCTGCCGGATCGATATCGTGACCTTTGGCGCTGCGCACCCAGCCCATCTGCGACAGCACAATGGTGACCGGCTCAGCGCTCACCAGCTCGTTCTCGCTCAGCGCTTTCGCTTCTTCACGTTCGTGCAGCGGTGAACGGCGATCGTCGCCGTAGGTCTGGCTATCGGCCAGCAGTTCTTTCTTCAGCAGGTTACTCATTTTGCGGTCAGAGGCGAGGATCGCCTGCAGCTGATCGCGCTCTTTTTCCAGCTCGGCCTGTTCACCGCGAATCTTCATCTCTTCCAGTTTGGCGAGATGGCGCAGTTTCAGTTCCAGAATCGCTTCGGCCTGGGTTTCGCTGATGTCAAAGCGCGACATCAGCACCGGCTTCGGCTCATCCTCGCTGCGGATGATGTGAATCACCTCATCAATATTGAGGAACGCCACCAGCAAACCTTCGAGGATATGCAGACGACGCAGCACGCGTTCCAGACGATGATTGAGACGGCGCGTCACGGTATCGCGGCGGTACACCAGCCATTCCGAGAGGATCTCCAGCAGGTTTTTCACCGCCGGACGGTTATCCAGCCCGATCATGTTGAGGTTAACGCGGTAGCTCTTCTCCAGATCGGTGGTGGCAAACAGATGGTTCATTACCTGATCGAGATCCACCCGGTTGGAGCGCGGCACAATCACCAGCCGCGTCGGGTTTTCGTGATCCGATTCATCGCGCAGATCCTCCACCATCGGCAGCTTTTTATTGCGCATCTGGCTGGCGATCTGCTCCAGCACGCGCGCACCCGACACCTGATGCGGCAGCGCGGTGATCACCACCTCGCCATCCTCTTTTTTCCACACCGCACGCTGGCGGATCGAACCACGGCCGTTCTGGTAGATTTTGCGGATCTCGTCGCGCGGCGTGATGATCTCGGCTTCGGTCGGGAAGTCCGGCCCCTGCACGATCTCCAGCAGCTCATCCAGCGTGGTGTTAGGCTTGTCGATCAGGCGCACCGCGGCTTCGGCCACTTCGCGCAGGTTGTGCGGCGGAATGTCGGTCGCCATACCCACTGCGATGCCGGTGGTGCCGTTGAGCAGGATGTTCGGCAGGCGCGCCGGCAGCATTTTCGGCTCCTGCAGCGTGCCGTCGAAGTTCGGGATGTAATCCACCGTGCCCTGCCCCAGTTCGCTGAGCAGCACTTCGGCATATTTCGACAGGCGCGATTCGGTGTAACGCATCGCCGCAAAGGATTTCGGATCGTCCGGCGCACCCCAGTTGCCCTGACCATCCACCAGCGGATAACGGTAGGAGAACGGCTGCGCCATCAGCACCATGGCTTCATAGCAGGCGCTGTCGCCGTGCGGATGGTATTTACCCAGCACGTCACCCACGGTACGCGCCGATTTCTTGAATTTTGCGCTGGCGTTAAGCCCCAGCTCGGACATGGCATAAACAATGCGGCGCTGCACCGGCTTGAGACCGTCACCGATGTACGGCAGCGCACGGTCCATAATCACGTACATGGAGTAGTTCAGGTACGCGTTTTCAGTAAACTTGTGCAGGGCAAGACGCTCTGCGCCATCCTGTGTCATTTCACTCATTAAGCTGGCATCCTCACTTCGTGGCCCGCAACGGCGGGTCATCCGGCGGTCATTTGGCGAGGATAGTACCTTATTCGCGGGATTTAGTCACAGGGAAGCCGTTGAGGAGAGAAAGAATCTCCCTGACTTAAATAACGTGACGCCGGTTGGAAAAATAAAAAGGATTGAGAGCATCATCACACTTATTTAGCGCGTTATTGTGTGAGCAGACTCGCATTTAATTTCCCGTCAACGCGGTGTATTAATGCTGTCCGCCTGACGGGACAACATTTAGTATTGTTGCTGCCGCCATCCTTTCCTAAATTCATACTCCATACGACACACCTTTTTCGCGACGGCCTGCTGGCAATGAAATAAATGCCACAAGGAAAAATCCCATTAGGTTTTACCAAAATAAAGGGTGACCGAATGCAAATACTGACTTCGCGACAACACCGGTTAGTGAAATTGCTGTTGCAACAGGCGGCGCCGCAGCCGATTGGTCAGCTGGCGTTACAGCTCGGCGTCTCCGGGAAGACCATTCAGCGCGACCTGCAGTGGCTGGAGAGCTGGCTCAGCAACTGGGCGCTGACGCTGGAGAAAACCCCTGGCCGCGGCGTGCGGCTGCGGGTTGAGGATATTCAGCAGCGTTTGCAGCTGGAGCAGCAGCTGAACGGCGATGAGGCCGGCGACGCGCTCAGTCATAACAGCCGGCGGATAAAAATCGCCTCCCAGCTCCTGAGCGATGCGCCGCGCGCCACGTCAATCAGCAAGCTGTCCGAGCGCTACTTTATCAGCCACGCCTCGATTGTGAACGACCTGAAAGTGATAGAAGAGTGGCTGCAGCCGCTGGGATTAACGCTGCAGCGCGGCCCGGGCGGCACGCACATAGAGGGCCATGAGCAGGCGCTGCGTCAGGCGATGGTGTCGCTGATCAACGATGTGATGCAGCAACAGGTCGCCGGTACGCCGCTGCTGCCGCGGCTTGATCCCGGCAGCCAGCAGGCGCTGGTGCACTATTTTGGCGAAGAGGATGTGGCCTTTGTGCAGACGCTGCTGCAACAGATGGAGCAGCAGCTGAGTTATCCGCTGGGCGATGCCTGGTATCTCAATCTGTGCACGCACATCCTGATCATGATGCACCGCATGGCGCAGGGCAACGCGCTGGCGCTGGACATTCTCACCACCGCGCACGATCTCGATCAGTCGATTCTCACCATTGCCCGGCAGATGGTGGCGCGCATTGAGCAGCGCATCGGCTGTGCATTGCCGGCCGATGAAGTCGGTTTTATTTATCAATATATCGTCTCCTCCGGCATTGTGGTGGAAGAGCGTGGCGATCAGGTGACGCTGCATAATCAATTTTCCACTGCCGAGTCGGTTAAAATAACCTGCGAATTAATTGATCGTTTCTCGGCGTTTATTCAGCAGGACTTATCTCAGGACCGTTTATTATTTGACGGTTTACTGGTGCACATAAAACCATTATTAAACCGGCTTAAATATCACATTCATATTCGCAATCCGCTGCTGGATGATATTAAACAGGAAATGAAAGAGATATTTTCTCTGACTCAGCAGGCAATGCAGCTGACCGCGCGCACCTTCGCCCTGTCGCCGGTGGCTGAGGATGAGATTGGTTATCTGTGCGTTCATTTCCAGGCGGCACTGGAGCGGCAGATTGCTCATAAACGCATCCTGGTGGTGTGCTCCAGCGGCGTGGGTACCTCGCACCTGCTCAAGAGCCGCATATTACGCGCCTTTCCGGACTGGGAAATTGCCGGCGTTGTGTCAGCCAGCAATCAGGCGGCGTTTTGTCAGCACCACGCGGTGGATTTGGTGATCACCACCATCCACCTCGACGCCGGTGCCATTCCGGCCGTGTATGTCAGCGCCTTTTTTAATGATGACGATATCCGGCGGGTCACTGACGCCATGATTGGCAGCCAGCTGCCCAACGGCACGCCCTGCGCGTTGGCCGCACACTGATTGAATGAGGAGCAACCATGGACATTTCCCGCATTCTGACGCCGCGCCGCGTTAACCTGGCGCTTAGCGCCACCAGTAAAGAAGAGGCGATCAACGAACTCACCGATCTGCTGGTGAGCGACGGCGCCATCAGCGATCGCGCCGCGTTTATTGCCGATGTCTGGCTGCGTGAAGCGGAAGGCTCGACCGGCTTCGAGAACCATATCGCGATTCCGCACGGCAAATCGTCGGCGGTCAGACAAACCACGCTCGCCATTGGCCGCACCCAGCAGGACATTCCGTGGGAAACGCTGGATGGCAGCCAGGTGCGCTGCATCATCCTGTTCGCCGTGCGGCTGGAAGATCAGAACACCACCCATATTCGCCTGTTGTCGCAGGTGGCCAGCGCGCTGGCCGATGATGAGGTGATAGCCCGACTGCTGGCGGAGAATGACCCCGGCAATATCATCCGGCTGTTTAGTCAGTACGCCGAAACCGACTTCTGTTAACACCCAACACCTTGAGGTGCCACATGAATATCGTCTGTGTAGCGGCCTGCACCGCAGGCATCGCGCATACCTACATTGCGCGCGAAAAACTGATTAAGGGGGCTCACGCGCTGGGCCACACCATCCACGTTGAAACCCAGGGCACCATCGGCACTGAAACGCCGCTGACGCGTGAGCAGATCGACGCCGCTGACGTGGTGATCCTCGCGGTTGACGTCAAGATCAACGGCGAAGAGCGCTTTCAGGGCAAACCCATCGTGCGAGTGAAAACCGAAGTGGTGATCAAGTCACCGGTGAAATTCCTCGAAAAAGTGGCGGATTCACTGGCGCGCGCCTGAGGAGATCGATCATGAGCGATCACAAACGTCAGTACGGCCAGGAGATCAAAGGCCATCTGCTCACCGGCATCTCATGGATGATCCCGCTGATCGTTGCCGCCGGCATCTGTATCGCGCTCGGCCAGGTGATTGGCGGGCCAGACGTCGGCAAGCAGACCGGCAGCATTGCGTGGATGCTGAACCAGATCGGCGGCTGGGGCATGGGGCTGATTGTGCCGCTGATCAGCGCCGCCATCGCCTACTCCATTGCCGATCGTCCCGGCTTTGCGCCCGGCCTGATCGTCGGCTTCATCTGCGGCCAGATCGGCACCGGCTTTATCGGCGGCATTCTGGGCGGTTTCCTCGTCGGCTACACCGTGCTGCTGCTGCGCCGGGTGATCAGGCTGCCGCAGTCGATGCAGGGGCTGATGCCAATCATGGTGCTGCCGCTGCTCAGCACCATCATCGCCGGTCTGCTGATGATGACCTTTATCGGCCAGCCGATCGTCTGGCTGCAAAAAACGCTGATTCATCTGCTGGAGTCCATGCAGGGCGGCTCAAAGTTCGTGATGGGCGCCATCCTCGGCGCGATGGCTACCTTCGACTTTGGCGGGCCGATCAATAAAACCATGTCGCTGTTCGCCGACGGCATGCTGGTCGATGGCATTTACGGTCCGGAAGCGGTGAAGTTTGTCGGCTCCATCATTCCGCCGTTCGGCATCACCCTCTCTTATCTGCTGACGCGCCACAAATACACCAAAGCAGAGAAAGAGGCGCTGAAAGCCGCCTTCCCGATGGGCATCTGCATGATTACCGAAGGCGTGATTCCGATTGCGGCACGCGACCTGCTGCGCGTGGTGGCCAGCTGCGTGGTGGCCTCAGCGCTGGCCGGCGGACTGATTATGGTGTGGGGCGTGGAAGCGCCGGTGCCGCACGGTGGCATGTTCGTGGTGCCGCTCTTCACCAAACCGTGGCTGTTCTGCCTGGCGCTCGGCATCGGCACCGTGGTGTGCGGCGTGATGCTGTCGCTGATGAAAAAACCGGTCACGCAGCAGGATGAAGAGTTCGATGACGTGGAAGCACCCGGCGTCCGCGATGAAGAGATCAAATTCACTCTGGAATAAGGAGCCCGCATGTTTGCCATGATGAATGACCTGATTCAGGCCGCCTTCCAGCACAAGTACGCGGTGCTGGCGATCAACTGCTTCAACCTCGAAACCGCCCGTGCGGCGATTCAGGCAGCGGAACAGCAGCGCGCGCCGCTGATTCTCAACTTGTATCAGGGACACAGCGCGCATTTTCCGCCAGCGGTGGCGGCGCCGCTGGTACAGGCGCTGGCGGCTCAGGCCGCGGTGCCGGTGGCGCTGGCGCTCGACCACGGCAAAGCTTTTCCGCTGATTGGTCAGGCGTTTCGTGCCGGCTTTACCGGGCTGATGATTGACGCATCGGCCGAGCCGCTGGCGGACAATATTCGTCAGACCGCAGCGGTAGTGAAGATGGCGCATACCGCTGGCGTGTGCGTTGAAGGCGAGCTGGGGCATATCGCCGATGCGCCCACATACGAACTGGCCGATGCCGCCGTGAAGATGACGCGGGTGGAAGACGTACTGCCGTTTATTGAGCAGACCGGCATCGACCTGCTGGCGATTTCGGTCGGTACCGCGCACGGGCTTTATCCGCCAGGCGTAAAGCCGAAGATCGACTTCGAACGGCTGCAGCAGCTGCACGCGGTGACGACGCGGCCGCTGGCGCTGCACGGCGGCTCGGGCACCCCGGCGGAGGATATACGCCGCGTCAGCGCCTGTGGCGTCGCCAAGATCAACGTCGGCGCTGCGGTGTTCGACGCCGGTAAGCACGCGGTGCAGCAGGCGCTGCGCCAGCATCCGCAGGCTGAGCTGGCCGATGTGCTGGCGCTGATGGAGTCCGCCTGTCGCGAAGTGGTTATTGAATATCTGAGCTGGTCAGGGTCGGCAAACCGCTACTGACACCCCGATCGCGGCGCAATTTCCAACTGTTTCTTTTTATCCCTCATCGGGTCGGCGCGTGCGCCGGCTCTGGTAAAACTCACGCTAAGGAAACATAAACATGTTGATTTCAATGAAAGAGATGCTGGCCCCGACCCGTGAACATCGCTTCGCCATCGGCGCATTTAACGTCGCTGACAGCTGCTTTATCCGGGCCGTGGTGGAAGAAGCCGAAGCCACTAATACGCCCGCCATTATTTCTATCCATCCGAGCGAACTGGAATTTGTCACCGATGAATTTTTTGGCTACGTGCGCGAACGCACCCTGAAAAGCCGCGTGCCGTTTACTATTCACCTCGATCACGGCGCTTCAATTGCGCAGGTGCTGCGCGCTATTCAGTGCGGCTTTACCTCGGTGATGATTGACGGCTCGCTGCTGCCGTACGAAGAGAATGTGGCGCTGACCAAAGAGGTGGTGAAGCTGGCGCACGCGGTGGGCGTGTCGGTGGAAGGCGAGCTCGGCACCATCGGCGATACCGGCACCACGGTGGAAGGCGGCGTGAGCAAGGTGATCTACACCGAACCGGCGCAGGCGGAAGATTTTGTGCAGCGCACCGGCGTCGATACGCTGGCGGTGGCAATTGGCACCGCGCACGGCATCTATCCCAAAGATATGAAACCGGAGCTGCAGATGCACATTCTGAAGGATATCTCTCAGCGCGTAGATATTCCGCTGGTACTACACGGCGGTTCGGCCAATCCGGACGCGGAGATTGCCGAGGCGGTGACGCTGGGCGTGGGCAAGATCAATATCTCCAGCGACATGAAGTTTGCCTATTTCGCCCGACTGCGCGAGATCCTCGCGCAGGAAAGCTGGTGGGATCCGAATGTGATTTATCCGGACGCCATCGCCGCCGCGAAAGCGGTGATTCGCTACAAGATGAATCTGTTTGGCGGGCTGGGTAAAGCCGGATTGTATCGTTGATTTCAAAACAATAAATAGGGCCGCTACGCAAGTGCAGGATGTCAGTTGCACATGCCGTAGCGGCGCGATTTATCACACGTATTCACCCGCCGCACTGCTGCTGATTGCGCAATAAATTGCGCCGCTACGGGACGGTAACGCCTGTCGTAATACCCTTTATCGCTAACGATTACTTCACTACGCCCAGCCACTGTCTGGCGATCTGCGCATATTCGCCGGTGGCAGTGCTGAGGTGCAGCCACTGATCGACATACAGCTTCCAGCTCATGTCACCACGCGGAATCATGTAAGCCTTCTCGCCATACTGCATCGGCTGCTGTGGATTAATGGCACACAGCGACGGATAGTGCTGCTGCTGGAACAGCGCTTCGGAAGCATCGGTGATCATCACGTCGGCTTTGTTATCTACCAGCTGCTGGAAAATCCCGGTGTTTTCCGCCAGCTGCAGGCTGGCCTGCGGCAGATGACTGTGCACAAACGCTTCGTTGGTGCCACCAGCCGGCTCGATTACCCGCACCTGCGGCTGATTGATCTGCTCAACCGTCTGGTACTTCGCTTTATCCGTGCAGCGCACCAGCGGAATCTTGCCATCGACGCCCAGCGGCTGGGCAAACCAGGCGATCTGCTGACGTTTAAGTGTCACCGAAACACCGCCCAGCGCGATATCACACTGTTTCGCCACGAAATCCTCGCTCAGGGTTTTCCACGTGGTTGGTACCCACTCTACTTTTGCGCCGAGGCTGGCGGCCAGCGACTGCGCCATGCTGATATCCAGCCCTTCATACTGGCCGTCGCTGCGCAGAAAGGTGTAAGGCTTGTAATCACCGGTGGTGCAGACCTTCAGGGTTTTGCTCTGGCGAACGTCATCAAGGTGGGATTGCGCCTGAGCCGCGCCGGCCACCAGAAGTAAAGCACTCAGTATCACAGTTTTCATGGTGTGTTCTTTTTAAGGGGATGTTGGTTTGCGTGTGGATTGTTGCATAAGTGACGGCATTATTGCTTTGAGAGCAAAAGTCTTGTGATCAATCACGCATTTTTTTGCCCCGCGCGCGCGCGTAGAGTGGGCGGCATCTACGAGAAACGGAGCGAATTATCCATGAGCAAGATTTTGATTATTGACGGCGGCAAGACCTTTGCCCATTCCAAAGGCGAACTGAACCATACCCTGACCGAGGTGGCGGCCAGCCAGCTGCGCGATCTGGGCCATGAGGTTCAGGTGACCGTTGCCGATAGCGACTACAACGTGGCAGACGAAGTGCAGAAATATCTCGACAGCGACGTGGTGATTTATCAGATGCCGGGCTGGTGGATGGGCGAGCCGTGGACGGTGAAAAAGTACATCGATGAGGTGTTTACTCTGGGCCACGGCGCGCTGTACGCCAGCGATGGCCGTTCGCGCAGCGATGCCAGCAAAAAATACGGTTCCGGCGGCCTGATTCAGGGCAAAAAATATATGCTGTCGCTGACCTGGAATGCGCCGCTGGAAGCCTTTACCGATGCCGACCAGTTCTTTGAAGGTGTCGGCGTGGACGGCCTGTACCTGCACTTCCATAAAGCCAATCAGTTCCTCGGCATGGAAAGTCTGCCGACCTTTATCTGTAACGACGTGATTAAACAGCCGGACGTGCCGCGTGATATCGCACGTTATCGGACTCATCTCAGCCAGATCTTTGCTTAACTGTAAGCACACCGGGAAAAAACAGAAGGAAGCGTTATGTTAACTGTGGTTGCAGAAATTTGCGTTAAGCCGGGCCGCCGTCAGCAGGTACTGGAGGCGATTAATAAACTGATCCCTGTCGTGCTGGAAGAAGAGGGTTGCCATCAGTACGATGCGCTGGTCGATCACCAGGCGCAGGTGCCGTGGAAGCAGAACTCGCCAGACTCGATCTTTATGCTTGAGCAGTGGGAATCGCTGCGCCATCTGGAGCAGCATCAGCAGATGCCGCACATGGATGCGCACCGCGCCACCATCAAAGATGACGTGGTGGACGTGAAAATTCTGGTGCTGGAACCGACCGCCTGATTTTTCCGCTGCAGGCATAAAAAAAGCCCCGGTTTTGCGACCGGGGCTTTTGTTTAGCAGCTAATCAATGATCAGTGCTGTTCGTTGTGCAGGTTCTGCACCAGCAGTTCCGCATCACCGTTGCTGTAGACGTTGTACTCGGTGCCGCCGACGGTGACGGTACCGGTCGCCTGCTGCCAGGAACTGGCATCTTCACCGGCTGGCAGGATGTCTT
This sequence comes from Pantoea sp. ICBG 985, assembly GCF_002928365.1. Classification (NCBI taxonomy): domain Bacteria; kingdom Pseudomonadati; phylum Pseudomonadota; class Gammaproteobacteria; order Enterobacterales; family Erwiniaceae; genus Pantoea; species Pantoea sp. ICBG 985. The sequence continues at coordinate 364,227 of NZ_POWM01000004.1, forward strand.
CCAGCGTCAGCGCCTCGCCCTGTTTAGCGTTCACTACCAGCTGTGACTTGCCGTTGTCGATAAACAGTGAATCCTGACCCTGCGTCATGATGTCGTTGAGCGACATGCTCATCAGCCCTTCTACATCCGTAGCACCCGCAGCGAAGATCGAGTTGATTTCTGGCGGCGGCGGCGGGGTGACGTCGACGTTGGTCTTAACGGTATGGTCGATGACCAGTTCGTTTCCGGCTGCATCGCGAACCGTGACGTTAAAGGCATAATCGCCTTCTGCCAGTTTGTCTGACTCATAGCGCCACACGCCGTTTTCTACCACGGTAGAACCGATCAGCTGGGTACGCGCTTCGTCGCCCCAAATCATCACGATAGTACCGTCTTCTGAGCCCTTACCTCTGAAGATCAGCGTGTCATCGTTGGTGTCCGGCCGTACAGGAATTTCAGTGCCGGTTTTATCAGCGAAGACGCCTTCGAAGTTAGCCTTGTCGCCGCCTTCTACTGGCACCGGCTTAGTGGTATCAACGTCAAAGTTAATCGCCGCCTCTTTATCGCCTTTCACACCGGACTGGCTCACTGGCTGTACTTCAACTTTATGGTTGCCTTCGCCCAGTTCTGGCAGCTCGTAGCTCCACTCGCCGTTTACGACGTCAACCACGATCGGCTCCAGATCGTCGATGTAGATGATGACCTGCGACAGATCCGGTGACGTGCCCTTCAGCGTTGGCTGTTTGTCATCGGTGACCGTGCCATTTTCGATCTCACCCTGGATAGGACCGACGTTATCCTCCAGTATGTACGAGCCTTCCATTGAGCCTGGTTTTTTGGTGTCGATGATCAGATCGATAGGATCGGATGGCTGCGATTCGTTGCCGGCCGGATCGGTGATCTCGATGATAACCTGATAGTTACCGTCATCAATTGGGTTCTCAGGTTTCACTTCCCACTTGCCGTCTTCACCGACGATACCGGTACCAATCACCACCGGATTACCTTTACCGTCATCAATGATGACTTCCACTTTGTCGCCCGGGGTACCGCCTTCGCCGCCGAAACCTGGACGGTTGTCATCAATTGGCTTACCTGGTTCAACCGGACCGGTGTTCTCACCTTCGTTATCGACAATCGTTGGTGGTTTCGGCTGATCCGGTGGCGTAATATCGATAATCACGTTGATTGGATCTGAAGTCGGTGACTCTTTGCCGCTAGCCGGATCTTTGGCGATCAGTTCAATATCGTGTGAACCTTCTGCCAGCTCTGGTAATTCAATTTCCCACTTGCCATCTTTAACAATCGCGGTTGCCACCGGCTCAGTGCCGCCGTCAACAATTACATAGATGATGTCGCCGTCGTTGCCTTCACCGCGCAGGACTGGCGTGGTGTCGTTGGTGGAATCGCCTGGCTGCAGAACACGCTCTTCATCACCGTTGTTGGCGACCATCTCATCCACCACCGGTGCCGGCAGGATGTTGCTGTCGATAACCAGTTTGAACGGATCGGTTTTCTCAGAAACGGTGCCGCCTTTGCTGATGGAATCCACAACCAGCGAGTGTTCACCTTCACCCAGCTCAATATCCAGACTCCACTGACCGCGGTTGTTCGCCACGGTAGAGCCAATCAGTTTGTCGCCATCCCACACGCGCACAATCACGCCCGCATCTGCCACGCCCGACAGGGTTGGGGTTTTGTCATCGGTGATGTCACCTGACTTCAGCGGACCGGTAACGCGTCCTTCATCATCGTAAACCTGAGCCAGCTCTGGCGTACCCGGTACGGAAGTATCCAGCGACAGCGTAAAGTTGTCAGAACGCGGGCTCTCGGCGCCGAAGCGGTCAGTGTAGCTGGCGCTAAACACGTGGGTGCCATCGGTGGTCAGTTCCGGCGTGAAGCTCCAGCGGCCATCGGCACCGGCTTTTACGCTGCCAATCACATTGGAGCGAATATCGTAGATTTTTACTACGCTGTCCGGCTGAGCAACACCGTACAGGGTTGGTGTTTTGTCGTTGGTGTAGTTGCCCGGCGTCAGATAGCTATCCGCGCTGCCTTCATTATCGATCACGCGCATAATCTGCGGTGCTTCTGGTGCAGAGGTGTCGATATTGCGGATAAGCTGAGTCGATGGTCCCCAGTTGCCCGCACGGTCCAGATAACGAATGCCGGCAACGTGCAAACCCTCTTTCAGCTCCGGTGACTCAAACTGCCATTTGCCGCTGCCATCAGCACGGGTAGTGTAAACTGTATCATCAATAACGATCTGTACTAATGCATTGGGTTCAGCATTATCAGCACTCAACGAGATAATGTTTTTATTGATGGTTTTAATGGGTTTACCCGGAAACGGATCCGCGTCCATAGTGATTGATTCTGCCGGCGTTTCAGATACCGCTTCGTTCACTGCCTGAGTGATCACACCGTCGGCAATCGTCAGGTTGAAAGCATCAGAAACCGGGCTTTCATGGCCAACCTTATCTTTCGCCATCACGGTCAGTTTGTGCTCGCCGTCTGCCAGCTCCGGCGTGATGCTCCATGCACCCATTTTGTCTGCTACCACTGAACCGATCTCTTCACCGTTATCGTACAGGGTAACAATGGTGCCAGGCTCTGCCACACCGGACAGCGCCGGCGTTTTATCGCTGGTGGCATCACCCGGCGTCAGGTAGTGATCTTCCGCCGCAGCGTCATCAATCACGCGCCAGATTTCCGGTTTTGCCGGAGGCGTCGTATCCATATCAAGAATGAAGATACGCGGTGGGCTCGGGTTAGTCGCTTTATCAATCGATACCAGCTGAATGACATGGGTGCCGTCTAACCAGCTGGTTTTCGGGTCGAATGACCATTTACCGTCCTCGCTGATATCAACCATGTGCACTTCACCATCGATTGTAATCTCCAGCTTGCCGCCGTTGGCACCTGCTACGCTCTTATCAATCCATTTATAAAACTGATCTTTGGTCGAGATAACGGTCGCGTTATCTGCTGCTGTAATATTAGCCATGATGTGTATTCCTTTTACGTTAAATAATGTTTCGGGATTTCCAGCCGAATACAGGTTTAATTTCGCTCTTTATGCCTGAAGACAATACGAGAAACGTCTTAATCGATTAAGTTATATGAACCCTTAATAACTTTATCGAGGCACAGCGCCTCACACCTCATCAATATGAGATGTGAGAATGCGCTGCTAAAATAATTAAATCAGATTACTTGTTTTCAACGCTGATAATAACCCGGCGCTCGCTGGCATAGCATGCTTTCTGCTCCTGCAGGCTGCCTGAACAGTTAGTATCAACCTGAGACTCACCCATGCTCTGCGCGGTGATATTGGCCGCATTCATTCCCTGAGCAATCAGCAGTGCTTTCACCGCCTCAGCGCGACGCTGGCCCAGCGCCATATTGCTGCTGTCGCTGCCAATCGGATCGGTAAAGCCGGTGACGATGATGTGGCGTTGAGCAGCATTTTCCTTTTTCAGCATGCTGGCAAAACTGCTGAGTGCTTCGCGCCCCTGTGCGGAGATGTCGTTGCTGTTGGCGCTGCCGAAACGGAACAGCAGGTCAGATGAAAACGCATAGTTATCATAAGCTTCAGTTGTTCCTTCCTGACAGCGCTGTACCGACGATGCGCGTGACAGCAGATGAGCCTGACGTTTGGTGCTCAGCAATTCCTGCTGCGCCTGCTGCTGGCTGACCACCAGCGGACGACCGCTGTCATCGAGGTTAGCGCGAATGTAGTAGGTTTTACCGGCAGCCAGTTTATCAGTCCACGATTGCGCGCGTTTACCCTGATAATCTGGCGCGTCGTTGACATAACTGCCCAGCGAATGCGTTCCCGGCGCAACACAAAACACCGTATAGCCACCGGCCAGTAACGACGTATGGAATTCACCGTCGACATAAATATTCGCCGGTTTTTCCCCGGTTAATGAAGCCGGACGATAATAAACCACCCGCGCCTGCTCTGCCGATACCGGCGATAAACTACGCCATGCGCCATCAAATGAATTTTGCGCCTGGGTTGAAAAAGTCGTGAATACTGGCGCACACACCAGTGAAGCTAAAAGTAATTTTTTTGCAATTTTCATTTAAGTTTCACAGGTGCAATAAATTGCACCTGTATGCTCCAGATAAATTAGAATTGTTCGATTTCGTTCTGTAAGAACAGCGCATCTGATTGGGAATTATTTTCAGCTATCACACCACTCTGGCTTTCCTGATTATTCCAGTCATTAAACGCATCGTTATTAAGCTGCAGTAATTCCGCATTAATCGGCTGCGGCTGATCGTCGGCCTCATTGAACAGTTCATGATTGTCCAGGGAAAGCAGAGCGGAAATATCAAGACCGGCCAGCTCCAGCGCATTAATCTCCGGCGACGGCGGTGGAATGGTGTCGACTTCCACTTCATAAATGTCCGTTTTGCCGGTCACTTCGCCATCGCTGGAGAACACGCCGCGCAGTTGATAAACATCATCCGCCAGATCCGGCGTCGTCAGCTCCCATTTGCCGTCAGCCCCAATCGTGGTAGTGAAGCTGTAGCTGTTCTCGAGACCGACAATATAGATGGTTACCAGTTCACCCGGCACGCCTTTACCGGCGACAATGATGCTCGGATCGTTCATCGCGCCGCCGTTTTCGATTGGCGTACGCACGCCGGCGTCGTTATTGTCTTTAAAGATATGCTCAATCATGCCGGAAACCGGAACGTCCGGATCGGGCAGGCCGTCAACAGGCTCAGGATCGACCGGCACTTGCGTGTCGCCTTCAAACCCAATCGTGACCTTTTCAGAGGCCGGCGATTCGTTGCCTGCCGGATCGCGCACCACGATTTCCAGCTCGTGCTCGCCCGGTTGCAGATTGTTTTCTGGCGTGAAGGTCCACTTGCCGTCTTCCACAATCACCGAACCAATGGGCTTGCCGTTGTCGATAATCACCACGATATCGCCATCTTCACCGGTGCCTTCCAGCGTCGGACGCAGATCTTTTGTGGTGGAACCGTCTTCCAGCGGATTACCTTCGCTGTCTTTGATCACGCCAATGCCCGGATTTTCCGGCGCCACGGTGTCCACATCAACGATGAACGGATCGGATGGCAGAGATTTGTTACCCACCTGATCGACCACCACGATGCTCAGCTCGTGTCGCCCATCCTGCAGCGCCGGAGCCGTAAAGGTCCAGTTACCCTCGGCGTCCACCTTTGCGGTGCCCAGCTTCACGCCATCGTTCCAGATTTCTACCGTCGAGCCCGCTTCAGCTTTACCGGTCAGCGTTGGCGTATTGTCTTTCGTCACGCCGCCTTTTTCGATCAGCACCGGCGGATCCTGCATATCGTCCATCACGCTGCCGATGGTGCCTTTGGCTGGTGCAGTCAGATCGATGATGAATTCCCACGGATCGCTCTCTTCACCCACCACGCCTTCGGCGTTACGCTCGGCGGTAACGATGCTGTGATTGCCAGCCGCCAGCGGTTTTTCCGGCGTAAAGGTCCAGTTACCCTCGTCATCCACCAGCACTTCACCCAGCAGCGTCTCACCATCCCATATTTCAATGGTATTGCCTGGCGTACCGGTGCCGTTGAAGGTGGGCATGGTGTCGTCGGTGCGGCCGCCATTTGCTACCGAACCGGTTACGTCGCCGATATCATCAATCACATCGCTGATGGTGGGCTTGCTGATATCGCCGCCGCCGCTGCCACCGCCGCCTTCACCTTTGCCGCTGTGGCTGCCGTCGTTATTGTCGTAGTGGTGTTTCGCCGCGACATAGCCGAGGCCTGCCGCTGCCGCGATAGCCGCCAGGCCACCCAGCGCAATCAGCGCCGGCGACCATTCAAAGCCGCTGGCCAGTGCGTAGCCGGAATTATCATCAACGCTGCCTTCACCCAGCGCCAGCGCGGTGGTTTCGCCGTCGGCCAGCGCGGCCGCTTCGTGGTCGGCATTGCCGTCCGTCGCGACGTAAGCGTGCATTTCGCCGTCTTCCGCTTTACCCACTAAGGTGCCGGATTTAGCGAAGAAATCTTCGATAATCAGATCCGGCTTGCTGGCGTCTGAGCCTTCCAGCATCACCAGCAGGTTTTTCCCTGCGCGTTTAACGGTGATGTTTTCAGGCGCGGTGCCGTCCTGGTTCTGCGTCAGCAGATATTTACCGTTGGTAATTGCCTGAATCTTCACTGCTTTGCCGTCTTTACCGGCGAGCAGCACTTCCGCTTTGGTTATGGTTTTCTTATCGATAACCGCCACACTTACGGGTGAAACGTTCATGATTCTTCCTTCCGTCGATTAATTTTGACTGCGCGTTTGCAGGCAAGCGCCGCAATCTCCCTGGCTCTGCCCACGGGTGGGCTCAAAGTTGCGACATAATCCGGAAAGAGATAAATCCGAGACATAAGAAATGTCCCGTTAGGAAAAAATTCTTAAATGGGCGGCCGAAAGATAGCTAAATCATTAACCGATTGAATTAAAGCGTTTTTATCGATGAGGGCAGAACATAACAGGAAAGGTTATTCAAACAGAACAGGACTATAACAGATGATTTTCCTGAATTTTTTCCCGTAAAAAATCCAGAAAACAGGTGATGCGGGAACTGAGCGACTGGTTGCGATAGTACACCGCGTGAATCGGCAGGCGCAGTTCGCGCGTGTCATTTTCCAGCACCTGCACCAGCCGGCCGCTGGCGCGATCCTCGCGGCTGACAAAATCCGATAGCCGCACAATGCCCTGGCCGGCCAGCGCCAGCTGGCGCAGGGTTTCGCCGCTTGACGCGCACAGCGTAGGTTTGATGCGCAAGAACTCGCCTTCACGCTGCCATACCGGCCAGACATTGTGCGCGTCCAGCTGGCTGAATCCCAGCAGCTGGTGCGTCAGCAGATCTTCCACGCTCTGCGGCGCGCCGGCTTTTTCCAGATAGGCCGGACTGGCCAGCAGGCGAATCGCGCTGCTGCCCAGCACGCGCGCGCGCAGCGTCGAATCGCGCAGTTCACCAATGCGAATAGCGATATCGGTTTGCTGCTCAAGCAGGTCGATGACAATGTCATCGGTGTTCAGCTCCAGCTGAATTTGCGGATAGCGCGCGCAAAATTCGGCAACCAGCGGCACGATAACATGCAGGGTAAACGGCGTATTGGCGTTGACGCGCAGCCGTCCGGAAGGAATGTCGCGCCGCTGCGCGATATGCTCTTCGGCCTGCTCCACCGACGCGAGGATTTGCCGCGCGTGATCGAGAAAAATCAGCCCCTCTTCGGTCAGTGCCAGGCGACGCGTGGTGCGGTGCAGCAGCGTGGTTTGCAGTTTGCTTTCGAGGCGGCTCAGCGCCCGGCTGATGCCGGAGCTGGTTTGATCCAGCTGTTCCGCTGCGGCGGTAATCGAACCGGTATCCACCACCGCGACCCAGGCGCGTAACTCTTCCAGTGTGATTTTCACTCTTCCTACCTCAGCGCATTGCTACTTCGAGACCTGTCTTAGCCTCGTTCTCACGGCTGCTGAGGTAGATTGCTCCACGTTCAGCAGCGGCAGGATACCACAATGCAGCAAAACGCAGGGATTATCGCTGACCCGGGTCAGCGGGCGGCCTGGTTGTGCCGCGCACAGCGCGGTTTTTATTAACGGGCATGCGGCGATGGGACAGATCGGGACGGGCAGCGATGGCACGCGTTGCAGGCATAAAAAAGGGACGCCGCAGCGTCCCGTTTGCATCACACTTCGAGGTCGGCGAGGTCGCCTTTTTCCTGTAGCCAGTTGCGGCGGTCTTCCGAGCGTTTCTTCGCCAGCAGCATGTCCATCATCCGTAACGTCTGCTCGACGTCTTCTTCGTTGACCGTCAGTTGCACCAGACGACGGGTGTTAGGATCGAGCGTGGTTTCGCGCAGCTGCAGCGGGTTCATCTCACCCAGACCTTTAAAGCGCTGCACGTTCGGCTTGCCTTTTTTCCGCTTCAGCTGCTCCAGCACGCCCTCTTTTTCGTCTTCATCGAGCGCGTAATACACCTCTTTACCGAGGTCGATGCGGTACAGCGGCGGCATCGCCACATAGACGTGGCCCTGCTGCACCAGCGAGCGGAAGTGTCTCACAAACAGCGCGCACAGCAGCGTGGCAATGTGCAGGCCGTCGGAGTCCGCATCCGCGAGGATACAGATTTTGCCGTAGCGCAGCTGGCTGAGATCTTCACTGTCCGGATCGATACCGATCGCCACCGAAATATCGTGCACTTCCTGCGACGCCAGCACTTCGTCCGACGACACTTCCCAGGTGTTGAGGATCTTGCCTTTCAGCGGCATGATCGCCTGATATTCGCGGTCGCGCGCCTGCTTGGCGGAGCCGCCCGCAGAATCCCCTTCCACCAGGAACAGTTCGGTTTTATTCAGATCCTGCGCAGTACAGTCGGCCAGCTTGCCCGGCAGCGCCGGTCCGCTGGTCAGCTTTTTACGCACCACCTTTTTCGCCGCGCGCATACGGCGCTGTGCGCTGGAGATCGCCAGCTCGGCCAGCATTTCGGCAGCCTGCACGTTCTGGTTGAGCCACAGGCTGAAGGCATCTTTCACTACCGCCGAGACAAACGCCGCGCACTGGCGTGAGGAGAGACGCTCTTTGGTCTGTCCGGCAAACTGCGGATCCTGCATTTTGACCGACAGCACATAGGCGCAGCGATCCCAGATATCCTCCGCCGACAGCTTCACGCCGCGCGGCAGAATATTGCGGTATTCACAGAATTCGCGCATCGCGTCGAGCAAGCCCTGACGCAGGCCGTTAACGTGCGTTCCGCCCTGCATGGTCGGGATCAGGTTGACGTAGCTTTCGGTCAGCAGCTCGCCGCCCTCCGGCAGCCACAGCAGTGCCCAGTCGACCGCCTCCACATCACCGGCAAAGCTGCCGACAAACGGTTTTTCCGGCAGCGTTGGCAGGCCGTTCACCGCTTCGCTCAGGTAATCCGTCAGGCCATCCTGATACAGCCAGGTTTGCTCGGTATCGTTCACCTTGTCTTTAAAGACAATTTCGACACCCGGGCACAGCACCGCTTTGGCTTTCAGCAGATGCTTGAGGCGGGAGACCGAGAAGCGCGGGCTGTCGAAGAAGCTTTCGTCTGGCCAGAAGTGAACGCTGGTGCCGGTGTTACGTTTGCCTACCGTACCAATTACCGCCAGCTCCTGCACTTTATCGCCGTTTTCGAAGGCGATCTGGTAAATCTCACCGTTGCGGCGCACCGTGACTTCCACACGCTTCGACAGGGCGTTCACTACCGAAATCCCCACGCCGTGCAGGCCGCCGGAGAACTGGTAGTTTTTGTTGGAGAATTTACCGCCGGCATGCAGGCGACAGAGAATCAGTTCGACCGCTGGCACGCCCTCTTCCGGGTGGATATCGACGGGCATACCACGGCCATCATCGATCACTTCCAGCGACTGATCGGCGTGCAGGATGACTTCCACGCGTTTGGCGTGACCGGCCAGCGCCTCATCGACGCTGTTATCGATCACTTCCTGGCCCAGATGGTTAGGGCGTGTGGTATCGGTGTACATGCCCGGACGGCGACGTACCGGTTCGAGGCCGGTTAAAACCTCAATGGCGTCAGCATTATAGCTAGATTGGCTCATCGTAACAGTCTGATTAGCAATAGGAAAATGGGCCCATCCCGCAGCATCAGGGAGTATTCAGTCCCAGAAAATCAATCATCTGCGCAAAATGGCGTTCGAATCCGATATAGGCATGATTGCCGCCCTCTTCTACCGTCTGACGGCACGCGCTGTAGTAATCCAGCGCCTGGCGATAGTCGAGCACTTCATCGCCGGTTTGTTGCAGCAGCCAGAGTAGATCGGGCGCTTCCAGAGGGTCAATCTGCATCACTTTCAGATCGTAAATGTGGCGAGACTCTAACACATATTGCTGGCCGGTGTAGGGATTCCGGTTTTCACCCAGATAATCCACCAGCAGTTCAAACGGCCGCACCGCCGGATTCACCACCACCGCCGGCAGCATGAAACACTGCGACAGCCAGGTGGCAAAATAACCACCGAGCGATGACCCCACCAGCCCGAGCGGTTCCCCGGCATACTGCATCACCAACTCTTCCAGCAGCGCAGCAGCCTCAGCGGGAAAAGTCGGCAGCTGCGGCATCAGCACCTCAATGTGCGGGTGCTGCGCCTGACACCACTGCTGTAACTGCGTCGCTTTAGCCGACTGCGGTGAGCTGTTGAATCCGTGCAGATAAATCAGCACCGCCATGGTTTAGTAGCCCTCGGAATCCAGATCCGGACGGAACAGATCGCTCTGCAGACGATTCACTTCGGTGTGCAGCGTGCCATCCGCCTGCAGCGTCAGCCAGCGCCAGCCGGGAGCCACGGTATCAATGGTGAAGTTGGTGCAGTGCGGTTTGAACTGGACGCAGGTCGAAGGCGACGCCAGTACGCGGCGGCCGTGCCAGTCGAGATCCAGCTCCTGATGAATGTGGCCGCACACCAGGTGGCGCGCCAGCGGGAAGTTTTGCAGCACTGCATCCAGCTGATGCGGATTGCGCAGGCTGTGCTGGTCAAGCCAGGTACAGCCAGAGGCCAGCGGATGATGGTGCAGCAGCACCAGCGTGTAGCGATCGGGGAACTGACGCAGCGTGCGGTCCAGCCACTCCAGCTGATAGTCGCTCAGCATGCCGTGCGGCACGCCAAAAACCTGGCTGTCCAGCAGCACCAGTTGCCAGTGCTCGCCGAGCAGCACATGCTTGTCCGCGGCGATGCCGGCCTGCGCCAGCGTATCCACCATCGCTGGCTGAAAATCGTGATTGCCCGGCAGCCAGACGCACGGCTTCGGCAGACGTGCAATGCCCGCAACAAAATGCTGATAAGCTTCGACGGTGTGATCCTGGGCGAGATCGCCAGTGGCGATAATCAGATCGTAATCGCGCTGTTGCGCCGCGATGGCGTCCAGCACCGCATCAAAACTCGACCAGGTATTCACTCCAAGCAGCGATTGATGTTTTCCCGCGAAAAGATGGGTATCCGTAATTTGTAAAATTCTGATATCGGACCCATTTGCCGCAGGAAGAGTTAGCAGGCTATCCAAAGCGTTTCCTTTCTCTCCACGCTATCGTTGCGTTATATACCCGTGCGGATTCAGGGTATCGCTATCAGCATACTGGCACGGCCATCGCGCCGTGCGCCAGGCAGTACCGCAACCAGTCGGCAAGGAACTGGTTAATCTGATGTTTTTCATCGCGCTGATGCAATTTTTTATTAGGATAATCATAGCGCGCTTTGAAGCGATAGATCTGCTGAGTGGAACACACTTCAGCCACCATCGCATCATGGTAGAGCCGCACCGACATGGACGGCAGGCTCCAGTAGCTCACTGCGGGTGCCACCTGGCGGATCTCCACCAGCGTGGTATAGCGCGTCGACTCTTCAATAGTCAGCTGATAACTGGCGCCGTTCACCTGATACATCACCGACGCACCTGCCTCGTCACTGCGCGGCAGCAGGCGGCGCAGCTGAGCGAAATTGGTTTCGCACAGACGCATCATTTCGGGGAAATCAGGGGTATAGCGCTGTTTCATGTTGGCTTCCACTCTTCTCTTAGTTTCTCATGGTGCAACGCCAGCCATTGCAGAGCGATGACAGATGCCGCGTTATCAATAATCCCCTCTTCCACCCAGCGATAAGCCTGTTCGCGGCTTACCACATGCACAAGAATATCCTCATTCTCTTCCTCCAGCCCGTGATTTCCCTCTGCCTGGCTGGCATCCACTTCGCCCACCAGCACCGACAAACGCTCTGAGGTTCCGCCGGGGCTGGCTAAGTAATTCACTATCGGTTTGACGCGGCCAACCTTGAGGCCAGCCTCTTCGACCGCTTCACGACGCACCACATCTTCCGGTGTTTCACCCGGTTCAATAATGCCGGCCACCATCTCCAGCAGCCAGGGCGTGGCGCTGGAATCATAGGCCGGAATGCGGATCTGTTCGATCAGCACTACTTCGTCGCGCAGGGGATCATAGGGTAGCAGCACGGCAGCGTGTCCGCGCTCAAAAACTTCGCGCACCACTTCACCGCTCATGTCGCCATTGAAACGGCGGTGGCGGAAGCGGTAACTGACGATGGAAAAAAAACCATCGTAGCGAGTATCGCGTGCAATAATTTCTACATCGTTTTTTGTGAAAGTCACAGGGGATTTTTTTTCACCCGCCATCATCTGGTTCCTTATGCAGATTGGGATGGAGCGAAGAAAAGCCAACCCTTGTGCTCCGTCCGAGTGGTTCTTTCTGAATTATTTACGTAAATTAGGGGGAGAAGGCACGTTCAGCCAACTTATCTCTGACGCCGCCTCTGTAGAATCGGCGATTATTTTTTGGCTTACCTGCAGCACACTCTCTGTGCATTTGCTGCAACACAAGGAATGCAAATGAAAAAACTGCTCCCACTTTTTATTGGACTGAGCCTGGGCGGTTTCAGCCTTGCCAGCCAGGCAGAAAACCTGTTGCAGGTCTACCAGCAGGCGCGCCTCAGCAACCCGGATCTGCGTGCTTCAGCCGCCGATCGCGACGCTGCTTTTGAGAAAATTAACGAAGCGCGTAGCCCGTTGCTGCCGCAGCTGGGTCTGGGTGCAGATTATACCTATAACAGCGGCTATCGCGACAACAGCGGTCTCCATTCCAACACGACCAGCGCCTCGCTGCAATTAACGCAGACGATTTTCGACATGTCGAAATGGCGTGCGCTGACGCTGCAGGAAAAAACGGCCGGCATTCAGGACGTTACTTATCAGGTAGCGCAGCAGGATCTGATCCTGAACACCGCAACCGCCTATTTCAACGTGCTGAAGGCCATTGATACGCTTTCTTACACTGAAGCGCAGAAACAGTCGATCTACCGCGAACTGGATCAGACCACCCAGCGTTTTAACGTCGGTCTGGTGGCCATCACCGATGTGCAGAACGCCCGTGCTCAATACGACAGCGTGCTGGCCAACGAAGTGACCGCGCGTAACGACCTGGATAATGCGGTGGAATCGCTGCGTCAGATCACCGGCATGGATTATCTGTCGCTGGCGTCACTGAATATCGATCGTTTCAAAACGGCGCGTCCGGAAGCGGTGTCCAGTCTGCTGAAACAGGCTGAGAGCCGTAACCTCAACCTGCTGTCTGCCCGTCTGAGCCAGGATCTGGCGCGTGAGCAGATTCGCTCCGCCGAGTCCGGCCACATGCCGACGCTGGATCTGACCGCTTCTACCGGTCTGTCGAACAGCAAATACGGCGGCAGCCGCGCTAATCAGAGCGCCGGTACCACTGACTCGATCACCGGCTCCAACCAGGTTGGCCTGAGCTTCTCACTGCCCCTGTACAGCGGCGGTTCAGTGACTTCGCAGGTGAAACAGGCGCAGTACAACTTCGTCGCCGCCAGCGAGCAGCTGGAAGGCGCGCACCGTAGCGCGATCCAGACCGTTCGTTCTTCGTTCAACAACGTAAACGCTTCGATCAGCAGCATCGACGCTTACAAACAGTCGGTAATCTCGGCGCAGAGCTCATTAGATGCCTCGGAAGCCGGTTATCAGGTGGGTACGCGTACCATCGTTGACGTGTTAGACGCGACAACTACGCTGTTTAACGCTAAACAGCAGCTGTCGAATGCGCGTTACAGCTACCTGATCAACCAGCTGAACATCAAATATGCGCTGGGCACGCTGAACGAGCAGGATCTGCAACAGCTGAACAGCACGCTGGGCAAAGAAGTGACGACCTCGCCAGAAGTGGTCGCGCCGGAAAACAGCCAGCAGGCCGCGCGCGTGGATAACGGCCCGAAAGCGACCTCCGCTTCCGCCGCCGCTCAGGCCCGTCCGGCCGCGGCACGTAACAGCGCCAATCCTTTCGCTAATTAAGCCTTCAAGGGGCCGCTTGCGGCCCCTTTCGCATTCAAACGTATAACAACGTAAAGATCCCCTTGCCACCCGGCTTCCCGCTTCATTTTCCACCACTCATCACCTATCCTAAGCCCCACCTTTGGGCACAGGATGAAGATAATGAAACGGACAAAAAATATTCGTCATGCCGCTTTCCGTAAAAGCTGGCAGGCACGCCATTTAACGCCGGTCGCACTGGCGGTCACCGCCGTGTTTATGCTGGCAGGCTGCGAACAGAGCGATGAAACGGTTTCGATGTACCAGAACGCCGATGATTGTGCGAAAGCCAATCCGGGCCAGAGCGCCCAGTGCACCACCGCTTACAACAACGCGCTGAAAGAGGCTGAGCGCACCGCGCCAAAATACGCCACGCGTGAAGATTGCGTCGCGGAATTCGGCGAAAACCAGTGTCAGCAAACTCCGGCACAGGCGGGCGTCGGTACCACGGCGAACAACGCTGAAGCGCAGCAGAGCGGCAGCTTCTGGATGCCTCTGATGGCCGGCTACATGATGGGTCGTCTGATGGGCGGCGGTGCCGGCTTTGCGCAGCAGCCACTGTTCTCGCCAAAAACCCCTAACAGCCCGGCTAACGGCCAGTTTGTTGATGCTTCCGGTAAGAACTACGGTGCGGCCACCTCGGGCCGGACGGTAAACGTGCCGAAAACCGCGCTGGCGCCAAAACCGGCCACTACGTCCACCATCACCCGTGGCGGCTTTGGTGAGACGGTAGCCAAACAGAACACCATGCAGCGCAGCAGTGCCACCAGCACCGGCAGCCGCTCGCTGGGAGGCTAAGCCCGCGCATGCAACGTATTGCTATCAGCGAACGTCCGAACTGGCGCGAAAAGGCGACCGAGTACGGCTTTCAGTTTCACACCATGTATGGCGAACCCTACTGGTGCGAAGACGCTTATTACCAGTTTACGCTGGCGCAAATTGAACAGCTGGAAGCGGCCACCGCTGAACTGCACCAGATGTGCCTGAAGGCGGTAGAAAAAGTGGTGAACAGCGAAGCGCTGCTCACCCGTTTCTGCATTCCGAAACACACCTGGGATTTTGTGCGCGAATCCTGGCAGCAGCGTCAGCCGTCGCTCTATTCACGTCTCGATCTGGCGTGGGATGGCACAGGCGAGATCAAGCTGCTGGAGAACAACGCCGATACGCCAACCTCGCTGTACGAAGCGGCGTTTTTCCAGTGGATCTGGCTGGAGGATCAGCTCAACGCCGGCAACCTGCCGCAGGGCAGCGATCAATTCAACAGCCTGCAGGAGCAGCTGATTGAGCGCTTCGCCACGCTGCACCAGCAGCACGGTTTTAACTGGCTGCACTTTGCCTGCTGCCGCGATACGGAAGAGGATCGCGCCACGGTACAGTATCTGCAGGATTGCGCCACTGAAGCCGGCCTGCCGAGTGAATTTCTCTACATTGATGAGATCGGGCTGGGCGAAAAAGGCCAGTTTACCGATCAGCACGATCAGGTGATCAGCAACCTGTTCAAGCTCTATCCGTGGGAATTCATGCTGCGCGAGATGTTCTCGACCAAGCTGGCCGATGCCGGCGTGCGCTGGCTGGAGCCGGCGTGGAAAAGCATTCTCTCCAACAAAGCGCTGCTACCGCTGCTGTGGGAGATGTTCCCCAACCATCCTAACCTGCTGCCCGCCTGGTTTGCCGACGATGCCAGCGCGCCGCAGATGGACAAATATGTGGTGAAACCGCTGTTTTCCCGCGAAGGTGCCAACATCACCATCGTGGAAAACGGTCAGGAAATCGCGCGTGCCGACGGCCCTTATGGCGAAGAGGGCATGATCGTCCAGCAGTTCTGGCCGCTGCCGAAATTTGGCGACAGCTACACGCTGATTGGCAGCTGGCTGATTGACGATCAGCCTGCCGGTATCGGTCTGCGGGAAGATCGGGCGCTGATCACCCAGGATCTGTCGCGTTTCTATCCGCACACCTTTATTGAGTAACGCACGTGCCGCCCGGTCTGCGGGCGGCACAGGTGTCAGCCAACCTGCACTGACAGCATACTGATCGACCCCATCTCCATGCCCTCCACCGGGATGCTCACCGCCTCACCTTCAGCTCGCGCACCGAGAATATACAGCAGCGGCAGATAGTGCTCCGGCGTCGGGTTAGCCAGCTGCGCGCCTTCATGCTGCTGATAATTCACCAGCGGATGCTGCGCCGCTTCGCCTTCGTAGTCCAGATTATCGCGCACAAACTGGTTGAAGCTCTCCGCCCACGGATAAGCGCTTTCCGCACCCTGCCAGCGAATCATGCGCAGGTTATGCACCACGTTGCCGCTGGCCACCAGCATCACGCCTTCGTCACGCAGCGCCGCCAGTTTACGTCCCAGCGCAAAATGCCACGCCGCCGGCTGGGTGCCATCGATGCTGAGCTGAATCAGCGGAATGTCCGCCTGTGGATACATCTTCGCCAGCACGCCCCACGAGCCGTGATCAAAGCCCCACTGCTGATCGGCCTGCACTGCTACCGGCGCCAGCAGATCGATAACGCGCTGTGCCAGCGCAGGCGAACCCGGCGCCGGATAGCGCACGTCGAACAGCGCCTGCGGGAAGCCACCAAAATCATGGATGGTGCGCGGATTGCTCATCGCCGTCACCGCCGTGCCGCGCGTGTACCAGTGCGCCGAGATGGCGAGAATAGCGCGCGGACGCGGCAGGGTTTCGCCCAGCTGTTGCCATACGCGGGTATAACGGTTGTCTTCTAATACGTTCATCGGGCTGCCATGGCCGAGAAACAGAGCGGGCATGCGGGTCATTATTCATCCTCTGGCGTCGGGATCGCGTTAATGACTGTCACGATACGCGCTTTCGCCAGGGGAAAAACGCTGATAAGCGTGATGATGTTTATCAGCAAATTTGAACAAGATTTTGCCGACATAACTTTACGCTAAATAACTCGATATTTTATGGGGTTAACTATATTGTAACTGGTAATCATTATCATTAAGGAGCCCATCATGTCAGTACCTTTGCTGCTAACCATCCTGGCTGGCGGTGCCACTTTCGTCGGCGCGATTTTTGGCGTGCTCGGTCAGAAGCCGTCGAACCGCGTACTGGCCTTTGCGCTCGGCTTTGCCGCCGGCATCATGTTGCTGATTTCCCTGATGGAGATGCTGCCTGCTGCGCTGCATGCGGAAGGCATGTCGCCGGTGCTTGGCTACGGCATGTTCATGCTCGGCTTACTGGGTTATTTCGCCATGGATCGCCTGCTGCCGCACCAGCATCCGCAGGACCTGATGGCGGTCAATCGCCGCCCCACTAACCTGAAACGCACCGCGATCCTGCTGACGCTCGGTATCAGCCTGCATAACTTTCCCGAAGGCATTGCCACCTTTGTCACCGCCAGCAGCGATATGGAACTGGGGCTGGGCATCGCGCTGGCCGTCGCGATCCACAATATTCCGGAAGGGCTGGCGGTGGCCGGACCGATGTACGCCGCCACCGGCTCGAAAGCCAAAGCGCTGTTCTGGGCCTGCCTGTCCGGTATGGCGGAGATTCTTGGTGGCATCATCGCTTTTCTGCTGCTGGGGCCGGCGGTCTCACCGGTGATGATTGCGGCCATCATGGCGGCGGTGGCGGGCATTATGGTGGCGCTGTCCGTGGATGAACTGATGCCGCTGGCGCGCGAAATCGATCCGCATAACAACCCCAGCTACGGCGTTCTGTGCGGCATGACGGTGATGGGCCTGAGCCTGACGTTGCTGCAAACCAGCGGGGTAGGCTGACACGCGATTCGTCTCATTCATCACCACTTCGTCCTTAACTCTCAACGAGTTAGGATTGTTAAGGCGTAGTCGAGACGGGTCTTGTTAACACCCAACGGCGGGCTCATTACACTCCACGCGACTCTTAGAAAGCAGTGGAGTGTTATGTTAATTCAGGGAGCCATTTTATGCCTGGCGATGAATATCTATCATGAAGCGCGCGGCGAACCGGTAAAGGGGCAGATTGCCGTCGGCACTGTCACCATGAACCGGGCTAACTGGGACGTCAAAGAGATCTGTCCGGTGGTGTACGCACCCAAACAGTTCTCCTGGACGTCTCTGCACAAACATCCCCATCGCCATCCGCCGCAGCATGACAAAAGCTGGCAGCGCGCGCAGCGCCTGGCCCAGCGGATTGTCGAGGGTAAGCTGGCGGATGTGACAAAGGGCGCGACCTTCTTTCATGCACACAGCGCCAGACCCGCGTGGCGCCACGCCTTCCAGCGTACCGTGGTGATAGGTAATCACGTTTTTTACGCCAGCCGTTAATCATAAAAAAGGCCGGATGCATCACATCCGGCCTTATTTATTTCACGTCGGCTTAGCTGGCCTGACGGGTTTCATGCTGGCGGCGCCAGGCCACCAGGTCTTCAATAGTCACCACCGGCATGGCGTGCTGCTTCGCAAACGCAATCACTTCCGGCGCGTGCGCCATGCTGCCGTCGTCATTGGTCAGTTCGCACAGCACACCCGCAGGTTTGAAGCCCGCCAGCGTCACCAGATCGAGCGTCGCTTCGGTGTGGCCGCCGCGCGCCAGCACGCCGCCATCGCGCGCGCGCAGCGGGAATACGTGGCCGGGACGATTCAGATCGGACGGTTTAGCGTCATCGGCAATCGCCGCGCGGATGGTGGTAATACGGTCGGAGGCCGATACGCCGGTCGTCACGCCGCTGGCCGCTTCAATAGTCACAGTAAAACCGGTGCCGTAAGAGCTGGTGTTGTTCTCTACCATCATCGGCAGATCCAGCTGCTGGCGGCGCGCTTCGTTAATGCACAGGCAGACAATGCCGCTGCCGTGACGAATGCTCAGCGCCATCTGTTCAACGGTCATGGTTTCGGCGGCGAAGATCATATCGCCTTCGTTTTCGCGATTTTCATCGTCCAGCACCATCACGCCGCGCCCGTTGCGCAGCGCATCGATGGCGCGTTCTACACGCTGTTCCGGCGTGCCAAATTCAGAAAGAAGCGTCTGATTCATGGTAAAAAAACCTTATTAATAAAATATGAGTTACCAGAACCAGGGCGAGCTTAGGAGTGCGTAGAAAACACATGGCAATAACGTGACGCGGGCGCAGCCCGGCTGATGTCGTTACCCTCTCCCATCCGGACTTTAACCGTCGGCCCCGGAATTACACCGGATCTGCTGACCTTTCACTGTAAGCGAAAGCGCTCGCGGGCTTTCAGCCGAAGCTGATTTACCGCCGGTGGGGAATTTCGCCCCGCCCTGAGAATAAGCGAAATTACTATAGCGCCAATCACCTGGTCGGGCAATCAACAAAAGTGCAAATGCTTTTGCACTTCATGCGTTGCGGATTTCGGGTTTAACCTTTTCGTTTCTGGCATTACACTTAATGTTTGATGAGTCGGAACACGCGCTGTTATCAGCCACCGTAACCAGGAAACAACCATGATCGACACGAAAAAAATTGAACAACTGGCGCGCCAGGTGCACGAAGCGATGCCAAAAGGTATTCGCGACTTTGGCGACGATGTGGAAAAGAAAATTCGTCAGGTATTGCAGGCGCAGTTAACCCGCATGGATCTGGTTAATCGTGAAGAGTTTGACGTGCAGACCCAGGTGCTGCTGCGCACGCGTGAAAAACTGGCGGCGCTGGAGCAGCGTCTGGCGAAGCTGGAGAGTGAAAGTCCGGCGGCCCCGGCTCCGGCGGTGATCACGCCAGATCCGGCAGGCAAAATCGATACGCCTCAGTAAGGTTTACGCGGCGGGAGTTCGCTCCCGCCGGCTACGTGTTTACTGATTGCGAATGGTTTTGATGATGTTGGTGGTGGAAATACCGTCTTCAAAGTTGAGCACGCGCACGTCACCGCCGTTGGCCCACACCTCTTTACTGCCCGCGATATCTTCCGGCTTATAATCACCGCCTTTCACCAGCAGATCCGGCAGCACTTCGGCAATCAGCCGCTGTGGCGTATCCTCTTCAAACAGCACCACCCAGTCTACGGCTTCCAGCGCACCCAGCACGATCATGCGGTTTTCCTGCGGGTTCACCGGGCGGGTTTCGCCCTTAAGACGTTTGGTGGAAGCATCGCTGTTGACCGCCACGATCAGGCGATCGCCCAGTTTGCGCGCGTTGGCCAGATAGGAGACATGGCCGGCATGCAGAATGTCGAACACGCCGTTGGTCATCACCACTTTCTCACCGCGCTGGCGCGCCTGCGCCACCGCCACTTTCAGCTCGGCTTCGGTCATCACGCCAAAGCCGCTGTCCGGCCGCGCGTGAATTGCATTCTCCAGCTCCACGGTACTGACGGTTGAAGTCCCGAGCTTGCCGACCACCACGCCAGCCGCAGCATTGGCGAGGAAGCAGGCATCTTCCAGACTTTCACCGGCAGCCAGCACTGCAGCCAGCACACCGATCACCGTATCGCCAGCACCGGTCACGTCATACACTTCCTGCGCCTGAGTGGGCAGATGCAGCGGCGCTTTGCCCGGCTGCAGCAGCGTCATCCCGTTTTCCGAACGCGTCACCAGCAGCGCGGAGAGATCGTAATCGGCAATCAGCTGCATACCGC
The DNA here is from genome assembly GCF_002928365.1 of Pantoea sp. ICBG 985. NCBI lineage: Bacteria > Pseudomonadati > Pseudomonadota > Gammaproteobacteria > Enterobacterales > Erwiniaceae > Pantoea > Pantoea sp. ICBG 985. The sequence continues at coordinate 384,626 of NZ_POWM01000004.1, forward strand.
GGCTGACAATCTCCTCTTCGCTTTTGCACTTGCCCACCACCGCTTCGAACTCGGACAGATTGGGCGTCAGCAGCGTCGCGCCGCGATAGCGTTCAAAATCGGTGCCTTTCGGGTCGATCAGTACCGGCACCTGCGCCGCACGCGCCAGCTGAATCATGGTCTGCACGCTGCTCAGCGCGCCTTTGGCATAATCAGACAGCACCAGCGCGCCCGCCTGTGCCAGCGACTGACGCAGGCGATCGTGAATCGGCTGCGGGTCGACCTGCTCAAAGCCCTCTTCAAAGTCGAGGCGAATCAGCTGCTGGTTGCGCGACAGCACGCGCAGCTTGGTGATGGTCGGATGGCTGTCGAGGGCGACGAAATCGCACTCAACCTTCACCTGCGCCAGCGTTTCGCGCAGCACGCGCGCAGCGTCATCTGCACCGGTCAGGCCGATAAGGCGCGAGTCCGCACCGAGTGCAGCGATATTCATCGCCACGTTGGCCGCGCCGCCCGGACGCTCTTCAATGGTATCCACTTTAACCACCGGCACCGGGGCTTCCGGTGAGATCCGGCTGGTCGGGCCGTACCAGTAGCGGTCTAACATCACATCGCCGACAACCAGCACAGCGGCCTTGCCAAACGCGGGCAGTGTTACTTTCATGCAGAGACTCCAGACTTCAACGTTCAGTCAAAATAATGCGCGGATAATAGCATAGAAGCCGCCAGGCTCACTGCTCCGTGTCATCCGCGTCGCTCGCGGCCAGCCAGCGCTGCCAGCTGGCGTGCACCACGGCGCGTTCGTCAGCGAACGATGCCGGATCGACATGACCCGGCAGTTCCTGCAGCGCCAGATGGTGCAGCGCATCGCGCAGCGTGACGTAAGCGTGCGTCAGCGCCTGCGCTTCCTCATCAGCCATGATGCCGTGGCGCGCCATCAGTTCGAAAATGCGCACGTTATCCGACCAGCGCGTCAGCGCCGGCTGGCTGGCGGCGTAACCTAAGACCAGATACTGCGCGATGAATTCAATATCGGTGATACCGCCCTCATCGGTTTTAATCTCCCAGCGGCCTTTGTGCTTGTTACTGAGGTGCGCGCGCATTTTCTCACGCATCTCACGCACTTCGGTTTGCAGCTTCGCGCCTTCACGCGGCAGGCAGAGAATACCGCGCCGGATCGCATCGAAGCGCTCACACAGCGCCGGTTCGCCAAACACGATGCGCGCGCGCACCAGCGCCTGATGTTCCCACGTCCAGGCTTCATGGCGCTGATAGTCGTCAAAGGCGGCAAAGGTGCTGACCAGCATGCCGGCCGCGCCAGAGGGGCGCAGGCGCGCGTCCACCTCATACAAAATGCCGGACGAGGTGCGGGTGCTGAACAGATGCATGACGCGCTGGGCGAGACGCAGGTAAAACTGGCGCCCGTCGATAACGCGTTCACCGTCGGTTTCGGCATCGTCCGGACAGTCATGCAGAAACACCAGATCGAGATCCGAGCTGTAACCCAGTTCCCAGCCGCCCAGTTTGCCGTAGCCGACCACGGCGAAGCCGCGCTCGCTGTCGCTGGTGAGGTGCGAAGGGCGACCATAGCGCTGCACCATCATCTGCCACGCCTGCTGAACCACCGATTCAATGATCGCTTCCGCCAGCCAGGTTAAGTGATCGCTCACTTTCATCACCGGCAGGGTTCCGGCGATGTCGGCGGCGGCGATACGCAGATTCTGTGCCTGCTTGAACTGGCGCAGCGCTTCCAGCTGCTGCTCTTCATCATCGGTGGGAATGCGCAGCAGATACTGGCGCAGTTCATCACGATAGGCATCGGTGGCAGTGGGCTGATACAACGTGGCCGGATCGAGCAGTTCATCCAGCAGCAGCGGATAGCGCGCCAGCTGGCTGGCAATCATCGGCGAAGCGCCACACAGGCGAATCAGATGGCGCAGCGCGCCGTGGTACTCAGTCAGCAACTCGAGATAGGTGCTGCGCGTTAATACGCCGAGCAGCAGCGGCGTCAGGCGTGCCAGCACCACATCGGCGTCGTCACGCGCGCACACTTCGCTTAGCAGGCGCGGCATTAATTGATCGAGCGCCAGCCGGCCGCGCGGACCGATGGTGCGGCGACTGACATCCTGACGGAAATCATTCAGCGCCCGATACAGCGCATGGCGCTGTTCCGCCTGCAGCTGCGGTACCACCGGCAGCAAATCGCTCTCTTCCAGCGCGTCCTGCCACAGGCTGGCGAACTCCGCCAGCTGCGGCTGATCGTCGACATCCGGCGCATCATCGCCTATCAGCTCGTCGAAAATGTGGCGCACGCCGGCCATGTGCTGTTCCAGCTGTGCCAGCAGCGTCGCCCAGTCCGCCATGCCCATCGCCCAAGCCAGGCGCTGGCGATCGAGCGGATTTTCCGGCAGCGTCTGCGTCTGCTCATCGTTGATGCTCTGCAGCAGATTCTCCAGCCGGCGTAAAAACAGGTAGGCGTCACGCAGATGGTCAACCTGCTCCGGCATTAACAGTGCCAGCTCACCGATGGCCTGCAGCGTCGGCAGCAGCGAACGCAGCTGAAGTGAGCGCTCACGTCCACCTCGAATCAGCTGAAACACCTGGACAATGAATTCGGTTTCGCGAATGCCGCCGGCGCCGAGTTTGATGTTGTCCTTCAGGCCGCGCCGCCGTACTTCGCGGGCAATCATGCCTTTCATGTTACGCAGCGACTGGATCACACTGAAATCGATGTAGCGGCGATAGACGAACGGGCGCAACATCTGCTGCAGCTCCTGGCTCCAGTGGCCGCCGTCGTCGCCCATCAGGCGCGCTTTCACCATCGCGTAGCGCTCCCAGTCACGACCCTGCTCCTGGTAGTAATCCTCCAGCGCGGCAAAGCTCAGCACCAGCGGACCGCTGTCACCGAACGGGCGCAGGCGCATATCCACGCGATAAACAAAGCCATCGACGGTAGGTTGATCCAGCACCTTGATCAGGCGCTGCCCCATGCGGGTAAAGAACTGCGCGTTGTCGAGCTCGCGCCGGCCGCCGCGGGTGACGCCGTTTTCCGGCCAGGCAAAGATCAGGTCAATATCGGAAGAGAAGTTGAGTTCACCGCCGCCCAGCTTGCCCATACCGAGAATCAGCATCGGCTGGGCTTCGCCGGCGGCGTTGCACGGCGTACCGAAATCGCGGCAGCAATCCTGCCACACCCAGTCGCGCGCGGCGGTAATCAGCACTTCCGCCAGCGTGCTGAGCTGCGTCAGGCTCTGCCCGGTGCTGGCCTGCTCCAGCGCCTGCATCCACGCGATGCGCACCAGCATATGACGACGGAACAGGCGCAGTTCGCGCATCAGGGAGGCTTCGTTATCCACCGGCTGCAGCGCCGCTACCAGCCAGGCCGCATAGTGCTGCCACTCTTCGGGCTGCGGCGGTTGCTGCTGCAGCTGTTGCCACCACGCCGGATGCTGCTGCAGGTTGTCCACGATAAAGTCACTAAAGGTCAGTGCGCCAGCCTGCTGCGGCGTGATCGCCGTCAGCGGCAGGCCCAGACGTTCTGCCACGCTGGCGAGCTGCGCCTGCATCAGCGCCGGTAACGGTAACGACATCTTCCCTCCCTGATGATTGATGGTGCCGTAGCCTTAGCGTTTCGCACCGTTATTCAGCCAGAACGGCGGTTGACGGATCGCCAGATTGACCAGCTGAATCAGACCGCGCTCCTGTTTTTCACGAATGGCGTGCTGCAACTCCTGCCAGCCCGCCAGCCACTGGCTGACTTCTTCAGCCGGATACGCCCCCGCCAGCAGATGCACCGCCAGCAACTGGCGGTTCAGGCGCGTAGCTTTGTCCTGAAATTCATTGAACAGCTGCACGTCGACGAAGGTTTCACGCAGATCCGCGCCGATGCGCCCCAGCATGATGTCGCTGAAGCGTTTAAACGAGCCCTGCAGCTTACTTTTGTTCTTCTCGTCCAGCCACGGCTGCCACTGCGACTCCACCAGCCAGTGAGTAAGTGCTAACTGGGCTTCAACCGAGGCAGGTGAGAAGCAGACGGTTTCCGCGCTGACCTCGCTGTCCGCCAGCAGCTCTTCCAGCCGGGTCAGCTTCTGACGCAGTTCGCTGTTGGCCTTGCGCGGCACCAGCGTGCCAAACAGGGAAAACGCCTGACGCAGCGTTTCCAGCGCTTCAATTACCCGTGCCCGGGCGTCTTCGTTACCGCGCAGCCAGACCTCTTCATGGTACTGCCAGTGGCCGAGCGCCGCGCTCATGGCGTGAACCATGCCCTGCTCCACCGTGGCTTTAGGGGCAATTTTCTGCAGCGGCAACGCGCGCAATGGTCGCGGCGCGTTGCCCTGCGCCAGCTGATAACCGCGTGCCGCTTTGCTCAGGCTGCCGAGGCGCAGGCCGCCCGTGGCGATCAGCGCACTGGCGAAGGTCAGCATATCGCTGCGCGCTCCACGCTTAAGCTCCAGCTCCACTTCATACAGCGGCTCGCTCAGCTCCCCTGCGGCAACGCTGCCGCAATCGAACGCTACTTCAATTTCGCTGTCGCCAACGCTCACCAGCCAGGTTTCACGCTGGAAATGGGTGCTGAACAGCGGCTGCAAACGCGACTGAAGCGCGGCAATATCGGTCCCCTGCGGCCAGATCTCTGCCGGCAGGCGGGCAATGTCCAGCTGCGGCTCGCTGAGGTTGACATTGTACTCCGGACGCTGATGCAGACCGCCCAGCGTTTTGCCAGCGGTTTTCAGCGTCATTTCATAGCGCTGATCCACGCCGCGAATCCGCAGGCCCATATCCCAGCGGCGCAGCTGGTTGTCATCGGTTTCGTAATAGATGTTGGTCAGCTCACGCGCGGCGTGGTGCTGATGTGGCCAGGCGGCAAGCGTCTGCGCCAGTTTTTCGGCGGCTTGCGGGGTGGCAATGAACTTTAATTCGATTTCGATGGTCATAATTTTTTATTCAATACGCTGCTGGCACTTACGAGTTTAATCTGGCGAAGAGTAATGCACCGCAAGCCTGCTGTCTCTGCTTTCTTGTGCTTTTACGACCCTTTTCGCACCGCATTGAGACCAGGATAGTTCTCATTCAGATTTATGCGAAGCGACTCCAGACTGTGCCGGTAAATTTACGCCCATCATGAAAAAACGATATCGAATGAAAAAAATCACACTTGCCGCCCTCTCTTTGCTGGCTTTCAGCGCCATCGCACCGGCTCACGCGGCCGATGAAAAACGTTACATCTCCGACGAATTATCCACCTGGGTACGCAGCGGCCCTGGCGATCAGTATCGCCTGGTTGGCAAGCTGAATGCCGGGGAGGAAGTCACGCTGCTGCAAACTAATAATGACTCGCAGTACGCGCAAATCCGCGATGCAGAAGGCAAAACTAACTGGATCCCGCTGTCGCAGCTCAGTGCCTCTCCCAGCCTGCGCACCCGCGTGCCGCAGCTGGAGCAGCAGGTTAAAGAGCTGACCGACAAACTGGCGAACATTGATAACAGCTGGAATCAGCGTACGTCAGAGATGCAGAACAAGGTGGCCAACAGCGACGGCACCATCAACGGCCTGAAAGAAGAAAACCAGAAGCTGCGCAACGAGCTGATTGTGGCGCAGAAGAAGGTCAGCGCCGCTAACGTTCAGCTGGATGACAAACAGCGCACCATCATCATGCAGTGGTTTATGTATGGCGGCGGCGTGCTCGGCGTCGGTCTGCTGCTCGGTCTGCTGCTGCCGCACATGGTGCCGCGCCGCAAGAAAAACGATCGCTGGATGAATTAAAGCCGCCACGCCATTTGTGGTTTGCCTGGAGGGGATCGTAAGATGCCCCTTTTGGCATGCCCGCTTTTTCGCCAAAGTATGCAACAATAACGTAACAAGCGTGCGCGGCACGCAAAAGTGGATTGCCTCTGGAGTGGTTGAGTGAAGACGTTTCTGGTCGGTGGCGCAGTGCGTGATGCCTTACTGCGTTTGCCGGTAAAAGATAGAGATTGGGTGGTGGTGGGCGCAACGCCTGACAGCATGCTGGCGCAGGGCTATCAGCAGGTGGGCCGGGATTTTCCGGTTTTTTTACATCCTGAAAGCCGCGAAGAGTATGCGCTGGCGCGCACCGAGCGCAAAAGCGGCAACGGTTATACCGGCTTCGTGACCCAGTTCGCGCCGGACGTGACGCTGGAGCAGGATTTACAGCGTCGCGATCTGACCATCAATGCCATCGCGCAGGCCGCTGACGGCACGCTGATCGACCCTTATCACGGCCAGCAGGATTTGCAGCAGCGCACCCTGCGTCACGTGTCGGCAGCTTTTAATGAAGATCCGCTGCGCGTGCTGCGCGTGGCGCGTTTTGCTGCCCGTTTCGCCCACCTCAATTTCCGCGTGGCACCTGAAACCCAGGCGCTGATGCGCGAGATGGCGCACAGCGGTGAACTGGCGCACCTCACCGCAGAGCGGGTATGGAAAGAGACGGAAAAAGCGCTGCTGACGCGCAATCCACAGGTCTATTTCCAGCTGCTGCGCGACTGCGATGCATTGCAGGTGCTGTTCCCGGAAATCGACAACCTGTACGGCATTCCGGCCCCCGTTAAGTGGCATCCAGAGATCGATACCGGTGTCCACGCGCTGATGACGCTGACCATGGCCGCAGCGCTCTCCGACCAGCTTGACGTGCGTTTCGCCACGCTGTTCCACGATGTGGGTAAAGCGCTGACGCCGCCAGAGAAGTGGCCGAGCCATCATGGTCACGGCCCGGCCGGTGTACCGATTGTTGAAGCGCTGTGCCAGCGACTGCGCGTGCCGAACCAGGTGCGCGATCTGGCCCTGGTGGTGACGGAGTTTCACGATGTGGTGCACACCATTGAACGCCAGCCGGCTGACGCGCTGGTGGCGCTGTTTGACCGCATCGACGCCTGGCGCAAGCCCGATCGCGTGGAAAAGATGGCACTGACCAGCGAAGCCGATGCACGCGGGCGTACGACGCTGGAGAGCATGGCTTATCCGCAGGGCGATTATCTGCGGCGCGCGTTTGCGCTGGCGCAGGCAGTGCCCACCAAAGCGGTGGTCGAGGCCGGTTTCACAGGCGCGGCGGTGCGGGAAGAGCTGACGCGTCGGCGCGTGCTGGCGTTGCAGGAAGGGTTAATCGACGCGCGGCCAGCGTAACCGGCCGCGCCTCGCGCATTACATAAAGATGGCGTAAACCGCTGCCGCGACGATAAAGCGGTAGATGGCAAACGACACAAACGAGATACGTTTGATCAGCTCAAGGAACACTTTGATCGCCAGCAGCGCGACAATAAAGGCGGTCACGAAGCCCACGGCAAACATCGGGAAATCCTGCATCGTCAGGAAGCCCATGCTCTTGTAGAGATCGAGTCCGGTAGCACCGATCATCATCGGTACCGCGAGGATGAAGGAAAACTCGGACGCCGCATAGCGGCTGACGCCCATCAGCATACCGCCGGAGATGGTGGCGCCGGAACGCGAGAAGCCCGGCCACAGCGCCAGACACTGGAAGCAGCCAATCATAAACGCCTGGCGATAGGTGATGTCATCAATGCCCACCGCTTTCGGCTGCTTTGGCTTAAGATATTCCGCTGCCAGCAGCAGCACGCCGCCCACCACCAGCGCGTACATCACGTTGATCGGGTTAAACAGGGTTTTAATCTGGTCATGCAGCACCAGGCCAATCACCACCGCCGGCACCATACCCAGCAGAATGTGAATCAGCGTCAGTTTTCCGCTGCCGACGCCTTCGTGGCGCTCCTGGCCGAAGTGAATGCCGATCAGGCCAAACAGCCGGCGCCAGAACATCACGACTACGGCGAGGATGGAGCCCAGCTGGATCACTACTTCAAAGGTTTCCGCCTTCTCACCCTCGAACCCCAGCAAATGGCCAACAATAATCATGTGGCCTGTGGATGAGACCGGCAGGAACTCCGTAAGGCCTTCCACAACCCCCAGGATTGCAGCTACCCATAGCTGATGAATGTCTGCCATCAAATTTTACCCTCTATCCGTTTTAAACAGTAAAAAGGCGGTCGCGCACCGCTACCGCCTGAAATTATGCCTGCACCTTGCTGAAGGAAACCTTAAGGATTTCGGTCACTTCCCCTTCATCAGCGCAGCGGCCTCCACTGAGACACACCATAATTTGGTTTGGTTTCATTGTGATGGCAATCACGCAGGATTTATTTAGGAATAGTCCCGCGCTCAATTCTCACGCCCACGCTCGCCGCCTGGGCGACAGCCCCCGGTTTACCTACCTTCACGCGCACACCGGGCGTTTTGAAACGATTCATCAACAGATCGGCGATTTCTTCTGCCACCCGTTCGACCAGCGCAAAACGCTGCCCCTGCAGATGACTGAGGATCGCTTCGGTGACATCGGCGTAGCTCAGACAGTGGTTCACATCGTCGCTCACCGCCGCCTGACGGTTGTCCCACGCCATTTCGACATCGAGCACCAGCTTCTGCTGCATGCCCTGTTCCCAGTCGTAAACGCCAATAGTGGTGAACACGGTGAGTTGTTCTATAAATACGATATCCATGATGTCACTCTCTGTTTTTGGCTTAGCCGGATACCACTTCCGGCGGATTATGCGTATTATCCACGCTTATCGAGAACAAAACGACCCAAAAGGAACGGTACGAAGCTATGAGTGCTATCGCGCTTGGTATGATTATTTTCGCGTATCTTTGCGGCTCGATTTCCAGTGCGATCCTGGTTTGTAAACTCGCTGGTTTACCCGATCCCCGCAGCGCAGGCTCTGGCAATCCAGGCGCCACCAACGTGTTACGTATTGGCGGTAAAGCCGCCGCTGCCGCGGTACTGATTTTCGACGTGGCAAAGGGAATGGTGCCGGTGTGGATCGCCTGGTGGCTGCACGTCACGCCGATGTATCTTGGCCTCACGGCCATCGCCGCCTGCCTCGGCCACATCTATCCGGTGTTTTTCCGCTTTCGCGGCGGCAAAGGTGTGGCCACCGCGTTTGGGGCCATCGCGCCGATTGGCTGGGACCTGACCGGCCTGATGACCGGCACCTGGCTACTGACGGTGCTGCTCAGCGGTTACTCATCGCTGGGCGCGATCGTCAGCGCGTTAATTGCCCCGTTTTATGTCTGGTGGTTTAAGCCGCAGTTCACCTTTCCGGTGTCGATGCTGTCATGCCTGATTTTGCTGCGCCATCACGACAATATTCAGCGCCTGTGGCGCGGTCAGGAAAACCGCGTGTGGAAGCGTAAAAAGAAGAAATAAAAAAACCGGCGCGCAGCCGGTTTTTTATCATCAGATGGCCGGTAATTCCGCCAGCGGCCAGCGTGGCCGCACGCTGACGCCCAGCTCACCGCGCGTGCCGCCTTTCAGCCGCACCATGCCGGCATAGGCAATCATCGCGCCGTTGTCGGTGCAGAACTCCGGACGGGCATAAAACACCTCGCCGCCGCGCGCGCTCATCATGGTTGCCATGCGTTCACGCAGCGTGCGGTTGGCGCTCACGCCGCCGGCAATCACCAGGCGTTTGAAGCCGGTCTGCTCCAGCGCACGCTTGCATTTGATCATCAGCGTGTCTACTACCGCATCTTCAAAGGCGCGGGCGATATCGGCGCGCGCCTGTTCGTCACCGTCATGTTCGCGAATGGTATTCGCCGCGAAGGTTTTCAGGCCGGAGAAGCTGAAGTCCAGCCCCGGACGATCGGTCATCGGACGCGGGAACTTAAAGCGATCCGGCGTGCCCTGCTGTGCCATGCGCGACAGCATCGGGCCGCCCGGATAATCCAGCCCCAGCAGCTTGGCGGTTTTATCGAACGCTTCCCCGGCGGCATCGTCAATCGATTCACCCAGCAGCGTATATTCACCAATGCCGGTGACGCTGATCAGCTGCGTGTGGCCGCCGGAGACCAGCAGTGCCACGAACGGGAATGCCGGTGGGTTGTCTTCCAGCATCGGCGCCAGCAGATGGCCTTCCATGTGATGCACCGGCACCGCCGGCACGTTCCAGGCGAACGCCAGCGCACGGCCAATGGTGGCGCCAACCAGCAGTGCACCGACCAGGCCGGGACCGGCGGTGTACGCCACGGCGTCAATCTCTCTGGCCTGTAAGCCCGCCTGTTTCAGCGCGGCCTGGATCAGCGGCACGGTTTTCCGCACGTGATCGCGCGAGGCCAGTTCCGGCACCACGCCGCCGTAATCGGCATGTAATTTTACCTGGCTATATAATTGATTCGCCAGCAGACCGGACGCATCGTCATAAATCGCGATGCCGGTTTCATCGCAGGACGTTTCAATACCCAGAACTCGCATAGCTTTATCACCCTCTTCTTGCGGCGCGCAGTGTAGCACAGGCCGGCTGACGCCTGCCCCCTTCCGCACGCGAAAAAGTGTTTTTCTGTCGCGCAAAGAGTGCGCTATACTCCACGGCCTGAAAAAACCGGCAGCCGCACAGGCAAACGCTCCTGTTGGTTCTAAATTGTCCATGGTGCTTTACAAGCCAGCCGCGCCTGGAGTAAAATGCTGCACCATTTTGAAAAGTGCTGGCGCCGCAGTCAGCAGCAAAAACCGAATTTTATCGAGGTGAGAGTTACATGCCGGTAATTAAAGTACGTGAAAACGAGCCATTCGACGTAGCACTGCGTCGCTTCAAGCGTTCCTGCGAGAAAGCAGGCGTTCTGGCTGAAGTTCGTCGTCGTGAGTTCTATGAAAAACCAACGACTGAACGTAAGCGCGCTAAAGCGTCTGCTGTTAAGCGTCACGCCAAGAAACTGGCTCGCGAAAACGCACGCCGCACTCGTCTGTACTAATTTCTTTCGGAAGTTCGCTTCCGCCGCGTGTTAAACGCAGACAGAGTCAAGTAAGAGGCCGTGCTTTCCGAAAGGAAGCGCGGCTTGTTGCCGTTTATGAGCTGAAAAACCGGGGCTTATGGCTGGACGAATTCCACGCGTATTTATCAATGATTTACTTGCCCGCACGGACATCGTGGATCTTATCGATGCCCGCGTTAAGCTGAAAAAGCAGGGTAAGAACTATCACGCGTGCTGTCCTTTCCATAACGAAAAAACCCCCTCTTTCACCGTAAGCGGCGAAAAGCAGTTCTACTACTGCTTTGGTTGTGGTGCCAAAGGCAACGCCATCGACTTCCTGATGAATCACGATCGTCTGGATTTCGTCGAAAGCGTAGAGGAGCTTGCCACGCAGCACGGCTTAGAAGTGCCGTACGAAGCGGGCAATGGTCCGAGCCCGATGGAGCGCCATCAGCGCCAGAGCCTGTATCAGCTGCTGGAAGGTTTAGACAGCTTTTATCAGCAGAGCCTGCGCAATCCGCAGGCGAAATCAGCACAACAGTATCTCGCTACACGCGGTCTGAGCCAGCAGGTGATCGATCACTTTGCCATTGGCTATGCGCCAGCCGGCTGGGACAACGTGCTGAAGCGTTTCGGTCAGCAGAAAGAAGATCGTGAATCGCTGATGGAAGCGGGCATGCTGGTCAGCAATGACAGCGGCCGCACCTACGATCGTTTCCGCGATCGCGTGATGTTTCCGATTCGCGACAAGCGTGGACGCGTGATTGGTTTTGGGGGCCGCGTGCTGGGCAACGATACGCCCAAGTACCTGAACTCACCGGAAACACCGATTTTCCATAAAGGCCGCCAGCTGTACGGCCTGTATGAAGCGCAAAAAAATCATCCGCAACCGGCGCGTCTGCTGGTGGTGGAAGGCTATATGGACGTGGTTGCGCTGGCGCAGTTCGGCATTGATTATGCTGTCGCCTCGCTGGGCACCTCGACCACAGCGGAACATATCCAGCTTTTGTTCCGCTCGACCGATAACGTGATCTGCTGCTACGACGGCGACCGCGCCGGTCGTGAAGCTGCATGGCGTGCGCTGGAAACCGCATTGCCTTACATGAATGACGGTCGTCAGCTACGCTTTATGTTTTTGCCCGACGGTGAAGACCCGGATACCCTGGTGCGTAAAGAGGGCAAAGCAGCGTTCGAAGCGCGGATGGAGCAGGCCATGCCGCTCTCCACGTTTCTGTTCGACAGCCTGATGCCGCAGGTGGATCTGAGTACGCGCGACGGCCGTACCAAGTTGGCGACGCTGGCGCTGCCGCTGATTAGCCAGATTCCGGGTGAAACGCTGCGGATTTATATGCGTCAGACGCTGGGTAATAAACTCGGCATTCTGGACGATAACCAGTTAGACAAGCTGATGCCGAAGCAGGCGGAAAGCGGTACCGCGCCGGTGGCGCCGCCGATGAAACGCACCACCATGCGCGTGCTGATTGCGTTGCTGGTGCAGAATCCGCAATTTGCCGCCATCGTGCCTGCCCTGGACGGGCTGGAGCAGTCTAAATTAGCGGGATTGCCACTGTTTGTGGAGTTAGTCCGCCGTTGTACTGAGAATCCTGGCCTGACCACCGGACAGCTACTAGAGTTATATCGCGGGACAGAATTTAGCCAGCCCCTTGAAACACTGGCCACCTGGAACCACATGATCGTAGATGACGAAGCGGAAGAAGTGTTCCAGGACTCGCTGGCAAGCATCTATGATGCTGCGCTGGAGCAGCGCCTCGAAGCACTGATTGCGCGCGACCGGACTGAAGGCCTGAGTGCCGCCGAACGCCGTGAATTCTGGGCATTAAGCCAGGCATTAGCCAAAAAATAAGATTTTACCGGGTCAGAATGATGAAGGCTGATAACGCCACCGTTCTTGCCTGATGTTTCTGGTTTATGGACGCTGTAAGCGAAACCGGAAGCAATGCATACGTACCAGAGGCGTTAACGTCGCTGTCAGTTTCAAGGCTGCCAGCGCGCAGCAACCGGAGCGTACTGGCGTACGTAAGGATTGCAGGCACTGCCAGCATTGAAAATGGCAAGTGAGTTAGCGCCGGACAGAATATTAAGCGGCTTAAGTGCCGATTTACGATGGGCCAAAGCCCTGGCCGCGTTGAAGGCAGCGGCAAAAATACAACGCCTTCACTGTTATAGTTGGCTCGCTGCCGACCGACACCAATCTAATTAACAGAAGTGTGGATACCGTCTTATGGAGCAAAACCCGCAGTCACAGCTTAAGCTGCTTGTCACCCGTGGTAAGGAGCAGGGCTATCTGACCTATGCTGAGGTCAATGACCATCTGCCGGAAGATATCGTCGACTCCGATCAGATCGAAGACATCATCCAAATGATCAACGATATGGGTATTCAGGTGGTGGAAGAAGCCCCGGATGCCGATGATCTGATGCTGAATGAAAACAGCACCGATACTGACGAAGATGCCGCGGAAGCTGCCGCTCAGGTATTATCCAGCGTTGAATCTGAAATTGGCCGTACCACCGACCCGGTACGCATGTACATGCGTGAAATGGGTACCGTTGAACTGCTGACGCGCGAAGGCGAAATCGACATCGCCAAGCGTATCGAAGACGGTATCAACCAGGTGCAATGCTCTGTCGCCGAATACCCGGAAGCAATCACCTACCTGCTCGATCAGTACGATCGCGTTGAAGCGGGCGAGTCACGCCTGTCTGACCTGATCACCGGTTTCGTCGATCCGAACGCCGAGGAAGATCTGGCGCCAACCGCGACCCACGTTGGTTCTGAGCTGTCAGAAGAAGACCGCGACGACGACGAAGAGGAAGACGAAGAGAGCGACGACGACAGCTCCGACGACGATAACTCTATCGATCCGGAACTGGCGCGCGAGAAGTTTAACGACCTGCGTACGCAGTACGAAACCACGCGCAACGTGATCAAAGCCAAAGGCCGCAGCCATGCGGACGCCGTGGCCGAGATTAATAATCTCTCTGAAGTGTTCAAACAGTTCCGTCTGGTACCGAAGCAGTTCGATTACCTGGTGAACAACATGCGTGAAATGATGGAGCGCGTGCGTACGCAAGAGCGCCTGATCATGAAGCTGTGTGTTGAACTGTGCAAAATGCCGAAGAAAAACTTCATCACCCTGTTTACCGGTAATGAAACCAGTGAGAGCTGGTTCAAAGCGGCACTGGCCATGAACAAACCGTGGTCAGAAAAACTGCAGGAAGTGGAAGAAGATGTCATGCGTTCGCTGCAGAAACTGCTGCAGATTGAAGAAGAGACCGGCCTGACCATTGAGCAGGTGAAAGACATCAACCGTCGTATGTCGATCGGCGAAGCCAAAGCGCGTCGTGCGAAGAAAGAGATGGTTGAGGCTAACCTGCGTCTGGTGATCTCCATCGCCAAGAAGTACACCAACCGTGGCCTGCAGTTCCTCGATCTGATTCAGGAAGGCAACATCGGTCTGATGAAAGCGGTGGATAAGTTTGAATATCGCCGTGGCTATAAGTTCTCAACTTACGCCACCTGGTGGATCCGTCAGGCTATCACCCGTTCCATCGCCGACCAGGCGCGTACCATCCGTATTCCGGTGCATATGATTGAGACCATTAACAAACTCAACCGTATTTCGCGCCAGATGCTGCAGGAGATGGGCCGCGAGCCAACGCCGGAAGAGCTGGCTGAGCGCATGCTGATGCCGGAAGATAAAATCCGTAAGGTGCTGAAAATCGCTAAAGAGCCGATCTCCATGGAGACGCCGATTGGTGATGATGAAGATTCGCATCTGGGCGACTTTATCGAAGACACCACGCTGGAGCTGCCGCTGGATTCCGCGACCTCGGAAAGCCTGCGTTCTGCCACCCACGACGTGCTGGCTGGCCTGACCGCGCGTGAAGCCAAAGTCCTGCGTATGCGTTTCGGTATCGATATGAATACCGACCACACGCTGGAAGAGGTGGGCAAACAGTTTGACGTAACGCGTGAGCGTATCCGTCAGATTGAAGCCAAAGCGCTGCGTAAACTGCGCCACCCGAGCCGCTCGGAAGTGCTGCGTAGCTTCCTCGACGATTAATCGTCCTGGTCAGTAAAAACCCCGGCTAGCCGGGGTTTTTTATTGTCTTCAGTATGGCGTCAGCCCTTTCTCCTGCATCACGCTGCGCGCCTTGTCGCTCTGCAGGTATTTCACGAACTTCGCCGCGGCCTGCTGCTGCTGGCTGCTGCGCGTGATGACCGCACCGTACAGCGTATCCTGCTGTGCCGCCGGCGGAATCAGTCCCACGATAGTAATGCCTTTCACCGCCTTCAGCTCGCTGTTCTGCTGGAAGCCCAGCTCGGCTTTGCCCTGCGCGACCGCCTCACCCACCGGCGTGGCCGGAATCACAGTAATCTTCGCCGCCGTTTTCGGGCCCAGCTGCAGCTTATCCAGCATCTTGCTCTGAATATATTTGCCGCTGGCGCTGTCAGACACGGCGATACTTGAGGCGGAGGTCAGCACCTGTTTGAACTTCGCGACGGTACTGATATCCGGCGGCGTGGTGCCCTGCTTCACCGCCATGGCAATGTACGAGTGCGCCAGCACCTGATGGCTGGCGCTATCCACCCATTTGGCCTGCTCCAGCGGCTTGATGGCGTAATCCACCATCACCAGCACGTCGGCGCTTTCATGGCGTTTGAGGCGATTCGGAATCGCCTGCGGCGTGTCACCCATCGACGGCGCCGCTTCCAGCTCAATGCTGTCACCGCTCTGCTGCTGATAATCCTGCTTCAGGCTTTCAATTACCGGGTACATACCACCGGAACTGAATACCTTCAGCGTTGCGGCCTGGACGCCCGGTTGCGCCGCCAGCAGCAGTGCCGCCAGAACCATGGTGCGTTGCTTCATCTCCCTGCTCCTTTTTTTGCGTGGAGCATCCGGTTTAGCCAGAAACAAAACGATGAACAACGTTATTACCTGATGAAACAGAGCCAGCTCACGCCTTATTCTGTAACCAATCATGAAGCTGGCGATAAGCGGCGACCATCTCCTCCAGCGAAGCGCGGTTTAATCCGCTGGGATTGGGCAGTACCCATAAACGGGTTTCGCCCAGCAGCTGCGGCTGCTCGCCCCATGCCACGTTGCGCTGACGAAACGCCTTCTGAAACGCATCCTTACCCAGCACGGCCAGCGTGCGCGGCTGAAAGCGCAGCACCTTTTCCTGCAGACGCGCACCGCCGTCGCGCAGCTCCGCGCCCGCCAGCTCGCTGGCCAGAATGGTGGGGCGCTCTACCAGCATGGTGATGCCGCAGCCGGTCTCCAGCAGCCGCTGTTCCTGCTCCGGCAGCAGCTGTTCGCGGGTAAATCCGGCCTGATGAATCACCTTCCAGAAGCGGTTGCCGGGATGCGCAAAGTGAAAGCCGGTATGCGCCGAGGATTTGCCCGGATTGATGCCGCAAAACAGCACCTGCAAATCGGGTGCGATGATGTCGCGGATGTCGTGATCGCTCATGCTGTCACCAGCCCGGCGCGCAGTTTGACTGCCTGACGCGTCACCTCCAGCATCTGGCGCGCTTCCGCTTCATCGGTGCAGGCGCGCGCCAGCGCCAGCGCACCGACCATTTCGGCCTGCATGCTGCTGGCGATGCTCTCCGCCTGCGCATGTCCCAGCTGCTGCAGCGCCTGTACCAGCTGACGCCGCACCGCTTCGCGCTTCGCCGAAAACAGCGCCCGCGCATCCGGCGGTAAATGCGCCACTTCGCTGACCAGCGCCGGTATCGGACAGCCCTCGCCCGGCGCGCCACAATGCTGGTCCGACAGATAGCGATCGATCCACTGGTTCAGCCGTTCAGCCGGATCCTCTATCGCCAGCACGGCGGCAAAACGCTGCGCCGAGTCGGCAAACATCTCGCTAATCACCGCTTCGACCAGCGCTTCACGCGAGGCAAAATGCGCATAAAACCCGCCGTGCGTCAGGCCGACGCGCTTCATCAGCGCTGCCACGCCAATGCCTTCGGTGCCGCATTCGCGCATCACCACCGCCGCTTCCTCCAGAATGCGCTGCCGCGTACGCGCCTTATGGCTTAGCTTTTCCATCGGTTGTTACCCTGCTCATCGTTAATGGCAATCAGTTTAATTATTACGATCGTCATATTCCAGCTTGACCATGGATATGATGGTCGTCATATTACCAACACACCAATATGACGACCATCATATAGAGGGCTTTTCCATGTCACACCAACTGGCTTTAATCACCGGCGCCTCCAGCGGTATCGGCGCAACTTTCGCTAAACAGCTGGCTGCACGCGGCAATGATCTGATTCTGGTGGCGCGCGATGCTGCACGTCTGAGCGCACTGGCGCAATCGCTGCGTGAGGCGCACGGCGTGGAAGTCAGCGTGCTGGCTGCGGATCTGACGCGCCATGAGGATCTGGCGCGTATTGATAGCGAGCTGCGGAACAATACGCGTATTACCACGCTGATCAACAATGCGGGCATGACGGTGGAAGGCGAGTTTATTGATGCCAGCATCGACCAGACGCAAACCATGCTGGCACTGAACGTGGTGGCGCTGACGCAGCTCTCTCACACGGCCGCGCAGGTTTTCCGCAGCCGCAACGCGGGCACTATCGTAAATGTGGCGTCGGTACTGGCGCTGGTCAACGAACAGGCAAACGGGGCCTATAATGCGACGAAAGCTTTTGTGCTCTCGCTGACGCGTAACATGCAGCGCGAGCTGGCAGGCCATAACGTACGCGTGCAGGCGCTGCTGCCGGGCCTGACGCGCACCGAAATCTTTCAGCGCACCGGGCGCTCGGTGGATGACCTGCCGGCAGAGATGGTGATGGAGGTCGATGACTTAGTCGCCGCCGCGCTGCGCGGTCTGGATGAAGGTGAAGCGATCACCATTCCTTCGGTAGAAGATATGGGCCTGTGGCAAAGCTTTGAGCAGGCGCGCGGCGCCATCCTGCCGTTTATCTCGCTGAATAAGCCTGCCTCTCGCTATCGCTGAACCTGCGCATCCGGAGACAAGGCAGCAGCAAGCCTTGTCTCAAAAACGCGACAGCAGTGGGCGCTAATTGCCCGCTTCTGCCAGGGTTCGGGGATTTTTTGCTGTGAGATCAAGGACTCAGTGATTGCGGGAATTTTCACCAACCGATTGAGCAACGCTGGATCGCCCCACCGAGATACTTTATAATCCCCGCTCCGCTGGCCCCTTAGCTCAGTGGTTAGAGCAGGCGACTCATAATCGCTTGGTCGCTGGTTCAAACCCAGCAGGGGCCACCAAATTTAGTGATAAAAATCATTCAGTTAAGCAACCTTCCGAGGTGGCTTTTTTGTTTTCATCTCCACAAGTGTCGCAAAAGTGTCGCGCTAGGTTTTACATGTGCTCGACCGGTCTAATTGAGTTTGTTCGCTCCAATAAGTTTTCAGATAGCTTTAGAGCTAAACTCGTAAGTCCGAACTAGTGCGCCCTGTATTTTTTTAATGCCATTTTCATAATGATGATTTACAGTGGATTGTCATTACTCTGTGATGTTGGTGTATTGAATTTGCAAGACAAACTCAGTGGTTTAACTCTATTTACAACAATAATTCCGCTTTCAAAACTGTAAGTTGTAGTTTTTATTATAATCAAATAAGGAAATAAAAAATGAACAGACAGCAAAGAGATCAGGTCCTACAACAACTAGACAGTTTTGATGAAACTAACTTTAAAGAATTAGTTGCTGACCTTTATAAGGATAGTGGGAATTTAAATGAAATAGCGTTAGGTGACATCCCCCTAAATGATTACATTACTTTAGTTCTAAAAATATATGATCATTTCAAGCAAGAAATGGAGAATTCAAATTACATTACTCTTCCCTTTAATTATTCTTATGGGGGGGAATTAGGTAACGGTAATTTGCAAAGTGACTTAGCGAATTTAGCATCATATATTTCAAATAAAAACTTTACTAGCACATTGCCATTCTTAATGCGCTTAGCTCATTATCAGAGACAAAATGGTTTCTGGGAGTTCAATACAAGAAGATTGTTCAAAAAAAATGAAAGAAGAATTTCCCAAGATAATGATTTGCTCGATGCTAAAAGGTTAATAATTGAAAAAAGAGCAGATGAACTTGATTTACTTGTTGCTAAAGTAGCAGAAATTGAAATTAACGTTTCAAACTTCCTCGAAGAAAGCAGTTCAAGAGTTAAAATGCTTGAATCATCTCTCCAAAATATTATAAGTCAAAATGACAATATAAATAATATGTTTACTAATGCCTCCAGTGTAGTTGAAAAAATAAACTCACAACTTTCATTAGGCGAAAGTAAAAGAAAAGATCTGGATACTCTGCATGATGAATCTAAGAAAGAACTTTCAGAAATAAAAGTCAACCTGTCAAAATTTAAAGAAGAAATCCTTGAAAACCAAAATACATTCAATAAATTAGAGCAATCTTTTGACGAAAAACTCACCTTTGTTGAAGAGAAGCACTCCTACTTCGATGAAAGAAATAGTTATTTAGATGACTTAATCGGCAGGGAAGTAGGCGCATCTCTTTTTGAAACATTCAAACAACGAAAGATTGAGCTATCACCGTCTGTAACTTTTTGGAAGTGGGCAGTCCCGGCTTTGGCTACTTTATGTTTAGTTTGGGTTTTTCTTCTATTCCATTGGAGTGCTTCCCAGGAAATGGATTATAAATTATTAATTATTAATTCTCTTAAAGCACTCCCCGCAATTGGCCTTTTGCTTTTTGGAATCGCACAGTATGGCAAAGAGCGAAACTTCCAGGAGGAGTATGCCTTTAAATCTGCCGTTGCTTTAACACTAAATTCTTATGCAGACCAACTTTTGGTTTCTGAAAATAAAGATGCTCTTATCCTTGCTTCTGTATCATCAATTTATAAATCTCCAATTCATCAGTCTAAAATTAAGATCGAAGATGGTAAAAGTGCTATCGATTCATTATCAGATCTGATATCCAAGATTAAGGAGATAAAGCCGAAGGAAAAGGATTGAAATAGATAAGGGAGTGGTTTCAACCACTCCTTTATTTGAAGGGCAAAGCTATTATTTAAATATATTGAACTCAAATTTAAATACATTTTCACGAAATTCTTTCGCTTCCCAACGTAAGTAGGCTACTTGCCACGCGCCACCTCCATTATCAAATGTGTTATCTGCAATAGGAACTCAATGAAGTTTCCCACTCTCAACTCTCTTGAATCTTACATCCCAGTAATCGCCGCGTGGCCACAGTACATATCTGTAATGTGGTCCCCAGCTGTCATTCCAGATCGCGTCATAGGTCAGCTTTTCACCCCGTTCCATGAAGATAAAAAGTGCGCTGTTAAGTGAGTACCTCACATTTTGTAGCCCTCTGCAAATTCTAATACTGTATATAATTACAGCATTTTGGGTTTCATACTTTTCAGTTTCGATTTGTCCCCCTGACTAGCTCGCAAGCCTTGCCCTGACTGGTTTTACATGCCGCCCGTTTTCACCAACTGAGATCCAAGCGAGATCCAGCCGCATGACATAATTCACAAAATATCTTTATTTTTTAAGTGGTTGCCATTTTCGTTAGATCCTCAATCGATCCCCAAAACTGAAAAACACTGAAATTCTTTTCACTGTTTTCAGTTGGCGAACTCCGGCAGAAAGCCAGCAGCGGCGCGGGCTGGCGTGGCGGTTTGTAGAAAACTGAAACTGAAAAATTTTCCTGATGCAAAACTCGCAGGCGGGTGCGGTGTAGCGCCGATTTTGTCTGCGAAGCATTTATTTTGCCGGGGCTGTGGCGCAGCCAGCGCCACGCTGTGCTTACGATCTCTTTGCGGTATGGTCGTGCAATGGATGCGCCTGAGCGTGGCGCTGCGTGCGCCCTGTGCGGTCTGGTGAAGGGCAATAAAAAACCCGCTGCGGTAGCGGGTTCGGGATGGCGGCTTACTGGCCGATAACAGGGGAATATTTGGTATTAAGCGCGGCGGCCTGCTGTCCGCTCTGGGCAATGGCGGCGCTGTTTGTCGGCTGTCCGGTGTCCGGGTGCGTATGGCTGGCCAGTTGATTAGCAAGCTGCTCAACAAGCGCCACGGTATCGAGCATCAGCTGGGCTACGTTGATTTGTGCCGACCCAATCCACACCACCGGCGCGATAATCTCCTGACGCGTTCCAGCTATGCTCTGGCGCAACTGGCCAATCTTTTCTGTCAGCGCCTGACCGACGGTGATCGCCGCGGTGCCGGTGATATCGGTCTCTGCACTACCGCCCACTGTAATCAGCTGATCGCCCTGCGCGGCCATGCTGTAACTGCCGGTCGTGACCTGCTGAACGGCACCGGCCATCAGCGAAGCCGTACCGAGCACCGTCGTCTTATCCGTCGCTTTGATGGTCGTTGTGCGGCTGACCAGCTCGCGGGTTTCGCTGTCGGCTTTGACCTCGCGCGCCATTGAGGTTTCACGGATAGCCTGATCGGTTTTACGCTCCCAGTCGCCGGCCTGCGTAACGCGCTGTGACACTTCCTCGCGCTGCTGTTGCAGCTGCTCGCCGGGCTTCACGTCCGGCAGGCTGGTCCCTTCCGGCATGGTCTGACGCACAAACGGCTTGTCCGGCCGGCCGCCGGTAAAACCGACTTCAACCAGCGTTCCCTCTGGCGGAAACTGAAACATCCCCGAATCGTTACCGGCCATCGGCACCGGCAGCGGCACCGCCGGATAAACCGGCGTGCTGCCGTCTGGCTTACCGTCCGCGTCCAGCAGCTGCACATCTACGGCGTAACGCGGCCTGAACGGGTCGGCAAAGTTACCGCTGCTGACCGCTTCACTGGATGCCACCACCCGCGCCATCTTTGGCAGGTGCAGGCCGCTGGCCATTTCCGGATACTGGCTTTCAATCTGGCGCTGCAGCGATGTTTTCTGTAATGGCTGGCCGGTAGTGCGATTTCGCGGCGTCCAGGTGATTGTCATGGTGTCGCCGGCCAGCTGGACTTTCGTCACGCGCTGGCCGTTCAGCTCGACGCCCGGTCGCATAGACTGAATCACCGGGATCGTCATTGAGTTGCCGCCGGCAGCGCCCAGACTGAACTCCGGCGGGATATCAACCGGCCTGCCCGCAAACAGCGACTTTCCAGCCCCGCCGACATACATGCCGCCATCAGGCAGCTGATACCAGACGTAATCACTGATGCCGAACGCGCGCCCGAGGTTTCCCAACAGCTGGAACCCGGTGCCGCTGTGCGTAAAGTGCGGGATCGGCTTATCGCTATAATCCGCTGCCGGCACGCTGAAGGTAAGCCCGCTGTTTTCTTCCAGCCAGGCGGTAATCTGGCGCAGCGTCGGATGCTGAAAAGAGCACGGCCAGCTGCGGTCAAACACCCCGGACAGCTCCCGCACAAAAAGTCGCTGATATCCGGTTTCAGCGGGCTGCGATCGCTCAACGTAGCCGGTAAACCAGCGCAGCACGCGGTCAGCGTAGCCGGTATCGATGCGGACCATTTTGCCGGTGTAATCGGTCTGGGTCCGGGCGGTGATAAAGCCCCGGCCACAGCTGTTAAGCTCCAGCACAAGGCTGGCATCAGCCAGGTGGATTTCATCGGTTGAGAGGTAAAGGCGCGTTACAGGTTTCATCGCTATTCCAGTGCGTCGTTAACAGGTTTAAGCACGCGGCGCTCAAACCACGTCATTTGTTCGTCGCTTTCGGCAGCTGCTCCGCTGCCGTTCCCGGTCTGTTTCGTGGCCGTGGCTTTGCCGCTGGCGCGCGCCTCGCGCTTCTCCTGCACGCTGACGTGCTCGGTCAGCGTGAACGTAATCAGCCAGGCCATTTTTCCTTCCTGCTGCGGGGCGTCAACGTTGCCGGTAAACGTCGCTTCGCGGAAGCTCACCGCGCGCGCCACCTCGTGCGCAACGCGGTATTTCAGGCGCTGCCCTTTTGCATCGGTCGCCGATGCCAGCTCAAAGATGCGCTTCAGCACGGCGATTTCACTGAACCCGATTTCACCGCTGATGCGCAGCTCCTTCCCCTTGATGCCCTGTTCCGCTTTGGCCGTCGAACTGGTCTGCCCGGACTGGTCCTTGTCCTGAAACGCCATTGAGAGCGTGGCCCGCATGTTCTTTAGCGGGATGCCCTCGCCGTTAAGCGCCAGCGTCGGATTCGATTTCATGGATCATCCCCCTGATTCCTTCAAGATTGTCGCCAACCAGCATCATTGCCGCCGTATACACGGCAGACGGCTGCGGAATGTCTTTCACCAGCTGCGTCAGCGTGGTGACCACATCACCGCTGCCGGTAAAGACCCACGCGCGCGCGCTTTTGCCCTGCAGATCGGCAAGCCCCTCCGCGACCTCAGCCAGCAGCGAATTACGCAGTTCGCCAAACGCGGCCAGCTGCGCTTTCAGCGCCTCCATTCCTGCGCCAGCGCCTGATTCACTCTGCGCCTGCTTCACCGCTGCCGCTGCCAGTGCGACCCGGCTCGTAGGCACGGAAAGCGGCACGGATGGCGGCAGGCTGACGCCGCGCGCGGGGATTTGCATTTTCTCCGTGGCCAGCGCGGCGGCGGACTGCGCCAGCCGCCTTGCCTGCACAAAAGCCGGCGCGGGAAACACATCGGCCAGCTGGTTCAGGGCAGACATAAAAAGGGTATGCGACTCGCTGGCCACCATGAAAACAGCCACCTCAGCCGTGCCGCCAATGCCGGCGAGTTTTCCGGCCAGATATTCCGCCGCGTTGACCGGGCTGAGATACGCGCCGTTATCCGTCTGCTGCCCCAGACCGTACACCCACGGATGCGCGGGGATAACGCTGCAGCTCAGTGACGCCACCGAATCCGTAAATGCCAGTCGCGCTTCACGCCACACCTTCAGGCACCTCCGGCCAGACGATAGCGGCAGGCGCATCGCAGTTGATATTCAGCAGGTCAACGCGGTAA
Organism: Pantoea sp. ICBG 985; assembly: GCF_002928365.1. Lineage (NCBI taxonomy): Bacteria > Pseudomonadati > Pseudomonadota > Gammaproteobacteria > Enterobacterales > Erwiniaceae > Pantoea > Pantoea sp. ICBG 985. The sequence continues at coordinate 408,288 of NZ_POWM01000004.1, forward strand.
TTCCGGCAGGCCAGCAGCAGCGCGTTTTGCTCGTCGCTCGCCCGGCCCAGTTCAGCCGCATCGCTGAGTGAATCAATCACCAGGGTAATTGCCTGCAAACGGGCCTGCCTTTCCTGCTTCGCCGCTGCCACAAGCTGCGCCTGCGTCAGCTCCACGCGGCTGATTTTCCCTTTTGAAAACTTCCAGCTGCCGTCAACGTCCAGCCCGGCAGGCTGAGACGACGCCTTTAATTCGCGGACGCTTAGACCCTCCGGCATGATGGTAGACACGTCCAGCGAGAACTGACGGATCAGGCCGTTTTCATCAATGGCAATTTTCAGCGTGTCGGCGCTGAATTTTTTCTGGCTCTCGTACCAGTCGGTCCCGTTCTCATCCCGGAGAAAAATCACCGGCATCCCTGTCATGCTGAATACGTCAGCAGCCAGCGCGGCGTTTTCAGTGCCCGCGTCGCTCATAGCTTCTGGCGTGTAACGTTTTAAATTATTCAGTACCTGCATCATGCGACCCCTACGTTGTACCAGTTGCCATTCACTAAAATCTGCGGGTAGCGATACCGCACCGCCGTCCAGTTCCCCTTCTGCTGAATAGCCACAACCACCGTGCCATCGGGTGCAACTGCGTAGGCGTTATCATTGTTGCCGTTGTTGGCCTCGCCCAGCCCGGCCAGCCTGAAGCTCTGCACACGGTTTACCTGACCGTCATTCGCCTTGTTCCAGGCGTCGTTAGCGCGGTTTTGCACGCCCGCAATAAAATCACCCAGCCAGCCGCCCCATTTGTTACCCCAGACGTTGCCGTCAGAAACGAGCCTGGCGCCTGCGGTTCCAACATTCAGCTGACCGCGAACAGATGCATTGCCGCCAAACTCAACCGACCCGTCTGTATAGCTGACCCTGATAGGGCGCAGATCGTTAAACGTGCCGTAAGGGTCGTTATCTTTGGTAAACAGCAGATACCAGTTAGCGCCATCAAAACGCGTGAATGCGCCTCGGTTGCTGTAAGCGATACGGAAACCATTCACCGCCTGCGTCTGAACCTCGCCCAGACTGCGAAAGGTCAGGTCGCAGTAAGCCATCGCTGAACTCTTATCCCAGCGGAAAACACGCGTATTTTTTGCGTAGACATCCAGCACCCCATCACCCGCATAAACCAGCCCCGTATCCGCGCCGCCGACGTTGACTGTAGCCATGTTCGGATCGGCAAAGACGCCCGATGGCGCTGCGGAGATGGAAAGCGTGTGCACGATTTTTACCGCGCCGCTGACGGTGCCACCGTCTTTTTTGCTCAGGTACAAATCATCCGTGTCCTTGCGGCTCAGCACCTTCAGATTATCCCGCGCCCGCGCCTGCGCTTCCTCACCGCGTGCGGCGATTTCGGCCAGATCGGCATCGATACGCAGAAAGGATTTCGCCCCCACCTGGTCGGCCAGAGAGCCTTTCGGGCGCAGGTCGGTGATCGCACCGTCCGCATCGATGCTGGCCAGCGCAAACACGTAGTGCTTTACGCCGTTCTGCTCATAGCCGGCATGGTCAGCGGCCACGGTGATTTTGCTGTGTACGCCCCAGACGCTGGCAAGCGTCCCGGTCCAGCACACGTCAAGCCAGACCTTTACGGGCTTAGCGCTGACGCTGATATCCTGATTTGCATCCAGCTGCGCGCGCAGCCCGGCCACGTATCCCGCGCCACGGGTGACGAAATACTGCGACCCGGTTTTAGCAACCAGCCAGCCATCACCGAAAAACGCCCCTGCGCCGTAGATATCCACGTTTTCAAGCCGCTGGCGCTCGTCCATCGCCGCCATGCGCGCGGTGAAATCAATCTGCCACGTCTCCGCTGGCGTGGTGATGCCGGTTTCCTGCTGTGCGCCGCTGTATTCCATGAGAAATGAGCGGGTCAGCACGTTGCCCTGCTGGCCGTCTTTGGTTTTAAGCTTCTGCTGTGCCGGCGCGTGTACGATCATGGCCAGCACGCCGCTGGCTTTATTAACGAGGCCAATCCAGTTAAACGAGAAGTCGCCCACGTCCGCGCCCAGCACCACTGAATGCACAACGGCATTTTCGTTAACCACGCCCTTACGCGTGATCGCCTGACGGTGAACAATCTGCGCATCCGGCGGGATGCCCTCGCTGCGGTCAACCGGCTTTGACGGATCGAGGCCCGGCACGCTGGCGAAAATGAATTCATCCAGCAGCACCGGCTCACCGGATTCCCCCTGGCGGGCTTTCCACTCTTCAAACGCTTTGGTAATCGCTGTCTGTGACATAATTTTTCCCTTAAATCCCTGCGCTGAACGTCGCGCTGGCCACGTCTTCACCGGCCATCTTTGCCGGGTAAACCACATAATCGCCCTGGTCCCAGCCGGCGCGGATGGTGAACGGCTGCGAGGTGATCACCTCAAACTGATAGCGGCGGCACGTCCTGCCGTACTGCCGGATTATCTGAAGCAAAAGCTCAGCGTTATCCGCAATCTGACTGTCCGACACGCGGACCAGGATCACGTCCCAGTCAATCTCCGGCTGGCGCTCCAGCAGCTCCACGTATCCGATGCCGAGGCGCTCGAAGATACTGATAAACCCGGCAACCGAACCGGCGTCACGCGCGTTGATGAAGGCGTACGCCACGCGCTTACGAAACAGCGTGAGCGGCTCGCCGTTAAACCGCGTGATATCCCGGTCATACGCCATCAGCCTGAGAAGCGGCTCTGAACAGGTCAGCGGGTCAAACTGCCCGACCGGCCACGTCACCCAGCCGTAAACCAGCGCCCAGAACTTACGCGCGGCTTTCAGCAGCTTTTCCGGCTCGCCCCGGCGCATCCACGTCGGCAGGCTCAGCCCTGCCAGCTTTTTACTGAAATCAGTCATGCTCAATGCTCACCGTCAGGCTGTTGAGGCGCGGCACGCTCAGCTCGCTCACGATATCGGCGAGCGAAAACGTAATGGAATCCACCTCCGGAAACGCCCGGTGCAGCTCGCGCCCGAGGCTGGAAAACGAAAACCGCGCGTATGGCCATGTTTTTTTCACATCAAAATCCGTGTTTTCCCGGAAGGCGCAGCGGATAAGGTTTGCCGCGTTTTTCTTCAGCAGCGCCTGACTCTCTGCGGTCATGTTGTCCGGGTCTTTGACGAACAGCACCACGTCCAGATCGTGCCGCGTTTCCGGCATACCGAAGCACTGCAGATCGTCGCCGTGGCCGTGGTGGCCCTGCGAATTGATGTAGTCATTGACCGCCGCGATAAACGGCTCAGACACCACGCCGGAATCCAGCAGCAGGTAAGCGTTAGCCGTACCCGGCCCGCGCGGCGCGTCGTGCAGAAAGAAAATCCGGTCAATGCTCAGCCCGACCACCCCGGCGATCATTGAGCGGTACACCGCGTCGGTGTGGTAGTTGCCCACCAGGTTAAACTGATTGCGGCAGCGCTCGCGCAGCTCGTCGTCACTTTCTTCATTCGCCCCCGGCACGGTCAGCCAGTCTTCCTCACTTTCCACGCGGCTGATGCCGGTCACTGCCACCGGCAGGATGCGGTAATAGCCCGGCGCAAGGTTAAAAGCCGCACCGGCCTCCGCTGCACGCACGGGGATCAGCGCGCTGGCCTCGCCCGCTGCAATCGTGAAATCGGCCACCGTGGCCAGCTCGTAAACCACGCCGTTAATGCGCTCGGTGATAATGCGCGTGCCGGCCTGAACCGTGACCTCTGCGCCGGCGTTCTCCTTCCAGAAGCGGATCACGCCCTCTGCCCGGCTTGCCGGTTTGGCCGTAACGTTGACCGCCCACGCCAGCAGGCGCAGCATCTTCCCGCTGGCCGTGGCGACAAACATATTGGCCAGCACCGTGTTTACCATCACGTCAGCCAGCCACAGCACCGGCGCGGTGATGATGGCGGTGACGAGCCGCCAGAACGGCGACATGCGCGAGGTGTTCGTGATTAACCCCTCCTGCGCCGCGATGGCGGTAAACTTCGCCTTAAGCTCTGCCTCCGTTACCGGCATTCCGCTCGCCTTCACGACCTCCGTGAAATCAACCTGCGGCTTTTCCGTCATATATCCACTCCGTAGGCAATCGCGCCAAAATCATACGTTCCCGCCGTGACCCACAGCCGGGACAGGCTTTCTTCTGTCAGCTCAATCGTGCCCGGAATAATCCGGTCGTCGTCTTCTATCAGTAATTCCAGCCGGGTCAGAATATCCGCGCGCAGCGTGGGGCTGCGTTCGGCAATTAATTCCGTCAGCAGACCGGACTCTAAAATTGCGTGCGCAATATCCTGCTGAATACTTTTCCGGTTATTGCAGGTTACTGGCTCGTTACCGGTATTTAATACAAAGTTGCCGTTTTCAATCAGCAGGTCGATATAAAGTAATTCACTCATCCAGCCAGCTCCTGCCATTCCATTAGCTGCTGTGGCGTCATGCCGCCACCCGTATTAATTTCCACCTTATCGATGCGGCGGCTGTTATCCGTCACGCTACGGTTGCTGTTGCTGATGGTTTTATTAATGCCGCCCGCTTCAATGCCTTTTAGCTGGCCGCCGGTTGTCAGATTACTTTCCACGCGCGGCGGTGGCGGTGCAGGTTCGCCAAATTCCGCAATATCCACGCCGGGAATTTTATTCAGCTTTGCAATAATCCAGTTGAGCGAACTCAGCGCGGTCCTTTTGATGTTGTCCCACAGGTTCGCGAACAGGTTCATAATCCCGCTGGCCATGTTGCCCAGCGTGTCCGTAACCGAAAACCCGGCCAGCAGCGCGACAAAGCTGCTCCAGCCGTCGCTGATAAACGCCCAGGCATTCCCAAATACGCCGGCAACCCCCGCCACCGCCGCCGATACCGCCTCGAAAGCGCCGGTGTTCATTACGGCGGCTTTGATGGCGTCCCAGTGCTTAACCAGCAGATAACAGCCGGCGGCCAGCAGCGCCACCGCACCAATAATCAGCAGGATCGGCCAGCTCATAAAATTAATGGCAAGCCCGGTCGTCATTGCCGCAATGCGCACTGCCAGAAGCACGCCGCGCAGGGTACGCATCACAAGGGCGTAGGCTTTCACCGCTGCGCCAGCCAGCCACACCGCACCGGTGTACAGGCGCGTCACCATCAGAAGCCCGGTCAGGATGCTGCGCAGCCCGGCCATCACAAACGTGGCCACGCCAATCACGATATTCATCACCGCGCCCGCGCCGGCAAAACTCAGCACGGCCAGCGCCACGTATCCAATCAGGCGCGCGATATTGGGAAACATCTGCATCCACCGTGCGAAAGTCTGCCCCATATCCGCCAGGCGGTTCAGCAGCGGATAAATCACCGGGATAAGCGTAAGCCCGATAACGCGCCGGATGGCCTCAAGGATCTGGATAAACCGGTCCCACGGCTTCACCATCTTCGCGGCCATTTCCTGCGTGCGCTTCAGCCCGTCATTGCCGCCCAGCTCGGTGATGTTGCGCTGCAGCGCGGTGACGTTCCCCCACAGCTGTTTGACCACCGCCGAACTGTCACCGAACGCGTCATCAAGCGCCTTCTGCGCCGTGACGTTGCCGGCAATGCTGTCGCCGTATTTCGCCTGCAGCTTTGTAAGGATTTCCGGCATTGACAGCATCTGGCCAGCCGCGTTTTTAAAGCTCAGCCCGAGTTTTTTAGCGCCATCCTGCGCGCCGGTCAGAAAGCCTTCGTACGAACTGGACGCCTCAGTCCCGAGCGTGCGCTGCAGCTCACCCATAACGGCAAGCTGCTCATTGAGACCGATGCCGTAGTTTGTGCCGACGCCGCGCGCGCCCTCCATGAGGTCTTTAACCACGCCCATTTCCACGCCGAAGCGCTGGCGCATAAACGCCATCTTGTCGGCCAGCTGTTCAGCAAACTGCACCTTGCCGACGCGCTCCGCTTCCTCCCGGAAGTTGCCGAACATCTGCCCCATGAATTCAGCCGACTCCGCGGCTGTGCTGCCCATAGCGGCGGCCATCAGGTTAGCCGTGCGGGTGACCTTCGGCAGCTCAACGCTGGTCAGCCCGCCGATGGCCGCATTAATGCTGGCCGTTGACTGCACAAACTCAACGGCGCTTTTGCCGTAGGTCATCGAAAAAATGTTGGCATCTTTCTCAACCTGCTTCAGCGCGCCGGTATCGATGCCGCGCGCGGTCTGTTCCTGAAGTGCGTCATACATTTCAATGGCCGGACCCAGCGCGCCCTTAATGGCCTGCCCGACGCCCCACAGCGCCGCGCCGCCGATGCCGATACGCTGAAACGACGCGCGCGACTTATCGGCAAACTCGGTAACGCCCGTTTGCGCCTGCCGCAGCGGCCGCGTGAGTTTGTCGATCAGCGATAGCGTAAATTCCAGCTGTTTCATTCACTTCCCTTAAATGCCAGCGCAATACCGTTCGCGATGGCGATGCGCTGGTTTTCCCAGTAGCGGTTATCAAGCCACAGCGCGGCGGCGAGGTTATCCGCGCTGTCGTCCTCACCGGGCAACCAGCGCCGGCGCAGAATTAAATATTGTTCGAGTCCGTTCGCGTCGATATTACGGACCCGCTCACTTAGTTTTTTACGATGATTTCCAGCTCTGGCGTATATTCTTCCAGCACCTTACCGGTAATCTGCAAAGCCGCGCCCGGCTGTTTCAGCAGTTCCTGCAGCGCTTCTTTGGTTTCAGGCGTCACGATGCGCGTAAGGAAGTTATGCGCCGGGGAAACTTTATTTCCCATCGTGATTTCGTTGATATATTTGTGATAGGCGGTGACGTTTGGTGCAAAAGAAACATCTTTACCCGCAATCGTCATATCAATGTTTTTATCAGACATATTATTTACTCTCTCTTAATATAATTTCGTCAACAAGCTGGTTATGGCGCGCCGCGCAGACGGAATAAATATCAATCCACTGATTTAATGATTCCGCTGCGGCTCTGCCGTTGGTTCCTGTTAATCGGGGAAGATTAACGGGGCATTTCGTTTTCAGATTTTCCTGAAAGGGTACGCTCTGCATTTTCAGCGGCGGCGTTGTACAGCCGGAAATAATCACCAGACAGGCAATCATTGCTGAATACAGGATTATCCAGTTCAGCGCGTAAACCTGCCGGTATCGCACCTTTTAATTCCTCCAGTTTATCCTCAAGCTGCCGGGCCGACTGACTGGCAACGCCCTGCAGCTGATCGCGCGCCCTGTCGGCGGCAAGCCCGGCGGCGCGTTCCGCGACCAGCTCCACGCTGTCGCGCTTCCACTCCGCGCCGGTCCATCCCGCCAGAAACGCCAGCCCCAGACCGGCCAGCACAAACAGCACGTCTCTGGCCATCAGCGCACCCCGTTGTGCTCAAGGCTGAAGTGATTGCCGTCCGGATTGGACTTAAAGCGCCCGCCCCAGCTGCCGCCCAGCGATTCCCAGTACTCACCCAACGCGCGGTAATCCTCGGTTCGGGTCTTGTACTCGCCGTTGATGAACAGGTTAAAGTCCACCGCCAGCCGCTGCGTGTGCAGGCTGTTGCTGATGCCGCTGCCCTTTCTCGCATTCAGCGCAGCCTGCTCCGGCGTGCGGAAAGCCTCGCCGAAGGTCAGCCGCATCCCGTGGTCATTTGCCCAGATGATCAGCTGCGCAACCAGCACGGTAAACAGCTGCTGTTTTTCTGATAGCGTCACTGCATTTTCTCCTTATCGTCGCCACCCAGCCGTCGACGTAACCACACCTCACAGAACTGGTAACCCAGAATCCCCAGCCCCGAACCCAGCCCGTTGATCGCAAGCGGCGACATATCCGGGAACTGCACCAGCGCCGCGCCTGCGGCCACCGAAATAGCCGACCCGAGAATGACGCGCCCGGCAACCAGTCGCGCGGTGATTTTTTCATTGCTGGTCAGCACCTTGCCCAGCGCGATGATCGCGCCGATGCAAAGCAGCTGCAGCAGCGTTTTTTCATGGTCCTGCATTGCCTTTCCCTTAGCTGATCAGGCTTTCCGTTGCCGCCGCTTCCAGATACGGCACGCCGTTGATGTTCACGAACTTCGGACTGGTCACGAAGTATTTCACCTTGTGCGTGCTCAGCGCGCCGCCCTTCGGATCGATATCGAGGATGTTGCTCAGGACCAGCTTGCAGCCGAACGCCTCCACCTTCGTTTCCTCCGTGCCGACCTTCGCATAAAACAGGAAGTCCAGCGCATCGATACCGCGCCACGACCCCGCCGCGCGCGCTTTGGCCGTCAGCTGCTGAAACGTCTTGCTGCTGAGTTCAATTTCCCCCTCTGCCGTCACGTCGCCTGCGGTGTAGCCGTCCGGCACGCCACGGGTTGAGGCTGCTGCGGTGTTGTCGGTGATATCGAGCGAGATTTTTTCTACGTGAAGCAGTTCGCCATCAATGTTTACATCGAATGACTGACCGCTGATGCGCTGGCTCATGCCGCCCCCTCATTGCTGTCCAGGCTGGTATCGAGCACCAGACCCACGGTGATTTCCTTTGGCGATTCAACCGGACGCATCACGATATAAATCTCCACCTTTGTAGCCGTTTTCCAGCTAACCGATACGTCACCGTCGCGCGGCGTCTTGACCTCACCGGGAAAGCGGATGCCGTTAATCTGGCTGGACTGCGACATTTCACGCAGCGGCTTCGCAAAATTCTGCTCAGTCGCGGCAATGCTGCCGGGCGTGCTGTTCATGGCGCGGTCAGCGATGCGGGCAATGGCCAGCAGGCGAACGCGGCGCGCGATTTTGTCCGCAATGCGCAGGTATTCGATAACCTGATAATCACCGCCCTCCACGTCCAGCGTGCGCCCGTCCGCCCAGTAAAGCCCGTCATAGTCCGGATACCACATCGGCACGCTGTAGCGCAGTTTTTCCAGCGCCTGCAGCGTGGCCAGATCGAGCACCGCGCCCGTACCATCTTCAGGCAGCTCGTCGCGGCCCATGCTCAGCAGCGCGCCGGTTTTCACCCGCGCCGGGCTGTCGGCAATGGTCACGCTGCGGTTACACAGACGCCCGGCCAGCACGCCCGGCTCGTTCCCCCACAGGCGCGGCACCAGCTGCACCGCTGAGGCAGAAATACCGCTTTGCAGCGTGCTCAGGCGCGTCAGGTAGTCCGCCCAGCTTTCCTCACCCGCTGGCCCGCCAACAGACAGCATGAACCAGACCCAGCGCCCGTATTTCGCCAGCAGCGTGTTACGAAGCGTGGCGGCGGCGTTAATCACCGCCTTTTCATCGATATCCACGCACAGCACGACGCCCTCAACCGAGGCCACGCGCTGCGCCTGTAAGACCGCATCGACCCAGCCGGACGCCTCCGTATCCTCTGCCAGCACGTGCACATATGCGGACCAGTTCTGGCCGGCGTTATCCAGCGCGGCTTTTACCTGGCTTTTCAGCACGGTATCTGCCGCGCCCAGCTGCGTGTCAAAATCGGTCTGGGTATTGACCGCCAGCGTTTTACCGGCGTTGGTCGCGCCCGTTCCCACAAAGAGCACAACGCGCTCAATGTCCTTTGTTTCACCCTGCAGCTGATTAAGCTGATTGATCGTGACCGTTGGCCAACTCATATACTTCCCCTGATATCCTGCGCTTTGACGTCCCAGCCGTAGCCAATGGCCTGCAGCTGGCGCGCCAGTGCCTTGTTGAAATCCTCGCTGCTCATCCCGACAAACGGACGGGACGGCAAATCGACTGACCACACCGATTTAGCTGCTTTGCCGCTCAGTTTGCGGATCAGCAGACCGGCCTGCGCATAGCTCATGGTTTCGGTGATTTCCTTAAACGGCGGCTTGCGCCAGCGCTTGCCGCGCTTCACCCGATACCCCAGCTTTCGCAGCCTTTTCGCCTGCGCCAGCGTGGCCATTTTCCCCGGCGGTGCGGGCTTGCCGGCGCTGCGCGCCCGGACGCTGGTTTTCATCCCCTCCTGCTGTGCGTACCCGACCGTTCCCGCCGGCACGGGCTTATCCCCGTTGCGGTAGCCGCCACCCTGCAGATACAGGCGCACCGCCTCAATCTCTGGCATTTCGCGGATGTGCAGCAGGTTCGGCAGATTGCGCAGCATCTTCCCCCGGCGGCGCGTTTTGCGCGCCTGCCACGGCGTGCCGTCCGGTGACTGCTGATTGCGAACGTTGCGCTTTGCCGCCGGGATCACGCCGTATTTCGCCATTCGCCAGATAAGCCGCTGGCGCTTTTTCTGCGGCAGCTCCAGCTTTGCGATTTCGCGGCGCATCTCGCGCAGCTGCGCGGCGTTGATTTCAGCCCCGAAAATCACTCTGTCGCCCCCGGCGTGTCGCTGCCCGGCGCATAGACCAGCGCGCTCAGCGCCGTCCAGATTTCCGCCTCTGCCAGCCGGTAGCGCCCGCCCTGATAGGGGATTTCCCCCTCATCGTCCGGCACTATCACAAGCCGTTCCGCCATTGGCACCGTTACGGTAACGATGGCGGTTTCCTCGTCGATCAGTTCAATGTCCCAGTCCGGATCGGCGTTGGTAATGCCGACCTGGCTGAACAGCTCGCGGTCCGCGATATCCATCGCAAGCCAGACCTCAAGCAGCGCCATCAGCAGGCGCGGATCGCACTCGCGGTACGGGAACCGCTCCCACATCAGCTCGGCGTCATAGCGGATGACGGCAAGCTGCACCTGCCCCATGCCCATATCCCGCGCGGCGGGTACTGTCTTCAGCCCGGTCATTTCACTGGTGAACGACTGCATGGCACGCGCAGGCATAACCGTCTGAATAAAGCTGGTCAGTGATTCCAGCTGGCTCTGTTTATTCATACCTGCCTCACCGTGGCGCGTTTCAGCCCTTTAATCAGGCGGATCGTGACTGACGCCTCCGCAAGCAGTCCCTTGCGCGTTTCATCGCTCTCCTGTCCCGGATGCGACTCGCGGCGGCCAACTGACGCAAACTCGCCCATCAGGTCCGCTTTCGCCCTGGCATACACCGCTTTTTTATACTGCGCTGCCAGCTGACTGGTGCCGCCCATGCTTACGCCCGGCACGTCAGCGGCGGTCTGATACCCTGCCGCCCGCTGCTTTTGCTGCACACTGGCAAGCGCGCTGTTCACCTCCGCCGCTGCGGTCAGCAGCGCATTGGCCACCGTTTCCGCATCCACGTCCGCCGGAATGCTGCGGCTGCGCTGGAAGTCCGACAGGTTCATATCCGGCCAGAATCCATCGTTGGTCAGCGGGTTGTCCTGGTAGTCAATCGGCTTGCCACTGAACATAAAATTTCCCGTTAAAAAGGTGGGCTGACCGGAATCCGCGGCGCATTACATTGCTGTTCTGCCCTCATCCGCGCCCACCCGGCTTGCGGTAGTCGTTATTCAGGCGTCAGCGCCCGGATGCGCGCCGCAATCGTCCTGCGCATCGTGCTCACGCCTGCTTTGTGATACTTCGCCTCGGCGGCCGCCAGCAGCCGGTCAGCGGCTGACAGCGTTTCAACGCTGTCAATCGCTGCCGCCCGCGCCTGTCCCTGTTCATCGCGCAGCATCAGCAGCCCCGCGAATTTGAACCATTTGGCGGTAATTTCCTCGTGCAGCCGCCAGCGCTGCGTAACGTTCTCAAACGTGCGCGAGAAATACGGCTCTAAGTCCTCACCCGCCTGGCTTGCCTGCTCTGCCCAGTTCATCATCTGATCGGCCACGAAAGCCGGGAATTTTGATTTGATGTTCTCCGGCGTGGCCTGCCCCTGCTCAATGGCAATGTCGGCCCAGTCCAGCGCCTGATCGAACTGACCTACGTCAAACAGCCAGACGACGCAGTACGCGAACACCGGATTGGCGTACACGCGGCCCAGTTCGAGATAGCTCTCAACCGTGGGCAACCACTTCGGCAGCAGCACATCACGCTTCATTTCCACGCGATCAGCCGTGGTAGCGAGGCTGCGTAATACCTCCACGTCTGCGGTGATTTCCTGCATCTGCAGGTGAAGGCTGGCCGTGGTGTTCACTTCCTCAAGCCGCGCCTGCTGCTGCTGCATGGTCACGCGCTGGCTGTGTCGCTGTGCGGGTGAAAGACTCATGTTTAGCCCTCGACCGGTTCGGTCACCTTGCCGATAGTCACGGCATTTTCATCAATGGCCGCGTACAGCTCCGGCACCTCAACTGCGTAACCCTCATTGCGCAGGTACTTGTTTTCGTACTGCTTGCGGTCGTCCACAAACTCCGCCTTGCGCTGGCGCGTGCCGCGCTGCGTGTAGATGTGCAGGTTTGACAGCGGCGTGACCACCATGCGCTTACCCGGCATAAACGGCGGGATAATCGCGGTGCGCCCGGCAATGGTGCTGCCCAGCATCTGCGCAGCGATTTTCTCTGTTGGCTTGTCCGCCTTCTGATACAGACGGTACTGCTCCGCCGCCACCAGATCGGCACCAACCAGCACCACCAGACGCGGGTCGTTGCGGAACTGCGCGGGGATTTTGGCGTTAATCAGATCAGAGGCCATCGCATCCAGCGAGTGATAATCACCGGCATCGTCCAGGGTGACCGGGTCGGTCATAATCTGGAAGCCGTCTTTAAAGTCGTGCATGCGCTGATGCCAGCCAATGTTGACGTCTTCGCCGTTCGGGTTTTGCTCCGGATCGGTGCTTGCGGCAACTTCCTTGCCGTTAAAGCCAATGCGCAACATGTCCAGCGCAAACGCCTGATTAGAGAAGGTCTGCACCAGCTGGAAAAACTCATCTTCGCTCCCGGCGTTGGCCCAGATGGAAAGCAAATCCCACTTGAGCGCCGCACAGGAATCGGTCTCGACCAGCTTGTAATCATTGCCATCCACGCCAACGCGGCGCATAAAGCGGCCGTCCGCCTTACGCCCTGTGTGCAGCGCAGATGCGCCAACGGAAACAACCTGCCCGCTCAGCTGGTCCACGTCCGCGACGGTGATCATGTCGAGGAACTCAACTGACTCCAGCAGCGCAGCGCGAAGGCTGGTTTCCTGCGGATCGGTTAATTTGAATGCACGGGACAGGTCATTAACGCTGTAATGCTGCGCAAGTCCGGCAGCATACGCGTCAATAAACTGCGCCGCTTTCTGGTTTAACTGCATAAATAATCCTCTCGCGATAATTGCGAATTAATATTTTTCCCCGGCAGGCGGAAGATTAAATAAATTTAAACTCGCGGCTTTGTGGCTTGCTGCCGCGATCATGCTTAGGCAGCTGCGTAATTTTATTATCCAGCTTGGCGAAGTTTTTAATCACCGAACCGATGTTTTCACGCAGCGTGGCGAATTCCTGCGTATCTACCACTTCCGCAATGGTATCTACATCTTCCTGCGTGCTTTCCAGTTTGGATTCCAGCGAAGCCACACGGCCTTCCAGATTATTCAGGGCTTCCGCCAGCGCCTGCAATTTATCATCGGCTGCCGGTACATCCGCACCTTCCTCGCCATCTGCAAATTTTTTCGGGTTAATGCCGAACAATTTTTGCCAGTTTTTCATATCTGTTTCCTGTTCCACTTTTCCATTCCGGTCAAACTTATAGCGATAGCTGCCGGGTTTGATTTTTTTGCGCCGGCTAAAGCGCATCCGTGAAGTGCCCACGCTGGCAGGCGAGTCCGTAGCCGCCAGCCCTTCGAGATAGCTGCGCCCAGTGCCGCGAAAGTTTCCGTCCTCGGTCAGTTCAACCGAAAAATAAAGAAGCTGATCGCGCTTATTGGCTTCAATCAGGCTCATGTTCGGGCTGATTTTTGCGTACAGCCTTACCAGCCCGTCATTACCTTCCTGCCACATCAACTCTTTTACGCTGCCACCATTTCCGTAATAGCGCTCATGCTCCGGCCAAATAAGTGCAGCGTATAATTCAGGGTCGTATGTTTCAGCAGCATCGATTAACCATTCCCGCTTTAACTCCCGGCGGTCAACCGTATCCCCCTCGGTGGCAATACACAGCCAGTCAGTGCATAACTGTGACATATTTTTTCCTGCCCTCCGTAACAGCAGGGCCATTATTAATGAATTACACCCCCGCCGCACGCTGACAAATTCCAGTACGTTCGGATATAAACGTTTATCCGCACTGATACGAACAGAAGCGGGGTTTTTATTTAATCCGGGACTGCATAATATCCATCAGACAAATAAAGGAATGATATTTACTGATGGCTAAATACAGCGAAGAATTACGCGGCGTTGCGCGCGCCCTGTATTTAAGGCGAAATACGCCGAAGGAAATCGCCAGTGAACTGAATCTGCCTAACGCGCGGATTATTTATTACTGGGCGGAAAAGGAAAGCTGGGCGGACCTGCTGAGTCACGAAAGCACGGAAGACGCCATCGAGCGCCGCATCCAGCTGCTGACCAGCCGCGACGGCAAAACCGAGCTGGAGCTTAAGGAGCTGGACCAGCTGATCGCGCACTCGGTGAAGCTGCGCGCGCAGCAGAACAAGCACAAAGAGAAGCTGGCCGCCGCACGTCAGGAATCAAACAGTGGCGGCAGCGGCGAAAGCTATGCCATTCACGAACAGGGCGATCAGCCGCGCGGTAAGCGCAAATACAACAAAAATGACGTGTCCGGGCTGACGGAAGATGATCTGAACGCATGGGCAGAGGAACATCTTTTCGGCTATCAGAAGCATCTGCGCCTGAACATCGGGCAGCAGGTGCGCAACATCCTCAAGAGCCGCCAAATCGGGGCGACCTGGTACTTTGCCTTTGAGGCGTTTGAAAACGCCGTGCTGACCGGTGACCCGCAGATTTTCCTGTCCGCGTCACGGGCGCAGGCAGAGGTATTCCGCTCGTACATCGTGAATATCTCTCAGGAGTATTTCGGCATCACGCTGACCGGCAACCCTATCCGGCTCAGCAACGGCGCAGAGCTGCGTTTCCTCTCCACAAACAAAAATACGGCGCAGTCGTACAGCGGACACCTCTACTGTGACGAATATTTCTGGGTGCCTAACTTCGCGAAGCTGAACGAAGTCGCCTCAGCGATGGCCACGCACGATAAATGGCGCACCACCTACTTTTCCACGCCGTCCGCGAAAACGCACCAGGCTTATCCGTTCTGGACCGGCGAGGAATGGAAGAAAGGCAGCAAAAAACGCGCCGCCGTGGTGTTCCCGACGTTCGACGCCATGCGCGACGGCGGGCGCCTCTGCCCCGATGGCCAGTGGCGCTACGTCATCACCATGGAAGATGCGATCGCTAACGGCTTCAATCTGGCCAGCATCGACAAGCTGCGAAACCGCTACAGCAAAGACACGTTTAACATGCTGTACATGTGCGTGTTCGTTGACAGCAAAGATGCGGTTTTCAGCTTCAGCGACCTCGAAAAGTGCGGTGTTGACGTGGCTTTCTGGCAGGACCACGACCCCAAAGCGCGCCGGCCTTTTGGTGATCGCGCCGTATGGGGCGGCTATGACCCTGCCCGTTCTGGCGACCTGTCCACCTTCGTGATTCTGGCACCACCGGTGCTGGCCGGCGAGAAATTCCGCGTGCTGGATATCATCAACTGGCGCGGCATGAACTTCCGGCATCAGGCCAGCGAGATCAGGAAACTTTTTGCCCGGTACAACTTCACGTATCTGGGCGTTGACGTAACCGGCATCGGCCAGGGCGTTTACGACAACATTCACCCGTTCGCCATGCGCGTGCTCAAACCCATCCGCTACGACCTGAACACCAAAAACCGGCTGGTTCTCAAAGCGGCGGACGTGATCGAGAGCGGTCGCATTGAGTGGGATGCGGAGCTGAAAGAGGTGGCCGCCTCGTTTATGTCCATCCGGCGCGCTGTGACTAAAGCGGGCGGCGCGGTCACCTTTGTTGCGGACCGCACGGCGGAAACCGGCCACGCAGAGGCAGCCTGGGCGATTATGCACGGATTAGACAACGAGCCGCTTAACTACGAACACAAACCAACATCCAAATGGAAGTTTCAGAAGGCAGCATGAAAAAACGATATAAGCAACGCGCCGGCGGCGCACAGCAGGCAACAGGCAAGCGCAAAATGTCGGTGCTGCGCTTTGGCAAACCCGAGCCGGTACTCACCACCGGCACCGATTACCGCGATGTGTGGTACGACAACGATTTTGATCACTACAGCCTGCCGATTGACCGGCTCGCACTGGCGCAGCTGGTAAACCTCAACGGCCAGCACGGCGGCATCCTGCACGCGCGTAAAAACATGGTGCTGTCGGATTATCTGGGCGGCGGTCTGACGTATGACAATCTGGAAGCCGGCGCGATGGATTTTCTGACGTTCGGGGATCTGGCCATCGTTAAAATCCGCAACGGCTGGGGCGACGTGGTTGCCCTGGAGCCAATGCCCGGCCTGTACATGCGCCGCCGCAAAGACGGTGAATTTGTGGTGCTACAGAAAGGTGAGCCGCTCGTATACAGCGAGGATGATGTAATTTTCATCCGCATGTACGACCCGCAACAGCAGATTTACGGCCTGCCGGATTATATCGGCGGCATTCACTCCGCATTGCTGAACAGCGAGGCGGTGATTTTCCGCCGCCGCTACTACCACAACGGCGCGCACACCGGCGGTATCCTTTACACCACTGACCCGAACATGACGGACGAGGTTGAAGAAGAGATCGAGCAGCAACTGGCCAACAGCAAGGGGATCGGCAACTTCAGCACGATTCTGGTTAACATCCCCGGCGGCGATAAAGAAGGCGTGCAGTTTATCCAGATGGGCGACATTGGCGCGAAAGATGAGTTTGCGAACGTGAAGAACATTAGCGCGCAGGACGTTCTGAACGCCCACCGGTTCCCGGCAGGTCTTGCGGGTATCATCCCGCAAAACACTGCAGGGCTGGGCGATCCGGAAAAGGTTGAAGCGACCTATAAAAAAAACGAGGTGGCGCCGCTACAACGCCGCCTCATGCTGGCGGTGAATGGTGACCCGGACGTGCCTGAACACCTGCACCTAAAATTTGACCTTAAATCAACCGACAAGGATGCGGCACGATGCGAAAACGTATAAAATCCAGGCATACATTTCATGCCGGAGCCGCAAATATGCGCGTGTTAAAAATTGAGTGCCCAGAGTGCAAATCAAAGGCGGTCATCCGTAAAACCAACCGCAAACATCGCGATATTGCTGATATCTATTGCGCATGTGCTGATGTTGAATGCGGGCACACATTTGTTATGAATTTGACTTTTTCCCACACGATCAGCCCAAGCGCCAAAAAAGGCGATTTACTGATTCAGCAGGTGATCAGCAGTATGTCTGCAGAGCAGAAGCAGTTGACACTCAAACTGCTTCAAGCCTCTTGATTTGAACGCCCCTCATTAGCAGGGGCTAGCCCTCTCGCCTCACTTTTCAGATCGGCCAACAGGTCTTCAGTTAGCTCACCAAGCCACTCACCCAGCAGTTCCCGTCGCTCATCTTCAGCCGGCGAATGAGCCATCATTCTCACAATGAAATCAATCCTTTCAACCTTAACAATCTGACTCAAAGAAGCAGACATTTACACCTCCTTTACGGCTTAATACTGTATGCCCATACAGTATAATAACCATTAAAAAATATGAACCTTTTTTTGAGATTCATCCACTGTAAATTCTTTGCATTACCGGGTGTTAAGCTTATGTCCAGCCCGGCCAGCACTCGTTTTCAATGCCATCAGTAACATCCATAAGCCGCTCCGCTTTGTATCGCACCGCACCATGCCCCCGATATGAGATCGCCGCCCCGCTTAAAAGCAGTGCAATTTCTTCGTCACTGCCCTCAAACCCCCTGGCTTTCAGTTCCATTTCTAACCGCCGGCGCTTCGGCCCCGTACAGTTATTGACAGAACTCCAAGGGGCGGCGTTGCCGCCAGAAAAACCCGCCTCCGCTGACGCTTCGGCCAGTTTGGCGACCTTTTCCCACTTAACGAGACGTGTCGGCACTTCGGACCCGAGTGCGCGCGGGCAATAAACGCCCTGAACCCGCTGAACGTCTTCGCCGTATTCGTTGCCACACTCTGTAATTTCGTATGCCAGGCGCACCACCAGATCGCCACGAGCGACGAGCGGCCCGCCCTGCGCATGTGTGTACGCTGCCCAGTCAACCGCAACACTGGCCGAGGCCAGCACAGCATCCATTTCCGGGTTACTTACCACCTGATCACCCAGTCGGCGCAGTTCGCGCCATACCGTCACAGGCGCGCCGCCGATTTGCTGAAACTGACGAATGCGCCAGCGGGAAGCCCACGCGGAGACGGCCTTAGCCATATCCCGAGCGTTGCCGCCCGTCTCGCCGTCTTCCTCGCCATCGAGCGCGTAACCATCGATATTCTTTGAAATATATTTGGCAATGTAACCAGTGGCTGAGCCTTTAGCAGTATCAATAGGCTCAACGTGGAATCTGGCTTCCAGACTTTTGGGCGTGTTCAGTTCTTCGCTGTCAGTAATACGCGCGTAGTAACACATAATGTCGCGCACTTCGTCGATGTGCTCCGGACGCATGAAAAGCAGCATATGCCAGTGCGGTGTCCCGTCGTGATGCGGCTCAACCACACGAAAGCCAAAAACGTGAATATCTGCACGGGACAGCGCAGCGCGGATTTTTGCCCAGACAGAGCAAAGGTATTTTTGAGTGTCACGGGGGCTGGCCCCGTTCCACTGGGATACGAAACCGCCCTTGCTGTGTACAGCGTGAAAACGTGACGGCGCGGTGATCGTGTAGAAGTCACCGGCATAACCTTCGTGGTTCGCGATATCCTCAAAACCGCGCATTCTCGCCATCAGCTCACAGCGGCGGATCGCCGGGTTAGCGTTGCTGCGATTGACCATATCAGCCAGCGCCACCCGGTCACCGTCCTCATTGATGAGATCGAACTTTTTGAAAAACTCACGGTTACGCTTCTTCTGCTCAAGCCATTCACCGAGCGTGCTGCGCGAAACGTAGGGGCTGGCTGCTTTCTGCACCTGCCCAACGGCGATGGACATATGCTCACGCTGCAGATCACGACGACGCTGAAGGCGCACGCGCCACCACTCAGGCGACATCATGCGCAAAAGACCGCTCTCAGCGTGGCGGCGC
This sequence comes from Pantoea sp. ICBG 985, assembly GCF_002928365.1. Lineage (NCBI taxonomy): Bacteria > Pseudomonadati > Pseudomonadota > Gammaproteobacteria > Enterobacterales > Erwiniaceae > Pantoea > Pantoea sp. ICBG 985. The sequence continues at coordinate 427,202 of NZ_POWM01000004.1, forward strand.
TTTATCTTTCCGGTCTTTTTAGCTGACTGCCAGTAAGGCGGGATTGTGCCGCATTTAAGTGCTTCTTTAGCCAGGAATGCGTAGCCATCTGCTGTGCGCTGGGCTAACTCCTCACCGCTTACCTTGTCGTTAGTAGCAGTCATTTCAGCCCACGAGTGAAACGCTTCGCCTAAATGGCTGGCCACGTTATAAGCCAGATCGCGGATGCGGTCCCGGTCATATCCCGGCAACTCGTCCAGATTATCTTTGAACGGTGACGGCATACCGGCTGTGTAATCACGCTGCCATGCCGCATTAACTAGCTTCAGACGTGGCAATACGCTCTTGCCGATGGTGTCGCGCAAGAACGTATTGGCACGGCGGCGGCCGTTTTTTTCTGACTTAAGAAGCGCCTCATAGCGCTGGCCAAAATACCCGGCCAGATAATCAGGGATATCGTGCAGATACTGGCTGCGCCAGTCATGATCGGTTGCGTCGCAGTGCCAGAGTTTCAACTCGGTATGAGTAATTCCCTGTGGTGCACCGGGCGAAAAGAACTCACGCCGCATTTTATTGACGGCGTGGTATTGACCATTATGATTTAGAACTTCATGAACGCTCACATCCACCTCAAGGAAGCTATGGAAGACAAATATCTGAAAGATTGCGAACGTCCCGATTATGATGTTCGCATCACTGAATGGTTGGCCGCTCAGAAAAACGATTCATGCATAGCGTCATATAAAATCGCTCTGTTTCATGACGGATACCTATACCGCTCTATTAGCTGCAACGGCCTCTCGGAGTATGTGGCTGCATCGGAGTTTCTGAAGTCGCTGACACTGGTAAACTGTTTAGATAGCACAGCCACTTTTCGCGGTTTTGACGCAGTGTTCGCAACTCTTCAGGACTATAAAAAAGCCTTTCCAGCTCGTCAGCCGCCTCTTTAACACTCGTTTTTTGAGCACACTTCAGCACATACATTGCAAGGGTAAACGCTTCCTGTGATGGCTTTTCCGAAGACAGCATATGGACGTTATTACTCACTATGGTTACCTCATGGCTGGGATGTTGGAAAACTGACTGCAATAATTTCTGACGCGGTACTGCCGCCGCCAGTGGCGGCACCCACTGAACGCGCAACAGTGATTTTATGCAGGTCGAAACGGCCATAGCCGTAATGGGAATGAGTCAGATCGCTGTCACTGTTTGAAGCGATGACCGGATACCCCTTTTCAGCCAGGCTAACCAGCATTGCCGCCAAACGCTGCTGACAGGCCGCATCAAAGTCTGCTGAGTGATATTTTGTGAAGCTGGCTTTACCTCGCTCAGGGTTATACGGCGGATCGCAGTAAACCACGTCGCCCGGCACTACCAGCTCAAGCGTTTCAGCGAAGTCAGCGCAGACGAAAGACGAGCGCTTACCCTTCTCAGCAAAAGCGCGCACCTCAGTCTCTGGAAAATAAGGGGATTTATATTTGCCGTATGGCACATTGAATTCGCCGCGCAGGTTGTAACGGCACATCCCGTTATATCCGTGGCGGTTCAGGTAGAGGAAACTAGCTGCCAGCTCAACGGATGAGGCAGCGCCATGATTCAGGCGATTACGTACGCAGTAGTAGAATTCCCCGCGCTGCGACTCACTGCCAACGCTGCCGGCAGCAAATAACGCCTCCAGCTTAATCAGCAAAGCATCGGTATGATGCGCCATCATGATGTAGGCATTTACCAGGTGATGATTCGCATCAGCGATCAGATACGAATCGTAATCGGTATTCATCATCACAGCGCAGGAACCGGCAAACGGCTCAACGAGTCGCTTACCGGCTGGCAGATGTTTAAGCAGCTCAGGCATTACGCGGACCTTGCTCCCGGCCCACTTCAGCGGCGGTTTTACTGCCATAACGCACCGCCTTTACCGTCAATAGCCTCGGATTCCTGGCGGATCAGTTCGACGATTTCGGCGGCTGACAGGTCGCTGTTCGCTGCATGAGTAGCCAGGCGATCAAGTCGGCCAGAGATTTTCGTGGCCACATCTTTACCCCCATCGATGCGCGCCTGTGTGCAAAGCTCCTGCACCAGTTCGGCGCTGCCGGCTGATGGCTTTTCAATGTCCTGACGGGTCATTTTCATGGTGTTTTCTCCAGCTCAGAGCGCACGAATCCCCGGCTATCCAGAGGAAAGCCGCAAAAACGTGCGCTTTATGATTAGTGTTTGGTCAGCAGGGTATTCAGAATTGCAGAACGAAAAGGCCGGTTGCGCACTTGTGATTCATTCGGCGCTGTCAGCAGATGCAGCTCAAAAGAGTTACTCCACCATGCCCGGATCATCGCAACGACTGGCGACGCCCCCAGAAAGCCCGAGGCAAAATACAATGTGCGGATTGCGCTGATTGCTTCTGTCTGTTGCGTGCGGCACTCAGCCTCACGGAAGGCGCGGCACCAGAACGCAGTGCTGGCAAGCAGCCACTGTGTTTTATCGTCAAGGTGAACCGTGTCATTAAAAACGAACTGTTTCAGTGCAACGGTAACGCCCTGATCGTCGCATTTGCTGATGAAGAATTTCGCGTACTCAGCAGTAACGCCCCAGTCGCGGAAATCCTCCATCAGCCCTTTTTTCTCGACAGTAATGATATTCATAACTTTTCCTCAATGTGCACGATTGGTTACGTGTTCGCGCAGCCGCTGCCGCGCCTGAATCAGTTCATGCGCAGGTGTACCCGGCACGGTTGGCACCGAACGCGCAGCGCGCAGCGCAGACGGTGAAGGTTTTTTCTCCTGTTGAAACGCCAGCGGACCCAGCACCTTGAACATTTCAACCATGCACTTAAGCCGCTGCAGGCCGCGCTTAATCTGGTGCAGCTCTCTGTTAGAAAACTCGCCCCATGAGTAGCGACAGTGACGGGCTTTGAGTCCAGCCGCGTGAAGGATAATCCCGCGCTGATGCTCGCTCAGCCGTTCCCAGATGCTGTGCGCCTGCGTACTGTGGCCAGACACCATCTGGCGAAGCACGCCCAGCCATTTCTCGTCATTTGCTTTCACGGTTCTCCCCCTGATTTTTACGGGTTAATGCAGGATTCCAGCGGCGGCCGTCTGGCAGCTGAATTGACCCATGGCCAAACGATGGCAGCTGCTGAACGGGTGACTGGCGTTTCAGGAAATTCACGAATACAAACATGTTCCACCTCACGCGACGATGCCGGGCATAGACGCGCTGACCACATCAACAGCAGCAGCCAGCACCGGCATGGTTTGGAAACGACTCTCAACGGAATAGACGAGCAAAGACAGGCTGCGGATCGCATCGCTGGCTTTGTCCAGAATCTGATTGCGGCGCGCAACGGTCATCTTTTCCGTTGAAACCGCTTCTCCGGCGATAGCGCCAACGCTGGCCACCGCGGTTAATGCACAAAACTGCATGTTTTCAGGTTTGGCGTTGTTGACCGGCACTGATGGCTGACAATTAAGCTGACGCAGCAGACCATCTAAAAGCGTCGGGTCTTCGGTGTGATCGATGATGGCCAGCAGTTCTGGCAGCGTAAGCTGATGCGGTTGGTCAGGATTCAGCTTGTTGCGTAAGGTTGCGGGCTGCATCCCAACAGCTTTAGCCAAATCGGTGATGTTATGCGCCAACGAAAACCGGCGGCAGGCACAATCAAGATAGTTGCGTACGGAAACTTTGTAATCGTACATGCTTCGCACCTTACGAATTGATAGCCTGAAATTACGCGTTAAGCGAAACGTTGCATTCGCTTAATGCCATTACGGTTAGGGCAGCCATGTTTACTTCAACTAAGCCCTTTTTCTGCGCGCCTTTTGGCTTGATAGGCAGCTTGCCGTAAGAAATCAGGTTTTCAGCAGTACTTTTAGACATGCCTGTGCGGCGGCAATACTCATCAAGAGGGATGTATGGATCAGGAATCACGATTGTAATGTTGGGACGCATAATGCAAACTCCTTAGGTTATGGATACGCCAATATCCATCAATATAAGCCATTATCTACAAACAGGAGTTAGGTTAGTTAGATAAAATCTACATGTCAACACCATGTAGACAAAATCTACACACCGAAAAATTATGGCAAGATTCAGACTTGATCCAGAAACAGATAGCGCCCCAGTACTTGATAGGGTCTTGGAGGCCTACGGCTACACTCATAGGCTTCAGTTAGCTGAACATTTGGGCATTGCTTCAAGCTCAATGTCGGCACGCTATAAGCGCGGGGGGCTGCCTGCTGACATAATGTTGAAATGCATTGCGGAAACAGGTGTCAACCTAGAATGGTTGGCTACTGGACACGGTAGGAAATTTGATGATGAAGAACTCGACATTCTCAAAATGCCAAGACGCAAAATTGTCGATGGCCAAATTTATGATGCTGGCATCTTCATGTTAGATAAAATTTCTTTTTTGCCCGGCGTGCCGCTACCGACTGAGCCAATTTGCATCCTCGAAGGTAATACCCAATCAATTGTCGATACCACATTCAATGAGGTTTATGACGATCAGTGGTTAGTTGAAATTGAAGGAAAAATCAGTATACGTACCCTCACTCGCATACCGATTCAAAAAGTAAGAGTTAGTGGTGTGGGAATGGCATTTGATTGCGGTTTAAACGATCTAAGCGTATTAGGCCGCGTAGTTCTAACGATTAAATAATATGCCTCCAAAAAAACTCAGCGACGGCCAATGGTTGGCAGATTTTTATAGCGTAAACCGGTCAGATGGAAAAAAAGGCAAGCGTGTCCGTAAAAAATTCCCCACTAAGGGCGAAGCTTTAGCTTATGAGAATTACATATTAAATAAAGTTGAAGAGTCGCCTTGGTTAGGTGAAAAGAAGGAAAAAAGGAAACTTACAGATTTAGTACATCTATGGTTCGATAGACATGGCATTACATTGCGTGATGGTGAAAAACGCAAAAGCGCTATGTTGTGGGCTGCGGAGTGTATGGGCAGCCCTTTGGCTAGCGAGTTTAACGCGCAACTCTTTACAGCTTACCGTGCTAAAAGGCTAGACGGTCAGTTTGCACGCACCAAACGGATTAGCCAAGTCTCTCCACGAACAATGAATCTTGAACACGCCTATTTCTTAGCTGTATTTAATGAACTAAAAAGGCTCGGAGAATGGACAGCCCCTAACCCTCTTGAGAATGTCCGCCAGTTCCGCACTGATGAAAGTGAAATGGCGTATTTAACTAATGATCAAATAGACGCCCTTTTGGCTGAATGCCGCAATAGTAGCGCGAAGGATTTAGAGACTATTGCAAAGCTGTGTTTAGCCACTGGTGCCAGATGGGGTGAGGCCGAAAACCTTAAGCGTAGCCAGCTTTCAGCAGGTAAAATCACTTTTGTTAAAACAAAAGGGAAACGTAACCGCACTATACCGATTGATTCAGAACTACTTAACGAGCTACCTAAAAAAACAGGCAAACTATTTTCACCTTGCTATTATGCATTTCGTTCAGCAATTGAACGGGCTGGTATCGAGTTACCCCCCGGTCAGCTAACTCATGTACTAAGGCACACCTTTGCAAGTCATTTTATGATGAACGGCGGCAACATTTTAGTCTTGCAAAAAATCCTCGGACATACCGACATTAAAATGACCATGCGATATGCGCACTTTGCACCAAATCACCTTGAAGAAGCACTACGACTGAACCCCTTAAAGTGTCGCAAAAGTGTCGCACCAACATAAGATTATTGGCTTATACTGGACTATATTGGCTCTATAAATTATTGATTTTGAACTATGTTATTGATTTTCTGTTGATTGCTATGGTTCTCATAATCGCTTGGTCGCTGGTTCAAACCCAGCAGGGGCCACCAAATTTAGTAATGTAAATCATGCAATTAAGCCACTTCTCTCTTGGTGGCTTTTTTGTTTCAAATTAATGTCCCCTTTTTGTCCCCCCACATTTTTCCTTTAACTTCACAATTGCATTTAAGAACGCCAAACTCAGTGAAACTTAAACACAGCTCTAAAAATCCGCATCCTGTAACCGCATCATTCCCCTGATCGTTGTCGAGCTTTACTGAATTGTTCAATTTTTTGCTTAACTACATCCGAGGAATGTGCATCAAGACGTTCGCCAAATGCCTCATCCGACCTTTTTAGAAGGATGATTTCTTTAGGAATAAATTCACTTCCCCCTTCTGTTTTGTCAGTTAATACTAGATTTTCGCCTTCTAACTTTACGTCAACAACTGCAAATAGATATTTTTTACCCATAATAATTTCATAGACATATCCAACACCCGACTTTCTAAAGGCATGTTTGTACCCTTCCAATAAGAAGTAATCAGTAATTTGTGGCGTTGCTCGAATAAAATTCCTGATAGCTGGAGTTGAAATTATCCCATCGAACTTACCATCATAAACATTCAAATCCATCGTTGTTTGATTATCGTTTTCTAACCATTCATTTGCTGAAATTGAACCTTCATTGTCACTTTCAGTTCGTGATGACCATGAGCCACTCATTGATGGTGTAGATAAATACCACTCCTCAACCAGATTATAGTTTTTCTTAACTAAATCCGAGTCTACTGTCGAAATTGTAAAAATAGCTCCAACAATAGCAGCTACGATGAAATACCATTTTTTAATTAATTCCATTCCCAAATCCATTTAATATTAGAATTACTGCATCATTTTAAATGAACAAGCCAGGTTTTTAAAACTTTGCCTATGGTAACATGTCAGAATATAACAATATCCTTTAGGTGTTACTACTTTTTTATTTGAACAGAACATCTCACGCTCCTTTATTTATAAAAAACATTTTAAATATTAATCAAAATGGAACCATGGTGAATAGTTTCTGAATCATTGCATTTCAAATAAACCTTGTGTAATATTTCTAACTCACACTCGTAATCAACGACGCCCTTAACAAAATCCTCCAGGCTTCCAGCTCCGCTTTTGAAAAAATCGGACTTAATCTTATTGCTTACACTTTCATCAATTGAATAACTATTATCATGTGACGCGTATTTAATTGCTAAAAAAATTCCATAATGAGCTATTGAAGTTTTAGGCTGAGATGATAACTCAATAAATCTCGCACTTTCGTTAAACTTATCTAATGAACGTGTATTGATGTTGGCATTGCGAATAAATGGGCAACGAAAGTTTGTTAGAGAAGTAATTACCTGCTTAACAGTAAAGCCCATTTCTAAATAACAGAAACACATTAGCAGCACTAGCAAACGATCACTTACCTGGGTTTCATGCGTTATATTATTATCATCACTAACTTTAATGTATTTATTACCATGTGCAATGTCATCACGAAAGCGCTTAATTAATTTAAAGTCTTCATCTGTGAAACCAATAACATCTTTCAGATCTTCATTCATTTTGGCCATCAAAAACCTATATTTCCCTTGGAATGTCCTCTCGAAAGACCTTCTCAATCCCATAATTCTTTCTTTGATTAAACCAAATACCTCACTATCAATATCACTTAGATTAACTGTAGATTCAAAGCTATCTAAAGTTTCCTTCATTTTAGTTTTTAGCTGATTGAATGTGTTTTCATCCATATATCCTGTTTTGGATGGCGTTGTGTGACTAGCAAACATTTCAAGAACAATTATTCTAGATAAGATCTGATATTCCCAAACGCCCCTATATTCATAAGAAGTTGGAAGTCTATTCCAAATTTCTCTAAATGAATCTTTTTTAAAATAATTTTTAAAAATGCACCCCCAAGAATCATCTCTAACAATATCAATATAACTCTTGAATGCATGGAACTTATCACTCAGAGGTTCTTGGGAATCTAATGCAGTAGGGAAATATAAACTTTTAAACGTTGCACTACTGGAACTCAGATAAGTATTAACGCTTTGTATTGAAATAAACACTCCAACTAATAAAGAAAAGAAGTTTCTAATCTCATGACAAAGTTCATTGGCCTCATTTAGCCCTAACAAACCATCATTTTTCTTCAGAATAATGCTATATTCTGTAATGACGCTGGTTTTCAAAAAACCTTCACTTTCAAAATCAATCCTTCGACTATTTTCAATACTATAGCTGACGCCCTTGAAAATGAATTCTTCACTGAATGAATCTATGCTAATATCGCAAGAGATAATATCCCCATCGTTCTTAAACGGTTGAACTTGCTCAAACCACGTTGATAGCCCTGTAAAAACGATTTCTAAAGTATCAAAATTAAGTTCACCATTTCCAAGAGAGACATAATTACAAAAAATCGTAAGGTCTCTAACGTCTACAGCGTGCAGTGTAAAACTAGCATTTGAATCCCTGTCTCGGCAAATTACATTATCTTGACCTGAGTTAATGTTTTTTAAATTTAAAGATAATTCTTTTGAAAATTCATCGAAACTTAGACGCGGAATACTCCCTTTACCAAAACTTAAAGTTCCAGTAAAATTTTCATCATTAATTGGGACGATGACTTTATATGTATGAAGTTTGAAGAAATTAACTGATTTATATGCCACTTTAATATCTCCTTAATTATAAACTAATTTTATCCCAGGGCGCATACGCAGCCTGCCACGCTTCATTCTTATTCGAAAATGGTTCATCTGCAATGCGCAACCATTCCAGCCTTCCATTCTCAACTTTTTTGAATCTTACATCCCAGAACTCACCGCGTGGCCAAAGCACGTATCTGTTATGTGGCCCCCACGCTTCATTCCAGATCACATCATCTGTAAGTTTTTCACAACGCGCCATAAACAAAAAAAGTGCGCCGTTGATAGAAATTTTCCTCATTTAGTTGGCCTCATACAAACCCATTTACTGTATATAATAACAGTAAAATTATTTCATGTTTTTCCAGTTTCCCTTAGTGCTCTGAAATTCCCCAACTCCCTGCCACTGTTGGGTTTTATTGGATAATAGCTTTTACCATCCGAGATCCATAAAAGATCCAACGAGCGACATAACTTTGAAAAAATCCTTTAATTTTATAGCCATGCGCTTTTATTGAGGTCCATCTAAGATCCACAAAAATGAAAAAAATGAAATCCCTTTCAAAGTTTTCAGTTGCGGAACTCCGACAGAAAGCCAGAAGCAGCGCGCTCAGCCGTATCGGTTTGTAGAAAAATAAAACTGAAAAATTTTTATGATGCAAAACCCGCAGGCGGGTGCGATTTAGCGCCGTTTTAGTCGGTGAGACGTTTATTTTGTCGGGCTGTGGCTGCACCAGCGCCACGCTGTGCGGGTGATCCATTTGAGGGTAATACGTCGAATGGTTGCGTCTGTGCGGCGCTCTGAAGGCGTTCTGTGCGGTCTGGTGACAGGCACAAAAAAACCCGCTGAGTTAGCGGGCTAAAAGTGATGGTGATTAACCTATGGCGGGCGAGTATTTCGCGGCCAGCGCCGTGGCCTGCGTGGCACACTGTCCGATTGCGGCACTGTTGGTTGGCTGCCCGGTAGACGGGTGCGTGAGGCCGCTAATAGCACGGCCCGGCTTTGGGCATTCGGCATGCTGATCGGCAATACCGACATGCACGCCGGTAACCTGTCATTCATCAGTCGCCATGGCCGTCCTTATCACCTCGCGCCAGCTTACGACATTCTGCCGATGGGCTTTGCGCCCAGAGCGGGCGGCGCCATCGTGAATACGCTGCGGCCTGCGTCCCTGCCGGAAGTGGTCAGCAGCGATATATGGCGGGAAGCGCTGGCTTTGGCGGAGGAATTTTTGTCGCTGACGAATAGTTGCGATGGCTTCTCCGATCGTTTTGCGCCCTGCCTCGCCGCGTTACAACAGCATCTGGATGAGGCCCGAGCACGCATCGCCCGACTCGGCTAAGCGCGTTTCCTGATTGATAATTCCTTCAAAGCTGCATCCTCGAAACTGGCGGTGATTAACCGCCTCGCACCCGATTTTTGCCCCCGCAACTTTGCAAAAGTAAAACGATCGGTTTACTTTTTAAGGTATGCGTAAAAAACAACATATCCTGAACGCTGCCGAGCGGCTGTTCTACAACAACGGTTTTCATGCCACCAGCACCGATTACATTTGCCGTGAGGCGAAGGTCTCCACGCGTACGCTCTATCAGCACTTTCCGTCGCGCGAGCGGTTAACTGCCGCGGTGATGACCGCGCGCCGGCAGCGCTTTGCCGATTTATTGTCACAGCCAGACGATCCGGCAGCCATCAGCCAGCTGTTTTCGGTGCTGGAACAGTGGATGCGGGCGGAAGGATCGCTCGGCTGCTTTTTTGCCAAAGCGTACGGCGAGTATGCGGAACAGGATGCTGAGCTGGCGGCGCAGGCGCTGGATTATCGCTACTGGCAGCGCGGCTACATCCGTACCTGCCTGGCGCACTCGCACAGAAATTCACCGTCAGCACTGGCCGATGCCATCTGGATACTGTTTGAAGGGGCGATTATGGCCGGGTTGATTGACGGTCCGCAGGCCGCGGTCACTGCGCGTCTGGCGGCTGAGCAACTGATGGCGAATACGTCATGAAAGCCTCACTCCGCCTGACGCTGAGCGGCTTTATGCTGATTGCCGTGACCTACGGACTGGCGCGTTTTGCCTGGGGAATGATGATGCCGCAGGTGGCGCAGCAGATCAGCCTCAGCCCGCGCGCATCGGGCATGCTGGCCGCCTGCAGCTATCTGGCTTACTGCCTGGCCACGCCCGGCGCCACGCTGCTGCTGGCGCGCTGGGGCGTGCGCAGCACCGCCATGCTGGCAGCGCTGACGGCCATGCTCGGCTTACTGCTGCTGGCCGCTGCCGGCAGCACATGGCTGATTGCCGGTGGGCTGTTTATCGCCGGTCTCGGTGCCGGACTGGCTTCCCCGGCGCTCGCCAGTGCCGTGAGCCGGCAAATTGACGCGTCGCGGCAAACCGCCGCTAATACGCTAATCAACGCCGGCACCGGCGCGGGCATTATTGTGTCAGTGCCCATTTTTATGCTGATGCCCGGCGGCTGGCGCGCGGCCTGCTGCTGTTTTGCCGCGCTGGCGCTAATCAGCCTGTTGCTGGCACGCTATTGCCTGCCCGCCGGGCGTGCCGATCCACAGAGATCGCCGGTTGGCTGGCGCGATCGGCTGCACAACCGCGCGCTGCAGCGGGTAATCATCATCGCTTTTCTTAGCGGTGTCGCCAGCGCGGCGTGGTGGTGTTTTGGACCGGATGTGTTACGCCAGCACAGCCACCTGAACGAGGGCCAGGCCAGTATGCTGTGGCTGGTTAGCGGCGCGGCCGGCATTCTCGGCGCGCTGACCGGTCCGCTGGCACGCTGCATCGGTATGCGTCAGGTGTACTGGCTGGCGCAGCTGGCGATGGCCGCACCACTGCTGTTGCTGGCGGCGCTCACCCACTTTAGCTACTGGCTGGTACCGGCGGCGGCGCTGTGCGGCGCGGGATACGTCACGCTGTCGGGTATTCTGCTGGTTGCGGGTGCCGCCGCCACGCCACAAAATGCGGCCTCTGGCGTGGCGGCGGCGTTTCTGACGCTGGCGATTGGGCAAATTGTCGGGGCGATACTCTTTGCGCAGCTCTACAGCAGCAGCGCCGCCACAGCCCTGCTGCTGTTCGCTGCCATCCCGGTTGCGCTGCTGGTTCTGGTACCGGCTAACCCGCCGCAGCGGGCTGATACTTAACGTCCGGTGGTGAGCCAGCGGCTGAGGATGCCGGCGCTGGAGTAGCCGCGAATGATCGCCGCGTAGCTGTCAAAGCGATTGCTCACTTCGCTCACCTGGTTGTTATACAGATCGCTCTCGGCGCTCAGGACATCCAGCAGCGAGCGGCGTCCGAGGTGATACCACTGATCGAAAAAGTCTTTGCGGATGCGGTCAGACTCGACAATTAAACTTTTATACAGCGCGGCGCGATCGGCCATGGAGTGCGCATCCTGGCTGGCGGCGCGCACGCGATTCTCCAGATCGCGCCGCTGCTCCTGCACCTGCTGACGACTGGCTTCGGCGCGTTTAATCGCCGCAATCTCCTGCGCGTTGGTTGAACCGCCGCGGAACAGGCCCCAGCTAACGTTGATTCCGGTTTGCCACGCCTGCTGGCGACCGAGCTGATCCTCACGCGTGCTTTTGGTTACCGTCCAGTTGAGCTTTGGCAGGCCGGAAGCTTTGATCGCCTCCGCTTCTTTAAACCCCGCTCGCGTTTCCGCATTGGCGCGCAGGATCAGTGGATGATAATCCAGGCTGGCCAGCTGACGATTGAGATCGCCAAAATTCATCGCCCAGCGATCGCTGGCTGGCAGCGTCACGCGACTATTGCCCATCAGGCGGTTCAGCGTGATTTCGACATCGCGCGCGCGCGACTCGGCATTCTCCAGATAACTCTGCGCCTGCAGCAATCGGCCTTTGGCCTGCGTCAGCTCGCTGCGACGACCGGTATCTGACTGCACAATGCCGCTCAGCATGGTGGTCAGTTCGGTCATGCGCGCCACGTACTGCTGGCTGATGGCAATGATCCGCTGCTGCTTGTTCCACTCAATCAGCGCGTTGCTGACCTGCATCGCCAGCTCTTCACGCTGCGCCTGCGCCGCCTGCTGCGCCGAGGTCACGCGCTCTTCGCGGCTCTCGATGGTGCGGCTGGTCTGACCGAAATCAATCAGGTTGGTCGCCATCGACACGCCGAGCGCCGGCACGTTGCTCTGACTACCGTCGCTTTTTACCCCGCCACCAAACTCTTTGGTCGCCGAGCTGGCGCTGACATCCAGCTGCGGCCAGCGCTGCCCTTTCGCCTCATCCACGCTGGCGGCGGCGGCATCGGTCTGCGCCACGGACGATTTCAGCGCCGGGCTGATGCGCCAGGTGATGCGCGCGGCCGAGAGGAATTTCTGCCGCAGCTCGGATTCAGCCACGGTTTCATCCACCGCGCCGCTCAGGCTGACCGGTGAACGCGCCACGGCGGCATCGGCGGCAGTGGTTCTGGTTTCCGCTACTGGCGGACTGACATAACTGAACTCGCTCTGTGCTTTTACTTCTGCTTCATTCACCGGCACCGGCGCAGGCTGCTGTGGGTTGAAAGTGCGTACCGATTTCAGCAGCGGATTCGTCTGCCTGGGTTCCGGCTGGCGCTGCTCCTCCGTCAGAAAACCGCCGCCCTGTACCGGCTGCACTGGCGGTGGTGCAATCGGCGCTGCTGGCGCTGGGGCCGGTGAAGGTGCCGGCGCTGGTGCCGGCTGAGCGCGTGGCGCGGCGACCGGTGGTGCAACCGGCGCGGCCTGAGGTTGCGTAAACATCGGTTGCGGTGCCGGCGCGGTTGCAAAGCGCTGGGCTGGCGCAACGGGCACGCGCTGTACCGGCACGCTGCGTACCGGTGCCGCAGCGGGGGCGGCCGGGCGATGTCCGCTCATCTCGGCAAACATCATCAGTTCACTGGTCGAATCGGCCATTACGCTGATGGCCGGGGCCATCATGACCGTAATGCAACCGGCAAGCAAAGAGAGGCGCCGCGCCGCTGCGCGACGGTGCATATCATTATTTTTCATGGTTATTAACGCTCGCGGAAGGCTTCTTTCGCCTTAAGTACCGGCTTCAGCAGGTAATCAAGGATGGTTTTCTCGCCGGTGCGGATTTCCACCGTGGCCACCATGCCGGGAATGATCGGCAGATCTTTGTTGACTGCGTGCAGCGTGCTTTTATCGGTGAGGATCAACACGCGGTAATAGGTGTCATCCGGTCGGCCGGAAGCGGCTTTCTGATCGTCTTTCAGCGTATCCGGACTGATGTATTCCACATGGCCATCCAGTCCGCCGTAGATGGCGAAGTCGTAGGCGGTGATTTTCACTTTGGCCGGCAGCCCCGGACGCAGGAAGGCGACATCAGAAGGACGGATTTTGCCCTCCACCAGCAGCTGCTCTTCCAGCGGCACGATTTCCAGGATGTGTTCACCGGGTTGAATGACGCCGCCGATGGTGTTCACGCGCACGTTTTTCACCGTGCCGCGCACCGGTGCGGTAATGGTGGTGCGCTCGACCACGTCCGCGCGGCCAATCAGGTTTTCGCTTACCTGGCTGAGTTCCAGCTCCAGCCGCGCCAGTTCGGTGTTGGCATCAGACTGGTAACGGTTACGCCGCTCGACAATCTGCGCCTGGATGTCGTTCGCCTGGCGCTGCATGCGCAGCAGTTCAACCTCAGACAGCAATCCTTTTGCCGCCAGCGGCTCCGCCAGGCGAATTTCACGCATCGATAGGGCATAGCTGCGCTGCAATGAGTTAATGCTGTCATTCAGCGCGCGCTTGCGTGATTCATAGGCCTTGGTCTCCTGCGCAACCACGGCGGGATCGCTCTGCACCTGCTCGTCAAACGTCAATGGCTGCGCGTAGGCTTCGGCACGCAGACGCGCAATGCTGCCCTTCAGGCCAATCACCTTGCTCAGCGCCTCGCGATAGCTTGATTGCGCACGCGTCGGATCGATTTTCAGCAGGACATCGCCCCGGTTGACCACCGTGCCTTCACGCACGTTCATTTCGGCGAGAATGCCGCCTTCCAGACTCTGAATCACCTGCTCGCGGCTGCGGGAAATCACTTTTCCGTCGCCTTTGGTGATCTCCTCCACCCGCGCATAGTTTGCCCAGGTGAGACCGATGCCAATTACCGCGATGATGATCCACATCACCAGTTTTGATCCCGGCGTGGTTTGCGACAGCAGGGAAGCCTGCACGTCATTCATGAATTCGGCATCCGCAGCGGAGAGATTTTTGCTGCGGCTGCGCCATGGCATTAACTTGATCATACTGCGGCCTCCTCTGCCGCGGCGACGGCGGGCTCTGACGTTGCCGAAGCATCGTTAGCCGGCGCAGGTGCGCGCGCCGCCTGCTCTACCGCCTGACGCGGCGGCTGGCGGGTTTTACCTTTACCTTCCAGCGCGGCCAGCACCTGCTCTTTCGGGCCATCCGCGACAATTTTTCCTTCCTCAACCACGATGATACGGTCGACCAGCGCCAGAATTGACGGACGATGCGTCACGACGATCAGCGTGTGGCCTTCGCTGGCGCGACGCAGATGGGCGAGGAACTGGCTTTCGGTCATGCTGTCCATGGCGCTGGTCGGTTCATCCATCAGCAGCACTTTGGGCCGCGTCAGCAGAGTTCGCGCCAGCGACACTAACTGACGCTGACCGCCCGACAGCCCTTCACCGCCCTCGCCGACCGACAGGTTGATGCCGCTCGGATGGCGCGCCGCCACGTGATCGAGACCGGTCAGATTCAGCACGCGCAGCAGTTCATTCGCGGTGGCATCCGGCCGGCCAATCATCACGTTCTCGCGCAGCGTGCCGTAGAACAGGCGCGCATCCTGGCTGACGAAGCCCACCGCTTTGCGCCAGTCGGCCGGATCGATCTGGTTAACATCGAGTCCGTCAGCAGAGATCTGGCCTTTCACCGGCTGATACAGACGCGCCATCACGCGTAACAGCGTCGATTTACCGCTGCCGATGCGGCCAAGAATCGCCACGCGCTCACCGGCCTTGATGGTCAGTGAGATGTCTTTGAGGATTTCCGGATTGGGCTTCATCGGCGGTGCCGGATAAGAGAAGCTGACATTGCTCAGCGAGATCTCGCCGGTCAGCGGCGGATCGGTCAGGTAGGTTTTGCTGCTGTCGCGATCGACCGGCATCTCCATCAGCTTATTGAGCGAGGTCAGCGCCGCTTTGGCCTGCTGATAACGCACCGCCAGACCAATCACCTGACCCAGCGGGCCGGTGGCGCGGCTGGCCAGCATCACGGTGGCGATCATCGCACCCATGGTGAAGGTGCCGGCGTTGATCAGATAAACCCCGGCCACCACCAGCATCACGGTCTGAAACTGCTGCAGAAAGGTCACCACGCCGGTTGCCAGCGTCGAATAGCGTTTTGACTTCATTGAGTTAGCCGACTGCAGCGCGCTGAAGTTCTCCCAGCGGCGCTGCATATGCGCTTCACCGCCCACGGCTTTCAGCGTTTCCATGCCTTCAACCGACTCGATCAGCACGCCCTGTTTCAGCGACGCATCGCGCAGGTTCTCCTTCATGATGCGCGCCAGCGGCCACTGGATCGCGGCGCTGACGATGATGATCAGCGGGATCATCATCAACGGGATAATGGCCAGCGGACCGCTGATAAAGAAGATCACGCCGACAAACATCAGGATAAACGGCAGATCCGAAATCGCCGCCAGCGTCGCCGAGGCAACAAAATCGCGCACTGATTCGTATTCACGGATCTGGTTGGCGAAAGTGCCTGATGAGGCCGGTTTGTGCTCCATCTGGATCGACAACGCCTGACGGAACAGCATGCTGCCCAGCACCAGGTCGGCCTTTTTGCCCGCCATGTCCAGCAGATGCGCCCGCACAAAGCGGGTAATGGCTTCGAAGATCATGGCGATGGTGACGCCAATCGCCAGCGACCACAGCGTAACAAACGCCTGGTTCGGCACCACGCGATCGTAGACGTTCATGGTGAAGAAGATGCTGGAGAGTGCCAGTACGTTGATCAGCACGGCGGCAATGGCGGCGCTGCGGTAGTAACGGCGGTAGCGCCACAGGGTGCTGAACAGCCAGTGACCTTTGACCTCCGGCAGCATTTCGCTGGCGCGCTCATCCAGTACCGCCGCCGGTTTCGCCATCACCGCAAAGCCGGCGTAAATCTCGTTGAGCTCCGCCAGGCTCATCTCCACCGCTTTATCACTCACCTCCGGCATGATCAGCTGGAAGCGCAGCTCGCGCTGATTCTCCTCATTGGTGTGAATGCGCCGCGACAGCACAATGCAGCCGCCGCCGTTCTGCCGCAGCAGAATCATCGGCATCAGCTGCTCCGGCAGATCCTGCAGGCGGCGTTCAACCATGCCGCCGGTAATGCCAGCGTTCTCCAGAGCGGTCATCGCCTGTGACGGCGACAGCAGCGTCGCTTTTGGCAGGCCGGCGACCAGCGCCTCTTCACTCTTCTCGCGTTTGTAGTGTTTGCAAATCCACGCCACGCTTTTTAACAGCGTGTCATCCACGGTGGTTTCGATACGAGCAACAGAACGCGCATCCTGCTCCACGGCATTCTGCTTCTGGTCCATCATTTCCCGACTCCTGTAAACCTGACAAAAAACGGTGGACGCATCGTCCACCGCAGACTTTTCTTTGAATTGGGAAAATTCTGACAGAAGGCAGCTTTCAGGCCGTCCAAGACTTGTCTCAAACGGTGGAGAATATTTATGAATAAAGCGGAGAAAGCCCGACTGAATGCGGTCTGGCGACCGATCGATTGCAGAATAATCGCGGCGCTGTTGAGCGCTGTCCTGGGCGTGTTATCTTAGCTGCTCGCTTTACTGCAACCGGACAAAGAGCAATGGCAAAACAGCGGGTAGGTATCGTATTTGGCGGCAAGTCGGCCGAACATGAAGTGTCGTTACAGTCGGCCAAAAATATTCTTGAGGCGATCGATAAAAACAAATACGACGTGGTGCTGCTGGGGATCGACAAACAGGGCGAGTGGCATCTCAATGATGCTTCAGGCTTTCTGCTCAACGCCGACAATCCGGCGCTGATTGCCCTGAACCGCTCCGGTGAAAACGTGGCGCTGGTGCCCGGCAGCCGCGCGGAACAGCTGATTACGCGGCAGCAGGCGCAGCCGCTGTCGCAGCTGGATGTCATCTTCCCGATTGTGCACGGCACGCTGGGCGAAGATGGCTCGCTGCAGGGACTGCTGCGCATGGCCAATCTGCCGTTTGTCGGGTCGGATGTGCTGGGTTCCGCGGTCAGCATGGACAAAGATTTCACCAAACGCCTGCTGCGCGATGCCGGCCTGAAAGTGGCGCCGTGGCTGAGCGTCACCCAGACGCAGCGCGCGGCGCTGGATGTACAGGCGGTGATCGCGCGCTTTGGCCTGCCGCTGTTTATCAAGCCGGCCAATCAGGGATCATCCGTTGGGGTGAGCAAAGTGACGCAGCCGGACGAATTCGACGCGGCGCTGGATCTGGCGTTCCGCTTTGACCGCAAAGTGCTGATTGAACAGGGCATCAGCGGCCGTGAAATTGAATGCGCGGTGCTGGGTAACGAGGCGCCAGAAGCCAGCCCGTGCGGTGAAATCGTGGTGCACGACGCTTTCTACTCGTATGACACCAAATATATCAGCGAGAGCGGCGCGCAGGTGGTGGTACCGGCTGACATCAGTGCGGAAGCCAGCGAGGCCATTCGGGCTGTAGCGATTACCGCGTTCCAGGCGCTGGAGTGCTTTGGCATGGCGCGCGTCGATGTGTTCCTCACCGAAACGGGCGACATTATTGTCAACGAAGTGAATACTTTACCCGGCTTCACCAACATCAGCATGTATCCCAAACTGTGGCAGGCGGCCGGCCTGAGCTACAGCGATCTGATCACCCGCCTGATTGAGCTGGCGCAGCAGCGTCATCAGCAATCCAGCCAACTGAAAAGCAGCGTGTAACCTGCGATGGCGTGGCTCAGGCCACGTCATGCGCCATGCTGCGCGGCGCGATTGCCGGTGAGGTCTGATTGCGGCCGTTGCGCTTGGCAACGTAAAGGTGTTTATCCGCCGCTGACACCAGCCGGTTGATTACCCCCGGCCATTCACGTTCGTTAACCGCACCGCCGCGCGCCAGGCCGAGGCTGACCGTCACGGTCACGGTGTTGCCCTGAATCCAGAACTTCTCTTTCACCATTGCCTGACGAATCACTTCGGCCAGCTGAAACAGCTGGCTGTGGGTGTAATCAAATACCACCACCACGAACTCTTCGCCGCCAAAGCGGCACACCAGGCCGCGACTGCCAACCACGTGCTGAATACGGCGCGCAATTTCCTCCAGCACGCCATCGCCGGCATCATGGCCGAAATTGTCATTAATGGCTTTGAAGTAGTCGACATCCAGCATAATCACGCCGGCTTCACGCTGCAGGGAAAACGGCTGCTGGCGCAGGTTTTCATACAGGCCGGAGCGCGACAGTAGCTGGGTGAGGAAATCGTAATTGGCGCGCAATGCCAGGCGATGGTTAAGCTGGCGAATGGCGTCCATGCTCACCGCCACCAGCAGCGGGCTGAGCGCTACGGTGGCCACACCGAGCCGTGCGGAAGTGAGATGGCTGATGGGCAGCAGCGAATCATCGCCCTGAATATTCATCACGCCGTGCGAGACCAGCACGATCTCGGTGATGCCGGTGAACAGAATCACCAGACTGGTGATCGGAATCGGCAGAACAATGGCACACCAGATCAGCGCCGGCACCGGGAAGGTCAGACTGCCCGCGCCACCAATCAGCGCCCCCACCGTGAGCGACAGCGCCACGGCGAGCAGCGGCAGCAGCCTGCCCGGGTGTACCAGCGTCCGCAGCGGCACGCTGCGCAGAGGACGCGTCAGCATCACCGGGAGCAGCATCAGCGAGGTAGAGAACTGCTCGCTGAACCAGTCGGCCCACGCCACCACAAAGCGCGCGTTGAAATCGATATCCTGCGCCCATGCGCCCCAGGTGGCGCAGGCTGCTGCGCCGAGCAGGCACGCCGGAAAGATGCGCATGGCGTTGAATACCTGGCTGTTTGCGGTTGGCGATTGCAGATGCTTAATCAGCATGCTGACTGACACCAGGATAAACAGGATATTGGCAAAATTAATCGTCACCGCTGGCAGTGCCCAGCCGGAAAAAACCGTATCGTTGAAAATCATGGCGGCAAAACACACCAGATAACTGGAGGTGGTGTGTAAAAACGGGTTGCGCACCATCAACCCGGCGATAAGGGCATTCACTGGCCAGAACAGGGAAAACTCTTCGGGAATACGCAGGTGGCTGCCAATAAAGCAGAAGAACAGCGTAATAAGACACAGCGAAAGAGCATTCTTTTTAACATTATTCTCTTCAAACAGCTTAACGCGCATACGTCTGAACCCTGTAACCTGAAATCGCTGCCATCCGTCGCTGGCATCAGCAATCATTTAACCTGAAAAATCCGTGCGATAATTCGCTAATTAAACCGGTGTTCGTCGCCCTGCTCTGCGACTGAGCGGCGCTCACTCTGCCATGAAAGCCAGAGACGAGCTACCAGCCCTGCCAAAAGGGAGTGAAACAGGCAGGCGCTGTGAGCGGCAATTATGCCGTATAAATAAAAAAATCGGATATCCGGGATATCCGATTCTGGCGAAAAAAACTGCATGACTGCGCGCGGGAACGTTATTTCACCGCCACCGGCCACTGGCTCAGCCGGATGCCGCGCTCACCGGCGCTATCCCCGAAATCCTGCAGTACCGCTTTCACGTCCGGATCCATATACTCGGCGTTATCGTGATCGACAATCACCACGCTATTTTCCGGGATCTCCGCCAGCAGCCCCTGCAACTTCGGGTTGTGCATGAAGGTCAGGTTTTGCTGAAAGCGCAGCACGTAATGGTCGTCATAGCGGGTAAGCTGCAGCGCGTTGCGGTGGCTTTGGTAGATGCTGCACAGAATCTGCGTCGCGATACCGATACCAATCCCAGCCAGCATGCCAAACCCAATGATACCGCCGATGGTGGCAAGAAACGGCACGTACTGCTGCGCGCCCATGCGAATCTGTTCGACGAACAGGCGCGGCGTTGCCAGCTTATAGCCGGTATACAGCAGCACCGCCGCCAGGCTGGCGAGCGGAATCGCGTTAAGCAGAGCGCTGAACCACAAGCCACAAATCAGCAGCAGCACGCCGTGCAGCAGAATCGACAGTTTGGTTTGGGCACCAACGCTGACGTTGACCGAACTGCGCACAATCACCGCGGTAATGGGCATCGCGCCGAGCAAGCCGGCGGTCAGGTTACCGATGCCCTGCGCGAACATCTCTTTATTCGGTGACGGCGCCGGGTGCTGCGGACGCAGTTTTTTCAGCGCCTCCTGGCTGAGCAGCGTTTCAAGGCTGGCCACCAGCGCCAGCGTAATCGCTACCACCCACACCGACGGATTCTGCCACGCCAGCCAGTCAGGGGTTTCCAGCTCCGCCACCAGCGCCGACATACTGTCGAACGCCGGCAATACGATACGCGGCAGGCCTTCGCCGAGGCTGGGAAACAGGCGATCGCCCAACACCGTGGCGAGGCAGCCAAACAGCACCGCCACCAGCGGGCCGGGCATCCAGCTCAGCGCTTTAACCGCTTTGATCGCGGGCGTGGTCCACAGCCACAGAATCAGCAGCCCGCTACCGGCCACCAGCATCGCGCTGAGCGAAAACGAAAACTCCCCGCTGACCAGCGACTGCAGACCGGCATCGCTTGCTGCGCCCAGCGCCACCGGAATCTGCTGCATAATCAACAGCAGGCCAATGGCCGCCAGCATCCCTTTGATGACGCTACCTGGCACCAGTGAGATAAAACGACCGGCGCGCAGCAGGCCGAGCATGCACTGCAGCAAGCCAGCCAGAATCAGCGCGGTGAGAAAAGCGGAAAAGCTGCCGAGCGTCTGGATTGAGGCCACAACAATAGTCACCAGCCCCGCCGCCGGGCCGCTCACGGCAAAGCGCGAGGGACTGAGCGCGGTAACCAGCAGACCGCCGATCACCCCGGTGAGCAGACCGGCAAAGGGCGGCAGACCGCTGGCCTGCGCGATGCCCAGACACAGTGGCAGCGCCACCAGAAACACCACCAGACCAGCAGGAATATCCTGACGAAGCGTTTGCAGATTCATGATGAGGGTTCCTCTGACGATTGCTGTATTAACTCTTTCAGATGGCCGGACTGCAGGTCATAAACGCAGCCAAATACATCCAGTTGCTGTCCGGCCTGCCAGGCCTGTTGCACCGGCTCGCAGCGCACCAGCTGGCTAAACTGGGCGATGACATTGGCTTCAACCAGCCGGTTAAGCTTGCTGCTCTCCTCTTCCTGCGCGGGACTGGCGTGATAGGCCACCAGCCCGTGCTGCAATGCGCGCCGCAGCGCGGCAATGCGCCTGGCAAGCGCCGAATCCTCCTGCGCTAACGGGCTGGCAGGCAGACCCAGCGCCGCCTGCACGCCGCCGCAGCCGTAGTGACCGCACAGCACAATGCGCTCGACGCCGAGATAAAAAATCGCGTACTGCAGCACGCTGAGAAAGTTGTCATCATCGGGTAGAACCATATTGGCGATGTTGCGGTGCACGAATAGCTCGCCCGGATGCGAGCCGGTCAGCACTTCTGCCGGTACGCGACTGTCGGAACAGCCAATCCATAAGGAGTGGGGTTTCTGCTGATGCAGATATTGTTCAAAGTAATCTGGATTACGCTCGCGGCGCTGGAGTGCCCAACTGCGATTTTTCGCTAATAAGGGTTTAAGGGTCGTCACAATTATCTTCTCTCTGTATCCGCAAATAGCGCTTCCGGGCAAATAAATGCATGGCGCAGCACGGTTTTAGCGTTCTGTAGCAGGTGAATACGGCGCTTTCTCACAGAAATTGGTTATAGACGCTTATGAATTGATTTGCACCAGGAATATTTCAGCCCGGCAGAAGAAGCGACCTTATGTAAAATAAGTGTCAGCAAATGTCATGACAAAGTAAGTTAATGCAAGTGACGCAATCAGCAGGAATTTCATTAAAAATAAATATAATCAGTCTATTAATAATATTTTTTAAAACGCATTTCGGATGCACTGACAAATATATACACGTAAAACTTTTATGCCTTTACGCTGGTATGGTGGATTACGCTCTGCTCGCTGAGAAAAATCCTAATTACTAAATTTATGAATAGTGTTATCAGCTGGTTTTAACGTTATTTGCGATGATATTTCACTGAAGGCGGCGGAAGGATTAAGTAAGAGATCGGGAAAATGATAAGCAGAATAATAATTACAAAGAAACGTAAATATCACTGGCGCTGACTGCCTGCGATAAGCGCCCGCCAGGGCAGGCGCTATTTCGCTTGACGAATTATTTACCGTTCCACGCTTTCATGCGGGATTCACGCACCTGCAGCTGCTGTTCCGGGGTTAACTTATTGTAGTTTTCAGCCATGCCGCTCTCCCAGTCGCCGTACAGTGGATTGGGCAGCACAATGAACTGGGTGCCGAAACGCTGATGGTTGAGCGTGACAAACTGCTGGCGCTGGGCGTTGCCCTGATGCCAGGTGGCACCGCCGAAGTCATTCAGGTTATCGCCGATATACAGCACCACGTTGTAGCCGGCGTTTTTAATCGCGTCGAAACGCGCCTGTTTATTGGAGTTGCCGGTACTGAGACGCACGGTTTTGTCGCTTACGCCGCTGAAGCCCAGCTTGTTGAGGTTATCGACCGTGGCCGCGTAGTCTTTCTGATCGCGGTTCGAGACGTAGAACATGGTGCCGCCGTGGCTATTCACGTAGTTGGCAAATTCGACGGCACCGGGCACCGCGGTCGCCTGGCGCGCCTGCGTCCACGCTGACCAGGTTTTACCGGAGAACGGCTGGCCGTTTTTTGCCTGCCACGCGCTGTAGGCGCTGTTATCGATCATGGTTTCATCCAGATCAACAATCACCGCTTTGGGTTTGCCGGTGAGCGAAGGGGCGCTATCGAACGCCATGCGTGCCGTGTTGAACGCCTGCCAGCTCAGCGCCTGATACTCGCCAGACTGCTGGAACCAGTTGACTGCCAGTACCGACTGCTGACCGAGTTGCTGCTGAGCCTGCTGTTTTTGCGGTTGGGCACAGCCGGTGAGCGTCAGGGCAATCAGGCCTGCCGCGGCCAGCCAGGAGGTGTTTTTCATCATGTCGTCCTTAAGTGATTATGGTCAGTTTTTGTAAAGCTTTAAAAATGTAGCAGTTAACGTAAGCTGTGGGCAGAGGAAAACCGGGGTCAGGTCACAGGAGACACTTATGGATAATCGCGGGCCGCGCTCGGCGCTGCTGGAGAGTCAACGCTGGCTGGAGTATGCCTTTCAGCCTGCCGGTCAGCCGGCACCGGCCGCTGCGGCGTACGGACAGCAGCGGCACAGCGCAAAAGTGGTGCTGGCCGGACAAAACCGGCCGCCGAAAAGTTGTGAATCCGATGGGGTGATCGGTGACGATCATCGGCCGGTTGCGGTTTACACCGCTGACTGTCTGCCGGTGCTGTTTGCCGATGTGAAAACGCATCAGGTGGCGGCGGTGCATGCCGGCTTGCAGGGTACGCTCGGCGGCGTGCTGAGCAGTGCCCTCGATCAGCTGCTGGCGGGTGGCGCGACGCCGGCATCCCTGCTGGTGGCGATCGGTCCGGCGATCGGCCCGTGCTGCTACGAGCTGGGCGTCGATCGCATCGCACAGATGCAGCAGCGCCCGGACCTGCCGGCGCTAAGCTGGTCACAGCAACAGCCGCATAATCCGCAGGCAATCCGACCTCAGGCACAGGCGCATCATCAGGGAGTATGGTTTGATTTGCCTCAGCTGGCGCAGGACCTGCTGTTACAGCGCGGCATCCCGGCGGCGCAGATTGATCGCGTGGCGGTGTGTACTTATTGCATGGCGGAGGCGGGTTCGAGCTATCGCTATAACACCCATTTTGACAGCGGCTATCAGTCACGTTTCTCGTGGATTCGCCGCCGTGCGTAAGCACGCTTCACCTCCCTGTGAAGCGCGGGCCTTAGTGAATGATGGCGTTGAGCGCCAGCACACCGGCGAGGCCGAGGATGGAGATCAGCGTTTCCATTACCGTCCAGGTTTTCAGGGTTTCAACCACGCTCAGGTTGAAATAGCCTTTGAACAGCCAGAAACCGGGATCGTTCACGTGCGAAGCGATCACGCTGCCTGAACCAACCGCCAGCACCATCAGCGCCGGATCGGTATGGGTGGCGGCAATGATCGGCGTTACGATGCCGGCGGTGGTGATCGCCGCGACGGTGGCCGATCCCAGCGCGATGCGCAGCATTGCCGCCACCGTCCAGCACATCAGCAGCGGTGACAGCGACGATCCTTTCATCAGATCGGCGATATAGTTACCGACACCGCTATCCACCAGCACCTGCTTAAAGGCGCCGCCGCCGGCAATGATAAAGACGATCATGGCGATGGCGGCAATCGAATCGCCACACATATCCATCACCTGCTCCATTTTGCGCCCGTTACGCAGACCGAGGGTGAACACCGCAATTACCACGGCGATAAACAGCGCCACCGCCGGATTGCCGATAAATTCAAAGAACTGGCGCAGCGCATTCTCTTTCGGCATCGTCAGTTCGCAGACTGCCGCAATCGCCATCAGCACTACCGGAATCACCGCGGCAAAGATGCTGATAAAGAAGCCCGGCATCTCCTCTTCGGTGAAGATTTTAGGGTTATACAGCCCTTCCGGCGGCGACTTTTCGAAGCTTTTGAGGAATTTTGAGAAAATCGGGCCGGCAATGATCACCGTCGGGATGGTAATGATTAAGCCGTACAGCAGCGTGGTGCCGAGATTGGCACCAAAGATGGTGGCAATGGCGGTTGGGCCGGGATGCGGCGGCAGGAAGCAGTGTGTCACCGACAGCGCTGCCACCATCGGCACGCCGACGTACAGCAGCGGCAGTCCGGCCGCCGCAACGATGGTGAACACCAGCGGCAGCAGCAGCACAAAACCGACTTCATAGAACATCGCCAGACCGACGATCAGTCCGGTGACCACCAGCGCCCACTGCAGCCGCTGTTTACCGAACGCGGCAATCAGCGTGGTGGCCACCCGCTGGGCAGCGCCGGTATCGGACACCAGCCGCCCGAGCATGGCACCAAAGCCGAGGATCATCGCCAGGCCGCCAAGCGTGGAACCAATACCTTTCTGAATCGAGGCCATCACATTGAGCGGCGTCATGCCTTCGGCGATACCTACCACCGCCGAGACAAACACCAACGCAATGAAGCCGTTGACCTTGAAGACAATCATCAGAACCAGCAGCAGTATCACACCCAGCACAATTATGGTTATTGGCATTTTTTATTATCCTTAGGAAGACAGAGGGGTGTTTAAGGTTTAGGCGCGCGCCGGCAATTACGCCAGCCGCGCCACGGCATTACACGGCGACGCGCATACCGCCATCAACAAACAGCAGATGGCCATTGACGAAATCAGATGCGCCCGACGCCAGGAACACCGCCGCGCCAATCAGCTCTTCCGGCTTGCCCCAGCGCGCAGCCGGCGTACGTTTGGTCAGCCAGCCGGTGAAGGCCGGATCGTCAGCCAGCGTCTGGGTCATCTCGGTGACGAAATAGCCCGGCGCAATGGCGTTAACCTGAATATTGTGGCGCGCCAGCTCCACGCACATGCCGCGCGTCAGCATGGTGACCGCGCCCTTGGAGGCGGCATACGGCGTGATGGTGTCGCGCCCCAGTTCGCTCTGCATCGAGCCGATGTTGATGATTTTTCCGCGCTGACGCTGCACCATTCTTTTCGCCACGGTTTGTGACACCAGAAACACCGCTGTCTGGTTGACGGCAATCACGTCGTTCCAGTCCTGCTCGGGAAACTCGAGAAACGGCCGGCGGCGCTGAATGCCGGCATTGTTCACCAGGATATCAATCGCGCCCCACTGACTTTCAATCTCCTCGACCGCCTGCTGAACCTGCGCCGACTGCGTGACGTCAAAGGCCTTCGCCCGTGCGTGATAACCCAGCTCGCGCAGTTTCGCCGCGCCCTGCTCTGCGCCGCCCTCGGTGGTGGCGTTTATGATCACTTCCGCGCCCGCCTCCGCCAGACCGCGCGCCAGCAGAAAACCGATGCCGCGCGCCGAACCGGTGAGCAACACACGCTTGCCCGCCAGGGAAAATAGCTGACTCATACTGACTCCTTAAAACGTTAACTGGACTTTCGCCGCCCGGGTTTTATCTCCGGCAAACTGCAGCGCCGCGTCGATATCCTGTAAGTCATACTCGCCGCTGAACAGCGGCAGCGGATTGACCACGCCGCGTGCCAGCCAGTCAACCGCCGTGTTGAATTCGTGGGTGAAACGGAACGAACCGACCAGATTGATCTCTTTGGCGATCAGCGTCATCAGCGGGAAATCCGGAATCGTACCGCCCATGCCAACCTGTACCAGCGTGCCTTTGGCGCATACCACGTCGAGACAACGCTGCAGCGAGGACGGATGGCCGGAAGCCTCGAAAGCGACATCGAAGAAGCCTTTATCTGCAAGGTAGGGCGTGAAATCACCGTCAGCCGCGTGGATCACCCCGGTCGCGCCCATCTGCTGCGCCAGGCTAAGCGAGCGTTCGCTGATATCGCTGCAAATAATCTCGGCAGCTCCGCGGGCTTTGGCAGCGGCGGCAATCAGACAGCCAATCGGCCCGACGCCGGAAATGAACACGGTTTTGCCGCTCAGATCGCCCGCCTGCTGCGTGGCGTGGATGCACACAGCCAGCGGTTCAGCAAACACCATTACGCTGTCATCGGCCTCCTGCGGAAACGGCACGCACTGCGCGCTATCGACCACTTTGTATTGCGTGAAGCCACCATCCACGTGCGGCAGATACATGGCGCTGCCGAAAAAGCGCATTGAGGTGCACTGATTTTGCTGCTCGCGCAGGCAGTATTTACAACTGCCGCACGGCTTTGAGGGATTGACCGCCACTTTCTGGTTGGGCTGGAGCTGCGGATCGTCGCTCTCCACCACGTAGCCGATCACTTCATGGCCGAGGATCATCGGCATCTTCACTTCGAAGCTGCCGACTTTACCTTCCTGATAGTAGTGCAGATCGGACCCGCAGATGCCGCCGCGCGTGATGCGCACCAGCGTGCCGGTGCCATCCCACTGCACCTGCTGCTGTGCGACGCTGACCTGTTTTTTGCCGGTAATGACGCAGGATTGCGTTTCAATATTCATTGTAGCCCCTTCAGTGCTGTAGCAATGGGGGCTATCACAGCGGGATACGGCCGGCGAAACTGTGACGGACATCACTCAAAGCGATGTTACAAAACGGCTGTTACCGGGAACGTGATGCAGAGAGGCGGAAAAGCAGACGGCGGCCATTCCTGACCGCCTTAAACAGGGATTAGCTACCCGACATCAGGTCGTGGCTGTATTTAAACAATTCCGAATCCGAGCGCAGGCCGAGCTTTTTCAGCGCCGACTGCTTTTGTCCGCTCACGGTTTTGCGGCTGCGTTTAAACTTCACGGCAATTTGCGACACGCTGAGCCCATCCAGAAAACAGCGCACCACTTCTACTTCGCGCGGACTAAGGGTTTTGACCTTCTCGTACATATTGCCTTTGCTGGAGAGATCGAGATTTTCGTTGATGGCGTCTTCATTCATCACGTAGAGGTTTTCCACCTCGTACGCCACTTCCTGCGACAGGAATAGCCGCCCCTGCGCCACCTGACGAATCGCCTGGACGATCTCCTGCATATTGTGGCTTTTTCCAATAAAGCCCTTAACGCCGGCGCTCAGCACCATTTTGACAATCGCCGGACTCTCCATGGACGATGAGATCAAAATCTTTTGCTGCGGATAGTGATTTCGCAGCTGTTTCACCAGTGCCAGGCCATCCAGTTCCCGCTCGCCCAGCAAAAAGTCCAGCACCAGCACATCCACCGTGGTGCTGCGCAGCTGACTAAACAGTTCATTACTTGAAGACCAGGTCCCGACCAGATGAATATCGGGTTCGTGTTTCAGGCATAACTCGAAAACGGTACGAACCATCGGGTGATCATCAAGGACAGCGACACGCACCTGTTTATTATGTGCATATACCATTCTTTTATTCCTTTATTACAGTCTCAATTTTGTCCAGTACTGATAACCACACCAGTGAAAATGACCTGAAAGTATGCGCTGACCGCTGCCGGGAAAATCGCTTGCAACGGTTTAAACCAAACGTCACCAGGTTAACAAAAATTAGAATCTTGCTTACGCGTTTAACTTATTACCGCTATTTAAAAGGTAGTGTTACCGGATGAATGGCCAGCAGCGGTTAGCGGCCCCGGAAAAACTGCGAAAATTCTGACGTAACTCTGCGAAAGGACCACATAAGAATTGTCTTGAAAGGTCATTTTATGGATAAACCGTTGAAATTTTTGAAATCAAAGCAAAAGCAATATCTAAAAAAAACTGCAAATGTTAATAATGAGTTAAACATTCGAGAATGGTCGCAAAATATCCTTAATGCGGCATTAGATCAGGCAGGCGGGAAAAATCTCTTTATACTCCTTTTCCCTTATCGGCATTAATGACTTTATTTTCTTCAGGAACGCACGGTGTTTAATCCTGTTAATTTCATCCGTCTGGCGGGCGTGGTCCTGTTTATTTTTTTTTGCGGCGCGCTGCAGGCGCAGATCAAACCGTTGCAGCTTTTAGCGCGTTACGATACCGCACAGCCCGCGCTGCAGCTGGCGGAGCCCATCTCTTCAGCCTTTCGAAATAAAGTGATTAAAGTCGCGGTGGCCGGTAAATCACAGCCACCGATATATATGGATACCGATACGCGCCGCTTCGAAGGCCTGAGCGCCGATTACCTGTCGCTGATACAAAGCATGCTGGAGACCAGCATTGAGCTTTATCACTTCCCCAGCCATAGCGCCGCGCAGCAGGCGGTGCTGAAAGGCGAAATGCATATGCTGGCGATTTACGTCGCCCAGCCGTCGTCACAGTCGCAGCCGCTGCTGGCCAGCGCCCCGTGGATGCTGGATTACAGCGTGATGGGACTAAAGACCGACAGCGACCTTTTTCTCAATAACGGCATGCCCGAGCAAGTCGCCTGGTCAGGCACGCCGCTACAGCGCCAGTACCTGGAAGAGACATACGAAAACGCGCAGCTGGTGCGTTTCCCGGGCTACTATGATGCCGTTGCCGCCACCGTTTATGGTCAGACGGCGCGCGTCTGGGGAAATGCGGCGACGCTGACGCACCTCAACCGCTATCTGTTTGCCAACGCGCTTACTATTCTGGCCGATGAGCATACGATTCCGCTCAACGTCGGTTTCGGCATCAGTCCGCTGTATCCTGCGCTGGCCGACGCCATCAACCAGGCGCTGCCGCAGATTCCGCTGTCTATCCGCATGCAGATTGCCAAACGCTGGCAGCTCGATCCCCATCATGTACTGCAACGCAATCCGCTGGCGCTCACCGCCGACGAAGAGCAGTGGCTGCAAAACAACATTCACATCGAGACCACCTTGCCGCTGGCGCAGGCACCGCTCAGCAGCCGGACGCCGGCAGAGCAGTTTCGCGGCATGGCGCCGGACGTGCTGGAGCTGATCACCAGCCAGACCGGCCTGAATTTTGTGGCGCACGCCAGTCATGAACACCCCGGCGGACGTCCTTTGCCAAAGCTGTTTCCACTGGAAATTCTGGAGCCACAGTTCGAAGCACAACCGGCTCTGATTACACGTCCGTGGCTGGTTTCGCATTGGGTGATCATCCGCAATCAGCAGCCGGGAAACATCATGGCACGTGACACCTTTCCGTTTGGTTCGGCGCTGATGCTAAAAAATCCGCTGATGAAAAGCTGGCTGCAGGAGCACTATCCGCACCTGTCGGTGAGCGATACCGATCGTCCGCTGGATGCGCTGCGCCAGCTGCTGGCGCGCAAGGTCGATGCGGTGATCGTGCCGAAAATTTTTGCCGACTACCATCTGCGCAACCATTTTGGCAGCGGGCTGATCGTCGAGGGTACGCTGGGCGCCGACCCCGCGCGCTTTGTGATGCGCGTAGAGCCAGGCAATGAGACGCTGATCAGCATTCTCGATAAAGCGCTGCTGGCCATCCCGCCGGAAACCCTGTTTAAGCTGATGGCGCAGTGGCGTCAGGCGGAACCGCCGTTTCTCAGCAGCTCGTGGCAGAATTACAAGCAAACGATTCTGCTGATCGTTTCGGTATCGCTGGGATTGATTCTGTTGATCCTGCTGTGGAACCACCATCTGCGCAAAGTGATTCAGCAGCGTATGCAGGCAGAGAATGCGCTGAAAAATCAGCTCAATTTTACCCACACGCTGTTTAATGACTCGCCGGTGGCAATGTACATCCGCGATAAGCAAACGCGGCTGGTGGACTGTAACAATGCCTATCTGCGCTTTTTGCACATCAAACGCGACGAGGTAATCGGTAAACGACTGTCGGACGTGTTCAACACCAATAACGCCAGCATTCATACCATTGAAGATGGTTACCAGCAGACGCTGCAGGATGGTGAAGCGGTAATGCGCGACGTCCAGCTGATGTTTGGCCAGCAGGCCTTCCATCTGTACCACTGGACGCTGCCGTTTCGCGATCGGCTGGGGGAAGTTGCCGGGGTGATCGGCGGCTGGGTCGATGTCACCGAACGTAACGCGCTGTTGCAGGAGCTGCAGCTGGCCAAGGACACCGCAGACAAAGCCAACCGCTCCAAAAGTGAGTTTCTCGCCAGCATGAGCCATGAGATCCGCACGCCGCTGCACGCCATCATTGGTTTGCTGGAGCTGGAAACCCGCTCGCAGCCGTGTGAGACGCTGTCAGAGAATATTCGCGTCGCCTACAGCTCGGCGCGCGCGCTGCTGTCGCTGATCGGCGATATCCTCGATCTGTCGAAGATCGAATCTGGCCAGTATCAACCCACGCCGGAAACTGTTTACCTGCCGGATGTGATCGATCAGGCGGTGACGCTGTTTCGCAACAAGGCCGAAAGCAAAGGGATCGATCTGCGCGTAGAGATGGACATCGCGGCCTACTGGGTACAGACCGATCCGCTGATGATCAACCAGATCCTGTCTAACCTATTGAGTAACGCCATTAAATTTACCGATCGCGGCAGCGTAACCGTGGTGCTGATGCAGGGGATTGGCCAGGAAGAGGAAGGTTGTGAGTTCGTCATAGAAGTGAGCGATGACGGCTGCGGCATGACCGAGGAGCAGCAGCAGGCGATTTTTGAGCCATTTGTCCAGGTCGGAGAACGTCAGCAGCAGCAGATTGGCACCGGTCTTGGCCTGAGCATCTGCCGCAATCTGGCAGAGCTGCTGGATGGCGAACTGATTGTGGAGAGTACGCCAGGTGAAGGATCGGTGTTCTCCTTCTACTTCCGCGCGCCGGCCGGCGAACCGCGCGATCAAACCCAACCGCATCTGTCACAGCCGCTGGTCACCGACAAGCTGTCGGTGCTGGTGATTGATGATCATGCGCCTAATCGCCTGCTGCTGGGTAAACAGCTGGAGCTGGCGGGCCATCAGGTGGTGGTGAGCGAAAGCGCCGTCGAAGCGCTGAAGCTGTGGCAGCAGGATCCGCTGCGCTTTGACCTGATCATTACCGACTGCAATATGCCTGGCATGAACGGGTTTGAATTTGCCCAGGCGCTGCGCCAGCATGAACGCCACTATCATCTGCCGCCGATCACGCTATACGGCCTGACCGCCTCCGCCGAGCAGCACATCATGCAGCGTTGCCTGCAGGCTGGCATGAACGACTGCCTGTTCAAGCCGCTTAATCTGGATACGTTGCTGGCGCAAATCACCCACTGTCCGCGCCGCACGCCAAACGCGCCTGACAGCGAGGCAGCAGCCGTGACCGGGCAACCTGTTGCTGATACCGCCGTCGCCGCGCTGCCGGCCCCTGCGGCGGTTCCGACTTTTGCGCCGCTGCTGATGCAGCTGGCTGAGCGCGATCCTGCCAGCTGCATCACCCTGCTGGAAAGTATTCGCACCAGCCACGATGAATTGCTGGCGGCGCTGCAGCAAACCACTGATGCTCACGCGCTGTCACAGCTTGGCCATAAGCTGAAAGGCGGTGCCAGTATTCTTAATGCCAGCGCGCTGATGGAGCTGGGGCGCAAGCTGGAGAAACACCAGCAGGAAGGACACGATGTCGCGCAGCTGATTGCCGCCATCGCGTGCGAAATTAACGCCGTCAATGAAACATTAATTATCTTTGAACAATATCGGCTGAAAAATCAGCAGGTTTTATAAAAACATAATCTTATCAAGACATTTCTCGGTTCGCCGGGATAAGCCGCCAGACATAATGTCCGCCAGCGCCATCATATCGGTGTCGTAAAAGGGAGATCTATGTTTAATGCAAAAATTCTCATCGTTGATGAGCATCGCCTTGTTGCGGCTGGGGTGCAGGCTTTATTATTAATGAATGGCTTTAATTGTGTCACTACAGCAAACACAATTAATGATGGTATTGACGATGTTATTCATCAGCACATCGACATCCTGATTTTAGATCCTGATTTTAAAGAGAAAAATGGCATCGCCTTTTTACGCGATATCGTAAAATCTAAAACCTGGATGAAAGTCATTCTGCTCAGTCAGAGCAGTAACAATCACCTGCTTATACAATCGCTTAGTCAGGGCGCTAACGGCTTCGTGTCGAAATACGACCCGATTCAGACGCTGATCGCCGCCATTGGCTGCGTATTTAATAATGTAAATTATCTGCCCGGCGATATTCTTGACCGGCGCCAGCGCTATGTGAATGAACAGGATATGCTGTCGCGCCTGACCGAGCGGGAAACGCTTATTTTACGTCAGCTGGCGCAGGGAAAATCCAATAAAATCATTGCCTGTGAATTAGGATTAAATAACAAAACTATCAGTACTTATAAAACTAAGATTTTTCAAAAGCTCGAATCAAAGAATCTGGTCGATATTATCGAACTGGCACGGCGAAATGGTGCCTGCTGAAGCCAAAATCAAGACCAGTCTTGCGGATTAATTCGACTGAGGCATGGCATCATCACCTCGTCCTCACCCGGGATTGTTATAGAGATTGAGTCATACAGGAATTTATAACCACAGAGCTAATTTATTAGCCCAATCTTCATGCCATTACAGGGCGCGCAGGTTTCTTCCCGTGCCTGGCGAAAGTGGTCCGATACTTTCGTCTGCGACTTGCCGCCCTGCTTTTTTTTGATGTTTCTCACAGGCTGAGCGCCGCAAATTTCCAGCCCGCACTTTTCCCGCTAGAGTTCACTCATCCGACCACTCACTGAGTAAGTGATCATGACTGAGCGTTATCCGCATCTGTTTGCCCCGCTGGATCTGGGCTTTACGCAACTGAAAAACCGTTTCCTGATGGGCTCAATGCACACCGGTCTGGAAGAGCATGCTGATGGCGCTCAGCGCCTCGCTGCCTTCTACGCCGAGCGCGCCCGGGAAGGCGTTGCGCTGATTGTGACCGGCGGCATCGCGCCCAATGCGCAGGGCGTGGTGGCGCAGGGCGGAGCCATGCTGACGAACGAAACCCAGTGCGGCTGGCACCGCCAGATAACTGATGCGGTACATGCTCAGGGGGGCAAAATTGCGCTGCAGATCCTGCACGCCGGGCGCTACAGCTATCAGCGCGATCTGGTGGCGCCCTCGGCGCTACAGGCGCCCATCAACCCGTTTACACCGCAGGCACTGAGCGAAGCGCAGATTGAACAAACCATCGCGGATTTCGCGCGCTGCGCCCGGCTGGCGCAGCAGGCCGGTTACGACGGCGTCGAAATCATGGGTTCCGAAGGCTACCTGATTAATCAGTTCCTGGTCGCCCATACCAATCAGCGCGACGACGGCTGGGGCGGTGATGTGGCGCGCCGGCAGCGCTTTGCGCTGGAAGTAACACAGGCGGTGCGCGCCGCCGTCGGTGATGCCTTTATTATTATTTTTCGCCTGTCGATGCTCGACCTGGTGAATAACGGCAGCTCGCTGCAGGAGACGCTGCAGCTTGCCACGGCGCTGGAGCAGCGCGGCGTGACGCTGTTCAACAGCGGCATTGGCTGGCATGAAGCACGCATTCCCACCATTGCCACCTGCGTGCCGCGTGCCGGTTTCGCCTGGGTCACGCAGCATCTGCGCCAGCACGTCAGCGTACCGGTTATCGCTACCAACCGTATTAATCATCCCCAGGTAGCGGAGGAGATTGTGCGCGACGGTATTGCCGACATGGTGTCGATGGCGCGGCCATTTCTTGCCGATGCCGCGTTTGTCAGCAAAGCGCAGGCGGGCCAGCCCGACGCCATCAATACCTGCATCGCCTGTAATCAGGCCTGTCTCGATCAAATCTTTGCCGGCAAGGTCACTTCCTGCCTGGTCAATCCGCGCGCCTGTCACGAAACGCTGATGCCGGTCATCGCCGTCGCGCAGCCAAAACGGCTGGCGGTGGTGGGTGCCGGTCCGGCCGGTATGGCGTTCGCGCTGCAGGCGGCGCAGCGCGGCCATCGCGTCACCCTGTACGAAGCCGATGCGCAGATTGGCGGCCAGTTCAACATTGCCCGCCAGATCCCCGGCAAGGCGGAGTTCAGCGAGACGCTACGCTATTTTCGCCATCAGCTGGCAGCAGCAGGCGTTGCGTTGCGCCTCAATCACCGCGTCAGCGCCGAAGAGCTGGAGCTGGCGGATGAAGTCATCATTGCTACCGGCATCACACCGCGCCAGCTAACCATTCCCGGCATCGATCACCCCAGCGTTCTGAGCTACCTCGATGTGATACGCGATAAAAAACCGGTTGGCCAGCGCGTGGCGATTATCGGTGCCGGCGGCATTGGTTTCGACACCGCGGAGTTTCTGCTGCAGCACGCCGGTCGCGAGGAAGACTTCTACCAAAACTGGGGCATCGATCGCAGCCTGCAGGCGCGCGGCGGTTTAATGCGTCCACAGCCGGCTCCTGCCGACCGCCAGATCTGGCTGCTGCAGCGTAAATCCGGCAAACCGGGCGCCGGGCTGGCGAAAACCACCGGCTGGATCCATCGCGCCAGCCTGCAGGCGCACGGCGTGCAGATGTGGGGCGATGTCGAGTATCTGAAGATTGATGATGACGGGCTGCACCTGCGCCATCAGGGGGAAGCGCTGACGCTGGCGGTAGATAACATCGTGATTTGCGCCGGTCAGGAACCGCTGCGTACGCTGGCGCAGGCGCTGACCGCACGCGGCAAAGCCGTGCGGCTGATCGGCGGCGCCGACGTCGCGCAGGAGCTGGATGCACGGCGCGCCATTGCTCAGGCCACCGAACTGGCGCTCAGCTTGTGATTAACGCAGCTTGACCGAACGCAGTACCACAAATTTGGCGTTAGAGGCCACCAGTTCGCAGTTGCCAAACAGCTTCTTCATTTTCTGATGATAGCCAAGGTGGCGGTTGCCGACGATGCGCAGCTCGCCGCCATACTGCAGGCAGCGTTTGGCGTCACGCAGCATCTGCCACGCCAGGTGGTCGGTCACCGCGTGCTGCTGATGGAACGGCGGATTGCACAGCACCGCATGCAGCCGGTCCGACGGAAAACCGCTCAGCACGTTGTTAACCCGAAACTGGCAGCGCGCCAGATCCTGTGGTCGGTTCAGCTCAACGTTGAGCTGGCTGGAGGCCACCGCCATGTAAGATTCATCGACGAACAGCACCTCGGCCTGCGGATTCTGTTCCAGTGCCTGCAGGCCGATCACGCCGTTACCGCAGCCGAGATCGACGATTTCGCCTTCAATATCGTGCGGCAGATGTTGCAGAAAGAAGCGCGCGCCAATATCCAGCGCCGCGCGGGCGAACACATTGGCGTGATTGTGGATGTGATACGGCGTCTCGTCGAGCGGCCACACGGTGGTCGCCGGCACGTCCGCCAGCGCCGGGGCGCTGAAATGGCTGTAAATCAGACGCGCTTTTTTCCACGCCAGCGAGGTTTTGCTCTCACCGAGAATGCGTTCAAACAGCTGCAGCGTGGAATTATGGATATCTTTGGCTTTACCGGCCGCCAGAATCAGGGTATCCGGCGTGACGACCGTCCGCAGCGCGCGCAGCTGGTGCTCAAGCAGCGCCAGCGCTTTGGGCAGCTTAATCAGTACCGCCGCCGGGGCAGCCGGCAACGGCGCCAGGCTATCAAGAAAGTGTACCGACGCTTCATCCAGACTGTTGAGACGCAGATTCTGCCGGGCAGCCTGCTGGCTGAGCCACGAGTCGCTGACGTGCCAGATTTCCCGATCGCTCAGCCCGCAGGTCAGCGCGCCAAAGCTGTCATTGAATACCAGCACCGGGCCTGCCGGCAGCGCCTGCTGCAGCAAATATTCATCTGCGGCGTCCCACGCCTGTAGCGGGCTCTCTTCGCGCATCGGCGGGAAGCGCTGAAGCGTCAGCGTGCGATCGGTCAGTTCAAGTTGGCTCATGGAATCTCCGGCGTGGTACACTTTGCGCGATTTTCGCCCTGAAAAGGGGGCGCAGTATACTGTCTTTCGTCGGGAATCCCAATGTCATTAATCTATCTGCAGGGTTACCCTGAAAACATCCTCGAACAGGTGCAAGTGCTGATTGATAATCAGCGATTAGCCGCCTTTTTGCAGCAGCGTTATCCCGATACGCACGACGTCGTCAGCGACCGCGCGCTTTATGACTACACGCAGGCGCTGAAAAACCGCTATATGCGCAGCGCACCGCCGGTGAGCAAGGTCATCTGGGATAATAAAATCAAAGTGATGAAGCATGCACTTGGCCTGCATACCGCCATTTCCCGCGTGCAGGGCGGTAACCTGAAAGCCAAGGCCGAAATTCGCATCTCGACCTTTTTCCGCCTCGCGCCGGAACCCTTTCTGCGCATGATCGTGGTGCACGAACTGGCGCACCTGAAAGAGAAAGATCACAGCAAAGCCTTTTATCAGCTGTGCTGCCACATGGAACCGGACTACCACCAGCTGGAGTTCGACGCGCGCCTGTGGATGACCGAACAGGCGCTGCGCGGCAACGCGGCCTAAAGAAACTCCTGCGCTTTCTGAATCAGACTGGTTTTGGTCAATGCGCCGAGGAAGCGACGCTCCTGCGCATTATTCAGCACCGGTAAACGCTCCAGCGTCACGCGTGCAAACGCCTCCCAGCCTTCACGCATGCTCTGATGCTGGTAAATGCAGGGGAAATTATCATCCATCACGCTGCTGACCGGCGAATCCAGCGTGATCTCCTGTGCCAGCACTTTGCGCGAAATGTCATGAATTGATACTACGCCAAGAAACTGACCGGCCTGATTAATGACGTAGACGTAGCGCTCGCGCTTGAGTGAACTCACCGCCAGCGCCTGCCCGACCGATTCCGCCGGCTGCAGCGCCGCGCCGGGGATGATCAGCTGATCAACCCGCATATTATCAAAATCATATTTCGCTTCTGAACGATTAAGGTGATGGCTTACCACCGGATAGGTACTGGCAGACTGCAGCCGGTAGACCAGCATTGACGCCAGCACCGAGGCGATCATCAGTGGGAACAGCAGGCTGCTGTTGAGCGTCATCTCCAGCACCATCAGCATCGCCATCAGCGGCGCCTGACTGACCGCTGCCAGCACCGCCGCCATGCCCACCGCCGCATACAGCAGTGTATTGCCCACCGGCAAATGCAGCAGCACGCCAGTCTGCGCCAGCGCCACGCCGAGCAGCGCACCAATCAATAATGAGGGCGTGAACAGGCCGCCTACCGCGTTGGAGCCGACCGAGAGCGTGGTCGCCAGCATTTTCAGCACCAGCAGGCCGAGCAGACCCGCCAGCAGATAGTTGCCTTCAATGATTTTCACGATCACTTCATAGCCGTTACCGAGGATATCGG
The DNA here is from genome assembly GCF_002928365.1 of Pantoea sp. ICBG 985. Classification (NCBI taxonomy): domain Bacteria; kingdom Pseudomonadati; phylum Pseudomonadota; class Gammaproteobacteria; order Enterobacterales; family Erwiniaceae; genus Pantoea; species Pantoea sp. ICBG 985. Next base: position 465,478 of record NZ_POWM01000004.1, read on the forward strand.
TGGAGATCAGCGCCAGTAAGCCAACCGCAAAGCCGCCTGCGCCCAGCCTGAACGGCAGCGAGTGCACGCGGCTGAATAACGCTTTGCTGCGCGCAATCAGCTTGATTAACAGCCAGCCTGCCACGCCCGCAGCAAACCCAATGATTACCGTCATCAGCAGGCTGGTGAGATCCATTTGAAACAGCGTGTCGGAGAGCGGATAGAGCGCGCTGCGAAAGCCCAGTGACCACATGGTCATCACCGCCACTGCCGAGGCGACAATCAGCGGAATCAGCCGCTGTAGCGCAGAGATACCAAACGCAATTTCCGCGACAAAAATCGCCGACGCCAGCGGGGCGTGATACACCGACGACAGACCGGCGGCGGCGGCCATCGCGACGATGTCGCTGTTGCGCATATTGAGGGACGCTGGCAGCCAGCGCCCCAGCAGGCTGCCGCTCAGCGCCGACAACTGCACCATCGGCCCCTCTTTACCAATCGACGCCCCGCTGCCGATACTGGCAATCGACGACAGTGCGCGAAACAGTGAGGTTTTGGTGGGCACCGCATCCAGCCGCGCGTTAATCACTTCAAGGTAATCGGTTTTCACCGTCTCCTGCTGCTCAATCGCCACCGCGTAGCGCAGGAACCAGCCGGCCAGCAGCCCGCCCGCCCCCACCAGCAGCGGCCAGAAGATCCACGGCCAGACGTGCATCGCGACCGTGATTTCGCTGTCGCTGTGAAACAGCAAATGATTGATGAGATCGATGATGCCGCGAAACGCCAGCGTGACCAGCGAGGCCACCAGGCCCACCGGAATGGCGATCAGCAGTGTGGTCCAGTTCAGTGCGTGTTTGCTTCCGCTCACCCGGCGTCCCCGCATATCGGTTAAAAAAGGGTTTGGCATCATCATATTGGAATGCGGATCGCAGGATCAAATTTCGCCTGCCTGCGCCGCCAGGGAACATGCTACTCTGCCGCTTTCAGAGTGCAGGAGAGCCAGCCGTGATACGTTTTGCCATTGTGGGAACCAACTGGATCACCCGCCAGTTTATCGACGCCGCGCACGAGAGCGGCAAAATGAAACTGAGCGCCGTCTATTCACGCAGCCAGCAGCAGGCCGACGCCTTTGTCGCGGATTATCCCTGTCCGCTGACCTTTACCTCACTGGAGGCGCTGGCGGCAAGTGCGGAAATCGACGCGGTGTATATCGCCAGCCCCAATGCGCTGCACTGTGAGCAAGCGCTGCTGTTCATGTCGCACGGCAAACACGTCATCTGCGAAAAACCGCTGGCCTCTAACCTGCGTGAAGCTGAGGCGATGATTGCCTGTGCGCGTCAGCATCAGGTGGTGCTGTTTGAGGCGTTCAAAACCGCCAGTCTGCCGACATTCCTGCGCCTGCAACAGGCGCTGCCGCAGTTAGGCACGCTGCGCAAAGCGCTGTTCAACTACTGTCAGTATTCGTCACGCTATCAGCGCTATCTCGACGGTGGGAACCCAAATACCTTCAACCCGCGCTGGTCCAACGGTTCGATCATGGATATCGGCTACTACTGCCTCGCCGCTGCCGTTACCCTGTGGGGCGCGCCGCAGCAGGTGAAAGCTGAGGCCTCGCTGCTGGCAAGCGGCGTCGATGCGCACGGCGTGGTAGTGCTGGACTACGGCGATTTCGACGTCACGCTGCTGCACTCGAAAGTCAGTGATTCCCTGATTCCCAGCGAAATCCAGGGCGAAGCCGGCTCGCTGGTGATAGAGAAAATTTCCGAGTGCCAGCAGCTGCGCCTGATTCCGCGCGGCGGCGAGAGCCAGAACCTGACGCAGCCACAGCACATCAATACTATGCTGTATGAAGCAGAGACCTTCGCCCGGCTGGTGGAAACGCGCCAGGTGGAGCACCCTGCGCTGGAGGTGTCACGCATTACCGCCCGGTTGCTGACAGAGATTCGTCGCCAGACCGGCGTGGTATTTCCGGCGGATCGGAAAGAAGTGTAAATATTGCAAAATATTACAGCTCCCCCATTGAATCTGCTCGCGGTTGCACGTATGTTGGCCGCAGCAAAGGGGAGTAACTTGTAAGCTGACCGATCGTCATTACGATGCGTAGCGCATCCGGTCGTCAGGCAACCCGGAATTGATTCTGTGTTGTAAGTGAGACCTTGCCGGAAGGCGAGGTTTGCTTGCAGCTCTATAAAGCGGCTGACGTCTTCTGACTCAGCCGTTTTTTCATTTTCAGGACAGGATACGACTATGCACTCTGTAGGCACACCGTTACTCTGGGGCAGCTTCGCTGTCGTCGTGCTCATCATGCTGGCGATCGATCTCTTCTTACAGGGACGACGCGGCGCACAAACCATGTCATTCAAACAGGCCGCCGTCTGGTCGCTGGTGTGGATCTCCGTTTCTTTGCTGTTTGCCGCCGCGTTCTGGTGGTATCTCGACGGCAGCGCCGGGCGCGAAGTCGCAACCGCGCAAACCCTGGCTTTCCTGACGGGTTACGTACTGGAAAAAGCGCTGGCGGTCGATAACGTCTTCGTCTGGCTGATGCTGTTCAGCTACTTCGCCATTCCGTCTAATCTTCAGCGCCGCGTGCTGATTTACGGCGTGCTGGGCGCGATTGTGCTGCGTACCATCATGATCTTTGCCGGCAGCTGGCTGGTCACACAGTTCAGCTGGATTCTCTACATCTTCGGCGCTTTCCTGCTGTTTACCGGCATCAAAATGGCCTTCGCTAAAGAGGGCGATGACGCTGCCGTCGGCGATAAGCCGGTGGTGCGCTGGCTGCGTAAGCATCTGCGCATGACCGATGAACTGCATGGCGAAAAGTTCTTCACCCGCAAAAACGGCGTGCTGTTTGCCACACCGCTGCTGCTGGTGCTGATTATGGTGGAGCTGAGCGATGTTATTTTCGCTGTCGACAGTATTCCGGCTATTTTTGCCGTCACTACCGACCCGTTCATCGTGCTGACCTCTAACCTGTTCGCCATCCTTGGCCTGCGCGCTATGTACTTCCTGCTGGCCAACGTGGCAGAGCGCTTCTCGATGCTGAAGTACGGTCTGGCGATCGTGCTGGTGTTTATCGGTATCAAGATGCTGATCGTCGAGTTCTACCACATTCCGGTGGCGATCTCGCTGACGGTGGTCGGCGTGATTCTCGGCGGTACGCTGCTGATTAACGCCTGGGTAAACCACAGAAACGACCAGAAAGGCATCTCACGATAATCTTCTGCAGGGGCGCTAATCGCCCCTGCTTTGTTTCGCCAGCGCCAACCTTCGCGTTTCATATCTCTGTCACACTTCCCGTCATCAGCAGATCAAAAAACCGATCTGGCGCTCACCGGCAGAATTATCTCTTTTCTCGTCAGCTCTTTTCCTTATACTCCGCCGGGCAAACCGTTTGGCGCGGAGCAACCGCGCACAACACTCATACCGCGATAAAAAGACCGTAATATGCTAAATAATCTTCTTCGACCGCTGGGTGCGCTGTTCTCAGGAAGCCTGGTAAAACAAATCATGATCGGCCTGATTGCCGGCGTGGCGCTGGCGTGGCTTTCACGCGATGCCGCGCTGGCCGTCGGCCTGCTGGGTGAACTGTTCGTGCGCGCGCTGAAAGCCGTGGCACCGCTGCTGGTGCTGGTGCTGGTGATCTCTTCGATTGCCAACCATCAGCAGGGGCAAAAAACCAATATTCGCCCGATCATTATGCTGTACCTGCTCAGTACCTTCTTCGCGGCGGTGGTCGCGGTGATTTTCAGCCATCTGTTCCCACAGACGCTGTCGATGGACGTCGGCGCGACCGAAATTACCCCGCCGTCCGGCATCACCGAAGTGCTGCACGGCCTGCTGATGAGCATGGTCGCCAATCCGATTGAAGCGCTGATGAACGCCAACTACATTGGCATTCTGGTGTGGGCGATTGGTCTTGGCCTGGCGTTTCGTCATGCCAGCCCGAGCAGCAAAGCCTTCCTGAACGACGCGTCGAATGCCGCGACCTGGGTGGTGCGCTGTGTGATTCGCTGCGCGCCGTTGGGCATTTTTGGCCTGGTGGCATCGATTCTGGCCTCAACCGGCTTCGGCGCGCTGTGGCAATATGCCCACCTGCTGACGCTGCTGATTGGCTGCATGCTGATTATGGCGCTGGTGGTCAACCCGATGCTGGTGTTTCAGAAAATCCGCCGCAATCCTTATCCGCTGGTGTTTACCTGCCTGCGCGAAAGCGGCGTAACGGCATTCTTTACCCGCAGCTCGGCGGCGAATATTCCGGTCAACATGGCGCTGGCCAAACGCCTGAATCTGGATGAAGACACTTATTCGGTATCGATTCCGCTCGGTGCGACCATCAGCATGGCGGGTGCGTCAATCACCATTACCGTACTGACGCTGGCTGCGGTGCACACGCTGGGCATTGCCGTGGACGTGCCCACCGCTATTCTGCTGAGCCTTGTCGCCTCGCTGTGTGCCTGTGGCGCGTCCGGCGTGGCGGGCGGTTCACTGCTGCTGATTCCGGTTGCCTGCAACATGTTTGGCATTCCTAACGATCTGGCGATGCAGGTGGTTGCGGTCGGTTTTATCATCGGCGTACTGCAGGATTCCGCCGAAACCGCACTGAACTCCTCAACCGACATTCTGTTTACCGCCGCCGTATGTCAGGCGGAAGCGGAACGTCAGCCGCGTACGGCCGGTTAACCCGCGTCGCGGCACCCACCGGTGCCGCGCTTTAACCGCTGCCGCTTTAAAGCGTCACGCCACTCTTGAAGATCGCCAGCTCGCGGAAATCATTGACTTCATTGCGCACCGGCTGGCCGTTCGCAATCGCCACAATAGTCTCAACAAACTCCGCCAGCAGCGTCTCCATGCTGGTGCCCTCCAGCAGTCGTCCGGCATTGAAATCAATCCAGTGCGGCTTTTTCTCCGCCAGCGGCGTGTTGGTGGCGATTTTCACGGTGGGCACGAAGCCGCCGTACGGCGTGCCGCGTCCGGTGGTAAACAGCACCATATGGCAGCCGGCTCCGGCCAGCGCGCTGGTGGCGACCGCATCGTTACCGGGCGCGCTGAGTAAATTGAGCCCCGGCGTGCGCAGCCGCTCACCGTATTTCAGCACATCCACCACCTGACTCTGCCCGGCTTTTTGCGTACAGCCCAGCGACTTCTCCTCCAGCGTGGTAATGCCGCCCGCCTTGTTGCCCGGCGATGGATTTTCATAAATCGGCTGCTGATGATCGATAAAGTAGCGCTTGAAGTCGTTAATCATCGCCACCGTTTTGTCGAAAATCGCCGCATCACGGCAGCGGCTCATCAGGATGCGCTCGGCACCAAACATCTCCGGCACTTCGGTCAGCACCGTGGTGCCGCCGTTGGCGATCATCTGGTCAGAGAAACAGCCGAGCAGCGGATTAGCAGTGATGCCGGAAAAGCCGTCCGAGCCACCGCATTCGAGACCAAACTTCAGCTCGCTCAGTTTGCCCGGCTGGCGGCGGTCGTGACGCATCACGTTGTACAGCGCATGCAACCGCTGCAGGCCGGCTTCCACTTCATCATCCTGTTTCTGACACTCCATAAACTGCACGCGCTGACTGTCGAAGTCGCCCAGCGTGTCGCGAAAGATATCGACCTGATTGTTTTCGCAGCCGAGCCCAATCACCAGCACCGCGCCGGCGTTAGGATGGCGCACCATATTTTGCAGCATGGTGCGGGTATTTTCGTGATCCTGCCCCAGCTGTGAACAGCCGAAGGGATGACTGAACAGGTGCACGCCGTCGATGCCGGCCGCGTCGTCACTCTCCCGCAGAAAACGTGACACAATCTGCCGGGCGATACCGTTCACGCAGCCGACGGTCGGTAAAATCCACAGCTCGTTACGAATGCCAACCTCGCCCGTGGCGCGACGATAGATCTGCACCTCACGATCCGCCGCCTGCGGTGGCAGCGTGAGGTGTTCCGGCTGGTATACGTACTCGTCGACATCGCTCAGATTGGTGCGCGCATTGCTGGAGTGAATCAGCTCGCCAACGGCGATCGGCTGAGTGGCATGGGCAATCGGCAACCCATACTTAAGCACCTGCTCGCCACTGTTGAGCGGTTGCAGCGCAAACTTGTGGCCGCGCCCGATATCCTGATGCAGCGTAATCCGCTGTTCTGCGACGATAACCTGGATGCCAGCCGCCAGATCCTGCAGCGCGACGGCGACGTTGTCGCGTGAATGTATTTTGATTGCCTGTTGCATCGCGTTATCTCAGTTGGCTAAGGGCCGTCCGCATGCCGTGGACGAGAATGTTGTGCAGTTGCTGGCTGACCGCCGGGACCAGGCCGGGCCGCTGGGTTAAATCTTCGCCCCAGTGCTGCGCGTCGCTCAGTACGTCGCTCACCAGCTGCTGCGGGGTGAGTTGATCGGTGAGGACCGCCGGCCACAGCCGGGCAAAACGCTGCAGCCAGTGCGCGTCATCCTGCAGCGGCCACTGCCGGTCATCCTGCTGGCCGCGATAAAACGCCAGCAGCGCGGCAAAGGCAAAGATGAGGCGCGGCGGCCAGTCGCCACGCTGCTGCTGCGCCTGCAACAGCGCCGGCAGCAGGCGCGTACGGAATTTGGTCATGCCGTTGAGCGCAATCGCCAGCAGCGCATGGTGAATAAACGGATTGCGAAAGCGGCGCTGCACCGCATCGGCAAAGGCGTGCAGCTCGGCACGCGGCAAATCCAGCGTCGGGATCACCTCTTCGCGCAACAGGGCGTCGACAAAAGCGGCCAGCTGCGCATCGTTCATTGCCTCGCCCACGCTCGCCAGCCCGGCCTGAAACGCTACCGGCACCAGCGCAGTGTGCGCCCCGTTGAGGATCGCCACCTTCTGCGCTTTGTACGGCGTGATGTCATCCACCCGCCTGACGGCAGGTGCCAGCGCCGTCAGCTGCAGCTCGTGCATCAGCGTATCCGGTCCCTGAAGCACCAGCTGATAGTCGCGCTCCCCGGCCACCAGATAGCGGTCGACATAGCCCAGTTGCGCTGCAATCTGTGCGCCATCCGGCGGATAGCCGCTGACAATGCGATCCACCAGCGTGTTGTAAAAGGCGCAGTGCTGCGTCACCCACTGCGCAAAGGCCGCTGGCAGCTGCCACTGCTGGCAATAACGCAGCACTAACGCGCGCAGCGTGTCGCCATTATGGTCGATCAGCTCACACGGCACGATCAGCCAGCCTTTATCGGCGGCACCGGCAAAGTGCTGATAACGCGCCCACAAAAGCTGCGTCAGTTTGCCGGGAAACGACGACGCAGGTTGATCCTCCAGCCGATCCTGTTCGGCATACGCGATGCCGGCCTCGGTGGTGTTGGAGAACACAAAACGCATCTGCGGCGCGCGTGCCAGAGCCAGGAATTCTCCGAACTGCTGATAAGGCTGAATTTCACGATTGAGGCTGCGGATCAGCCGGGTTTCGCTGAGCGGTTCCCCGGCGTCATTTAGCCCGCGCAGCAGCGTGGTATAGAGGCCATCCTGCTGATTGAGCGTCTCCGTCTGCATCCGGTTGCGCGGTCGCACCACCACCACGCCGGCATCGGTGCCCTGATGTTCATTGAGCCAGTCGAGCTGCCAGTCGATAAAGGCACGTAAAAAGTTGCCTTCGCCGAACTGGATCACGCGTTCGCTATAGCGTGCGCCGGGGAAATCGCGGCGGTTGAGTCGCAACATGTCGCTTCCTTGAAGATGAAATCGGTCAGCTAATGCGCAAAAGTTATCATACCAATTTCAGCGACAGGGAGATTTGTTTGCCAACTGCGTCACATTATCCATCATTGCCATACGGCGAAAGCCGGCGTGCCTCTTATTTTCATCAACTTAAATATATGTATATTCTATAAATTAAACATAAAACCTGAGCAGGCGCGCAGGTTCTTAACTTGCCAGATGGTATAACAGCTTCAGCGCTTTGCGACATCGCAGGGTAAGTGGTATAACAACTTACCGTCTTTCACAGAACCGAAAAATCATGGACCTGAACGAATCCCGCCGCCTCTACCAGCAACTCGCCAGCGAACTCAAGCAGCGCATCGAAGCGGGCAGTTATGCCGTGGGGGCAAAGTTACCGGCAGAGCGGATGATTGCGGAATCGCACCAGGTGAGCCGCACCGTGGTAAGGGAAGCGATCATCATGCTGGAGGTGGAAGGCTACGTGGAGGTGCGCAAAGGGTCGGGCATTCATGTGATCAGCGACCAGCCACAACCGCGCGACAGCGCCGCCGATCAGCTGGAGTTTGCCAGCTATGGCCCCTTTGAACTGCTGCAGGCGCGCCAGTTGATTGAGAGCAATGTCGCCGAATTTGCCGCCACGCAGATCCGTCCACAGGACATCGTGGCGCTGCTGGCAATTCAGGAAAAAGCCCGGCAGGAAGATCACGCGCGCGATTCGACATGGGATATGGAGTTTCACGTGCACATTGCCCAGGCCACCCAAAACAGCGCGCTGGCCGCCATCGTAGAGAAAATGTGGCGGCACCGGCTGCATAATCCTTACTGGCTCAAGCTGCACGAACACATTGACGCGCGCCATATCACCAGCTGGTGCGACGATCACGACCAGATTTTAAAAGCGCTGATGCGCAAAGATCCCGCCGCCAGCAAACTGGCGATGTGGCAGCATCTGGAAAATACTAAACAGATGTTGTTCGACGCCACCGCCGATGATTTCGAGTTCAACGTTGACCGCTACATGTTCGCAGAAAATCCGGTGATCCTGCCCTGAAGCCGTAATGGCTGAAACGCTGCATTTTCAGGCTAAAAAGTCAGTTAATCTGCAATAGTGTCAGCTCGTGTAAAGCTCCTTTTGACCATCTGCGTCAAAAGGTAAAACTCCTGTGCGACCGCGACTTTACACTGTCTGAATCCCGCGATTTTTGTTACAGTTATCGCCCTTTTCTTACCCTTTGCGACAGGGCTATAAAAAGTCGCTGATTTAACAATCAATTCTGGATGGATCCGGAAATCCTGCTCAGGTGGCATACCTAAAATGTATAACTTAACCCGCCTGCGCCTAAGCCCCTCACGGGCACGTTTAACAATGATGTTCAGGAATGATTGATGGATATTTTGCAAGCATTGCTACATGCCCTGTGGCAGCAGGATTACGAAATGCTCTCCGACCCCACGCTGGTGTGGGCGATTTATGGCGTGTTGTTCATGATTCTGTTTCTCGAAAATGGCCTGCTGCCCGCCGCGTTTCTGCCCGGTGATAGTCTGCTGATTCTGGTCGGCGTGCTGATCGCGAAAGGCACCATGAGCTTCCCGCTCACCCTGCTGGTGCTGACCACCGGCGCCAGCCTTGGCTGCTGGGTCAGTTACATTCAGGGCCGCTGGCTTGGCAATACGCCGACGGTGCAGAAATGGCTCTCCCATCTGCCCGCGCAGTATCATCAGCGCGCCCACAGTCTGTTCCATCGCCACGGCTTGTCTGCGCTGCTGATTGGCCGCTTTATCGCCTTTGTCCGTACCCTGCTGCCGACCATTGCCGGCCTTTCCGGCCTGAGCAATGCCCGCTTCCAGTTCTTTAACTGGATGAGCGGCTTCCTGTGGGTGCTGATTCTTACCGTGCTCGGCTTTGCGCTGGGGAAAACCCCCATTTTCCGCCGCTATGAAGATGAGCTGATGTTCTGCCTGATGCTGTTGCCGCTGGTGCTACTGGTCATCGGTCTGGTGGGTTCACTGGTAGTGCTGTGGCGTAAACGTCAGGCGGGTCAGAACGGGAAGTCACAGTAATGACAGGGTTGCGTAATTTCCCCAGGCGTTTACTCCCCTGGCTGTGCGCTGGTGTGCTGGCGCTGCTGGCTATCGGCATTGTGCCCAAACTGATGCAGCATGAAACGGTGGTGAAGATCCGCGTGGCACACAGCGGCACCAATCTGCCGGACGGCTTTTATCTCTATCAGCAGCTTTCTGCGCAGGGCGTGCGGATTAAAAGTATTACCTCGGCAGGCGATGCGCTGGTCATTCATTTTGAGAATGAAGAGCAGAGCCTGGCCGCGCAGAAAGTACTGCGCCGCCTGCTGCCACAGGGCTTTGTCGTGGCGGCGGGTCCGCAGGCGTCACAGCAGGTGGTGGACGCTAATCGCCCCACTTATAGCTGATCCCCGCCGTCGGGTTCACCGCCCGGCGGCACCTCAATCCTCGCTATCCCCGCGTGTTTTTTGAATTTTTTCGTCTGCTGTCTATTCTTAAGTAAGCGCGAGCAGACGACAAGCTGGGATGCCCCTCCTGTCCGGTTTGCGACAGGTCGTCAACAATGGAAGGTAAAAACCTGATGAAACAACAACTACTGCTGGGTGCGATTCTTTTCTCTCTCTCGGGTTCACTGCTGGCAGCGGAATCGCTGTGTCAGCAAAAACAGCAGGATATTCAGCACGAAATTGAGATGGCGAAACAGCACGACAACCAGCGCCGGGTCACCGGACTGGAACGCGCACTGACCGAAGTCCGCGCCAACTGCACTGACGAGAAACTGAAATCCGCCCACGCTGAACGCATTGAAGCCCAGCAGCATAAAGTGGCTGAGCGCGAGCACGAACTGCAGCAGGATCGCCAGGAAGGCAAAGACCAGGAGAAGATCGGTAAGCGCGAACGGAAGCTGGAAGAGGCACGCCAGGAGCTGAAAAAGCTGCAGGCCGAGCCTTATTAATCGGACTTAAATAAATGATGTAATGGAGAACACCATGGCTAAAGACACCACATCTGAACATCTGCGTGCGGAACTGAAAAACCTTGCCGACACCCTGGAAGAAGTGCTGAGCAGCTCGGCTGATAAGTCGAAAAGCGAGCTGGATAAACTGCGTCACAAAGCACGCGGTGCCATTGAGAGTTCACGCGAGCGGCTGGGCGAATCCGGCGAACGCATCGCGCAGACCACGCGTGAAGCGGCGGAGAAAGCGGACGTCTACGTGCGTGAAAATCCGTGGCACGGCGTGGGTATCGGCGCAGCAGTCGGCGTGCTGATCGGCATCCTGATTTCACGTCGTTGATATGAGCGAGAATCAGAGCCACGGCCCAGGCAAAGGGGTCTTCAATGTAGGTCAGCGCGTGGTGACAACGCTGGTTGGCATGGTCGAGACACGCGTGCGGCTGGCCGTTGCCGAGCTGGAAGAGGAAAAGGCCAATCTGATCCAGATGCTGATCATGATAGGCCTGACCATGCTGTTTACCGCTTTCGGATTGATGAGCCTGATGGTACTGATTATCTGGGCGGTGGATACGCAGTACCGGCTGATGGCGATTGCCATCACCACCGGCGTGCTATTCGCGCTGGCGCTGATTTTTGGTTTATGGACGTTGCGTAAATCCCGGCAGTCCACGCTGTTGCGCCATACGCGCAAAGAGCTGGACACCGATCGCACCTTACTCGAGGAGCATCGCTCATGAGTCAGCGTGAACGTGAAGCACGCATTCATGAATTGCTTAATCAGGTACAGCAGCAGCGGCTGGATCTCAGCGCTGCCCGCCGCGACTGGCTGGAAAGCACCGCGCAGTACGATCGCGGCTGGCTGACGTTTCTCAGCCTGCGCCGCTATCTGGCGATTGGCAGCAGCGCGCTCGCCATCTGGTCGATCCGCAGCCCCAACCGCATCATGCGCTGGGCCAAACGCGGACTCGGTCTGTGGAGCACCTGGCGCATGATCAAATCGGCGATGCCGCCACGCTAACTTCCCCACCTTAAACCGGATCGAAAAGGTTCGGTTTTCCTCTTTCAGAATTCCTGAATAACATCGACAGTTTATCTCGCTTACAACTATTGCTGCGCGCGACTATCATCTCCCTCCATCAGCCCGACGAACTGTTTAACGCGGTTTAGCGGGAAAATAACCCGGCAGGCCAACAACCTGCGCCAAAAACCTTGTTGGAGTAAATGATGAAAAAATTCGAAGACTCAGGCCTGCTGCTGGCACGCGTATTAATGACCATCCTGTTTATTACTGCCGGCTGGGGCAAAATCACCGCCTATGCAGGCACCGCACAGTACATGCAGGCGATGGGCGTGCCGGGCTTCCTGCTGCCGCTGGTGATTCTGCTGGAACTGGGCGGCGGCCTGGCGATTCTGTTCGGCTTCCTGACGCGCTTCACCGCGCTGTTCACCGCCGGCTTCACGCTGCTGACCGCGTTCCTGTTCCACAGCAACTTTGCGGAAGGCGTTAACCAGCTGATGTTCATGAAAAACCTGTCCATCGCCGGTGGTTTCCTGGTGCTGGGTCTGGTAGGTCCGGGCGCCTACAGCATTGACCGTCTGATTCGTCAGCGCTTTATGCCAGCAACCGCACGCTAAGCACACAAGCTGTGCAACAGCACATATACTGAATAGCAGGGGCGGGGATTTTCCTCGCCCCGTTTTTTTTATGGAGGGCTTATGGGACAACTGATTGACGGTGTCTGGCATGACACCTGGTACGATACGAAGTCAACCGGTGGCCGCTTCAAACGCACAGAAGCAGTCTGGCGTAACTGGATCACGGCAGACGGCAGCGCCGGGCCAACCGGGAAAGCCGGCTTTGCCGCCGAGCGCGATCGTTACCATTTATACGTTTCGCTGGCCTGCCCGTGGGCGCATCGCACCCTGCTGATGCGTCAGCTGAAGGGGTTAGAAGAGATGATTTCGGTGTCAGTGGTGCACCCGCTGATGCTGGAGAACGGCTGGACCTTTGACGATGACTTCCCCGCCGCGACCGGCGATTCGCTGTATCAGAACGAATTCCTCTATCAGCTCTATCTGCATGCCGATCCGCAGTACAGCGGGCGCGTGACCGTGCCGGTGTTGTGGGATAAAAAGCAGCACACGATTGTCAGTAATGAATCCGCCGATATCATCCGTATGTTTAACAGCGCCTTCGACGCGCAGGGCGCTCGCGCCGGCGATTACTACCCGCCCGAGCTGCGTGACAAGATCGACGAACTCAACGGCTGGATTTATGACACCGTCAATAACGGCGTCTACAAAAGCGGATTTGCCACGTCACAGTCGGCCTATGATGAAGCCGTAACCGCGCTGTTCCATTCGCTGGCACGGCTGGAGCAGATTCTGGGTCAGCATCGCTATCTGACCGGCGATCGCCTCACCGAAGCCGATCTGCGCCTGTGGACCACGCTGGTGCGCTTTGACCCGGTCTACGTGACCCACTTTAAGTGCGATCGTCATCGCATCAGCGATTACCGTAACCTGAACGGCTTCCTGCGCGATATTTATCAAATGCCGGGCATTGCCGATACGGTGAACCTGCCGCACATCCGCCATCACTACTACTGCAGCCACAAGACCATCAATCCGAACGGCGTTATTTCGCTGGGACCGGCTTTTGACTGGGATGAGCCGCACGGCCGCGGTTAACGGCTGGCTTACGCATGCCTGCCCTTCTCTCCCGCCATTGGGAAAGGAAGGCAGGCAGTATCGCGCTGCCTCAGGCAAATTTAATCAACACCATCCCGGCCAGCAGCAGTGCCACGCCCAGCCAGCCGCGGGTGTTCAGGCGTTGCCCGAACAGAATCCAGCCTGCCGCTACGGTAGCCACCAGACCGAAACCGCCCCACAAGGCGTAGGCCACCGAGAGATCGATCCCCTTCACTGCCTGCGACAGGGCGCTAAATGCCGCCAGGACAGCCACCAGCGATACCACGCCATACAGCGGACGACGGAAGCCGTTGGCGTATTTCAGCGCGATGTTCGCCACAATTTCCAGCACGATGGCCAGCGCCAGCCAGGCCAGATGCACGACGTTAAGCGTGGTCATGACGCAGCTCCTTACGGCTGAATGTCCCCGCTTTGATCAGCGCGATACCCGCGATCAGCGTGATCAAACCCGCCGCCTTCATCACCGACAGCGCCTCGTCAAACAGCATCACGCTGAACAGGGTGATAAACAGAATACCGACGCCTTCCCACATGGCATAAGCCACGCCAAGGGCAATACGTTTAACGGCAAAGGTGAGGAAGATGTATGACAGGGCGATCATCAACAGCATAAAAATATAGCCGGCGCTGCCGCCATTAACGCTGGCCCATTTCATTGAGACGGTGCCCGTAATTTCGGCAGCAATCGCTAACGCTAATAAAATCCAGTACAGCATGATTTCTCTCCTGTGAGAAATAAACGCCATCCACGCACAAACCGCAGCGTGATAGCTGAAAAAGATAAAAAGCTAAGAAGGAGAGAAAAAACTACAGCGCGAAGCGCCAGTGCCGATCGCTCAGTGAGCAGGAGAAAACGCAGGTGGGTGAAGAGGTTAATACGTAAAGTGTAACGAAATGGTTATCCATAATTTTACAACTTATCCACGTTGTTGCTTTTCCCGGTGTGGATGAAAAATTGTCCTCAGTAGTTGAACACGCGCCTATTCTGGCACAGGGAAAAGAATGTTTTTGCGGATTTGCGTTTCTTTACGCAGAGAAATGGGGGTTTTGTGCTGTTTTATCTGGCTACGTGCGGTTTTCTGCCCTCACCCTAACCCTCTCCCACGGGGAGAGGGAATAGTTAAGTGTGGTGTTGGAGGCCGAATACTCAACTCATCCCACACACAATCGGTCCCTTCTCCCGCTTGCGGGAGAAGGTTAGGATGAGGGGCAGCACGCACCCTCCCCCAAAAACAAGACGCCCGCAGATTCTCACCTGCGGGCGTCTTTATAAAAAGTCGAAACTGACCGATAAGCCGGGTTCTGTCGTGGACAGTCATTCATCTAGGCCAGCAATCGCTCACTGGCTCAAGCAGCCTACCCGGGTTCAGTACGGGCCGTACCATGTGAACCCCTATTTGGCCTTGCTCCGGGTGGAGTTTACCGTGCCACGGACTGTTGCCAGCCGCGCGGTGCGCTCTTACCGCACCCTTTCACCCTTACCTGATCCCATTACTGGGCCATCGGCGGTTTGCTCTCTGTTGCACTGGTCGTAGGCTTGCGCCCCCCAGGCGTTACCTGGCACCCTGCCCTATGGAGCCCGGACTTTCCTCCCCTCTGCCCGTCTCCCCCGAAAGGGACGACGACAAAGCGGCGACTGTCTGGTCAGCTTCGGCGCGGGATAATAGGCGATCCGCCCGCGTTTGTCACGCCTCTTGCTGCTCCAGCGCATACTTGTACAGGGCGTTTTTCTTAACGCCATGAATTTCCGCCGTCAGCGCCGCCGCCTTTTTCAGCGGCAGCTCAGCCTGCAGCAGCGCCAGCGTGCGCAGCGCCTCTGCCGGCAGCGTCTCTTCATCCGCTTTATGGCCTTCGACAATTAGCACCATCTCGCCCTTGCGGCGATTCTCATCCGCCTGCACCCACGCCAGCAATTCCCCCACCGGCGCACCGTACAATGACTCCCAGGTTTTGGTCAGCTCCCGTGCCAGCACCACGTAGCGCGCCGCGCCCCATACGCTGACCATATCCTGTAGCGTATCCAGCACGCGATGGGTCGATTCGTAGAAAATCAGCGTGCGCGGCTCGTCACTCAGTGCACGCAGCGCATCGCAACGTCCTTTACTTTTGGCCGGCAGAAACCCTTCGTAACAGAAACGATCGGACGGTAATCCCGCCGCGCTCAATGCTGTGATCGCCGCGCAGGCACCGGGCAACGGCACCACACGCACCCCGGCCTCGCGGCAACGGCGCACCAGATGGTAGCCCGGATCGTTGATTAACGGCGTGCCCGCATCGGAAACCAGCGCAATGCTCTGGCCCTCCTGCAGCTTCGCTAACAGCACGTCGGCCTTCTGCTGTTCGTTATGGTCGTGAAGTGCGAACAGTCGCGCATTGATGGCGAAATGTTGTAGCAACAGCCCGGTATGACGTGTATCTTCCGCAGCGACCAGATCGACGCTCGCAAGCACCGTCAGCGCACGCTGCGTGATATCACCCAGGTTACCGATCGGGGTAGGAACGATATAGAGCGTGCTGGCAGAAATCTCTGCCCGATCGAGTTGTTTCATTGTTTCATCCGAATTGCCGATTTAATATTGAGCATCTTGAAAAAAACATCACTGGATACAGTATGCTTCCTTCGAAAGTCGTACGTCATAAAGCAGGACGCCTGGTCCCTGTTTTGCTCGCGGGCCTGATTCTGGCCGCCTGTAGCGGCCAGGGACCGCAGCAAACCTCAAGCGTAAACGTTCAGGGGCCTGCCACGGGCCGCTCTGACTATTATCTGCAGCAGGTGCAGCAAAGCAGCGATGATAGCAAGACCGACTGGCAATTACTTGCCATCCGTGCCCTGCTGAAGGAAGGAAAGTATCCACAGGCGCAAAACCAGCTCGGTCAGCTGCCACAGCAGCTCTCTGATGTACAACAGCAGGAACTGCTGCTGCTGCGCGCCCAGCTGCAAATTGCCCGGCAGGATTTCAACGGTGCTCAGCAGCTGCTGGGACAGATAAAAGCCGCTGACCTGTCGCAGGATCAGCAGGTGCGCTACTACGCGCTGCAGATTGCCGCTGCGCAAAATCGTCCGTCGCTCGCGCTGCTGCGCGCCTATATTGCTCAGGAACCGCTGCTGAAAGGCGCCGATCACCAGAGCAATATTGACGCCACCTGGCAGGCGCTGACCCAGCTAACCCAGGATCAGCTCAACAGCGTGGTGATCAACGCCGACGAAAATACGCTGCAGGGCTGGCTCGACCTGCTGAATACCTGGCACGCCAACAGTCAGGATGCCCAGATGCTGAAAGCCGCCATTAGCGACTGGCAGACGCGCTATCCGCAAAACCCTGGCGCGAAAACCCTGCCGACCCAGCTCAGCCAGGTGCAGAACTTCACTAAAGCTTCGACCAGCACTATCGCGCTGCTGCTGCCGCTTAATGGTCAGGCGCAGGTGTTCGCCAGTGCCATCCAGAAAGGCTTCAACGATGCGAAAAACGGTGTGCTGACTGCGCCGGCAGCCCCTGCCGCACCCGCCAGCAGCGATGCCAGCGCCTCCACGCAACAGCCCGCCAGCACGGCAACACCAGCCAGTGGCGATGCCAACGCGGTAGTCAGTCCGTCGGCCGCGGCCATCACGCCGTCAGACAGCGCACAGCCGCAGCAGCCCGCCGCACAGCCAGCCGTCGCGCAGCCTGCCAGCAGCGCCCAGGTGAAAGTGTATGACACCAGCAGCCAGCCGATTGCTCAGGTGATGCAGCAGGCGCAGCAGGATGGCGCCACCCTGGTGGTCGGTCCGCTGTTAAAAAATAACGTGGAACAGGTCGCCAACAGTCAGACACCGCTGAACGTGCTGGCGCTCAACGAGCCAGAGCAGATCCAGAACCATCCGAATATTTGCTATTTTGCGCTTTCTCCTGAAGACGAAGCGCGCGATGCCGCGCACCATATCTGGGATCAGGGCAAACGCCAGCCGTTGCTGCTGATGCCGCGCAGCAGCTATGGCGACCGCGTGGGCAAAGCGTTTGCGCAGGAGTGGCAGAAGCTGGGCGGCGCAACCGTGCTGCAGCAGCGTTTCGGCGGCGTGGGCGAGCTGAAACAGGGCATCAACAGCGGTGCCGGTATTGCACTGAGCGGCACACCGCTGACGGTCCAGCCGGACCAGCCGCAGGGCGTGGCGGTCGCCGGTCTGACGATTCCGGCACCGCAGACCAG
The DNA here is from genome assembly GCF_002928365.1 of Pantoea sp. ICBG 985. Classification (NCBI taxonomy): domain Bacteria; kingdom Pseudomonadati; phylum Pseudomonadota; class Gammaproteobacteria; order Enterobacterales; family Erwiniaceae; genus Pantoea; species Pantoea sp. ICBG 985. The sequence continues at coordinate 483,004 of NZ_POWM01000004.1, forward strand.
CGCTCCTGCACCTGAGAGCGCCAGCAGCAGCGGCAGCGTTGATGCGGTTTACATTATTGCCACTCAGGACGAACTGCAGCTGATCAAGCCGATGATTGCCATGCGCACCAGCAGCCGCAATAACATCGCCCTGTATGCCAGCTCGCGCAGCGCGCAGGCCGGTGCCGGTCCGGACTTCCGGCTGGAGATGGATGGCCTGCAGTTCAGCGATATTCCGCTGCTGTCCGGTGCCAATCCAGGCCTGATGCAGCAGGCGGCGCGCAGTTTCAACAATGACTATTCGCTGGTACGCCTCTATGCGATGGGCATTGATGCCTGGACGCTGGCGAACCAGTTTAACCAGATGCGTCAGGTACCGGGCTTCGCCATTGATGGCAACACCGGCAAGCTGAGCGCCGACACGGATTGCGTGATCAACAGGAAGTTGGCATGGAACCAGTATCGTCAGGGACAAATCGTTCCGGTGCAGTAAACCGCCAGCGCCTCGGCGCTGAGCAGGAGCAGCAGGCGCGTCGCTACCTTGAGCGCGCCGGACTGCAGTGGGAAGCCAGCAATGTGCGCTGCCGCAGCGGGGAAATCGACCTGATTATGCGCGACGCAGATTGCTGGGTGTTTGTTGAAGTGCGCTATCGGCGCGATGCACGTTTTGGCGGCGCGGCTGCCAGCGTGACGCGCCAGAAACAACAAAAGCTGCTGCGTACCGCTGCGCTGTGGTTGCTGGCACGCGGCGGCAGTTTTGATACGGTGAATTGCCGTTTTGACATCATCGCCATCACCGGGCGCGAACTGGTGTGGCTGGCCGATGCCTTTCGTGCGGATGGATAGAACCAGGTGGTCTTGTGCAGGACAGAATTAAAGCGTGTTTTACCGAAAGTATTCAGACGCAAATCGCCGCAGCCGAAGCGCTGCCAGATGCGATTTCCCGCGCCGCGATGACGCTGGTGCAGTCACTGCTGAACGGCAACAAAATCCTCAGCTGCGGTAACGGCGCCTCGGCGGCTAACGCCCAGCATTTTGCCGCCAGCATGATTAACCGTTTTGAGACCGAGCGTCCCAGCCTGCCGGCGCTGGCGCTGAGTGCGGACAATGTGATGCTGACGGCGATCGGTAACGACCGTCTGCACGACGAAATTTATGCCAAGCAGGTTCGTGCGCTTGGACAGGCCGGCGACGTTCTGCTGGCCATCTCCACCCGTGGCAACACCCGCGATATTGTTAAAGCGGTGGAAGCTGCGGTTACCCGCGATATGACTATCGTCGCGCTGACCGGCCATGACGGCGGTGAGCTGGCGGGCCTGCTCGGTCCGCACGATGTGGAAATTCGCATTCCGTCACATCGCAGCGCACGCATTCAGGAGATGCATATGCTGACGCTGAACTGCCTGTGCGATTTGATTGATAACACTTTGTTCCCACACCAGGAATGACTGAAGGAGCTCAAATGAAAGCATTGAACGCTATCGCCATTCTGTTAACCGCCATGCTGCTGCAGGGCTGCGTGGCGGTTGTCGCCGGCGGCGCTGCGGTCGCCACCAAAACCGCCACCGACCCGCGTACCGTGGGCACGCAGGTTGATGACGGCACGCTGGAGCTGCGCGTCACTAACGCGCTGGCAAAAGATGAGCAGATCAAAAATCAGGCGCGCGTGGTCGTGACCGCGTATCAGGGCAAAGTACTGCTGACCGGTCAGGCACCGTCAGCCGATCTCGCCAGCCGGGCGAAACAGATCGCCATGGGCGTTGATGGCGCGACAGAGGTGTATAACGAGATTCGCACCGGGCAGAAAGTGAGCCTTGGCACGTCTTCATCGGATACATGGATCACCACCAAAATCCGCTCGCAGCTGCTGGGCAGCGATCAGGTGAAATCGTCCAACGTGAAAGTCACCACTGAGAACGGGGAAGTGTTCCTGCTGGGTCTGGTAACGCAGGAAGAAGCGAAGGCAGCAGCAGATATCGCCAGCCGTGTCAGCGGCGTGAAGCACGTCACCACCGCCTTTACCATTCTGAAATAATGCCACAGGCGGCCAGCAGGGCCGCCTTTTTTATACCGGAATATCAATCACCAGCGCGCGCAGCGGCGTTTCCGCCTGCAGCGTAATCTGCGCCTCTTCACTGACAAACGCCCCATCGCCACAGCGCAGCTGCTCCTGATGCGCACTGCTGGCCCGTACCTCAAGCGCACCGTGAATCGACTGCAAATAGGCGCGCGGTCCGTGCAGCGCCAGGCTGTACTGCTCGCCCGGTGCCAGCGTGACCTGATGTACCCACACCTGCTGGCGCAGCTGCAAACTGCCGTCCGCGCCATCCGGTGACGCAATCAGTACATGGGTTTGCTGCGGCAGCGCGCGTTTTTGCAGCAGCGGATTTTCCCGTTCCGGACAGGCGGCCAGCCACAGCTGCATGCGCGTCAGTGGGCGATCCTTGCTGATATTGTGTTCGCTGTAATTGACGCCCTGGCGGGCCGACAGCAGCATCGCTTCGCCCTCGCGCGCCACCAGGTGATTGCCTTCGCTGTCGCGGTATTCAGCTTCACCCTGCAGCACCAGGTTGAGCACATCCACCTGCGGATAGGTGCGCGGCTGAAATGCCGCACCGGGTGCCAGCACTTCCTGATTCAGCACGCGCAGCGAGGCGTAGCCCATCAGCTGGGGATCAAAATAGTGGCCAAATGAGAAGCTATAGCGCGCCTGCAACCAACCGAAATCGGCCTGGCCACATGCGGACGCGCAGCGGGTTGTCATCATGCTTTACCTCCGACGCACTGCGGTGAGAATCCACCACAGGCTTTATACGTCAATGGTAAAAGGCTGGACGCCGGATTGTTAGCCAGTTAATCTGCCTGGCATATTCAAATTTACTGACAGAGAGTCGGCATGGCTAAAGAGCGCGCGTTAACCCTGGAAGCTTTACGTGTGATGGATGCTATTGACCGTCGCGGCAGCTTCGCCGCTGCGGCCGACGAGCTGGGACGCGTGCCATCGGCGCTGAGCTACACCATGCAGAAGCTGGAAGAGGAGCTGGATGTGGTGCTGTTTGACCGCTCCGGCCATCGCACCAAATTCACTAACGTCGGGCGGATGCTGCTGGAACGCGGCCGCGTGCTGCTGGAAGCCGCCGATAAACTCACCACCGATGCCGAAGCGCTGGCGCGCGGCTGGGAAACCCATCTGACCATCGTGGCCGAAGCGCTGATCCCGACCGAGCTGCTGTTCCCGCTGGTCGAGAAGCTGGCCGAGAAAGCCAATACGCAGATTTCGCTGGTCACCGAAGTGCTGGCGGGCGCGTGGGAACGACTGGAACAGGGGCGCGCCGACATCGTGATCGCGCCGGATTTGCATTTTCGCGCCTCCACCGAAATCAACACGCGCAAGCTGTACAGCATTATGAGCGTGTATGTTGCCAGTCCGGATCACCCGATTCATCAGGAAGCCGAGCCGCTGTCCGAGGTCACGCGCGTTAAGTATCGCGGCATCGCTGTGGCGGACACCGCGCGCGAACGTCCGGTGTTGACGGTGCAGCTGCTGGACAAACAGCAGCGTCTGACGGTCAGCAGCATGGATGATAAACGCCGCGCGCTGCTGGCGGGTCTCGGCGTAGCGACCATGCCCTATCCGATGGTGGAGAAAGATATCGCCGAAGGCCGCCTGCGCGTCGTCAGCGCCGAGTACACCCGTGAGGTGGATATTATTATGGCGTGGCGCCGCGATAGCATGGGTGAAGCCAAAGCATGGTGCCTGCGTGAGATTCCGAAACTGCTGGCGAAACGCGGCTGATTTTGGGTGCTGGCGGCATTTCGCCCTCACCCCAGCCCTCTCCCGCACGCGGGAGAGGGAGCCGACCGAACACGGTTTTAAGAGGGAATCTACTTACACACCGCTGAATCGGTCCCCACATGCGGGGAAGAATTATTTGAGCAGGATTTGAGAGGGAAGCTGAGGATCAGCGCCTGAACTCACACGCCGCTGGATCGGTCCCCTCTCCCGCTTGCGGGAGAGAATAATTTGAGCAGGTTTTGAATATGTAGCCAGGCTTAGTGCCTGAACTCACTCACCGCTGGATCGGTCCCCTCTCCCGCTTGCGGGAGAGGGTTAGGGTGAGGGACAAACCGCACCCATCCCCATCACAACCGGCTCAGACAATCCATCGCCACCGCTTTAAAGCTGACGAAATCAGCGCAGTCGCGCAGTCTTGTCACCGCCCTTTCGCGCAGGAAGGTGACAAACAGATCGTAAATCGCCATCGCCTCCTCATATTCGCTCTTACTGATCGCCAGCAGGAAAATCACTGAGGCCGTCTCATCGCCCCAGCTCACGCCGTGCGGTGCCAGCACGGTATAAACCACGGTTTTTTTAGCCAGTAATCCCAGCGAGTGTGGCAGCGCAATCCCTTCGCCCAGCATGGTACTGACAATCGCTTCACGCTCTTCGACTGAAGGATAAAAATCAGCATCGACATAGCCCTCCGCCTCGAGCCGATCGCACAGCAGGCGGAACAGCGCCGACTGGCTCATTGGCCGGTCGAGCACCATGAAATGCTGCGCGTCGAAGTACTTCTCCAGCATGTAAGGCCGGGTGCGATCCACCAGCACCAGCTTGCCGAGCTGTTCCAGCTGAAACTCCGTAGGGAATGGCGACATCATCACTACCGGCTTGTTCTTCTCGCTGAGCCGCGCGGTTGAAATAACAAAATCTTCATCAATGTGTGCACGCACTTCGTAGTCGCGCTGCGACAGCCGCGCCGTCACCACCAGCTGCGGGTATTTGCGCAGCAGCAGCGCCTCGATCATGCGCAGCGTGGAGTTGCCGCTGTCGCAAACCAGCAACACCTGCGGGTGTCGCTGGTAGCCGACATCATAATGTCGCTCCAGCCCGACGCCGATGTGCAGCACCAGAAAGCCAATCTCGTTTTCGCTGATGGTATACGGCGTGTATTTGCCCCAGCTGGTGACGGCCGCCAGCGTCACATCGTAGGCCATCGGGTAGTGCTGTTTGATGTTACTCAGCAGCGGATTGGGGATGTGGATCTGATAGCGCACGCGGGTAATCATGGTTTTGATGTGCGTGAGCAGATCGGCGCGCAGCTGCTCATCCTGCTGCAGCCGGTAGTTGTAATGGGTGTTGATGTAGTTAAGCAGGTAATCCACCAGCGCATCCGCGTCATCGGCGTTGATGGTGCTGGGGGCCAGCGCCTGAATCTGCCGCGCCGCAATATTGACGCGCAGCCAGTTCTCTTCCGCCTGCGAGATGCCTTTGCCCACCAGCGGGCGCATCAGATTAACCAGATCGTGCGCCGCCTCGCGTATCTCCTCGCCGACATCCTCCGCGCCGGGATCGCTGAGCGGGAAGCCTTCGCTGATGCGGCGCACCGCCACCGCGCAGTAGATCAGCAGATAGCGCTCGCCCTCATCGCTCAGCCGGATGGCGTGCTGCGTGAAGCACTGCGCCAGCAACGGCTGCAGCTGCGCCAGCATGCCGCTGTGCAGCGCCTCGACCGTCAGCAGCGGGCTGTCCGGCGTCTGCTGGTCGATTTGCCACAGCAGATCGGTCAGGCAGGTGCGAATCGCCGCCTCGCTGCCAAACAGTTTCATACCGTAGCGCGGCTTGGTTTCGATGTTGAGATGATAGCGGCCCAGCCACTCGCGCACTTCCGCCATATCGCTCTGCAACGTGGCGCGGCTGACGAACCACTCTTCCGACAGATCTTCCAGCTTGAGCGAATACGCGGCGGTGAGAAAGCGGCTCAGCAAATAGCGCACCCGATCCTGCGAGGTGCGCGGCACCCGCAGCGGTGCCGCACTCTCCTGCTGCAGGCGGCCGAAGCGCACCGCGTCGTCGATTTTTAGCTGATAGCCCGCGCCGCGCGCCAGCACGAACTGAGCGCCGTGCTGTTCCAGCAGCGCATTGAGCGCGGTGATGTCGGTGCGCACCGTGCGCGTTGAAACGGAAAAACGCCGCGCCAGCTCATCCTGTGGCAGCGTTTCGCTTTGCAGCGCCGCGAAGAGTTGAGCTAAACGCTGATTGGGAAATCTCACGGAGCCTCACCTGTTACTCATTTGTTACAGCAGTTTCTTGCACGTTGCCAGAAGCTGACGCACATCGTCAATGCGCGTGTCGCCGCTGGCGCTATCAATGATCGAGCTGTAAACGTGCGGGATGACTTTACTGACCCCGGCCTCCAGAGCAATCCGCACGATCTCTTCGAAATTACTAAGATCGATACCGCCGGTCGGCTCCAGCCAGAAATCATGGCGCGCACAGGCGTCCGCCACCGCGCGATACTCCTCCACCGCTTTCAGGCCGCCCATCGGGAAATACTTCACCGAACTGCCGCCCATATCCTGCAGCATGGCGATCGCCGTGGCGATCGGCACAATACCGTCCGCCGCCTGCGAACTGCGCGGACCGGTGGAGATTTTCACCTTGCCCGGCGTGCCGGTTGGTGAAACCAGACCGTTCACGATGGTGTGTGGCTGTCCGAGCAGCGCGCGGCTGGTGGCCACGCCGGTAAAGACCTGATTAACGTGCTGCGGCTGCAGTTCTGCCGAGATTTCACTGACCATCGCCGACTGATTCGGGTCGCCCGCGCCCAGCCCGACCGACAGCGCATTATCAATCAGCGCCGCATACTCGCGCATATCGGCAATCGCGGCCTCATTCGAGGCATAGTTCTTCGACAAAACGCCGACCAGCACATGCCCTTCTGCCGCCTGCCAGATCGCCTGCGCATTCTGCTTTGAACCGGCCAGCACGTTGAGGCACAGACGGCCCTGATAGAAATTGGGGTTGAGATTCATGCGCGTTTTCCTCCGCTGAGCAGCGCCTGGATGCGGCTAAAGATGATGTGCAGCTGTTCCGCGCTGACGCTGCGCACATCCGCTTCGATAATGCCTTCGTTGGCTTTATAGCCGCGGAAATAGATGGCGATGTCGCCGTTTTTCAGCGCCTGCACCAGCTCGCCGGTTGGCCAGCCCGTCACCGCTTCATCAAATTTGATCTCGGCGCGGGCGATATCACGACCGGCCGCATCCCACACCACGCGCGCGCTGACGCCGTTCAGCGTGTTGAGGTTATCGATAAAGGGCGTCATCTTCGCCACCATGTCGGCACCGCTGGTTTTGCTCTGCAGCAGATAGTTTTCAATCGCCTGAGTCAGACCGAGAATGCCCTCTTTGCCAACTTTCATCGCGCGGCCAATGCCGTTGCTCTGGCGTTTCACCCACTCGACGTACTGGCTGCGGCCAATCACCAGGCCGCTGGTTGGCCCTTCAATGGCTTTGGCACCGCTGTAGATCACCAGGTCGGCGCCCATCTGGTAATAGCACTGCAAATCCTCTTCGGCCGCCGCATCGACAATCAGCGGAATACCGTGTTTGCGCGCGACTACTGCCGCCTGTTCGACGCTGAGATGGCTTTTCTGCACACAGTGATGCGACTTGACGTACAGCAGCGCCGCGGTGGTCGGCGTGATGGCCGCCGCCAGCTGTTCTGGCGAGCACTCATTACTGTAGCCGGCCTCAATCAGGCGTCCGCCGCCCAGCGCCACCATGCTGCCCACCGGCGCGCCGTAGTTCACGTTATGGCCTTTCGGCACAACAATGTCGTGCGGCACGCTGAGCGGCGCGGCGTGCAGGTTATCCAGCAGCCAGTCGTTATCTTTGACGATCACCGCCGCTACGCACTGGGCAATACCGGCCGAGGCGCAGGACACCACCACCGCGTTTTCGACTTCCAGCAGGCGCGCGATGTAGGCGCCGGTTTTGTTGACCAGATCTTTGATCTCAAAGTAGTGATTGAGGCCGTAGCTGACGGTATCCACCACGTCGGCGGACGGCGTCGACACGCCGAGAATGGTCATACGGCCGGAGGCGTTGATCACCTGTTTCAGGTCATATTTCTCATAAATCGAAGACATGATGCGCTTTCCCTTCCTCAGTCAGATGCCACTGGCCCGCGATCACCACGGCCAGCGGCAGCAAATGTTGCTCACCCGTGACCCGTTCGCCTTCAGCATCGACGAACGGGCGGGCTTCCTCTTTGACGGTAAAAATGGTCAGATCGGCGTCATAACCGGCGGTCAGATGCCCTTTACCGGCCAGACGCAGACCCGCTGCGGCATTAACGGTGACGCAGGCGATCACCTGCGGCAGCGTCATGCCGATGGAGAAAAATTTCGACATCACGTGCGCCAGGCTGTGTACCGGGCCATTTATGCGGTTGCGACAATAGATATCGGAGCTGATGGTGTCCGGCAGAATGCCCTGGGCAATCGCCTCGCGCGCCACCGCAAAACTGAAGCTGGCGCTGCCGTGGCCGATATCCAGCTTCACGCCGCGCGCGATCGCCTGCTTAACCGCCGCTTTCAGCTCGCCCTGCGGTGACAGAATGCGGTTCGGCTTGCCGTTAAAGCAGTGAGTGATGATGTCGCCGGAAGTGAGCAGCGCGGCGATCTCCTCCAGCACCGGCGGGTTGTTACCGATGTGCACCATCAGCGGCAGATTGCCCGCCGCCTGCTGAATGGCTTTGGCGCGCACCAGCGGCTGAATGCCGTTGTCGCCGACCACGCTGCTGCTCATGCGCGCCTTCAGGCCGACGATAAAGTCCGGGCGACGCTGTACCGCCTGCACCACCGCTTCGCCGTCGATCTGCGCCATGTCGGCCAGCTCGTTCTGCGTGACGATGCCGGTGCGCGAGATGTTGATCAGCGCGCGCACTTCGGTCTTCGCGCTGCGCGTCAGCTGATAAAAGTCGTCGATATGATCGGCACCGGTGCTGCCCGCATCCACCACGGTGGTGACGCCCTGCGCCACGCCAATCGCGTCGGCTTCGTCGTGGTAAATCGGTGATTTGGGATAGCAGTGTACGTGGCTGTCAATCCAGCCGGCGCTGACGTAGTAGCAGCCGCCGAGATCGCGCTCCTGTTGCGCTGCGCCGTCCACCTTACCGACCGCCGCGATTTTGCCGGCGTTAATCGCGATATCCACCAGCTGTTCATCACACAGACGCGCGCGGCGCAGAATCAGATCAAACATAAAACCCCCATTTACAGAGCGCACATGCCGTAGCGGCGCAATTTATTGCGCGATAAATCGCGCCGCTACGGGATTGTGCAGCTATTTCGCGCTTACAGAGAAACCGGGAAGATAGCGCCAAGCACCATGGCACCGAGAATCGCGCCGCCGGTAATCGGCTTGTTCCACAGGTAAAACAGCAGTGCACCGACCAGCGAACCGAGGCCGATCGGAATCGACGCCGCCATGGCAGACAGAATAATCAGTGGACCAAGGAAGCGACCGGAGGCATTCCCGGCGCCCATCATTACGTCCGCGCCGTAGGTGGAATCGCTCTGGTTGATGGTGAATTTGCGTGCGAGGATAATTACGTAGCCAATCGCCACGCCAATCACCAGCCCGGTTGCCAGCGAGGCGGCAAAGTTCGCCACCGGAAACACGATACCGGCTCCCAGCAGCAGCGCTGGCACACCGAGGCCGACGCCGGTCTGAATCGCGCCGCCGATATCCAGAATCCCTACCAGCGAGCCTTCAATGATGCGGGCAAACAGGAAGCTGGCACCAAACGCCGCCACCGCGCCGTACACGCCGGTTTCCATGCCGGAGCGCAGCATCGAAACGAATGCCACTTCGTTAAAAGCACCGATGCCGTACAGGTAGTACATGTGCGTCCCGGCGAATACGCCGGAGGAGAGCAGGCCGACAAACAGCGGGAAAGACCAGTCGGCGTACCAGAACCCTTTGTTTTCGTTCTCGTTCATGCTGAAGGCTCCTTATTTGCCGCTCAGGCTGTTGTGGATCATGTCCAGCCAGCCAGGGATGCCGAGCTGGAAGGATTGCAGCAGTTTCACATCGAAGCCACGGAAGAAGCCGCTCAGCACAAACAGCAGGACAATCGCAGCCATCATCACTTTGGTGACTTTGTTCCAGCCGCTCTCTTCCACGCCTTTACCGATCAGAATGCCCAGCACCAGACCCGGCACGGCGTTACCCATGATCAACTGCGCCAGACCACCAAAAATGGTTGCCCAGAAGCCCGATTTCTTACCGGCATCAATTGCCGCCAGCCAGAAGATCACCGGCATCACCGTGTTCACCAGCAGATTCGCCGCCGGCACCAGCACTTTTACTGCGGTCACCTGCAGCGCAGCCGGTACGGCGGAAGCGGTACTGTTCAGGAAGGCCACCACGATCATGCCGATGATGCCGCAGGCAATCGCCATGCGTTTCGGGTTATGCAGCGTTTCCGCGACGTTGCGGTTCTTTACCATCAGTGCGGCCGCGCCCCAGTTCGGCAGAATGCGGTGATCCACATCCTGCGTGAAGGAGCCCGCGGCAACGGAGGATGCCCAGGCGTTAAAGAAGAAGCCGAGACCAAAGGAGAAGTGCGAAGCCGGATCGCCCTCGCAGGAGTTGAGCTCGCCCAGCGTACGGAAGGCACCCATCCCCTGCGTGACAGGCGCGTGGAACATGCGCGCCGCGCCCGCTCCAACGCCCACGCCGACTAATCCACCTATGATCAACGACTTAAACAAAATGATTAAAAACATATTGTTACCCTTGTTGTCGTTATTCTTACGTTGCTATGAAGGTCACGCTCTCGGTGTCGATCACAGTGACGCTGACGGTAATTTCCAGCTCCACGCTGTAATTCCGCCGTTCACGCGCGAGGAAGAAGAACAGAAATTTCTCCTTCCGCACGCTCTCCTGCGCGCGCAGCACCCGCACATCAAGCGGTTCAATGCGCAACAGAATTTTCTGGCTGGTGCGCAGCACCTGCTGCTGCACCTTGCTGAGCGCATCGGCGAAGGCTTTTACTTTGCTGTCGCCTTTGCCCTGCACCGTGACCTGCGTCTCATACTGTTGTTTCATGCTTAGCTGCCGTGTTTTTTATTCCAGGCCTGAACCAGACGCTCACCCAGCTCTTCTTTATCCATGAAGCCAAAACCGAGCACGGTGGCGCCTTCGTTGATGGCGGTTACCCCTTCGTCAACCGAACGCATGCCGTGTTTGGCTTTGTAGCCGTACTTGTTCTGCGCGGTGATGGCACCGGCGCCGCCGCTGCCGCAGAAGGAGATGCCGAAATCAGCGTTTTCCGCCTTCATCACGTCGCCCAGTTTCATATCTGCCGCCACGCCCGGTACTACTACTGCCCGGCCGCCGGCTTTTTCGACGCCAGCTGCCACTTTCTGTCCTTTACCCAGACGATCGCCAATCACTACCGTTACCATATTCCGTTCCTCTCTCAATTCATGCTTCGTTCGATTTCGCCACTTCGATATGCACCGACAGCAGCCAGGCTTCTTCGACAGGCAAATTGCCAAACAGATCCACCACCTGCTGCGCCAGCGCCATGGTCTCAGGCGAGATGTCCTCAAACAGTTCGGCTTCGACGTCCGGCAGCGCCTCTCCGGTGAGAGAGCGAGCCGCCATGGCGCGGACATGTGAGGCCAGCATTTGCTGTTGCACCGCATTGGCTGCAATGTGGTGCGCGGCATACAGCGCCGCGATTTGATTCATCACCTTATCCGCCAGCGCCTGGATTGCCTCCGGCGTGCTCGGTTTCAGCGGGACAGCATCACTCCTCACCTTGTTACTCCTGTTTACAGCGGACAATGTCAGATAATTCGCGTTGAGAAGAAATTACGCTGTCCGCCTGGCGGTGTGGAGACGCAACATTTCCACCTCAAAGTGGAAATCCCACGGGCGACTGTGCGCCAGATCGCACGATGCACGAACTATGCGAGATCGCTCACGAAATGCGTGAAATGACGTAAAGAGCGGGATAAAAACGGTGGAATGATGCGAGGCCGCGGCAGGAATAAGGCCAGCCTGCAGGCTGGCCCGGTTTATCAGCGGAATTTCTTATGGTTGGCGTTACGGATATCTTCCAGTTTCTTCGCTTCGGTTTTCGCCTCGTCCAGCTTGTTAGCCTGCGCCAGCTGGTCGACAACGTCAATCTGGGCAATCAGTGAGTCCAGACCGGCGTGGTAATCCTTGATCTGTGCGCTGTCAGCGCCCTGACCTTCCAGTTTTTCCGGCGTGGATTTTTTTGCATCCTGCGCAGCGGCACGCATCTTGCCCAGTGCAGCGTGCATTTCCTGCGCGTCAGAGGTTTTCTTAACGACACTCAGCCCGTCTTTCAGAGTATCCATATCCTGCTCCAGGTCAGCCGCGAACAGGCTGGCTGAAGAGAACAGCAACGACAAAGACAACACAGCAATCACATGCTTACGCATAACGTTTTCCTTTAATTATTATCAGGCGAAAAAAAAGCAGCCGCTGTGGGCTGCTTTCATCAAGCGATGTCTTTATTGTCCGGCGATTTTCATCTCCGGCAGCAGCACCGATCCGCATTGTATATTGCTGCGCGTTTCAATGTCGTTACCGACCGTTACCATATTGAGCCACATATCTTTGAGGTTGCCCGCAATTGTGATCTCGCTCACAGGGTATTGAATTTCACCGTTTTCAACCCAGAAGCCCGCCGCACCGCGCGAGTAGTCGCCGGTCATGGCGCTGACGCTGGAACCCATCATCTCGGTAACGATCAAACCGCGTCCCATCTGCTTCACCAGATCGTCAAAGCTGTGGCCCTGACCGGCGATGCGCCAGTTATGAATGCCGCCCGCGTGGCCGGTGCTTTGCAGGCCGAGCTTACGCGCCGAATAGCTGGTCAGCAGCCAGTTCTGCAGCACGCCATCTTTCACGATTTCGCGCGCTTCGGTGCGTACGCCTTCGCTGTCGAACGGCGTCGACGCCAGCCCTTTCAGCAGGTGCGGCTTCTCTTCAATCGTCAGCCACGACGGCAGAATCTGCTGGCCCAGCGCGTCGAGCAGGAAGGTGGATTTGCGGTAAACGCTGCTGCCGCTGATCATGCCCACCAGATGGCCGAACAGGCCGGTAGCCACTTCCGGCGCAAACAGCACCGGCGCTTTCATGGTCGGCAGCTTACGTGGCGAAAGACGTGCCAGCACGCGGCGCGCGCACTCCGCGCCCACCCAGTCGGCGCTTTGCAGATCGCCCATCGCGCGGCCAATGGTGTAGGCGTAGTCGCGCTCCATGTCACCATTGTGCTCGGCAATGACGCAGCTCGACAGCGAATGCCGGCTCGAGCAGTAGCTCTGCAGCATGCCGTGACTGTTACCAAAGACTTTGATACCGACGTGGCTGTTAAAGCTGCCCCCTTCGGTATTGGTGATGCGCTTATCAGCCTGCAGCGCGGCCTGCTCGGCTTGCGCGGCCAGCTCAATGGCGCGATCGGCGTCGATCTCCCACGGGTGATAGAGATCAAGATCCGGCGCCTCAAACGCCAGCAGATCGCGCTCGGCCGGCGCAGCACAGGGATCGGGCGAGGTATAGCGCGCGATATCGATCGCCGCCTGCACGGTGCGCTTAATCGCGTCCGGGCTGAGATCGGTCGAGGAAGCACTGCCTTTGCGGTTTTGGTGATAGACGGTGATGCCAAGCGCGCCATCGCTGTTGAATTCGACGTTTTCCACTTCGCCGTAGCGGGTACTGACACCGATTCCGGTGGTTTTGGTGACCGCCACTTCTGCTCCGTCGGTGCTGGCTTGCGCCAGTTCCAGCGCCTGCGCGACAGCCTGTTCCAACACTTTACGTTGTTCTGCAACCTGAGTAGATACGTTCATCGACCTGCCGTCTAATCTTAAGTATGAATTTATTGAGTCTATCAGACTCAGAGAACAATTTCGCAGTCGCCCGATAAACTGGTAGGATTAGCCTCTTTTTTTAGGGAGCCAACAGATGACGAAGCAGCCCGAAGACTGGCTCGACGATGTGCCGGATAATCAGGAAGAAGAAGACGAAGAGATTATCTGGGTCAGTAAAAGTGAAATTAAACGCGACGCCGAGGAGCTGAAACGCCTGGGCGCCGAGTTAGTGGATTTAGGGAAAAACTCCCTGGATAAGATCCCGCTTGATGAACAGCTGCGTGACGCCATTGAACTGGCGCAGCGCATTAAGAAGGAAGGCCGCCGCCGCCAGCTGCAGCTGATTGGTAAAATGCTGCGTCAGCGCGACGAAGAACCAATTCGCCTGGCGCTGGATAAGCTGAAGAACCGCCACAACCAGCAGGTTGCGCTGTTCCATAAGCTGGAGCAGCTGCGCGATCGGCTGATTGAACAGGGTGATGATGCGGTGGCGGAAGTGCTGAATCTCTATCCGCATGCCGACCGTCAGCAGCTGCGCAGTATGATCCGCAACGCGCAGAAAGAGAAAGCCGCAAATAAGCCGCCAAAAGCCGCCCGTCAGATTTTCCAGTACCTGCGCGAGCTGGCTGAAGCGTAAGTCCGCTGCGGACGGCTGCCCTGCCCTCACCCTAACCCTCTCCCGCAAGCGGGAGAGGGAATCTAAAGCGCAGTGCTGAGGTAGCTGAGGAGAGCGCTGAAGTAGCTGAAGCAGAGTGCTGAGGTAGCTGAGGACGAACGCTGGATGTGACGTCCGCACCGGACGGCCCCTTCTCCCGCTTGCGGGAGAAGGCTGGGATGAGGGCAGATCGCCTCTCGGCCCAGGGCCGGCCACGCGTTACTTACCTAACCGCTCCAGCAGTTTCTGATGAATCCCGCCAAAGCCGCCGTTGCTCATCACCAGAATCGAATCACCCGGCTGCGCCGCTTTAGCCACCATCTCCACCAGCGTATCAATGTCCGCGCTCCAGTGCGCAGGCTGAATGCAGGCGTCCGCAACGTCGGCGACCTGCCACGGAATGTGGTGCGGCTGGAACAGGAATACCTCATCGGCACGCCCTAACGAAGGGGCCAGTTCGTTCTTGCTCACGCCCATCTTCATGGTATTAGAGCGCGGCTCAAGCACCGCCAGAATGCGTGCGGTACCGCCGACTTTACTGCGCAGCGCCGCCAGCGTAGCGAGAATCGCCGTTGGGTGATGGGCAAAATCGTCATACACCTTAATCGCGTTCACTTCGCCGCGTAGCTCGAGGCGACGACGCGCGTTAATGAAGCTGTTCAGCGCCTCACCGGCATCGCACGGCTTCACGCCAACGTGACGTGCGGCGGCAATCGCCATCAGGCCGTTGTGCATGTTGTGTTCGCCGACCAGCGCCCAGTTCACTTCCGCCACTTTCTCACCGTCGAGCCACGCTTCCCAGCGCGAGGCATCCGGCACCAGCTTCTTCGCCTGCCAGCGGCCGTTGTCGCCCACGCTCTCCTGCTCGCTCCAGCAGCCCATCGCCATCACCTGCTTAATGTTGTGATCGTGTTCCGGCAGCAGGATCTTGCCCTGACCCGGCACGATGCGCACCAGATGGTGGAACTGCTTCTGGATCGCCCGCAGATCGTCGAAGATGTCGGCATGATCGAACTCAAGATTGTTGAGGATCAGGGTGCGCGGGCAGTAATGTACAAACTTGGAACGCTTGTCGAAAAACGCGCAGTCGTACTCATCCGCCTCAATGACGAAGAATGGACTTTTTCCTAATTTTGCCGATACGTCGAAGTTACCCGGCACCCCACCAATAATAAAGCCCGGTTCCAGGCCGCAGGCCTCGAGAATCCACGCTGCCATGCCGGCTGTGGTGGTTTTGCCATGGGTACCGGCCACCGCCAGCACCCAGCGATCGCGCAGCACGAAATCGTGCAGCCATTGCGGTCCGGAAAGGTAAGGAATGTTGCGTTCCAGCACCGCTTCCACGCACGGGTTGCCGCGCGTCATGGCGTTGCCAATGATCACCAGGTCCGGTGCCGGCTCCAGCTGCGAGGCGTCGTAACCTTCTGTTAATTCAATGCCTTGCTGTTGCAGCAGCGTGCTCATCGGCGGATAGACATTGGCATCTGAACCGGTCACTTCGTGTCCGAGCGAGCGGGCCAGCATCGCCAGTCCGCCCATAAAAGTGCCACAAATCCCAAGGATGTGAATGCGCATAAAAAGATCCATTACTCAAAAGTTCGGCGCACAGTGTAACGCCGAGTCCGGAGGGAAGAAACGGATTAGGACTATGGTTTTTGAAGTTCAATCGGCTAAACTGCGTACGCATACGTTGGTAGCTTGTTACAGCTGCTGCCACTCCATCGTAGATTCAGGGAATGTGTTATGAAAACGTTAGGCGAATTCATCGTCGAGAAGCAACACGACTTTCCTCACGCCACAGGTGAACTGACGGCGCTGATTTCCTCCATCAAGCTGGGCGCAAAAATCATCCACCGCGACATCAACAAAGCGGGTCTGGTGGATATTCTCGGTGCCAGCGGCGTAGAGAACGTGCAGGGTGAGCAGCAGATGAAGCTGGATCTGTTCGCTAACGAAAAGCTGAAAGCGGCACTGAAGGCGCGCGGTGTGGTCGCGGGGATTGCTTCCGAAGAAGAAGATGAGTTTGTCATCTTTGAAGGTTCGGAGAACGGTAAGTACGTAGTATTGATGGACCCGCTGGATGGTTCCTCGAACATCGACGTTAACGTTTCCGTCGGCACCATTTTCTCGATTTATCATCGTATTAGTGAGCCAGGCACGCCAATCACTGAAGCCGATTTCATGCAACCGGGCCACAAGCAGGTTGCCGCAGGTTACGTGGTGTACGGTTCCTCAACCATGATGGTGTACACCACCGGCGTGGGCGTTCATGCCTTTACTTACGATCCGTCGCTCGGTGTGTTCTGCCTGAGCCACGAACGCATGACCTTCCCGGAAAAAGGCTACACCTACTCGATCAACGAAGGGAACTACATCCGCTTCCCGCAGGGCGTGAAAAAGTACCTGAAGTTCTGCCAGGAAGAAGATGTATCAACGAAGCGCCCTTACACCTCGCGCTACATCGGTTCGCTGGTGGCGGATTTCCACCGCAACCTGCTGAAAGGCGGCATTTATCTCTATCCCAGCACCGCCAGCCACCCGAAAGGCAAGCTGCGCCTGCTGTATGAGTGCAACCCGATGGCCTTCCTCGCCGAACAGGCGGGCGGTAAAGCCAGCGACGGTAAAAACCGTATCCTCGATATTCAGCCGGAAACGCTGCATCAGCGCTGCCCGTTCTTCTGCGGTAATGATGCGATGGTCGACGACGTTGAACGCTTCATGCGTGAGTTCCCGGACGAACATCAGGCGTAATGTCAGCAGGCATTTAAAATGCCTGCGTGTGAAGCCTGTCAGTAAATGATTTTCGGTCGCCATTAATGGCGACCCTACAGGTTGATGGCACGGTTTATGTTGGGTGCGCATTTATGCGCACCGGCATACAGAGATTAATTGCAATTAAATCGGCACTACGCCGTTGCCCAGGCTTACTTATTTTTTATTTCTGATTCTTGCCTGACGATTAATTAATTCACCATTCTCCGCATAATAACGACTCGGCCAGATCTCAGCCGGCGAAATACCAATTGCTTCGGCAATAATTAATTCTCCTTTCGGCCACGGACGCGCCAGCGCGTTGGCTAACGTGGTGGAACATAATCCCGCCTGTCGGGATAACGCCGCCATTGAGGTTCCCTTTTTACGCAGCGCCGCAATGATATCGGCCGGATGCCAGTCTGACTTCGCATTATTCACGCAACTCTCCTTAGTTCGCTTATCCATTCCCGTAACGATACTACGTTACTCGTAGTATCTGACAAGCGCTAAATCTACGATTCTCGTAGTCATGAAACCGACCTCCTCGCTGCAAGACACTTTTTGTCGACGCCTGAAACAAGCGCGTCTGGCGAAAGGTTTGTCGCAGAAAGGATTGGGTATTGCCGCAGGGATTGAAGAGTTTTCTGCCAGCGCGCGTATTAATCGCTATGAACTGGGCGTGCATAAACCGGATTTATTAACGCTGCAATTACTGGCGCAGGTACTGGAAGTGCCGGCAGCCTATTTTCTGGCGGAAGATGATCGGCTGGCCGCCATGATTCTGGCATTTCCCGCCGGTCTGAACAGCGGTGCACCATAAGACGCACCGCGTAAATTACCGCGTTATCTTCTCCCGCGTCGCCATCCATCAGGGCGAACGCAGGCAACGTTACCGGTCATCCCTGACCCCACCCTGATTATGCTGTCGCCACGCGGAACTGTGCCATAGATGCCTGCAACTGCTGCGACTGCGCTTCCAGCGACTGCGTAGCGGCGCTGGCCTGCTCCACCAGCGCGGCGTTTTGCTGTGCGGCTTCATCCATCTGCGTCACCGCCTGGTTAACCTGTTCAATACCGCGGCTCTGCTCTTCCGAGGCGATGGAGATCTCCTTCATCAGCGCGGTCACCCGCATCACTTCGCTGGAGATCTCATCCATGGTTTCGCCAGCGCGCGTGGCCATGTCGCTGCCCTCTTTGACCCGCGTCTGTGATTCGCTGATCAACTCACGAATCTCTTTGGCGGCGCTGGCGCTGCGCCCGGCCAGGGTGCGCACTTCGTTGGCAACCACGGCAAAACCGCGCCCCTGCTCACCGGCACGCGCCGCTTCCACCGAGGCGTTGAGCGCCAGGATGTTGGTCTGGAACGCAATGCCGTCGATCACGCTGAGAATATCGGCGATCCGATCGGAACTGTGGGTGATCTCACGCATCTTCTCCATCACGTAGCACACCACTTCCGCGCCGCGGTCGGCGGTATCGGACACGCTACTGGCTAGCTGGTTGGCCTGCTGCGCGTTGCTGGCGTTAAGCCGGACGGTGGCCGTGAGCTGCTCCATGCTGGCGGCAGTCTGCTCCAGCGAGGCCGCCGACTCTTCCGTGCGCTGCGACAGATGCACCGTGCCCGCGGACAGCTCGCGGCTGCCGACGTCAATCTGCAGGCTGGCTTCACGCACCTGGCTGACCGAGTTGCGCAGCGCCAGCTGCATTCCCGTCAGCGCCTGGTTCAGACGGCCGATTTCGTTATTGGCCGCAGCCGGCAGCGGCTGTGACAGATCGCCGGCTGCAATCTGCTCCAGATGCTGGATCGCCCCGTCCAGCGGACGCAGCAGCGCGCGGCGCAGCAGCAGCCAGGCCAGCGCAATCAGCACCAGGGTCAGCGCGACGGCGACGCCAATCATGATCTTCATCTGCAGTTCATTGTGCGCCGCTGCCGCCAGACGTGCGGCAGAGACTTCGTCGGCATACAGGCTGAAGTCGTTCACTGCCTTCGAATAGTTAGCCGCCAGCTGCGACAGGTTGCCTTCCAGCACCTGGTAATACTCATCGGTATACTGCTTTTGCAGCGCATCCATCATGGGTGCCATGGCACCTTTTTGATACGCGTTGAACGCGGCCGCGACCGCATCGGCGAGGCTTTTGCCCTGCGCGGTGACGGTACCGGCATCAATAAACGCGGTCAGATGACGTTGCGAGCTGGCGACATCTGCCTGCGCTTGTTTAGTAACTGTGGCGCCCTCATCCAGCAGGCCGATTTCGATTTTGCGCACCGCCAGCGCGGCGCTGGCGCGGGCACGCATCAGATCGGCGTTGCTCTGATACAGGCTGTTGAGTTCAATGCCCTGAATACGGTTGATGGCGTCAAGTGACTGGTTGCCGGAATTGATGGCGTAGATGCCCATAGCGCTCACTGCCAGCAGCAGCAGCGTCATAAAGGCCAGAAGAGAGAGTAAAGCCGTGCGTATAGATAGCTGTGTGATCATGATAATTCCCGTGCGCTTTAAAAAAGGGAGAATCCAGTAGCCCTAAAACGGAGAGATTATCGGCAGTGACCGGGGGAAACTTTATCCTTCATTGATGGTCAACCTGATTACGATCATCTACGCTTCAGATTTCCTGAAGTTCGTAGCGCTAAAAGCAAGGAATGTAACGATGAAAAAATGGCTTCCGCTCGCCTGTCTGTTCGCGTCCAGCGTGGCAATGGCACAGCAAAACCCTATCGATCAGCAGCTCAATCAATGCCTGAATAAAGAGTCCAGCACCGCCGGCATGTCGCAGTGCTACAGCACGGCCAATAAGGCGTGGGACAAAGAGATGAATGCGCAATATAGTCAGCTGATGAAGAAATTAACCGGTGAGCCCAAAGACAAACTGCGCAATGCGCAGCGCGCCTGGCTGGCCTACCGTGATAGCTGGACCGATGCCAGCCGCAGCTATTTCCTCAGCAGTCAGGGCTCCATGGCGGCGCTGTCAGTGGGCGCGCAGGGCGTCAGTCTGGTGCGCAACCAGGCGCTGATGCTGCAATCAATCAACAAAGGCAGTTGCGCCAATCCCGATGATTGTTGATAAATGGGGGCGTTAAACACGCTTAGCGCTGGCCACGGTCAGCGCGCCCATTATTCACGGAGAAACCATGGCTGCCTACGCCTCGACCCTCATTCTTATCTGCCTCGCCATCCTGAGCTACTTCGTCCACAACAGCGCCGTTACCATTTCGATTCTCATCCTGCTGGTGATTAAGCTCACGCCGCTGGCACAGTTCTTTCCCTACGTCGAAAAGCAAGGCATCCAGATTGGTATCATTATTCTCACCGTGGCCGTCATGGCACCGCTGGCAAGCGGCACGCTGCCGGCCTCGTCGCTGCTGAAATCCTTTGCTAACTGGCAATCCATTGTGGCGATTATCGTTGGCGTATTTGTTGCCTGGCTCGGCGGTCGCGGCGTCAGTTTAATGAGCGTGCAGCCGTCGGTGATTGGCGGGTTGCTGATTGGCACGGTGATTGGTGTGGCGTTCTTTCGCGGCGTGCCGGTCGGGCCGCTAATCGCCGCAGGGATTGTGTCGCTGTTTGTCACCACGAAGTAGCCTGCTGGACCATTCCGAAACGCCAAAAAGGGGGCATACTTTCAGAGTCAGTTGGCTATAATAGCCGTCACTCAACTTACGACTAATGAAGGAAAGCCAGATGAGTTTGAACCAGGTGCCTGCAGGTAAAGATCTGCCAGAAGATATCTATGTCGTCATCGAGATCCCGGCCAACGCCGATCCGATCAAATATGAAGTGGACAAAGAGTCTGGCGCCCTGTTTGTAGACCGTTTCATGTCTACCGCCATGTTCTATCCGTGCAACTACGGTTACATCAACCACACGCTGTCTCTGGATGGTGACCCGGTTGACGTACTGGTGCCAACCCCGTATCCGCTGCAGCCAGGTTCAGTGATCCGCTGCCGTCCAGTGGGCGTGCTGAAGATGACCGACGAATCAGGTGAAGATGCCAAACTGGTAGCGGTTCCGCACACCAAGCTGAGCAAAGAGTACGATCACATTAAAGATGTGAACGACCTGCCAGAACTGCTGAAAGCGCAGATCACCCACTTCTTCGAGCACTACAAAGATCTGGAAAAAGGCAAATGGGTGAAGGTTGACGGCTGGGACAACGCGGAAGCGGCTAAAGCTGAAATCATCTCCTCTTTCGAGCGCGCACAGAAGAAGTAAGTTTTCTGTCAGCGCTGTCGCATCGCTATGTATGGCGATCGGCAGATAAAAAAACACCGCCCACTGGGCGGTGTTTTTATTTACGCTTCTGCGGCGTCATCGCGCCGTAACCAGTCGCCACTCGCGATGCGGGTGCGACCGGCAATCGAACGCTGATACACGTACAGCCAGGCGCTGCCGTAGGGCGTCTGGATCAGCTGGCGCTTATACTCGCCGTTCTTGCTGCGCAAGGCATCCAGCTCGCCGAGGGTGCTGGCGTCGATGCGATACACTTCGCAGTACACCGTGCCGTCCCCCTCAACCACGCCCGGATAGTGACCGAGATTGTAGAGCGCAAACCCTTCAATCTGATGGTCGCCGAGCCATTGCGCATTGGTCATCCAATGACTATTTCCCTGTTTGCGCCGTAAACTGCCGTAGACAATTATTCGCATTGCTAAAACTCAAACTGATAGAGCAAATCCAGTGCCTGATCGAGACCCGACACGGCTTCCAAATAGAGTTTGGGCATCAGGCGATAACGCAAAGTGAGCGTCGCCAGTGAATCAAATATGCCAACACCGTATTTTACCTGCAGACCCGGCAGCACATAACCACTCACCTGCACCTGCTGGCTGTCGCCGACACCGGTGGTATCAAGCGCAAGGTTACTGACGCCGAAGGTCTCGCCGATTTTACCCATAACCTGACCACTTTGTGCAACCCCCAGTCCAACCAGCGCCGAGGTTAAGGCGTTGCTGTCGCCATCGCTGCTGAGTCCCTGACCGCGTAACAGGTAAGACAGCGCCTCCTGCTGCGACATTGCCGGGTCGGAGAAGACCTCCACCTTCGGCTCGTCGGCCAGTCCGGTGACGCGCAGACCGGCTGTCACATCATCCTCGGTGGCTTCCGGGTTACGAATCGCCTCCAGGTTGACGTACGGCTGATCCGGCGGACCGGCGAACTGCAGCTCGCCTTTACGCACAATCAGATCCTGACCATACGCGTGGAAACGGCCGGAAGGAATATTGATTTGTCCGTTTAAGCCCAGGCCGGTTTTATCCTGCACCAGTTTGAGATCGCCGTTGAGGCGCGCTTTCAGGCCAAAGGCCGAGAGACGCACATCGTTGCCGACGTGGATCACCAGATTGCTGTTGATCGGGATTGCGGCAGTTTTCGGCTGAATCGGCTTGAGGTTCTCATCCAGCATCACCTCATCCGACGACACGCCGGTAGCGCTCTCCGGCACTTCCTGCACCGTGATGCGCGCCCACGGAATATCAACCTTGCCGTCAAGATTGAACGCCGCCGGTGTGGCTTCAAACGCCAGGTCCGGCGAAACGTCCATCCGCACCATCGGCGGAACGGTAACGCGAATACGGCTGCCCTGCGCAGTAACGCGCGCGCGCCAGTTATCCAGCTGGCTCCAGTCCGCGTTGCCACCCAGATTGAGGTTACCCTGCTGCGTCTGGATCAGGCCGTTGAGCGTGGAACTCATGCCGTTAAACACCAGGTTGAGATTGGCCGAGGTGAGATCGACTGGCATAAAGCTGCCGTCCACATCAACATCGCTCAGTCCCAGCTGACCAAAGATCTGCGGCTGCTGCAACGTGCCGCCGAGACGCAGATTGCTGTTGAGGTTGCCTTTGATCTTCTCGCCCTGCATCAGCGCCGGGTTGAGCATCGCCAGCGAAATGTTGCTGATGCCGATGTTGCCTGACAGCTGGCGGCGATTCTCCGGATCGGCGATCTGCACGTTGCCGCTCAGCTGACCGTTATTCACGATGTGAATCAGCCAGTCGAGCTGCGCGCGTCCATTACGCAGCGCCGCATTCAGGTTGAGCGTGTCGAAGGCGATCGGCAGGTTATTCCCCTGCACATCCTGCACCACTTTTACGCCGTTTCCTTTAAGCGATACCGTGCCGGTCGGCAGCGCGCCGTCGGCGGTCCAGTTCACGCGTGCATCACCGCTGAATACGCCGTTCAGCTGGGTGGCATCGGTGAGGAACGGCTTGATCATCGCCAGATCGAAGCGGTTCAGCACCACGTGCGCATGGCCGCTGGCACCGGCCTCGATCGGCTCCGGCACGCACAGCTGCGCGTTGGGGTTTTGCCAGCAGTGCGGCCCGATGGTGGCGCTCTGTTTGCTGTTCAGGTAGTCAATCGTCATCGCGCGCGTCAGGCGCCATTCGCCCACCGGCGTGTCAAAACGCGTATTGTTGAGATTACCCTGCCAGCGCTGCGTCTGGCGGTCAAAGCTGCCGTTGAGCGCCAGCTGGCCGGAGACCGGCTCGCCCTGCACGTTGAGTTTCAGCTGATGCTGCTTCTCGTTACCGTCGGCGTTGAGCGTCAGCAGGCCGATCTTAAGCGCGTCCTGCTGTAGCTGCTCCACGCGCAGCTGCAGTTTACCGGCGACCTGATCGCTGGATTTCACATCGCTCTGCAGCGTGACACGGCGGATCTGCAACTGCTGCCAGCGCAGGCCGCTGGCGGTAAGATCGGCCAGAAGCTGGGGCGCCTGCAGCGTACCGCGCGCTTTGATGGTGCCTTTGGCTACGCCGCCGAGGCCCGGCAGCGCGTTATCCAGATGCGGCGCATCGACACTGGCATCGAGATTTAGCGCGTCGCCCAGTTCGCCCTTCACGTCGAGATGGTTGCGCCCCAGCGCGATGTCAATGCCGGGGATTTTCCACTGGTTGTAACTGTTGCCGGTCAGCGAGCCTTCGGCGCTCACCGCGTTCTGTTTCACATTGCCCTTCAGCGCCAGCTGCGGCACGCTGAGCTGCCAGCTTCCGCCGTACAGGCTACCGCGCGTGGTGATTTTACCGTCGAGCTTCGCCGGCCAGTCAGGATACTGTTTAGCGGTATTGATGCCCGCCAGCGTCAGCTCGCTGCGCCAGCTGATGGCTTTGCTCCAGTCCACCAGCGCGCTGAGGTCAATGTTGCCCTGCAGCGCCGCCACGCGAAGTTTATCCAGGCTGAACTGCTGCACGTTGCCTTTACCGTCCAGCGTAATGGTGGCCGGCGGCACGGCTTCGCCCTTTACCGCGGTGCGCAGCGACATCACATAGTCGGTGGCTTTGCCGCTGAACTGGTAGTCGAGATTATCCGCCTGATACTGCACCGGACCGGTCAGCGGCCAGCGCAGCTGCGGGCTGGTGAGTTTGAGCGACAGCGGCAGACCGGCGACCGCCGGCTGCGCGGCGGCGTCCAGTTGGGCACGCACCGGCCCCGAAAGATTCAGGCCCAGCTTCAGCTCGTCGCGCATTGCCCCGGCGAGGTTCAGTTTGATCTTCTCGCCTTTAATCGGATCGAGATTCAGCGAGCCGTTGAGCACAAAATTGACCGGCCAGTTATCCGCCAGCCGGGCATCACCGCTGGCGTTGATCTGCCCCTGCGGCGAGTCGACGTCAAAGGTCTCCAGCTGCACATGCCGGTCGGTAGTTTTGGCCTTCAGCAGCAGACGCGTAATCGCCACGTCCGTATCGCCGGTGATGCGCAACTGCTCACCTAACAGCTGCTGCACGTCGATGTCGAGCGGCAGCTGGAAATCCGGCAGTGCCGGCAGCAGCGGCTCGGCAAACATCGCCTGCAGCGTTTCGCCCAGCGGTTTCTCATCCGGCTGCGGCTGCTGCACTTTAGGCTGCACCACCTGTTCGTCCGCCACTTTCGCCGCCTTCGGCAGCGCGATCAGCAGGCTCTGGATATGGGTGGGGTTGAGCGTCAGCGCGCGATCCTGCCACTGCAGGCCACTGGTGAAGTCGAGCAGCGAAATGGCGGTGTCATCGACTTTGACGTTAATGTTATGCAGGCTGACCCGGCTCAGCGTAATCGGGTATGGCGTGCTGAGATTGCTGCTGCCGCTCTCTTCTTCCGGCGGCGGCGCACTGGCGGGCGTCATTTTTTTGCTGTCGACCACCACGCTGACGTCCTGCAGCGCGATATCGTTCACGCACACCGAGGAGTGCAGCAGGCAGTTGAGGTTGAGCGCCAGATGGAAGCGCCCGGCATCCACGCTGACGCCCGGCATCTGGTATTTCACGCCGCTCAGCGTCAGATCGCGCCAGCCGCCTTCCACCTTGTTAATCGACAGGCCCGGCACCCAGCGATCGGCACCTTTAAACAACAGATGCAATCCGGGCGTGGTGCCCACCAGAAACGCCACGCTGGCCAACAGCACCAGCACGAAAATACCGATACCGATCAGGACCTTTTTCCACAACTTCATAGTTCAGGCCCCAGTCCTACATAAAATTGCAATCCATGCTCCTTGTCGTCACCAATCGGGCGCGCGATATCAAACTTGATCGGCCCTACCGGAGAAGACCAGCGCACGCCGAAGCCTGCACCGGTTTTAACATTACTCTGCTTGATGTCGTTGACCGCTTCGCCGGAGTCGACGAATACCGCGCCCCACCATTTGCCCGAGACGTTGTACTGATACTCGAGCGAGCCGGTGGCCAGTTTTGAGGCACCGGTGAGTTTGCCTTCGTCATCGCGCGGCGAGATATCTTTGTATTTGTAACCGCGAATGCTGCGGTCACCGCCGGCGAAGAAGCGCAGATCGGGCGGCACTTTTTCGAAATCGTTGGTTTCAATCCAGCCAAGGTTACCGCGCGCCACAAAGCGATGCTTCTCGCCCAGCGTGCGGATCCACACGTTCTGCGCCTGCAGGATCAGGAAGTCGACGTCTGAACCCCAGGTGGTGTCCGACACGTCTACCGAGTAGCGCTGTGAATCGCCCCAGGTCGGCATCAGGCCGCCGCGCGAACGGGTGCGGTTCAGGCTGACGCCCGGATAGAGCAGCATGGTGGTGTTGGTGACGCTGCCCTGAGTAAAGTGGTCGAGACTCCAGCGCAGGTTAACCGCGCGCTGCCAGCCGGAGCTGCTGTCCCAGTTACGCGACATCGCCAGCGTGGTGGTGTCCGATTTGGTGTCGTTGAGATCGGTGCGTTTCAGGCCGCCGGAGAAGGTGTAGTACTGCTCCAGCGGACTTTTCAGCAGCGGCACTTTATAGCTGAGATCAAGCTGCTGCTCCGGCGCGGAGATATAGGCGCTGGAGGTCAGGCTGTGGCCGCTGTCGTTGATCCACGGCTTTTTCCACGTGCCTTTCAGCCGCGGTCCGACGTCCGTCGAGTAACCGACACCGGCTTCGATGGTGTTCTCCACGCGCGGCGACACGGCGGCGCTGAGCGGCAGCACTTTGGTCTGGCGCCCTTTATCGAACTCGGGTGCCACGACGACAGAATTAAACCAGCCGGTGGCGGAGAGGCGACGATTGAGTTCGGCCAAATCGCGTGAGCTGTAGGGATCGCCCTTTTTGAACGGCACCAGGTTGCGCAGATAGGCTTCATTGATTTGCGAGCCTTCAAAGCTGACATCGCCGAAGCGATAGCGCGGGCCGCTGTCGTAGTCGATATCCCAGAACGCTAAGCGCCGTTCTACCGAGACACCAAGCTGGCTCTGCTTAAAGTCACCGTCGAAGTAACCATTACGCAGCGCCAGGCTGGAGAAGCCGTTTTTGAATTTATCGTAGTCGCCGTGATTGAGCTGGCTGCCGACTTTCGGCCGGCCCTGCTTCACCCACGCCTGATAATCAGGATCGTCTTTTGCGGCGCCTTCCACCACGATGGTGCTGCCGCCAATCTTCACCGGCTCACCGGCGGTGACGCGGGCAATCAGCACCGGACGGCCACCCTGCGGCGGTGCCGGGCGTGATTCAAAGTCGATCTGCGGCTCGTAATAGCCTAGCGCGCGCAGGCCTTCTTTGATCGCGGCAGCCACGCGCGCCTGGAAACGGCCGTCGTTCGACACCTCGTCACTGCCGATAGTGGACAAGCGCGCCCTGACGTTTTTCTGTAACTCCCCGGTCAGGCCTTCCAGCTGCAGTCGCACTTTGGCTGCCTCAACAGCAGGTGCGGCAAGCAGCAGGCTGGCCAAGCAATAAGCATGAAATCGCGGCACGCGTACTCCTGTTAATAATGCCTGCCCCTATTCCGCAGGGGCGTTAACTCTGGTGGAAAGGGTATCACCACACCTTGCATACCCATCAGCATAGCCGCTCTTTTTTGCGAGCGGCTGCGTAAAAACGGCCGCTAAGCCAAATCGACTGCTATTGTCGGTAAATGTGCGTACCGATACAACAACGAAGCCGTGCTTCTGCGCACCACCAGCCGCCACTCGGATTAATCCGAGCCGGCCAATCACGCCGCTGGCGGCAGCAATAGCGCTGCTGCTATAATCAGCGACCAGCAGGCCTCGCCTGCACGCATTTCTGCCCCGACGTTAACGTGACTTTGTCGAACTGGCGCAGACATTTTTGGCACGGATAGCCCTGTTTGACGGGTAAGTACCGGATGTACGCCTCTTCGCGCTGCCCAGGCCAAAAATGACAAGTGATTAACCCAACGGATCTTTTATGCTTGATAGCCTGCTTGTCATTCTTTTACTGATCGTAATCAGTTCATTTTTTTCTCTGTCGGAGATCTCGCTGGCGGCTGCCCGCAAGATCAAACTGAAACTGCTGGCCGATGAAGGCAACATCAACGCGCAGCGCGTGCTGAAGATGCAGGAACAGCCTGGCACGTTCTTCACCGTGGTACAGATTGGCCTCAACGCCGTGGCGATTCTCGGCGGTATCGTCGGCGATGCGGCGTTTTCGCCCGCCTTCAGCAGCCTGTTCAATCGCTTTATGGAGCCGGAACTGGCGGATCAACTCAGCTTTATCTGCTCCTTCACCATCGTCACCAGCCTGTTTATTCTGTTTGCCGACCTGACGCCAAAACGCGTCGGCATGATCGCGCCGGAAGCCATCGCGCTGCGCATCATCAATCCGATGCGCTTCTGCCTGCTGGTTTTCCGCCCGCTGGTATGGCTGTTCAATGGCCTGGCCAACGTGTTCTTTCGCATCTTTAAGCTGCCGATGGTGCGTAAAGATGACATCACCTCGGATGACATTTACGCGGTGGTAGAAGCGGGCGCGCTGGCCGGCGTGCTGCGCAAGCAGGAGCACGAGCTGATCGAGAACGTGTTTGAGCTGGAATCACGCACCGTGCCTTCGTCCATGACCTCGCGTGAAAATATCGTGTGGTTCGATCTGCACGAAGACGAAACCAGCCTGAAAACCAAAATCGCGCAACACCCGCATTCGAAGTTTCTGGTATGCGACGGCGATATCGACCATATCGTTGGTTACGTTGATTCCAAAGAGCTGCTGCTGCGCGTGCTGGGCAACCAGAGCATGACGCTCAACAGCGGCGTGCAGATTCGTTCGGCGCTGATTGTGCCGGATACGCTGACGCTGTCAGAGGCGCTGGAGAGTTTTAAAACCGCCGGCGAAGACTTCGCGGTGATCATGAACGAATATGCGCTGGTGGTCGGGATTATCACGCTTAACGACGTGATGACCACGCTGATGGGCGATCTGGTCGGTCAGGGGCTGGAAGAGCAGATTGTGGCGCGTGACGAGAATTCCTGGCTGGTGGAAGGCGGTACGCCGATTGATGACGTAATGCGCGTGCTGGATATCGACGAGTTCCCGCAGTCCGGCAACTACGAGACCATCGGCGGCTTTATGATGTATATGCTGCGTAAGATCCCCAAACGCACCGATTTCGTCAAATTCTCCGGCTACAAATTCGAGGTGGTGGATATCGACAGCTACCGCATCGACCAGCTGCTGGTGACGCGCATTGACGATCGCCCGCCGGTGCTGAATGTGTCGAAGAGTACGCTGGATGAGTCTGAAGGGCCTGCCGCGTAGCAGTGATCGTGCAGTTACAGAAAGATTCAGGGCGCCAGCGGCGCCCTTTCTTTTGCTTAGTTGTACTCGGCTTGCAGCCGCAGCACCTGGCGGTTGATTTCTGACATCACGCTAAGGTGCTGTTTATCCTTGACGCGCGGCAACATGACTTTGCCTTTGTCGAACTCAAACGCGCCAACATCCTTGATGTACAACCTTCCTTTAAATAGCGTCTTTACATATTTCGCAATTTGCAGCGGATTATAGCGCTGGAAGATCTTCATGCTGTTTAACTCCTGAACAGATGTAATACGCTTCGCCGTTGCCAAATTCGGTACGAGCCCTTGAAGCGCAAATGAGGCATAACTATAGAACATGATTCCTTGCCGATGTTCCGAAAAAATGGATTTTTTACTGAATTGACACATCATTACAGAGAACTCTGTCATAACGATCACAAAATCCAGTATAAACCTTCATTGGTTAAGGAATTGTGGCATGGGTTACAAAGCTGCTATCTCATCGCGACAGGCGCATCATCCACGCCTAATATTGCAAAAACATGAATAACTGGTCGGATCACTAAGGAGCATTACCATGCGTTTGGCACATTCCGTGATAGCCCTGGCGCTGCTGCTGCCCAGCCTTGCCTCAGCCCACGCGTTTAAGGTTGGCGAGCGCGTACCGGCAGTCGGTGTTAACGACAAAGGAGAACTGCTATATCAGCAGGAGAAGTTTCGCTACCAGCCCTGGAACAGCGCCCAGCTGAGTGGCAAAGTGCGGGTCATCCTGCATATTGCCGGACGCTCGTCAGCCAAAGAACAGAACGCCGCGCTGATTGAAGCCATCAAAGCCGCCCAGCTACCGCACGACCGCTATCAGACCACCACGGTGGTGAATACCGATGATGCCATTCCCGGCACCGGGATGTTTGTGCGCAGCAGCATTGAGAGCAATAAACAGCAGTATCCGTGGTCGCAGTTCATTGTCGACAGCAACGGCAACGCGCGCAAGGCGTGGCAGCTGGAGAAAGGCGGTTCGGCAATTGTGATTCTGGATAAGACCGGCCATGTGCGTTACGCCAAAGACGGTCCGCTGACGCAGGATGAAGTGCAGCAGGCGATGAAACTGATCCATCAGCTGCTGCAGGCGTGATCGCGCCACAGCGGGTGGCGCGCATAGCGTATCAGAACAGCGAGACGCGGAAGCCCGGATTCAGGAACGACTCGCGCGGGGCGTAGTCGAGGGTTTTGCCCTGCCAGTCATGCACGTGTGCGCCAGCGGCAATCGCCACCGCATGGCCGGCACCGGTATCCCAGATATTGGTCGGCCCGAAGCGCGGATAGAGCTGCGCCTTGCCCTCTGCCACCAGGCAGAACTTGAGCGAGGAGCCGATAGCGGTGGTCTGGTGCTCGCCCAGCTGGGTCAGATACTCTTTCAGCTCTTCGTCTTTATCGGCATGCGAACGGCTAACTACCACCAGCAGCGGTCGCGCTTCACGTACGTGGATCTGCGTGGTGTGGCCGCCCTCTTCTTTCCACGCTTTGCCTTCGGCCGCAGAATACATCACCCCCAGCGCCGGCGCGTACACCACGCCCAGCACCGGTTTGCCGTGCTCAATCAGCGCGATATTGACCGTGAACTCGCCGTTACGCTTGATGAACTCTTTAGTGCCGTCGAGCGGATCGACCAGCCAGTATTGCTGCCAGTGCTGACGCACATCCCAGCCGGGTGGATCCTCTTCCGACAGCACCGGCACGTCAGGCGTCAGCGCCGCTAAGCCCTGCACGATAACCTGATGTGCCGCCAGATCGGCCGCCGTGACCGGTGAATCATCCGATTTACGCGTCACGTCCAGCGGTTGTGCGCCATCGTAGACCTGCATAATGGCATCGCCCGCGCTGCGCGCCAGCTGGCAAATTTTATCTAACATTGTTCACCTCATTTCGGCTGATGCTGCCGCTGAAACCCCGGCAGCCCGTCTCCAGATATTTTAGCAGGTGCGCTGTGACAGCCGCAGCTAAGCGTATTCGCTTTGATTATCAATATCATAGTTCGGTCGTGGCGGCTATGGCGCAATGCTGAATGGCAGGCACTCCGTCAGCTTGCGCAGAAAAGAGGCAAAATCCCGAGCCTCATCACAAATTGAAATGATAATTCGTCATGGTTTTACATTATTTTGAGAGGCCCATTAAAGCGAACAAGGAGCAAGCCATGTTCAAAGCGAGCATGTCGTTACTGGCACTGTGCGTTGCAGCCGCCACGGTGCAGGCTGCCACGGTGGATTTACGCATTCTGGAAACCACCGATCTGCACAGCAACATGATGGATTTCGATTACTACAAAGACACGCCGACCGAAAAGTTTGGTCTGGTGCGCACCGCCACGCTCATCCAGCAGGCGCGCGGTGAAGTAGCAAACAGCGTGCTGGTGGATAACGGCGACATTATTCAGGGCAGCCCGCTGGGTGATTACATGGCGGCCAAAGGCCTGCAGCCGGGAGAAATCCATCCGGTGTATAAAGCCCTTAATACGCTGGATTACGCGGTCGGCAATCTCGGCAACCACGAATTTAACTACGGCCTGCCCTATCTGCAGCAGGCGATTGCCGGGGCACGTTTTCCCTACATCAACGCCAACGTTATCGATGAAAACAGTGGCAAACCGCTGTTTACCCCCTATTTAATTAAAGAAACCGCGGTAAAAGACCGCGACGGCAAGCCGCACACGCTGAAAATCGGCTATATCGGCTTCGTACCACCGCAGATTATGGTGTGGGATCGCAACAATCTGCAGGGTAAAGTGCGCGTTGATGACATCACCGAGACAGCGAAGCGCTATGTGCCGGAAATGCGCGCAAAAGGTGCTGAAATAATCATCGCTATTCCGCACTCCGGTCTGAGCAGTGAGCCGTACCATGCCATGGCGGAAAACTCGGTGTATTACCTCAGTCAGGTGCCAGGTATCAATGCCATCATGTTCGGCCATGCGCACGCGGTGTTTCCCGGCAAAGAGTTTGCGGCGATTAAAGGCGCGGATATCGCTCAGGGCACGCTTAACGGCGTACCGGCGGTGATGCCCGGCATGTGGGGCGATCATCTCGGCGTGGTTGACCTGGTGCTGAAAAATGACGGCGGCAACTGGCAGGTGACCCAGGGTAAAGCCGAGGCACGGCCAGTTTACGATGCGGTAGCGAAAAAATCGCTGGCGGCGGAAGATGCCGATCTGGTGAAAGTGCTGGCCGACGATCATCGCGCTACGCGTGAGTTTGTGGCAAAACCGATCGGCAAGTCGGCGGATGTGATGTACAGCTACCTGTCGCTGGTGCAGGACGATCCCACCGTGCAGATCGTCAATAATGCGCAGCGTGCTTACGTCGAACGCTTCATTCAGGGCGATCCCGATCTGGGCCGCTTACCGGTGCTCTCGGCAGCGGCACCGTTTAAAGCCGGCGGCCGTAAGAACGATCCGGCCAGCTACGTTGAAGTGGAAAAAGGCGATCTCACCTTCCGTAATGCCGCCGATCTCTATCTCTACCCGAATACGCTGGTGGTGATGAAAGTCAGCGGCGCGCAGGTGAAAGAGTGGCTGGAGTGCTCGGCAGCGCAGTTTAATCAGATCGACGTGCATCGTCGTCAGCCGCAGTCGCTGATCAACTGGGATTTCCGCACCTACAATTTTGATGTAATTGACGGCGTGCAGTATCAGATCGATGTAACGCAACCGGCGCGCTACGACGCCGAATGCCAACTGATTAACCCGGCGGCATCACGTATTCAGGATCTGCGCTGGCAGGGCAAACCGATCGACCCCAAAGCGACCTTCCTCGTTGCCACCAATAATTACCGTGCCTGGGGCGGGAAATTTGCCGGCACCGGTGAGCAGTATGTTGCGTTTGCTTCGCCGGATGAGAACCGCTCGGTGGTGGCCGCCTACATCAGCAGCGAAACCCGCGCCCACGGCGCGGTGCAGCCACAGGCCGATCACAACTGGCGGCTGGCACCGATCGCCAGCGCAACGCCGCTGGATATTCGCTTTGAGACCGCGCCGGGCGCAAAAGCCACGCAGTTTATTGAGAAGTATGCTGATTATCCGATGAAAGCCGTCGGCAGTGATGAAACGGGCTTTGCAATCTGGCAGGTGGATTTACAGAAGCAGGCAGAGAAGAAGTAGTGACAGGGGCGCCAGACACGGCGCCCGCTGTTTATTACAGGATTTCCAGCAGCTCGACTTCGAAAATCAGGGTGCTGAATGGTGGGATAGAGGCACCCGCGCCGCGCTCGCCGTAAGCGAGATTGTGCGGAATGGCCAGCTCCCACTTCGAGCCTACCGGCATCAGGGTCAGCGCTTCAATCCAGCCAGCAATCACGCCGCTGACCGGGAATTCAGCCGGTTCGCCACGGGCAACAGAGCTATCAAACACGGTGCCGTCAATCAGCTTACCGGTGTAGTGCACGCGTACGCGATCCTGACGTGATGGGATCGGACCATCGCCCTGGGTGATGACGCTGAACTGCAGGCCGGATTCGGTGCTGCTCACGCCTTCACGCTGTGCATTCTGCTCGAGGAACTGCTGACCTTCGGCCGCCATGGCTTCGACGCGCTCACGACGTACGCCTTCGGCACGCTCGTGGACTTCACGCAGCGCACGGTGTACCACGTCAACCGGAACTGCCGGTGAGTTCCCTTCCAGCGCGTCGCGCAGGCCCGCAAGCAGCGCTTCTGGCTGCAGACCCTGCAGTCCAGACTCTTGCAGCTGCTGACCAACCTGTAAACCGATACCGTAACTTGCTTGTGATTCGACGCTGTCAAATGAAGGGGTCGTCATCTTGTTTCCTTAATCCCGGAGAAAATAGAACCGGCAGCATAACAGCGCAGGCGGCTGGCGTAAAATCTCGCGCGCCGCGGATGACATTTCCCGGGGAAAGAGAAACAATATGCAGGTCAAATTTTTCAATGCTGGCAGGCACTTCGCGCCCGCTTTGCCCATACTATAGAACAAGAGAGCATCCATGGGCCAAATCGCCCCACGACGTCGCAGGACGCGCGCACCGCGTACCTTATTTTCCCGGTTGCAACGCTGGCTGCCTGACAGGCGCGTCACGACCGCCAGCGAGGAGGAGGAAAGAATGGCTTCTGAAACCCCGTCGCGTATACCCGCTGTGCTGCAGCGCATCTGGCATCTGCTGGATAACGTACGCTGGATGGATCCGCTGCCGCCGCTGCACCGACGCGGTATCGTTATTGCCCTGCTGGTGATGCTGCTGGCGTTTCTCTGGCCTGCCAGCACGCCGCAGTATCCGGTGGAACGTCCGGCGGAGAGCAGCGGCAAAGAGGTGCCGATGCAGGCGGAAATCTACGATAACAATGCGCAGCCGCCGCAGAATACGACGCCGAAAAGTGATGCCCAGGGCGAATGGCACAGCTATACCGTGGCCTCGGGCCAGACGCTGGCACAGCTGTTCCGTGACAACAATCTGCCAGTCAATGATGTGTTTGCCATGGCGCGGGTGGAAGGCGATGGGCAGCCGCTGAGCGCGCTGCAGAGTGGTCAGCAGGTGAAGATTCGTCAGAACGCGCAGGGCGTGGTGACCGGCTTAACGGTCGAGAGCAGTAACGGTCCGGTGTTGTTTACCCGCCAGCCGGACGGCAGCTTTATCCGCGCACAGTAAGCGACAGAAACAAAAACGCCGGCACAAGGCCGGCGCTTTCAAACTAAGTAAAAAATTACTCAGCTACTACATTCACAACCAGTTTCGCGAATACTTCGCTGTGAACCTGGAAGTCAACTTCGTGCTCACCGGTGGTGCGCAGAACGCCGTTTGGCAGGCGAACTTCGCTCTTCGCCACTTCAACGCCAGCTGCAGTAACTGCATCAGCGATGTCGCGGGTACCGATGGAACCGAACAGTTTACCTTCGTCGCCTGCTTTAGACGCGAGAGTAACGGTGCCCAGTGCATTGATTTTCTCTGCACGTGCGTTAGCAGCAGCCAGAACGTCAGCCAGTTTGGCTTCCAGTTCAGCGCGGCGCGCTTCGAAGAACTCAACGTTTTTCTTGGTAGCAGGAACAGCTTTACCCTGTGGAACCAGGAAGTTACGAGCGTAGCCCGCTTTAACGTTAACCTGATCACCCAGGCTGCCCAGGTTTGCTACTTTATCAAGCAGAATAACTTGCATTACCTTATCCTCTTAAAGTCGTTAATGGACAGTTGCCGATTACTGATGACGATCAGTGTACGGCAGCAGAGACAGGTAACGCGCGCGCTTGATAGCACGAGCCAGCTGACGCTGGTATTTTGCACGAGTACCGGTGATACGGCTTGGAACAATCTTGCCGCTTTCAGTGATGTAGTTTTTCAGCGTTGCGATATCTTTATAATCGATCTCTTGAACGCCTTCCGCGGTGAAACGGCAGAACTTGCGACGACGGAAATAACGTGCCATTTGGCTAGTCTCCAGAATCTATCAATTCAATCTGCTCGGCATGTAACACAAGTTTGCTCTGGCCATTGCGTGCCTGATGGCAGCTAATAAAACCTTCGAGTGTGAGTTGCGTGCCGACCGTTATATGTTGAGTAATCGCCTGATGGGCGCTGCCGCTGATAATCACCGGCATCTGACACCAGGCTTGCCGGTGAAACCCGGCTTCCTCCTGCACAGAACGATGCTCAAGCACGAACTGGCAGTGAGGAATCCCTGACGGACTGACTTTTCGAACTGGCGTCTTGCACACGGTGCCAGACAGGCGCAGCCGATTGGCCGTCATCGTGGATTACTCTTCAGAATCCCCAGCATCTGAGTCTTCTGCCGATTCGTTAGCGAAGTCTTCGCGGCGCTCACGACGCTCGTCTTTCGCTTTAACCATCGGAGAAGCTTCAGTTACCGCGTGCTTAACGCGCATAACCATGCTGCGGATAACGGCGTCGTTGAAGCGGAAGTTAGTTTCCAGCTCGTCGATCACTTCCTGCGGTGCTTCTACGTTCAGCAGAACGTAGTGTGCTTTGTGCAGTTTGTTGATCGGGTAAGCCAGCTGACGGCGACCCCAGTCTTCCAGACGGTGGATCGTGCCCTGTGCACCAGTGATAGCACCAGTGTAACGCTCGATCATGCCCGGAACCTGCTCGCTCTGGTCAGGATGGACCATAAATACGATTTCGTAATGACGCATCGATAGCTCCTTACGGATTATTCAGCCTCCTGTCAGGGTCAGCTGCGGCCCACGGAAGCAAGGAACGTTATAGGTTGCGAATCACCCAAAAGATGAAACACACCTCTGAATGCAGCTGAAAAATTGACGCGTAATCATACTGACCTCGCCGGGGAAACTCAAGCGCACAATTCATCAAATTGTCGCTGTCGTGCCAGGCGGGGACACCTTTTGTGCTAAGGATTGAGATTCAGCAGGTTAATCAGAGATTGTTCAAAATCCCTGAACGAGGCGTTCAGCACGACGATCTGGCGTCGTACGGGTGAAGCACTAAACTATTTACAGGCGCAACGGTTTGGCTTAATCAGCGCGCCTGAGAGTGAAATCCCTGGAGTGAGGAGTCGATTATGAAAGCTGTCATTATCGCCACTTTACTGGGTCTCTTCCTGTCTACCCCCGCTCTTGCCAGCTCCGCTGACCAGGCGCTGCAGATGAGAAGTAACAGCAGCAAAGCGGCTTCAGGCTATGTCTACGTTAACCGGCTGGATGCGCCAGGCGGTAACCCGGTCAGCGCGAACACCAGCGCCGCCGACCGCTTGTCGTCACAACTGTAGTCCGGCCTGTTATCCCGGGCTGGCGTGCTCCGCGCCGCCAGCCCGTTCCGTTTACAAATGATGTTTAAAGAAACTGACCAGCGCGGTGAGTGCTGGCGGCGTGATTTTGTGCCCGATCTGCTTTTCCGCCAGAAAGGTGAGCCGGCTGTCGAGCTGCGCCTCGCGCAACGCCTTCTCCAGCCGTACCGTTTCGGCAAACGGTACGACTTCATCCGCTTCACCGTGCCATAACAGCAGCGGCCGGTTAGCCAGCTGCGCCAGCTGCTGACAGGGATCGTAGGCCGCCAGCGGGGCCAGCCGCGCCTGTAACGCCGCTTTTTGCTCTGGCGTGTGCGCCACCAGCGGCGGGAACAGCGTCTGACTGAGCTGCATGAAGTAGCCGGAGCCCATCAGACAGGCAACGCTGTGCAGGTGTGGATAGCGCGCCATCGCGCCCAGCGCGGTCATCCCGCCCATTGAGGCGCCGGCAATAGCGAAACGCTCGTCCGCCACCCAATCGTTGTCGCGCAGCGCCGCTTCCAGCAGCGGCACTTCATCGATGTTCTGGCGTAAAATCTCCCAGAAGTGCGTCATGCGCGCGTCGGTATCACCGTTGTAGCGCGCGCCGTGCATCTCTGCATCCGGCATCACCACACGGAAACCGGCCTGCGCCAGCGCCACGGCAAAGTAGCTGTACACCTCTTTCGACGAGGTAAAGCCGTGATAAAACAGGATGGTGGGTAAGCGCGCCAGCCGCTGTCCGGCCGGTGCCGCGTGAATACACTCAATGCCCGCCAGGTTCTCCGTTGCCAACTCAATCATACCGTCTCCGTTGAGAATGATTATCACTGGTCTCAGTGTACGTGCTGCCGGCCAAAACGCGAGCCACATCACATTTATTTCGATTAATTTCTGCCCTAAACATTTGCCGCATTTTGCCGTTGATCCTGTACCCCTCCAGTTATTTATTAAAGGTACTTTATGAAGCGTCTCTCTCTCAGCGCCATGAGTCTCGGAATTAAGCTGTCTGTATTGACGTCTTTCAGTGTGGCAATCGTGCTGTTTGCCCTGACGTTAACGCTCAGCCATAACGCCGCGCGCCAGCTGGAGCAGCTGGCTGTCGACGATATGCAAAACCAGGTGCTCGGCATTAATGAAATGGCCACGATGTTTAACGCGACCTTATCGGAAGAAGTGGCGAACTATACCCGGCTGTTTCAGAGCTTTTTACCCAAGCGATTCAGCCGTGACGACAGCTCACGCATTCAGGTGGGATCGTTCAGCACGCCGACGCTGCGTGCCGGACTGAAAACCCTCAACCTCGATCAGATCGCCGTGGACGATTTTCTCGATCGTACCGGTGCAGTCTCCACCATTTTTGTGCGCGACGGCGAGGATTACATTCGCATCGCGACCTCACTGAAGAAAGAGGATGGCAGCCGCGCGGTGGGCACCCAGCTTGATCGCAGCAGTGCAGCGTGGCGCAGCGTGAATAAGGGCGAAGTGTATCGCGGCCTGGCGACGCTGTTCGGCCATCGCTACATCACCCAATACCAGCCGGTGCAGGACGACAGCGGCGCGGTGATCGCCATTCTGTTTGTTGGCGTGCAGATTGATAAACAGTACGCGCTGATGCGGGACAAAGTGCTGGCGCGACGTCTCGGCGACAGCGGCAGCTTCTTCGTGCTGAACGGCACGCCGGGCAGCGCACAGGGCCAGTATCTGTTTGCCCGTCAGTCAGAAGGCAAGCTGCCGGACTGGGATCGCAGCGTACAGCAGCAGATCCTGACGCAGCCGCACGGCCTGCTGGAGATCGCGCATCAGGGCGAAACCCGCCTGCTGGCATGGCAGCAACTGCCGGGCTGGAACTGGATTATCGCCGGTGAAGTCAGCCGCGCCAGCCTGCTGGCACCGATCACCCACAGCCGCAATCTGTTCATGCTGATTGGCCTGGCGCTGGTGCTCGCCTTTGCCATTGGCTTTGTGCTGTATAGCCGGCGCGCCATTACCCGGCCGCTGCAGCAGGTGATCCATCTGGCCGAGCAGTACGCGGCGGGTAATCTGCAGGCGCACCTCGACTCAGCGCGCCGCGACGAGATCGGCCAGCTGGTGAGCGCAATTAACGGCATTGGCGACGGCCTGGAGAAAGTGGTGGGCCAGGTGCGCGCCGCCGCGCGTGAGATCAGCGACGGCACCGACACCATTGCGGCCAGTAGTTCCAGCATCAGCGAGCAGATTGGCCGCCAGGCGAGCAGCGTTGAAGAGACCTCGGCCAGCATGGAGCAGTTTGGCGCAACCGTGGCGCAAACCGCCGCTAACGTGCGTCAGGCGATGGCGCTGGTCGGTGAAGCCGCCAGCACCGTCAGCCAGGGCGGCAGCACCGTGGCGCGCTCGGTAGAGACCATGGCGGAGATTCGTATTGCCTCTCAGAGCATCGCCGACATTACCCATGTGATCGAGTCGATTGCCTTCCAGACCAATATTCTGGCGCTCAACGCTGCGGTTGAGGCGGCGCGCGCCGGTGAGCACGGCAAAGGCTTCGCGGTCGTCGCTGCGGAAGTACGTGCACTGGCGCAGCGCAGCGCCAATGCGGCGAAGGAGATTGACGGGCTGATTGCCAGTTCGATCGACAAAGTGGCCGCCGGCCATGCGCTCTCGGAACAAACGCGTGACGCCATGAGCCATATTGTCAGCCATATCGAACAGGTGAAAACCCTGATGGGGGAAATCAATATCGCTGCCCAGGAGCAGGCTGCGGGCATTGGTCAGGTCAATCTGGCGATGAACCACATCAGCCATGCGACCCATCAGAGCAGCGATATGATTAACCAGTCCGAACACACGGCGCAGCACCTGAGTCAGAAAGGCCATCATCTGACCCAGCTGGTGAGTATTTTCCGCCTCAACGACTGATGAGCCGGGGCAGATGGCTTACACTTGAGTCATCTGCCTGCTTTCCGGAGCCACCATGCGTACGCTTATTCTGCTGCTGGGCCTGCTGCTGAGCGGCTGTGCCGCACTGCACAGCACGCCACAACCCCCGCCAGCGCCCACCACTCAGGCGCAGGAGATCACCCGCGCGCAAAGCTATGGCCTGCCGAAGCTTGGCACCGTCAGCGCCCATTCACGCGGCTCGCCGGATGATGTGCAGCGTGCGATCGCTGCACGCGCCAATCAGAGCGGTGCGGTTTACTATCAGATCCTGATGGTCGATGAGACCACCATGCCTGGCTTCTGGTATGCCACCGCCATTCTGTACGGCGCGCCCTCAGGCGGCAGTAGCACGCTGCAGTAAGCGTGCGTTCAGATCATCACTCAGCGCCTGCGCCGGGCGCG
Source organism: Pantoea sp. ICBG 985 (assembly GCF_002928365.1). Classification (NCBI taxonomy): domain Bacteria; kingdom Pseudomonadati; phylum Pseudomonadota; class Gammaproteobacteria; order Enterobacterales; family Erwiniaceae; genus Pantoea; species Pantoea sp. ICBG 985. The sequence goes on from NZ_POWM01000004.1 coordinate 523,102, forward strand.
ATGAGAGATAACGCGCGCACCAGCTGTCTGCCAGCGGCGGTTCTGCCGCTTTCAGCAGCACCGCGGCACTCGCCAGCCGAATCAGCATGTCGCTAACCTGCCGTGCCTGCTCTTCGCGCAGGTTGCCGAGCTGTAGCCGCAGCTGACGCCAGCAGCGATCGAAGTGGCGATTGCTGCCCTTCACCGCATCAAACTCATCCTGCAACATGCTAAGCACCTCTGCATGCCGCCCCAGTACACGCAGCACATCTAGGCACATCACGTTACCCGAGCCCTCCCAGATGCTGTTCACCGGCATCTCGCGATACAGGCGCGGCAGTTCACTCTCTTCGCAGTAGCCAATGCCGCCTAGCACCTCCATGGCTTCAGCCACAAACGGCATACCGGCTTTGCAGATCACGAACTTGGCCGCCGGGGTGAACAGGCGTGCATACAGCCGTTCATGCGCGCTGGCCGGCGTTGACCAGGCGCGCGCCAGACGCAGCAGCAGCGCGGTTTGTCCCTCCAGCTGCAGTGCCTGTTGCGCCAGCACCGCGCGCATCAGCGGCTGATCGCTAAGGTTTTTACCCATCACCTGGCGCTGACCGGCGTGATGCAGCGCAATCGCCAGCGCGCGTCGCATCTGGCCATGGCTGCCGAGCGCGCAGTCAAAGCGCGTCATACCGCCCATTTTCAGGATCAGCCGCACGCCATCGCCCTCCTCACCCAGCAACCAGCCGAAGGCATCCTGAAACTCCACTTCGGCGCTGGCATTGGCGCGGTTGCCCAGCTTGTCTTTCAGGCGTTCAAGACGAATGGCGTTGCGCGTGCCGTCCGGCAGCAGGCGCGGCAGAAAGAAGCAGCTCAGCCCGGCGGCGGTCTGCGCCAGAATCAGGTGCGCGTCGCTTTGCGGCACCGAGAAGAACCATTTGTGGCCGGTGATGCGCCAGGGTTCGCCCGGCGCACGCGTGCCAGGCGGTTCGGCACGCGTGGTGTTGCTCAGCACATCGGTGCCGCCCTGCTTCTCCGTCATGCCCATGCCAATTAGCAGGCCGCGCTTCTGGCTGCCGGGCAGATGATGCGCATCATACCGATCGCTCAGCAGTCGATCGTGCCAGTCGGCGTAGGGAGCGGGCAGATGGGTTTGCAGCAGCGGGATCGCGGCGTGAGTCATGGTTACCGGGCAGAGCGAACCGGCTTCCACCTGCGCATGCAGAATGAAACGCGCCGCGCGCGCCACCATGGCGCTGCCCTGCACGTCGGGCTGCCAGCTCAGGTTATGTAACCGGCTGGCGCACACGCCCTGCATCAGCAGATGCCAGGCAGGATGAAAGCGCACCTCGTCGAGCCGCTCACCGCGCGCGTCGTAACGCAGCAGCTCCGGCGGCTGTGCATTGGCCAGGCGACCTAATTCCAGTGACTCCGCGCTGCCGAGTTGCAGGCCGACGGATGCCAGCCATTCGCGGTCCCAGCCGGCCCCTTCACGCACCACCGCCTCGCACAGCGCGCTGTCGCCGGTGAAGAGATTACTGTTGCTGAGCGGAGATGGTTGATTGAATACGCTGTGAGTGGTCCAGGCCATGGCACTCTCCTCTCCTGTTGCCCGTACTGATGTGGCTATAAGTATGGAGAGGATGTGCAGTTATGCCTGGTACAGCTGAGGTTTTGCGGCGGCGATCACGCCTGGCGCTGGCGCACCGCTTCGAACAGACAAACGCCGGTGGCCACCGAAACGTTGAGGGAAGAGACGCTGCCGGCCATCGGGATGCTGATCAGCTCATCGCAGTGTTCGCGCGTCAGGCGGCGCATGCCTTCTCCTTCCGCACCCATCACCAGCGCCATCGCACCGGTCATTTTGCTCTGATACAGCGTGTGGTCTGCTTCACCGGCCGTGCCGACGATCCAGACGTTGTACTCCTGCAGCAGACGCATGGTGCGCGCCAGATTGGTGACGCGAATCAGCGGCACGTTTTCCGCCGCCCCGCTGGCGACTTTTTTCGCCGTGGCGTTGAGTGGTGCCGAACGGTCTTTCGGTACGATCACCGCATGCACACCCGCCGCATCGGCGCTGCGCAGGCAGGCGCCCAGGTTATGCGGATCGGTGACGCCATCCAGAATCAGCAGGAACGGCTGATCCAGTGAAGCCAGCAGATCCGGCAGATCGCCTTCCTGATAGTTTTTACCCGGCTTAACGCGCGCCACGATGCCCTGGTGCACGCCGCCTTCGACCTGGCCGTCGAGCCACTGGCGGTTGGCCAGCTGAATCACAATTCCCTGAGCTTCCAGTGCGGCGATCAGCGGCTGCAGGCGGCGGTCATCGCGGCCTTTAAGGATAAAGACTTCCTGAAAACGCTGGGGATCACGCTCCAGCAGCGCCTGCACGGCGTGAATGCCAAAAATTATTTCACTCATTACTTTGCTCAAGGTTGGATGTATATCGTTGAATACAGAACATTAATCAGGCTGCGCGTTGGGGCGCAGCCTGCGAAACAGGGTTGAGCAAGGTGCGTCAGCGCTGACGCACCTGGCCGCTGGCGGGTGAAGAGGCCATCAGGCTTCGCTGGCCTTCTTCTTCACTGCGCGCTTCGCCTTGGTTGCGGCGGCGATTTTACGGGTTTTTTCGGAGACTTTTTTGCTTTTTTTCTCGCTTTTATTCGCCGCAGGTGGCTGCTTCTCACCGCGGAAAGCGGCGTCCGGCTCAAAGTTGCCCTTACGACCCGCATCGCGACGCCGCTTCGCCGGTGGCTTGCCGCCACGCTTCTCACGCTCGCGCGCGGTTTTCCCTTCACCGCGCGGTACGCGTTTGCTGGAGATCAGCGCGAAATCGATCTTGCGCTCATCCATGTGCACCGCGTCAACGCGCACTTCCACCGCATCACCCAGACGGTAAGTGCGACCACCGGATTCGCCAATCAGACGCTGGCCCACCGGATCGAAGCGGTAGTAATCATTGTCCAGCGTGGAGACGTGCACCAGGCCATCAATGAACAGATCGTTGAGGCGAACAAAGAAGCCAAAGCCGGTCACGCTGGAGATCACGCCGTTGAATACGTTACCCACCTGATCCTGCATAAAGTCACACTTCAGCCAGTCGGCCACATCGCGCGTCGCTTCGTCGGCACGGCGTTCGGTCATCGAACAGTGCTGACCCAGCTGCAGCATCTGCTGCATATCGTAGTGATAACCACCGGTTGGCGTGGTGTTGCCTTTTACCGTGCCCTGCTCTTTGGCCAGCAGATACTTAATGGCACGGTGCAGCAGCAGATCCGGATAACGACGGATCGGCGAGGTAAAGTGCGCATACGACGCCAGCGCCAGGCCAAAGTGACCGCGGTTTTCCGGATCGTACACCGCCTGCTTCATCGAACGCAGCAGCATGGTTTGCAGCATTTCAGCATCCGGACGGTCGGCAATCTGCGTCAGCAGATCGGCATAATCGATCGGCTGCGGTTTCGACCCACCCGGCAGGCTGAGACCCAGCTCGCCCAGCACGGTACGGAAGCTGGTGATGCTGTCTTCGCTCGGGCGATCGTGATCGCGGAACAGCGCCGGCTCCTGATGTTTCTCAACGAAACGCGCGGAGGCGATGTTGGCCAGAATCATGCACTCTTCAATCAGCTTGTGCGCATCGTTACGTACGGTGCGCTCCACGCGCTCAATGCGACGCTCAGCGTTGAAGATGAATTTGGCTTCGTCGGTTTCAAACGAGATGCCACCGCGCTGTTCACGGGCGGTTTCCAGCACCTCATACATGCGGTGCAGCTCTTCGAGGTGCTTCACCTGCGCCGCATACTGTTCACGCAGCTCCGGGTTGCCCTGCAGAATGCTCCACACTTTGTTGTAGGTCAGACGCGCATGTGAGTTCATCACCGCTTCGTAATGTTTGAAGCCGGTGAGTTTACCGCTGGCCGAGATGGTCATCTCGCACACCATGCACAGGCGATCCACCTGCGGATTGAGCGAGCACAGGCCGTTCGAGAGGATCTCCGGCAGCATCGGTATCACCTGCGACGGGAAGTAGACCGAGGTGCCGCGCTGCTGCGCTTCGTTATCCAGCGCGGTGCCGGGACGCACATAATAGCTGACGTCGGCAATCGCCACCCACAGGCGCCAGCCGCCGCCGCGTTTTTTCTCGCAGTAAACGGCGTCATCGAAGTCACGCGCGTCTTCACCGTCGATGGTCACCAGCGGCAGTTCACGCAGGTCGACGCGGCCTTTTTTCGCCGATTCCGGTACCTGCTCTTTCAGTCTGGAAATCTCTTTCTCGACTTCTTCCGGCCATGAGTGGGGAATTTCATGGGTGCGCAGCGCCATATCCACGGCCAGACCGGTGCCCATGTTGTCGCCGAGAATTTCAGTAATTTTGCCGATGGCTTTGCTGCGGCGCGTCGCGCGCTGCACGATCTCCACCACCACCACCGATCCCATGCGCGCATTCAGCGTCTCTTCCGCCGGGATCAGAATGTCAAAACTCAGGCGGCTGTCGTCCGGTACCACGAAGCCGGTGCCGGCATCGGTGAAGTAGCGGCCAACAATCTGGCTGTTGCGCGGTTCCAGCACGCGAACCACGCGCGCTTCACGCCGCCCTTTGCGGTCGGAGCCGCCCGGCTGGGCGAGGATGACATCACCGTGCAGGCAGAACTTCATCTGCTCCGCCGAGAGGTAGAAGTCATCTTTCTGACCATCAACGCGCAGGAAGCCGTAGCCATCGCGATGGCCAATCACTTTGCCGCGCAGTAAATCCAGACGCTCCGGCAGGGCGTAGCACTGGCGACGGGTGAACACCAGCTGGCCGTCACGCTCCATGGCGCGCAGGCGGCGACGCAGCGCTTCAAGCTGATCTTCGCTGGTGATGTTTAACTCTTCGGCGATCTCTTCGCGGCTCGCCGGCTTTTCACGCTTTTCTAATAGCGCGAGGATAAATTCCCGACTGGGAATAGGATTTTCGTACTTTTCAGCTTCTCTATCCTGAAAGGGATCTTTTGACATTACGGTTCCTCCGATGTCATTTATGTGGAATTGCCACCGGCGGTTCGGACAATAAGATGTGGTAAAGCGAATCGTTGTTTTGCACCAGGTCGGCGAGCGTATATTTATCCAGTTCCTGCAGGAATAGCTGGACCGCATTATTCAGCGCGCTACGCAGGCGACAGGCGGGATTTATCGCACACTCTTTACAGTTTACCAGCTGCAAAGGCTCCATTTTTCTCACGACATCGCCAATGACGATTTTTTCCGGGTCCATGCCTAAACGAATTCCGCCGTTTTTACCGCGTGTCGCGGCAACAAAGCCGGCCCGGCTCAGTTGATTGATGATTTTAACCATATGGTTACGCGATACCCCGTAGGTATCGGTGACTTCGGTAATGTTGGTCTGCTGACCTTGCGGCAATGTCGCCATGTAAATCAGGGCGCGCAGACCGAAATCGGTAAAACTTGTTAGCTGCACATGTACCTCAGTGAATCATCGATATTGTTGTTATAACGCCCGTGAGCGCTTCGATTAACATTGATGATAAACCAGTGTGGAAAACCCGGAGCGCTTTTTTCCTGCAACTCCCGAAACCAGCAGGAAAAAATGAAGTGAGCGGAGTCAAAGAGCAGATAAACGAAGGCCGGACAGTGTCCGGCCTGCAAAACGTGATTAAGCGTCGAACGGATCGCGCAGAATCATGGTTTCACTACGGTCGGGACCGGTTGAAATAATATCAATCGGCACGCCAGTCACTTCTTCAACACGTTTGATGTAATCACGTGCTGCCTGCGGCAGGCCTTCCAGTGTTTTAACACCAAAGGTGTTTTCACTCCAGCCCGGCAGAGTTTCATAAATCGGTTCGATGCCTTCCCAGCCTTCTGCCGCCAGCGGCGTGGTGGTCATTTCGCGGCCATCCGGCATACGGTAACCGACGCAGATTTTCACCTCTTTCAGGCCATCCAGCACGTCCAGTTTGGTCATGCAGAAGCCGGACAGGGAGTTGATCTGCACCGCACGGCGCACTGCAACCGCATCCAGCCAGCCGGTACGACGACGACGGCCGGTGGTGGCACCAAACTCGTTACCTTTCTCACACAGGAACTCGCCGGTTTCATCAAACAGTTCGGTCGGGAATGGACCGGCACCAACGCGGGTGGAGTAAGCTTTGACGATGCCCAGCACGTAATCCACGTAACGTGGACCGATACCTGAACCGGTCGCCACGCCACCAGCAGTGGTGTTGGACGAAGTCACGTACGGATACGTACCGTGGTCGATATCCAGCAGCGTACCCTGTGCGCCTTCGAACATGATCAGGTCGCCACGCTTACGCGCGCCGTCCAGCAGTTCAGACACGTCGACGACCATGCCGGTCAGGATGTCGGCCACCGCCAGCACATCGCTCAGCACTTTATCGTAGTCTACCGCATCTTCTTTGTAGTAGTTCACCAGCTGGAAGTTGTAGAAATCAACGATCTCTTTCAGCTTCACGGCGAAGGTTTCTTTGTTGAACAGGTCGCTGACGCGCAGACCGCGACGGGCAACTTTATCTTCGTAGGCTGGGCCGATACCACGACCGGTGGTACCGATAGCTTTGGCACCGCGCGCTTTTTCACGCGCCAGGTCCATCGCCACATGGTATTGCAGAATCAGCGGACAAGCTTCAGAGATCAGCAGACGTTCACGTACCGGCACACCGCGCGCTTCCAGACCGTTCATCTCTTTCATCAGGGCTTCAGGCGACAGCACAACACCATTACCAATGATGCTGGTGACGTTTTCACGCAGGATGCCAGAGGGAATTAAGTGGAGGACGGTTTTCTCACCGTTGATGACAAGTGTATGGCCTGCATTGTGGCCACCCTGGTAACGCACAACATATTTCGCGCGTTCAGTCAGAAGGTCTACGATCTTACCTTTACCTTCATCACCCCATTGGGTGCCCAGTACGACGACGTTCTTACCCATTTTCTAAAATCACCGATTGCTTAAAAATGGATTCTACCATCGGATTTTCACTCTTTCAGCACTTTTAGCATACGATTGCGCTGTTTTTTGCCTGAGTTTTGATCACTACAACATGTTGGGGGCAATGCTCTGCAGCAGACACAATTTAGCCGTGCGGCAGCGCGCAGATTTTTGCTCAGCCATTCGCGTGCGTGCTCAGCATGGCGTAAATCACCACGCCCGCCACCACCAGCCCGCCGCCAAAACGGTGCAGTATACGGTCCGGTAACTGCGTCATCGCCAGAATCATGCGACGCCACAGGCGCGGCAGCAGCATCGGTCCTAATCCCTCCAGCACCAGCACCAAAGCCAGCGCCATCCAGACGGTTGTGTTCATTCTGTTTTCCCAAAAAAAAGGCCGACATCAGTGTCGGCCTCAAGGTTATAACAGTTATTAACGCGAGACGTTAGTTGGCGCCTTCATATAGCGGAAGAAATCGCTATCCGGGCTCAGCACCATCACGTCCTGATTGTCCGCGAAGCTGTTCTCATAGGCACGCAGGCTGCGGATAAAGGCATAGAAATCAGGATCCTGGCTGAAGGCGTCAGCGAACAGCTTGGCCGCTTCACCATCCCCTTCACCACGGCTGATCAGCGCCTGACGCTGCGCTTCTGCCAGCGTACGGGTTACCTGATAATCGGCCTGAGCGCGCAGTTTTTCCGCCTCTTCCTGACCCTGTGAACGCTGACTACGTGCTACCGCTTCACGCTCGGCGCGCATACGGTTGTAGATCGCGTCCGACACTTCGGTCGGCAGGTTGATCTGCTTGATGCGCACGTCGACCACCTGAATACCCAGCGCCGCCATACTGTTCGGGTTTGGCGCCGGCTCATTGCTGTTGGTCTCACGCTCAACGCGGGCAGCCGCGCTGGCAATCGCATCGTCAGCGGCTGGCGTCTGCACTTCGTCGTCATTGCCGGCACTGCCGGTGTTCAGCGCATCGCGTACGTCAGTAGTCAGACGGCCACGCGAGTCGGTGACGATGTCTTTCACATCAAGGCGGCCCATTTCTGAACGCAGACGGTCGCTGAACTTACGTTTCAGCAGTACTTCCGCCTGAGATACATCGCCACCGCCGGTCGCGAGGTAGTAACGGCTGAAATCGCTGATGCGCCACTTGATGTAAGAGTCCACAATCAGGTCTTTCTTCTCTTTGGTGACGAAACGATCGGCCTGGTTATCCATGGTCTGGATGCGCGCATCCAGCGACTTCACGGTTTCGATAAACGGAATCTTGAAGTGCAGACCCGGTGCGTACACCTGCGGCTTGTTCTCATCATCACGCAGCACTTTACCAAAGCGCAGCACGATACCGCGCTGGCCTTCCTGCACCACGAACAGTGAGGCGTACAGCACCACCAGAACAACAATAATTACGGCGATGATTGGCTTACGCATCGATTACTCCCTCCCTTCGCGCTGGGTATCGTTACGCAGCGCATTGGCGCGACGCTGATCCATGATGCTGTCCGGACTGTAGGATGAAGTGTCGCCGCGGCCGGCATTGCTGCCCGGTGACGACGGTAACTTCATCAGATTGGCATTGTTCTGACCGCTCTGGCCGCCTGCCTGGCCGCCGCGCATCAGCTGATCCAGCGGCAGCACCATCAGGCTGTTGCCACGGTCGTTAACCAGCACTTTGCGGGTATGGCTGAGCACGCGCTCCATGCTTTCAATGTAGAGACGTTCTTTGGTGATCTGCGGTGCGGCTTTGTACTCCGGCAGCAGACGCGCGAACCGCGCCACTTCACCCTGCGCTTCCAGCACAGTCCGCTCTTTGTAGGCTCGCGCCTCTTCAAGAATACGCTGCGCCTGGCCGTTAGCACGCGGCTGCACTTCGTTGGCGTACGCTTCAGCTTCACGCACGTACTGCTCGCGGTTTTCGCGGGCGGCAATCGCATCGTCAAACGCGGCTTTGACCTCTTCCGGTGGACGCGCCGCCTGGAAGTTGACGTCAAGCAGCGTAATACCCATGTTGTAAGGACGAATGGTTTCGTCGATTTCACGCTGGGTATCGCTACGCACGACGGTACGGCCTTCGGTGAGGATACGGTCCATGGTCGAGCGGCCAATCACGCCGCGCAGCGCGCTGTCAGTAGCCTGACGCAGGCTGTCATCGGCACTGGTCACCGCATACAGGTAGCGCTCCGGATCGGTCACGCGGTACTGCACGTTCATCTCCACGCGCACCACGTTCTCGTCCGAAGTCAGCATCACGCCAGACGCCGCCAGCTCACGCACCGCTTCGACGTTGACGGCCCGCACCTGATCGATAAAGGTCGGTTTCCAGTTGAGGCCAGGCTCAACCAGATGGCTGAATTTGCCGAAACGCGTCACGACCCCGCGTTCCGCTTCTTTAATGGTGTAGAAACCACTGGCTGCCCAGATGACCACTGCCGCCACGGCGACAATGCCAACCAGTTTGCCACCGCTGCCGCCGCTGCGCTGGCCGTTATCGCTCTGTTTGCCACCGCCCAGTCCGCCGAGTTTTTTACTCAGCTTACGGAAGATATCATCCAGATCAGGAGGTCCCTGATCGCGACCTCCTTTATTTCCCCCAGAGTTGCCGCCTTGGTTATTGCTGCTTCCCCACGGGTCGCGGTCCTGTCCGTTATTTCCGGGCTGATTCCACGCCATGTCTCTACTCCATTTATTGTATATAAGTTTACCCTGCCACGTGCCGGGCACGTCTTGGGGTAAATGAGTTGGGCAACGGTCAAACAATATAACTGGCGAGCTGCGGTTCCTGCTTGCACAAGCGGCGCCAGTCAACAATCGGCATTCGCACCTGCAAACCTACGCAGCCATCTTCTTCATTCCACTCTTTTTCAATCGCCTGCAGCTGATAGAAGCGGCTGCGCAGGCGGCCCGCTTCCGGCGGCAGACGTAAATCATACTGCGCCACTTCACCGGCTAAGCGCTCGGACAGCGCCTGCCACAGCAGCGGCAAACCGGCACCGCTCTGCGCCGACAGCCACACGCGCGTCGGCCGGTTCTCTTCGTCGCGATCGATACGCGGCTCAAAGCCATCCAGCATATCGATCTTGTTCATCACCAGCAGCACCGGAATCTCATCGGCTTCAATCTCTGCCAGCACTTCGTTTACGGCGTCGATGTTGTCATTGACGCGCAAATCCGCGGCGTCAATCACGTGCAGCAGCAGCGACGCCTGACGGGTTTCCTGCAGGGTGGCTTTAAACGCCGCCACTAAGTCATGCGGCAGGTGACGGATAAAGCCTACCGTATCCGCCAGCACCACTTCGCCGACATCGGCCACGTTGAGGCGGCGCAGCGTCGGGTCCAGCGTGGCGAACAGCTGGTCGGCAGCATACACGTTGGCTGAAGTGATAGCGTTGAACAGGGTGGATTTGCCGGCGTTGGTGTAGCCCACCAGGGAGACGGTCGGCACATCGGCTTTCGCACGCGCCTGACGTCCCTGTTCACGCTGTTTTTCCACGCGTTCAAGGCGGGACAGAATCTGGCTGATGCGGCCGCGCAGTAAGCGACGGTCGGTTTCCAGCTGGGTTTCACCCGGTCCACGCAGGCCGATACCGCCTTTCTGCCGCTCAAGGTGAGTCCATCCGCGCACCAGACGGGTGGCAAGATGGCGTAACTGTGCCAGCTCGACCTGCAATTTCCCTTCATGGGTGCGGGCGCGCTGGGCAAAAATATCGAGAATTAAGCCGGTGCGATCGATTACGCGACATTCGCACAGCCGCTCAAGATTACGTTCCTGAGCAGGGGATAAGGCATGATCGAATAAAACGACCGATGCTCCACTCGCTTTCACCGCATCGGCAATTTCAACTGCCTTTCCTTCACCGACAAAATATTTGGGATGTGGCGCTTTACGGCTGCCGGTAATCACTTGCAGCGCATCGACGCCCGCAGAAGAGACAAGAGTTTCAAACTCCTGCAAATCTTCCAGCTCTTTGTCTTGGGAGAACCAGATGTGTACCAGTACGGCCTGCTCACCGGCATCATAACGGTCAAACAAGCTATAACCTCGCTAAAATAAAATAACCAGGACGGGAAAACGCACTCGCTCCCCAGCCCTGGCTTTACGGCCGTGCAGAATTACTCTGCGTTATCGCCGTCTTGTTGTGGCTGCGACTGAGCGCCCTGGTTGCTTCCGCCATGGTGGTAGTTACTGCCACCGCTGCCGCCCGCGTTGTTGCTATGGTGCGAAACCGGACGAGAAGGAACCACTGTAGAGATGGCGTGCTTATACACCATCTGGCTTACCGTGTTTTTCAACAGAATGACGAACTGATCAAAGGATTCAATTTGTCCCTGCAGCTTAATACCATTCACCAAATAGATCGAAACCGGTACACGTTCACGACGCAATGCGTTCAAAAACGGGTCTTGTAATGATTGCCCCTTAGCCATTCTATCTTTTCCTTATATGCTTGTTGTTTGTTACTTTGTGAACCGTGGTTCAGAAAAACTGCGTAAAAATTTGCGCACGATAACGGACCAATTGTACACAATCATCCCTGCTACGCACTAACAACCTGAAGCACCGCATTACGCGCTAATTCTGGCGCGTCACTGTCTAACCAGTGGACGTCGGGCCAGCCACGTAACCAGGTCATCTGGCGTTTAGCGAGCTGCCGGGTGGCGCAAATTCCCCGATAAACCATTTCGTCGTAATCGATTTCGCCAGACAGATAAGACCACATCTGACGGTAACCAACACAGCGAATGGAAGGCATGTCCGTATGCAAATCACCTCGTGCAAACAGTGCCCGAGCCTCCGCTTCAAAACCTGACGCTAACATCTGGTCGTAACGCAACGCGATGCGCTGGTGTAACAGTTCGCGGCTCGCCGGAGCGATAGCAAACTGGTACACATCGTAGGGTAACGCTTCACCGGCCGTTTTTGTCAGTTCCGTTAAAGTTTTACCCGAAATAAAAAAAACTTCCAGTGCTCGCGAAAGTCTCTGCGGATCATTCGGATGAATACGACTACCGGCGACCGGATCGATTTCACACAGCTGGCGGTGCAGGGCTTCCCAGCCTTTTTCCGCCGCCATTTGCTCTATTCGCTGACGCACTTCCGGATCGGCCGAGGGCAGCGGCGACAATCCTTCCAGCAACGCTTTGAAGTAAAGCATGGTTCCACCAACAAGCAGCGGAATCTTACCTTTTTGGGTAATCTCCGCCATTTCTGCCAGCGCATCGCGACGAAACTCAGCAGCGGAATAGCTCTCCGCCGGGTCGCGAATGTCCAGCAAGCGATGGGGTGCCTGCGCCAACTCCTGTGCCGACGGTTTCGCCGTGCCAATATCCATCCCGCGATAGATTAAGGCAGAGTCAACGCTAATAAGTTCCACCGGAAGTTGCTGACGCAGCGCAATGGCTAATGCCGTCTTACCGGAGGCGGTCGGTCCCATCAAAAAAATTGCCTTTGGCCGGCTAGCCTGGTTCAGTTCACTCATGCTTCAACGCGTTTAGCGCGCTCTCAATCTCAAGGGTCTGTAACAGACCTGAAGGCGGCGATTTCAGCAGATGCGGGCAGAGCCGTTCGAGCTCTGCCAGCAGCGTGATCGCCTGCGAGTGATTCCAGTGAGGTTCTGCCGCATCGTCGCGTCGCGCCAGCCACTGGGCCAGTGCGGAAGCAGAAACCTCTTGCTGCCGGGCGAGATAGCCTAACAGGTCTGGAATCAAGATTTGTAAATTTTGTGTTCGTAACGGTAAAGGGACAGCGCGCAGCGTCACATGCTGTCCTTCCCGTTGTAAATCAATGCCCATCTGGCTTAACAGCGCCGCCTGGGCAGCAATCACGCTTAACTCTTCGTGAGCGATTTTCAGCCGTACCGGGATCAGCAGCGGCTGCGGTTTGAGCCCCTCATCGCCGGGTTGCAGCTGGGCCTGTTTGAGCCAGCGCGCCGCTACGCTTAATGACAGCAGCTGCAAGGTCTCCCCGCGCTCCAGCAGCGCATAGCGCTCGCGCACCACGCTGAGCACCCGGCCAAAACTTTGCATATGGGCGGCCAGCGGCGCTTCACGCGCGGGTGCCGGGCGTGGCGCGGGCGCGGGTTCAGCGGCCGGTACGCGTGGCGTCTCCGCCGCCGGTGTTTTTATCAGCTGCTGATAAACCGCCCCTTCACGCGCGCGATAGCCCGGCTCTTTCGGCTGCCACTGGCCGCCCGTGCCGCCGGATGCCGCACTGCCACCGCTGCGCGCGCCGGTTGCCGGCTGAGCAAAGTGATTTGTCCCGGCGGCCTGGCGGTTTTCCGGCTGCCACTGCGGCGGCGGCTCTTCGGCATGGGCCAGCGGCAATTCGGCGCTGCGACTGGCCTGCAGCACGCTCATCACACCCTGCCAGATAAAGTCATGTACCAGCCGCGACTGATGAAAACGCACCTCGTGCTTGGCGGGATGCACGTTGACATCCACCTGGTGCGGGTCAATCTCCAGATACAGCACATAGGCTGGCTGCTGATCCTCACCGAGCTGGGTTTGATAGGCCTGGCGGATGGCGTGATTAATCAGCTTGTCGCGCATCATGCGACCGTTAACGTAGCAGTATTGCAGGTCGGTAACCTGACGCGACCCCGCCGGATCGGCCACCCAGCCGCGCAGCGCCAGATCGTCGTGCTGCCAGTCAATGCGCAGCGCGTGCTGCATGAAAGGTGTCCCGCAGATGGCGCCAAGACGCCGCTCGCGCTGCGCCTCCTGCGTCACGCCGCGATACTGACGCACCAGCTTGCCGTTGTGCGTCAGCGAAATGGCAACGTCGAAACGCGCCAGCGCAATGCGGCGAATCACCTCATCAATATGGGTGAACTCGGTCTTTTCGGTGCGCATGAATTTACGGCGGGCAGGCGTGTTGTAGAACAGATCGAGCACTTCCAGCGAGGTTCCCACCGGGTGGGCGGCGGGTTTGACCGTCACCGCCATATCGCGCCCTTCGGCATAGGCCTGCCAGGCTTCCTGCTGATCGGCGGTGCGCGACGTCAGCGTCAGGCGCGACACCGAGCTGATACTCGCCAGCGCTTCGCCGCGAAAGCCGAGGCTGACAATCGCCTCCAGATCATCCAGCGAGGCAATTTTGCTGGTGGCGTGGCGGGCCAGCGCCATCGCCAGTTCATCTCTGGCAATGCCGCAGCCGTTGTCGCGGATGCGGATCAGCTTTGCACCGCCTTTCTCAATATCGACCTCAATGCGTGTCGCTCCGGCATCAAGGCTGTTTTCCACCAGCTCTTTTACGACCGAGGCCGGGCGCTCAACCACTTCGCCAGCGGCAATCTGGTTCGCCAGCTGAGGCGGTAAAATCTGTATTGGCATGGTGGTGATCCTTATCAGGTATGGGCTGCGCGCAGCCCCTCATCAGGATTGTGGAATCTTTAAATTTTGCCCCAGCATCACGTTGCTCGACTTCATGTTATTCGCCTGCATGATGGCTTTCGGGCTGACGCCGTACTTCGCGGCAATCGCCGTCAGCGAATCACCGCGCACCACTTTGTGCCGCGCCGGACGGCTGGCCGCGCTGCTGACGACGGAACCGGCCGGCACTTTCAGCCGCTGGCCGACCCACACCACATCGCGCTTCAGGTTATTCAGCTCGCGCAGCGTCGCCATGCTGACCCCGTATCGCGCGGCAATGCCGGACAGCGTCTCGCCGCGCGTCACGGTATGGCGCTGGGTAGCACCGGTATACTGCACGGTGCCGGTCGCCGGGTTGCTGGCGACGCTAACCGCTGGTGCGCGATCCAGCGGCCGGTTTTCCTCCTTTGGGACCGATTGCAGCGGATGCGCGAGGAAATAGTTACGCAGTCCTTTGTAAATCGACTGGGCAATCTTTTCCTGATACGCGCTGCTGCCAAGCAGCCGCTCCTCCCCGGCGTTACTGATAAAGCCGGTTTCAACCAGTAAAGAAGGGATGTCCGGCGAACGCAGCACGCCGAGGCTGGCATGTTCCGGCAGACGTTTGTGCAACGGCGTTACGCCGCGCAGCTGCTGCAGTACTTTGACCGCCACGTCATAGCCGACGCGCTGTGAATGGCCAAACTGCAGATCCAGCACCGCCTGGCTCAGGTAAGGATCGGCCTGGCTGTTCGCCAGCAGATCGCCCGCGCCGCCCAGCAGCTCAGACTGTTTCTCTTTCTGCTCCAGCCAGTTAGCCATTTCGCTGTTGGCGCGACGGTTGGACAGCACCCAAACCGAAGCCCCGGTGGCAGAGTGATTCGGTGCGGCGTCGGCGTGAATCGATACCAGCAGGTTAGCGTTCTCTTTACGCGCCACCTCGGAACGGCCCATCACCGAAATAAAGTAGTCGCCGTTACGCGTCAGCACCGGTTTAAACATCGGGTCCTGATCCATCAGCGCCTTGAGCTTCCGCGCGATGGCGATGGTGACATTCTTTTCATGTAAGCCGTGCTGGCCCGACGCGCCAGGATCCTGACCGCCGTGACCGGCATCAATCGCCACGATCACCGCATCATTACGGCTGACAGCACCGCCCGGACGCACCGTGGTGTTGCTGCTGGTCACCGCCGTCACCGGATTGGCGTTGAACGGATTGCCCTCGCTGGTTGTGGCGCTGTCGCTCTGGCGCGCACGCGTCACCGGTGCCGCCGCGGTGCTGCGTCTGGCTGGCTGGGTGCCGCTGATGGTGAAGACCACGCGGTACTGATTGCCGTCGCGCTGCGTACTGGCGCGCGTTTTTGCCGCCTGAGTCAGCTCAAACACCAGCCGGATGCTCTGCTTATCCTTCGGCTGGCTATTACGAATCCGTTTAACGATGTTTTCGCCGCTAAAGTTGAGCGGCAGCCCCTGAATATTGCCGCTCTGGCGAATATCCAGCACTACCCGGTTCGGGTTGTGTAGCGGAAAGAAGCCATACACCGGCTGGCCGTTGAAGCTCAGGGTCACCGTCGCCTGGCTGTCGCCGTTATCGACTTTGATATCCGATAGTGTCGCGGCCAGCGCCGACGAGGAGAACAGACACAGCAGGGCGAGCATCATCCCGGTAACGCGTGACATCATGCCGGTTCCCTGCCCTGCTGAAACTGCTGCAGCAGCGTGTTGCCGAGCGGCGAATGCGCGCTGATTTCCGCTGCGCGCGCGCTGGCGACGTAGCTTAGCGTCAGTGCCAGATCTGGCTCTGGCAGCACACCCGCGCCCTGCTGCGGCCACTCAACCAGACACAGCGCGTCGCCGCTGAAGTAGTCACGGATGCCCATAAACTCCAGCTCTTCCGGGTCGGCGAGGCGATAGAGATCGAAATGGTACAGGCTGCGGTCGCCCAGCTGATAGGGCTCAACCAGCGTATAGGTTGGACTTTTGACGTTGCCCTGATGGCCAAGCGCCTGCAAAAAGCCGCGGCTGAAGGTGGTTTTACCGGCACCCAGATCGCCATACAGATAGATCACCACCGCGCTGCTGCAAACGCGGGCCAGTTGCGCACCCAGATTCAGGGTTGCCGCCTCATCGGGCAAAGGAATAACACAGGTCTTCATGCTTTATTGTTGGATCATCTCTGGATTAACAAACTGCCACAGCAGTGCGAACAGATCAGTGGCTAACATGCCGCGCGTCCCGCGCTGTCGCGCCACCGCATCCGCCGCGGCACCGTGCGCGACACAGCCCGCACAGGCGGCGTCAAACAGGGTGGCCTGCTGGCCCAGCAGGGCGGCGATAATACCGCTCAGCACATCGCCCATACCGCCGGACGCCATGCCTGCATTGCCGACATCCGCAATCGCCATGTCGCCCGTCGCGCTGGCAATTACCGTACCGGCACCTTTCAGCACCACCACGCCGCCGTAGCGGTTTGCCAGGGTCTGCGCGGCGTGTAAGCGGTCACTCTCAATCTCTGCGGTTTTCACCCCGAGCAGGCGTGCTGCCTCGCCGGGATGCGGCGTAATGATGCGATTCTGACGGTTATCTGCATTGATTGCCAGCAGGTTAAGCGCATCAGCATCCCAAAGCATCGGCTTTTCACTCAGTGCCACCTTTTTCAGTGCCTTCTGAGCCCATTCACGCTGGCCAAGACCGGGGCCGATGGCGATGACATCCGCCCACGCCAGCGCGTCGTCCAGCCGCGCGTCGCTCAGGGCATCCACCATCAGCTCCGGTCGTGCGCTGAGAATCGGACCAATATTATCTTCATGCGTTAACACCCGCACAAGCCCGGCACCGCTGCGCTGCGCCGCTTCGCCGGTCATGCGGATCGCGCCGGCCGTGCCGCTGTCGCCGCCGACCACCAGCAAACGGCCGTGATCGCCTTTGTGCGAGGTGGCTTTACGCGGCTTCAGCCAGCGCGGTAAATCCGCTGCCGCGTAGCGATGAATCGGCGCCGGCTCGCCAGCCAGAAACGCGTCCAGACCAAGAGTCGCGCAATGCAGCACGCCGACGTGGTCACGCGCTTTGCCGGTTAGCTGACCGGGCTTCAGCGCAATCATACTTAACGTACAGTCCGCCACGACCGCCGCCCCTGGCGTGGTGCCGGTCGCCGCCACCAGCCCGGAAGGGATATCGACGGCAAACACCGGCGCGGCGTGCGCATTGATCTGTTCGATTAGCGACTGATAAGGCGCGGCAGGCGCGCGATTCAGCCCGGTGCCCAGCAGCGCATCAACAATCACGTCGATGTGTTCCGGCCAGGCAGCGTCGGCGGCATGAATCACGCCGCCAGCCGCCAGCCAGCCGTCGCGCGCCTGCTGTGCTTCTTCCGGCAGCGGACGTTCGCTGTCACAGGCCAGCAGCGTCACGCTCAGCCCGGCGGCCTGCGCCAGCCGCGCCACCACGTAGCCATCGCCGCCGTTATTACCGTGGCCGCATAAAATCAGCCAGTGCTGCGCCTGCGGCCACTGCTGGCGAATCCGTTCATAACTGGCCTGCCCGGCGCGTTGCATCAGTTCATACAGCGTCAGTCCCAGGCTATCGGCGGCGTCGCACTCCAGTTGCGGCATGGCCTGCGCAGGCCAGACAGAGTGTGGTAAACTGCGTGCGTTTGCTTCAATTGCCTGGTCTCTCATGTCATACCCTCTCGATCTTCAACAGCTCGCTCAACAGATTAAACAGTGGGGGCGCGAACTCGGCTTTCAGCAGGTGGGGATTTGCGATACCGACCTGAGCGCCGAAGAGCCGAAACTGCAGCAGTGGCTGGAGAAACAGTATCACGGCGAGATGGACTGGATGGCGCGTCACGGCATGATGCGCGCCCGTCCGCATGAACTGCTGCCCGGCACGCTGCGCGTGATCAGCGTGCGCATGAACTATCTTCCGGCCAAAGCCGCGTTTGCCAGCACGTTAAAAAACCCACAGCTGGGTTATGTCAGCCGCTACGCGCTGGGCCGCGATTACCACAAAGTATTGCGCAATCGACTGAAAAAGCTCGGAGAAAAAATCCAGGCCCACTGCGGCGAACTCAATTTTCGTCCGTTTGTCGACTCTGCGCCGATTCTGGAGCGGCCGATTGCCGTCAAAGCCGGACTCGGCTGGACCGGCAAACATTCGCTGGTGCTTAATCGCGAAGCCGGCTCGTGGTTTTTCCTCGGCGAACTGCTGATTGATCTACCGCTGCCGGTGGATGAGCCGCAGCAAGAGCAGTGCGGCCGCTGCGTCGCCTGCATGACCATCTGCCCGACCGGCGCCATCGTCGAACCTTATGTCGTCGATGCGCGCCGCTGCATCTCCTATCTCACCATTGAACTGGAAGGCGCCATTCCCGAAGCGCTGCGTCCGCTGATCGGCAACCGCATTTACGGCTGTGACGACTGCCAGCTGATCTGTCCGTGGAACCGCTATGGTCAGCTGACCGATGAAGAGGATTTTTCGCCGCGCGCTGTGCTGCACGCGCCGCAGCTGGTCGAACTGTTCGGCTGGGATGAAGCCCGTTTTTTGCGCGTCACGGAAGGCTCTGCCATTCGCCGCATCGGCCATCTGCGCTGGCTGCGTAACGTAGCGGTGGCGCTGGGTAATGCGCCCTGGGCACCCGAGAATCTTACGGCATTAGAACAGCGGCGCGGTGAACATCCGCTGCTGGATGAGCACATTGACTGGGCGATAGCGCAGCAGCGGCAAAAGCGCGCGGCGCAGGCGATAGAGGTGCAATCGGCACAGCAGCAGCGGCTGGTGCGCGCCGTCGAGAAAGGGTTACCGCGTGATGCATGATTGAGCAATCGCGCAGGATATTATGCTTTTCCACATGCTGTGAATAAAATTATTTCCCCGAATAGTGACGTGGATCGTTATTTCGTCTAAAAGGGGCATTCACAGTCTGAAATATCATTTACCCAATAAAAAACATAAGGTTAGATAATTACTGTAAACATTTACGTCGGGTTTTGCGCGCAGGGGCTTGTCCAGAGCTTGTGGATAACTCTGTTCAAAACGGTTTTGCAGATAGGGTAAAACGCCGTCAGCACGTTGCGGGCGCATTGTGGATAACCTGTAAGATTACTGCAACAGACGCAGACATCTCAGGCACTCACGCAGCGTGCAAAATTTCCAGATAACAAACGGAACCGCACAGGTAAAACGACTGCAGCAGTTGTATGTCTGATTGTGCCCGGGGGCAAATAACTTTAGTGAATATGAAAATCTGGAGCGGGAAACGAGACTCGAACTCGCGACCCCGACCTTGGCAAGGTCGTGCTCTACCAACTGAGCTATTCCCGCATAATCTTCGTATTTTAGTCTGCCACGGCGTTGGCTGCCTTCGCTCACCCAGGTTACTTACTCGTGTAAGCTCCCAGGGATTCGCTCAGTTGCCGCCTTGTTGCAAACTCAAATACTCGATTATGTACCGGCATTCTTAAGTCACAACAACCGCAAAAAGACTAAATCCGTGATTTGGATGGCGTACTGCAACAGAGACTGGAGCGGGAAACGAGACTCGAACTCGCGACCCCGACCTTGGCAAGGTCGTGCTCTACCAACTGAGCTATTCCCGCATAATCGTCGTCTTTCATTGCGCTGCGGCTTTAACGGCCTGGACGCAGTTGAAATCCTTAATTCTGATGCATTACTTTTTACTGCACGTTCTGGAGCGGGAAACGAGACTCGAACTCGCGACCCCGACCTTGGCAAGGTCGTGCTCTACCAACTGAGCTATTCCCGCATCATTGTCTTTCAATCTGCTGCGGCGTTGACCGCCTTAGCGCAACTGAACTACCTGATTCAGAACATTTGTTACTTTTACTGCTCCGTACCTGTTGTAAATTCTTCACCGGTACGGGGTGCGCATTATACGAGAATTCCTTCCCGCCGCAAGCGTTGCAAAGCAAAATTTTGCGCTTTGCGCGCGTTTGCTGTTTTAATCGGCAAACTGCTGCTTTCCTGCGCACCCGCGTTGATTTACAGCTGCAGGAAGTGCTCGCGGTAGTAGGCCAGCTCGGCAATGGACTCACGAATGTCGTCCAGCGCCTGATGCGTACCGGCTTTTTTAAAGCCTGGCAGAATCTCTGGCTTCCAGCGGCGCGCCAGCTCTTTCAGCGTGCTGACATCCAGATAGCGGTAGTGGAAATAGGCTTCCAGCTCTGGCATGTACTTAAACAGGAAGCGGCGATCCTGGCCAATGCTGTTGCCGCAAATCGGCGAGGTGTTGGCCGGAACCCACTGCTGCAGAAACGCAATCGTCGCCTGCTCCGCCGCACGATCGTCATGCTGGCTGGCCTTTACGCGCGCAACCAGCCCGCTATTGGTGTGGGTGCGCACGTTCCAGTCATCCATCAGCGCCAGCTGCGCATCGGACTGATGCACCGCCAGTACCGGACCTTCGGCCAGAATGTTGAGGTTGGCGTCCGTTACAATGGTGGCGATCTCAATAATGCGATCGCGCTCCGGATCCAGTCCGGTCATTTCCAGGTCGATCCAAATCAGATTGTTTTCATTTCCCGCTGTCATGCGTTTCCCGCCTGTTGCCAAAGTCGTCATTAGCCTGAATTAAGGTGTATCATAGACGTTTTGCCCAGCGGGGCGAAGCCTGGCGAAAGCGTGAGAGGATGCGTGAGCAAAAATAAATTGTCGAAGGGTCAACAACGTCGCGTCAGCGCCAACCATCAGCGTCGTCTGCAGCAACGGAACGAAAAGCCGGAACCGGACGACAGCCTGTTTGGTGAAGCCTCTGAGGGCGTAGTGATCAGCCGCTTTGGCATGCACGCGGATGTGGAAGACAGCGACGGCGAGGTGCATCGCTGTAATATCCGCCGCACCATTCGCTCGCTGGTCACCGGCGACCGCGTGGTGTGGCGCGCCGCCGGCGAAAACGGTGGCAAAGGTATTGTTGAAGCCGTGCACCCGCGCCAGACGGTGCTGACGCGCCCGGACTTCTATGACGGCGTGAAACCGATCGCCGCTAACATTGATCAGATCATTATTGTGTCGGCGATCCTGCCAGAGCTGTCGCTGAACATTATCGATCGCTATCTGGTGGCCAGCGAAACGCTCGGCGTGGAGCCGCTGCTGGTACTGAATAAAACCGATCTGCTGGATGACGACGCGCGGGCGTTTGTCGATGAGCAGATGGATATCTATCGCCACATTGGCTATCGCGTACTGATGGTGTCGAGCCGCGCCAAAGATGGACTGAAGGATCTGGAAGCGGCGCTCACCGGCCGGGTCAGCATTTTTGCCGGCCAGTCGGGCGTGGGTAAATCCAGCCTGCTGAACAACCTGCTCGGCCTCGACCTGGCAGGCGATGAGATCCTGACCAATGATGTATCGGATGTGTCCGGCCTCGGCCAGCACACCACCACCGCCTCACGGCTGTATCACTTCCCGCACGGCGGCGATGTCATCGATTCACCTGGCGTGCGCGAGTTCGGTTTGTGGCATCTGGAGCCGGAACAAATTACCCAGGGATTTGTCGAATTTCGTGAATTTCTCGGCGGTTGCAAGTTCCGTGACTGCAAGCACGACAACGACCCAGGCTGCGCCATCCGCGAAGCGGTGGAGAACGGGATCATCGACATTTCACGCTTCGATAACTACCACCGTATTCTGGAGAGCATGGCGCAGGTAAAAACGCGTAAAAACTTTTCCGCCAGCGAAGATTAACGGGTACAACGGCACATTCGCCAACTGACCGGGGCGCTGCTACAATCCGCCCCCTTTTGTGTAAACCAAACGTTATTAAGCCAGGAGGCAACGGTGTTTGATCGTTTTAAACTCGGCCTGAATCACATTCTGCCTAAAAAAGCGCTGACCGAACTCGCCGGTTGGGGCGCCAGCCGCCGCGCGGGCTGGCTGACCAAAGCGGTCATCGACATTTTTGTCTGGTTCTACAAAGTGGATATGGCGGAAGCCAGCAAGCCGCATACCGGCAGCTACCGCACCTTTAATGACTTCTTTGTACGCCCGTTAAAAGAGGGTGCACGCCCTATCGATCCGGACGCTTCGCTGCTGGCCTTGCCAGCCGATGGCGCCATCAGCCAGCTGGGCCGTATTGCTGGCGATCAGATCTTCCAGGCCAAAGGCCACACTTACTCGCTGCAGGCGTTGCTGGCCGGCAATGACGATCTGGCGGAAAAATTTGTCGACGGTGAGTTCGTTACCACTTACCTCGCGCCGCGCGACTACCACCGCGTGCACATGCCGTGTAACGGCATCCTGCGCGAAATGATCTACGTGCCGGGCGATCTCTACTCGGTTAACCCGCTGACCGCGCGCAACATCCCGAACCTGTTTGCCCGTAATGAACGCGTGATCTGCGTATTTGATACCGATCACGGCCCGATGGTGCAGATCCTCGTGGGCGCCACCATTGTCGGCAGCATCGAAACCGTCTGGGCCGGCACCGTGACGCCGCCGCGCGAAGGGGTGATCAAACGCTGGCGCTACCCATCGGCCGATCATGATGGCGCGGTCGTGCTGCTGAAAGGTCAGGAGATGGGCCGCTTTAAGCTGGGCTCGACGGTGATCAACCTGTTCGCGCCGAACCGCGTCAAGCTGGCTGAAAGCCTTGAAGCCGAAAGCAAAACCCGCCTGGGTCAGCCGCTGGCTATCGCCCTGCCGCAGCCCGGCGACAGCGCTCCGCTCATCGACTAATTCCGGGAAACACCGCCGTGCGCGCCTCTCTTTTTCTGCTGCTGAGCCTGGTGCTCAGCAGCACCGCCTTTGCCGCCACCGTTCCACCCGCCAGCCAGCTGAAACAGGATCTGGAAACGGCGAAATCCGCGAAAAGCTCGCCCAGCCAGGCCGAACAGGTGCAGGCGCTGGAAGCAGCAATTAACTTCCTGTCCGAACGCGACGACTCGCTGGAACGGGCGAAACAGTATCAGCAGGTAATCGATGATTTCCCGCGGCTGGCGCGCGAGCTGCGTCAGCAAATCGCCACGCTGACTGACAGCAGCAAGCCAGTGCGCAGCAACATGAGCAATGCCGAGCTGGATCAGGAGATCCTGCAGGTTAGCAGCCAGCTGCTGGAGGAGAGCCGCCAGGCGCAGCAGGAGCAGGATCGCGCCCGCGAAATCAGCGATTCTCTGTCGCAGCTGCCGCAGCAGCAGACCGATGCGCGGCGCGCCATGACCGAAAGCGAACGGCGCGCACAGGGCGTGGCGGCTGCCGCTACCCCGCTGGCGCAGGCGCAGATTTATGCGCGTCAGACCGAGAGCGCTGCCAGTAAAGCGCGGGTCGATGAGCTGGAGCTGGCGCAGCTGTCGGCCAATAACCGTCAGGAACTGGCGCGTATGCGCGCGGAAGTGCATCAGCGCAAAGCCACCCAGCTGGATAACTATCTGCAGGCGCTGCGCAATCAGCTCAACAACCAGCGTCAGCGCGAAGCCGAACTGGCGCTGGAGCGCACCGAACAGCTGGCGGAAAACAGCGGCGATCTGCCGGCCTCCATCAGCGATCAGTTCCGCGTTAACCGCGAGCTCTCCGCCGATCTGAATCAGCAGGCGCAGCGTATGGATCTGGTGGCCTCGCAGCAGCGTCTCGCTACCAATCAGACATTGCAGGTGCGCCAGGCGCTGAGCACGCTGCGCGAGCAGTCACAGTGGCTGGGCGTGTCGAACCTGCTGGGTGAAGCGCTGCGCGCGCAGGTGGCGCGCCTGCCGGAGATGCCCAAATCCCAGCAGATCGACAGTGAAATGGGCCAGCTGCGCGTGCAGCGGCTGCATTATGAAGACCTGCTGGAGCGCCAGCAGGCGCTGCGCAAAGAGAAACAGGCGGACGGCACGCCGTTCACCAGTGAACAGACGCGCATTCTGGATGCCCAGCTGAAAACCCAGCGTGAACTGCTGAACTCACTGATTTCCGGCTGCGACACGCTGATTCTGGAAATCACCAAGCTGAAGGTTTCCAATACGCAGCTGCAGGACGCGCTGAGTGAAGTTAAAGAGGCGACGCACCGCTATCTGTTCTGGACCGCCGACGTCAGCCCGGTTGGCCTGAAATACCCGCTGGACGTGGCAACCGACCTGACGCGCCTGCTGTCGCTGGACACGCTGGGCCAGCTGGGCAAAGCGCTGGCGATGATGTTCACTAACCGCGAAACGGTGCTGCCGATTATTGGCGCCATTCTGCTGGTGGGCTTTAGCATCAGCACGCGTCGTCACTACAACGCCTTTATGGCGCGCGCGGCCAGCCGCGTGGGGAAAGTGACGCAGGACCGCTTCAGCCTGACGCTGCGCACCGTCTTCTGGTCGATTCTGGTCGCGGTGCCGCTGCCGGTGCTGTGGGCCGCGCTCGGCTTTGGCCTGCAGCACGCCTGGCCTTACCCGTTTGCCGTGGCGATTGGCGATGGCATCACTGCCACCCTGCCGCTGCTGTGGGCATTCATGATCAGCGCGGCGTTTGCCCGTCCTGACGGCCTGTTTGTCGTGCACTTCCGCTGGCCGCAGGCGCGGGTCGCGCGCGCCATGCGTTATTACTCGCTGACGGTCGGCCTGATCGTACCGCTGATTATGCTGCTGATTGCTTTCGCCAATCTCGACGATCCGCAGTTCTCCGCCACGCTGGGGCGCCTGTGCTTTATTCTGATCTGCGGGGCGCTGAGCATTGTCACCGTCAGCCTGAAACGCGCCGGTATCCCGCTCTATTTAGATAAAGAGGGCGACGGCGACAACTTCGTTAACCGGATCCTGTGGAACCTGATGATCGCCATCCCGCTGGTGGCGGCGCTGGCCTCCTGCATTGGCTATCTGGCCACCGCGCAGGCGCTGCTGGCGCGTCTGGAAACCTCGGTCGGCATCTGGTTCTTCCTGCTGGTGATTTACCACATCATTCGCCGCTGGATGCTGATTCAGCGCCGCCGCATCGCCTTTGACCGCGCGCGCCAGCGTCGTGCCGATATGCTGGCCAACCGCGCGCGCAGCGA
The DNA here is from genome assembly GCF_002928365.1 of Pantoea sp. ICBG 985. NCBI lineage: Bacteria > Pseudomonadati > Pseudomonadota > Gammaproteobacteria > Enterobacterales > Erwiniaceae > Pantoea > Pantoea sp. ICBG 985. The sequence goes on from NZ_POWM01000004.1 coordinate 548,341, forward strand.
AGAGGAAAAAGAGCAGCAGTCTGCCGTCAGCACCGATACCGTGGAAGTCGAAGAGCCGATCATCGATCTGGATGCGATCAGCGCGCAGTCGCTGCGGCTGGTCCGCTCGATTCTGACGCTGATTGCGCTGGTGTCGGTGATTGTGCTGTGGTCTGAGATTCATTCCGCGTTCAGCTTCCTCGACAACATCCCGCTGTGGGATGCCAGCCCCACGGTGCAGGGCGTCGAGAGCGTACAGCCCATTACGCTGGGCGCCGTGCTGATCGCCATCCTGATCTTTATCATTACCACCCAGCTGGTGCGCAATATGCCGGCGCTGCTGGAGCTGGCGCTGCTGCAACACCTCAGCCTGTCGCCCGGCACCGGTTACGCCATTACCACCCTGACCAAATACGCGCTGATGCTGGTCGGCGGTCTGATTGGCTTCTCGATTATTGGCGTGGAGTGGTCAAAACTGCAGTGGCTGGTAGCGGCGCTGGGTCTGGGACTGGGCTTTGGGATGCAGGAGATCTTTGCCAACTTTATCTCCGGCCTGATCATCCTGTTTGAGAAACCAATTCGTATTGGCGATACCGTGACCATTCGCGATTTGACCGGCAGCATCACCCGCATCAATACGCGCGCCACCACCATTACCGACTGGGACCGCAAAGAGATTATTGTGCCGAACAAGGCCTTTATCACCGAGCAGTTCGTCAACTGGTCGCTGTCGGATTCGGTGACGCGCGTGGTGCTGACCATTCCGGCACCGGCCCACGTTAACAGCGAAGAGGTGACGACCATCCTGAAGCAGGCGGCCGATCGCTGCACCTACGTGCTGGATATGCCAGCGCCGGATGTGTTCCTGGTGGACTTGCAGCAGGGCATTCAGCTGTTTGAGCTGCGCGTGCACGCGGCGGAGATGGGCCATCGTATGCCGCTGCGTCATGAGCTGCATCAGCTGATTCTGCGCGGCTTTGAAGAGCATGGCATTGAGATGCCGTTCCCGCCTTTCCAGGTACGGATGGAAACGCTGGGGCGCAAAACGCCCGCCAGCAACGGTTCGACTGCCAGCCGGACCTTCAAATCCGGTGGCCTGTAAAACAAAACGCCCGGCATGCGCCGGGCGTTTTTTCTTTACGCGCGGGTTACTTCACAAACTCTTCGCCCTGCGCGATATCTTTTTTCAGCGTCTCCAGCATGCCGTTGAGCGCCTGCTGTTCGAAATCACTGAGCGGCCCGAGCGGACGGCGTTCGGCGATACCGTTTTTGCCCAGCAGCAGCGGCTGCGAGAAGAAGCGCGCGTACTCGCCGTCGCCTTCCACATAGGCGCATTCAACGACATTAGCTTCGCCCTGCAGTGCACGAATCAGCGACAGACCAAAGCGCGCCGCCGCCTGGCCCATCGACAGCGTCGCCGAGCCGCCACCGGCTTTGGCTTCCACCACTTCGGTACCGGCATTCTGAATACGTTTCGTCAGGTCGGCGATCTCCTGCTCGCTGAAGCTGACGCCTTTAACCTGCGACAGCAGCGGCAGAATGGTCACGCCTGAATGCCCGCCGACCACCGGCACTTCAATCTCCGTAGGCTGTTTGCCCTTCAGGGCAGCGACAAAGGTGTTGGCGCGAATCACATCCAGCGTCGAGACGCCAAACAGCCGGTTTTTATCGTACACACCGGCTTTTTTCAGCACTTCGGCGGCAATCGCCACCGTGGTATTTACCGGGTTAGTGATGACGCCAATCAGCGCTTTTGGCGCGGTGGTCGCCACCTGTTCAATCAGGTTACGCACGATACCGGCGTTGACGTTAAACAGATCGGCGCGGTCCATGCCAGGTTTGCGTGCCACACCGGCCGAGATCAGCACCACATCGGCGCCGTGCAGAGCCGGCGTGGCATCTTCGCCACTGAACCCTTCGACTTTCACGGCAGTAGGAATGTGGCTGAGATCAACCGCGACGCCTGGCGTCACCGGGGCAATGTCATACAGTGAGAGGGCTGAACCTGCGGGTAATTGGGTCTTGAGCAGCAGAGCGAGTGCCTGGCCAATACCACCAGCTGCACCGAGAACGGCAACTTTCATCCTGAACTCCTTATTAAGGTGGGGCAGAGATATGCCGGAAATCCATCAGGTTACGAGTTTAATCAACTTCTCAGGCGATAGCGACACACCTGTCGCGCAATAACATTACGCCGCAATCGGCTCCCGAGACATCTCCACTTCAGAAGTCGCCTGAATGATCCAGTCGCAGCCAGAAGACTATGGACGGCAATGATCATCGTTTTGTTGTTACCACTTCAATAATATAACAACTTTGCAACCTTCGCTTTGCGCGCCAGCGCGCGATTTTGGTGCAGGATAAAACTCTGTTATCATGCCCGCCCCACACGCGCATGCCATGAATTCACGCATCCGCTTATTGCATAAAAATTCATATAAATGCATAATAATTTATCTGCGCCGGGCCTGTTGCCTGCTGCAACCCTCTTTTATTGGTAGCTTATGCGAAACCCATCTAAACAAGACGATCTGATAAAGGCGTTCAAAGCCTTACTGAAAGAAGAAAAGTTCAGCTCTCAGGGCGAAATTGTCCAGGCGCTGCAGGAAGACGGCTTCGGCAACATCAACCAGTCAAAAGTTTCTCGTATGCTGACCAAGTTTGGTGCGGTGCGCACGCGTAACGCCAAAATGGAGATGGTGTACTGCCTGCCAGCCGAACTGGGCGTGCCCACCACCACCAGTCCGCTGAAGAATCTGGTGCTGGATATCGACTATAACGATGCGCTGGTAGTGATTCATACCAGCCCGGGCGCGGCCCAGCTGATCGCCCGCCTGCTCGACTCCCTCGGCAAAGCCGAAGGCATTCTCGGCACCATCGCCGGCGACGACACCATCTTTATTACGCCAGCGCGCGCCTTTACGGTGAAGCAGCTGTATGACGCCGTGCTGGTGTTATTCGAACAGGAACTATAAAACCCTGTCTGTTACCGGCGGTTTACCTGCCGGTAACCTTGCCTGCCCGCCCGCGCTTCTCCCGCTGTTTTACCGCCAACACCTTACAAAATAACTGCTTAGCCATATTCCGCCGGGTTCTCAATGCGCGAAATTATTGGTACGACCTTTTCGCCTGCTTAACCCTTTGCGCTATTTTACGCTGCTTTACAATTAGTGCTTAGCGGTTATCTCTTGCTTTTAGCGCACAGCCAGCTTGATCAACCACATTGTTTCGCACAAAAAGATAATTTGATGCAGATCATTGTTTTTGCATGGAAATACACCCTCCCGGTTAAGATCCAGGCGGTTTTAATAACTTTGCGTTATAAAAATGCGCCATAAGGATAAAGAATTACAACCAATCATTATTAGCGGGATATTAATTTCATGGGTGATTAGATCTATACTTCTTTTCGTGATGCAAATCACACGAAATCAAAAAGAGAAAAACATAAGACGAGGAAAAATACCATGAACGTTAAAACTACTATCGCCACCCTGAGTGTTCTATCTGCCCTGTCATTTGGTGCTTTCGCCGCAGATTCTATCAATGCCGAACAGGCAGCGAACCTGCAGCCGGTCGGCACCATCAGCGTCAGCGGCATTGGCGGCTCACCGATGGATATCCATCAGCAGCTGAACGCCAAAGCTGAAGCGCAAGGTGCTAAAGCCTATCGCGTTGTTGAGGCTTATAACGACAACAGCTACCACGCAACCGCGGAACTTTATAAATAAGTTTGCCGGAACAAGATGCAGTGTGAACGGCGACCCGTTTGAGAGGCGTTTGCCTCTCAGGTTGCCCACCCCATTTCAGGAGAGTGAATCATGAAAACCAAATTATCTATTGCTGTATTGAGTCTGGCTTCCGTTCTGTCTTTTGGCGCCAGTGCTGCCACCCTGGTAACCAACACCCAGGCAGAAAATCTGCAGCCGCTGAATCAGACCATTAGCGTGAGCGGCGTCGATGGCGACCAGACCAATATCCGTCAGGAACTGTCCCAGAAAGCCGATGCTCAGGGTGCCAGCCATTACCGCATCATTGAGAACAATCAGGACAACACCTTCCACGTGACGGCTGAACTGTACAAATAAACTTAAACTATCGATCCGGCGTTATGCAGTCGCCGGGAGAAGATCGACGACCCGCTTACCCTCTTCGTGCCGCAGGTTGTTGATTCTAATGAGGAGACGAATTATGAAAATCAAAACAACCATCGCAACCGCTACGCTGCTTTCTCTGTTCGCTTTTGGCGCTTCGGCTGCCCAACTGGTAACGGATGAATCCGCGCAGAATCTGCAATCTACCGGCCAGACTATTACCGTTAGCGGAACAGGCGGCTCACCTATGGATTACCGCGCTCAGCTTTCTCAGAAAGCCGATGAGCAGGGTGCCAGCGCGTATAAAGTGATTGAAGCGCGCACCGGTGACAGCTATCACCTGACTGCAGAGCTGTACAAATAATTCCTCGTCAATTCTGACGAACCCTTTGGCCCCGCCTGCCGGGGCCCTTTTTGGTTGTGCTACTGAACATTAAAGCGGAGCTGGCCTTCCAGCTCCTCTTCTGCCTCATCGAATAGCAATATCAGCGCACCATAGCGGCGTTTCTGCCCTTTCCCCAGATTGATGAACGCAATTTCCAGCGGCAGCGGGATCTGCTCGCCGATGATCATTTCCCACAGATCGTCCAGATCGTGAATGGTGCGATCCGCCAGCGCGAAACGTTCGCAAAACTGACGGTAGAAATGAGCCTGATCGACGATTTCATTGAAGTCGAAACGCTCGGTTCTCATGGTGACATCCTCTCGCTACGCCAGACCGCCGAGGTGCAGCGCTTTGACTTCCAGATACTCTTCCATGCCCAGCACCGATCCTTCGCGTCCCAGTCCGGACTCTTTCACGCCGCCAAACGGCGCCAGCTCGGTTGAGACCGCGCACTCGTTGATCCCAATCATGCCGGCTTCCAGCGCCGCCGAAACGCGAAACACGCGCTGCAGATTCTGCGTATAGAAGTAAGCCGCCAGACCGTATTCGGTGTTGTTGGCGCGCGCGATTACCTCAGCTTCATCGTCAAAGCGGAAGCAGGCAGCCACCGGACCGAAGGTCTCTTCCCGCGCCAGCTGCATCTCTTCATGCGCATCGGCAATCACCGTCGGCTGCCAGAAGTTGCCGCCCAGCGGATGGCGCTCGCCGCCCACCAGCAGCTTCCCGCCTTTGCTCAGCGCATCTTTGACATGCTCCGCCACTTTCTCCACCGCAGACGGCTCAATCAGCGGCCCGACCACCACGCCCGGCTCCACGCCGTTGCCCACTTTTAGTTTGCCCACCGCCTCAGCCAACTGATGCACAAAGCGGTCGTATATTGCGTTGTGGATATAGAAGCGGTTAACGCTGACGCACACCTGGCCGGCGTTACGGAATTTGTTGGCGATAGCCCCCTGCACCGCCGCGTCGATATCGGCATCGTCAAACACGATATAGGGCGCGTTGCCGCCCAGCTCCATCGAGACTTTCTTCATGGTTTCGGCCGCGTTCCGCATCAGCGTTTTCCCCACTGCGGTGGAACCGGTAAAGGAGATTTTACGCACCGCGCGGGAAGCCATAATGGCGTCGCTGATGGCGTGCGTGTCGCCAGCTACCGCGTTCAGCACGCCGTCCGGCACGCCCGCTTTTTGTGCCAGCGCCACCAGCGCAAAGGCGCTGAGCGGGGTGTTATTGGCCGGCTTGATGATGCCGGTGCAGCCGGCCGCCAGCGCCGGGCCGAGTTTGCGCGTCAGCATCGCCATCGGGAAATTCCACGGCGTGATGGCAGCGACCACGCCAATCGGCTCGCGCGTCGCCAGAATGCGTGAACCGGCTTTGGCCGGCGGGATAATTTCGCCGTTGGCGCGCTTCGCCTGCTCGGCAAACCATTGAATAAAGCTGGCGGCGTACTCTACTTCACCCTCGGCTTCCTGCAGCGGTTTGCCCTGCTCGGCGGTCATCAGCTGGCCCAGCCAGCTTTTGTGCTCAATGATCAGCTGGTACCAGCGATAAAGGATTTCGCTGCGCTGTTTGGCGGTTTTGTCGCGCCACGCCGGAAAGGCGCGCTGCGCGGCGGCAATCGCCTGTTCGGTTTCAGCCTTGCCGGCTTTCGCCACCTGCGCCAGTACCTCGCCGGTGGCCGGATTGGTGACATCAAAGGTGCTGCTGGCGGTGTGCCACTGGCCGTCCGCGAAGTAGCCAGTGTTGAACAGTTCGTGTTGTTGCAGGGAAGTGGACATCGTTATTCTCCTGTCAGTGAGCATCCTGTCAGGAAAGTATAGATGGCAATAATCGGGCAATGAGGGTCAGCGTGGCATCAGGCCAGCCGCTGCGCCAGGCAGCGGCCAGTTTCAGATTTGGATGAGGGTGTTCTGGTACTTATCCAGCATCATCGACAGCCGTTTCACCGGTTCCGTCACGCTGGCCGGGGCGGCATAGTGCTGCAGCTTCTGCTGATAAACGTCCAGCTCCTGCAGCAGGCGCTCAAAGTAGTAGCGCCGTTTATCATCGCTGCTGGCCGCAATAATGCGGTCGGCGGTGGCGCGCAGCTGGCGGTGATACGCCGACAGGTCGGCATTGACCGGCACCTCTGCGTTGCGCAGGCGCTGATGACCAATAATCAGCGTGAGCGCAATCCGGTATTTGTCGATATCGCCCGGGAACAAATTAAGCAGCAGGAACAGCTGCTGATAAAGCGCCGGTAAATGGTTCTCACGCCGGCGCGCCTGATTGGTGGTCAGCGCTGCCACCGCAGCATACATAAAGCGATTCAGCAGCTTGCGTCCGGTGCGGGCTTTGGATTTGTCACGAATCAGTAAAATCACCATCATCGCCACAAAGCTGCCAATCCACTGGCCGAGCGCGTTGTCGAGAAACACGTTGAACTCAAACTTCATCGGGTTATCCAGCACCAGCACGTTGATGGTGCCGATCAGCGCGCCCAGCGTACCAATCTGCCGCCGCTGTACAAAGATGCCGCCGATAAAGCCGAGTGCGCCAATCGCGATACACAACAGCAAGGCACTTTGCTGGGTGCCTGGCAATACCCAGATGAAGTAGAGCATGCCCAGCGGCACCGCAAAGGCCATGCCGTAGAAGAAGTCTTTCGCCATCATCAGCGGATTCGGCATACGCATCGCCAGCGCGGTAATCACCGCCAGCATCACCATACAGCCGCTGCCGGAGGTCCAGCCGGTATACAGCCAGAACAGCGAACCGAGTGCGGTGGCGACAAAGGTGCGCACGCCATTGATCATCGCATGATGCGTCTCCGCTGAGCGCGCCTGGATCACCACCTCACGCTGCAGAATGCTCTCCTCCAGCGTGGTGATACGGCTGTTGCTTTTAACGCCATTGATCAGCAGCAGATATTCGGTCGCGGCGCCGACCCAGCTGGCCAGGGTAAACGGCACGCTTTTACTGCTGACGCCAATAACGCGGCGCATCAGCTTCATGCGCTTATGTACGTCGCTGACGCTGGTTACCTCTTTTTCAATCAGCAGGCGATACTGCGGCGGGATGTAATCCGGGCGCGAATTCTGAATCAGGAAGGTCTCAGCGGCCTGAGTAATCAGCGTCAGCGATAGCGTGTTGAGCATTTGCAGCCGGCGGCTGGTGTTGCTCCAGCGCGACGACTCCATCAGCAGCTGGCTGCGCATACCGTTGAGCGCGGTCGTGCGGCGCACCAGTGCGCTCCAGGCTTTGTCGACTTCCTCTTTATCCTCGTGTGCCACGCACAGCTGCAGCAGGCGGTAGTGCGCTACCAGCAGCGCATCCACTTCCGCATCAATCACTTTCTTGATCGAGCGCGGAGAGAACAGCATGTCGGCGAGAATGGCGCACAGGATACCGAGCACAATTTCGCTGCAGCGCTCCACGGCGAACTGCGGCGCCAGCGTCAGGCCGCCGCTGGCATCCGCGGTCACCACGATGATCAGCGCGGTGTAACCGGCGAGGCCCAGCGCATAGGAGTTTTCGACTTTAATCAGCGATGAGAGCCAGACGCACATGCCGGCCCACAGGCAGCACAGCAGCAGCATCACCACCGGCGCGCGCACCGTCGCAATCATGATGGTGAGTGCCGCGATACAGCCGATAAAGGTGCCGATAATACGCAGAACGCCACGGTAGCGCAGCGCGCCAGAATAAGGATCGCCGCCCGCGGCAAAGGCGGTGCCGCCAGCCACGATGCCGGCGGTCATCACCGCCCAGCGCGGCGTTTCCAGATTGAAGTGAAAGCCAATCATCAGCGCTGCCACCAGCGCGAAGGTCAGCTTTACCGGGAAACGCAAAAACTCAATCATATCGCCCCCGCTTAACCAAACTCACGCAGGCGGTTGAACAGCTGCGCCATCGGCGACACTTTGGTCTGGCGGTCTTTGTCACCGGTGATCACCACGGTGGCGGTGGTCCCCGCCGGGAAGCGGTTGCCGGGTTGATCGTCAAGGCGAATACGCACCGGTACGCGCTGCGCCAGACGCACCCACTCAAGGTTGGAGTCCACGGTGGCCATGCCTTTACTGTCAACGCTGCTGCTGCTGTTGGTCACGCCAGCCGCGATGCTGTCAACTGTGCCGCGCAGCACCGTGTTGCTGCCCAGCGGAGTAATTTCCGCACGGAAGCCGGGACGCACGCCATCCAGCTTGGTCTCTTCCATGTAGGCCAGCACGTAGAACGAGTGCTGCTGCACCAGCGCCACGGCCACCGAGCCGCGCGTGATGAATTCCCCCTGATAGACGTTGAGGTTGGTGACCCAGCCATCGGACGGCGCTTTGATGGTGGTGCGATCGAGGTCGATCACCGCCAGATCGCGCGTCGCCACCGCTTTGGCCAGCTGATGTTCGCTGGTCTGCAGGTCGCTATTCGACTGCTCAATGGCTTCACGCGACATCGCGCTGGTACCGAGCTGGTTACGCCGCGCCGCTTCACGGCGTTTTTCGCTGACCAGCGCCTGGTAATATTCGACATCCGCCTGCGCCTCATCCAGCGCTTTCTGGTAGCGCGGACGGTCAACGATAAACAGCGTATCGCCTTTTTTCACCAGCTGGTTGTCGTGTACCGGGACGTCGGTGATCAGTCCGGTCACGTCCGGGGAGATCGCCACCACGTCGGCGGAGAATTTGGCGTCACGCGTCCACGGCGACTCGGTATAGAACACCCAGGCGCGGAAGATGATAACAACAGCGATGATAACCAGCAGGAGCGTAATGGCGTAACGCGCGATTTTTCTTATAAGCGCTTTCACTTAAAACCTCAGACGAATAGACGGGATACAAGGTAAAACACACAGCAATACAGCGCTGTGTTAAAAAGTGCCGGATGCCACACCAGATCGTAAATCCCGCTGGGCGTCAGCACGCGTTTCACCAGCCAGAACAGCGCCAGCGAAACCAGTAGTTCAATGAAGATGGGCGGAAAAGACAGCCCGAATACGACAAATACCGGAAGCACACTCATTTCGGTTCCTTAGTTCGACCTTGCCGGATTGCACCGATACCTGCCCTCATGCCCTCTGGCACGTCGGGTTGATGATAGTGGGATGACGGATAATCTGATGACAACATTCAGGCCGCGTTGAGCTAATCATAGCGTATCATCGGGTAAACACTGCCGTGTTCAGGTGCGGTGAAGAGACCCAGCGTGCGTATAGTAACGCGCTTGACTATACGTTTTCTACATATTGTGAGCTAAATCACTTTTTAGCCAGAGTAAACAATGGAACGACTCAAAGGCATGTCCATTTTCGCCAAAGTGGTTGAATTGGGCTCATTTACCGCCGCCGCACGCCAGCTGCAGCTCAGCGTCTCGTCAATCAGCCAGATTGTTGCCAGACTGGAAGATGAGCTGCAGGTGAAGCTGCTTAACCGCAGCACCCGCAGTCTGGGCCTGACCGAAGCCGGTAAGATTTATTATCAGGGCTGCCGCCGCATGCTGGCAGAGGCCTCGCAGGTGCACGAACAGCTGTACGCCTTCAACAACACGCCGATCGGGATTTTACGCATCGGCTGCTCAACCACCATGGCGCAAAATGTCCTCTCCGCCATGACCAGCGAGATGCTGCACGAATATCCGGGACTGAGCGTCAACCTGATGACCGGCATACCGGCGCCGGACCTGATTGCTAACGGGCTGGATGTGGTGATACGCGTCGGTGAGTTGCAGGATTCCAACCTGTTCTCGCGCCGGCTGGACGCCATGCCGATGGTGGTATGCGCGGCGAAGAGCTACCTGGCCCAGCACGGCACGCCGGAAAAGCCGGCTGAAATCGACAACTTTTCCTGGCTGGAGTACAGCGTGCGCCCGGATAACACCTTCGAGCTGGTGGCGCCGGAAGGCCAGGTGACGCGCCTGACGCCGCAGGGCCGTTTTGTCACCAATGATTCTCAGACGCTGATTCGCTGGCTGAAAGCGGGCTGCGGTATTGCCTATGTGCCGCTGATGTGGGTGATTGATGAGATTAACGCCGGAGAGATCGATATTTTGTTCCCGCAGTATCACTCGGAGCCGCGCCCGGTGTATGCCGTCTATACCGAGAAGGATAAGCTGCCGCTCAAGGTGCAGGTGTGTATCAATTATCTGACCGAGTATTTCAGGCAGGTGGCGAGGCAGTATCAGCAGCACCGCAAAAGTTAGCCGCCGTCTGGCGCTGGTGTGGTCGGCCTGAAGGGCGCATACGGGAAAATGCGGGGCAGTTATGCATGCCAGGTCACCACGAAGGGTGACCTGACAAAACAATTGCGTAATGCCGATCAGTTAAGTACCAAATTCAATTACCGCAGATTTCGTAGCAGCGCGATTAATCGCGCGTACTACTAGCAGCACCGTTCCCATCCATGCTTCGCGCAATAAATTGCGCCGCTACCAAAGTGTGCGTGCTGTTTACTCATAACTGACAAGCATTGTACAAACCCATTGCGCGGTTTTGACAGGGTGCGCACTGATGCGCACCAGCATGAACCTTAAGCCGTTCCGCCCACGGTAATTTTATCCAGCTTGAGCGTGGGCTGACCTACGCCGACCGGCACGCTCTGGCCCTCTTTACCGCACACGCCGACGCCCTTATCCAGCGCCAGATCGTTACCGACCATGGAAATCTGCTGCATCGCCTCAATGCCGGAGCCGATCAGCGTCGCGCCTTTCACCGGTTTGGTGACTTTGCCGTTCTCGATCAGATAAGCCTCGGAGGTGGAGAATACAAACTTGCCGGAGGTGATATCGACCTGGCCGCCGCCAAAGTTAGGGGCATACAGACCATACTCCACACTCTCAATGATCTCCTGCGGCGTCGATTTGCCCGCCAGCATATAGGTGTTGGTCATGCGCGGCATCGGCAGGTGCGCATAGGATTCACGACGACCGTTACCGGTAGGCGGCACGCCCATCAGACGCGCATTGAGCTTGTCCTGCATGTAGCCTTTCAGCACGCCGTTTTCGATCAGCACATTGTACTGTCCCGGCACGCCTTCATCATCCACCGCCAGTGAACCACGCAGCCCTTGAAGGGTACCGTCGTCAACCACGGTGCAGAGTTCGGACGCCACCAGCTGGCCCATCTTACCGCTGAAGACGGAAGTCTCGCGGCGGTTGAAATCCCCTTCCAGACCGTGGCCCACCGCTTCGTGCAGCAGCACGCCTGGCCAGCCCGCACCCAGCACCACTGGCAGCATACCGGCTGGTGCCGCGACGGCAGACAGGTTAACCAGCGCCATGCGCACCGCTTCGCGCGCCCAGGCATCGGCCCGTACATCACCGCTCTCATCGGCAAGGAAGAATTCGTAGCCGGTACGCGCACCGCCGCCGCTGGCGCCGCGCTCGCGTTTACCCTGATCTTCCACCTGAACGCTAATGGACAGGCGCACCAGCGGACGAATATCCGCCGCCAGCGTACCGTCGGTGGCGGCGACCAGCACCTGCTCGTAGACGCCGCTCAGGCTGGCATTCACTTCCTGCACGCGCGGATCGGCGGCGCGTGCCACTTTATCAACCCGGTGCAGCAGCGCGATTTTGTCTTCGCGCGTCAGGCTGTCCAGCGGATTGACCGGGGCGTACAGCGAACGGTTAAGCACCGCAGAGAGCGCGTGCGCTTTGCCATTGCCCTGCTCGCGCACAATACTGCGCGCCGCTTCGGACGACTGGCGCAGGGCGTTGAGGCTGATTTGATCGGCATAGGCAAAACCGGTTTTCTCCCCGCTTACCGCGCGGACGCCCACGCCCTGGTCGATGTGATAAGAGCCATCTTTAATGATTTTGTCTTCCAGCACCCAGGATTCATGGAAGCTGGACTGAAAATAGAGATCGGCATAGTCCAGACGACGTTCTGAAAGCTGCCCTAACAGGGAAAAAAGGTCCTGCTGATTAATGCTGTTCGCAGCTAGTAACTGCTCACTTACCAGATTCAGAGTCATCGTTTCTCACTCATTATGTGCTCGGATAGTCATAGCCTGCGGCAATTCCCCGACGGCGTCAAATTCACTTCTTATCGGCTTCGCGCGGTTTGCGCAGCACTTCATTGATTTCCGGCTTATCCAGCGGTCCGCTGATGTGATAGCGCAGCAGCGAAATCTTATTCCACAACGGTGCCAGCACTTTGCTGGCGGCAAATACCGCCGCGCCGACCACCGGGTTAATCACAAACGCGGTGGCCACGCCAACCGAGGCGCCGATCTCCGGTGCCACCACCGCTTCCATGTCGATTTGCCGCTGCACCAGATCTATTTTGCCCTGCATGGCGATATCCGCTTCGAGGCCATCCACCAGCAGGTTATCGGTGCGCATCACGCCGTTTTCAATCCACGCCGTGCCGTTAATCGAATCAAACCAGAAACCTTCATTAAAGGTATCGCTAAAATCGAAGCGCAGTTTACGCAGCAGGGCATCGAAGCTCACCAGCCGCAACAACTGTCCGGCACGACCGGTGTTCACATCCGCAATCTGCCCTTTGCCGAAATGGGTTTTCAGCGTGCCGCTCAGCGTCTTTTCTGAAGGCTGCCACGGTGCGGAGCGCCAGTGCAGGTCATAATCAATTTTAAACGGCGCATCGCGCAGCGGCGTGTTCATGCCAAACCAGTTGGTGGCATCATTGATATTTTTGCCGCTCAGGCTGCCTTTTAGCGAAGTGCGCTGCTCGCCCGCTTTGTTCACCCATTCACCCGCGACATTGAGCTTCGAGCTGCCGGTGTCGACGCTGCCGTTAGTGAGTGCTAACGTCTCTCCCTGCGGCTGGAGCCTGGCCTGAATGTGGCCGAACTTCTGGCCGCGCAGCCAGCACTCAGCGCAGTTGAGCTGCAGCGCTGGCCAGCTGCGGAAATCAATGCCACTGTCCCCGCTGAACGGCGAGGAGGCCTTGCCCGCTTCACCGTCACTCCATTGCGGATTGTAATAAAGATAGCTCAGGTCGATTTGCCACGGCGCGCGTTGTGCGGTTCGCAGGCTGCCGCGCGCTTCGCGGCTCTCCAGCTGCAGCTGCGTGCTGCCGCCCGCGCCCTGGGTCACCGTGGCATTAACATCGTGCCACTGCTGGCCGCCGAGCGTCAGGGCCGGGGTACGCAACGTCACATCGCCCGGCAGCAGTGCGCCGCCGATGTCCGTTTCGCCCTGCGCATTGCGTGAACCCGTCGCGCCGGTCATCAGCCCCAGCCAGGCTTCGCCGTCCAGCGCCGGCAGATTAAGCACCATCCCGCGCCGATCCGGTAGCGCCGGCGTGCTTTTGGCATCATTCAGCCAGATACCGCGATCGACGCGCAGCTGCGGCTCCAGCAGCCAGCGGCTGTTAAAGCGATGGTGCTCACGCACGCTGCCGCTGAGGTTAAAACTGTGCAAATCGCCGCTGGCATTAATGGCGATAGGCAGTGCCTCACCGGCCTCTTTATCCAGTGGTGGAGGTAAGTGACTGCTCACTGTCTTGCCGTCACCGTTGATATCAACCTTGTAGCGCGCCCCACCCTGATGCGGCAGCGTGATGTCGACATTGCCCTGCCACGCCAGACTGCCGCCCAGCTTACTGCTTACGCTGGCAGGCAGCATGGCCAGTTTTGCCGGCTGCCAGTCACCCAGCAGTTTGACGTTAACGCCAAAATCATCGGGATTTTCTGTGGTGCTGAAACGCACGCCGGTGGGCTGACCGAACCAGTTGGCCTGCAGCTCTTCACTCTCCAGGTTCCCGTTGTTGTAGCGGAAACGTCCGGTCAGTTTTTTCAGCGTGGTGTTAAGCGGCTTAATGTGCAGACTGTTGTTATTCAGCACCACGTTGCCGCTGGCGTGCACCAGTTCCCCATCCAGCGGAATATCCAGGTTGAGCGAACCACGCACGTTGCCGCCAATCTGCAGCTGCTCCAGCGCCGCACCCAGCGTGGATTTGAGCGGTGTGCGGGCGAAATAGTCGGCGATATCTTTACCTTCGCCGCTCAAATCACCGTCAATGATCAGCTTCTCTTTCAGGTAATCCGGGATTACCGCACTGACGTTGCGCGCGTCCACCGCGCCCAGTCGGGTTTGCGCCGCCTTCATCCACAGACCGTCGTTGATAAAATCGAGGTCGATATCGAGATTTTGCAGCGCCGGCCAGCCTGGCTGGAACTGAAAGGTGGCATTGCGCACCGGCACGGCCACTTCAAACATGCCGTCGTGGTGCTTAAACGGGAACAGACGCGGATCGCCGGCAAACAGCAGCGTGGCATTCTCCACCTGGCCGCCTTTGACCGCTTCGCTGAGATACTGCGTCAGATCGTGGCCCATCAGCGGCTCAGGGAAGTAGCGCCACGCATCACCGGCGTCGGTGACGCGAATCCCGGCAAGAATGTCGAGGCGCGGTGCTTTACCGACATTTTGCTGATAGCGGAAATCGCCGCGCGCCCATAGCGAACGTGCCTGCACGTCCAGCTGCTGGCCATCCAGCGTCAGGCCGTTGCCATCGCGCAGCCAGTTAATCCTGCCGGTGACCTGCTGAATCTGTAACGGCGCCTGGAACATATCGCCGTACGGCACTTCCGCCTGGCCCATCTGCACATCCAGCTGGCCGTGGTTCAGACTGCCGCTGGCGCTGCCGCTCAGATTGCTGATGCCCGGCAAAAGCTGCCAGTGCTGCCACGCCAGATCGCGCCAGCGCGCCTGCAAACGCGTCTGCTCCGGCTGCGCCAGCGGAATATCCAGCGCCAGCGCATCGATATAGCCGCGCGGCTGCAGCGCCCGCCAGTTGTCCAGCAGCGTAGGTGAGAGCGGCGCAAACAGCGGCACCAGCGGTGCCAGACGCTGCAGATCAAGACGGGTGGCACGCACCCGCACTTCCGCTGCACTGTTCGCGCCGATCATCTGTTTATCTTCCGGCTTCCACAGCAGGGCGATATGGCCGGCATCCCAGGCCACGCCGTCAGTCATCAGCCGGGTTTGCGGCACCGTCAGGCTCCAGCCATTCTGGTAGCGCGCCAGATGCGCGGTCAGGCCATCCACCTGCAGCTGATGATCGCCCTGCTCGCCGCGCCAGCGCGCGCCGCCTTTGCTCAGCAGCAGATCGCCTGCATACACCTCGCCGTCGCGCAGGTTGACCCACGCGGCCAGGCTGAAACGCGCGCTTTGCAGGCTGGTATTATCACGCAGCCAGCGGCCAATCCACGGCCGCACGTCCACGTCATCGGCCTGCATCCAGATGCGGCCGTCGTTAAGTAACCCGTTGGTATCGTTAAGATCGAGCCGTACCTGCACCACGCCGTGCTGGCCGGTGAAGCTGGACAGGCTCACTTCGCCTTCGGCGCGATGGCGGTTGTCCTCGTTCAGCCAGGTAAGGCGGGGAATCGCCAGTTCGGCATGCTGGCCGGAAGGCGTGAGAAAACGGATGCTGCTGTCGCGCAAATCGAAATGGTCAAACTGGCGTAAGAACAGATCGTTGATTTGGGCCGGTTTGAAGCTGTTTTTTTGCTCGTCGCTGGTGAGCAACGGACGGTTGGTTGCCAGCCGCAGCTGCCAGAAGGTGAGATCGCGAAACTGCCAGCGCCAGTGCAGCAGCGACTGCCACACATTGAGCGCCAGCGTAACGCGGCCAATCTGCAGCTCGCCATCTTTTTCCATGTCGATACGCAGATCGCGCACCTGCAGGGTCGGGCCAAAATTCTCCCATTTTCCCTGAATTTCACTGGCATCGATGGTGACGCCGCTGACGCGCGAAAGGGTGTGCAGCACCTCGCCGCGATAGCTGTTGAGATGCGGCATCACAAGGCGCAGCCCGCTGACCAGCAGCGCCACAATGACGATGATTGCGGCGAGCAGCAGTAACAAAATCCCCGGCAACCGCCTCACACACCTCTCCTTGCTTTCCGTTGGGTTACGGCGTTCAACCTCACGACTTACATCATGACGACGTCAAACTGCTCCTGCGTGTAGAGCGGTTCAACCTGTACTTTGACCTGCTTGCCGACAAAAATTTCCACTTCGGCCAGCGCGTGCGACTCATCGCTTTTCAGCGCTTCACCCACTGCGGGCGACACGTACACCAGGAAGCTGTCGGAGTCGTAAGCGTGATGGACGCGGACGATTTCACGCATGATTTCATAGCACACGGTCTCCACCGTCTTCAGCGAACCGCGTCCCTGGCACACCGGGCAATCGGCACACAGCACGTGCTCAATGCTTTCGCGCGTGCGTTTGCGCGTCATCTCGACCAGCCCCAGCGCGGAGAAGCCGTTGATGCTGGTTTTGACGCGATCTTTGCTCAGCGCGCTCTCCAGCGAGTGCAGCACGCGCCGGCGATGATCGTCATTATTCATGTCGATAAAATCGATGATGATAATGCCGCCGAGATTACGCAGCCGCAGCTGGCGCGCAATCGCCTGCGTGGCTTCGATATTAGTATTAAAAATGGTTTCGTCGAGGTTGCGGTGGCCGACAAACGCACCAGTGTTAATGTCCACCGTGGTCATGGCTTCGGTCTGGTCGATAATCAGGTAACCGCCAGATTTCAGTTCCACCTTGCGCTCGAGCGAGCGCTGAATCTCGTTCTCCACGTCATAGAGATCGAAAATCGGCTGCTTGCCGTTGTACAGCTCCAGCTTGCTGGCCATCTCCGGAATATATTCGCTGGTAAATTCCACCAGCAGATCGCAGGTCAGGCGCGAATCGACGCGGATGCGATCCAGCGCTGCGCCGGCGAAATCGCGCAGCACGCGCTGCGCCAGCGCCAGCTCGCCGTAAAGCAGGCAGCGCGTCTGGTTGCGCTTCTTACGCTCGCTGACTTTGGTCCACAGGCGCTTTAAAAATGCCGCGTCCTGCGCCAGCTCTTCTGCGCCAATGCCTTCTGCGGCGGTACGAATAATAAAGCCGCCGAGATCGTCACAGTAAGCGGCAACCACCGCTTTCAGCCGCTCACGTTCGGCCTCGCTTTCAATGCGCTGTGAGACGCCCACGTGTGAAGCCCCCGGCATAAAGACCAGGTAGCGCGACGGCAGCGTGATATCGGTGGTGAGACGGGCGCCTTTGGTGCCGAGCGGATCTTTCACCACCTGCACCATTAAATCCTGTCCCTGACGCACCAGCTCGGCGATATCGCGCACGATAAAGTTCTTCTTCTCATCACCCGCCACGCATTCGGTGTGCGGCATGATGTCCGAGGCGTGCAGAAAGGCCGCTTTGTCCATGCCGATATCGACAAACGCCGCCTGCATGCCCGGCAGTACCCGGCTGACGCGCCCTTTGTAGATATTGCCGACAATACCGCGCCGCGCTTCGCGCTCAATATGGATTTCCTGCAGAATGCCGCCGTCAATATAGGCAACACGGGTTTCAGAAGGTGTCACATTTACCAGCAGTTCAGCCGTCATCTTGTCCCCTTAACGCACGCAGCGACTGAAAATGGCTCAGCAGTTCGCTGGTTTCCACCAGCGGCAATCCCACTACGGCGTGATAACTTCCATTGATGCGGCGCACAAAGTTGCCGCCCAGGCCCTGAATACCGTACGCGCCGGCTTTATCCATCGGCTCGCCGCTGGCGATATAGTGCGAAATTTCCTCTGCCGTGATAGTGCGGAATGTCACGTCTGTGGTCACCAGGCAATCCAGTTCACCCTGCGCATCGGCCAGCGCCACGGCCGTCATGACCTGATGGGTTTGCCCGGCCAGTTTACCCAGCATCTGTGCGGCATGCGCCGCATCGCGCGGTTTCTCCAGCACTTCGCCATTCAGCACCACGATGGTGTCAGCGCCCAGCACCGGCAGATCCTGCGGTGCTATCCGCACGCCGGCCCGCGCCTTATCGCTGGCCAGACGCCGCACATAAGACTCCGCCGCCTCACCCGGCTGACGCTGCTCTTCAACATCGGTAATCAGGCGCTCAAACTGCAGGCCAAGCTGCGTTAACAGCTCGCGCCGACGCGGTGAGCCGGAAGCCAGGTAGAGGGTTATCATTGTATTCCTTATTGCACAGCAAACTGACGGCGAATCTTTCTCATCAGTAAGAATAGCCAGGGCCACAGGATACCGTCGACCACGCTACTCCAGAAGATTTCCGGGCGGAAGGAGACGTTGATGACCAGAAATTCTGCCCAGAAAACAATCACATCAACCGCCAGCGACAGCACCATAACCATTAATGCCTGCTGCCACAACGCCAGATTACGGAATAGCTGAAATTTAAAGGCCACCAGATAGGCGATAATGCTGAACGCCAGCGCACGCACGCCCAGCGTTGAGCCGGCGACCAGATCCATAATGGCGCCGAGGAAAAAGCCGGTGCCCACATTGACCCGGTGCGGCAGCGCCAGCACCCAGTAGATCAGGATCAGCAATAGCCACGATGGCCGGAACATGTAAATCTGATCCGGCCACGGCATGATTTGCAGGATAAGCGCAACAAGGAAGGACAGCCAGATCACCCAACGCCCCTGGCTGCGATATCGACTCAAGGCTGGCCTCCGCGCGAGTTCGCCGGATTACCCTGCGAACGGCTGCTGGCGGCGGGCTGTGGCGGCCCCATCTGCTGATTTTGCTGCATCATGGCGGGTGCCGGCGGCCCCATTTCGCCCGCGGGCGGCAGCACCTGCGGCATCATCTGCATCAGGCGCTCGTTGGCCACGCGATGCACTTCATCCGGTGCCATCGGCATGTCGCCGTTCTTATCCGCACCCCACAGCAGCAGCAGGTAGCGCAGACGCTGCAGACCGGCGGTCGGACGCGCCTGAATCACGGTATAGGCACGCTGCGTATCCACTTTCACTGACGACACCACGCCGACCGGATAGCCTTCCGGGAAGCGTCCGCCCAGGCCTGACGTCACCAGCACATCACCGACGCGAATATCCGTATTGCCCGGCAGATGCTCCAGCTGCAGATCTTCGCTGCAGCCGTTACCGGCGGCGATGACGCGAATATCGTTACGCAGCACCTGAATCGGCAGGGCGTGCGAGGCATCACAAATCAGCAGCACGCGGCTGGTCATCTGCCCTACCGCCACCACCTGGCCGACCACGCCTTTATCGCTGATCACCGGCTGGCCTTCATACACGCCGTTGACGCTGCCTTTATCGATGATCACCTGATCGGTGTAAGGATCGGTGCCGGTGGAGATCACCTGGGTCACCATTTTGTGCTCATCCTGACGCAGCGGCGAGCCGAGCAGCTCGCGCAGACGCGCGTTTTCCTGCTTGTATTGCCCCAGCATCAGCAGGTCACTGTTTTTCAGGAAGAGCTCACGGCGCAGCGCTTTGTTTTCCAGCTCCAGCTGCTGGCGCGAGGCCAGCGTTTCGGAAACGCCGTCAAGAAGCTGTCGTGGCCCGTTGGCCAGGAAGTAAAATGGACTGACCGACGTGTCCAGGTAGTTGCGGATCTGGGAGAACGTGCTGATCCGGCTATCGGCGACAATAATCGCGATAGCCACAATCACGGCCAGAAACAGGCGCAACTGCAGGGAAGGTCCCCTGCTAAAAATCGGCTTCATAAATTCTGCGAATTCCTCGACATCAGGGAAGAAGCGTGAGTGTCAGCACTCACGCCTCCAGGGCTGGACGCTATACGCCGTCGTGCGCAGCGTCGCCAGTTACCCCGCATCCTGCAAACCGCAGTGACGACGTTGTGCCGCTGCTGCCCGGTGCCTGCTGCTGAGGCTGCCGAGCGGCATGCGATGGCCATCGTCCTGCCGTTGTGCTGATTTTGGGTATCGTCGCTATTCCCTGCGCAATTTGACCACGGTCTCAGCCGGAGAGGAATTACTCCTCGCTGAACAAATCGCCGCCATGCATGTCGATCATTTCCAGTGCTTTACCGCCGCCGCGCGCTACGCAGGTCAGCGGATCTTCTGCGACCACTACCGGAATACCGGTCTCTTCCATCAGCAGACGATCCAGGTTACGCAGCAGCGCGCCGCCACCGGTCAGCACCATACCGCGCTCGGAGATGTCAGACGCCAGCTCCGGCGGGCACTGCTCCAGCGCGACCATCACGGCACTGACGATACCGGTCAGTGGCTCCTGCAGCGCTTCCAGGATTTCATTCGAGTTCAGCGTAAAGCCACGCGGCACGCCCTCAGCCAGGTTACGGCCGCGCACTTCGATCTCGCGCACTTCGTCACCCGGATAAGCCGAACCGATCTCATGCTTGATACGCTCAGCGGTGGCTTCACCAATCAGCGAGCCGTAATTACGGCGCACGTAGTTAATGATAGCTTCATCGAAGCGATCGCCACCAATACGCACAGAAGAAGAGTAAACCACGCCGTTCAGGGAGATAACCGCAACTTCGGTCGTACCGCCACCGATATCCACCACCATCGAGCCGGTCGCTTCTGACACTGGCAGACCCGCGCCGATTGCCGCGGCCATGGGTTCTTCAATCAGGAACACTTCACGGGCACCGGCGCCCTGCGCCGATTCGCGGATGGCACGACGCTCAACCTGGGTCGCACCAACCGGCACGCACACCAGCACACGTGGGCTGGGGCGCATAAAGCTGTTGCTGTGCACTTGCTTGATGAAGTGCTGGAGCATTTTTTCAGTCACGAAGAAGTCGGCGATAACGCCATCTTTCATCGGACGGATTGCTGCGATGTTACCCGGCGTACGGCCAAGCATCTGCTTTGCATCATGACCAACAGCCGCTACGCTCTTTGGGGAGCCGGCGCGATCCTGACGAATGGCAACCACAGAAGGCTCGTTCAGCACGATGCCTTGTCCTTTTACGTAAATCAGGGTATTCGCGGTACCCAGGTCAATGGACAAGTCATTGGAAAACATGCCACGAAATTTTTTAAACATACTAAGGGATAATCCTGCAAGCTGGGGGCGGAAAATAAAATCCGCCTACTTTACCAACCACGCGAAGCCGCTACAAGGCGCAAAAACGTTCTGCTTCGGTGAAAAACCAGGCTGAATAATTTTTCGCGGCGGTGCTGCCGTCCGACACCGGCGTTAAACGGCGCTAAGCTGCCGCTCTAAACGCAAATTCACCCGCCGGTCGCGGGTGAATTCCGACATAAAATCTAACATTTCCCGCCGCCGATCGCGCCGGCTGCGCATGGCATAAAGGCGAAAAATAGCCGCCTGCTGCCGTATCTGTGGCTGACGCGCTAAATCCGGTAACGTTGTGAGTGTTTCTTCACGTTACTGTTCACCGGCAGCGAAGGAGCAAAAAAGTCGCCCTGGCCGCCCGCGACGCCCAGCCCGGCCAGCGTTTGCCACTCCGCGCGCGTGCGTACACCGGCGGCAAAGACTTTGGTGGGCGTGGATTTACACACTTCCAGCAAACTTTGCACGAACAGCTGATTTTCTGTACGGCGCTCAATGTTGCGAATCAGGCCCGGATCGAGCTTGATCAGCTCAATCGGGAACTGCTTGATGTAAGCGCTACTCACCACCGTTAATCCGGCCTGATCTACCGCAATCCGACAGCCAAACGCGGTCAGCATACGGAAAACCGGCACTAAACGATTGATGTGTTGACAAACATCCGCCTCAGCAAGTTCAAATAAAAATCGTTTTCTTTGCGATTTACTGCACTGCAGTAGCAATTTTTGCAGCCAGCGCTGGAACGGCCGTTGCAGCAGCGAATCGATATTCACCGGCAGCGCCAGCGTTTCATCCGGCCAGACCTCCGACAGCGCCGCAATACGCATGACCAGTTGGCGATCCCAGCTGTCGGCCATGCCAAGCTGCAGCACCAGCGGCATGAACTCTGCCGACACCACCTCTTTATCGCCGTCGAACACGCGCGCCAGCATTTCACGGTGATGCACTTTGCCGTCCAGCAGCACCGCCGGTTTCTGGTACAGACGCGGGCCCCCGCGGTTTACGGTGTTTTCCAGCAGGGTGCGCCAGCGCACGCTGCCGCGCCCCATCTCCAGCGTATTGCCCTCGCCCACCGACCAGTTGTTGCCGCCCTGCAGCGCCGCCCGGCGCGTGGCCAGTTCGACGTTCTCCATCACCTGCGACACCGACTCGCCGCTGCGCCAGGCGCTAATGCCAATGTGGATCAGATCATCGCGATCCACCATGCGCATCGGCGGCAGCGAATCCACCGCGTTGATCAGCTGGTCGGCAATGCTGTTGGCCTCTTTCAAAGTGCGGTGCGGCAGCAGTACGGCAAAGTCGCTGCGGAAATAGCGCGCCAGCAGCGCCCCCGGATAGCGCAGCACGAAGGTGGAGAGCATGTTTACCAGGTCGAACAGGTATTCATCGACCAGCGTCGGTCCGAGGGTTTCATGCAGGGTATCGAGGTCCGGCAGCCGCACCATCATCACCACACCGTGCGTGCCAACATCTTCCTGGTCTTCCAGCAACGTGGCCAGTTGGTTATCGAAAAACAGGCGATTATTCAGGCCGGTACGCGAATCCTGCGCGGCAAAGGTGCGGATTAAGGTGTCGATACGCAGACGCTGCTCGCCGGCTTCCTGTAAATCCCCCAGCAGCAGATCGATAGCGCGGCTGGCTTTCGGCGGCCATTCGGCGATGGTATCGCTGCGTGGCGCGCGCTCGCCAGCCAGAATGCGCTCCGCGCGCGCCTCCAGCCGCTCCATATGCTGCCAGCGGCGGTTAAGCCAGCGGTGCGTCATCACCAGCAGCGCCGACATGATCGCCACCACCGTCAGCAGGATAATCAGCGTGTAGGCACCGGTGAACGAGCGGAACCAGGTTTTGGCGGGATCGAGCACCACCACGCGCAGCGCCATGCCCGGCGCGTGCACCAGCGGCACATCCAGTTGAATGAAACGGTTGGGCTCGTCTTCCAGCATCGGATTTTCATGACGCGCGAGGCGGAACAGCACGCTATCATCGTGATGCAGTTCCAGCTGTTCGGCATTGATGACGGGCATCAGGCGCGTCAGCCACTGCGTCAGTTCCTGCGGTGACTGGTTTGCCAGCGCTTTATCGACTTCCGTCGCCAGCGTCTGTACACGGTTCTCTACGCGCTGCTGCGACAGCCAGATAAAACTAAAAGCGCAGCCTACCAGCATCAGTAACATCGCCAGTAAGCTTAATAAGGTAATAAACGCAGAAAACTTGGTTGTTAATCGCATCCCTGTGCCTGTATCACTGCGGTTTATGAACGCCAGCCAACGGTTCGCGCCAGCCGCGCTGGTGCAAACCTGAGCAAATTATCACAATTACCGATCCAAATCAGCGCCCGCCCGGCGCCGGTTTCGCCACCCTGCGGCGCGAGTATAACGTCAAAGTGTGAAGCGCTGGCTTCCGGGGCGGCTTTTTCGTCCTATTCTCAACAGAACGCACCGGCCAGGAAATTTCACATTTTGCCAGCGAAAGTGGCGCGCCGGGCAGCGTTTGATCATGCTAGCTGCAGTTAATCGATTTGCCGGAGAACGCCATGAAGCGCACGCACATCCTTACCGAAGCCGATGTTACGCCGGAAAGCATTTTTAATCTGCGCCGCCGCCAGGTGCTGAAAGCGCTGGGGCTTGGCGCTGCCGCGGCCAGCCTGCCCGGCGGCGCACAGGCCGATGTGCTGAGCTGGTTTAAGGGCAATGACAGGCCGCCGGCGCCTGCCGGACGCGATCTGCAGTTCAGTAAACCGGCCCAGTGGCAGGCGGACCTGCCGCTGACGCCGTTTGATAAAGTCGCAGGCTACAACAACTTCTACGAATTTGGTCTCGACAAAGCCGATCCTGCCGCCAATGCCGGCACGCTGAAAACCGACCCGTGGCAATTGCGCATTGAGGGCGAAGTGGCGAAGCCGATGACGCTGGATATGGACGACATCTTCAAACGCTTCGCCATGGAGCAGCGTATCTATCGCATGCGCTGCGTTGAGGCCTGGTCGATGGTGATTCCCTGGGTAGGCTTTGAACTCAACAAGCTGCTGAAGCTGGCTGAACCCACCAGCAATGCCCGCTATGTCGCCTTCCAGACGTTATACGCGCCCGATCAGATGCCAGGACAAAAGGACCGCTTTATCGGCGGCGGGCTGGATTATCCCTATGTTGAAGGCTTGCGGCTGGACGAAGCGATGCATCCGCTGACGCTGCTCAGCACCGGCGTTTACGGCAAAGCGCTGCCGCCGCAAAACGGCGCGCCGATTCGCCTGACGGTGCCGTGGAAATATGGCTTCAAAGGGATTAAGTCGATCGTCAAAATTACCCTGACGCACGATCGTCCGCCTACCACCTGGAGCCAGATCGCCGCCAACGAGTATGGCTTCTACGCTAACGTGAATCCGCACGTCAACCACCCGCGCTGGTCGCAGGCGACTGAGCGCTTTATCGGTGCGGGCGGCATTCTCAAGGTGGAACGCCAGCCGACGCTGCTGTTCAACGGTTATGCTAAAGAGGTGGCCTCGCTGTATCGCGGTCTCGATTTACGGGAGAACTACTGAGTGCGCCTGACATTACGCCACGTTACGCTGCTGAAAGTGGTGCTGCATCTGGCGGCGTTTCTGCCGCTGGTGTACCTGTTTCTGGCGGCAAATCAGGGCTGGCTGAGCGCCGATCCGGCGAAAGATATCCAGCATTTTACCGGCCGCATGGCGCTGAAGCTGCTGCTGGCGACGCTGCTGGTGAGCCCGCTGACGCGTTATCTGAAGCAGCCGCTGCTGATTCGTACCCGCCGGCTGCTCGGCCTGTGGTGCTTTGCCTGGGCCTGTCTGCATCTCACCAGCTACTATCTGCTGGAACTGGGTTACGATCATCTGCGATTACTCGGCAGTGAGATTGTTTCGCGCCCCTATTTGTTACTGGGCATGATCAGCTGGATTATTCTGTTTGCTCTCGCCGTCACCTCTTTTCAGCGCGCCCAGCGCAAACTGGGACGCCGCTGGCAAACGCTGCACAACGGCATCTATCTGGTCGCGATCCTCGCGCCTGTCCACTATCTTTGGTCTGTGAAAGTGCTGTCACCGCAGCCGTGGATTTATGCACTACTGGCGCTGGCGCTGTTAGGCTGGCGTTACAATAAGTTGCGTAAACTTCTGCGCCGATAATCCCCGCAAGGTTGTTTTCCTGCTGCGAGATCTGTTAAAAGGTGTGGCCTTCGGGCCTCGCCGGATCAACTTCGCAGATAAGACCAGTATTTTGCTGCGAATTGCCTCGAAACGGATATAATGCCCGGCTTTATTGCAAGCGAAGTCTTCTTTTTCACTCTGAAGAGTGACAAATGAAGGATGTCGCGGTATTTTACGCGATGCCTCACTGATTGCAGGAGATAGCCGCAAGATGGCGCATAAATTTCACATACTGCTGTTAAACGGACCCAACCTGAACCTGTTGGGAACGCGCGAGCCTGACAAGTATGGTCACACGACGCTGGCGCAGATTGTCAGCGATCTGACGCAACAGGCCGACCAGCACCATGTGAAATTGAGTCATCTGCAATCGAATGCGGAATACCAGCTGATCGATCGTATTCACGAAGCCCGCGGCAACGTCGATTACATCATCATCAACCCGGCTGCGTTTACGCACACCAGCGTTGCCCTGCGCGATGCGCTGTTGGCGGTTAGCATTCCTTTTATTGAGGTGCATCTCTCTAATGTGCATGCACGCGAACCGTTCCGACATCACTCCTATCTTTCCGATGTATCTGCCGGCGTCATCTGTGGACTGGGCGCCGACGGCTACTCGTGGGCTTTACAAACGGCCGTAAAACGCCTGTCACATTCCAATTAAACAGAGTACGGAACCACACTCATGGATATTCGTAAAATTAAGAAACTGATCGAACTGGTTGAAGAGTCCGGCATCGCTGAGCTGGAAATCTCTGAAGGCGAAGAGTCGGTTCGCATCAGCCGTTCACCTGCCAATGTCGGTTACCCTATGATGCAGCAGGCTTATGCTGTTCCGGCTCCACAGCCTGCGCTGGCTGCTGCGGTTGCACCTGCTGCTGCGCCTGTCGCTGCAGAAGCGGCCAAACCTGAAGTCAGCGGCCACATCGTGCGTTCGCCGATGGTCGGTACCTTCTATCGCACCCCAAGCCCGGACGCTAAAGCGTTTGTGGAAGTGGGTCAGAAAGTGAACGCTGGCGACACCCTGTGCATCGTTGAAGCGATGAAAATGATGAACCAGATCGAAGCCGATAAATCCGGCGTTGTGAAGGCGATCCTGGTGGAAAGCGGCCAGCCGGTTGAATTCGACGAGCCGCTGGTCGTCATCGAATAACGAGGCGAAGCATGCTGGATAAAATTGTCATTGCTAACCGTGGTGAGATTGCGCTGCGCATTCTGCGTGCCTGTAAAGAACTGGGCATCAAGACTGTGGCGGTGCACTCCACGGCAGACCGCGATCTGAAGCACGTGCTGCTGGCGGACGAAACCGTCTGCATCGGCCCGGCGCAGTCGGTCAAAAGTTATCTTAATATCCCGGCGCTGATCTCCGCCGCCGAAATCACCGGCGCGGTTGCGATCCACCCGGGCTACGGCTTCCTCTCTGAGAACGCCGATTTCGCCGAGCAGGTTGAGCGCTCTGGCTTTATCTTCATCGGTCCGAAAGCCGACACCATTCGCCTGATGGGCGACAAAGTGTCAGCAATCAACGCGATGAAAAAAGCCGGCGTACCGACCGTACCAGGCTCTGACGGTTCGCTGACCGACGACATGGAGAAAAACCGTGCCATCGCCAAGCGCATCGGCTACCCGGTGATCATCAAAGCCTCTGGCGGCGGCGGCGGTCGCGGAATGCGCGTTGTGCGCAGCGACAAGGATCTTGAGCAGTCCATCAATATGACGAAAGCGGAAGCCAAAGCGGCTTTCAACAACGACATGGTGTACATGGAGAAATTCCTCGAGAATCCACGCCACATCGAGATTCAGGTTCTGGCCGACGGTCAGGGCAACGCCATCTATCTGGCCGAACGTGACTGCTCCATGCAGCGTCGCCACCAGAAAGTGGTCGAAGAAGCGCCAGCACCGGGCATCACGCCGGAACTGCGTCGTTACATCGGCGAGCGCTGCTCTAACGCCTGCGTGGAGATCGGCTATCGCGGTGCCGGTACGTTCGAGTTCCTGTATGAAAACGGTGAGTTCTACTTCATTGAGATGAACACCCGTATTCAGGTGGAACATCCGGTCACCGAGATGATTACCGGCGTCGACCTGATCAAAGAGCAGCTGCGTATTGCTGCCGGTCAGCCGCTGTCCATCAAACAGGAAGATGTGGTGGTGCGCGGTCATGCGGTCGAGTGCCGTATCAACGCCGAAGACCCGAACACCTTCCTGCCGAGCCCGGGCAAGATCACCCGTTTCCACGCGCCAGGCGGTTTTGGCGTGCGCTGGGAATCGCACATCTATGCCGGCTACAGCGTGCCGCCGTACTACGACTCAATGATTGGTAAGCTGATCACCTACGGCGAAAACCGTGACGTGGCTATTGCGCGCATGAAAAATGCGCTGGCAGAACTGATCATCGACGGCATCAAGACTAACGTCGATCTGCAGATGCGCATCATGACCGACGAAAACTTCCAGCAGGGTGGTACTAACATCCACTATCTGGAGAAAAAACTCGGCCTGCACGAGAAGTAAGCGCAGCGCAGAGCAATGCAGAGGCCGGTTAAACCGGCCTTTTTCATTTTTGTTGCCTTTGAGGTTGCATGATGGATGGGCGTTTTTTGCAAGCTAACAAAGAGGCGCGCTGGTCGCTGTACCTGACGCTGGCGTACCTCGCCGTCTGGGGCGTGTCCGCATGGCTCGGCGGCACACAAAGCGGTATCACCGGCTTACCGCGCTGGTTTGAGTTCTCCTGCGTGTTCGCGCCCGTGCTGTTCATCGGCCTGTGCTGGCTGATGGTGCGCGTGGTGTTCCGCGATATGTCTCTGGAGGACCACGATGGAAACTGAAATCATTCTGCCACTGCTGGCCTATCTGGTGCTGATTGCCGGGCTGTCGGTGTTTGCCATGCGCAAACAGCGCCACGGCAACTTCCTGAGTGAGTATTTCCTCGGCAGTCGCTCGATGGGCGGTTTTGTGCTGGCGATGACCATCACCACCACTTACATCAGCGCTAGCTCATTTATTGGCGGGCCGGGCGCGGCGTATAAATACGGGCTGGGCTGGGTACTGCTGGCGATGATCCAGGTGCCGGCGGTCTGGCTGTCGCTCGGCGTGCTGGGCAAAAAATTCGCGATTCTGGCACGACGCTACAACGCGGTGACGCTCAATGACATGCTGTATGGCCGCTACCGCAGTCCGCTGCTTATCTGGCTGGCCAGTATCAGCCTGCTGGTGGCGTTTATTGGTGCCATGACGGTACAGTTCATCGGCGGCGCGCGCCTGCTGGAGACGGCCGCCGGTATTCCTTATGACACCGGGCTGCTGATTTTTGGCGGCACCATCGCGCTGTATACCGCGTTCGGCGGCTTTCGCGCCAGCGTGCTCAACGATGCCATGCAAGGGCTGGTGATGCTGATTGGCACCTTCCTGCTGCTGTTTGCCGTCATCCACCAGGCAGGCGGCCTAGCAACGGCGGTCACCAAACTGCGTAGCATCGATCCGCAGCTGGTGTCACCGGAAGGCGTCGGCAACGTCATCAATCCAACCTTCCTCAGTTCGTTTGCCGTACTGGTGTGCTTTGGCGTGATTGGGCTGCCGCATACCGCCGTGCGCTGCATCTCCTACAAAGACAGCAAAGCGATGCATCGCGGTATCATCCTCGGCACTATCGTGGTGGTGATACTGATGCTCGGTATGCATCTGGCCGGCGCACTCGGTCGCGCGGTACTGCCGGATCTGGCGATTCCGGATCGCGTGATCCCGACGCTGATGATCACCGTGCTGCCACCGATGGCGGCTGGCGTGTTCCTCGCGGCGCCAATGGCGGCGATCATGTCGACGATTAACGCGCAGCTGCTGCAATCGTCCGCTACGCTGATCAAAGATCTTTACCTGCGTATCGCGCCGCAGCACAGCGAGAACGAGGCGCGTCTGCGGCTGCTCTCCGGCACCATCACCTTTGTGCTCGGCCTGCTGCTGCTGCTGGCGGCCTGGAATCCGCCAGATATGATTATCTGGCTCAACCTGCTGGCGTTCGGTGGCCTTGAAGCGGTCTTTCTGTGGCCGCTGGTGCTGGGACTGTACTGGGAGCGCGCCAATGCGGCGGGCGCCATCAGTGGCATGGTGGTGGGAGCCGGATGCTATACGCTGCTTGCCAGCCTGAAAATCGAACTGTGGGGTTTTCACCCTATCGTGCCATCGTTGACATTAAGCCTGCTGGCCTTCCTGGTGGGTAATCTGTTCGGCAGCGCGCCTGACGCACGCGATGCTGCCCTGGAATAAAAGAGAAACGCTATGCCATGGATTCAAATCAAAATTAACAGCACCGGCGAGCACGCCGAAACCCTCAGCGACGCGCTGATGGACGCCGGTGCGGTGTCAGTCACCTTTCAGGACACGCACGACAACCCGGTGTATGAGCCGCTGCCCGGTGAAACCCGCCTGTGGGGCGATACCGATGTGACTGGCCTGTTCGACGCGGAAACCGCCATGGACGATGTGGTGGCCGAGCTGAGCCAGCATCCGCTGCTGGGATCGGGTTTCCGCCATAGGATCGAACAGATCGAGGATAAAGACTGGGAGCGCGAATGGATGGATAACTTCCATCCGATGCGCTTCGGTGAACGCCTGTGGATCTGCCCAAGCTGGCGCGACGTGCCGGATCCGGATGCGGTTAACGTGATGCTTGATCCCGGTCTGGCCTTTGGTACCGGCACCCATCCCACCACGTCGCTGTGTCTGAGCTGGCTGGATGGACTCGATCTGCAGGGCAAAACGGTGATCGATTTCGGCTGTGGCTCCGGCATTCTGGCCATCGCCGCACTGAAACTCGGTGCAGCCCAGGCGATCGGCATTGATATTGATCCGCAGGCGATCCAGGCCAGCCGCGATAACGCGGAGCGCAACGGCGTGGCCGACCGCCTGTCGCTGTATCTGCCGCACCAGCAGCCGGAAAACCTGCAGGCGGATGTGGTGGTCGCCAATATCCTCGCCGGTCCGCTGCGCGAACTGGCGCCGCTGATTAGCGTGCTGCCGAAAGCCGGCGGCCATCTCGGCCTGTCCGGCGTGCTGGCCAGCCAGGCGGAAAGCGTGTGTGAAGCCTATGCGGAGCGCTTTGCGCTGGACGCCGTGGCGGAAAAAGAGGAGTGGTGTCGCATCACTGGCGTGCGCCGCTAACCGACGCATGGGCCAGCAACTGCTGGCCCGATTTTGCCCGCCTGAGACCTGTCTCAAATCCCCGCCAGCCCCGTTTTCCTGCCGTTTCTTTACATTGAAATCAGTAGACTGCTGCACCAGGCGATAGCGCTATCCCTGTTAACCGTGCCGTGCGCGGCACATAACATTGATATATCGCTTAGTGAATAAATGATGATGAAAAGCAAACACACACTGATCGCTCTGCTGCTGGCAGCAGCGCCTTTTGCTCACGTTCAGGCTGCCGCCTGGGATTATGCTCAGCCACAGCAGTGGGGCGACCTGTCCCCTGATTTTCACGTCTGCAAGCAGGGCGTGAATCAGTCGCCGATTGATATTCGCCAGGCGCTGCATGCCAGTCTGCCGGCGCTGACGCTGGAACTGCAGGCGCGCCAGGCCGCGATTGTTAACAACGGCCACACCGTGCAGATCAACCTGCAGCAGGGCGATACGCTGACGCTGGACGGCGAGACCTTCACGCTGAAGCAGTTTCACTTCCACACCCCGAGCGAAAACCTGATCGACGGTAAACGCTATCCGCTTGAGGGCCACTTTGTATTCAGTGACGAGCAACAGCAGCTGGCGGTAATCGGGGTAATGTTCGAAGCCGGTGCGGCAAATCCGGTGCTGACGACGCTGCTGGATACGCTGCCGGCGCAGGTCAATCAGCCAGCTACACTGCAGCAGGATGTCGATATTACGCCACTGCTGCCCGCCGATCGCCGTTACTACCGCTTCAGCGGTTCACTCACCACGCCACCGTGCAGTGAAGGCGTGCGCTGGCTGGTGATGAAGCAACCGGTAACGGCTTCCGCACAGCAGCTGCAGGCTTTCAGCGCGGTGCTGGGTGAACACGGTAACAGCCGCCCGGTGCAGCCGCTCAATGGCCGGCTGGTGGTTGAGTAACGAAATACTCACTAAACGTAAATAAACCGTTCACTTTTCAATCAAATCACCGCCATTTCTCTTGCCGATTCGCGGAAGTGGCGGTTTTTATGTTGTGATTCAGCGCATATTTTTGGAAAAACTTTTGCTCACAATTTCAGCGTATTTTTGTAATGTACTGAATTTAAACAAGTAATGATCAATACCCCGCTGCTAAGCCCCATTTCCCTGATCTTAAACGGCGAATTGTTCAAAGTTTGGCCTTTCATCTTCCGGAAAAAATGCGTAATATACGCCGCCTTGCGAACAGTTAGGGTCACTTCTTTTTCATGCGCATTGGACATCACCAGCTACGTAATCGACTCATCGCTGCGCCTATGGCCGGAGTTTCCGACAAGCCATTTCGCACCCTGTGTTATGACAACGGCGCCGGTATGACTGTCTCCGAGATGCTGTCATCGAACCCGGAAGTCTGGGCCAGTGACAAATCGCGTTTGCGTATGGTGCATAGTGACGAGCCCGGTATTCGCGCCGTGCAAATTGCGGGTTGCGATCCCGATGAGATGGCTGCCGCCGCGCGCATTAATGTTGCGTCCGGTGCACAGGTTATCGACATCAACATGGGCTGCCCGGCTAAAAAAGTGAATCGTAAGATGGCAGGTTCAGCGCTGCTGCAGCATCCGCAGCTGGTGGAGTCAATCCTCCGTGCGGTGGTGAACGCAGTCGATGTACCGGTTACGCTGAAGATTCGCACCGGCTGGGACAAAGAAAATCGTAATTGTGTAGAGATTGCCCAATTGGCTGAACGCTGTGGTATTCAGGCCCTGACCATTCATGGCCGCACGCGCGCCTGTTTGTTTGAAGGGCAAGCTGAATACGACAGCATTCGGACAGTTAAGCAGAGCGTCGCTATTCCGATTATCGCGAATGGTGACATTACTGACCCGCACAAAGCCAGGGCAGTGCTCGACTACACCGGAGCCGATGCTCTGATGGTGGGACGCGCTGCTCAGGGAAGACCGTGGATCTTCCGGGAAATCCAGCATTATCTGGACACAGGGGAGCTGCTGGCACCGAAGCCGCTGGCTGAAGTGAAGCATATGCTGATTGGACACATACGGGAGCTGCACGACTTTTACGGTCAGCGCAAGGGATACCGTATTGCCCGAAAACACGTTTCCTGGTATTTGCAGGAAAGTGCCCCTGACGACCAGTTTCGGCGCACATTCAACGCCATAGAGGATGCCAGCGAACAGCTGGAGGCGTTGGAGGCATACTTCGAAAATCTTGCGTAAACGAAATAAAGAGCTGAAAGAACTATGTTCGAACAACGCGTAAATTCTGACGTACTGACCGTTTCTACCGTTAACTCACAGGATCAGGTGACGCAAAAGCCTCTGCGTGATTCGGTTAAACAGGCACTGAAGAACTATTTTGCTCAACTGAACGGTCAGGATGTAAGTGACCTGTATGAGCTGGTACTGGCTGAAGTCGAGCAGCCTCTGTTGGACATGGTGATGCAGTATACCCGTGGCAACCAGACCCGCGCTGCCCTGATGATGGGCATCAACCGCGGTACGCTGCGTAAGAAGCTGAAAAAATACGGCATGAACTAAGCGTTCTGGTTCCTTGCTGCGATAACGCCAGCCTTTGGGCTGGCGTTTTTGTTTGTATTTCCCGCCTGTTAACACCGCGTGAAACGATTATCGTCAAAATGGTAACGATAGTTGCAATCGCCGGCGTGATAGCTTATCTCTCTCAGGGCCGCTGCCCTGCCCTGTTTTTGCGCAGAAAAAATCCTTCTGATCGCCCCTCAGCCCGCTTTGTTTGTGATCCTGAACCGCTTCAGCGGTAATTCCACTTTGCCGTACACCTGTTCATGAGCGTTAGCTCACACTGCTTCCATATAGTGAAACTTTTTGCACTATTTGTGATCGTGGCGACTCGTCATGCTGCCTTTTGGTGCGCGATAGTAGCGACAACTTTCCGGATACGTCCGTTTATTAAAAGATCTTTCCAGTGAATTCAGGATTCTGCAAACCTGGCATCAGCTTTGCAGTGTCGTGGATGGCTAAACGCCACAGAAAGAAATAAGCGCACAGTAAAGTGCGCGCAAACATAACAACACACGATCTCGCCACACAGGATGCTTTATGAAAAAGATGATGCTTTCCACCCTGATTGCTGCCGCCTCGCTGTTCGCCGTGACCCAGCAGGCGCACGCAGGCACCACGCTGGACGCCATTAAGAAGAAAGGGTTTATACAGTGCGGTATCAGCGATGGTCTGCCAGGGTTCTCCTACGCTGACGCCAGCGGCAAATTCACCGGTATCGATGTTGACGTGTGCCGCGCCGCTGCTGCTGCGGTCTTCGGCGATGCCAGCAAAGTAAAATACACCCCGCTGACCGCCAAAGAGCGCTTCACTGCGCTGCAGTCAGGCGAGGTGGATATCCTGTCGCGTAACACCACCTGGACCTCATCACGTGATGGCGGCATGGGCTTCCTGTTCGCCGGCGTAAACTACTATGACGGCATCGGCTTCCTGACCCACAAGAAAGCCGGTCTGAAAAGCGCCAAAGAGCTGGATGGTGCCACCGTGTGTATCCAGGCCGGTACTGATACCGAGCTGAACGTGGCCGACTACTTTAAAGCTAACAAAATGCAGTACACGCCGGTCACCTTCGACCGCTCTGATGAGTCTGCTAAAGCGCTGGATAGCGGCCGCTGCGATACCCTCTCTTCTGACCAGTCACAGCTGTATGCGCTGCGCATCAAGCTGGGCAAGCCGGATGACTTTATCGTACTGCCAGAAGTGATTTCGAAAGAGCCGCTGGGCCCGGTCGTCCGTCGCGGTGATGATGACTGGTTCACCATCGTGAAATGGTCGCTGTTCGCCATGCTGAATGCGGAAGAGATGGGCATCAGCTCGAAGAACGTTGATGAGATGGCGGCGAAACCAACCACGCCAGATATGGCACACCTGCTGGGCGCAGAAGGTGATTTCGGTAAAGACCTTAAGCTCGACAACAAGTGGGCGTACAACATCATCAAGCAGGTTGGCAACTATCAGGAAGTGTTCGATCGTAACGTTGGTAAAGACAGCGCGCTGAAAATTGCACGCGGCCAGAATGCGCTCTGGAACCAGGGCGGCATCCAGTACGCTCCACCAGTGCGTTAATTGTCTCCTGCCAGTCGGGCACCGCATCCTGCGGTGCCCACGCGTATTCTTCACTGAGGTTTTAACATGTCGCAACGCCCAACCGTGAAAAGGGATTTTTCGTTCGGTAATCCTACGGTTCGCGCCTGGCTTTACCAGATTGTCGCGATTGTGGCGGTGTTTGCTGTGGTGGGTTATCTGATCCACAACACGGTGATCAACCTTGCCAATCGCGGTATCACCTCCGGCTTTGGCTTTCTTGAGCGCAACGCCGGTTTCGGCATCGTCCAGCATCTGATCGATTACAGCGAAGGTGATACCTACGCGCGCGTGTTTATGGTCGGGTTAACCAACACCCTACTGGTCTCCGCGCTCTGTATTGTCTTCGCCTCGATCCTCGGCTTCGCCATCGGTCTGGCGCGCCTGTCGGATAACTGGCTGCTGCGCAAGCTGTCGACCATTTATATCGAGACGTTCCGTAATATCCCGCCGCTGCTGCAAATCTTCTTCTGGTACTTTGCCGTGCTGCGCAATCTTCCGGGCCCGCGTCAGGCGCTGAACGCGTTCGATCTGGCTTTTGTCAGCAACCGCGGTTTGTATATACCGTGGCCGGAGTATGCACCCGGCACCTGGCCATTCCTGATCGCGCTGGCGATTGCCATCGCCGCCAGCGCCGCGCTGTTCCGCTTTAACCGCAAGCATCAGCTGAAAACCGGTCAGCTGCGCCGCACCTGGCCCGCTGCGGCCGGTTTAATTGTGCTGCTGCCGCTGATCGCCCATACGCTGTTTGGTGCCGCCACGCACTGGGATGTGCCCGAGCTGCGCGGTTTCAACTTCCGCGGTGGCTTTGCCATGATTCCGGAACTGGCAGCGCTGACGCTGGCACTGTCGATCTACACCTCTTCCTTTATTGCTGAGGTAATTCGCGCCGGGATTCAGTCAGTACCGCATGGTCAGAGCGAAGCGGCACGTTCGCTCGGGCTGCCCAACCCGGTTACACTGCGTCAGGTGATCATTCCGCAGGCGATGCGCGTGATTATCCCGCCGCTCACCAGCCAGTACCTTAACATCGTAAAAAACTCCTCGCTGGCGGCCGCTATCGGCTATCCGGATATGGTGTCGCTGTTTGCTGGCACCGTACTGAATCAGACCGGCCAGGCAATTGAAACCATTGCCATCACCATGGCGGTTTATCTGATTATCAGTCTGCTCATTTCGCTGCTGATGAACCTCTATAACCGCAAAATTGCGCTGGTTGAGCGTTAAGAGAACGGAACCATTATGTCTGTGACCACACACGAAACGCCGCCGGTGTCGGGCAATCCGCTGGGTAAAGCCTGGCTCTGGGCGCGTAAAAACCTGTTCTCCAGCTGGCTGAATACGCTGCTCACGTTACTCAGCCTGTGGATTATCTGGAGCGTTATCCCGCCGGCGCTGAACTGGTTGATCTTCCAGGCTAACTGGATTGGCGAAACCCGTGCGGACTGTACGAAAGCGGGTGCCTGCTGGGTCTTCATCCACGCGCGCTTCGGTCAGTTCATGTACGGGCTCTATCCGCATGAGTTGCGCTGGCGCATTAATCTGGCGCTGGTGATTGGTCTGCTGTCGATTGTGCCGATGTTTATCAAATCGATGCCGCGCCGTGGCCGCTATATCGCCTGCTGGGCGGTGATCTATCCGGTGGTTGTCTGGCTGCTGCTGTACGGCGGCTATTTCGGGCTGGACCGGGTGGAAACCCGCCAGTGGGGCGGCCTGACGTTGACGCTGATTATCGCATCTGTCGGCATTGCCGGGGCGCTGCCGCTCGGCATTCTGCTGGCGCTGGGCCGGCGCTCAAAAATGCCGGTGGTGCGCACGCTGTCGGTGATTTTCATTGAGTTCTGGCGTGGCGTACCGCTGATCACCGTGCTGTTCATGTCTTCCGTGATGCTGCCGCTGTTTATGGCGGAGGGCACCACCATCGATAAACTGGTGCGTGCACTGGTTGGCGTGATCCTGTTCCAGTCGGCGTATGTCGCGGAAGTGGTGCGCGGCGGGCTGCAGGCATTGCCGAAAGGCCAGTACGAAGCAGCCGAGTCGCTAGCGCTTAGCTACTGGAAAACCCAGGCGCTGGTGATTTTACCGCAGGCGCTCAAGCTGACCATTCCTGGTCTGGTGAATACCATCATCGCGCTGTTTAAAGATACCAGCCTGGTGATCATCATCGGCCTGTTCGATCTGTTCAGTAGCGTGCAGCAGGCAACCGTCGACCCTACGTGGCTGGGTATGTCGACCGAGGGCTATGTTTTCGCTGCACTGGTCTACTGGATTTTCTGTTTTAGCATGTCGCGCTATAGCCAGTATCTGGAAAAGCGCTTCCACACCGGGCGTAAATCGCACTGAGGTTTTACATGACACAAACAATGACAACGGCGGCTAACGCCATGATGATTACGCTCGAAAACGTGAATAAATGGTACGGGCAATTCCATGTGCTGAAAGATATCAACCTGCAGGTGAAACCGCGCGAGCGTATCGTGCTGTGCGGCCCTTCGGGTTCCGGTAAATCTACCACCATTCGCTGCATCAACCATCTGGAAGAGCATCAGCAGGGACGGATTGTTGTAGACGGCATCCACCTGAATGATGACGTACGCAATATTGAACGCGTGCGCACTGAAGTCGGCATGGTTTTTCAGCACTTCAATCTCTTCCCGCATCTGACCGTCCTGCAGAACTGTACGCTGGCACCGATGTGGGTACGCAAGATGCCAAAGAAAGAGGCCGAAGAACTGGCGATGCACTATCTGCAGCGCGTGCGCATTGCTGAGCATGCTCATAAGTTTCCCGGGCAGCTCTCTGGCGGTCAGCAGCAGCGCGTGGCCATCGCCCGTTCGCTGTGTATGAAGCCGAAGATTATGTTATTCGATGAACCCACCTCCGCGCTCGATCCTGAGATGGTTAAAGAGGTGCTGGATACCATGATCGGTCTGGCGGAAGACGGGATGACGATGCTGTGTGTGACGCATGAGATGGGCTTTGCGCGCACGGTTGCCGATCGGGTGATCTTTATGGATCGCGGTGAAATCGTGGAGATGGCGCCGCCGGAAGAGTTCTTTGCGAATCCGAAATCCGAGCGGACCCGGGCGTTTCTGTCGCAGGTTATCCACTAAGCGAACACGATTAGCCGCATTATTCAGCCCTTGCCAGCCTGGCAGGGGCTTTTTTATGTCTGTGGATTTTATTGAGCGTTTTTATTGAGATAAAGGTCATCGCGGAAAACAAAAAAGCCCTGAACAGATGTTCAGGGCTTTCGTGTTTGATGCCTGGCAGTTCCCTACTCTCGCATGGGGAGACCCCACACTACCATCGGCGCTACGGCGTTTCACTTCTGAGTTCGGCATGGGGTCAGGTGGGACCACCGCGCTGTTGCCGCCAGGCAAATTCTTTTAAACCGAACTCATGCCATAACTGGTGCTGATACCCAGAGTCGAACTGGGGACCTCACCCTTACCAAGGGTGCGCTCTACCAACTGAGCCATATCAGCACACTAAATTTGATGCCTGGCAGTTCCCTACTCTCGCATGGGGAGGCCCCACACTACCATCGGCGCTACGGCGTTTCACTTCTGAGTTCGGCATGGGGTCAGGTGGGACCACCGCGCTGTTGCCGCCAGGCAAAT